>NZ_CP147918.1:0-1200000 GCF_039645975.1 Sulfurimonas sp. HSL-1716
TCTATAGTGATTGATGATACTATTCACATGTTTAATTCACACATCATTCACATAAGGCAATTTATGAATATCGGCGAAAAAGTTCTTCTTAAACTCAAAGAGGAGATACCCCAGATCGAATATGACAGATATATAAAACAACTTTTCTTCGATGAAAAAAGATCGAGCAGCGATAACGCCGTATACTATGCACCCAACACTTTGATAGCAAACTATATAAAAACAAAATATAGTGAAAAGATCTCTCATCTTTTTGAAGTATACGGTTCAAACAAGGTCCATGTGATAATAACTCTAAAATCCAAAATCGACGCGTCCGTAAAGGCGGCAAAAAATGTTGTCGATAAAGAGAAGATAAAACACTCTCTGCTCAATCCTTCTCATACATTCGATAACTTTGTCGTAGGAGGCTCCAATCAGTTCGCTTATGCAGCAGCAAAAAGCGTAAGTGAAAAACCGGGAGATATCTATAACCCTCTTTTCATCTACGGCGGCGTTGGGATCGGAAAAACCCACCTTATGCAGGCGGTAGGAAACGTACTGCAAAATCAGGGTAAAAACGTTATCTATACATCCGTCGAACAGTTCTTAAACGACTTCCTGCGCCACCTTAGAAACGGAAATATGGACAGATTCAAAGACAAGTACAGAAAATGTGATGTCCTGCTCATTGACGATATTCAGTTTTTGAGCAACAAAGATTCTTTGCAAGAGGAGTTCTTTCACACGTTTGAAGCGCTGAAAAACGACAAAAAGCAGATCATCATCACGTCGGATAAACATCCAAAACAGATAGGGGGTCTTGAAGAGAGGCTTAAAAGCCGCTTTGAATGGGGTCTTATAGCAGATATCCAGCCGCCGGAACTCGAAACGAAGATCAACATCATCAAGAAAAAATGCGAGATCAACCGTATTAAGCTCAATAACGATGTTATCAACTACATCGCAACCATCATAGAGAACAATGCACGTGAAATAGAGGGCATACTCTCAAAGCTTCATGCCTATGCAAAACTGATGAATATCGATATCAATATCGAATTTGCCAAGAACGTTCTAAAAGAGCAGCAGCGTGAAAACCGTGCAAACATTACGATCGACCTTATTATGGACATCGTAGCAAAAGAGTTAAACGTGAAACCAAGCGAGATCAAATCAAAGAGCAGATCCAGAAACATCGTCTATGCGAGACGCATCGCTATCTATTTATGCCGCGATCTCACCACAAACTCTATGCCTCAGCTTGCTCAATATTTCGGAATGAAAGACCATACGGCCATCTCACACACTATGAAAAAAATAAACGAGCTTATCAAAAACGATGAAGATTTCAGAACAAAAATAGAGGAATTAAACAACAAAATAAAATCCACATCGTAATTAAAAAGATTTAGTTGTAAGCTTGGAGAAAAAAAAGATATAATTTGTACAGTGAAAAGATGTGAAAGATACCTGTATGTAGATTCACATGGATGCGTTGCCGTATATTGGGTTGTTGCCGATTTATTCACATACTCACAACCCTCTACTACTACGTACTAAAAATTTAAAAATAAATAGGAAAATTAGATGAAAATCACAATAGCCAAATCTATCCTGGAAAATATACTAATATCCTCTCAGCCGTTTCTAGAAAAAAAAGATACTTCACAGATAACATCCCATGTCTACATAAAAGTCCAAAACTCTGTTTTAACTTTAAAAGCCACCGATTATGAGATAGGTCTGGACGTGAGCGTTGAGCAGATAAACTCGATAGAAGACGGAGAGGTAACCGCAAACGGTAAAAAACTACTGGATATCATCAGAATACTAAAAGACTCTGATGTCACCTTAGAAACTAAAAATGATATTCTTCATATCTCTCAAGCCAGTTCAAACTTCAAACTTCCTACATTTTTATCGAATGAATTTCCTTTGTTTCCGAACTACGAAGGAAAACCAAAAATATCCATCGATTCACATACATTGATAGAATCACTCAAAAAAATAACGCCTGCCATCGATTCAAATAATCCTAAATTTGAACTAAACGGCGCATTGATAGATATTAAAAACGACAGCATCGCTTTTGTTTCTACAGATACCAGACGTCTGGCACTCGTAAATATCAATAACTCTACACAAAACGTGCTCTCTATTATTATTCCTAAAAAAGCTATCATAGAGATACAAAAACTATTTTTCGATAATATAGAGATCTATTATGATAATACTTATCTTATCATTCGTTCCGATCAATACACTTTCTATACGAAACTGATAAACGGAAAATTCCCTGATTATTCAAGGATTATCCCTAAAGAGATAGCAAAAAATATCCTGCTTCCAAAATCGATCATAATCGATTCTATCAAACAGATAACGACTATCTCAAATGATATGAAGCTGACTCTGCATAAAGATAAAATAATCTTTGAAAGTTTAAGCAACGACAATATCGAAGCAAAAACAGAAATATCTCATACCACCGGTTTTGACGAGCCGTTCATATTGGCAGTCAACAGCAGATATATTTTGGATTTTCTGGCACAGATCAATAACCAGGAATTCACGCTTGGCTTGAACGATTCCAATTTGCCTTTTGTTTTAACAGACGATAATTTTAAAACGATCGTAATGCCTATAGTCATATAAATCTTCCCAAAAGAGTCTCTATAGGGACTCTTTTCTTACAACTTGTCATAAAAAATCAATTTCTTAGCAATTTTTAGATAAAATAAAAACAATTTATACTCTTTGGAGCAGATATGGAACAAAATTACGGTGCAAGTAACATTAAAGTTTTAAAAGGACTCGAAGCTGTAAGAAAACGTCCGGGTATGTATATCGGTGATACAGGTCACCGCGGACTTCACCATTTAGTATATGAGGTCATTGACAACTCGATCGATGAGGCGATGGCAGGATATTGTGATACGATCACTGTAGAGCTTACTAAAGCTGGTACTGCAAGAATATCGGATAACGGACGCGGTATTCCTACAGGAATGCATCCCACTGAAGGGATATCGGCAGCTACGGTCGTCTTAACGGTATTACATGCCGGAGGAAAGTTCGATAAAGACACATATAAAGTTTCAGGAGGTCTTCACGGAGTAGGTGTTTCTGTCGTAAATGCCTTATCTGCAGACTTGAAAATGACCATTCATAGAGACGGTCAGATACACTATCAGGAGTTTAAATCGGGTATTCCGCAAAAGCCTTTAGAGGTTACGGGAACTACACGCAAACACGGAACTACCATAGAGTTTTTACCGGATTCTACGATCTTTACAGAAACCATAAACTTTGAATACGAATACCTTTCACGCCGTTTTAAAGAGCTTGCATATCTGAACCCAAAAATAAAAATAATATTTATAGATGAAAGAGAAGATAAAAAAGAGGAATATCATTTTGAAGGCGGTATAACTCAGTTTGTCGAAGATCTGAATAAAAAAGAAAAAGTTGCATCTGCATACGAATATAATGAGAAAATAGAAGATATTGAAGTAGATATCGCTTTCATGTATAACGACGGTTATGATGAAAAGGTTTACAGTTTTGTCAATAATATCCGTACTCCAAACGGCGGAACGCATGAAGCCGGTTTCCGCGCCGCACTTACACGTGTCATTTCAAACTATAACACTAAAAACGGAAACGCAAAAGAGAAAGATGTCAAAATAAGCGGTGAAGATGCTTCTGAAGGTCTGATCGCCATTATATCCGCTCGCGTTCCCGAGCCTCAGTTCGAAGGTCAGACAAAAGGAAAACTCGGAAATACGTACGTAAGACCTCTGGTACAAAAGGTCACATACGAAAAACTAAGCAAGTATTTTGAAGAGAATCCGATCGAAGCTAAAGCGATAGTACAAAAATCACTTTTAGCGGCAAAAGGACGCGAAGCTGCTAAAAAGGCGCGTGATCTGACCCGTAGAAAAGATTCTATGAGTGTCGGTACGCTTCCAGGAAAACTTGCCGATTGTCAAAGCAAAGACGCTACAATCTCCGAACTTTATCTGGTGGAAGGGGATTCTGCCGGAGGTTCTGCAAAACAGGGACGCGACAGAGTTTTTCAAGCGATCCTGCCTCTTAAAGGTAAGATACTTAATGTCGAAAAAGCAAGACTCGACAAGATACTTAAATCCGAAGAGATCACAAATATGATCACGGCTCTTGGCTGCGGAATAGGCGATGAATATAACGAAGAGAAACTTCGTTACCATAAGATCATCATTATGACCGATGCCGATGTTGATGGTTCGCATATTCAAACATTGCTTCTGACGTTTTTCTTCCGCCATTTCCGCCATATCGTAGAGAACGGCTATCTCTATCTTGCACAGCCTCCTCTTTACAGATATAAAAAAGGTAAAAAAGAGATCTATTTTAAAGACGACAGACATATGAACGATTTCTTGATCGAAAACGGTGTCGAATCTTATCCTATCGAAGGGATAGGTCAAAACGATCTTATCGCGTTTTTTAAAATGGTAGATCATTATAAAACTTCGCTGGACGCTTTAAAACGCAGATATGCATTGATCGATCTTATCCGACATTTCATAGAAAACCCGGATCTTATCGGACTTCCTACAAAAGAGATGTTTGAAAAAGTAAAAGAGTTTTTGGAAGTTAACAGTAACAATCTTCTGACATATTCTATTTCAGAAGATCAGATCCATATATTTGTCCAGACAAAAGGCGGTATGGAAGAGCTGATCATAAATGACGACCTCTTTTCGGCTCCTTATTTCAATGAAGCGAACTATATCTATCAAAAAATAAAAGACTGGGATATCAAGATCGAAGGCGATCTGATAAAAGTTCTCGAAGAGGTGAAGGATTTTGCGAAAAAAGGTTCATATATTCAGCGTTATAAAGGTCTCGGTGAGATGAATCCCGAACAGTTATGGGAAACTACCATGACCCCGGAAAACAGAGTTCTTTTACGTGTAACGATCGAAGATGCAGAGCTTGCTTCGGATACATTTACACTGTTTATGGGCGATGAGGTAGAGCCGCGCCGTAACTATATCGAGACACACGCTAAAGATGTCAAACATCTAGACGTATAACTTTTATGATACTGCCTGAAAAAAAAGAGAGGGAAAATAGATTTAAACTGGCTCTGAGAATGGGCCTGCCTATCTTTTTTTTAGGTCTTCTGTCTATTTTTGCTTTTATAAATCAGCCTACACAAAGTATAACATCATCCTTTTATATCGGTGCTACACTGATACTTGCAATCATGATATATTTCTTTTTATATATGATATACAGAGGATTCGACGAACGGATAACAGATCCCATAACCAATACGTTTACGCGTGAATATTTATATAAATTTTTAAAAAAAGAGATCTCAAAAGAGAACTATTCGCTTGTATTGATATCTATAGAAAACCTTTATGCGATAAATGAAACCTACGGGATAAAAAACGGTGATATGATACTTAACCGGACAGTCAAAGAGCTAACAAAGTTTTTGTACACAAAAGGGTTATACAGCTTTCCGGTCGGTCATATTAAAGGCGGAGATTTTCTAATAGGTCTGGAGGGAAGCAAAGAGGAACATCTGCCCGTAATAGATATCATGTGTATGAAATTTTCAAGTTTTCTGATAAATAATATAGAGGTGCAGGTCATCGGGTCCGTTACGGATAACCATTTTTCAAAAAATCTGGATTATCTGATAGATTATCTTTTTGAACAACAGATACTTAATAAATCTTCAAAAAAGATTACGCAGGATGAAGATGTTATAGATCCAAACGATTTGGAGATATCCATAATCGATGCCGTCAAAAACAGCAGCTTTAAGATATACGGTCAAAATGTTTATGATAAAAACGGAAATATCTTTTTGGAAGATCTGTCGGTAAAACTTATGATCAAGGATAAGATCGTTCATCAAAAAGTTTTTATTCCGGTCATAAACAGGCTTGGTCTTGCAAAAGAGTACGATCTTATGCTTTTAGACGAAGTATCGAAAAAGATATCTTTGGACGACAGGCTCTGCTCTTTTGGGATATCTCCGACTACGATAAGAGATCCCCATTTTTTATCATATATTAAAGGACTTATGGATACATATCCGAAAATAAAAGAGAGAATAGTCTTTTTACTTTCCGAGATCGATTACTATAATAATATAGCACGTTATAATCAGACGATACAGAGCTTGAGAAGAATGGGCATATTTATAGCTATAGACAGATTCGGAGAATACCATTCGAGCAGCCTTTATTTTAGGGAGATAGAGGTCGATATGGTCAGATTCGATTCCAGATATACCAAAAACCTGAAATCGCAAAGATATAAAAAGATATTGGAAGGTCTTCATATCAGCGTGAATTCTCTGGGTTCAAGATCCTGGATAAAGATGATAGAAGAGGAAGAGCTCTATAATATTGCAAAAGATATCGGAATAGATATCATTCAGGGGAAATACCTGGATAATTTTAAAGGAGAAACACATTGAAATACGGTGAAAAGATAGTAACGGAGTTTGATATCGAGAAGGATATTGAGATATGGCCAAATGAGCATAAACGCGATTATCTCATCAAAATGACGCTTCCGGAGTTTAGCTGCTTGTGTCCAAGAAGCGGATACCCGGATTATGCGACGATCTATATAGAATATACTCCAAACGACTGGGTCATAGAATTAAAAGCCATAAAACTGTATATAAATTCGTTTAGAAACAGATATATTTCACATGAAAACGGCGCAAACGAAATATATGAACTTTTACAGACGAAACTAAAACCGAAATATCTTAAAATTATTGCCGATTATAATCCGAGAGGAAATGTTCATACGGTAATTGAGATAGATAGTTCCAAAGTGGAGCTGTGATATAAACTAAAAAAGAGGCATGCATGCTAAAAAAGCTACTAGGAAAAGATAAAGAGTCTATTTCAAAAAATGATAGTAAACAGCTTGCTGAATATATATCCAAAGCCGGATTGACGGAGTTACGTTCACTGCTGCTCGGACAGATTACGCGCTTTAAAGTGGACGAATATACAATCATAGAGGTTCTAAAAAAACTGACATATCAGGACGAGAGAACAAAAAAAAGATTTTTAGAAAAAGAGGATAACGACACAAAGCTCAAAAAAGCTTTCGAGACGGTCATAACTGCGGCAAAAAATAAAAAGATTTCCGTTGAAGCAGTAGAGCTGATCGAGAAGTTTATCACGATGTACAGAGATCTCATAGAAGATTATGATGCTAGAAATAAAGATATATACATGCATAAACTGACAAAAGCGGCACAACACTCTCTTTCATTGATCGAACAGATTCTAAACTATCTAAACAAGATGTCCGTTATCGGCAAAGATTAAATCTTTTCAGATATTTTTTCAGCCATATCTTCGCTTCGTCATAAGTTAAAAAATACTCCTTGAGCTGAGCATCGTAAAGCGTGTTTAATATATCTGAAAAAACGGGAGAGGGTTCAAGCCCGAGATCGATCAGGTCGCGCCCCATGATGAGAGGTTTTGGCTTATTTGTAAAAACATTCAGGATCAAAGCTTTTTCTTTGATCTTTTCATATTTGGATTCTCTTGCTTCGCTTACCAATAAAATATTTTTTATATTCACTTTCGTGCTTAAGATATTGATCTCGTAATCGGTAATAATATCAGAAGATATCTGCTCCAAAAAATTTTTATGAATATAAAGATTCAATACCTCTTGTATTATATGTTTTTCATTCAAAAACTTATGCAAAAACGATTCTACATTAGCAGCAGTATCAAGATCGAAGGTAAGGACACTCAGCATAAGGATAATATCCGTTTTAAAATCGCCCGTCTTTAAAGAAGCCATGTTATCGATATATCTAAGGGAGTCTTTGGTAAGGGAAAGCTCGGGATAGTATCTGTTTAGATGAAAAGTATCAAAAAGTGTAAAGCCGAGAGAAGGTTTTTTTGCCTTTAAAAGAAGTTTTAAAAACTCTTCGTAAATGCGCTCTTTTGGGAGTTGTGTTATAAGATCGTTATCACAGATATAACGGCATAACTCTATTAGTTCGAGACTGCAGGAAAGATTAAACCTTGCACAGAACTGGACGGCTCTAAGGACTCTCAACGGGTCTTCTATGAACGTTTTTTTGTTGACATAGGTGAGGATTCTGTTTTTCAGATCCATGATCCCGTTATAAGGATCCAGAATAGAACCCGTTTTTATATCGTATCCCACAGAATTGATTGTAAAATCTCTGCGCTTTGCAGCCTGGGTGTAGGGAAGTTTTGAATCCAAAACGACACTAAAACCTTTATGGCCGGGTGAGATCTTTGTTTCGATTCTCGGAAGAGAAAAATCTATATCGTAATCTTGCAAAAAGAGTTTTAAAACGCCGAAGTTTTTTCCCACGACACTCAGCCGTCCGAACGGTTTTAATATCTCGGCCATCTCATCGAAGCCGGAGATGTTATAGACCTCGATATCGATATCTTTTGAATCCTTTCCCAAAAGGGTATCCCTTATATAACCGCCTACAAGTACGGCGGTAGCACCGTTACTGTGCAGGGCTTCTATTGCGGGGGCGAGAAACTCGGGTATCTTTATCATTTTATTAGCGGTTTTAAGTCAAATCCGAAAGATGAACCCACGTTCGGTTCGCTTTTTATGATAAGTTCCGTGTGGTGCAGCTTCAATATGAAAGAGACGATGGCAAGCCCAAGACCCATCGAGTTGTCCCAGCTGTTCGTTTTTACCCTGTAAAACTTCGAGGTGATCTTTTCGATCTCCGAACTTTCAAAACCGACCCCATGATCGTTTACGGACAATACGCAGTCGGATATCTTTATCTGAACGGAATCTTCGGAGTATTTTAAGGCATTGTCAACCAGATTTATCAGTACCAGTTCTATCATCGTTTTGTCGGCATGGACTCTGCAGTGTTCCAGATCGAGTATGATCTCTCGCTCTTTATATTTTGCCATGAGATTATTGGCGGTATCGACGCAGATGTCATAGATATCAAACTCGCTGGCCGATATGGAGAGATCGTTGTTTTCAAGTTTTATGGAGAGTGCGAGTCTGTCTATCATTGACGAGATCTTTTTGGCGTTGGAAAAGATCTTGTCTAAGAATTTGTTACGTATTTTTATATTGATGTTCTCATCGTCACGGATAGTCTCCGTATACCCCATGATGGCCGCCACAGGATTTTTGAACTCATGCGAGATGGCCGAGAGTATATCGTTTCTCTGTTTGTTGATAAGTCTCATTTTCGCTTCGTTCTTACGTTTTTTCTTTTCGCGGTTCGCCAGTTTTTTGACAAGGTTTTTTAACAGCAGCGAAATATGTAAAAACTCGTAAAAATATTTTGTTTTTACTATTGCCTTATAATTTTTATTGGATATCTCGTTTAGATAAAAAGCGATCTGGTTTATATCGTAGTTCACCTTTTTACTTATCTTGCTTGTAATGAACAGGGCAAGAAGGATAAAGACGGCATACACGAAAATGATTTTTATATATATGCTGTAAAACTCCTCTTCCAGAGTGTTTAGATTTTGGGCGACCCTTATATATCTGTGGGAGTCTTTGTATTTTATATATTTTGCCACATATAGGAATTGATGGTGCAGCGTTGCGGATTTTCTGATTGAGGAACCGTATGTCGATTCTTTTGCCTGTAGTATTTCGATTCTTCTGAGATGGTTCTCCATCTTTTGTTTGTCGAAGTTTGTTTCAGCCAAAACGGTTCCGTCGGCATTGACGATCGTGATGCGCTTGGCAGAAACGGTGTGAATATTTTTTATAAAGCGGCTTACGTTATCAATGTTTGGCAGATTGAGATCTATAATGTTTATAATGTCTATCAGCTCTTTCTTCGAGTTTTCAAGGATGATCGATTTTAGAGCGAAATAACTTACGACGGACGTGATAAGAAGCGTCGCGATATACAGACCTAAAAAATTGTATAGGAAATATCTGTGGAGTTTTAGCAAACGTTTTCCTTTTTAATAAAGAGTGTATCCGACGCCGCGGACGCTTTTTATATACTCTTTGCTTTTTGTAGGATCGATTTTTTCTTTTAAGCGGTTTATGGCGACGTTGACCGTTCTGTCCTGATATATCTCATCATTTCCCCAGACATGTTCAAGCAGATAATCCCGATCGAGTACGATATTTTGGTTTTGTACGAGCGTGAGCAGAAGATCAAACTCGAGTTTCGTGAGCTCTATTTTTTTGTCATCGACCAAAACCGTGCGTGAATCGAGTTTAAGAACTATATCTTTGTATGTTATCTCTTTTAACATAGATACGGGATTCGTTCGTTTTAAAACGGCTCTTATTCTAAGAAGAAGCTCTTTCATGTTAAAAGGTTTGGTAATATAGTCGTCTCCTCCGCTGATAAAGCCCTCTTCTATGTTTTCGTCGCTGTTTTTTGCGCTTAGATAGATGACCGGTGTCTGTACACCCTCTTTTCTTAGACCTGCGATAAATTCGCTGCCTTCGACTCCCGGAAGATTGCGGTCCATGATGATAAGATCGACCTTTTCCTCTTCAAGAAGCTCTTTGACGTTTTTTGTATTTAAAAAGCCTACGGTCTCGAATCCCTCTTTGTTGAGAGAGTATTCTATCAGCTCCAGTATGTCTTCCTCGTCTTCGACGATTACGATTAAATTTTTCATTTCGGGATTAGATCACTTTTTTATATATGATATCAAAATTATGATTACTCTTTGATTACGGCTTTAGGTAGGGATGCATAACAAAAATAACAGCATAATTTGGATATAATCGCACCAAAATTTATCCCATACAGAGGAAATCCTTTGCAAAAGATTAGAAATATCGCCGTTATCGCGCACGTTGACCACGGTAAAACGACGCTAGTTGACGGATTGTTAGAGCAATCAGGAACGTTTGGAGCTCACGAACATCACGATGAGAGAGCTATGGACTCTAACGCGTTAGAGAAGGAAAGAGGGATCACGATCCTTTCAAAAAATACGGCTATCCGTTACAAAGATTACAAAATCAACATTATCGACACTCCGGGCCACGCCGACTTTGGCGGAGAGGTTGAGCGTGTACTTAAAATGGTAGACGGTGTTTTGGTTCTTGTAGACGCGTATGAAGGTGTTATGCCGCAGACGAAATTCGTCGTTAAAAAGATGCTTGCCCTTGGAAAAAAACCGATCGTCGTTATCAACAAGATCGACAAACCTTCAGCAGAGCCTGACCGCGTAGTTGATGAGATGTTCGACCTTTTTGCCGCAATGGATGCAACGGAAGATCAGTTAGACTTCCCTGTTATCTATGCTGCTGCGCGTGACGGTATCGCCAAGCTAGACATGAGCGAACCGGACGGTAACTTCGAGTGTATCTTCGAAACTATCCTAAAAGAGATTCCTGAGCCGGACGGCGACAGAGAAAATCCTGTTCAAGCTCAAGTTTTTACGCTTGATTATGACAACTACGTAGGAAAGATCGGAATTTCCCGTATCTTCAACGGAAAGATTAAAAAGGGAAGCAACATCGTTCTTGCCAAAGCGGACGGTGAGTTTGTCAAAGGGCGTATTACAAAACTTATCGGTTTTCACGGGTTGAACCGTATGGAGATCGAAGAAGCAGAAGCTGGAGATATCGTTGCGTTTGCAGGTTTAGAAACGGTTGATGTGGGTGACAGCATCTGTGATCCTAACAACCCTACACCGCTTGATCCGATGCATATCGAAGAGCCGACACTCAGCGTTGTGTTCTCCGTAAACGATTCACCGCTTGCGGGAACCGAAGGAAAACATGTAACTTCAAACAAGATCAAAGACCGTCTTGAGGCGGAGATGAAAACAAACGTCGCGATGCGTTTTGAAGTGATCGGAGAAGGGAAGTTTAAAGTTTCCGGGCGCGGCGAGCTTCAGATAACTATTCTTGCGGAAAATATGCGCCGTGAAGGTTTCGAATTCGGTATCAGCCGTCCGGAAGTCATCGTAAAAGAGATCGAAGGCGTAAAATGTGAGCCGTTCGAACACCTTGTGATCGACGTTCCTGAAGAGTTCGGCGGTACCGTTATTGAGCGTCTTGGTAAACGCAAGGCCGAAATGAAATCCATGATCCCTATGGGCGAAGGTTTCCAGCGTATCGAATTCGAGATTCCTGCCCGTTCATTGATCGGATTTAGAGGACAGTTCCTGACAGATACGAAAGGCGAAGGTATCATGAACCACTCGTTTTTGGATTTCAGACCGTTCAGCGGTACTGTCGAGTCTCGCCAGTACGGTGCGCTTATCTCTATGGAAGACGGTGTTACGCTTGCGTACTCGCTCTTTAACCTTCAAGACCGCGGTGTACTTTTCGTCGGTCCGCAAGAGAAAGTTTATGAAGGTATGGTCGTGGGTGAACATTCCCGTTCAAACGATCTGGCCGTTAACCCTATTAAAGGAAAAGCACAATCAAACGTACGTTCGTCCGGTGCGGATGAGGCTATAAAACTTGTTCCGCCTCGTAATAACAGCCTGGAGCGTGCACTGGAGTGGATAGAGGATGATGAACTACTAGAGATCACGCCTTTAAACATCCGTATCCGTAAACGTTATCTGACAGAAACAGAACGTAAACGCCACGCTCGTAAATAATAAAAACATCGTTACATGTAAGCACTTACATGTAACTGTTTTGCACACTCTTTCAACTCTTTTTATATCAAATTATATATTACTTTTTTTAATTACTCTCTTTTAATGATACTATATTACAAAAGGTGGTGTCATGAAAAAATACATACTGCTGATCGCCGGTATTTTGATCCTGTTTACAAGCGGATGCAGCTCAAACAGAGGCGATCCTAAAGAGACGGCTGTCCATGTATGCAAAGCTCTTAAAAAACTGGATTTTGAGGAACTCAAAAAATATGCCGATGAGGAGCTGGCAAAACAGATAGAGCTCGGCCAAAAGAAAAAAGAGGATGCCCAGTCTCAGATCAACGCACTTCCCGAGCCTCAGCGCAAGAGCGTTAAAAAGATCTATGACAATCAGATGTCGATTTTAAGAGAAAAGATGTCCATGATCAACTGTGAAAACATAGTTATAAAAGAGGGCGGAGATAAAGATAATAAAACAGCACTTATCGACGGAAAGCCCGTAAAACTGAGATTTATAAAAGGCAGCTGGAGACTTACGAAATAACTATAAAAAATAAATATTTTTTTCCTCTGTGACAATAAACTTTTCTTAAAGAGATTGCTACTATAATCACATACTACTTAGGGGAGAAAAATGAACAGAAAAAAGATATATAATCCGGAATCAAACGAGCATGTCAACGATCGTCAGATATTCGGCGGAAATCCGACGGGGATCTTCGAGCTGAACGATATCAAATATCAATGGGCCTATAATCTCTGGGAAGTCATGTTAAATAACACCTGGTTTCCAAAAGAGGTAGACCTGACGCGTGATGCAAACGATTATAAAAATCTTACTGATGCCGAAAAAACAGCTTATGACAAGGCTCTCTCGCAGCTTATCTTCATGGATTCGCTTCAAACGAACAATATTATAGATAATATCAATCCGTACGTGACTGCTCCGGAAGTAAATCTTATTCTGGTACGTCAATCGTTTGAAGAAGCACTTCACTCTCAAAGCTATGCGGTCATGGTGGATTCCATCTCTCAAAATTCGGATGAGATATATGATCTTTGGCGTGAAGATATGATGCTTAAGCATAAAAACGATGCAATCGCCGCAGTATATGAACAGCTTGCTAAAGAACCGAGCGAAACAAACTTTCTAAAAGCCTGTTTTGCCAACCAGATATTAGAGGGGATCTATTTTTACAGCGGTTTTGCCTATCTCTATACTTTGGCGCGTTCGGGGAAAATGCTCGGTTCTGCACAGATGATACGTTTCATTCAGCGTGACGAAGTAACTCACTTGGTACTTTTTAAAAATCTTATCAATACGCTTCGCCGCGACAAGCCCTATCTTTTTACAGAGACGTTAAAAGCAGAAGTTATAGAGATGTTTAAAAAAGCGGTAGAACTTGAGAGCCAATGGGGTCAATACATTACACAAGGGCAGATTCTGGGTCTGACAAACGAGATAGTCGACCAATACATAAAATTCCTGGCTGACGATCGTTTGACCTCCGTCGGATTTGAAAAGATCTATAACGTTTCAAATCCTATCAAATGGGTCGAAGATTTTGCCAAGTTCAATGATCAAAAAACGAACTTCTTTGAAGGAACGGTAACAAACTATTCAAAAGGAAGCTTGAATTTTGATGACTTTTAGACCCTTGCAGACAGGAACGTTCTGATGCGTTCTCTGTGCTCTCTTTCCTTTAAGACAATATCCGATTACGAAGAAAATTTAAAGACCCTTATAAGACTGATAGAAGAAACTCCTCAAGATGCACTGGTTGTAGCGCCGGAAGTATGTTTGACCGGTTTTGATTATGAGAACTTTGACAAAGTCGTCGAATTTGCTTCTCATGCTGCCGATGAGATAAAAAAAGTTTCAAAGAAGCGTATAGTCATTTTGACGATCATCGAAAAGATAGACGGCGAAGTATATAACATGGCAAAGATCTTTCATAACGGCGAAGTAGTTTATCAAAGAGGTAAAGCCAGACTTTTCCGTTACGGAGGCGAGCATAACTATTTTGCCGAGGACAGTGACGAGAAGGTTGAAATAGTCGAAGTAGACGGATTAAAACTCGGTGTGCTTATCTGTTTTGAACTTCGTTATAAAGAGTTATGGAAAAAGCTGGAGGGCGCGGATATCATAGCGACCCCGTCTTGGTGGGGAGTCCTTCGTACCGAACATTTTAAAGTTATAACGCAGGGTCTGGCGATAATCAACCAGTGTTATGTGGTTGCAAGCGACAGCGCAAACGAGGACTGCACGAAGCTCAGCGGCATAATAACCCCTTTTGGCGAAGACAAAAGAAACGGGAGTGCAGCTTGTCTGAAAATCGATTATGATAAAAAAGAGGTGCGTGCCATGCGCCGGTATCTGGATGTAGGTATTGGATAATATAACAGCTATGAAAACAGCGCGTTTGGCGCAGGAGATAGAGAAGAAATTTCCTATCTCCAAAGAGGTGTTTGAAGCCATCTCAAAAACAAACCGTGAGTTTTTCGTACCGCGGGGATTTGCACATAACGCATATAAATTAGACGCTTTGCCGATGGGCTCGGCACAATGGATAAGTTCGCCTCTTACGGTTGCAAAGATGACGGAATACCTGAAGCCAAAGGGGGCCGACAGAGTTTTGGAAGTTGGCTGTGGGAGCGGTTATCAGGCCGCCGTGCTTTCACATCTTTTTCGAGGAGTCTTCACCGTAGAGCGTATAGAGTCGCTTCTGCTTGAAGCAAAACAGCGTTTTAAAACGTTAGGAATAAACAATGTCCATACAAGGACGGATGACGGACAAAACGGCTGGATACAGTATGCGCCTTATGACAGGATACTTTTTTCGGCTACTGCAAAAGAGATACCGCCAAAACTGTTTTCTCAGCTTGCGGACGGCGGGATATTGGTCGCTCCTCTTCAAAAGGGGGAGAAGCAGGTCATTGCCCGTTTTACGAAAAAAGGCTCCTCCTTTGTAAAAGAGGAGCTCGAAGAGTGTGATTTCGTACCTATTTTAGACGGCGTGCAAAAATATTAGACCAGCGTCAGTTCTCCGAGATAACTGTGAATGGAGTTTCCTTGTGAAAGCCACTCCAAGATGCCTCCTTTAAGATTCTTGACATCGGTGAAGCCGAGTTTTTTAAGCTGCAGCGCCGCCAATGCTCCGCGGGGGCCTTTGAGGCAGTAGGTCACGATAGGAGCATCCTGTCCGAACTGTTTGGCCAGTTTGTCTATGGCCATAAATTCAAGTTTTCCTCTGGGAATGGTCAATACCGTAGGGGCGTTTATATAGCCTGAGCTGAACTCTTCCGGCTCTCTGACATCGACAAGGACGATATCTTTTGTGATGTTGTAAAGATCTTCGACCTCGATTGACTCTATGCTTTGATTCGCCTCGTCGATAAGCGCTTTTAGATGTTCGGAAAGAAAGACTTCGTCACATCTTTTTACATACTCTTCAAGTTTTGTATTTACGTTTTTCATCTTTTTCCTTTACAAATATGGGATTCAAAAAGAATACCATATAATTGGATATAATAAGAATAAAAAAGAAAGTGGCAGCATGTATGGGATCAATTATTCTAAACCGGAAGTAGTTCTTTTGCAAAATACGGGGATCGGCGTCGCCGAAGCGGCGGCAAGGACTTGTTACGATTCATTTGAAAACAGCGAGAACGAGGTTATAAAGTGTATCGAACACAGTATGCCCGACGAAGCTATGTGCTGCGATATAAACGCTATAGAAGAATCCTCTTTGCTCGATGATCTGGCATGGACCTATTTTCATCATTCTATTTTAGAGCATGCGAATCTGAGTTATCTTATCAGAGGAACCAGCCGCGGCGTACTTCAAGAGCATGCCCGCCACCGTATTCAGGCTATCTCCGTACGGAGTACGAGGTACACTATGAGCTCTGTCATAAATGCGTTTGTGGCTTCGCTTGAGGATGCAGATCCAAAAGCGTTTTTCACAGGAAAAGTATTGGCGTTTGATATGCTGGTGACTTCCGATGAAGCATACAACCGTATAGAGATAGGTGCTATGTTCGATAAACTTTTGTATCAGCTGAAGATGGTGGAAGATTTTTACTCTATCGCCGTCGCAAAGAGCTCCCTGCCTTTGCTTGATGAGCATAAAGGTGCGTCCGAAGCGTTGTTTGACGCACTGCAAAAAGGCAAAAAAAAGCGTAATGTCGGAGATGCTTTTAAACATATCGTAACGGACAATCTGAAAGTCGATATGGTGGTGACGTTCAATCTCAGAAGTTTGAAAAACTATTTCACGCTCAGAGACAGCGGGGCGGCATACTTTCAGATAAAATGGCTTGCACAGGAGATGATGAAAGTCACACCTAAAAAATATTTAGACTTGATAATAAAAAAAGGAAAATCGGATGCGTAAACTTTTACATATAGGCATGTTTGTACTGCCGTTTGCCTTTAGCGGATGCTATTTCACCGTGACTGCTGCGATGTGCGACCAGATACGTTCTGATCCAAACAAGGTAGTGCCGCAGGAGTGCAAAAAATACGATGAGAAAGCGGCAGAAAAAGCATCTACGATAAAACCGAAGCATAATGACAGCGAGATCATAAAATTTGCTCCCGCAGAAGATAAGTGATGAGAGCGGAAGAGCGTTTTTTTAAGGTAGAAGATGATTTTCGTTCGCCTTTTTCAAGGGATCGCGATCGTATCATCCATTCGGGAAGCTTTAGAAAGCTTGAGTACAAGACACAGGTCTTTTTAAATCATGAAGGCGATTTTTTTCGTACCCGTCTTACGCACTCTATCGAAGTTTCACAGATCGCCCGCTCCATATCCAACAGTCTTGGGCTTGAGGAGATACTGGCAGAATCCATAGCCCTTTCGCATGATCTTGGGCATACCCCTTTTGGGCATATCGGCGGCGATACACTTGACGAATGCCTGAAAAAAGACGGACATGAAAACGGCTTCGAGCACAATTTTCAAAGTTTCAGGGTGGTCAGTTCGCTGGAGAAAAGATATAGCGCTTTTGACGGTTTAAACCTTACTTTTGCGACATTGGAAGGGATATTAAAACACTCCTATCCATACAAAAAATCCTTTTTGCCCAAGATAATCGACGAACAGTTCGATCTTTCCACCCACCCCTCCATAGAGGCGATGGTGGTTGATCGTGCCGATGAGATAGCCTATATAAGTCATGATATAGACGACGGTATAAATTCGGGCCTTATCACTTTTGATGATCTAAAAGAGAGCGAACTCGTCTCTTTTATACTCCAAAAGGTGCATGACGAGGGAATAGACAGCCAAAACGGTGAAATGTTCAGATACCGGTTCAGTTCCCATCTTATAAACCATCTCGTATATTCGCTTTTGAACTACTCTAAAGACAAGATTGACAACAGTACTATCTTAACGGCTGCGATCGACGCTAAAGAGAGTCTTCCCGTAGGTTTTGATCAGGAGCTCGAAACACAGATAAAGAAACTTAAAAAACTGCTTTTTGTAAAACTCTACCAAAGCAAGGAGATCATAAGAAAGATGTATGCCGGAAAGCAGGCCATTAGAGGTCTTTACAGCGCTTTGATGGAGGAGCAGAATCTGCTTCCGAATTACTATAAAGAGCTTTTACATGTAAGAAAAAAATACAGAGTCGTAGCCGATTACATCGCTTCAATGAGCGACAGATATGCGATAAAGCTTTATAATGAGTTATATGGAAGAATATAGGCCTTAAAGCCTATATTTGATGTTATTGTTTTAGACCGATAAGAGTCTGAAGAAGCTGATCGGAGGTGGTGATAGTTTTACCGTTCGCCTGGAAACCTCTTTGGATGATGATCAGCTGGGTAAGCGCGCGTGAAAGATCGACGTTTGACGCTTCAAGTGCGGAACTTTGGATAAATCCGCGTCCGCCGTTTGCCGCTGTACCGATGATCGGATCACCCGAGTTCGCAGATTGCGAATATATATTTCCGCCCTCTGTGGCAAGACCTTCGTTGTTCGCAAATTTTGCCATCGCTATCTGTGCAAGACCGAAGCTTCTACCGTTACTGAACGATCCTACAAGCGTACCGCTTTGATCGATACGTATACCTACGAGATCCCCGCCCGTATAACCGTCCTGACTTATACCCGAAGTTGCCGATTTGCTGTCGAAGCTCGTAAGTCCGTCAAACGCGTTTGCCGTACCGACGGCAAGGTTGATACTTTGGTTAGGAGTAGAACCGTTGTTTGCCGTAAAGTTGATACTCGGAGGGGTAAAGGTCGAAAGAGAACCGTCTGGTCCGAATGTTACTGCACCTTCGATTATGTTTGTCGGCATACCCGTTGCACCGCCGGCTATATTTATGACACCCGGTTCCGGTACGGTTATCATGACTTTCCAAGTACTTCCTGTTGTCGGATTGAACTCCGATTTTCTGAAATCTATTTTTACCGTGTGTTTTGAACCGAGTGAATCGAACACGTCTATACTTGACGAGTGTGTCGGAACGTTAAAACTTTGAGATGCACGGGTTCCTGCACTTCCGGTCGGAAGCGCACCGCTTATCGATTGGATCGTCTGGTTGAACTTTACGTTCTCGGTAGTATTGGCATCTACGATACTAGTAACGAGTACATTTAGATCATAGTTCGTTCCGCCGGTATCCGGATTGTGGATTTGAAACTTCCCGGTACTGTCGACGGTAACATACGGACCGGTTCCCGCGGTAGTTATATGATTCGTGCCCGCAAGGATATCTGCAGTATTGGTTGCGTCGGTAACACCACCGCCTGTCGGCAGAGAGTTACGCATAAGTGTCTGCATACCCTGGCGAAGATCTTCACTTGTCGTAAAATAGTATGTGCTTGCCGATGCATCCCAGCCGACGGCGTTAACGGATGCGTCAGTATATCTGAACTGTTTCATCGGTGTATCGTCATCCGTGCTTGCCAAACCGGAAGGATCGCCGGCAACCGTCACGGTGACATCGATATTTTTTGTCGTACCGGTATTATCATTGATAAGCTGGATATGATCTTTTGATCCGCTGCCGGTATCGACGGCGATCGCCGTTACACCTGTTTTGGATGATAACGTATTGATTGCTGCTGCGATAGCTATAGCATTGTCTTCTGAAGTGTTTGCGGCTGCTGTCGTAACCGCCGGAACGTCAAAACCGTTTACGTTTATATCGCCAAGTGAAAGAGCCAATGCACCTGCATCGGTAGTACCGTCAGCTGCCGTTCCCCCGGTGGATGATGTAACCGAAGCCGTTCTAAATCCCATCCATTCACCTTGACCCTGATCCGGTACGGAACCGCTTTGCAGAAGAAAGCTTTCTCCGCTTCCGTTTGTCATGATCCCCATATCTTCACCGCGCTCGATGATATTTCCGTCAGAATCGGTAAAGATATGTGTCGGAGAATTTTCACTGATACCGTCCGTATTGGTGGCTGCATTACCGTCACCTTGCACTGCAGGATTGGATTGATAGAACGTATTATCGTATACCGCTTGAGGTGTGGCAAGAGAGTCGCTTTGATCCAGTATGCCGTCACGATTGAGATCGACTGCCTGTTCGAACTGATCGAGTCCATCTATAGCACTGAAAGTTTGTACGGTGTCACCGGAGTTGAGATTCGCTTTTAGCGTTATCTGCGTACTTGCTTTTGCGGGAGTCGTAAGTCCAGGCGGGATACTTATGGAAGTAATCGGTGCGGTAGAATCCACTTTGCCGGTCGCCTCGTCGCGCAGCCAGCCTTGAATAACGAATCCGTTGTTGTCCACAAAGTTACCCGACGCGTCAAACTTGAAATCTCCCGAACGGGTGTATTGCAAGGTCTTTCCGGCATCGCCGCTGACGATAAAGAATCCGTCGCCCTGTATGGCACAGTCGGTATTTTTATCGGTATTTTGTACGGAACCCTGTGAATGGATACGCGTCATGGAACTCACAGTGGTACCAAGACCGACTTGAGTGGCATTTTTACCCCCAAGGTCGCCTTGAGGGGCAGTTGCTATCTGATTGACCTGTGCCAAGAGGTTTGAAAAATTTGCGCGAGAATATTTAAAGCCGATAGTATTGACATTGGCTATGTTGTTTGATTCGACGTCCATCGCTATTTGATGCGATTGGAGTCCTGATACGCCAGAATATAATGATTTTAACATTTTAAATCCTTTCTGCTATTAAGTAGAGATTATCAAGCAATTTACGTTCCATTTGTTTGTCTCAAATGCTATCTATGCATCTGCAATGCTTTTTGTATCATCTGATCACCTGTCGTGATCAATTTTGCACTTGCATCGTACGCACGCTGGTAGGCTATAAGCTCGGTTAATCCGACATCCGTTCTTACATTTGAACTTTCAAGTTTATTGTTTACGACACCTGCGCCGAGAATATTGTTTCCGTTTGCGTCTTGGTAAAATATGGGCTGGCCGCTGTTTGGAGTTTCTACAAAACGTGAACCGTCCACTCTTTGCAGTCCCTGATCGTTTTGAAAATGAAAAACCCCGATCTTTGCCATAGCAGCCTGTCTGCCGTTCGTAAATGTCGCGATAACGTCGGCGTTTTGGTTTATATCGTATCCGACGAGCTCTCCCGCTTCCAGACCGTTTGACTGGCTTGAAGCCGTTATGGGCGTTATGTTGGAGATGATCCCGTCATAACCGGTTCCAAAATCGATACTGACGGTAGTTCCGTTATTATTGATACTGCTGAGAGTCGAACCGGCTAGCGCTCCCGTATCGTCAAATGTAAGCACGCCGCTTTGCGTGTCGTAAAGCGTACTTGTACCGCTAAGGGTAACCGGCGAAGTGGCGGTAGCGACAACGTCCCAGGATGAACCTATCGCCGGTTGAGGTACGGTTTTTGTGAAGGTAAGATTGAGAACGTTTCTGTTTCCTTGGCTGTCGACCATCGTAGCCCCCATTTTTCTTACTACGTCGTCTTGTCCGAGATTACCCTTAAAAGAGGTAAGCGTCGTAGGTTCTGCGGGATATGTCAAAGTCTCGGGCAGTTTAATACTTGTCTGAGCACTTGCATCTCCTAATTGGGCGGTCGTCTCTTTTGAAGTCAGGATGTTGTTTGTGTCAAAATTGTTTGTGAGTGTCCCAAGAACATACTGCCCGTCGCCGTTAACCAGATCTCTTGAAGCATCGAAGGAAAAATTGCCGGCTCTTGTGTACATAGTTTGTCCGTTGCCCTGAACCCCGAACCAGCCGTTGCCGTTAATTGCCAAATCGGTAGCGCTGTCGGTCAGCATCAATGAACCCGTCTGCATCAATGTAGGTATTGCCTGAACGCCCGAACCGTAACCTACGCTGGAGTTTACAGAAGAGCTTCCAGAAGTAGTTGAGAGAGCATTCTCGAATAAAGATTTAAACTCTACGGTATCGCCTCTAAAACCTACGGTGTCGATATTTGCAAGGTTGTTAGAGGTTACGTCGATTCCGGTCTGCTGTGTTTGCAGACCGGTGATACCGGTGTAAAACGCCTGATTCATGGTTAGTATACCTCTTTGATGTCCGCAAGAGAAACAAAACCGGAACCGACTCTAAGCAGAGTATTCGCACCGTCGAATTTTACTGATTCTATAGGGTATGCACCCACTCTGGTGCTTTGTGTCTGGTTATTGTTGTCCAGATATGTGGCATTGACATGGTATGAACCCGCATCGACAATATTGCCTGCGGTATCTCTGCCGTCCCATGTGAACTGATAGACGCCTTTGGCGTTTGTTCCTACGTCTATCGTATCGACTGTATTGCCGTCGGTATCGGTAATGGTGATAGTGCCGCTTTGAGCATCAGACGGGAAATACATCTCAAAATCCGTAGATGTACCGTCGCCGTTTGCTGCGACCGTATCATATCCCAGATCGGCCATTTTGCCGATAGCCGATATCGTCGAGAACTGCTGGGAGTTTTGCAAAGACGCCGAAAGAGCTTCTAATGCTTTGTTTGTGTTGTCCGTGGACTCGAGTGTCGCCAGCTGAGATGTCTGCTGCAAGATTTTGTCCGTATCCATCGGAGCGGTCGGATCTTGATACTGCATCTCGGTCAGAAGCAGTTTCATAAAGTCATCTTTTCCGAGTATACCGTTAGGATTTGTTCCCGATGACTGGGTGCTTAGGCTCGATGATGTCGATGATGTCGTATCTACGGTTGTCATAATGTATCCTTTATATGTATCGTGGTATCACGATTTCCAAAGAGCTTAATACCTCTTCGTTTGCTTCATCATTATCGAAATATTCATAAGCTTTTTTAGCATTTTCTTTATGATGGCCGTTTTGCTGTTGCTGCTGTTGACTTTGATTGTCAGCGGAGCTGTTAAAGTTTAGTGAAGCATTATTCATTCCATTTTGATTAAGCTGAACTTTCAAATCGCTTGCGTTTTGAGCGAGCGTATTTATGGCGCTCTGATTCGATGAGATATTCACATGCACGTTTTTGCCGCGCTGAACAACAGTCAGATCGACCTCGCCGAGTTTTGCCGGATTCAGCTTTACTTTTATCCTTGTAAAAGGCGGTTTATAATCCTCGATAGCCTGTTTTATATCATGGGCGAGATATTTCACCATCTGTTTGGCTTCATGTATCTTGGCCCCGAGATCCTGATCAGCCTCTTTTACATGCAAAGTGCTCTGTGCATTTGAAAAAACAGGTTTTATGACCTGTGTATCAGATTGAGCGTGTATCTTCGTATCTTTGTTGTCTTGAGAATCTCCATGCAGAAGCTGGCTTAAAACAGATGAATGGGCTTTGTGTTTGGATTCTATCTTGGATTCTGCTTTTGGTTGTGTTTTCAGTTCCGCTGATAAAGCCTGTTTATTGATATTTTTATTTCCGTGAAGGAGCGCGATCAGAGTGCTCTCCGTTTTACTGACGTTTTTTTCGCCTTTATTTTGTTTTTTATCTACCAGTTCGGCCGTGGAGAAGGAAGATGCAAGATTTTGCGATGTTTTGAACAAAGGGATTTTGCTAAGGGAATCGCTTTGTGAAGGCTCCTGCTTTGAAAGTGTAGATGCAGTTTGTGAAGCAGCGGTTTTTACTTCGGGTTTGTCATCCTGTTTTTGTGCAGTTTTGGCGGTACTGTCGAGTTTGATATTTTTCATCTCTTTGCCGGTTTTCACCTGAACAGTTTCGAGTGTTATTTTTTCTACGTCTATACCGACTTTTTTGGCAAGCGCTACCAAACCCTTTGTGGTTTTTGGAAGCTCTTTAATCTCGCCTTTTTTATAAGCGAGGCTGTTTTTTATCTGGTCTTTGAGATACTCTTTTGCATCTTTGATCGCATTTTTCAAGGTTTTTGCATCCATAGCCGCGGCTGCCTGCGGATTGATGATGAAAGTTTTTGAATCTTGCGTAGCATCGTTTTTTAAAAGCGAGAGAAGCTCGCTCTTTTTTGAGCTCTCTTTTGTATCTGTTTTTACGTCTGCGGTTTCTTTAGAATCATTCAGCTCAAGCAGCAACGCACCCTCTTTTAAAGATTTTTTGTCCGTCTTCTGTGCAGATGAAGATGAAATAGATTGCAGAAGTTTAGAAAAATCTTTTGAATCGCCGCTCGAGGATTTATCCGTTAGAGGCAGTTGTGAAGGTGAAGAAGATTTTTCCGCTTTTGTAGCTATCATTATCATATCTATTCTCCGAAGATCTCCCTGCATTAGAGAGTTTTTTATGAAGAAGCAACTTCTATTCCAAAGTATCGTATTTTGTTTGTAATCAATGTGTAATAATGAATATATAAAATTCTGTATCGTGTTTGTCGGCACGATTTCATTTCATTCTTCCTTAAGTGATAGGTGTCGCCTATTTTTCCTATCACTTATATTACTTATAAATACAACTAACAAATCAAGCTGAAATATGAAAAAATTTGTTACAATAACCGTATGATTACATTAAACCTCATTATGGCTGTTTTGGGACTTTTGATCGTTTTGATCGTTCTGGTATTTTTAATAGTGGCGCCAAGCACGGAGGTAAGTAAAACAATAATACAAAAAACATCTTCGGATGTCGTACCCGAAGAAGAGATAAATAAACAGCGCGATTTTGAATCCTTAAGAAGGATCATTAAAAATAAGAGAAGCACTACGAAACAACTGGAAGAAGCGCTTGACCTTATCATACAGCATCATGGGAACATACATCCAAGACTCGGTGTCCGCGCTCATCCCGACTTTAACAAATATATGGATATTCTTTTTACGATATGCAGGCATAAGAATGCGACTTCAAAGATGATCGTAAAATTTGATAAAGAACTTTCGGCTATGAATCCCGATTATCTAAAAGAGATCAACGATGCCATCACAAAAGGGTTGAACTCCAGAGGTGCCTAATCGAGCATCTCCGTTATGTGTCCTTGAACTTTGTGTATGTTTATATTTTGCAGTTTCTCCAAAGACTCGGGAGCTATGACGCCCGTGGCTATGAGATCCGTACCGATAGAATCTGTTATGACCTGAAGCGAGGACAGATCTTGGCTCGTCAGGCCAAGGAAATAGTCGGCCTCCGCTTTTATATATGAGGGACGTAACTCTTTTAGGTATGTATAATCTTCCGATTCCCCTATAAACTCAAATATACCGATTTGTATATCGTGCAGTTCGAAAAGGTCCTTATAGAGCTGCAGATTCTCAGAAGCACTTCTTAAAACCTTGTCGGGAAGCTCGATGATCAGTTTAAACGGCAGGTTTTTGGCATATCTGTTTAGGATATGCTTTAATTCGGCAAACGTCATCGGATCGTCGAGATATTGACTGGAAAGTCTGAGCGAACAGGTCGAACCTTTAAGTTTAGCATTCGGTTCTTTGAATATTTTCAAGACGGCTTTTTTGTATATTTCGATATCAAGTCCAAGCGTGATCGCCGGTGCTATGAATTTGCCGTAAGGATATTTTTGCGCGTCGTACCCTATGACGGAGATGCTCAGTACGTTATGTATGATCTTTTTCGTTACGGTATCTATAACCTTATAGGTATCAAAATATATCGTATTGTGTTCGATGGCAAAATCCAGAGTTTTGCGCCACTCCTCTTTGCCCATGATCTCATGGGTCGTTTCGGCCTTATGAAAATAAACATGGGTCTTATCTACCAGTTTCGCCTGAGAAAGTGCGTAATCGGATGCTCCAAGCAGATGTGAAACCGATTGTTTATGATGATACTCATAGACACCAAACGTGATGTAAGTCACTTTTCTGTCCAGCTCCTTGCTAAGCAGGATATCGCTGGCATGACTCATATAGTGGGCCAAAGAGATGCCGTTCTCTTCACTGCAGGAAGGAAGAAGAATAAAAAATTCCGTACCGTTCATACGTACGACTATGGAGTTTTTAAAATCCTTTGAATGCTGCTTGAGCATTCTTGCGATATCTCCATACAGTTTATCGACTTTTTGACGGCCTACAAGACGGTTTGCCTCTTGTGCGCCTTCTATCGCCAGCATGATGCAGATTCCGCTGGGCACTCCTGCGTCTATCTTTAAATATTCGGGCAGTTTGTTTATCAGATATTTTCTGTTGTAAAGACCTGTGGCTTCATCTTTGTACATCAGTTCCGATTGGCGGCGGAGAGCTTCATTGGCTTTGTTAAATATCTCTTCGACCTTCTGTACCATTATGTTCATGGCCTTTACCACCTCGCGGAAATCCAGAGTATACGGCAGTTTCTCCTGAATGATAAATCTGTTGTTCGAGATAGCTTCGGCCTGAAAACGGATATTTTGAAGCGGTTTTAAAAGTATGCTCAGCAGCAGATAAAGAAACGCGATGGAGATGATGAACGTTATAGAAAAGGAGATGGTCAATGAGTAGAGGATCTTATATAGCTGCGTATATGCCGCAGAAGTAGAACTTTGGACGTTCAAAATGCCTATAGGATTCCATCCTGCCGATACATTTGCCGAAGCGACCGGAGCCTTGATGGGAACAAGGTTCATAAACCATTTGGGGACGTCTATCGAGCTGTTTTCGCTATGGCGTTCGTAAAGCAGTTCTCCCTGCATATCCACAAGGGTGATCTCCTGATAAGCTCCGTTGTCAAAGTTCGCGTTTATCATCGTAGACATCATGGAGATATTTCCGTTTGCGCTTGCAAGAGAAAGGCTCAAAGATGTAGCGGTGTTTTTTGCATCGCTATAGAGCTGTTCCTGCACGGAATCTATGGAGTTTTTAAAATTTACTCCCAATACGATGATAAATATGCTTATCAGTAAAAGAGTGACCAAAAAAGATAGCTGTTTATAAAGCGTCATATTTTTCCTTTTTTTGTGTTTTGAACCAGATCATCCCACTTTTGTGTGGTTTTTTGATGGGCTTTTTTCGCTTTTTTCGATAGCACGTCGCCGTTGAAGTTATAGATAGGTATAAGGTCAGGGCGTTTGCTTGCCGGAAGTACAAAGCGGTTGTTATTATCTAAAATAAGCGGTTCTGAAGCGGGTGTTTCAAAATATGTCAATACCATATGTGCTTCTTTGAACTGGGTGGATTTTACATATGTAAAATACATCTTTTTGGGATCGATGCCGAGATATTTGAGCGCAAAATATTTTGCGATGACGTAATCTTCGCAATCTCCCGCATCCCGAGCTAAAAACTCCCAAGGTGTAGCCCAGTAGTCAGACATATGATAGTTTTTCATATCCGATTCATACTTGACTTGGTTAAAAAAAGTGTTTATGGTGTTTAGCTTGATTATTATGCTCTTATTTTTTAATTCATCCAGTCTTTCTTGCATATAGATAAATCTGTTCCGGGCAAATTTATTATACTTTTTCTCTACATTTTTGATGAGGGATGGCGATACGTACGCCTCCGCCCCCGCAAATGTAAATGGCAGTAATAAGACTAATATGTGCTTAAAAAACATAGGGAAGATTATATCATATAATCTTATGCTCTAATGATGATGCTTTGCCTGACGTTTGTTGAATGCCGCCGCCTTCTCTTTGGGCTCGTTTTTTTCCTCTTTGTAAAACCCTCTGAGATATTCAGGGAGCATTCTCCCCTTTATTTTCAGAAGATCGTTTATCATAGCTTGCGCGACAGTGTCTTTGTTCAGATTTTTCTTTTCAGTAAGATATATAAAAAGGAGTGATGCCTGTCTGTCCAGCGATATTTTATATGTGGATGAGGTCTGTTCATATATCCACAAGCTAAAATCATAAAAATTCTCATAAACGGCATCGTCCGTTTTTAATAACTGCATGGAGTCTTTAAAGTTTCCGCTGTTATAGTAGATATCCCAAAATCTTGAGAATCTTTTCATGTTTTGTATATCTTTGAAGCTGAGTTGTGCATTTTTTAAAATATCGTAAGGCGGGGTGTTTGAGTAAACCATTTCAAAAATTTTGTCATGGCGTGATATGGTCGTGCCGGAGAGTTTTTTTAGAATGCCTATCTGGATCTCGCAGCTGCTCATTTTTACCAGTGTATCGAGGTTTTTGCCAAAACTCTTCAGATCTTCGCCGGGAAGCCCTACAATGAGGTCCAGATGGATATGTGCATTTGTCTCTTTTTCCAAGAACTCGATATTCTCTTTTATTTTCTCAAAGTTCATAGGTCTGCTGATGTTGTCTGCGATCTCGCCGTTGAGTGTTTGAATGCCGATCTCAAGCTGCAAAGCTCCAGGACCAAAAAGAGAGATCTTCTCTTTTATGGAATCGGGAAAATGATCGGGGATGACTTCAAAATGTGCAAAGAATTTTTCATCCCTGCTCAAAAAGAAATCGAGTATCCTGTTTGCAAGATGTATATTTATGTTAAACGTCCTGTCCACGAACTTGAAGTTTCTCGCTCCTCTTCGCCACAGTTCCTCAAACTCCTCTATAAGTATGTCCAGATCGAAGTTGCGTATCTTTTTATCTATCGAAGAGAGACAAAACTCGCACATAAAGGGGCATCCGCGCGAAGCTTCGACATAGATGTAGCGGTTTTTAATATCGTCATCAGTATAGAGTCGATAAGGCAGCGCTAATTTTTTGAGGTTTTCCATAACGGGTTTTATAATGCGCTCATCCGTTTTTTCACCCGAAACTATCTTTTTTGCAAGCCTGTAAAATGCGGTGTCGCCCTCGCCTTGGATGATAAAATCTGCTTTGGTGTAATCGACGCGAAAAGGCTCATGGCTTACTTCTGGGCCGCCTAGGATGATGACGGTTTTTGGAGCAACCTTTTTTATAATTTCTATGAGTTCTTTTACTTCGCCGGCATTCCAGATATATACGCCTATGCCTACGATAAAGGGAGTTTCGTCGAGTATCTTTTCAGCAATACTCTGAATGGCGTCATTGATACTGAACTCAAGGATCTTCGTTTTTTTTGCAAGTTCCTGCATATTTGCACAAATATATCTGAGTCCGAGTGATGAATGTGTAAAACGCGAGTTCAAAGTAGTTAAAATTATATTCATATCGGGATTATATCAAATTTGGATGTAACTGAGAGGAGTTTGATAAAAAGGGGCTAAGCGAAGTAAAGGGGGTAAATCGGCTTAGCCACACTTTAAATTTTTAAGGAGTGTATAAAATGAAAATCTTCAAAAATGTTAAGGGGAGAACATATTTGAGATTTAAAAGTATAAGATGATTAAGTTAACGGTTTGTAAATGTTATATAAAAATTATTTGTGAACAACTCTGTTCCTTCCTTCGTTTTTTGCCAGATAAAGAGCGGCATCACATTTTTTAAAGAGCGAAGCCTCATCATCCTCTTTGTCTCGGTAGGTTGTAACGCCCATACTTATCGTCACATGATCGACCGTGGCAAAGGCATGCTCGTCTATTTTTCTTCTGATATCCTCAGCGAGGCTCATAGTACCGTCTTTACCGGTTTCCGGACAGATTATCATAAACTCTTCTCCTCCGTATCTTCCCAGAAAATCGAGTTTTCGGATATTGTTTTGCAAAATAGCGGCCACACCTTTTAAAACTTCGTCACCCGTATGATGACCGAAGGTGTCGTTGACTTTTTTAAAGTGATCGATATCTATGAGAACAAGAGAGAATACTTCGCCGTATCTTCGCGCTTTTTCTATTTCCAGACTTAAAAGTTCGTCGATTCTGCGTCTGTTAAAGACGTTGGTCAGTTTGTCGATCGTAGAGATGACCTCCAGTCTTTTTTTAGCCGTGATTTCTGTGCCTACCGACATAAAGGAGATTGTCTTGTCATCTATGGTTTTGATGGGGAAGATTGTCTGCTCCAGCCAGTAGCTTTCGCCGTTTTTTGTTTTGTTCTTGATCTCTCCGTTCCATTGGCGGCCGCTTAAGATGGTGTCCCAGATATCTTTATATACGCTTCTTGGGGTATCCTCGTCTTTTATGATATTCATGTTTTGGTTGAGGAGCTCTTTTTTGGAGTAACCGCTCGTTTTGGAAAAAGCGCTGCTGACATCCGTGATGAAACCGTTTAGATTAGTGGTCGCCGTGATGACGTATTTGTCGATGATTTGTGCAAAACGCTGCAGATCGAGGTTGGTGTCTTGAAGTGTTTTTTGAAGTTTCGAAGGTGCCCTTGCCGCATACATGGCAAGAGGAATACTTAAAAGAACGCTCAGCAGAGCCACGATGGCCGATGTGAGCAGATTTTCATTTTTTAGAGATCTTTCTATCTCTTTTTTCGGCTGCAGCAGCAAGACGGCTCCATCGTCGTTTTGCAAAATCTGGTTCAGTTTATACGCAAAAAAGTTTTTTCCTTTTATGCCGCCGGAGAGGATGTTTGAAGCACTTTTTGGAAAATCTTCGTACAGTTTTCTTTTGACTTCGGTATATTTGTTCCATGAATATTTTTCATCGGGATGAACGATATAATTGCCGTCTTTGTCGATGATGTAGATATTGAAGATAGGCGAACTCTGAATAGCGGAGAACATCTGGTGGACGAGCATGTTTAAGATAACGGTTCCGGCAAATTTATTATCCTCAAAAAGAGGAACGGCGATCCTGAAGGTAGGTCTGTAGGGAACTTCTATCTTACCGTTTTCTATGTTTAAGTCGATGTCGGAGTGCCAGATCTTCTGTTTGTTCATCTGTTTTATGGCTATAAAATAATCGCGCAGACTTTTATCCTGTAGTTTTGCCCGGGGGATTATATGGGGAAAGCTTTGCATGTTGTCCCTATCGACGCGGATCATCTCTTTTCCTTTTGCATCTATATATCTGACCTGCATGATATTTTTTTCCGAGTTGGCAACGGTCAAGAAGAGATTGTTCAGTTCGGCCAGTTTTTTCGGGTCTTTGGTTTTTACGTAGTTTATAAGCGTCTTATCGTTGGCTAGGGCTTCTGCGAGGAAGTTCATTTTGTCGATATTTGGTTTGAGGTAGTCGTTGATTTTGCTGTAGGAGATCTCTTGCGCATAACGCTCTATGACGTCTTGTATATTGACCATATGTACGTTGTAGCTGATGAGAGTACTTAGAGCTGTTATGAAAACACCGAAAATAATGAAATACAGAGTAAATACCAGTTTAAAGTTTTTATTTTTCATAAGTAAACCCCTCTTATATGTATTATAACATTAATATCGATATGAAAATAAAGTAGGCTATAATTACGCCATGAGATGGCGAAAATTAAAACAAAAAAAGATCAATAAGAGTTTTGACGCAAAACAGCGCGTCGTTTACCCGAAGTATACCGATAAGATAAAAGGTTTCATAACCGATCTGTTCATGATATATACACCTATACTCTATATCATCACTTACGTCGTTCTAAACGGAAAAGAGGCGTTTCAAGCCTCTGCGCTTGCGCAGTTCAGCGGGGTGACCCTGTACGGGATCATCTATGCGGTATTTATCGCAAGAACGGGTCAGACTCCGGGTAAAAAAGCTTACGATATGAAAGTCGTAGATGCAAAAACCCTGCACAATATCTCGTTTTTGCGAGCATTTTGGCGTTTTGCGGCCTTTTTGTTTACCGCCACGACCCTTTTGGGTCTGCTGCTTCCTTTTTACAGAAAAGACAAGCGTGCTTTGCATGATATTTTAAGCTCTACGGTCGAGGTAGAGAACCGCTCTTGATTTTATGCAGATTCTGATTTCAGCTTTTTATTTTTTTTACTTCGCTATTGTCGGCATCTATGTCATCTTTTTGCCCAAAGTCCTCTCCATGCTCGGATACAGCGGTGTCGAGATAGGTATAGTTTTCGCAACCGCTCCGCTTGTGCGCTTTTTGGTGCCTTTTGCTTTCATTAAAGGGATGAAGCTCAACAAAAAAGCGTTTAACTCCGCTCTTTTGATCATAGTCGTTTCATCCGTACTCTTTTATGCGGCTCTTCATAATTTTTATGCACTGGTATTTACAAACATTCTTTTTGGGATCGGGCTGAGTCTTCTTCTGCCTTATGTGGAGGTGATAGCGCTCAGCGTCATAACAAAAGAGCGTTACGGAAAGGTGAGGCTTTTTGGTTCCATCGGTTTTATCGTCGTGGCGCTCGTCCTTGTGAAATACCTCAGCGGTGTGGATATCGCCGTATTTTATCTCATCTTTATGAGTGTAATGACGGCAATATTCGGGTATCTGGTGGCAAAAAACGAATCGGGAGAGAGTGAAGATACCGATACTTCGCAAAGCGGGAACATAAATATCTTTTCCCATTGGAGCTTGTGGGCGGGACTAACGCTGATGCAGGTGAGCTTCGGTCCTTTTTACAACTTCTTTACTATCTATGAAACGGATCACGGCATCGGTATGGACATGACTATTTATCTATGGAGCTTCGGCGTAGTCATGGAGGTGTTCATGCTCTTTTTTCAGGGCCGTCTTTTGCAAAAAAACCTGCTCGGTATCCTTCAGTTCACGACTTTTATGACCGCTCTAAGGTGGCTGCTTCTGTTTTTGTTCCCGCAGAGCCTTGCAGTATCGTTTTTTACACAGTCCATCCATGCCCTCTCTTTTGCGCTTTTTCATTCGGCGGCGATCAGCTATCTGTTCACGCTTTATAAAAAAAGAAAGCTCGCACAGCAGTTTTTTTTGGGCATAACGTACGGACTCGGCGGATTTACGGGTGCACTTTACAGCGGGTACGTATATGAGTATTTCAGCACGTACCTGTTTTTGAGTTCTGCGTTTGTAGCGTTTACCGCATTTTTATTTGTAAGGCATGAAGCAAAAAAAACAGCATATGCAAGCTAGTCGTTATTTATATGGATGTCCATCTGCGGATAAGGGATGGTGATCCCTTTTTCGTCAAACGTCAGCTTTATCTCCTCTAAAAGAGCAAAATTAACCTCTCCGAAATCATCCGTTTTCACCCAGGCACGAACCGTGAAGTTTACACTGCTTTCTCCCAGTTCGCTCACACCGACAAAGGGAGCCGGCTCTTTGAGTATCCGTTCGTTGTTTCCCAAGATCTCCAAAAGGACGCTTTTTGCGAGCTTGAGGTCGGCATCGTATCCGATACCTATGATATGGTCTATCCTGCGCTGCTCTTTTTTAGAAAAGTTCGTTATGTTTGCGGCTATTATTCTGGAGTTGGGGACGATTATCGTTCTGTTATCGACGGGACTGATGGTCGTGGAGAAGAGGTTGATATCCTCTACCGTTCCGTGTGCTCCGCCTGCATCTATGACATCCCCGATCTTAAAGGGGCGAAACATCATGATAAGCACCGCTGCACCGATGTTTGAAAGTGAATCTTTTAAAGCAAGACCTACGGCCAGACCCACGGCACCGAAAACCGCTACGATGGATGTCGTCGCCACGCCCAGTGTATTGAGCGCTGCCATGATGACGGCGAGCAAAAGGATGAAGTAGACGATGCTCTCGCTGAACTCAACCAGGGTCTTGTCGAGCTTTGATTTTATCATCAGCTTTTTTGATACGGCCGTTATCTTGTGCGCAGCCCATCGTCCGATGATGAAGATCGCCAGTGCACCGAAGACTTTGAAACTGTATTCGCTGACGTAGTTTACGGCCATATCTATATATTTCGTATAATCATGTGAATTAAACATCTGATGACACCTCTTGTTTTAGCTTTTCTATCTTTTTTTCTATCTCTGCATATTTATGCGAATATACGGAGTCTATCTGCGGGCGTAAATCTTTATATTTCAGGTAATTATTGTAAACCTTTTGAGCTGAATCTTTTCTTCCGCGCTTTATGAGTTCAAAGCTTACCGCCGCGTTGATATAGCCTTTTAGAAGGGCGATCTCGTTATTTTTTTCGAAACGGTGCGGAAACCAGAGCGCTTCAAGCGCATCGTGAGCATCGTAAAAACGCTTTTCCTCAAGACATTTCAAGAACTCGTCGAGATACTTAGCGTTCATCTGCCGCCGTCAAGTTTTTCCTCCAATAGCCTCTTCCTCCCTTTAAAGAGATGCAGATATGATCGGGGAATTTTTTTCTGAACTCCGGCAGTCTGTCAAGGGTCGATTTTCCCGTATCGCAGTAAAAGACGAAGACGCTTCCTTTTGGTTCTTTTTTGAGTTCGTAAGGGTTGTAGACGACACTGTCGGCTTTTTCTATGGAGGAGAGTATGGTGTCTATTAGCAGAACTTTTATACCCTCTTTTTCGAGTTTTTGTTTGTTTGCAAGGTATTCCTTTTGCGTCCATTCATCAGGAAAATCCATATTCTCTCCCATATTTTACTTTTTTAGAAATTATATATTATTAGATTTACTCCCTCTTTAAGAGTAAAACCTAGTTTTTCACTTGTTACGCTTTATTATATTGCGTATTTATTGTTTTCAGCCTCGATTTGCCTACAGGATATAGTATAATATTTATACTTTATAGAGGCATCTAAGATGTCTGTAATAGGATACAATTTCGTATGGCAAAGAAAAATAAAAAATCGACGAAGATAAATATAAAAATACGAAACTTTTTTGGCGGTGATCCATTTGATGTCGGTATAGAGCGGGTAGGAGAGAAGACTCTCATCGAGCTTGCTCACACAATAGGTCTGTATGACGTAGAATTTACAAAAAAAGAGCTTCTTCGCGCGCTTCGCCAGCTTTGGTCTACAGGCGATATGACGGTGCGCGAGGATATACTGCATTTTTTTATTGAGGACAAGATCCTCTATCCTCCGCTTGCCCCAGCAGAGCCGAGCATGGAAAAAGAGGAGAAGATAGAGTCTCTTTTAGAAGAGTTCAAAGACATCACTCCGGAAGAGAGAGTGGAACTTTTCGGGATATTTTTGGATGTCAGGACAAAAAAGATAAGCTATGCAAAAATAGAGTCCAAGCTTCAGCACCTGCGATTTGAGAAGAAAAAACAGAGACTGCAAAAAGCGCTTGAGGGGACGTTTGATCTTGAGGACAGGCTGGAGTTCAACGCTTCTGTAGCCATTACCTTCAAAGAGCAGAGCTTTAAAAAGATAACGGTCTTAAAAACAGCTATGATAGATATTGACGAGCTGATGCAAAAGGATGAGGAGTCTTTGATCAAAAAGATATCCTCTTTAAAACAAAGAACTGCCGATAAAAAACAGAAGGATGTGGACGAGTTTGTCAAGAATCTTAAGCAGCCGCACCCTTACTTAAGCGACGAACAGATACTAAATGCTTTAAAAACTGCAAACCCTACGGCTGATCTGAAGCTTCCTCCTCTGAACAAAAATGTTTTAAAAGCCGTTTTAAAAGCCAATGCGGATGTAAGCGATCTTTATGTAAGCGAAGCGGATGTCGTTTTGATCACGGATGCCAAGTTCGTCTTTAACGAGCTTGACAAAAGTATCGATTATGAAGTGCATACGACCATAGAACTTCAAAAGATACTAAAGAACATCTGGAGGGGTGAAAAGTTCTCTCTCGACAGATTGATTAAAAAAGCCAGAACTGAACAGGAAGAGGATTTCAGGTCCGAGTTTAACCTGCTTGTAGAGGAGTGCCAAAAAGCCTCAACCCTGCTGCTGCTGCCAAGAGCAGAGCTTTTGGAGATGGTATATGAACATCTGTTCATATACCTGGACAACACTCTGTCCATCTCTCCAAAGACGCAGAGAAAGATCATTTACGCTTTTAACAAATCTATCCAGGAACAGCTTTTAAAAAGACAGCGCCAGATGCTTCTTGCACGTACGATAAGAGATTTTAAAAATCTTTTTCCGCTTGCACGCTCCATGAAAAGAGAGCTGATACTGCATATCGGACCGACTAACAGCGGAAAGACCTACGAGGCTTTGAAAGTCTTAAAAAATGCGGATACGGGTTATTATCTTGCACCTTTAAGACTCTTGGCGCTGGAAGGGTATGAGGACTTGAACGCAAGCGGTGTGGATGCTTCGCTTATTACGGGAGAGGAACAGCTCATAAATGAAGAAGCGACACATATCAGTTCGACCATAGAGATGCTTAACTTCGATGTCGACGTAGATGTGTGCGTCATCGACGAAGTACAGATGATAGACGACCGCGACCGCGGCTGGGCGTGGGCAAACGCCATCATCGGGGCACCGGCAAAAAAGATCATCATGACGGGTTCGGTCAACGCCAAAGAAGCGATAATCGAGCTTGCCAAGTATCTGGGAGAAAAACTCACCATCGTCGAATTCGAGAGAAAAAACCCTCTCAAGCTGCTCACAACGGCAACCGCTATCGCTGATGTCAGACCTGCGACGGCCATCATCGCATTTTCAAGAAAGGATGTTCTGCGTTTGAAGCAGAACTTCTCACGCAACTTCAAAGTAAGTGTTGTTTACGGAAACCTTTCGCCGGAAGTAAGACGCGAAGAAGCTAGAAGATTCCGTGAAAAAGAGACCGATATTTTAATAGCTACCGATGCGATAGCGATGGGGATGAACCTTCCCATCAAGACCATACTTTTTTCAAAGGTTGTGAAATTCGACGGAGAAAAAGACAGGTTTCTTACCCCTTCGGAAGTGCATCAGATTGCGGGGCGTGCGGGAAGATACGGACTAAACGAAATAGGGTATGTCGGTGCGCTTAAAAACGACGCTTTGCATGTGATAGAAAAAAATATGTCAAAACCCGCCAAAGAGGTGGATATTCCTTTTAAAGTGATGGCAAATCTCGATCATATCAGGCTGGTAGGCTCCATTTTGGAAGAAAATTCGCTGGCAAAGATATTGGAGTTCTTTGTAGAGAACATGAAGTTTGACGGACCCTTTACCGCTGAAAACATAGAAACAATGCTTGAAGCCGCGAAGATAGTCGACGGCTACAATCTCGATATCGCCGAGAAGTATCATCTGGCTTCCGCTCCGCTAACTTTAAAATCACCCTACATCATGGCGTCTTTTGAGCGCTACGTCCACAAACTCGAACAGCGTGAGCCTATCTATTACCTTCCGCCGGAACTCAAAAGCGAGTTTGCAAGCACGATGGACGAGCTGCTTGAGATAGAGGATCGGGTCAAAGAGATCACGCTGTATCTGTGGCTCAGTTACAGATTTGAAGATTTCTTCGTAGATGCGGACAATGCAAGGCATTTCAGGGGTGTTTTAAACAGATATATAGAAAACTCGCTTAAAAACAGCCATTTCGTTCCAAGATGTAAACTCTGTACGAAGCCGCTTCCGCTCAACTCCAATTACGGCATTTGTCAGAGCTGTTTTAGAAAGAACTATAAGCATAAAAGCAGTAAAAGATGAGGGACTGGTATTTTTGCGATTATTATGCTACAATTCGCGTTCAAAAATTTTAAAGAAAGTGGGTGATGTGAATGCCTGGTATCGTATTACGTCATGACGATAATTTTGATGCAGCTTACCGCCGTTTCAAGAAACAAACAGATAGAAATCTGATTGTTACTGAAGCTCGTGCTCGCCGTTTCCATGAAACAGAGACCGAAAAGCGTAAGAAAGACAAAATTAGCGCTCGTAAGAAAATGCTAAAACGTCTTTATATGATGAGACGTTATGAATCACGCCTGTAGTAATTAGCCCTTCGGGGCTTTTTGCTCACCTCTGTAAACTCTCCTTCTGCCAACCGTTTAATCTGATATAATTTTAACGACACCTATAAAAAAGGCTAGACCATTTTTTCAATTAACAATCCATTATCCGAACAGTTTCGCTCATTTTATACAAAAAACAAGTTCGACGACCTTGAAGCAGCACTGGAATATTTCACTGTTTTTGGCGGAGCGGATATCAAGATAGATATCAAAAAACCTCTGTATGAACTTATTGTAGAACATATCCTTACAAACTATAATTTCCTTCATAAGCAGGTCTCTCATCTTGTGGACGTGGAGTACAGTGCAGTGCTTACGGGTCTGGCTATGGGGGATGGACGTATTCATTCCGCATTTAAAAGAGCCAGGATATCCGATGAGAACGCCGGTGAGATTGCTAAAAAGCTGATGGATACCCGCATTGTCAGACTGCTCAGATCAAGAAAACAGTTCACAAGCTGGGTGAATGACGAGAGGATAAGCGACAAGCTTCTTTTCACGACCCCTTTTTTGAGGTTTTGGTTTGCCTTTGTCGCACCGATATTCAAAGGGATCAAAGAGGGTAATTATGACGAGTTCAACCAAAGATATGAGAATAAGATAGCCGAGCTGCGCGAGGCGGTGTTCAAAGAGCTTTCTTTTGAAGTCGTCAAAAAAAGTTTCGCCGATGATGCGATAACCGAGATAGCATCCTATTGGGACAGAGAAACGGAGATCGATCTTTTTGCAAAAACGGTATCTAAAAAAGTGATCGTCGGTTCATGCAGATACACGAATGCAAAGCTCAAAAAGAGCGAGATAGCAAAGCTTCAGGAGCTTTCAAAAAGAGCAAGACTCAAAGCGGATGTTTTCGTTATCGTCGCAAAAAGAGGTTTTTCAAACGAACTGAAATCTTTAAAGAGCGAGAATGTCAGACTTTTTACTCTTAAAAATTTTAAATCTCTGCTTTTGTAACCTGATTTCTGCCTTTTTCTTTTGATGTATACAAGGCAGAATCGGCAGCTTTTATCACATCGTCTATATTTTTTCGGTCACCAAAACAGCTGACGCCGAAACTCGCCGTCAGATGCTTTACATTGTTTGCGAAATGGTAAGCGGCTATTTTGTCTTTTATGTTGTTCGCGACATTTTCCACCTGTTCTATGTTCGTGTTGGGACAGATGATCAAAAACTCTTCTCCGCCCCAGCGGCCTGCTATGTCGGTGGATCTGATACTGTTTTTCAATATTTGAGCGAACTGCTGGAGCACGTAATCTCCCGTTTGATGGCCGTACGTATCGTTTACCTCTTTAAAATGGTCGATATCAAGCATAATGACTCCGCACGGTGTTTTATATCTTGAGAAAAGGTCGTATTGGTATTGCAAGATATCGTCCGTCTTCATCCTATTATAAATGCCCGTCAAAGAATCTGTGACAGATAATCGTTTTAACTCGGCACTGTATTTTTTTAGTCTGAAGTAGTGGTATAAAAACGCCAGAGATATGATCAATATGACAGAAAGCAGTTTGATTATGAAACCGTAGTTCATCTCTTTTGTTTCCTCTACAGAGACCCATTGGTTGTAGATCTCCTGTTTCTCTTTTTCCGAAACCGTATGGACCAGTTTTTCAAATATCGTATGAAGAAGCGGTTCGTCGTTTCTTGTACCTATCGCAAGGGCGACATTCTCGTTTACTCTTGAGGATATTTTTAAAAGCCCGGTAAATTCATGCTGGATTGTATATGCCAGTACCATCAGATTGTCGACATATCCGTAGAGTTCGCCTCTCTCGACTTTTTTCAATCCATCGTGAATATTTTTTACGTCTACGATATCCATATTGGGGTATTTGCGGCGAAGTATCTCACCGATAGCATAACCTCCTACGACGCCGATCTTTTTGTCTTTGAGTGCATAAAAATTGTATGTGTAGGGTTTATCCATTTTTGTAGCGAGAACAAGAGGCAGCTTTATGTACGGATCGGTAAACTGCATGTATTTTAAACGGCTGGGTGTCGAAGATGCGAGAGAGAAGATGTCGCACTTTCTCGTTTTTGCGGCATTGACGCTTTGCTGCCATGTTTTTGTAGGATAAAGTTCTATCTTGATGTCGGATTTTTTTCTGATGAGATTGAAAAAGTCGGCCGCTATACCTATGTGTCTGCCGTCTTTGATCCCTTCAAAAGGCATCCAGTCGGGGTCGGCGCACATCTTGATAGGTCCTTTTGAGATAAGAAAGCTTTTCTCCTCCTTTGTAAGGTCGCTTGCATAATGTTTGTCTTCATAGATAAAGTTGCTAAAATCCAACGCGGTTTCCGTCGATACAAGACCCATCTCTTTGAAATCTTCGGCCATCATCCTTACCCGCACGGGGTCTATACTTCCTATGGGAAAGATGGAAGGAAGAACGGCATGCTGGATCTGATTGGCTTCGAACTCCAACGCTGCACGGGATTTGTGCTGCGTATTATATTTTTTCAAGATGAGGTCTATGATCTCCTCTTTATGCGTCAATGCATACTGCCATCCTCTTATGCTTGCATTTTTGAAATTTTCTACTCTTCTTGGATGGTTTATGAGCTCGTCTCTTGACGTGAAAAGATTGACGTCGTAAAACTCGGTTCCGTAGCTCGAGGGATTAAAGACATTGTACTTTACGCAGGCTTTGTCAAGATAAAAAAGTTCATTTGTGGAAAAAACGACCATAGCGTCGATCTTTTTATTTACGAAGTCGTCGATCTTAAAGCTCGGAGGTACATTGGTAAAGCTGCCAAGATTCATGCCGAAATCTTTGAACATCATCAAAAAAGCCGTACTTTTTATGGTGTTTTCTATCCCCATGATCTTTTTGCCTTTAAGATCGCTGGGAAGTTTTATGTTGCTTTGAGCGACAAGGACAAGCGGCGAGTGCTTAAAAAAATTTGCTACGAAGACTACGGGTTTTCCGTCGAGATAATCTACGATCAGATCGGAATAGGTTATGCCGTATGCGTTTTTGGTATCTAAAACGTCGTCTACCGGATGCATGCCGTTTTTAAACTCTTTAAAGCTTACGTCAAGACCTACCTCTTTGTAAAAACCCTTCTCCTCAGCAGCATAAAATCCGGCATACTCGAACTGATGTTTCCATTGCAGCTGGAGCGTTACGTTTTGCAGCTTATTATCCGCATAAAGAGACGAAAACACCAATAAAATATAAAATATAATAACTTTCAACATTTCAGGATTTTATCAAAAGATAGATTAATTTTTTCTGCTAGGCACTTATGTTACAATTGCGATAATTTTAATATAGGATTTTTAATGCAATTTTCTGCTCCGTTAAAAAGTAATTCAAAGCGTATCATGCTTCTTGGTTCGGGTGAGCTCGGCAAAGAGGTAGCCATAGAAGCGCAGCGCCTAGGGCTTGAAGTCATAGCAGTGGACAGATACCAAAACGCTCCTGCACATCACGTAGCCCATAGAAGCTATGTCGTAAATATGCAAGACCGCGAAGCAGTGCTTGAGATCATCAGACGTGAAAAACCGGACTATATTCTGCCCGAGATAGAGGCGATCAGTATAGAGGCTCTTTTTGATGCCGAGAAAGAGGGTTTTAACGTTATTCCCAATGCCGATGCGGTAAACAAAACGATGAACCGTAAGAACATCCGCCGTTTTGCTGCGGAAGAACTTGGTCTTAAAACAGGTCCTTACGAGTTCGTCAGCACGCTTGAAGGTCTGAAAGAAGCGGCACAAAGACTCGGATTTCCCTGTGTGGTAAAACCCGTTATGAGCAGCTCCGGTCACGGACAAAGCGTAGCAAGAAGTGCTGAAGACGTTGAGAAGTCCTGGGAGATGGCAAAGGAAGCCAGAGGCGATGCAAGCGAGCTTATCGTCGAAGCATTCGTCGATTTTGACTATGAGATAACGATGCTAACGGTCCGTAACGGCAAAGAAACGGTTTTTTGCGAACCTATAGGTCATGAGCAGCGTGACGGGGATTATGTCTTCTCATGGCAGCCGATGCGTATGAGTGACAAAGCAAAAGCAAATGCTCAGGAGATCGCAAAAAAGATAACCGACGGTTTGGGCGGGCGCGGGCTTTTCGGAGTAGAGATGTTCGTTAAAGGGGATGAGGTCTATTTCAGCGAAGTTAGTCCCCGCCCGCACGATACGGGGATGGTGACGCTCATCACGCAAAGCCAGAGCGAGTTTGCGCTTCACCTGCGCGCGGTTTTGGGCCTTCCTTTAGGCTTTACGTTTTACGGAGACGGAGCGTCTGCGGCCTTTAAATCACAAAAACATTCTTATGCGCCGATAGTCGATGCGGATGAAACTCTTTTTAGTACAAACTCCTTTGTCAGAATCTTCAGCAAACCCGAATCGCATAAAGGACGCCGTATGGCAGTTGCACTTGTGCTCGATGAAGTGGATGCCGCGCTCGCACAGGCCCGCGAACTTATAACAAAGATCAAAGACGTCTAAAAATGAAGATAATCTTACTCGATGCCGTGACGTTCGGGGATACCGATCTAAGCGGGTTTGACGAGCTCGGCAAGGTCAGTATATATCAAATGACGGCACCGGATGAACTCGACGAGCGCATAGCCGACGCCGATGTTATAGTGACAAACAAGGTCGTTATAACCGCCGACACTATGCAAAAGAGCAAAAATCTCAAACTTATCTGCATCGCCGCCACCGGGATGAACAATGTCGATCTAAAGGCCGCAAAAGAGCGTGGTATTGAGGTCAGAAACGTCGCCGGTTATTCGACGGACTCCGTTGTACAGCACACTTTTTCCATGCTGTTTTATCTCATCGGGCATTCAAGATACTATGATGAGAGCGTAAAGAGCGGAGCTTGGAGCAGAAGCGGGATATTCACCGATGTGAGCCGTCCTTTCTTTGAGATCAGCGGTAAAAAATGGGGGATCATCGGACTTGGAACGATCGGTAGAAAAGTGGCCCTCTTGGCAAAGGCTTTTGGAGCCGATGTCAGCTATTTTTCGACAAGCGGAAAAAATCTGGATTCCGAGTTTAAAAGCGTCGAACTTGACGAGCTTTTAAGACAAAGCGACATTATCACTATCCACGCGCCGTTAAACGAGATGACCGCAAACCTGCTCGATTATGAAAAGATGCTCGGATGTAAAGAGGGTGTCGTCATATTGAATCTCGGGCGCGGAGGGATCATAAACGAAGCGGATGCGGCAAAGATCATAGACGAAAGAAAGATATCTTTGGGTCTGGACGTACTGTCCCGCGAGCCGATAGAGGAGGGACATCCGCTTTTGCATGTAAAGAACAAAGACAATCTTTATATAACCCCGCACATCGCTTGGACGTCCAAAGAAGCGCGTGACACGCTCATCGCCTCTACCATAGAGAACATCCGTTCACTTTGATAGCCCTTTCGCTTTTTTTCTCGGCTTTTTTGGCCGCGACCATTCTTCCTTTCTCCTCAGAGATAGCCCTGTTCACGGCGGTCGAGGGAGGATTGGACAAACATACCGCACTTCTTGCGGCATCGGCGGGAAATATTTTAGCCGTCATATTAAATTATTATCTCGGCTACTTCCTCTATGAGAAAACAAAAGACAAACTCTTAAAGAGCAAGAGCGGTAAAAAAGCTTACCATGTAGGACACAATTACGGCTACTACGCCCTTTTACTCTCCTGGCTTCCCATCATCGGTGATCCGCTCACTTTGGTTGCCGGAATGGTGAGACTCAACTTCTTTTATTTTTTGGTTATTGCGGCGAGTTTAAGAGTTGCTAGGTACGTGGCTGTTTTGTATTTTAGTTAAAAAAACGTAATGATCTTCGTAGCAATAAATACAACTCCCAGAAACATAACCGAAGTCATAAACACTAACGCCGTCACGACCTTCGGTGAACAGTCGTAAAGCGAAGCGAGATTGACGTTGGCCACTGCGAGGGGCATCATCAGTTCTATGAATACAAGCCCTTTTATCATCGGTGAAAGGTCGAGCTGCATAAGTACCAAGAATGCTACAAGAGGTAAGACGATGAACTTCACAGATACCACAAGGGCAATGAGCCGTTTGCTGATCTCCTGAACTTTTGTGCCGTAAAGATAGATGCCGAACAAAAAGAGCTGCATCGTCATAGAGGCGTATGCGCCCATCATCAGCATCGTCTCTATGGTTTCGCTCGGTCTGTAGCCGTTTACGCTGAGGGTAATGGCGATAATGGCCGCCCAGAGGATCGGAAGCTTTACGATGTTCTTTACCGAAGTCTTCACATCGAAGTTTCCGCGCGAATAATAATAAACTCCAAACGTATAGACCACAAAGACGTTTACGAGGTTCACGACCGTCGTGTAGGGAATGGAAGCCTCACCGAAGATAGCGATGTTAAGAGGGATCCCGAGATTGCCGGTGTTGCCTATGATGGCGGCAACCGTAGCGATAGAGCGTTCTTTTTGATCAGAAAACATCTTTCTTGCCGTAACTACAGATGCAAAAAGTACGATGAGCACAATGACAAAGTACACGCTCGGTGCATAAAGCAGAGTGATGTCCACGGGGCGAAGCAGCAGACCCCAGAAAGTCAAAAACACCTGCAGAAAATAGACGTTGATGATGGTAATGGTTTTGTCGTCGATTTTCTCTTTAAAGCTCATCTTTGCAAGAAATCCCATTGCTATGAAGATATAGACGCTGAGGATAGAATAGATAATAGAACTCAAGCTTGACCCTTAAAAAATATACGGCACGAGGCGGTAGGTGTTTTTGGCATAGGCATCATATCTTTCATCTTTGCAGTGCCATAAAGATTCTTCGTAAAACATTTTTACGAGAAGATCGATGAAAAGTATCAAGTACAAAAATGCAGTGTAGATGTTGGCATACGCTATGAGGACGCCGAACATACCCGTCAATACCGATGAATACATCGGGTGCCTTATGTAAGCATATATGCCGTCGTTTATAAATACGCAGTTCTCTTTTATATCGGGCCTTATATTGAAATTGCCGAGCCTGTTTTTGTACAAAGCCCCAAGACCGATGAGAAGCCCGACGAGGATCAACACGATCCCAGCGTACGGATGCTTGATGTCACCGCCAAGAGGCAGCAGCATCAAAAATATTGTGGCAAACTGGATAAATACTAAGATACGGCTTTTCATACAGTAATCTTAGCAGATTTACTCTAATTTCAAAACAATACCATATATAAAGTTGGGGTTTTGTAAAATCGCTTTTACAAGAAGATAGATATATATTTCATAGGTGATGCGGTATATCTCTATTTTTTATACTTATAAGCAGGGGTTTATATGGAAGATGTTTTAGTTATCGGAGCTGGAGGTGCAGGTCTTGTAGCCGCGCTGAGCGCCAAAGAATCGGGTGCCGATGTCAAAGTACTGACAAAAAACTACCCTACCCGTTCACAAACCTGCATGGCTCAAGGCGGCATAAATGCGGCTTTGTCCAATGCGAAAGAAGACAGCAAAGAGAGCCATTACGAAAACACGCTCAAATCGGCTCACGGCATCGCGGACGAGAAGATGGTGAAAAAGCTCTGTGACGAAGGCGTCGATGCGGTTTTATGGCTTGACCGCATAGGCGTACCTTTTAGCAGAGATGAAAACGGCAACATCGCTCAACGTCGTCTTGGCGGAGCGAGTGCGCCGCGCGCGTGTTACGCTCAGGATTATACAGGACTCAAAATTCTTCATACACTGTACGATCAGTGCAATGCAAACGACATAGAGATGCTGAGCGAAAGGTTTCTGCTTGAACTCATTGTAGAGGACGGCGAAGTCGGTGGAGCGGTCGTGCTCAATATGAAAACGGGTGAGACAGAGACGCACCACGCAAAAAGCGTGATACTTGCGACCGGCGGATACAGCCGTCTCTACGGTAAAAACTCGACCAATGCCGTCGGTTCTACGGGTGATGGCATAGCGGCGGCATTAAGAGCAGGTGCAAAACTCAGCGATATGGAATTCGTACAGTTTCACCCGACGGGACTCAAAAATTCATCCATCCTTATTTCTGAGAGTGCCAGAGGTGAAGGCGGTCATCTTTTAAACAAAGAGGGCGAGCGTTTCACAGATGAGCTTGCACCGCGGGATAAGGTCAGCCGTGCAATACATGAAGAGATACAAAAAAGCGGTGAGGTTTACATAGATATCCGCCATCTGGGAGAGAAGTTCATAGACCATCAGCTTCCTCAAGAGAGAAAGCTTGCAAAGCTGTATGAAAACGTCGACCCCGTGTATGATCTTATTCCTATAAAACCGGTCGCTCACTATACGATGGGCGGTATTGCGGTGGATGCGGATTCGCAGACGAACATTAAAGGTCTTTTCGCCGTTGGAGAGTGTGCAAACCATAAAGTCCACGGAGCAAACAGGCTTGGCGGAAACTCGCTTTTGGAACTTATCGTCTTTGGACGAGAGGCAGGTAAAAACGCTTCATCTTTTGCAAAGCAGAGTACGCATACTCCAGCAGGACACCAAAGTCATGATGACTTTTTAAAGGATGTGAAAAACTCTGCAGGCAGCGTCGATTTTTATAAAAAAAGAGATGAACTGGCTGAGTGTTTTTATGAAAATGTCGGCATCAAACGTGATGAGCCAAGGCTCTTAACTGCACTCTCTTTTGTTCAAAAGCTAAAAGAGCAGATTCCTTTAATGGGTGTGAGAGATACAAACTCAGTCTATAACACGGAGTTAGTAGAGTTCTTGGAGTTTAAAAACATGATAGAGATCGCTCTCAGTGTGGCTGCTGGAGCGATAAAGCGTAAAGAGAGCAGAGGCGCACATTTCCGTGAGGATATGCCAAACGAGGATGATGCATTTCAAACAAATACGATTTACTATAAAAACGGAGATGAGCTGTGTATAGATTTAATGAAATAGAAACTCTTGAAAATACTCAGGAGAAAGTACAATCGAATTGTGTCTACGGTGAAGAAGACGACAACTGGGGCGAAGGGTGTTGCGAAGACGAATTGATGGATGATGATTTTTACGAAAGAGAGCAATGCGACGAATGAGAGTTGATATTAAAAGAGGCGATGAATTCGTCAGTTATGATGTCGAACAAAGCGATATTACTCTTCTGGAAATTTTAAGCCATATAAAAACAAAACAGGACAGCACCTTGGCATTTTCATCGGGATGCAGAAGTAGTGTCTGCGGCAGTTGTGCCATGAGGGTAAACGGCAAGGAGGTACTGGCGTGTGCTTATAAACTGCAAGACGGCGATCTTATAGAGCCTCTGAGAAATGCTCCTGTATTACGTGATTTAGTGGTAGATATGGATAAAGCGTATGCATTTAATAAAGTGGCTCGTGCATGGGGTATACCGACTTCGGATAATCTTCATGTAAGCGTTAAAGACGCCGAGTTAAACGAATTGCAAAGCGACTGCATATTGTGCGGATCATGCTACAGCGCCTGTCCTGTGTATGCGGTAAATGGCGAGTTTATCGGTCCTTTTGCATTGACGAGGTCTTGGAAGTATGCAGCCGATGTCAGACAAAAAGATATCTCCGCAACGATCGCGGCAGTGCAGACAAACGGCATCTACGATTGTACGCTTTGCAACGAGTGTGTCTTGGTGTGTCCTCAGGGGATCGCTCCAAAACAGGATATCGTGATGCTGAGAAACAAAAGCGGCATGATGGGATATATGGATCCGAATTTTGCATCAAGTTTCGGAGGCGGATTGTCTTTTTGACGCAGTCGGAATCGAAGAAGATATGAAAATCTCTTATAAGCATCATAATTGGAGGATAAGCTTTATCTGTTATAATTACTAAAACAGTTGTGAGGGGATGTTATGGCAGCAAAAGAACACTCTTTTGATATTTCGGCAAAGATCGATATGCAGGCGTTTAAAGATGCCATTAATCTAGTCGATAAAGAGGTTGCGAACAGGTATGACTTTAAAGGCACGCCGTACGAGGTGAGCTACAAAGAGAAAGAGAAGGCGTTAGTCCTTGTGGCTTCTAGCGACAACAAACTCGAAGCGCTTTACGATATCGTGATATCAAAACTTCTAAAACGCTCTCTTTCTTCAAAAGTACTCGAAGAGGCAAAAATAGAAAACGCAAGCGGCAATACGAGAAAAGCGACATACAAGGTGGTCGACTACATAGAGTCAAAAGAGGCCAAAAAGATCGTTGCCGAGATAAAAAACCTAAAACTCAAAGTGACTGCTGCAATAGAGGGTGATGCTATCCGTGTTAAATCCAAACAGATAGACGATCTTCAAAAAGTCATGAAAGCTATACGGTCTATGGAATGGGAAGCTCCCCTGGTTTATGAAAATATGCGTTAGGAGAAGATGATGGCAAAACTTACGATTCAAGAAGCAGCGGACCATTTCAAAGTATCCAAAGAAGCTGTTCATAACCGTATCAGACGCGGAACACTGGCGTCCATAGTAGAACACGGCGTCAAATATGTTATAGTCGATGATGTGAAAAAAGACGTAAAAACATCTGCAGGCGACGACAAGTATTATGCATTTTTGGAAGAGCAGAACAAAACGCTTCAGGAAAAAGTCGAACGTTTGGAAAGAAATAACTCTTCGCTGCGTGATCAAAAAGAACAGATGCTCATAGAGGAGCGCATCAAGATAGAGAACATCTATAAAGAGAAAGACGAACAGCTAAAAAGTATTCTTCAGACGATCTCTACAAAATTTTTGGCGCAGAGCATGCCAAACGATATCTCCAGTGTCGAAATCATTGATGTTTCTGATGAGGGGGAAATATCCCTTAAGAAATATCTAAAATCGCTGGGGCTGAAACAAAAAAGACAGGAAAAAGTGATAGCGCGATTTAAAAAGCTCGCAAGTAAAGATGACAGGATCATCATAAAAGAGAATAAACTTTTTGTAAACCCGAAAAAGTACGGTTACAGCGATATTATTTGAAAGACCTAGATGATATCCAATGACTCAATAGAGCAGTTAAAGGCCAGACTCGACATTCTTGACGTCGTCGGATCCTACATAGAACTGAAAAAAAATGGCGCAAACTTCAAAGCGCCATGTCCTTTTCATGATGAAAAATCGCCGAGTTTCGTCGTAAGTCCTTCGAAACAGATATACCACTGTTTCGGGTGCGGCGCGGGAGGCGACAGTATCCGTTTTGTGATGGAATATGAAAAGCTGAGCTATCCCGAAGCCATAGAGAAACTCGCCGGTCAGTACAACTTTTCTCTTCGTTATACGGATAACAAAAACCAGCAGAAACGCTCACCGCTTCTCGATAGGCTAAATGAGTACTACCAGACGCTTTTGACCCATAATAAAGAAGCGCTGTCATATTTGAAAGATCGCGGTATATTTGAATCAAGTATAGAAAAATTCGGTATCGGGTATGCACCGGGCTCGGTACAGACGATTTCATATATACAAAAAAATATGTTTACGATGAACGAAGCCATCGAGGTCGGTGTGGCAGGACATGACAACGGCAAGAGCTTTGCGAGGTTCATAGAGCGCATAACTTTTCCTATTCAGGCGACAAACGGTACCATCGTCGGTTTTGGCGGACGTACGATCTCGGGGCATCAGGCAAAGTACGTTAACTCTCCACAAACGAAGCTTTTTAATAAATCGAGGCTTTTGTATGCTTATAACTTTGCAAAAGAAAGCATCCATAAAAAACAGCAGATCATCATAACAGAGGGTTATCTCGATGTTATCATGCTGCATCAGACGGGATTTACCAATGCCGTGGCGACACTCGGAACGGCGCTTACACCAGAACATCTTCCGCTGCTGAGAAAAGGTGAACCTAAAGTGGTGATGGCATATGACGGAGACAGTGCGGGAGCCGCCGCCGCCCTAAAAGCGGCAAAGCTTTTAAGCACTTCCGGCTTTAGCGGCGGGGTAGTGCTCTTTAGCGGCGGTATGGACCCTGCGGATATGGTAAAAAACGGTCAGATAGAGGAGCTGAACAATCTGTTCAGACGTCCAAAACCGTTCATAGATTTTGTCGTGGACCATATTATCGAAAGTTACGATATCAGAGATCCAAAAGCAAAACACAGCGCACTCGAAGAGGCGGTAGGATATCTAAAGACGCTTCCTGCGCTGCTTCAAGAGGAGTATCGCGGCAAAGTTGCCCAAAAGCTCGGCATAAGCTCGTCGGTCGTGAACGTCAATACGCACAATCTTGTTTATTCGAACAAAAAAGATGTGCGTACGCCGCAAAAAGATATGTGGGAACTCTCGCTTATCAAGACGGTTTTGGAATACCCGGAACTGACAGATCAGATACTCGATGCCATCGATCCTTCGATCCTGCAGTTTCATCAAAGGGAGTTTCGGCTTGCTATCTCGGGTCAAACAGAAGCACCGGAGCTGATGGCTATCTCCGTGGACGAGAGTATAATCTCTCATAAAAGCTATGATGAACTAAAAGCAGAACTTATCAATTTTTTAATCAAACATTATAATCAGGAGTATAAAAAAATACAACTGAAGTCGGATATGGCATTTGAGCAAAAAGCCTTTTTGATACGCTCTATTCGTGGTAAAATTACAAAATTACAAAGAGGTGAACTAGTCGCTTACGAGGGGTGATCTCCTTAAGCGGCCCATGTGCCTTATCAAGGAAAAATATGTCAAAAACAAAAGCGATCGCACTCTTTAGCGGCGGTCTGGATTCCATACTCGCTATCAAGCTCATTATCGATCAGGGTATAGATGTTATCGCGTGTAACATCAACACGGGTTTCGGTGCTACGAAAGACAGGTATGAACATATGAAAAACCTGTGTGATCAAGTGGGAGCGGAGCTTCGTATCATCGATATCCAAAGCGAGTATCTGCAAGATGTTCTTTTCAGCCCGAAATACGGTTACGGCAAACATTTCAATCCCTGCATAGACTGTCATTCAAAGATGTTTGAGGTGGCAAAACGGATCATGTCCGATGTGGGAGCGAGCTTTCTCATCAGCGGCGAGGTTCTGGGACAGCGTCCGATGAGTCAGAACAAAGACGCGCTGCAGACCGTTTTAAACGAAAGCAACTGCGACGGGCTTCTTCTGCGTCCGATGTCTGCAAAACTTTTGGCACCGACGATCGCCGAGCAAGAGGGGCTGGTTGAGAGAGAAAAGCTCGAAGCGATCATGGGAAGAAGCCGCGACAGACAGTTCGAGCTGGTGGAGAAGTTTGGCTTGAAAGACTTTGAAAGTCCCGGCGGCGGATGTCTGCTCACGGACGAAAATTTTGCAAAAAAGATAAGGGATTTTATCGCTTACGATACGTTTGCGATAAAAGACATCCCTGTTTTAAAATACGGCCGCCATCTTCGTCTGCTCGACGGATCAAAGCTCGTAGTAGGACGCAATAAAGAGGAGAATGAAAAACTTCAGGAGATAGATAACGATAAATTTATACATCTAAGAACCGTCGGCATACCGGGGCCGCACTCTCTGCTTTCTAAATCCGCTACGCCAAAAGATAGAGAACTGGCGGCAAGAATCGTGCTTACATACTGTAAAACAAAAGCGGATGAGAAATATGTCGTCTCTTTTGACAACGAAGAAGCGGAGTTCTCTCCTTTGGCTTCAAGAGAGGAGATAAAGCCTTTTACTATTTTATAAGAATATTAAATATATACTAGGCTAATCATAAAATAAGGAATTTCTATGGCAGGGGTCAAATTTCCATTTAAAGATATTATCTCTTTGCTTACGCTAAGCATAGGACTTGCAAAAAGGGTAGATGAGAACAGAGCCGAGAGCATGACGGTTTTATACTGTAACTTTGCGGATTTTTCGCAAGGGCTGATATCTGTCAGTCTGGAGCAGATTCTGCGTTCATCGGATGCTATCTTGTCATATGAGAACCATTATTTTTTTATCTTGCAGTACACCGACAAATACGGTGCAACCATAGTAAAGGATATGTTTGAAGAGTTCTTTGCTTCATATATAGAATCTTCTATGGTGAGTTATCCTATAGACGGTGAAGACTCATACACTCTCTTAGAAGAACTGCAGACGAACATAAGCAAAAACTTTTCGACAGATCTGCTGTTTTTGGATAGAGACAGACTCGACGCCTAGCGGTTGGAAAACTTATATATCTTAGAATTTTTATAAAACTCTATGGCCGTCTTCATCCTCTGCAGGTTGGAGATTTTTTTGTCGCAGACGCAGCGGCATTGGATCTCGCTTTTTTTTGCCGTATTTTTGCTTTTTGGAATAAAATCCCTCTTTTCACATTCACTTTGGTCGTTCGCAAAGGTAAAGACAAACATTAATAAAATCAATACAATATTTTTCATAAGACTCACATCGACAAAAAAGATAACTATGTTAAACTATCAGATAAATTATCTATAAGGATAACATAATGAAGTTTATAATCAAGCTGTTCAAAGCGTTAAATTCAGGACAGACTCCTTGGCAGGTAACATTGGCGATAGTTTTGGGTATGATCATGGGACTGACCCCCATAAGCGGGATACAGACCGTAGTGATTTTCTTCTTGGCACTGCTGCTTAACATCCATTTCGGGCTGTTTTTGATCTCGGCCGCATTTTTTGCAGGTGTGGGGTATATCTTTGATCCTCTCTTTGAATCTTTCGGCTATTGGCTTTTAAACGCAGCGGCTTTAAAGGGCTTGTGGACATCGATGTATAACAGCGGCATTATGCGTCTGACATATTTTAATAACACCATAGTTTTGGGCTCGTTTGCAGCAGCTGCGATATTGGCGCTTCCTCTATATATAGTCCTAAACAGGATTATTCTTACCTCTCGCGACAAGATAAGCGCATTTCTGGACAGATATCCGCTTTTGGCAAAACTCGGTATCTTGAAAAAAAGCGAGAAGAAAGATTCTGCTTTTCGCATCTTGGGTGTGGGTGTGTTTGCTGGACTCGGAGCCTTGGTTACAGTCACAGCAATGTTCGTTATAGACCCTGTTATAAAACTTTCACTTGAAAAAGGGATTTCAAAAGCCACGGGAAAAGATGTTCTTATTAAAAGCGTGAAGACAAGTTTTAGCGATGCTTCTTTACATGTAAACGGTCTTGAAGTCCAAAATAACGACGGGAAGACGAACAGCGTAAGTATCGCCGATATCATCGCCGATCTTGATTTTAATGCACTGCTTTTGCATAAAAAGCATATGGAATTGGTACAGATGACGGGCATCGGTTTCGATACGCCGAGTTCAAATCCAAAACACCTCGCCACAAAAGAACAAACGGCAAAAAAACTTTCAAAAACAGAATCGGCTTTTAAGATGCCCGATATTAAACTCCCTACTCCAAAAGAGGTATTGGCAAACGCTGATCTTAAATCCGTAAAAGTCTACGACAAGGCTCAAAAGGAGATAGGGGAGATAAAAGCGAAATGGGAAAAGATCTCAAAAGAGCAGTTCGGTGCCGATGCGCTTGAAGGTTATAAAAAAGATCTCGATGCCATCAAATCGGCTTCTTCATCAAAAGATCCGGCAGAGCTTTTGAAGCTCAAAGATAAAATAGCGGAGTTTAAAAAGAAAATAGATGCAGACAAAGCAAAGCTGGCATCTATCAAAAAGGACTTCGCAAAAGATCAGGCGCACATCAAAGCACTGATGGCTGAGGTGAAAAACGCTCCGGCTGATGATTATAAAAACCTCAAAAGCACTTATTCGCTTGACGGCAACGGTGCGATCAACGTCGTGGGAGCGGTATTCGGCGACAGGGTAAAACACTATATAGCGATGGCGAAAAGATACTATGCGCTGGCGGCACCTTACATGAAAACCGAGAAGAAGATCGAGCCTCCAAAACCTCCGCGCGGAGAGGGAAGGTGGATCAAGTTCAAAGAGAACACTCCTTCACCTGATATCTACGTAGCAAAAGTCGAACTCGGCGGAAAGTTTAAAACGCAGAGTTTTACGGGTGTTATCAACGATATAACGGATGATCAAAAGCTTTTAGGCAAGGTCACCACGTTTAAAGTGACAAGTGACGGTGATGTCGTTCAGAAGTTCGCATTGAACGGTAAAGACGACAGACTGGGAAAAGAAGCACATGAAAGTGTCGTATTCAGTGCAAAAAACATCGCTTCAAACGATCTTGCCCTCTCATCGCTCAGCATCAAAAAGAGCAACATCGCCCTTGAAGGTAAAGCAGATATTTATGACCTCTCGAAATTGCAGTTAGCGAGCAGTTTTAATTTTAAAAATGCCGTTATCTCTCTTGAGGGTCTTGATAAAAAATATGCCGATATCGTAAACGATACGCTTTCAAGTGTAAAAAACTTTCATGTAAAAACGGATGCGACGGGAAGTTTGGAGACTCCCGCAGTACATGTAAGCACTGACTTGGATAAAAAGATATCGGAAGCGTTAAACGGTGTCTTTGCCAAAGAGGCGAAAAAATATGAAGCACAACTTAAAACGATGTTAAACGATAAGATGAAAGATCAGCTAAAAGGCTTAGGCGGAACTGCATCGGGACTGCCTGATATCAATTCGCTTGTAGGTTCGCAAAGCGGAGCTCTTGACGGACTTCTCTCACAGTCAAGCGGTCTTGGCAAAGGTTCTTCGGGAAGTATGTTAAAAGGATTGCTTCCGTTTTAAGGATTATTCTGCCCCTTTAAGGGGCAATCTTTAGCGGTTACAGCTCGGTTTTTAAAGCTGCACCGTTTGAAGCGTTGGAGACGAGTAAGCTGTAACGTTTGAGCCATTTTGAAGGAATCTCTTTTTTTACAGGTTTAAAGTGAAGACGGCGGCGCTCCAAGACTTCAGCATCCACATTCAGTTGAAGCAGGTGGGCATCGACGTCCAGCTCTATCTCGTCACCGTCTTCAATGAGACCTATCATACCGCCCTCAGCTGCTTCCGGGCTTACATGTCCTATGCTTGCACCGTGAGTCGCTCCTGAGAAACGTCCGTCAGTGATGAGTGCGACGCTCTCTCCAAGTCCCATTCCCTGTATCAGTGCCGTAGGTGCGAGCATCTCCTGCATTCCCGGTCCGCCTTTTGGTCCTTCGTAGCGTATGACGACGACATCTCCGGCTTTTACTTTGTGGCCCATGATGCCGGCGATGGCTTCCTGCTGTGAATTGAAACATACGGCAGTGCCTTTGAACTGGCGCATACCCGGTACGATACCGGCTGTTTTAACGACCGCGCCCTCTTCGGCAAGATTGCCAAAAAGGATAGAAAGACCGCCCACTTGGGAGAAGGCGTCCTCATTTCTGTGGATAATGTTCGTATCTTTGATATCGGCATCCTTGATGCGCTGGGCAAGTGTTTCTCCGGTAACGGTCATGACATTCGTGCGAAGGATGTCTCCGCGGCGGCTGACCTCTTTCATAACAGCGTTTACACCGCCGGCACGGTTGATGTCGTCCATATGCACGGTAGAAAGTGACGGCGATATCTTAGCGATGTGCGCTACTTTCTGGCCGATCGTGTTGATGTTGGTTATATCAAAATCCACTTGGGCTTCTTTGGCGATAGCAAGCATATGCAAAACCGTATTAGACGATCCGCCCATAGCCATATCTATGACAAAAGCGTTGTGGATCGCGTCGGCATTGACGATATTGCGCATGTTCCATTTGCTGTCTTCGCTTTTTGCCATCTCGACGATACGCTTAGCCGCGGTTTTTACCATCTCTATACGCTCTGGCGTCATAGCCAAGACGGTACCGTTACCGGGAAGGGCGACACCCATAGCTTCGCAAAGGGTGTTCATGGAGTTTGCGGTAAACATTCCCGAACAGCTTCCTCCGCTCGGACAAGCTTCGCACTCTATCTCGTAAAGCTCTTCATCGCTCATATTGCCTTCGGCATGCTGACCTACGGCTTCAAAAGCGGTGGCAAGGTCGATAGGCGTACCGTCTTTCTTGTGGCCCGCTTTCATAGGACCGCCCGAGACGAATATGGTCGGTACGTTGACGCGGAGCGCTCCCATAAGCATACCGGGTACGATCTTGTCGCAGTTAGGGATACATATCATCGCATCGAGTTTGTGTGCGTTCATAACGGTTTCGATGGAGTCTGCGATAAGTTCGCGTGAAGGAAGAGAGTAAAGCATACCGTCGTGCCCCATTGCGATTCCGTCGTCTACACCTATAGTATTGAACTCAAAAGGAACCCCTCCCGCTTCGCGGATGGCATCTTTGACGATACGTCCATATTCTTGTAAGAAAAAATGCCCCGGAATGATATCTATATAAGAGTTTGCAACGCCTATAAACGGCTTGTTGAAATCTTCGTCTTTTAGTCCCGTCGCACGCAAGAGTGAACGGTGCGGAGTGCGGTCAAATCCCTTTTTTATTGTGTCGCTGCGCATAAAAATCCTTGTTAAATTTATTATATTAATGCGATTATAACACTTTTTGAAAAAAATCACTAAAAACTCTTTACATCACAAAAAAAATTTGCTATACTTCCGCCCCAACAGTTAGTAATTTTGTTGTAATTGCGGGAATAGCTCAGTGGTAGAGCACAACCTTGCCAAGGTTGGGGTCGCGAGTTCGAACCTCGTTTCCCGCTCCATTAATTAAGAAATTATTTTTTGTTTAATAAGTATGTATCTGCCCGGATGGCGAAATCGGTAGACGCAAGGGACTTAAAATCCCTCGGTGGTAACACTGTGCCGGTTCAAGTCCGGCTCCGGGCACCATAATATTGAAAATAATATGAACCGCGGCGCCATCGCCAAGTGGTAAGGCCGGAGCCTGCAAAGCTTCTATCCCCGGTTCAAATCCGGGTGGCGCCTCCATATTATCAATAGCTTACAAAAATTTTAGTGGACAGGTGGCAGAGCTTGGTTGAATGCACCGGTCTTGAAAACCGGCGAGGGTCATACCTCCGTGGGTTCGAATCCCACCCTGTCCACCACTGATACTGACAAAAAAATAATCGATAAAAACTTGGATAGATGGGTGAGTTGGCTGAAACCACATCCCTGCTAAGGATGCGTACTGGTAACGGTACCGAGGGTTCGAATCCCTCTCTGTCCACCACTTTTGGCATATTCCGAATTAGCTCAGCGGTAGAGTAGGTGACTGTTAATCACTTGGCCACTGGTTCGAATCCAGTATTCGGAGCCACTTTAAAACCCCTAAATAACAAACTTTCAAATAAAACTTAAAATTGATCCGGCATACTTATTTACATCAATGCATTCAAATAAAATCCTCTTTATCGCAGATGTTATATATCTGAATAAGTTATAATTATTTAGATATAATGATTGTTAATTAACGGCGAGAAAAACAAATGATATATATTATTCTGATCTTAGTTTTGTTGATCATCTTTATTTATTTCAGATTTCGCAAACAGCAGCAAAAGCTGATCGAAGCTAAAGAAAAATATGAATCTATCGTCGAAGATCTGGGAGAGAATTTTTTTGCATACCGTATGGGTGCGGATTTGAAATTTGTCTATTTCAGTCAAAACATGGAAAATATACTCGGCGTTCCTCCAAAAGAGATTTTAGGAAAAACTTTTGACGGGATTTTGGAGTGGACGGGCGACTCTTTTGAAGTGGGGACAAAAAGTCTTGAAGCCTATGAAAGCGGACAGCAGCACAGCGATTTGACCATTATGTCGTTTATCCATCCCGTTCGTAAAGAAGAACGATTTGTCAGAGTGGCAGATCATGCCGTTAACGACAGCTCGGGCAAGTTATTGTGGATAGAGGGGATCCTTGAGGACATCACGGACAGAATAAATGCAGAAAAAGCTCTTCAGCAGAAAAAGCTTGAGTTTGAAAAACTTGCTACGACAGATATTTTAACAGAGTGCTACAACCGCTACTCTATCATGAACCAGATTGAAGAGGAGATCAACCGCACAAAACGTAAAGAGGAACCGCTCTCGATTATTATGTACGATTTTGACCATTTTAAACAAATAAACGATACTTTCGGTCATGATGCGGGGGACTATGTGTTAAAAGAATCCACGCAAGTTATAAGCCAAGTGATCAGAGAGATCGATAAAATAGGAAGATACGGCGGGGAAGAGTTTCTTGTTTTATTGCCATTTTCCGATCTCTCCGATGCACTGGAAGTTGCCCAAAGAGTTAAAAGTGCTGTTGCTTCCCATCGGTTTAAAGATGTAAACCAGGTGACCATCAGCTTGGGAGTGGTCGAGTATAGCAAAGATGAATCTCTTCAGAACTTATTAAAGCGCGTCGACGATAAAATGTATCAATCAAAACACTCCGGCCGCAATAAGATATCTTCATGACAAAATTAACACTCCGCTAACAGTTTTGTTTTATACTTATATATACCAAAAAAAGGATTAGCCATGAAAACTATGTTAATTATTCTTTCTGTATTATTACTCGGAACACTTTCTCTTGAAGCAAGAGGCGGCGGTGGCGGCATGGGCGGCGGTATGGGCGGACAAAGCTCAATGCACAAGTCGATGTATAAAGACACTACGCAAACAAAAACAAAGACTCAAGATCAAAAACGTCTCAAAGACGGTACGGGCGACAAAGAGCAGATAAGAAACCAGTACCAAAACGAGTACAAGAATCAATACAAAAACAGTGATAAAAAGTAGCCATTAAAAAAACACTAAAGAGCATTTCTCTATAATAATCAAAATCAATTATATGAGGAAATGCTATGAAGCAGTCGTACTTAGAATCTCATCCGGATGAAAAGGGCTTTTTCGGTAAATACGGGGGTTCTTTCATTCCCCCTGTTTTGGAAGGCCCCTTTGCCGAGATCACAAAAGCATACAAGGAACTTAAAAATTCTCCCGCTTTTATAGAGGAGTTGAAATATGTCCGAAAACATTACCAAGGACGCCCGACTCCCATCTCGTTCGCAAAAAACCTTACCGAACATTGCGGCGGTGCAAAGATATACCTTAAACGCGAAGACCTGAACCACTCAGGCGCTCACAAGCTCAACCACTGTATGGCAGAAGTGATACTGGCAAAGCATCTCGGCAAAAAAAAGGTGATCGCAGAGACGGGTGCGGGGCAGCATGGTGTGGCACTGGCAACGGCTGCGGCGTACTTTGGACTGGAGTGTGAGATACATATGGGGGAAGTGGATATTCAAAAAGAGCATCCCAACGTTGTGCGTATGAAAATATTGGGTGCGAACGTTATTCCTGCGACTCATGGTCTAAAAACACTTAAAGAAGCGGTCGACAGTGCTTTTGAAAGTTATGTTCCACAAGCAGACACTGCCATCTACTGTATCGGTTCTGTGGTAGGGCCTCACCCTTTTCCCATGATGGTGCGGGATTTTCAATCGGTCATAGGCTTTGAAGCAAAAGAACAGTTCTTTGAACACGAAGACAGACTGCCCGACAACATAGTGGCATGTGTAGGAGGAGGAAGCAACGCTATGGGGATTTTCTCGGCATTCATCGATGACAAAGAGGTGAACCTTTACGGCGTAGAGCCTATGGGAAGAGGCGAGAAGCTCGGAGATCATTCGGCGACGCTTACATACGGAAGCGAAGGCGTTATGCACGGGTTCAATTCCATAATGCTCAAAGACGCCAACGGCGAACCCGCACCCGTTTACTCCATCGGTTCGGGCATCGACTACCCATCTGTCGGCCCGGAACAAGCGTATTTAAAAGAGATAGGGCGCACAAAAGTGGGACTAAGCAATGATGAAGAAGCGGTCGATGCGTTTTATAAACTTTCTCAGCTTGAAGGTATCATCCCTGCACTTGAATCGGCACATGCCGTCGCTTACGCGATGAAACTGGCAAGAGAGCTGCCAAAAGACAAAACGATCCTTGTCAACCTAAGCGGCCGCGGCGACAAAGATATAGATTTTGTCGTTGAGAACTATCCGATCCCAAACGCAAAGTTTTAAAAAGAGCGGCCGTTAAGTAAAACGGCTGCTTATACTGCATAGTTTTTATACACTCTTTTTCCAAAGTTTCATCGCAATCGGTCTATAATTCGTTTATGGAAAATCTACTACTTGCAATATTTTTAACCTTGGCTATCGCGACGGTGCTTAACATCATCCTCAAAAGATTCGGCGTGTCGCACATTATCGGGTATATCCTTACGGGGACTATCATCAGTTATATCTTCGGTTTTAACGGGCTGAATATCTACTCGCTTGAACTCATCGGAGAGTTCGGCATCGTCTTTTTGATGTTTACCATCGGATTGGAGCTGAGTTTCGGCAAAATAAAAAAGATGAGGGATATCCTGCTCACAAACGGTCTGCTGCAGGTGCTGCTGAGTGTGGTAGTGATATTTCTGCTTTCCTATTATCTCTTTAAACTGGATTTCAATACTTCGCTTATCGTCTCTTTGGCGTTTTCGCTCTCATCGACCGCCATCGTACTGACATATCTGAAAAGATCAAAAGATATTCTCACGCCTTACGGGCAGAAATCGATGGGTATACTTATATTTCAAGATCTTGCCGTCATCCCCATCTTGCTGCTTATCACTTTTTTGTCTAACCATCATCTTTCCATAGGCGAAGTGCTGTTGCAAACGATGATATCGGCTGTTTTAGTAGTTGCTTTTATGTTTACCGTCGGAGAAAAGATAGTAAACGCACTGCTTCAATTTTCGGCAAAAACGCAGATAGAGGAGCTGTTTTTGGGTTCCGTTTTCTCTATCGTGATAGGAACTGCTTTGCTGGCGCATACTATGGGGTTTACCTACTCGCTGGGAGCTTTTATAGCAGGGATGATTATCGCCGATACCAAATACAACGTGAAAGTCGAGTCGGACATCGTAAGCTATAAAGATCTGCTGCTTGGTGTCTTTTTCTTCGGTGTGGGGACAAAGATAGATGTGGTCTATTTTTTGCAAAACATACATATCATCATCTTTATTTTTGTGCTTGCCATGCTTTTTAAATCGATCGTCATCTATGCGATTATCAGACGAAATTCGGATAAAAACACCTCTGCAAAGACCGCTTTGGCATTGGCCCAGATCGGCGAATTCTCTTTTGCGGTTTTTGCCCTTGCCGATTCTCATAAGCTTATAAGCCATGAAACGGCGAGCTTTTTAATACTGGTGAGTGTCATCTCGATGATATTGACACCTATAGTGCTGAGCAATATCTACAAACTCTCATCCTATTTTGAAAAAGAGTTTTACGAGTCGGACGTCATTACTCCTATCGGGCTAAAAAACCATATCATTGTTGCGGGGTATTCGACTTTGGGAAGAAGGATTGCAGCCGAACTGCAAGCAAAAAATGCAGATTTTATCATCATCTCGGATAACTTGAAACATGTTCTTTTAGCCAGAAAACTTGGGTATATGGCATATTTCGGGCATCTCAACAAACTGCCCGTTTTGGAATCTTTGGCCGTGGATGAGGCAAAAGCCGTCATCATAACGGTAAGCAGTGAACATAACAAACGGCTAATCAGCGAAGCGATACTGGGCTTTTCTCCGCATGCGAACATAATCATAAAAGTAGACAGCGCAGAAGAGAAGAAAAGCTTGAAAGATTTGAATGAACTGGAGTTTGTAGACGTAAGCCATGAGATATCGAATTTGCTGGTAAACCATGCACTGAACAAATGATCTTTACTCTTCCTCTGAAATCTTGCTATGATACAGACGGATGCCGTTACGTCCGCTATTTTTCACACTGTAAAGTGCCTTATCGGCTTTTGAGAGCAGTGTATAGATGTTGTCATCCGTATGAATGAATTCCGCGACACCCATACTGACCGTGACCCTTAAAACAGATCCGTTATAAGGAATATCCATCTTATTTATTTTTTCTAATAACAGGTCCGCTTTTTTCAAAGCCTGCTTGGAGGTGGTATTTGGAAGCAGGATTACAAACTCCTCTCCTCCTATTCTTGCGAAAAAGTCGGTATCGCGCATGTTATTTTTGATCTCTTGTGAAAATATTTTAAGTACCAGATCACCGGCTTCGTGTCCGTAAGAGTCGTTTACTTTTTTAAAATGGTCTATATCGATGATGATTAAAGAAAAAGGAGCCTGATAAGAGGCTGTGTCCGTTATTAGTCTTTCTCCGTGTTCTAAAAAAGCCCTTCTGTTCCATATACCGGTCATCTCATCTATTCTAGCGAGCTTTTCGGCTTTTTTTGTCTGAGTTTCCAGCTCATGCGTTCGTTTTTTTACTTCGGACGACAACGCTTTTTTTGCTTCTTCTAAAGTGTGCTTGACCTTTTCCTGTTCGTTTTTGTAGTTATGTTCCAAGATCGTGATTCTGTCCGCAAGAGCTATGGAGAGCAGTACCCCTTCGAGAATAAATCCGAATCTTCCTATCCAAAACAGAAATTCGCTGGTCTCTACTATCCCAGATACGCGCAAAATAGAGATTATAACGGTGATCGAGAGAACACTTGAAGCTATCGTGTAGCCTCTTGCGATCTTGTATCCGCGATGCCAGAGCACAAGGCCTATGAGAGGAAAGAACATAAAGGTAAAAGAGATGGCTTGAATCATCTGTATGGCCAAAAGGCGCCAGCCGATATGGGCTAAGACGATACCTATTATATTTACTAGGATCAATACTTTTAAAAGCTCGTCTACGGTAGGTAAAAGTTTGTTCGTTTCCAAGAACGTGCGTGTAAACTGCATGAAAGAGATGAACATGATCACAGCAGAGATAAAAGGCATCATATCGATAAGGTAAGGTGATGAGCCCCATAAATAGATTGCCCCCACCTGATTAAAGGTCAATATGGCGAAGATAACGCCTATAAGGTAAGCGTTATACCAAAAGTACTCTTTTTTTCGAAGAATGAACCAGATAAAGATATTGTAAAAAAGCAATATGCCAAGAGCACTCATGATCCCTACCAGAAGATCGATGTAAAAGTGTTGCGAACTTATGAACTCCTTTTTGCTCCAGACGGAGTTAAACATCTCCATGACCCCGGCATCGGCGTAGGAGAGCTTAATATAGATCGTGTTTTTTGCTTTTGATGAGGTAATAAAATCAAATGTATTGCGTTGACTGAAAGATGTTTTAGATACGTTTAGATAGTGGTCGCCTTTTATAGAGTGGGCAAGCAGAAGGCCTGTATCGTCGAATTGCCAGCTTTCCATCGTGTCGAATTGACGGTAATTGAATTTTAATACCCACTCTATGGCTTTGTCCGTGGGATTTTGGACATGAAGTCTTATCCACCAATCAGACCGGCTTGCTCCTTTATTCGTACGAAAAGGAGTTCCTCTTTTAAAATTTTGCGTCATGATCTCTTTGATATTCATCTTTTTCGTAGTATCTTCAAAAAAAGAGATGTTTGAAGAGGTTGCCACCCCTTTCATCTGCGGATCCAATCTTAATGTATCGGCATATGAAAAAAGCATCAGCGAAAGAGTGAAAAAGAGTATTTTAAACATATTGTTTCGGTAAGATATCTTTTATGCTAAAGATAGCCGTCTCCTTTTTTTCATATTTTATCATTGTTTTTAATTAAGTGGATTATCAGTATTATTTTAGTCAAATATATGTTATGAAAAGATTTTATTTTATAAGACATGCAAAATCAAGCTGGAAAGATCTGGCATTAGATGATTATGACAGACCCTTGAACAAAAGAGGGGAAAAAGACGCCCCTTTTATGGGTGCACTGCTTAGAAAAAAAGGTGTCATCCCCGATCTTATCATATCCAGCCCCGCGCTCAGAGCAAAAAGAACTGCACAGATCATCGCCGAAGCGGTGAATTTCACGAAACCTATAGTATATGAAGAGCGGATATACGAAGCAGATGTGAAAGACTTGCAGGAAATAATCGAAAATATCGATCATAAATATAAAACGGTCTTTATCATCGGGCACAATCCCGGATTAAACATGTTCATAGAGCGTTTGGTCGGTTTTCATGAGAACATTCCGACGTGCGGGATAGTTGAAATCGATCCTCAAAGTAAAGAACTTATATCTTTTGATTATCCCAAAAGATACCGCTAAAGTAAGTATAAATATGTTAAGATTTTAAAAATATACCAAGGAACACCAATGCTACACGAATATCGCGACATTATTACACATATGAAAGAAAATGAAGCGGCAAACGCTCATTTTTTAAAGATTTTTGATCGTCATAACGAACTCGATGATAAGATTGCAAAAGGCGAAAACGGTGATATGCCTCTAACCGACATCGAGCTGGAAAAACTTAAAAAAGAGAAATTGAAACTAAAAGACGAAGCGTACGCTATCATCTTGAACTACAAAAAAGAGCACAATCTATAATCCATCGCTATGATGGATTATCTTATATATTCTACTATATCCTCATAAGGCAGTCTGAGTTGCTTGGATTGTTCTTTTATCCTATACCCGAACGGTAAGAACATAGACAATCTATACTTCGTAGTGTCAAGACCGAGTATCTCTTCGGCGGCATTTATGTCCATCCCCTCTATCGGGCAGGAATCTATGCCTATAAATGCCGCAGCAGTCATCATGTTTGCCGCTGCGATATATGTCTGTTTCGCCGTCCATGCATATATATTTTCATCGCTGCTCAATGTCTCTTTTAAATGATCTTCGTAAAGGTTGAGGTAAAAGTCAAGTTTGTCATCGGGCATATTGCGTCTTTGAAACCGTTTTTTAGGTATGCCGCTTTGCGGTTTGACGTTTTCGATCCCTGCAAGCACGGCAACAAGATGCGAACAAGTGGTTATCTGCGGTTGATCCCAGCATACGGGACGAAGCTTTGCCTTGAGCTCCTCGTTGGTAATGACTAAAAATTTCCAGGCTTCCATACCGAAGGATGAGGGCGATATCCTTCCCATCTCCATAATATAATGCATATCTTCTTGCGATATTTTTTTGTTCTCGTCAAATATCTTGCAGGCATGTCTGAAATTCATGGCATTTACAAATTCATTTTTCATAATATCTCCTGTTTTGTTCGTTCTTTTAGATAATAATACTCTATTATAAAAAAGAGTTTGTTAACAAATTATATAGCAATGTGATAAAAATGTTACAAATATTCACAATTGTGATAAAAATTTGATAATATTCAAAAAAACAGTGAAATTTATCAAAAAGTTTATTTTTGTTAAAAAAACAACAATAATGAACTTTTTGGTTGCTTTTGATAAGTTTTTATTATATCTACTATCATAAATCAATTTTTTTTGATATTTTTTATAGAACGTATAATAAACGCTTATTATTCTTAAATTTAGTTTAAGTTTCAGCTAATTTTTCCTCACTTATAATGCTTGTAGTCAAAACGAACTAACGAATCGTTTGAACAAAATCTATTAAACCTCTAAATGGAGATAAAATGAAAAAAACAATCAAATTAGCAGTAGCAGCTGCTTTAGCTCTAGGAACGACTTCTGCGTTCGCGACAAACGGTGCAACACTTATCGGTGAAGGTGCAAAAACCCGCGGTATGGCAGGAACTGGTATCGGTATGAGTCATGGTGCCGAATCGGCTTTGGTAAACCCTGCTTTGATCACATCTGTAGAGGGAACAGAGATCTCATTCGGCGGTACTTTGTTCATGCCGAAAGTTAGCAACACAAATAATTTAGGCGGTCCAGATTCGAGTGCAAATAGTGCTGCTGATATGAACGTTATCCCGGAGGTTTCTTTAGCTTCAAAAGTAAATGATAACTTCTACTGGGGTATCGGTATGTGGGGAACCGGCGGTATGGGTGTTGATTATCGTACTACAGCTGTTGCTGCAAGTGGCGGTACACAAATGCAAATGGTCACAAACCTGCAGATCATGCAGTTCGGTGTGCCTCTGGCCTATAAAAATAACGGATTGAGTGTGGCTGTGACGCCAATTATCCAATATGGATCTTTAGATATCAACTATGAAAACCCAAATACATCGGTAATCGTTGGTGCAGGAGTAGCACAGGATCTGGAGTTCGGATATAGCATAGGGTTGGCGTATGAAATGTCAGGCTTGACTGTAGGAGCGGTTTATAAATCTCAAATAGATATGGAATACAAAGGCGTATTGTCTACTGCAGTAACTCCTTTCAATGGCGGGTATACAAATGATAAACTCTCTACTCCTGCAGAAATCGGTATTGGTGCAAGTTACAAATTTGGAGAAAGCACGGTAGCAGTTGATTATAAACAGATTAAATGGTCGTCTGCAAAAGGGTATGAAGATTTTGAATGGGATGATCAAAACGTTATCTCTGTCGGTTATGAGTATGCGACAGATGATTGGTCTGCGCGTATTGGTTATAACTACTCTAAAAGTCCAATTTCTGAAAAGTCTGCAACATTTACAAATAGTGTAAATTTATCAGGACCGGTTATAAACACATTTAATCTTTTGGGATTCCCTGCTATAGTTCAATCTCATATAGCTGTGGGTGGTACATATAATTTCAGTAAAACGACTTCTCTTGACTTGGCGTATGCGTATGCTCCGGAAACAAAAGAAACGTTTACAAATTTTGCAAGTCAGGACATTACAACTAAGCATCATCAATCAAGCATCAGTATGCAGCTTAACTACGCGTTTTAAATAAACGGTCTTTATTACTATTTCATTTCCTGCCGCCTTCGGGCGGCTCTCCTCATTTTTAATTCGGATGCAGCTCTTTTTTTAACTCTTTTGGCAGTTGTGCGAAAGCTATTTTCTGCTGACCCTGTTTTACGTCGCTTTCATATACCATCACATCAACGGTCATATCTTTTTGATAAAAACGGATAAGTTTATAGGTCGTATTATCTCTTGTGAACGATATTTTCTTATCGCTCAGTTCGATTGTAGGTTTCTTCTTTTTAGCCATGCGTTTACTTTAAATATATCCCCGTATCCTTGACCTCGATGAGATTTTTTTCCTGTAAGACGGTCAACGAGTGTTTAAATACTTTTTTGCTCATACCAAAAGCATCCGTGATAAGCTGGGCATCGCTTTTGTAGTTGTAGGGCATACTTCCTCCGTTTTGTTTTATAAGCTCTAATACTTTTGTAGAGGAATCATCTTTTCTCTCCTGCCCAATTTTTTGCAGCGATATATCGATGTTCCCGTCATTTCGGATATTTTTGACGTACCCCGTTCTTTTATCGCCTATATGGACGCTCTCAAACACTTCGTTTCTATATACAAGCCCGTTATACCTGTTATCGACTATACATTTATATCCAAGCGGACTTTCGTCATATATAAGTATCTCGACTGCGCTGTTGCGAAAAAGCCCTTTTGGTTTGTCATCAAGATATTTAACAAATTTTTGAGTTCCGATGAGCCTGTCCGTCTGCTCGTCGATGACGATGCGGAGCAGCTTTTTATCGCCGATTTGAAATGGCTGCTTTTGCAGAGCTTTAGGGACAAAAAGGTCTTTTGGAAGTCCCCAGTTCACGAACGCTCCGAATTTTGTCGTATCCACTACCTCGAAAAGTCCGAACTCGTCTACCATTGCCGCCGGTCTAAGTGTCGTTGAAACCAAACGGTCTTCGCTGTCCGTATATACGAACACGTCAAGCAGATCGCCGACCTTCATGCTTTCATTATAATATTGATTCGGAAGAAGTACGTCTTCACCGTCTGCTGCGACGAGATAAAGCCCCGGAGAGGTATACCTGTCGACCAAGAGCGTGTTTACGCGGCCGATAAGAATATGTTCGTTTTGAGTCAAAAGATACCTTTACATGTAATAGGGGCATTATATCAGTATCCGCATCAATTTTCGTTTAATATATATTTTACATTTATTCTGATATAATGCGCATCCGCTTTGCTGTTTTGTACACAATAAGTGAATGTTTGTATCTGTACAAGTTGGTGTAGACACAAGTATTGGTTAAAGGTATTTAACCTCAATAAGCGGCAAAGATTTAAAGAACAGGAGCTTTCAATGAAAGTACGCGCTTCAGTAAAGAAGATGTGTGACGATTGTAAAGTCGTTAAGAGAAAAGGGATCGTCAGAGTGATCTGTAAAAATCCTAAACATAAACAGAGACAAGGATAAGAATGGCACGTATCGCAGGTGTGGACTTACCTAAGAAAAAACGCGTAGAGTACGGACTGACATACATTTATGGTATCGGTCTTCACAAATCACGTCAAATTCTAGAAGCTACAGGAATCAATCCTGATAAACGCGTTCATGAATTAGACTCAGAAGATGTTGCGGCTATCACGAAAGAGATCAGAGATTCTCACATCGTCGAGGGTGATCTTCGTAAACAAGTTGCAATGGATATTAAAGCATTGATGGAACTAGGTTCTTATCGTGGACTTCGCCACCGCCGTGGATTACCATGTCGTGGACAAAAAACTAAGACAAACGCGCGTACTCGTAAAGGTAAGCGTAAAACTGTCGGCTCAGCGTAAGGAATTATTAGATGGCAAAAAGAAAAGCTGTACGTAAAAAAGTAGTAAAAAAGAACATTGCACGCGGTGTGGTTCACATCTCTGCATCATTTAATAATACTCTTGTAACTATTACTGACGAAATGGGTAATATGATCGCATGGAGTTCTGCTGGAAGTCTTGGTTTTAAAGGTTCCAAAAAATCTACTCCGTTTGCAGCGCAACAAGCAGTTGAAGCAGCAGTAGAAAAAGCAAAAGTTCATGGTATAAAAGAGCTGGGTATTAGAGTTCAAGGTCCTGGTTCAGGTCGTGAGACAGCGGTTAAGGCCGTAGGTGCTATCGAAGGTATCCGTGTTACATTCATGAAAGATGTTACACCATTACCGCATAACGGTTGCCGTGCACCAAAACGTCGTAGAGTTTAAGGAGATTACTGATGGCAAGATATAGAGGTCCAGTAGAAAAAATCGAACGTAGATTCGGTGTAAGTTTGGCGCTTAAAGGTGAACGTCGTCTGGCTGGAAAATCAGCTTTAGACAAACGTCCTTATGCACCGGGACAACACGGTCAGCGTCGTAAAAAAATATCTGAGTATGGTTTACAGTTAAACGAAAAACAAAAAGCGAAGTTCATGTACGGTGTTTCTGAAAAGCAGTTCCGTACATTGTTCCAAGAAGCTAACCGCCGTAACGGCAATACAGGTTCGATCCTTATTACTCTTTTAGAGACTCGTTTGGATAACGTACTTTATCGCATGGGATTTGCTAGTACACGTCGTTTTGCACGCCAATTAGTAAATCATGGTCATGTCCTTGTTGACGGTAAACGCGTTGATATCCCATCATACGCTGTTAAACCTGGTCAAAAAGTTGAGATCCGTGAAAAAAGCAAGAAAAATCCTCAGATTCTTCGTGCAATCGAGTTGACGAACCAAACAGGTTTGGCTCCATGGGTTGATATTGATGCTGATAAAGTGTTTGGAATCTTTACACGTTTACCAGAACGTGAAGAGGTTATAATTCCGGTAGAAGAACGTTTAATCGTTGAGCTTTACTCGAAATAATAAATCAAAAAAAGGCGCTTGAGAATGAACAAGATAAAAACTACTCCGCTTCTTCCGCAAGAGTTTGTGGTTGAGCAGATCAGTGATAACGAAGCGAATATCATCGCTTATCCATTCGAGACGGGTTATGCTGTATCTTTAGCTCACCCGCTTCGCCGTTTCCTATTAAGTAGTTCTGTCGGATACGCTCCGATAGCTATTAAAATAGAGGGTGCTAAGCATGAGTTCGACTCGGTGCGCGGTATGCTTGAAGATATTTCTGATTTTATTATCAACTTAAAAGGTATCCGTTTTAAACTAAAAAACGGTGCAACGGCGGTTGAAGCAAACTACAGTTTTGTAGGTCCATGCGAAATAAAAGGGAGTGATCTTAATAGTGATGAAGTAGAAGTTGTTACTCCTGAAGCATTCCTTGCAACGCTAAATGAAGATGCAACGCTAAACTTTAGCATCATCATAAACCAAGGTATCGGATATGTACCGAGCGAAGATATCAGAGACAGCCTGAAAGAGGGTTATATCGCTCTTGATACCTTCTTCACTCCGGTACGCAGAGCAACTTATAAAATAGAAAATGTTTTGGTAGAAGACAATCCGAACTTTGAAAAAGTTGTACTTAACATAGTCACAGACGGGCAGATTTCACCGCTTGACGCGTTTAGAAACTCTTTAGAGGTTATGTATGCGCAGCTTGCAGTGTTTAACAGTGAGATCAGTATAAAAACTCCTGTTTCTATCGAACGTGCAGAAGAGAGTGCAGAACTGAAAAAACTTACGGCTCGTATCGAAGAGCTGGGTCTAAGTGCTAGAAGTTTTAACTGTTTGGATCGTTCAAACATCAAGATGATCGGCGAGATCGTTTTAATGAGTGAAAGCGATCTTAAAAATGTTAAGAATTTAGGTAAAAAATCATTCGAAGAGATACTAGAGAAAGTGCAAGAGTTCGGTTTTGCAGTCGGTGCTGATCTTTCAGATGATTTGGTAAGTTCATTAAAAAAGAAAATAGAAGCTGAGTAAGCTTAAAGAGGATTTTAGATGAGACATCGTCATGGATACCGCAAACTTGGTCGTACAAGTGCTCACCGTGGAGCGCTTCTTAAAAACCTAAGTATTGCATTAATTGAAAATGGTAAGATAGAGACAACTGTACCAAAAGCAAAAGAGCTTCGTTCATTTGTTGAAAAACTAATCACAACTGCCGGTAAAGGCGACGCGAACGCTCACCGTGCAGTATTTGCAGCTTTACAAAACAAAGAAGCAACAAAAAAACTTGTTAACGAAATAGCTCCGCAGTATGTAGAACGTGCAGGTGGATACACACGTATAACAAGAACTCGTATTCGTCGTGGTGATGCTACTACTATGGCGTTTATCGAATTAGTATAATCTGCTGATTCGACTCTTCTCGGGCTCTGCCCGAAACTTTCATACTACAATAGAATTAAGAATTAATTGAAATCTATGAACAACAGTTCTGTTTAGATGTTTCAATTATCTAAAAGAGAATATTATGGCAGATTTCGGATTTGGTACGTACAGGATAAGCGAACACAACCCTCAGCATATTCAAGCACTGCGCGAAGCTATTGCAGGCGGTATTAAAGTAATAGATACCTCTACTAATTATATGGACGGCGAAGCCGAACGGGCGATCGCAAAGGCTATGAAACTTCTTAGCGATGAGGAGATAAATGGTGTCGAGATCGTCTCTAAAGCAGGCTATATACAAGGATCGACGCTGATGCGTCACAATGAAAATCGATTCGAAGAGGTTGTTGAGTACAGCCAAAACTGCTATCACTCTATCTCCCAATCATTTATAAAAGATCAGATATCACAGTCGCTCGAGAGACTAGAGATTGAAAGTATAGACTGTCTGCTGCTCCATAATCCCGAATATTATATCTTAGACGGTATAAACCGCGGTGTAGAGAAAGAGGAGAGACTAGAGGGGATGTATCGGCGGCTTTTCGATGCTTTTTTGGCATTGGAAGAGGAGATACGAACGGGCAGGATCAAAAGTTACGGCATCAGTTCGAACAGCTTTTCCAAACATCACGATGACGAAGAGTTCCTGCCGTATGAAGATCTTTTGACGCTTGCGGCCGATGCGGCACGGGAGCTGAGAAATAAAAAGCACGGGTTTACGACCATAGAACTGCCGATAAACATGCTTGAAACCGAAGGGCTGAGATGTGCAGCCTGGGCGAAAGAAAATGGGCTCAGAGTTCTTGCAAACCGTCCTCTGAACGCTCAAAAAGAAAAACGAATGTTCAGACTGGCGGATTATGAGGAACCAAGAGAGTATTATTATCATCTAAACGAATTGCTTGAAATGACTGACAATGAGCCTTTAAGAGCGATATCCAACCTGATCTCCCAGTTGGATCAAAGCAAACATAAATACGGATGGATCGGTGAATATGATCTGTTTTTGTATTCGCAGATAGTTCCTCATATTAAAAGATCTCTGCAGTCGGTTGATGAAGAAAACAGAGCTGTTTTGATCGAGCTTATAGATCTTTTTTTGCAAGAATATGGCAAAATGGTGGCCTATGAATGCGCAAAAAACACAAGAATCGCGTTAAAAGAGGAGTTTAAGTCATGCAGGACTTCTTTGCAGCACTGCGCATTTAGATTTTTGCTCGATAACGAAAATATCGATTATGTTTTGGTCGGAGCCAGAAAGCCGATATATGTCGCAGATATATTGTCAATTCGGGACGAACTCCTTAAAAATTGACAGAAAAAATATCTTTTATCACTTGTTAAGCAATATTTTCATATTTTATGAAATAAATATATAATATATATAAGGTGTAAGATGATACCGTTTACAGATGAAGAGTTAATAGAACCGGTTAAGAACGTAATAGAAAAAGTTCGTCCGTCGCTTGCGCTTGACGGAGGAGATATAGTTTTTATTACAGTTAAAAATTCTACCGTGTATGTACAGCTTCGCGGTGCATGCGTGGGATGCGGAAGCAGCGGAAATACACTGAAATACGGTGTAGAAAGACAGCTTAAAATGGATATACATCCAGAATTGACAGTTATTAATGTACCCATAGGTATGGAAAACGATATAGATAAATTATAAATTAGGAAAAATGCATGAGTAAAATCAGTAAATATAAAACTCTATCTCTTGCAAATGACAGTTTTTTAAAATCGGATTATGACAAGGCATTAAGATATTTTGCCGAAGTACTGCATGATTATCCGGATTCCAAAGAGGCGTACAACGGTGCGATACTCGCCGAGATGGCAATGAGCGGAGAGGACGGCGCCGAAGCTCTTTTTGATTATTATACGATATTAAAAGATGAAGATAAAGAGCAGGCAGATCAGGTCATATCCGAGATCCTTGAAACCATCGACGGAACGCTCGATCAGCTAAAAACAGTTTTTGCACAGCCTTTAAAAGATAGATTGGAACAGGAAAACGGGATACTTTATAAAGATTTTCTCTCTTTAGTAAAAGATGAGGGTGATTTTAAAAGAGTTTTTGAGAACATAATGTTCTCGACAAAAGTGATAATCTCAGAAAAAGAGGATTTTGTCGACTTTTTAGGCAAACTGATGAATAACGGATTTAAAGAGATGGCGCTTTCATACCTAGAAAGCGCACTTTCGGTATACCCTAACGATAACCAGCTAAGAGAGTTGCTAAAACGCTTGGCACAAGCGAGAAATATTGAAAATTGAACTTCCAAACCAGCCATATAGATATGTAACGGAAAACTCCGAAGAATGTGATGAAGAGACGGCTTTTGTTAAAACCTTTCAGAATGAAAAATATCTGTCATCTGCCATAGACAAGGGTGCCTGTTCGATCATCGAAGTAAAAGATATCGCTCATCTTTTCGGGCTTGACCGTATCAAGATTATAGGGATCACGGGTACCAACGGGAAAACGACGACGGCCAGCGCCATTTACTCCATGCTGCTTGATTTAGGCTATAAAGCGGCGATGCAGGGAACAAGAGGATTCTTTTTAAACGATGGGGTCGGTGAAGGCAAGTCTCTTACTACACCGAGCGTTTTAAACACCTATCGCCATATCTATCAGGCCGTGCGTGAAGGATGTGAATATTTTGTCATGGAAGTCAGCTCGCATGCGATCGTGCAAAAACGTATCGAAGGGATAGATTTTGAGCTAAAGATTCTGACGAACATAACTCAGGACCATCTTGATTTTCATAAATCATTAGCCGAATATACTTTGGTAAAAAACAGTTTTTTTCAAGACGAAAGTAAAAAGCTCATCAACAAAGATGAGCCCAAAGCGTCGTTTAATATCAAGAATACCTTTACCTACGGTATAGAAAATCCCGCTACATACAAACTGATGGCATACTCGTTGAACGAAGGCTCAAGCGGTATTATCCAAAACTTTCATAAAGTCGTTCCTTTTCAAGCGTCGCTTCACGGTTTTTTCAATCTTTACAATCTTTTAGCGGCGATTGCTGCAGTGGATATTGTGACGGATAAGAGTTTAGAAGAGATAGCCGACGTCGTGGATAATTTTGCGGGTGTAAGCGGCAGAATGGAACAGGTCTGTCAGACGCCTAACGTGATAGTGGATTTTGCGCACACGCCTGATGGAATGGCACAGGTTCTCAATGCATTGAAAGAAAAAGAGCTCCTTGTGGTTTTCGGCGCAGGCGGAGACAGAGACAGATCAAAGCGTCCATTGATGGGGAAAGTCGCTTCCGGCCTTGCAAAAAAGATATATATAACAAGCGATAACCCGCGCCATGAAGATCCCGATGAGATCATACAAGAGATACTCGAGGGCATAGAGGACAAAAGCAATGTCGTAGTCGAGCCAAACAGAAAACGCGCCATAGAGATGGCGCTGGACGAACAGGAGAACGATGAGGTCGTCGTTATCCTTGGAAAAGGCGACGAAGCATATCAGATCATCTATGACGAATATCTGCCTTTTGACGATCGAGAAGTTGTAAGAGAACTGCTTCATATCAAGTAAATTTTTCTCATTTAGATTGAAAAGTTGCTTATATCTGTGTTTTAAGTGGCATATACTAAAGATTATCATAGTAATTTTGCTATAATTCGCGAAATTTTAGATGGAGAACTATTATCATGGGAATTCCTCAACCGGCTTTTTATATTTTCAAGTGCGAGCAGTCATCGCCTCCGGGTATGCCAAAACCGTCGTGTGTTAATCCCGATACACAAGACTTATTTCAATTTTTAGCGCAAACTTTGATGCAAAAAGGTATAATGGGAACAGTTCAACCCATTCGTACTTCATGTCTGAATCGCTGTAATGTCGGACCGGTGATGCTGGTGGAACCGGGACATACGATGTATGTCGGCCTGGATAAAGCGAAGATTGAGCGTATAATCGATGAACATATCATCGGCGGAAAAATAGTCGAGGAGTATGTGATCTCCGATGAACTCTGGGATGCCCCGATATCTCCGTCTGATATGCAAGCTCAGATGGGACGCTAAATTTTAAGGTTAAGAATATGACGATAGAGATGTTATATAGCAAGATACACCGTGCGACAGTGACGGATGCCAATTTGAACTATGTCGGTTCGATCACGATCGACGAAGAGCTTTTGGAAGCTTCGAAGATGCGTGTAGGGCAAAAGGTCGAGATATTAAATATCAACAACGGTGAAAGATTTTCAACATACATCATTTTAGGAGAACGCGGCAAACGCGATATCTGTTTAAACGGTGCTGCTGCGCGTAAAGTTCACAAAGGCGATAAAGTGATCATCGTAGCGTATGCGACGTATGATGAAAAAGAGCTTGAGGGTTACAAACCCAGAGTCGTTATCGTAGATGAAGACAACAATATAGATTCTATAGCAGAGAGCATCTAAATGTTTGAAAATATGGGAGATATGGCAAAAATGTTATCCTCCATGCAAGAACAAGCCAAGCAGTTTGAAGCCGAGCTGGATTCTAAAACCTTTACCGTCAAAACCGGCGGAGGAATGGTCGAAATAGTCGCAAACGGCAAAGGAGAGGTTATCGACCTCTTGATAGACGATTCTCTTTTGGAAGACAAAGAAGCTTTGCAGATACTTCTTATAGGTGCTTACAACGATCTTTTAAAGATGGTTGAGCAAAATAAACAAAACAGTGCGATGGGAATGCTCGGCGGCATAAACCCATTTGGCTCAAAATGAGATATTTTTTTCTTTTTCTCTTTACACTGACACCGCTTTTGGCCTCATGCAAAGGCGGATATTTCTCCTGCGAACAAAAAATAAAAGATTCGCACTCCATTGTAAATAATTCGCTTTATATACCCGTCAGCAAAACTCAAAGACTGGTCTTTTCAGAGTCACTGCCTGTCGGCAATATCATAAAAGCGGACAAATTTCTGGGGCTGTATCTTATCAGCGGGCTGGAAGGATTTCGTTATCCGTTTAAGATTAGCACGCATCTTCCTTCCGGCTTGGCCGTGGTCGATGACAAGATGGCACTAGAAGGAAAGATCACCGCTGCGCAGCTGGGCCTTGACAGCTTGGCGAAATTCAGTGAAGTTCCTTTTGTTCCTAGTTTTCTCAGCAGCAGCTGCTGCAATCTGGAAGGACTTGTAACGTCCAGAGGTATCATACAAAAAAGCTACCTCTCTCACTTCTTAAACACAAAAAGCAGTGATTACGGAGATATCGGTATAAGAATCGATGAAAAAAGATGTATTACGAAGATCGATCCCTTTTTGAAAGGCAACCCGTTTCATGTCGCAGACATCGTCGTAGAGTTTGACGGAAAAAAGATCGCAAGTGCAGAGCGCTTTATGCAGAACATACTGTTTGCAAAGATCGGATCGCTTCACAAAATAAAGATTTTAAGAGATAAAAAGAGCCTCAATTTCGATGTGAAGATATATAAAAGATTCGGCGGCGGCTTGATAAGCGATACTTTTTTAGAACAAAAAGGGTTTTACTTCAATGATGATCTGACTCTTAAAAGTGTTGTAGGATACGGATTGAAAAAAGGTGATGAACTGCTTAGTATAAACGGCAATAAAATAGGTTCGTTAGATGATATTCCTGCTGCTATCGGAACGAAAACGGAAGATATGGTTTTTCTCTTTCAAAGAGACGGATTTCAGTTTTTTGTGCATATAAATTAGTTAAAATTCCTTATGCATAATTTTGAAACTTTTTTACAGCGTCATTTACCAAAAGCACCGAGTTTTCATCCGTATTACGAGGATGCATTGCACAGTATGCTGCAAGCAGGCGGTAAGCGTTTCCGTCCGGCACTCCTTTTGGGCGTCGTAAACGCATTTAATCCGCTTTTGACGGAAGGAGCAATGCATGCCGCGCTTGCAATAGAGATGCTTCATACCTATTCGCTGATTCATGACGATCTGCCCGCAATGGACGATGCCTCGCTTCGCCGCGGGCATCCGACTTTGCATGTAAGCTATGACGAGGTTACTGCGATACTTGCCGGCGACGCCTTGAATACTTACGCATTTGAGATACTCAGCAACGCTCCTTTCAGCGACAATACGAGAGTGAGACTTATCCGCGAGCTTTCCGTAAACGGCGGGGTTACGGGTATGGTACTGGGGCAGGCGATAGACTGTTATTTTGAAAATCAGCCACTTTCCGTGGACAAGATAAAACTCTTGCATATAAACAAAACGGCGAAGCTGATCGCCGCTTCTTTGAAGATGGGTGCGATAATAGCAGGTGAAGAAAAACTTGAAGAGGAAATATATGATTTTGGGATCAAACTCGGGCTTTTGTTTCAGATCCAAGACGATATCCTGGATGTGACGCAAACCGACGATGAAGCTGGAAAAACAACGAACAATGATGACGGCAAGAACAGTTTCGTGACGGTGCTTGGACTTGACGAGGCGATGAAAGAAGCTGACGATTTGGCTGATGAACTAACACAGATGATGCAGAGTTTCGATGAAAGACTTTATAAAGAACTTTCACCGCTTTTAACAAACTACATAAACAGACATAAAGGATAGACAACATGGCAAACGAGATGCGCCAAAAGATGGCAGACAGTATAAGATTTTTAGCAGCAGATATGGTTCAGGCCGCAAATTCAGGACACCCGGGTGCACCGATGGGTCTGGCAGATGTTGCGGTGGTCTTGAGTGAACATCTTCGCCATAATCCGAAAAATCCTTCATGGCTCAACCGCGACAGGTTAGTGTTTTCAGGAGGACATGCAACGGGGCTTATCTACTCTCTTTACTACCTTTGGGGGTACGGCTTAGAGGTAGAAGACCTTGAGAACTTTCGCCAGCTGGATTCTAAAACACCTGGGCATCCGGAATACGGGCATACGAAGGGCATAGAGATAACGACGGGTCCGCTGGGACAGGGTGTAGCCAATGCCGTAGGCTTTTCTATGGCAAGCAAGTTCGTCGGAGCTCAGGTAAACAGCGAGACCGCCAAACTGATAGATCATAACGTATACTGTCTATGCGGCGACGGTGATCTGGAAGAGGGGATCAGTTATGAGGCATGTTCGATCGCGGGACACAACAAGCTGGACAATCTGATCCTTATCTACGATTCAAACTGCATCACGATAGAGGGTTCTACATCTCTTAGTATCAGTGAAGATATACGACAAAGATTCCAATCGCAGGAGTGGGACGTCTTTGAATGTGACGGGCATGACTACGAGGAGATAAACAGTGCCATAGAGAGTGCAAAAGCAAGCGCAAAACCTGCCCTTATCATAGCACATACTACGATCGCAAAAGGCGCGTGCGAGCTGGAGGGTTCACACCATTCTCACGGTGCTCCGCTCGGTGATGCCGTTATAAAAGAAGCAAAAGAAAAAGCAGGTTTTGATCCGCAGATGAAATTCTTTGTTCCAGAAGACGTGATGGCAAGATTCAGATGTGCGATAGAAAAGGGCGACTTGCTGGAGCGCGAATGGATCCACAGCCAAAAGACGATGCCTTTGATGGAACAAAACTCCGCGCTTGACGCATTGCAAAACCCTGATTTCTCAAAAATCCAATGGCCTGTTTTTGACAAGGCGGATGCTACCCGTAACACGAACGGCAAGATCATGAACGCTATCGCCCGCGCGCTTCCAAGCTTTTTGGGAGGTTCGGCTGACCTTGGCCCGTCAAACAAAACGACGCTAAACGATATGGGCGTATTTCCAAAAGGAAGAAATATTTACTTCGGTATCCGTGAACACGCTATGGCGTCTATCGTGAACGCTATGGCCCTATACGGACCGCTAATGCCTTTTTCATCGACGTTCTTTGTGTTTTCCGACTATATGAAGCCATCTACCCGTATAGCTGCTTTAAGCGGTATCCAGCAGTTCTTTATCTGGACGCATGACAGCATCGGTGTGGGTGAAGACGGCCCGACACACCAGCCGATAGAGCATCTGAGCCAATTTAGAGCGCTGCCGAACTTTTATGTATGGCGTCCGGCTGACGGCGCAGAAAACATTGCAGCTTGGAAAGTGGCGCTCTCTATGAAAAACTCTCCGTCCGCGTTCGTCTGTTCTCGTCAGAATCTCCCCGTCCTGCCTGAGTGCGTAAAAGGCGATATGGCAAAAGGCGGATATCTTTTAGCTTCTGACAACGATGCGAAGATAACACTGATGGCATCGGGATCCGAGGTAGAAGTGGCGCTGAAAACAAAAGAACTTTTAAATGCACAGGGTAAAAAAGTAAATGTTGTCAGCGTACCGTGTTTTGATCTTTTTATAGAGCAGGATAGAGAGTATATAGAGGGTATCATAATACCAGATACGAAAAAAATAGCCATCGAAGCTGCCCGCGGAATGGAATGGTACAGGTTTGCCGATGAAGTTATCTGCATGAACAGTTTCGGTGCATCTGCACCTGCGGGGGATCTGTTTGAAAAATTCGGTTTTACGGCTCAAAAGATAGTCGAAAAAATATAAGTTTTACCATAAAAATTTTTTATTTGTGATAAAATATTTTAAATTATAATGATCGGAGGAATTGTTTATGTTTGGCTCAGGTGCTAAGATTGCAGAGATAGAGAGAAAGTATGAAGCCGAATTGGCAGCTCTTCAGACGGAAAATGAAGAATTAAAAAGCAAAATAGCACATTTGCAAAGTGAAAGTTCTAAACCAAAAGACGAAGGTAAGACACCGGAGCTGGTAGATGAGATTATTGACAGCTACAGTGCAGGTACGCTGTTCTTGCAAAAAATAATCGAAGACAATCTTCAAAAACTTCTTTCGATCAATGAATTGAACGACAAGACGGTCAATAGAATGGAAAATGTAGAGGAGGAGACAAATACTATCGCGAATTCGATCGATAGTATCCAGCAATACTCCAACCAGCTCGGAGATGATTCCAACTCTTTAAATTCGAGCGTTATGTCGATCGCCGATATTATCAACCTTATCAAAGATATATCCGATCAGACCAACCTGCTTGCTTTGAATGCCGCCATCGAAGCCGCGCGCGCGGGTGAACACGGACGCGGTTTTGCCGTTGTTGCCGATGAGGTAAGAAAGCTTGCCGAACGTACTCAAAAAGCGACGCAAGAGGTCGAGATAAATATAAACGGACTTAAACAAAACTCAAACTCTATGATGGAGATAAGCAATACGTTCATGGAAGAGACAGGTAAAGTCATGGATATTCTTGACGGGTTCAGAGAGAATGTTTCTGCTGTCAGACGCAACTCGAGAAGCATCCAAAAAAGTACAGAAGCTCTTACGAACGAGCTGCATGTAAGTAACGGAAAGATCGATCATATAGCACTTAAACTAAAAGGCTATAAAGCCATGATAGATCAAACTTCTATCGATGTGGTTGATGAGCACAGCTGTAGATTCGGCAAATGGTTCGCTACTATAACAGATACGCTTTTAAAAGATCATGGAAAAGAAGTAAACGTCATATCAAGACACCATTCGAACGTTCATCAGGGTATCAAACAAGAGGTTGAGCTTTGGACATCAGGAAAAGAGAACGAAGGACTCGCACGAATGAAAGATGTGGAAAAATCAAGCGATGAAGCGTTTGAAGTTCTTTTAGCAGCCGTCAGGGATGCTTCAAAGTAGGTAGGGCTTAAATACTTCGATGGTGAGCCCCATCGCAGTACTTTCAAAGCCGCGAACCTCTTTTATATATTTTTTACAAAACCCCTCTACCATACAGGCACCGGCTTTTCCCCGCCATGTGCCGCTTGCAATGTACTTTTCCATGGCGTCTTCGTCAAATTTCTCAAACAGATAATCAGTGGATGATATATCTATGATCTTTACCTCTTTGCTGTGATAGATCAAGCAGGTAATGATGGAAGTGATGCTGCCGCTTTGGGTTAGAAGAATATTTCTGGCTTCGTCTGCGCAGCGCGCTTTTCTTAAGATATTGCCGCCTGTGGATACGACCGTATCGGCTACTAAAAGAGGATGTTCGTCGATACCGAAATGTTTGAAGTTGACCTCATATTTTCCCAGTGTTGCCAGATAAACGAAGTTCTTTGCATCTTTGGCGACAATGGAATCTTCATCGAATTCTACACTTTCTTGCAGGAACTCTATACCGGCATTCTTTAAAAGTTTTGCACGGGTCTGTGAAGAGGAGGCAAGCCTAATACGCATTTCTCAAAAATACGCCCAGATAGATCGCGGCAAGTCCCAGAAGTATATTGAGAGGAACCATATATTTGGCGATAAACTTAAGTTTTGAAGCAGCTTCGATAAGATCGCCGTTTAAAATAAGGTTTGCGGCCTTGTTGCGCTTTAGAACCATCGCAAGGAAGTTCACCGTCATAACGACCCAGAGAGATTCTTTTACATGCACCATGTTGTAGACAAACATAGCGTAGTTGTTTAAAACATGTCCGCTCGCATCCACCGCGGAATCTCTAAAGCCGTATCCTACGGCCATGATCACAGCCGTGATTATAAGGATGACGACAAACGGAGCAACGATGCTAAAGAGTCTTTTGAGTGCATATGAAGAGCGTTCTATTTTTTCGGGAACACTGTCTATCATCTGGATGGATTGGTGTGCCGCAAAACGCATAGCGATCATTCCTCCGACCCAGATAACGGCGCTGAGGATGTGCAAAAAGACGACGATGTTCTTGTATTCGGCAAAGACTGCATAGATAAGATGCTTCATTAGGACAAAGCTTTCGTTATGAAGTCGTTTGCAACCTCTTTGGCTTCAGGAAGCTTTGTTACGTCTTTTCCTCCCGCCTGTGCGAAGTCCGGTCTTCCGCCGCCGCCGCCGCCAAGAACAGGAGCTACTATCTTGATCCAATCGCCCGCCTTAACGGCAGAATTTTTGATCCCCGCTGCGATGAGAACTTTGTCCTCTTTTACCTGGAAAAGCATCGCGCAGATAGATTCGTGTTGATTTTTAAGCTCGTCAATACGCTCTTTGATGTCCCCGGCAGTTATCTGCTCGATCACGACAGCCGTTGCTCCGATCATTTGAACGTCTATCTTCTCTTTTGAAGCATTATGTGCTTCTACCAGTTCATTTTTGAGCGTATGCACCTGCTCTTTGAGTCTCTCTATGCCTGCAAGCAGGTCTTGGTTCTTGACACTCTCTTTTGCCGTATTTAGAGTGTGGCGCTGTGCTTTTATGTAGTTGTACGCCGCATTGCCGCAGACCGCTTCGATACGTCTGACACCCGCACTCACGCCGCTCTCTTTTACGATGATGAACGTTCCTATCTCGGTTGTGTTTTGAACGTGCGTCCCGCCGCAGAACTCTACCGAAGCGTCGCCGAAACTGACGACTCTGACCCTGTCGCCGTATTTTTCGCCGAACTGGGCTTTTGCTCCGCTGTTTTTCGCTTCTTCGATATCCATCTCTTTGGTCATTCCCGAGATGGAGTGCATGATCTGGAAGTTGACGGTTTCTTCTATCTGAGCTATCTCATCGGCAGTAAGCGCTTTTGGATGTGAAAAATCGAATCTCAGACGCGTGGCTTCGACAAGCGAGCCCGCTTGGGATATATGCGATCCCAGAGTTTCGTAAAGCGCTGCGTGAAGCAGGTGGGTCGCAGAGTGGTGTTTTGTCACTTCGCCCCTTGAGATGTCAACCACGGCTTTGACGGTGTCACCTACCTGTAAAGTTTCCGTTAGTTCGATATGGCTCAGGATAAGCCCATGGAATTTTTTGGTATCAAGCACTTTTGCATACCCGCTCAAGACACCGATATCTCCTGCCTGTCCGCCGCTTTGCGCATAAAACGGAGTGTTGTCTAAAAGTACCCAGCCCGTGTGTCTTGCATGAATCTGCTCGACGTTTACAAAATCTTCGCTGAGCAGTGCCAGAACTTTTGAATCGTATGAACGGTTTTCATAACCGACAAAACTGTTTTCTCCGAACTTTTCCAACAGCGTCTTGAAATCTCCTGCGGCATGTTCGTCGCCGCTGCCTTTCCATGCAGCTTTTGCACGAGTTCTCTGTTCTTCCATAAGCGCATCGAATGTTTTGCTGTCGAGTTTGAGATGTTTCTCTTTGAGCATGTCTTCTGTGAGATCCAGAGGGAAACCGAAAGTATCATAAAGCTTGAACGCCACCTCTCCGCTGAAAATCTCTTGTGTATTTTTCAGCTCTTCATTGAAAAGTTCTATTCCCGACTCTATGGTTTTAAAAAATCTTGCCTCTTCGAGCTCTATCTGCTCTTTGACGGCATCGGCCTTCTCGGTTAAGTATCCATACTCTTTACCCATAACGGAGATAAGGGTATCGACAAGTTTGTACATAAACGGTTTTTTAAATCCTAAAAGATACCCATGGCGTACACCGCGGCGGAGGATACGGCGAAGAACGTAGCCGCGCCCTTCGTTTGAGAAGTTCACACCTTGAGCAAGCAGGAAGGTTGCCGTACGGATGTGATCTGCGATGACCCGAAAAGATGCACCGCTCTCGTAGACGTACTCTTTTTTTATCATCTGCGAAACTTGGTTTATAAGAGGCATAAACAAAGATGAGCCGTAGTTGCTTGTAGCACCTTCGGTAATGGCTACGACTCGCTCCAGCCCCATTCCCGTGTCGATGGACGGTTTTGGAAGCGGATGCAGATTGCCTTTTGCATCGCGCTCATACTGCATGAACACAAGGTTCCAGATCTCTAAAAATCTGTCTCCCTCTCCTCCCATTTTGTCTTCGGGTCCGTTGAAGTGTTCTGCTCCCTGATCGTAAAATATCTCGCTGCACGGACCGCATGGACCCGTGTCACCCATCTGCCAGAAGTTATCATCATCACCCAGGCGCATGATGCGCTCTTTTGCGATATGTTTCTGCCAGATAAGCTCGGCTTCGTCATCGCTGTCATGGACCGTTACCCAGAGTTTGTCTTTATCGAGCTTCAGTACTTCGGTTATAAACTCCCATGCGTAGGCTATGGCGTCCTCTTTGAAGTAATCGCCGAAGCTGAAGTTTCCAAGCATCTCAAAGAATGTATGGTGGCGTGCGGTGTGCCCTACGTTTTCCAAGTCATTGTGTTTTCCTCCGGCGCGTACGCAGGTCTGGCATGACGTAGCACGCGGATTTGCAGGGGCAGGAACCTCTCCCGTAAAAATCGATTTGAACGGAACCATCCCCGCATTGTTAAACAGCAGCGTCGCATCATCTGGAACAAGAGGAGCACTCTCTACTCTTGCATGATTTTTCGATTCAAAAAATTTTAAAAACTCTTCTCTGATATCCATAATAGTTATTCTCGCATGTAAAATTTGGCGATTATATCTTATTTGCAATTAATCTTTTATATAATCTTGAATATAATAAAAACGAAACCAACATACAGTGATTAAAATTGTTTGTTGAAAAGGCGGTTCTCTTATAAAATTCCCGTTACAAAAATGAGTTTTGCGGGAGCTGTGCGAAGGATTGAAGATGGAAAATGTATATTTGGGACGTCAGCCGATAGTTGACAGTAATTCCGCTATATGTGCTTATGAGATCTTATACAGAGATAAAAACAAGCAGAGCAATATAGACGGAGACAGACATGCGAGCGCTTCGGTCATAAACAGTGTTTTAAACGTATTTGGAACAAAATCTCTGCTTGGAGATCATAAAGCTTTTATAAAGATCGATGAAAAATTTTTGATGCATGACATAATCTTTACTGTGCCCAAAGAGTTTTTTATCTTCTCTTTGCTCAGTAAGGAAGATATGAGCGAAAGAGTGGTCGAGCGGATACGGCAGCTGCATGCAAAAGGCTATCAGCTGTGTATCAACAATGCAAGTTTGCTGGAGATGGACAGATATGCCGTAATCTTTAAAGAACTGACTCATATGGAGATAGACTTTGAGAGGGGGATGCCCTCCAATGTAAAGGATATTATAAAAAAGCTAAAGTCATATAATATTACGGTTATCGCTACGAAAATAGAGACGACAAAAGATTATATATTGGCAAAAGAGCTTGGCTGCGAATGGTTTGAAGGATATTTTTTTGCAGAACCCAAGATCATAGAAAATGAAAGATATGAACCGTCGCAATCGCACATACTGAAACTTTATAATCTTCTTTTAGAAGATGTGAGCATAGATGAGATTACAAAAGAGTTCGAAGCAAATCATGAGATAACGGTCAAGCTTCTGCAGTTCATAAACTCGGGTGTTTTTCATTTTAGACAAAGGATCTCGTCCATTCATCATATTCTGGTTCTTGTCGGCCGCATACCGCTTGCACAATGGCTTATGCTTATGATATATTCAAAATCCGTTTCCAAAGACAACATGAAATCACCTCTTATGCTTATGGTGAAAAGCAGAACGGAACTGATGGAAAACATCCTAAAAGCAGTAGATAAAAATGCAGGCAGCAATATGATGGGAGAAGCTTATTTTGTGGGAGTGCTCTCTCTTGTAGATACCATTTTCAGCGTGAAACTGGAGACGGTACTTGAGGATATGCATGTTTCCGATGAGGTGAAATATGCGATCCTTTACGATGAGGGAATTCTTGGTGACATATTTTCATTGGTGCGCGACATAGAAGCGTTTGATACATATGCGATATCCGAGTTTGAAAAAAGACATAGACTTCAAGACAATGTGATTAAAAATATCGTCCTTCAAAGTATAAAAGAGGTAAACAGCTTTGAGAACCCCGGCCTTTCAAGCTAGGGTTTAGTTAATAACGACAGATTTTATCTCTGTCATCTCTTCAATGGCAAAGCGCGGACCTTCTCGTCCGACACCGCTTAGTTTTACGCCTCCGTAGGGCTGTATGTCAAATCGTAACGTCGGTATGTCGTTTATGATGATACCGCCTGCTTCAAGTTCTTCGATCGCACGTTTGGCAAGAGAGAGGTCATTTGTAAAGACAGAGAACTGCAAGCCGTAAGGAGAATCGTTCATTTTCGCTTTTGCAGTGTCAAAATCATCTACCCTGATAAGCGATACGATTGGTGCGAACACCTCTTCGCAGACGATCTTCATCTCATCCGTGACGTTCGTCATGACGCATGGCCAAAAAAGCCGTTGGTCTGTTTTGACCTCCAAAAGAGAGGAAGCACCTTCGCTTACGGCGCTTTCTACCCAGTTTTTTGCTCTGGCGACGGCGTCTTCGTCTATCAGCGGTCCCATAAACGTATCTTCGTGGTAAGGAGAACCGACTGTGAGTTTGGCGGTCTCTTTTGCCATTTTGGCGGCGAACTCTTCATATATTTCACTGTTTACGTAGATACGCTGCAAAGAGATACAGACTTGTCCGGAGTTCACAAAAGCGCCCAACGCACATTTTTGCGCCGTGTATGCAAGGTCGGCGCTTTTATCTATGTAGGTTGCGGCATTGCCTCCGAGTTCCAGACTTACTTTTTTGATCCCTGCGCTTTTGGTGATGATCTCACCGACAGGTACGCTTCCAGTAAAGCTGACGACTCTGGGGATATCGCTGGTTATAAGCGCGCTTCCCACTTCCGCATCGCCGTAAACGACGCTAAGGGCATCTTTGATGGCATATTTACTCTCTATAAAGAGTTTTGCAAACTTATATGCCGTCAGAGGTGCTTCGGGTGTCGGTTTTAAGACTACGGCATTGCCCGAGACGAGCGCGGGGGCAAGTTTATGGGCTATGAGGTTCAGCGGAAAATTAAAAGGAGTGATAGCCACTACTACTCCGGCAGGCTCTCTAACAAAATAGGAGACCGCTTTTCTTCCGCTTGGCATTGCATCGGTGTTGATTGTTTCGCCGTGCATCGTTCTCATCGTCTCCGCGCTGAGTGTGATGGTTTCTATGGCACGTTCCACTTCGATACGCGAGAAAGTTATGGGTTTGCCCACTTCATCGGTTATAGTATTTGCGATATCCTCTTTGTTCTCGCGCAGTTTGGAGGCGACGTCCAAAAGCCATGAACACCTTTGCCAAAGCGTCGAGTGTTTTGCTTCTTTGGCTGCGTTTTGCGCTATTTTGAGTGCTTTTTTTGCATCATCGGCACTGCATAGGGGAGCACGGCTCACCACTTCGCCGCTAAAGGGACTGCGTCTGTCGGAAAAAACCTCTTTCGTGTCCTCTGTTGAACCGAAATATATCTTTGCATCCATATCAAGACCTCCTAAAATGTATATATCAGACTCGTTGTTTGCGAGAAATCCTCTTTCTTTACGCCCAAAGCCGGTTTTGAATCTATATTATAAAACAGTTTCAGCGATATGAAAAGTTTAAGATAGACATGTACTTTCAGTTCGGCCGCATTTGAGATAATATAGTCATCAAAACTATCGATCCTCGGCTGATAATATCCGATATATGCGATATTTGCATCTTTGCCAAGTTTTTTGGAGTAGGAGAGGTAGATATTTGCTCTGGCATTGTCCTCTTTTTTGTCAAAAGAGGTGGTATAGTCTATGTGTTCGTAAAAGAGTCCCGTTCCGACAAAAGCATTTCCGATCGCCTTGTCAAGCAGATGAAAACGCAGACCTCCTCCAAGTAAAAAGCGTTCTTGAATCTTGGTGAACTCGTTCGTCTCAGATTGCACGAAAGTCTCCCAATTGATATCTTTATTGTCGAGATATGTATGAATATATCGTAGATGCGCATAGGTTTTGTTGGTGTTTTTCACGCCTGAAGCTTCTGCGTAGTTCGCGGTGAATTCACCCCATGTGACGTAGCTTTCATTGCTGTCGTACTGTATGTTTATACCGCCTTTGTATTCGTCTTTTTCGGTATTTCCTCTTGTGGTCTCAAAAGAGGCTTCGAGCTCCCCGCTAACCCCGGGTTTTTTCCCTATCTCTACGGGTTCTATCGAAACGACGGCATATGAAAATGTTAAACAAGTGAGAAGTAGTACTAATAAACGCATCTCTATCCTTTTTTAAATTATGCCATTCTACTGAAAAGGAGATTTGAGTATGCTAAGATGAAGTTTTAGGGTTTACATGTAAGCAAAGATTATGATTACATGTAAAGAGTATTTTGGAGTTATTTTTTCTGATTTCCGTTGGTTATAAAAGAGATGATCCCTTCGCGTGCGATGATATCTTCATATTTTTTTGTGCGCTGCAGAGCATCGCTGAATCCGTCAGGCGAACCGGATTTTGTTTTGACGACCGCATTGGAGACGCGTTTGCCCGTTTTGTCGTAAGCTTCGATCGTCGTCGTTCTAAACGCCCAGACCATCTTTGCGAACTGCGGGTTTGCAGATGCTATCCTTTTTGCTACGGCATGGGTTCGTATCTTTATCAAGACGTTATATGCCCTGTCGCTGAACTTAAAGTTTTCCAGACTCAGCTCGGAGCGTATCAGAGATGCAAGAGATTTTGAGTTTTCGTCCGATTGTATTTTAAAGACAAGATCGTTTTGAGCTTCTCTTATCTCTTTTGTGTACATCTTATATCTGCTAAGATATCTGGAATCATTGAAGTTCGGTTTTATGATCTTGATGATGGGAAAGTAATTATCGGTTTCGTTTAGCATGGCGTTTATTTTATTGCTGAGCTTTAGTTTTTCAAAAACGGTAGAACTTGAGAATATTTCCCATTCGTTCATTATCCGTTCATCCACTTTTTTTAGCTTTGTGATGTAAGTACGCGCAAGATCTTCCCTGTTCACTTTTACTAAAACATGCCATCTTTTTCCGTCATCGTAGCTCTCTTCTATGCCGACGTTGGAGTATTCTATCTCTTTTGCTTTTGTTACGACATCCTGTTTTACCTTGCTTAAGACATCTTCGTTATCGCCGAGCCTTGAAGCAGAAAGGCTTGAGGTGAATGTAGAATCTACCGAGACGGAGATACGTGATGAGATATCCGCAAGAGCGTTATTTTTGGCATCGGTCTGCGTTTTGCCTTCGCCAACGCCGTAGTAGTATGCAGGCGTATCGCCAGGCGGCGAGTTTATCCATGCCGCAGCCGCCGTATTTTGCGGCAGAGACTCAGAAGCTCCGTTACATGACGCAAATATCAGCAATCCTAAAAACAGTGCAATCATTCTAAGTTTTTTCATGTTGTCTCCTATATCGTTTATTTTACATCTTGCTGTGTAGATGTTGCATTGTCCTCGTTTTTTTGCTCTTTTGCATCTTGTACAGAGGCTTTGTCCGCTTCTGCCTTAGCATCCGCTGCTTCGACTATGATGTTTGTGATCTCTTCGTATTTGGCTGCGACCGCTGCTTGTTTATGCGCGTAGTATGACCCCATTCCCATGTTAGGCAGGAAATACAGGGCATTCTTCGTTAGACGTTCTATACGTATTTTGAACTGTTCGGCGAATCGAGGGAATCGCGCAGCCGCACGGGCTAGAGATACCAATTCTGTCGGAAAATTCTGCAGTATCGGCTGTGTGCCTACGTTTGCAAGAGCGACCCCGAATGCGGAGTATGCTTCATCTGCGCCGTTTTCAATCTCTTTTGAAACGATATTCACGTTACGGGCAAGCTTTACCTGTTCCTTATCCAGCTTGATATCGGATTTTAAAGCCGTCGAAGCATCGTCTAAGAGGGTAAAATATATTTTTTGTTTTTCATCGGCATCCGCTTCGGCTTGAGTGATCTGTGCCGCCAGATCATTTAACTGATCGTTTATATTTTTTTTATCCTGTTCGCTCAGCGGAGTATAACCGGGATTTTTTGCAGGAGTCGATCTTTTTTCTTGATCCTGATTTAGTACGGTTTTTAAAGATCCCTCCTGCCCTTTTAGCGAAGCGACGTTTTTTTGTGCTTTTAGCATCTCGTCTTTTGCCTGGGTCAGATCCTTTTGATAGTTTGTCGGAGTAAGTGCGATCAATGCTTCGTCAAGCGTTTTGTAGGCATCGGTCGTACTTGCCTCGACCAATTTTAGTTTCGCATTTTTAAAAGAGAGGAAATTTTCCGCCGCCGGATCGAACTCAAACGGATCGGGCCAGTTTGCTCTGTTTTTGCCGTATAGGATTTCGAGTTTTTGCACGGCTCTGTACGTGAGCGGAGAGATAGGGTCCGCTACGGCGCCGGCGATGGCACTTATATCAAATCCCGTCATATCGTTGAGCTGTTTCATGCCTGCCGAACAGCCGAGCATCTTGCGCTGAATGGGCTCACTGTAACGAACGGTCATATAATAGGGATCTTTCTTTAAGACTGCCGCGAGATATTTTTGCTCGGTAGCATTGAGATCCGCTGCGATCAGGCGCGGCCATACCGCATCTCCCGATATCTCCATCAAATTGCTCATAACGTTGTTCTCACGGACTATCGTCATTCCGATAGCGACACGGTTCACCTGTTTTTCAAGCGTAGGAACCTCTACCTGGCTAGCCAAGCTTTCTTTTATGGCGCTGCACCCGGTCATATTTACAAGAAGCGCAGCTGCTGCACTTATCTGAATCATTACAGATCTTAATCTCACCATTTGTTTATCTATTTCCTTTGTTATTTATATATTTATTCAAACTCATCGGCAGATCTGCCAAGTTCCCCGTTTCGGTTTTTGATCAATCCCTGATTTTTTGCATCTTGAGCCTTGGTCTTTTTCAAAAGTTCATAAAAGTTGTCAAAACGTGCTTTTGCAGATATGACAAGCGTATCTTTTGAACCGCCTTTGCTTAAAGCCATATTATAGTATTCGTCCGCTTTTTCCAGTCCTTGCAGGTTTTCGCTCACGCTTGCCTGCGCCTCGTACAGGATTGCAAGATCATAGTAGAAATTCATATCGCGTCCGCCTTTATAGCTTTCCATAGCTTTTATCGCACCGCTGTAATTTCTTCGTTTGGCGTAATCTATCGCGTAAGAGATATCATCGGGAAGCGCTTTGAACTCACGCAGCTGAAAAGTTTTGAGCGGGGATATGTCTGCCACGAAATCTTCTACGACGTCTTTTGCCGCTTCGGACGCGAGCTCTGCTTCAGACGGCAGTCTTATGACGTCTTTTGACTGGCGATTTTTAGACGTCTTGTACGATTTGGACAAAAACTCCTCCGCTCCGCGTGAAAGAGTGAAGTTTATCTCAAGCTCCAGCGAGCGCTTATGTGCCGTCGTATTGTACTGGTAGTTCTCTACGCTCATGATCAAGACGACATCGTTTTCTCCTGCTATTGGATTGAGTGCGATGAAGTTTGTCTGCGTAAGCTTGGTCTTGATATTGTCTATAAGATAATCTCTCATTTTCGGGAGAGCTCTTTTTATGTTCAGTACATCGGGGTTTATGGCAATAGCTATATATGCACCTTCTGGGATCTTATCGTCTTTGGTGATCATTTTTTTGATCTTTGCTTCCTCCCTCGGCGGCGAATATGAAGGGATGGCTATCTTTGCGCCTGCTGCACATCCCGTAAGAAGCAGTGCACTGAAACTAAGGGCTAAAACTAGATATTTACGATACAAAACACTCTCCTCTATAAGTAATGTTAATAATAATTAACAAGTATAATTTGTTCAGATTTAAAGATGACTGAAAACAAGATAAATGTATTGTAATCTTAAAAGATAGTTTTGATACACTACAAAAAATATTTTAGAAGAGTTCATGCCAAGAATAGAGAACGAAAAATTTTACAAAGCATCGCTGGAAAAGCACGGGTTTACTTGCAGGGCTCTGCACTGGAACAGCGAGCGCAATCAGGAGATAAGGTTCAAGATCCTTCTTTCACTGTTAAAAGAGGATATAACCGCATGCAGAATTGTAGATGTCGGCTGTGGATTTGGGGACATGTACGGCTACATGAAACAAAAACCGCTGCGCTATACGGGCATAGACGTAATGGACGAGATGGTCAAAGAAGCAAAAAACAGGACCGGATGCGAGATATTAAAGCTCGATGCCTGTACGGACGAACTTCCGCATGCGGATTATTATCTGTGCAGCGGGGCGATGAACATACTTCAGAAGTTCGAGACGTACCAGTTCATACGCAACTGTTACGGCGCGTCGGAAAAAGGATTTCTTTTTAATATTTTAGAAGGGGAAGACGAATCTCTGGTGTATAATTATTTTAAAGAGAAAGAGATCAGAGAACTCGCTCGCCAATTGGGTGCGAAGATAGAGATACGAAAAGGGTACCTGCAAAAAGACATGTCGGTGGGGATGTATAAGTAATGTGTGCAATATTTGGCATAATCGGAGAGTACGAAGAGCAAAAAGCGAGATATGCCTTGTCACTGATGCAGCATCGCGGACCGGATTTTTGCGGTGTCGTACAAGAAAACGACCTCTTTTTCGCACACAATCTTCTAAGCATCATGGACACATCTGCAACCGCGCGCCAGCCGCTGCGCCACAAGGATATCATTGTAAGCTTCAACGGCGAGATATATAATTTTTTAGAGCTCAAGCGCGAACTGGAGTTCGAGTATCAAAGCAGCGGAGACAGCGAAGTGCTGATGGCCGCGTATCTCAGATGGGGGGTAGATTTCGTCCGGCATATTCGCGGAATGTTTGCTATAGCGATCAAAGACGGCGATACGCTTTATCTTTTTCGCGACAGGTTCGGCAAAAAACCTCTGTATTACCATCAAGGAAAAAGCTTTGTGTTTGCTTCGGAGATCAAGGCACTTGTCCCGTTTTTAAAACACCGCAGTCTGGATAATGACGCACTTTTAAGCTATCTTTCGTTTTTGGCACCCACGCCGCCGCACACTTTTTTCAAAGGGATACAAAAACTCGCTGCTGGAGAGTATCTTACATACAGGCACAATAGGATTGAGATAAAACGCTATTATGATATTTTGAATGTAAAGCCGGACTTGATAAGTAATGAAGATACTGCCTTAAAGCTGATAGAAAAGAGTCTTTTTGATTCGATCAGTATACGTTTAAACTCCTCTGTGCCGGCAGCTTCGCTTCTTTCAGGCGGAATAGACAGTGCTTTTATCGCAGCCATTGCAAAAAAGAGGGGGCATTTGCTGCATACTTTTACGCTGGGATACGATGAATACCGTAATTACGACGAACGCAAAAATGCGGCTGTGACGGCAGAATTTTTGGGTGTAAGAAACAGCGTCGTCGAGATAGATAAAAACAGGTTTATAGAAGCAAGCGACAGAGTGTTCGATACTCTTGACGAGCCGTTGAACGATCCTGCTGCGATTCCCTTGTATCTGCTTTTTGAAGAGATTGAAAAAGAGGGGTACAGAGTCGTGATGAGCGGAGAGGGAAGTGATGAGCTCTTTTTGGGCTACAGGCAGTATTTTGAGTACCTCGATATACAAAAAGCTTCGGGACTTATGCATAAAAACTGGCTCAAGAAATATTTTCGTTCAAACTTTTCGATGAACAGGGAGTGGGAATGGTATAAGCGTATCTGGGAAGATACGCTTTTGTTTCGTACTTCCGGAGAAAAATTCACGGATCTGCAAAAGAACGAACTGTTACGTCAAAACATAAGAGACAATGAATCTTTGAAATATCTCAAACCCTACAGAGACAGATTTGAGAGCAGTCTGCATACCGATGAGAGTACCTGGTACAGCTATGTTGATCTAAACATCTTTCAGGCGGAACATTTTTTGAGAAAGCTCGATCATGTGAGTATGGCGCACTCCATAGAATCGCGTACGCCTTTTTTGGATCATCATCTGGCAGAGAACATATTTGGGCTTGCTCCAAGTCTGCGTTATAAAGACGGTATCACAAAATCGATCCTAAAAAAGATCGCTTCACCCTATTTGAACGAAGAGATACTAAAACGTAAGAAGAAAGGTTTCTCAAACCCCTATATGGAATGGCTTATGGCTTCGGGAAGAATATCTCTGATCAAAGAAGTGAACGAGCAGACGGGGATGTTTAAAAAAGAGGTGTTGGAAAAATATATCGAACGGGCAGAAAGAGGAAGATTTAAACAGCATGTCTGGGGACTCTACGTACTCTCTTGGTGGATCAAGAAGAACCTGCTATAAAATTCAGATCGATTTTTCCTGTATGAGGGATAGTTCCAGCGGACCGCTGACATAGTTGGAAAAAAAGTTCAATATTTTCATATCTTCGGCAGTAAAATCACCGTCTATTTTGTTAAGAAGCTGAATTATTCCTATGATCTCGTGATTTGAGTCGAAAATAAGCGTGGTAATGATGTTTCTTGTCACAAAGCCTGTTTTTTTATCGATGTTTGGCATAAAGAATTCATTGTTGTAAGGGTCGTTTACAAGCTGAGGAGTTTTTGATTTAAAAGTATGTCCGACGATTCCGGAGTCTATGGATATAGCGATGCGGCCGATCCCGTCGCTGTGTTTTGTCCAAAGCATATCGGCATCGTAATCGACAAGGAATATGGAACATCTTTCACAGTTGAGCAGTCTTTTGGCTTCGATAGATATCAGCTCAAGGGCATTATCCATATGGGGCGTCTCAATAAGCTGCTTACCAAATTTCGCTATTTCCGTAAACCTTTGCATCTCTCATCCTCATTAGTAGTTGTTTTTTAATTCTTCTATTGTTTGTCCGCTGTTTTATTTTGATCGCATAGGGGTAATTATACCCTTTTCTTGAAAGTTTTCTCCTGCATCTTTTATTCTTCGTTTTCATCTTCAAACATCGACGCCAGTTCCAGATAGGTACTGATATAGTGAGAAAAGAATATCATAAATCTTGTATCTTCCTTGTTGAAACCGCCCTCTTTATTTAAAAGCTGCAAAACACCGATGATCTTTCTGTCCGAACTAAAGACAGGAGAAGTCGCTATGTTTTTTGTGATGTAGCCGGTTTTATGGTCTATCTCTTTTAAAAATCTGCTGTCTTTGTAAGGGTCATTGCTGATGATGGGTTTTCTCTCTTTTATAGTATATCCGGCCAAACCCTCATCGGCGGATATTCTTATCCTGCTTATTCCGTCTGCGAATGTTGTCCATAACTCGTTTTTTTCACTGTCGTATATGTAGATCGAACATCTGTCGGCGTTAAGCAGGTCTTTTGCCGTTTTTGAGATCAAGACCAAGCCGTCGTTCAAAGAGGGTTTTCCTAACAGTTTTTTTCCAAATTCCGTCAATTTTGCATATCTAGAACTGTTATCCATAATCTTTCTCCGCTGCTATTATTTACGGATGTTATAGAGATATTAGAGTTTTTCTATAACAACACCGTTGTCTTTTATAAATTTTGAGATGACTTCCGAATGTGTATGTTCGTAAGATTTTGCGTACACTATGCGTTTTATACCGCTGGCGATAAGGTTCTTGCTGCATTCGCTGCAGGGTTCCAGCGTAACGTAGATGGTCGCTCCCTCTACGCTTATTCCTTTTCTTGCAGCCCAGATGATCGCATTCATCTCGGCATGGATCTCGTAGGTCTTGGACCAATCGTGATGCTCTTTTGTATACTCTCCGTCCCAATGGTCGTTACAGTTTGTATATCCTGCGGGTGTTCCGTTGTAGCCCGTGCTGAGTATTCTTCCGTCTTTTACGATGACGGCACCTACCTGCTTAGAGACACATTTTGAAGCGCTTGCAATCTCTGTGGCTATATTGATAAAATTTATATCGCTTAGCATATCTGCCCTGAAATTTAATATTTGTTATGGTATTATATCGCAAAATTTTAATATATATTTTGGAGACTTAAAATGGACATGAAACAGATAAAGGCGCTTATGCGCGAATTTGATGAAAGTGGTTTAAGTAGATTAAAAATTGCGAAAGATGAATTTAGTATAGAACTTGAAAAAGCAGTCGGTGCCGTTGCGGCTCCCGTGACTGCCGTCGCTGCTGCACCTGTTGCTGCTGCACCCGTCGCTGCAGTTGCAGCCCCAAGTGAAACTGCTGTCGAAATTTCTGGCGATATGATCCTTTCTCCAATGGTCGGTACTTTTTATGCATCTCCGTCACCGGACTCTCCTGCATTCGTTAAAAAAGGAGATACCGTTAAAAAAGGTCAGGCTCTGGCGATACTCGAAGCGATGAAGATCATGAACGAGCTTGAAGCCGAATTTGACTGTAAGATCCTTGACGTATTGGTGAGTGACGGTCAGCCGGTCGAATATGATATGCCGTTATTTGTAGTAGAAAAGATTTAATCGATGGCAGAAATAAAACGTATACTTGTTGCAAATCGCGGTGAGATAGCTCTTCGTGCGATCAGAACGATCAAAGAGATGGGCAAAGAAGCTGTCGCTATCTACTCGACGGCAGACAAAGGCAGTGAATATCTAAAACTGGCTGATGCAGCTATCTGTGTCGGCGGCGGACCGAGCTCTCAGAGTTATCTGAATATCCCTTCCATCATATCTGCCGCGGAGATCAGCGGTTGTGACGCGATCTTTCCGGGGTACGGTTTTTTAAGTGAAAATCAGCATTTCGTCGAGATATGTACGCATCATAAGATCAAATTCATAGGACCGACTCCTGAGATCATGGTTCTTATGAGCGACAAATCAAAAGCAAAAGATGTTATGGTCAAAGCGAATGTTCCCGTAGTCCCGGGAAGTGACGGTGCGATCACCGACATTAAAGATGCAAAGAAAAGAGCAAAAGAGGTCGGCTATCCGGTCATCTTAAAAGCCGCTCAGGGCGGCGGCGGGCGCGGTATGCGTGTCGTTGAAGACGAAAGCTACCTTGAAAACGCATTTTTAGCAGCTGAGAGCGAAGCGATCACTGCGTTTGGCGACGGAACCATCTATATGGAAAAATTCATCAAAAATCCTCGTCATATCGAAGTTCAGATCATGGCAGATTCTCATGGAAACGTGATCCATGTAGGTGAGCGCGACTGTTCCATGCAGCGTCGACATCAAAAACTCATAGAAGAGTCTCCGGCCGTCGTGTTGACTCCCGAAGTAAGAACAAGGCTTCATGACGCGGCAGTTCGTGCAGGCGAGTTCATCAAGTATGAGGGTGCCGGAACTTTTGAGTTCCTGCTCGATGCTGACCTGAACTTCTATTTTATGGAGATGAACACGCGTCTTCAGGTAGAACATACCGTTTCTGAAATGGTAAGCGGGCTTGATCTTGTCAAAATGATGATAGAAGTAGCAGAAGGCAAAGAGCTCCCAAAACAAGAGGAGATAACTCTTCATGGACATTCTATCGAGTGCCGTATCACGGCAGAAGATCCGATCAAATTTCTTCCATGTCCAGGAAAGATAAGCACCTGGATAGCACCGGGCGGAAAAGATGTTCGTATAGATACGCATGCGCATGCAAACTATATCGTGCCTCCGACGTATGACTCGATGATAGGAAAGCTTATCGTTTACGGCAAAGACAGAGCTGAGGCGATCGCTAGAATGCACAGAGCTTTGAGCGAGTTTCAGGTAAGCGGTATCAAGACCACGATACCGTTTCATAAAAAGATGATGAAAAACCCCGATTTCCTAAGCAACAACTTCGATACGAAATACTTAGACGGGTATAAAGGCTAAAAACCGATATATGAACTTATGTTCATATATCTTCTCTCTTCGTTAATTTTCTATTTTTTACTCGGGCATTCTTATCGTTTGTATGTTCGCGTTTAGTCTTGCGCGGTCAAAATACTCTTTTAAAACCTGTTCTCGTTTATCGTTCATGATCATATTCGTGACCTGAGCTTTTATATCTTCAAGAGGCGTCTCTTTGTTTTTAGCAACGCTTTGGACATAAAAGCTGAGATAGCCGTCCTTACCGTTTGGAATAACGGCGGAGAATCCGTTTACGGGAGTTTTTTCCAGCATCTCTGCTAGCTGGGGCGATATCTTTTTGTATTCGAGGGTCTGATCACGGTGTGATATCTCGGGTGAATAGAACATTGGATTGTCTATCTTTTCTTGAAGCAGATCTTTGCGTTTAGATTCGTATACGATCGTTGTAAAGCTCTGCGGGTGGTTAAACTTCGCTTTGTTGAGTTCGTAATAATCTTTTATCTCCTGCTCATCGGGCTCTTCCATATGAGAAAACGCGATGGATTGGAAAAGTTTTTCGTTGACGAGACGCTCTTTGATCTTCTTTTGTATTTCTGAAGATGTCAGGTTCTCGCTGTTGGCGACAGCTTCATAAAACTGGTTGACGTTCATATTGTTTTGGCGTGCCATATTTTTTATCTCATCGATCACTTCATCATTGCTCACTTCTATTTTACGTGATCGTATCTCCTGTTCTTGCAGTTTTTTTCTTATGAGAATATCTATGCTTTTGCTCTGATCCAGATGGGAGTCATGCATCATCTTTTTTATGTCCATCGTCGTTATGGGGTCATCCTGTACCAAGATGGCTACGCCGTCAACCATTTTTGCATTCAGAGCCAGAGAGAAAAGTATCAAAAATATGATTTTATACATGTAAGTCGCTTTTTAATTTAATTTGAAATCTTATTTTACCCGCTTTTAACCAATGATTATCTAAAATTACATACTTTATAAAAAGGCTTATTATGGTTGTTACACGTTTTGCACCCTCACCTACGGGATATCTGCATATCGGAGGCCTTAGAACCGCACTTTTTTCATATCTTTGGGCCAAAAAAAACGGCGGTAAATTCATCTTGCGCATAGAAGACACCGACTTAACCCGTAACTCTCAAGAAGCGGCGGATGCTATTGTTGCGGCATTTAAGTGGCTAGGACTCTCGCATGACGGCGAAATCGAGTATCAGTCAAAGCGTATGGATATCTACAAAAGATATATCCAAAAACTGCTAGACGAGGGTAAAGCTTACAACTGTTATATGTCAAAAGAGGAGCTTAACGAGCTTCGAGAAGAGCAGATGGCACGTAAAGAACGTGCGATGTACGACGGGCGGTACCGCGATTTTACGGGAACTCCGCCGGAGGGTGTCGAGCCGGTCGTGCGCATAAAGGCTCCGCTAGAAGGAAGCATAACGGTGCAAGACGGCATCAAAGGGGATGTAACCTTTGAGGTAAAAGATATTCTTGATGATTTCATCATTGCCAGAGCCGACGGAAGTCCGACATACAACTTTGTCGTGGCTATCGATGATGCACTTATGGGTATAAATACGGTCATCCGCGGTGACGATCATCTCTCAAACACGCCAAAACAGATGGTGGTCTATGAAGCTTTAGGTTTTGAGATACCCAAATTCTATCATGTGCCGATGATCCATAACTCTCAAGGAAAAAAGCTAAGCAAACGCGACGGAGCTACCGATGTCATGGAGTACAAAAATCTCGGTTATACACCCGAAGCACTTTTAAACTTCCTGGTTCGTCTTGGATGGAGCCACGGAGATCAGGAGATATTCTCTATGACGGAGATGATGGAGCTTTTTGATCCCAAGGATATCAACCGTTCGGCCTCCATCTACAATGTCGATAAACTCGATTGGCTGAGCGCACATTACATAAAAAACATGCAAAATCCCGAGCTTTCCGAACTGCTGGAGTATTTCGGATTGGTGCTCTCCTCGCATGATAAAAGAGAGATATTGCTAGACGCTTTAAAAGAGCGCGCAAAAACATTGCAGGATCTCGCCGATCTGATCAGTGAAGTCCTGGGAGCACCCGTCGTATATGATGAAAAAGCGGTCAAGAAAGCTTTTAAAGAGGATTCTTTCGAGATATTGAACGACTTTGCTGCGAGACTGAAAAAGAGCGAAGATCTTCATCTTCCAATTGACTACCACCGCGTGATGGAAGAGCTTGTAAATGAGAGAGCCATCGGCTTTGGCAAGATAGGCCAGCCTCTGCGCGTAGCGCTGCTGGGAAAACTCTCGGGTCCAGGTCTGGATGTCGTGATGTCCGTGATCGGACGTGATGAAACATTGCAGCGCATAACCTCTGCAATAGAAGCAAACAGCTAAATAATATAACTTTTTAGTGATTATATAAATTTTAATAGCTTAGACGATCAGAAAGATTGGATTGTAAGAATGGCGGGTAAAAGCAAAGAAGGAGAAATTTCTTTGCTTTTAAAATAGGTCGTTATCCTCTACGATTATTTTGTAGCGAATTTGTAGTCAAGCATCAACCAAGTAACAGTTTTGTCATGTGTATAACCAGTTGCTTTCCCTTTGTTGTAAGACGCATATTTTACCATACCTGTAAGGTTATTTACGCCAGGGATTTTGTTTACGTATACAGCATCGAACTCTGAACCGAGATCTTTTGTAGTTCCGCTTGTTTTAGCCATATCTTTATCAGCGCTAAATGAATGATAAACACCTAAAAGTTTACCGAAACCTTTTGCTTTATAACCAAGACGAACGTTTGTATCGATCAAACCGCCTGTCGGTGTAGATAAAAACATATCTGCCCAACCGTTGAATGCATGACCAGTTGCAAGAGGCGTAGCAAATGCTGTTTTTCCTCCAGCAGGTTCACCAATCTTTTTACCACTTAAGTACTCATAGTTTGCACCGACTAATACGCCAGAGATATTAGCGCCTAAATCCAAGTTATAGTATTGCGCGTCAGCTTTGTAGAGATTTTTATACTCAGCTTGAGTAGACGCGGTAGTACCAGTATAATTTGTTGAATTTTCTTGATATTTAATTGATGCATCAGTTTGTTTTGCATACTCTGCACGGTAGTTAAGTTTTGCCATGCCTGCATCTATGTTTCCTGTTAAAGCAGCACCGTAAGTGTCGCTACCATATCCGTGTAAAGAGAGCATATAGTCGTATGCAGTGATAGTCAGCTCAGGCATTACTTTGTATGAAGCATGTAGTAAAACAGATTTTGTATCTGTTGCTTCCGTATCTGCAAGGATAGTGTTTCTTCCATACACATAAGCGGCTAAAAGTGAAAGGTTGTCGATACTGTTATCTACAACGGCAACCGCATCAAATGTTTGAAACATTTGTCTCCAGCCTACCGCACCGATAAAACGTTGGTTGTCAAGATTTACCATTTGGCGACCTGCACGTACCAAAGTTTTGCCCATTTTATAATCGACATACCCTTGAGTCATACGAGCTGTTTGTGGATCTTTGATAAAATCATATTGCGTTTTACCGTTATCAGTACTGTTATAATTTTTATAACCGAAAGCGTTAACGCTTGTCGCTTCCAAGTAAGCAGAAAGTCCGTCAACTTGTAAAAGGTCCGCACTAATGCCTAAAGTAGTACGAGTAGTAAAAGCTTGCGCTCTGTCCAAGTTGTTGTCTTTTACATCTGCGTTCTCATAACGAGCACGGATCTCCCCTTTAGCTTTTACGTTGCTTAATATGTTCAGTCCATCAGCACTCGCGCTAACACTTAACCCCCCTAGAATCAACGGCACTGCAGCCATCGATAATAACAATCTTTTCATTTCATTTCCTTGTGTTAAAATATAGGATCAGCGGAAATTATAACACTGATGCATTACAATTAATTTGATTTACATCAAGAAAATCTTAATTTAATTTGGTATTATACTATTAATGACAAATACATTGGATTATATTAAATTATTGGATTTCTTTAAAAGTTTGAACGAAGACAACCTTTTAAAGTTGAGTGAAATGTCGGTAATACATCAGTACCCAAAGGGGTATGTATTATATTATGAAGATGATATAAGCAATAAAATATTCTTTTTGGTCGAGGGTCTGCTTAGGACTTATAAAGTGGACAGATACGAGAACGAGATATTTTTGAGCTATGTCTATAAAAACAAACTGATCTCGGAGATTTCGTCGTTAAGTAACAATGATATCCATTGTTATGCAAATACCGAGTTCGTAGAGGACAGTATAGTATTAGAGGTAGATTATGAACAGTTTAAAGAACATTTCATATATACAAGCCTCTTGACGGACAAGTTTATTGAAGAGATATTGCGCCAAACGCATGAACTGCACTGCATCATAAACAGAGAGTTGATATTCGATGCGACGGCCAGAGTGACATACATGCTGTATGAGGATCTGCAAACCTTTAATAAACTGAAAAGACAAGACGTATCAGCAATGCTGCATATACAGCCGGAGACCTTATCCAGAATACTTCATAAACTAAAAAGACAAAAGGTTATAGATCTTCAAAAAACGGATGTAGTTATCGTAAACAGAACCGAGCTACGAAATATTTTTACCGGAAACGACCAATGAAAAAACAAAACATCAAAATCACAACGAAGATAAAGATCTACGGCGCCGTACTGGTGACACTGATGCTCAGTCTTATCAGTATCAGTATATATCTTAATCAAAAAAACACAAAAGATGCCCTGCTTATCAATATAGCCGGAAAGCAGAGGATGCTTACGCAAAAGATCACAAAAGATATCTTTTACATATATTACAGCAAGAACGCAAACTATACGGATCTGGATGTTTCCACAAACGAATTTATGAAAAACTTCAAATATATCAAACAGTATGAAGGACTGCAGGATATTTTAGAACTTTCCGAATCTCCGATATCCGTTCAGCTGGATAAGGTCGATCATCTGTGGAACGGTTTTTACAACGATATAGTAAGGTTTAAACAAATAGCGGGCGAAGATCAAAACAGTCCTGAGCTAAAAGGGCTTGTAGACAATATATTCGTCAACAATACGGTTTTGTTAAAAGAGGTTGACCGGGTCGTGGCTATGCTTACGGAGCTGAGTGAGAACAAGATAAAAAATATAGAAAACCTTCAATACAGTGCAGGTTTTATCCTTATCGTTTTAATAATATATATCATATCGAAACTAAGAAGCATGGAGTCCAATGCCCTGACTTTTATAGAGCACACTAAAAGTCTCTCCAGCCTGCCGAACAATGTCGAGTTAAAACCATTGAACAACGTAGTGGAGAGCGAGATAGTAGAGATGAGCGATATCGTGAACCTGTTTATAAACAAGATAAACAGCGCGATAGAACATTCTAACGAAGCGGTATCGCAGTCAAAACATGCTTCTGTAAAACTTGAAGAGATAACAGAAGAGCTGAACTATATTTTAGACGAGCTCTCGGACAATACTCTTTTACTCAAACATTTAAGCGCGAGCGAAGATATGGCTATTCAATCTACGGAAGAACTTTTCAGCTCGACAAATAAATTGAAACGCTTAAGCGACGAGCTGAACAAACTGCTTATAGAGTGTACCCCAAAATAAACAGATTACTCCCTATTCTTAAACGAAGATTTCATTTTTGATCTACATCAAGTACAGTAGTTTAAAATAATGATAGGATTTGAAGGTAAAATTTAAATCTTAATAATAGGGGAGGGAATTATGTCATTCTCAAGAAGAGATTTCCTAAAAAGTTCTGCTGCAGCATCTGCGGCAGCGGCTGTAGGCATATCAATACCATCGGATCTTAAAGCTGCTGCTGACGAAGCGGAAGCAGGATGGAGATGGGATAAGGCGGCTTGTCGTTTCTGTGGTACCGGTTGTGGTATTATGATGGCAACCAAAAACGGTAAGATTGTTGCTGTTAAAGGAGACCCTGCAGCGCCTGTTAATCGCGGGCTTAACTGTATCAAAGGTTACTTTAATGCAAAAATCATGTATGGAGCGGATCGTCTGACGCAACCGCTTTTAAGAGTAAACAGCAAAGGCGAGTTCGATAAACATGGAGAGTTTGCTCCTGTTTCTTGGAAAAGAGCTTTTGACGAAATGGAAAAAAATATCCGTAAAGCTCTAAAAGAGAGCGGTCCTGAAGGTGTCGGTGTATTTGCATCGGGACAATATACAATCATGGAAGGGTATGCAGCTCAAAAAATGATGAAAGCAGGTTTCCGTTCTAATGCGATCGATCCGAATGCTCGTCACTGTATGGCATCTGCGGTTGTCGGTTTCTATCAAACATTCGGAATCGATGAGCCTTCAGGTTGTTATGACGATATCGAACTTACAGATACTGTTATCTCTTGGGGTTCAAACATGGCGGAAATGCACCCGATCCTTTGGTCTCGTGTAACTGACAGAAAACTGACTGCACCGGATCGTGTAAAAGTTGTTTCTATCCAGACTTATACACACAGAACATCGGATTTGGCAGATATCGAGATCATCTTTACTCCAAATACCGACCTTGCACTTTGGAACTATGTAGCAAGAGAGATCGTATACAATCATCCAGACGTGATCGATTGGGATTTCATTAAGAAACATATTGTTTTCGCAGCCGGTCCTGTTAACATCGGATACGGTATGAGAAGAGCAGGCGAAAAGTCTTACAAAGAAGGCAAATACAATGCAAAAGAGATGGAAACTTACTCTAAAGAGATGAGTAAAGCAGTTTCTGATACTGAAGCTCCTGCATTGGCACCGTACGGATATAAAGCCGGTGATACTATGAAAAATACTGCGGGTACTCTTGCTCACTGGGAGATCTCTTTTGAGGAGTACAAAAAATCATTAGAGCCGTATACACTTGACTATGTAGCATCGATTTCAAAAGGTGACCCTGATGAAGATATTGAAGAGTTCAAGAAAAAACTTCAAGCTCTTGCAGATCTATACATAGAAAAAGACAGAAAAGTAGTATCTTTCTGGACAATGGGTATGAACCAACATACTCGCGGAAGCTGGGACAATACTCTAGCTTATAACGTTCACTTTATGCTAAACAAACAAGCTAGACCTGGTTCTGGTGCGTTCTCATTGACTGGACAGCCTTCAGCTTGTGGTACTGCACGTGAAGTCGGTACGTTTACACACAGACTTCCTGCAGACTTGATGGTTAAAGTTCCTGCTCACAGAAAAATCGCTGAGAAAAAATGGATGATACCTGACGGTACTCTAAACGGTGTCGGTGTACAGCACATCATGAAAATCCATAGAGATATCGAAGACGGACTGATTAAATTCGCGTGGGTTAACGTTTGTAACGCTTATCAAGATTCTGCGAATGCAAGCCACTGGATCAAAGCAGCTCGTGAAATGGATAACTTTATCGTAACTTCTGACGGATATCCTGGTATATCTGCAAAAGTTTCAGATCTTATCTTGCCATCGGCGATGATCTATGAAAAATGGGGTGCATACGGAAATGCAGAACGCCGTACACAACACTGGAGACAACAAGTTCTTCCGGTAGGTGACGCGATGAGTGATACTTGGCAATGGGTTGAGCTTTCAAAACGCTTTACTGTAGATGATCTATGGGGAGGATATGCTCCTTCAGGTCCAAGAAAAACTCCATTGGCAGACGTAAGAGACAAAGCTAGAGAGATGGGATACAGTGGTGACACTACTATGTATGAAATCCTTTTTGCAAATAAAATCGCAAAAGCATACAAACTTGATCAAAACGATCCTATTCAACAAGGTTATGACAACTCTGAAGGATACGGAGACAGCAGAAATGTCGTCGGTTCTGACGGAAAAGTATTTAAAGGATACGGATTCTTTATCCAAAAATACCTTTGGGAAGAGTATGCTGCATTCGGGCGCGGTCATGGACATGACTTGGCACCGTTTGATGTTTACCACAAAGTTCGTGGTCTTAAATGGCCGGTTGTTGACGGAAAAGAAACTCCATGGAGATTCAACGCGAAATACGATCCGTATGCTGCAAAAGAAACAAAAGGTACAAACGATGAGTTTGCATTCTATGGAAAAATTGCAAAAGCATTACCGTATGGTGATCTAAACGGCGTTAAAAACAAAACTAAAACAGCTCTGAAAAACAAAGCGAAGATATTTGCACGTCCATATATGGATCCACCGGAAAAACCGGATGCAGAGTACAACACTTGGTTATGTACAGGTCGTGTACTAGAGCACTGGCACTCAGGAACAATGACTATGCGTGTACCTGAACTATATCGTGCAGTACCGGAAGCTCTATGTTATATGCACCCTAAAGATGCAGAAGACAAAGGTATCAAACAAGGCGAACTTGCATGGATAGAATCTCGCCGTGGTAAGGTCAAAGCTCGTGTTGAAACACGTGGTAGAAATAGACCTAGACGCGGTCTTGTATTTGTTCCATGGTTCGATGAGCGTGTATTTATAAACAAGGTCACATTGGATGCAACTTGTCCTATGTCTAAACAAACAGACTATAAAAAATGTGCCGTAAAAATTTATAAAGCGTAAGTAGTAGCGTAAGGAATATCCTGTAATGGAAAAAAAGAATATCAGCGATAGAAGAAAGTTTATCTTCAATATGGCTCAAGGTGTCGGAATCACGGTACTTGGAGGATTTGTATGGAGCGCATTTATTGATGAGGCGAAAGCCTCTCAATTGCTCTTACGTCCGCCGGGAGCTTTAAAAGAGAAAGATTTTCTTCGTACATGTATAAAGTGCGGGCTTTGTGTTGAAGCTTGTCCTTACGATACGTTGATGCTGGCTCGTCCGGGAGATCACAGACCTCTTGGAACGCCGTACTTTATTCCTAGGGATATCCCTTGCTATATGTGTCCTGATATTCCTTGTGTACCTGTCTGTCCGACGGGAGCATTGAATGAAAAGAGCGTAACGACCGACGGACATCTAAACATCAAAGTCGCCGATATGGGACTTGCTGTAGTGGATGCGGAGAGTTGTATCGCTTTTTGGGGTATCCAGTGTGATGCATGTTACAGAGCATGTCCGATTTTCGGTGAAGCGATTACGATCGAATACCAGAAAAACGAAAGAACGGGCAAGCACGCATATATGACACCGATCGTACACAGCAACGCTTGTACGGGCTGCGGTCTTTGTGAGCATGCCTGTGTAACAGAAAAACCCGCCATCCATATACTTCCTCGTGAAGTAGCGATGGGTAAAGCCGGAGATTATTATATAAAAGGCTGGGATAAAAAAGACGAGAAACGGTTGAAAAACGCTAAAGCGATCAAAAGCACGACGGAAATAAACAAAAAAAGTGCGATAGATTCTTTAAATAGCGGGCTGAAGGATTTATACTAATGGTAAAGCTATGGGAAAACTATAGATATCTTATTTTAAGAAGATTGACGCAGGTAGGACTTTTGGTTTTATATTTTGGTGGAAATGTTTGGGGCTGGACCGTTTTAAGAGGTAATCTCAGCTCGTCGAAAATATTTAATACGATCCCGGTGAGTGATCCTTATGCAGCATTACAAATGCTTGCTGCGGGTGCAACTTTGGCAACGGACCTGCTGATAGGCGTAGCTGTGACGACAATATTTTATCTATTGATCGGCGGCAGAGCGTTTTGCAGCTGGGTCTGCCCTATAAATATGGTAACCGATGCGGCCAACTATACAAGAAGAGTTCTTGATATTAAGCGCGTACAAGGCAATAAACAGCCGGCTTCGAGAAACATCAGGTACTGGGCATTGGGTCTAAGCCTTGTGATCTCTGCGGTTATGGGACTGACGGCCTTTGAGTTTATATCTCCTATATCTATGGTTCATAGAGGGATCGTGTTCGGTCTGGGATTCGGCTGGGCGGCAATAGTCGTCATATTTTTGTTCGACCTTTTGATTTTAAAAAACGGATGGTGCGGTCATGTATGTCCGCTAGGCGGATTTTATTCGCTGCTTGGTAAATTTAGTTTAATAAGAGTGCATCATAATGAGGCTAATTGTACATTATGTATGAAATGTAAAGTCGTTTGTCCTGAGCAACAGGTTCTCGGTATGGTAGGCAAAGAAAGCTTGCCTGTCCTATCGGGAGAGTGTACGAACTGTGCGAGATGTATAGAGGTATGCGATGATGATGCTTTAGGATTTTCTATTAAGTCACTAGTAAAAAAATAATAGTAGGAGAGTGAGATGAAAACAATAAGTAAGATAACTATCGGTTTGGCTACTACGGCACTTCTAATGATTGGGTGTGGTAGCGGTTCAAATGCAACGCCGGCAAACGAGGCAACTGCAAAGCCGAAAATTTCAGAAGAAGCGTTGAGCTATAGAAATACAAGTTTATACACCGAGAAAGGTACTACGGTACCTGTGGCACTGTACTGTACAGATGCACCGGGAACAAGTAAAAAAATCAAAAGAGCGTTCCAGGATGCTCCGCCTATGATCCCGCATGACACTGACGGTATGCTTCCGATCAAAAAAGGCAACAACCAATGTTTAAGCTGTCATATGCCGGATGTTGCGTCTAGCATGGGTGCAACACCGATCCCGCAGTCACACTTTTTGGATATGAGACCGGTTAACAAAATCGTTGACGGCAAACTTGTAAAAGGGGTTGATAATCTTCAAAATCAGGTAAGCATCAAAAAAATAAGCGATGTATACCCGGGAAGATTTAACTGTTCACAATGTCATGCTCCGCAGGCAAATGCAAAACTTGTTACTGAAAATAAATTCCAACCACAGTACATAAGTAAAGACGGTGCGTACAGATCACACTGGAATGAAGTTGTTACCGATGATCTAGATACACTCGGTAAAGATTCAAGCGTAACTGCAAAAGATGTTGCTAATGAAAATTCTCCAGCCGGTAAGCCGTTGTTTGGACATTAATCATTATGAATAGAAGAGAGCTTTTCAGCTCTCTTACTTCTTCGATCAAAAAGAAGAAAGAGAGTTACATCAGACCGCCTTATTATGAAGACGAGTCTCTTTTTTACAGCGAGTGCGAAAAATGCGACGGCAAATGCGCTACTGTCTGTAAAGAGGAGATTATAAAGATCGCGGGCGATAAGACACCGTATATCGATTTCTCAAAAAACGGCTGTACATATTGTGATGAGTGTGCCCACAGCTGCGAATACGGGGTTCTTGTTTTAGAAAATAAAAAGAATATTAACGCCAAGGTTGTAATAAACAAAAAAAAATGTTACAGTTGGAGCGGTATTATGTGCTTTACGTGTAAAGATCCATGTCTTGACAACGCCATTGATTTTCAGGCGATGTTCATGCCAGTTATCGATGATTCCAAATGCACGGCTTGCGGCTTTTGCATCAATGTCTGTCCTGCGGCATCGATAGACATAAAGGTGATTGAATGAAAAAATTTCTATTTATAGTACTGTTTACGGGTACGCTGTTCGCCAGATCGATACTAAATCCATGTCTTACATATACGGCAACGGGCGGGGTGACGGATATGGTTATCCATGACGGCAAACTGTATGTCGGTACGACGCAGAGCAGTCTGGATATTTTTGATATGCGCAACGATAAACTTTTAAAGACCATAAAAGTGGATAAAGTAAAAGACTTTATGGGCGATCTCGTCGATGCCAAAATATACTCCGTCGATGTCGATAAAGACCGTTTGCTGATCCTCTCAGAAGCCGAACATGGATATAGAAGGGTCTATATAAATGAAGACGGTAAGAACAAGATCGTCATTCCCTCATCCATGTCTCTTTCCATAGAGAAGGCGAAATTCTTAGACAAAGATACGATATTGCTGGGGCTTTTGGGCGATGAACTGATATCGTACGACATCAAAAAAGGAAAACAGAACTGGCGTGTACCCGCAGGAGGATCGAAATTCTCTGATTTTGCATTGAACGAAAGAAAAGACAGAGTGGTCGTAGCCGATGAGAGCGGAGATTTAAAGATTATTGACACGAAAAACGGTGCTTTGATAAAAACACTGACGGGAGAGAATCTGGATAACGTCTTTCAGGTTGATTATAAAAAAGGGATCATCGTCAGTGCGGGGCAGGACAGAAGAACCGTGATCTATAATCGAAACACAAACTCCGCATACTATAAAAGTTCGGATTTTATGATATACAGCGTAGGTCTCTCTCCAAGCGGTAAACTGGCAGGATATTCAAGTGACGAGAACGGCAATGTGACGATTTTCAACACTGCAACAAAAACAGAGATCGGAACGTTCGGTGGAAATAAAATGACTCCCGCTCATATAATTTTCATCAATGAAAACGAGTTTTTAGTGTCTAGCAACAACAAGATAATCAATATCTATGAAATTAAATAACGGAGTTTGGCATGGTGTTTTATGAAAGCGAATTCTTAATTGAAACGGAGATCCCACAAAACGAATTGATCATATCCAGAACAGATCTGAGCGGTATCATAACCTATGCAAACGAGACATTTTGCGAGATAAGCGGTTATAGTATGGACGAGCTTATCGGCAGATCCCATAACATCATAAGACATCCTGACATGCCGCGTTCCGTTTTTGCTGATCTATGGAATACTATAAAAGCTGAAAAACAATGGGTAGGAATCGTAAAGAACTTTCGTAAAGACAGAGGATTTTATTGGGTCCACACGATAGTCTCGGGTGTTTATAAAAACGGTGAACTTGTCGAGTACAAATCTTTAAGAACTCCGATAGGTGCCGAAGACAAATTAAAGTATCAGAAGCTGTATGATAAAATACGTAAAGATAATGGCGAAGATATAAGAAAAATTATTTATGAAAAGGAGATTTAGTTATGAATGTATCAAGTATAGTAGTACAAACAGTACCGAAATATTTGGATGAGGTTCTTGAAAGCCTCAAGAACTGCGGTGTATGTGATTATCATATCCATGATGAAAAAGGGCGTATCGTCGTTACGATTGAGGGAGAAAGTGTTTCAGACGAGTTAAAAAAACTTCGTGTGATCGAAGAGCTTCCGCATGTGATAGCAGCAGATATGCATATGTCCTACAGCGAAGAGGAACTAGAAAGACATATGAAGGTCATTGAAGACGGTGAAGTCGTGCCTAAAGTCTTGGACAACGAGATCGTCGATCCTTCTCAAATCGTGTATAACGGTGACTTGAAGAAAAAAGATCTGGAAGCTTTTGCAAAAACTTTTGATACGACAGAAAGGTAAGTGGAAGTATGAGTGTTATATTTACGTCGACCATAAAGGTCGATGAAGATCAAAAATGGTTTATTGAACTCAAAGACATGGTTGATAGCGAAGTCGTTATTTGCAAAAGTATAGATGAGTATACGAAAATGGTCGAAGAGCTCGGCAAAAAATACGGCGGTCATGTCGATTCCGTTAACTGGTACAAAGACCAGGACGTTCCGCCTTATGTTATGGATGACATCAGATTTAAGATGGCCGAATTAAAACAAGAGGTCGAAAAAGAAACAGGCAAAAGTATAGATTCTATGAAGTAATACTTATAGAATCTTTAGATGCCAAAAAAGCGTTTTAGAAAAGCGCGTTCTTTTTTATCTTTGATAAATATTTTTGCGACGCTTTGATTTGCGTCGTTTAATATCACGACATCGTTGTCGACTACTTTAAGATGTTTTTTCCCCCAGTTTTTTTCCAACTCGTCAAGACGCAGCATTACATCCGCGGCACTAGGCGATTCTTTACTGCCGTCACGTTTATCTATTATCGATAGACCGCCTATGGTCTTCTCAAGGGTATAAGGCATATATACTTTCAGCTCTTTGTACATATGCGGGTTTTTTGCTTCGGGCATAGCCTGTTTCATAGCGACAACTCCCATAACCAGGAATGCAAATAATGCTCCAAAAAACAATCCTCTTTTAACGTTGCTCATGATCTTCTCCATGTATTAATATAATCTTGTGCTTTTTTGTCAAGCATCTGCATACGTTCTTTTCCTTTTGGAAGGGAGGAACGCAGCTGCTTCATCTCGCGTAAAAAATCAGAGATCCCCGAAGGGATCAGATCAAACAGATATTTCTTGAGATGTTTTGCCAGTGCCGGAGAGGCTCCGGAAGTCGAGATCGCTATGGTTAGATCATCTTTCTTGATATATGCAGGAAAGATAAAATCACAATAGTCTACCGAATCTACGGCATTGCATAGGCAGTTGTGTTTCTTTGATTCTTCAAATATTTCGGCTTGTAAAGGGATGTTGTCCACGGCAACGATGACGATAGAAAAGCCTTCGATGTCTCCTTGGAGGTATGCACGCTGTTCGTATGCAAGGTTTCTTTCTTTGATACGTTCAAGCATCGGTGCACTGTAGGATTGGGCGATCACTTCTATGTCCGTTGTAAAACATAAGAGATGCTCCAGCTTTTCATATGCGATCTTACCGCCGCCGACAATCAGTATCTTACGTCCGTCCAATTTCATAAAAGCCGGAAAATAGCTCAAAACACAACCTTTTTTCATATTGTAAAAAATCATTAAATTACTAGAGACAGCATATCCAAAAGAGTATGATCTTTGGCTTGACACAAGTCAATATCAGCTGCTGCCGATCCCTTGTAAACGTAAATGAGATCTTCGTAAAAATTATAGCGTAACTATGTCTTTGGTTTTTTTTGGTATTAATGTTCCAATAACATTAAGAGTATACCATATCAAAATCTGCGAAACAGGATTTTGTCATGAGGAAACACCTCTTTTTTTTAACAGCAATGATATCGTCGTTGTGGGCACAGACGGTGACCATGCAAGAGTGCATAGAAAAAACACTGTATTCTCATCCTGATATCAAAACTTTTATGCTGGAGGTATCAAAGAGCGAACAAAACTATCAGCTTGCCCGTTCTGCATACCTGCCGCATATCGATTTTGAAGCGGAGTATGATTTTCGGCGTACATTCGCTCTGCCTCAAAACGGTAAGTTTCGCACCGTTGAAGAGGGCGGTTGGCAGGCTGGCGTAGCTCTGCGTCAAAAGGTTTGGGATTTTTCAAAAACGACATCTTTGATACACTCGGCAGATCTTCAGAAGGATATTGCACGGCTTTCCGTCGAAGAGGCAAAGAACCTTATGATATACAGGGTCGAATCGCTTTATGAGACGGTTGTGATACAAAAAGAGATCATTAGAGTGCGGAAAAAAGATATGCAGGCAAAAAAAGAGCTTTATGAGCAGGCCGAAGCGTTTGTGGAGCAGGGATTGAAAACCACTTCGGACTCGACAAGGTTTTTGTCTGCGTTTTATGCGGCAAAAGATGCGTTGGGAGCGGCAGAGTCCTCCTATATGAAAACGATAGCGACACTCTCTTTATATACCGCTGAGCAAATCGATTTTGAAGCCGAGTTCGAAAACAATCTTTTAACGGAAGTAAAAGATCTGGAGAAAAACAGAAAAAAATTAAAACAGGAGATGCTTGAAAATAATATCCAGCTCAAGATCTACGATAAAACCATACAAAAAGACACTCTTTTACATCGATCGGCAAAAGCCGCGCATTACGGTTCGATAGACGCCGTCGCCTCATATACCCGTTTTGATACTTTAAACGCTTACGATACGGGCGTTGTCGGAGTGACTTTGAACATACCCATCTATACGGGATCGCAAATAAGCGCGCAAGAACAGATATCCCGCATCGAGACAGCCGCCGCAAAAGAGGCAAAAGCCTCCAAATCTCTAGCGCTTAGCGAAGAGCTTGAAGGGCTCATAATAGATCTTGCGCAGTACAAAAATACGCTGCAGGCAAAACATGCCCAGCTCGAAGCCTCCCTCAGTACGAAGAAGCTGCTTGAAGCCAGATACAAAGAGGGCTTGTCCACATATATAGAAGTGCTAGATGCCATGAGCTCGTATCTTTCGTCAAAATTAGAGATTTTGGAAGCATACTACGGTATTGCGATGGCGCAAAACCGTATTAAATATCTTACAGGAGTACAAAAATGAAGAACTGGAAAAAACTACTTACGATAACTGTACTCATGATGGCAGGATCGGCACTTTTTTACTTTAAAGTTTATATCCCAAAAACGACATACCGGATAGTAAATCCCAAAAAAGGATATCTCCGTGTTCAAGTTTTCGGGATAGGTACCGTAGATGCAAAAGATATTTATCAGATCGGTGCACAGACCGGCGGAAAGATCACCGATATCTTGACGGATCAGGGCCGATGGATAAAAAAAGGCGCATTGATAGCGACCGTAGATCCTGTCGATCTTCCTTTGCAGCTCGAAGAAGCGAAAGCTTCGCTGGCAAAAGCGAGATCCGAGTCGATCGCTTTAAGAGAAGAAACGCGAAGTCTAAAAGCCCAAAAAGAGCTGATAAAGATCACGTATGACAGATATGAGAAACTTTACAAACAAAGATACGCGGCAAAGGCAGAATATGACAAAGCTGCTGCTGATCTGCAAAGCATAAATGCACAGATAGCTGCAAGCAGGGCTCGCGCCAATTCAAGCGACGCAGAGATCAAAAGAGCAAAACGAAATATAAAAGCGATGGAGGTCAGGCTTTCAAGATATCATATCTATGCACCCATCAGTGGTTATGTCGTATCAAAAAATGTTCAAGCCGCTCAAAATGTATTGCCGACACAGAGTATAGTGAAAATAGCGGATCCAAAAAGCGTATGGATCAAGGCCTACGTAGATGAACGGATAAGCGCGGATATCAAAGCCGGTCAGAAAGCCCTCATAACCCTTCGTTCTCAGGAAGATAAAAAGTTTGAAGGCAAAGTCGCGAGGATAGCGGCAATAAGCGACGCAGTAACCCAGGAACGGGAGGTTGATGTCTCATTTGACGATCTGCCGATCCCTTTTTATCTGAACGAGCAGGCTCAAGTATCCATCACGACAAAAGTTTTAAAGGATCTCTTTCTCGTGGATACGGCACTGCTTGTTAAAAAAAACAAAAAGAGCGGTGTCTGGGTAGTCAAGGGTTCTACGGCACATTTTCAAATACTTGAGATCATAGCCGAATCAAACGGATTTGCAGGCATAAAATCGGGGATCGACGAGACTACGAAGATCATCGTATCGGATCCGAAGAAGAAAGCTCTGAGCGAAGGGATAAAGGTCCGCTTATGATGAATCTGGCACAAAAAGATATCTCCCATACTTTGGGAAAGTTTATTGTGACTGCCATGGGCGTCGGGATGCTGCTTGGGATCGTTTTGATCATGATAGGCGTATATAGAGGAATGATGGTAGACGCGCAGATACTGCTAAAAGATATACATGCCGATCTGTGGATCGTTCAGGAGAATACTTTAGGACCGTTTGCAGAAGCCTCCCGCATACATGAAGATTTAAAAGACACCATAAAGGTTATTGACGGCATTGACAAATCCGAAGCTTTGACATTTCAAAACATGCAGCTTTATATAAAAGGGCAGGCTGTCCGAGTAATGGCGGTAGGATTTGATCCTTTGGGCAGTTTAAACCCTGTAGATCCAAATACTCTTGTAAGCGGACGTATGCTGCAAAAGACTCATTATGAAGCGGTTGTATCCTCTGAGACAGGCTTTAAACTCAATGACAGACTGAAGATAGGCAGAGATATTTATACGGTCGTGGGCACCACCAGAGGTGCGGTCGCATCCGGCGGCGAGCCTCTCATATATATAAGTCTCAAAGATGCCCAGCAGCTGCAGTTTAGCTATTCAAACGCAAACATAAGAAACGACAGAGCCAGAGGAATCTTTGAAGAAAAAGATATCCATACGGTAAACGCGGTAGCAGCGACCGTAAAAAAAGGTTATGACATCAAAGAGACGGCACAGAGGATACGGCGATGGAAACATCAAAGTGTTTATACCGATGCACAGCAAAGCGCCATTTTGACAAAAAACGTCGTTGAAAAAGCTTCCAAACAGATAGGGCTTTTTACGGCGATCCTTGTCGTGGTATCCACTATTATCATAGGGCTTATCATCTATACGATGACTCTGGAAAAAATAAAAGAGATATCTATCATGAAGCTCATAGGGATACCCGATCTCATTATCATAAAGATGATCGTCCAGGAAACCGTTTTGCTCGGGTTCTTCGCTTTTATCTTCGGGAATATTTTTTCTCATCTTATTTATGACAAATTTCCTAAAAGGGTCGTATTGGAGATCCCCGATGCCCTGTCTCTTTTTGCGGTCGTTTTGATCGCTTCCGTTTTTGCTTCGTTTGTGGGTGTAGGCAAAGTGATGCATGCGGATCCCACGGTTGCGATAGGAGGTTGAGATGAATGCAAAGCAAAGTATCCGTGTCGAGAACCTTGTAAAAGAGTTTGGAAAAAACGACAATCTCGTAAGCGTCATAGAGGGAGCTTCCTTTACCATATACAAAGGAGAGCTGATCGCTCTCGTCGCTCCCAGCGGAGCAGGAAAGACCACTCTTTTAATGATGATAGGCTGCGTGATCGATCCGACCTCGGGAGAGATATGGCTGGGAGAGGAAAAGGTGTATGAAAACCGCTGGCTGACAAATGATGCCAGAAAGATTCGCCGTGAAAAGATAGGGTTCATATTTCAAGCACATTATCTGATCCCGTTTTTAAATATCATAGAAAACGTTACCTTGGTACCGCAGACCGGCGGAATCTCCGATGAAAAAGCGAAAACGGATGCCATGGAGCTGTTAAAGTATTTTGATATTGCCGATAAAGCTTACAATAAGCCCTCTCAGCTCTCAGGAGGACAGAATCAAAGAGTTGCGATCGCCCGAGCTCTGGCAAACAATCCAAAGATCATCCTTGCCGATGAGCCGACCGCGGCGCTGGATACAAAACGTGCCGTTAGTGTGGTGAAAATGCTAAAAAAGATAGCTTTAGAACAGGATGTGGCCATCATTATGGTGACTCACGATGAAAGGATGCTAAAATATTGCGACAGGGTAATGAAGATCGAAAATAAAAAAATTATATTCGAATAGTTTCTATCATAGCTTACTTGATGCAAATCAACATATATAATTTTAAAAATGATTACAATTACTTTTAAATCAAAAACAGAAAGATGTGGCTCATTATGAAACAAGAAGTACTTTCGCGGATCCAAAAATCATTCCCTTTAGTAGAAAGACCTTTTCGATCGATCGCCGAAGATCTGGGGATGAAAGAGGAAGATGTCCTTGCTATTTTACAAGAGGAAAAAAGCAAAAACATTATCCGCCAGACATCGGCCATCTTCGATACCAAACGTTTAGGATACGTATCGTCGCTGGTGGCATTTAAAATAGACGAAGCCGATATCGACGAAGCTGTATCTATTATCAACTCCCATCCCGGGATATCGCATAACTATGAGCGTAACCATGAGTTCAATATCTGGTTTACGATAGCCGTTGCTCCCGATTCCAAACTGGGTTTGGAAAAAAGCGTGGAGATATTGGCTTCTTTGACAAAAGCCAAAAGCCATATAATCCTGCCGACACTCAAACTTTTTAAGATATCCGTAAAACTCGATACGACGGGAAAAGATGAAAAAAAAGAGAAAGTTAAAAAAGTAAAACACACCGAGATAGAGATGACTCCGCTTCATCATGCGATTATCAGACGTGTACAGTACGATATAGATATTGTAAGCGAGCCTTTTAAAAAGATCATAGATGAGCTGGACATCGATTACGATACTTTCTTCTCCATCTTAAAACAGCTGCAAAACGCAGGTGTCATGAGACGTTTTGCTTCGATACTCAATCATCGTAAGGCCGGATTTGGCGCCAATGCGATGGTAGTGTGGGACGTCGATCAGGAAAAAGGGGAAGCAGCAGGCGAGCAAGCGGCGGCATTTAGTGCCGTAAGCCACTGCTATTTACGACCGAAATACGAGAATTGGCCGTATAATCTTTTTACAATGATCCACGGCAAAACGAAAGAGGAGACAAACGCTGTCATAGAAGAGATAGCAAATGAGATTGATGCCCGTTCTTATATGCCTCTTTATTCATCAAGAGAGTTCAAGAAAGTAAGAATAGAGTATTTTACGCCCGAGTTCGAAGCTTGGGAAAACCTACATGTAAAAGAGGAAGGATAATGGAACTTTTTTTTAGACTAGAGATCGCCTATATCGTCATAGGCATATTCTTTTTGATCGTCACTGCGATAGTGACCACACAATCGACACTGCCGAAAAAATCTTTTAAATATGGAATGATCGGAGTGTTTGCGCTTTTTGCTATCATGATCTCATTACATTATTATATTACCGTCAAACGTATGGACGGCGTCAAACAGATCTTTAACGACGGCGGTACCATCATCTGTGAGAACAAAATGCACAGAACTATTTCCCAATCGGTTCTGATCTCGAAAAAATTCGAGTGGCGTCTTGAAGGAGATCTTTTCGTCTCGGATAATCATACGCGCTCTTTTCATACGTCAAGATGCGTAGATTATACTTCTATGATGCAGTCGGCGGAAAAATAAGCTTCTAAGATGATGGCAGCACTTAAACGTTATCTTATTGCGTTATTGATTCTTGTTTTCATCGTTGCCTTGATGCTTGCCGGTACGTTTTTAGTAAAAGATTTAGGAGATAGAATGTTCAAAGATACAAATATTACTATAAAACCCATCGGCGAAAAGGTGGATCTATGAATCTTTATATTATTATCGCGGTAGGTATTGTCTTAAGTGTTATTTTCCATTTTATCGGCGTATATGCCAAAGCGAGAAATATCGTATGGATAATGATCATATTGATGTGGGCCGGCTCCATCAGTTTTGCTATGAACGAAATCTCTCCCAAAGGGTATGATTATATAGACAAGATCAAAGGCAAATATGCGGATGTGGATGCTTTGATAAATAAGGCTTCACCACATATTTCCATCTATGAAATGCTTGTAATACAAAAAAGTTATGACCAGCACGAAAAAACCGCGCATTAGTATCATCGGATGCGGGTGGTTGGGAAAACCTCTCTTTCAAACTCTTTTTAAACAATACGAAGTCTTCTGCTCTACCAGACAAAAAGAGGAATCCTCTTTTGAAAATTATTGTTACAATCCTCCACAAAGCAGTTCGTTTTGGGATTGCGACTATGCGATCGTCGCTATATCCACGAAAGACAATTATCTCGAAACATTAAAACAGATAGCGGCATATGTGAACAGTGAAGCGGTCGTTATTCTGTTGAGCAGTATTTCCGTATATCGCGAATATGACGGCGAAGTTGATGAAGAGACTCCGATTACGCAGACGGGAAAACAGTATGAAGCCGAAATTCTTATGCAGAGATTAAGAAAAAAACTTATTGTCTTGAGATTGGGCGGTTTGATGGGAGAAGACCGTATTTCGGGAAAATGGAGCAAAGTATCTACATTTGAGGACGGCCCCGTCAATTACGTCCATCGCGACGATGTCATAGGCATAATACAAAAGATTCTTTTAAAGAAAACAAGTAGCGGTATTTTTAACGTCGTAGCTCCGCAGCATCCTCTGCGTTCTGCTATTCACCGCAGTAATGCGGAAAAATTCGGCTTTAAACCGGGAAGATTCGAAGGGATGACAAGACGAAAAATCCTTTCAAAGAAAGTCGTCGAATATCTAAAATATGAGTTCATTTATCCAGATCCGTTAAGATTCTGGTAGGTTATCTTTTATTTACATAAGTAATAAAAATTAAATTTTGAAATATTATGTTGGTTTAAATATATTGATTAATGTCAAAGCATTTATTATTGAAATAGATTAGACTACTAACTAGCAATCCAATATTAAAATACAATTAGGGGGATATATATGATGGAATCAATGATTAGACCTGAAATAGCATTGAATGATTTTCTGCCAATTTTTATTTCTTCAGCGTTTGTTTTAGTATTCGGATCGTTATATGTTGGTATATATACGGCAGTAAAGGTTAATATGCTAAAAAAATGGGCAATGCCTCTGGCATACCTGTTTTGGTTTTTAACGTGTTATATGCTTTATATAATGGGTAGTTTAATGCATGTAGGAGAGTTTACAGCAAAAGTATTAGTAGTTGCAATGATAGGGTATCTGATACTTCCTCATGCAATCTATTATATGCAAAATCAAGTTCATGAAGAGAATGGACATTGATTAGTGAATATTTTCAACAATTAATTTTAGTGGGGGGAAAATAGTGGCTAATAAATCTGTATGGAGTGACAATCGTTTCTGGCGAAGAACAGCAACGTGGGTTACGGGTTTTGCATCAATTTTATTAATCTGGTTGACATTTGATACTTCGGGTCAAATCGCAATGGGTAATGATGCAGATTTAAAAAATGGTGTAACCAAAAGGGTTCCTGGACCTACGGTTATCAATTATAAGATCACTTATGAAATGAGTCCGAAACGCGGGCATGAAGTTCCTGTGATCGGAGAGAAAGAGAAGTTTTTCGGAAGAGACGACTACTCTGAAAAAGAAGCGACTGCGCTGTTACACTTAGGTAAACTGGCGGAGCAAGCTAAAAACTGTATGGATTGTCATACGCTATTGGGAAATGGAGCTTATTATGCGCCTGACCTTACAAAAGCGTGGTTGGATCCGGCTTGGGGACCAAACGGTTCAATGCAAGCGATGACAGGAAAAAACACAAGAGAAGAAGCGATGGCTGAGTTCTTACAACATCCAAATCAGTATCCTACTCATGCACGTATGATGCCGGATCTTGGTATTACTGCTAAAGAGGCTAAAGGCTTAGTGGCTTTCCTTAAACATATGTCATCTATAGATACAAACGGTTTCCCAAGAAACTTCGGGAAAATGCAAGGAGCGATACATGGCAAATAATTATTTAAAATCAGAATCAAAACAGTTAGCGACTTGGTATTTTACCTTTGCTGCTATCATCTTTGGTGCTCAATTAGTATTTGGTTTGGTCGTGGCTATTCAGTTCGTTGTACCAGGCTTTCTATATGGGGTCCTAGATTTTTCGATCGCAAGAATCCTGCATATTAATGCACTTGTCGTTTGGATGGTTTTTGCTATGTTCGGTTCCGTTTATTGGTTGTTACCAGACGAAACAGGTATCGAAACTGTCGGTATTAAACTCGGAAAACTGTTATTTTGGATCTTCGCAGCTGCTATAGTAGTCGTTGTTCTTGTATTCTTATTGGTTCAAGTCGGACCGGCAGACAACACAACTATTTGGTTTATTACGGAAGGTCGTGAGTATATCGAAGCGCCGCGTTGGGCAGACTGGGGTATCGTAGTTGTTGCTCTTGGATTTGTCGCCAACCTTTTCTTAACAGGAATGAAAGGCAGACAAACAGGTATCGTTACAGTTTTGATGGCTGATATGATAGCGTTCTCAGGTCTTTACCTTGCAGGTATGTTCTTTACAAATAACATCTCTGTCGATCAATACTGGTGGTGGTGGGTAATCCACTTATGGGTTGAGGCTACTTGGGAAGTCTTCGTCGGTTCTATCGCAGCTTATGGTCTGATCAAAATGATCGGTGCACATCGTCAAGTTGTTGAAATGTGGTTATGGATCGAAGTAGCTATGCTATTTGGTTCAGGTATCCTTGGTCTTGGACACCACTATTTCTGGATCGGTACACCTGAGTATTGGTGGGAGATCGGAGCATTGTTCTCTGCACTAGAACCTCTGCCGCTTGTTGCTATGTTTATCCATGTTCTTTACGATTGGGGGAAAGAAACAGGTCTTCAAATGGCAGAAGTACACGAAGGACATAAAATTGAAGGTCATACTATCAATAATAAACCTGCGTTTACTTGGTTCGTTCTCAATGCGTTCGGTAACTTCTTGGGTGCTGGTATATGGGGATTCTTCCATACTCTACCTCAAGTAAACCTTTATACGCACGGTACACAGTTTACAGCAGCGCATGGTCACCTTGCGTTCTTTGGTGCTTATGCAACTATTCTTGTGGGAATGATGTACATAGCTGTTCAGGGCAGCAACGGTATTAAAGTCTTAAATCATACTAAAGCATCTCTATGGGGTGTTTCTTTAATTACCGGAGGTGTTATGGGTATGACCATCGCACTTACAATTGCAGGTTATGTTCAAGTTCTTGTTTCACGTGCACAAATGGGTGCGACATGGGCAGCATATTTTGACGGTCAAGACGGCGTTTGGTTCCAACAAGCTATGGATTGGAGACTTCTAATGGGTGTTGTAACATTCGTAGGATTCCTATTCTTGGCTAAAGACTTGTTAAGCACAGGAAAAAGTGCTGTTCACATAAGATAAGGAGATAAAAATGTTTGAACCGTTTACAGACGTAGTGCCGAGCTTCTTCGGCACGTTGAATCAGGGACCATTGTTCTTAACGATTTTTCTTCACACTTTTATTGTACTTCCGATGATTTGGATTTACTTTCAAGAAAAAGCTCGTTTGAAAAATGAGAAGTAGGTGATAGGCCCTATAGGGGGGCCTATTTAATTTTTTTTAGAAGGAGAAATAGAATGAAGTTTAATAAATTAATTGTATCAGCTGCTGCTTTAGCGGTTGTTTCGTCAGGTCTATTAGCGGATACATCTAATATGGATGTTGCAAAAGTGTTCGAGCGTGAGTGTCAAGGCTGTCACGGTCCTAACCATGAAGGTGGGGTCGGTGCGGATCTTCGCCCAGCAAAAATCGCTAAGAAAAATACTTATATGTTGGCAGAAACTATCTTAAACGGTAGAGCCGGTACGGCAATGCCTCCGTTTAAAAACAAGTTCACTCAAGCAGATGCTGATAAAATGGTTGACTATCTACAACACTTTAAAGGCAGAAAAATCAAGCAACTGACTTTAGAAGAAGTTACAAAAGGCTGGAAACCGCTTCACGACAGAATGGATTTCTTTAAAAAATATCCACATCCTGCAGATGTTAAAAAGAATACGGATATCGTATTCGTAACTGAGCGTGATGCTGCTCGTGTTGTTTTCTTAGATGGTACGACAGGTAAACTATTGTCTAGACATCCTGCCGGATTTGCTGTACACGTTACGGTGACAAACAAACGTCTACCTCGTTACGCATACTCTATCTCACGTTCAGGTCTTGTAACAATGTTCGACCTTAACACTCCGGGCCAACAAAAAGTTGCTCAATGTCAAGTCGGTAGTGAATCTCGCGGTCTTGCGGTTTCTCCAGACGGTAAATACCTAATGGCAGGTGACTATGTACCGGGCGGTGCTGTTTTAATGGACGCTATGACTCTAAAACCGCTTAAAGTGTATCCTACTTCAAGTGTTATTGATACTGAAGGTAACATCGGTTCATCTCGTGTAGCTGGTGTTTATGATACTCCATACGGTCCATACATCGCATTTGCACTTAAAGATGCAGGTCATGTTTATATCGTAGACTACTCTAAACCAAACTATCCGATCGTTGGTGATATTCCAAATATCGGTAAAATTCTTCATGACGGTTTCGAAAATGAAGGTAAAGAGATCGGTCGTTACTTATTCCAAGCTTCTCAAGGAAGCGACGTAATGGGTGTTGTCGATTTTAAAACAAAATCATTAGTTGCTAAAGTTTATACTGGTCCTGGAACTAAGCCACACCCAGGTCAAGGAAGCTCTTGGTATAACAAAGACTACGGACAACTTGCGGCTACTAACAGTATGAACGTCGGTGATGTCGTTATCTGGGACAGTAACTGGGATGTTGTTAAACATATCCGTACAGCAGGCGGTGGATTGTTCATCGGAACAAGCGAGCATACTCCGTTCTTATGGTCAGACAACGTAATCGGCGGACCGTCAGCTTGGAACAAAGTACACTTGATCAACAAACAAACTCTTGAACTTGACCGTATCATTACAGTCGGTACAAAAGAGGGAACAGTTACTGATGCTGCAAGTCATAAAGTTCTTTACAAATGGAAAGTTCCTACTGTAAAAGATGCTAAAGGCAACCCGGTTATTCCAAGAATCCTACATGCTGAACCGGCTAACCATGGTATGTGGACTATGATCTCTGAGTGGAATGCAGGTCGTATCGGTGTTTATGATTCTAAAACAGGTAAATTCATTAAATACATCGAAGGATTAACTACACCAACATTTACTTACTCTATCGAGCATAGACAATCAGTTCCTGGTGCATAATCGCGATAAGTTCTCCTCTTTTGAGGAGAATTTATATATAATACGTAAGCTTTTATAGGCGAGGAAAAATTATGAAAAAATATTTTATTGTTATACTTGCTTTTTGTTCACTTGTACAAGCTGGATCGTTAGACGGAAAAAAGGTTTTTGAAACATATTGCTGGGGCTGTCATCATCAAACTGCGATGGCTTTCGGACCACCCTTCACACAGATAGCCAAAAAACGTACGCTCGAAGAGATCGAGGCTTATATTACGAGTCCTAAATCGATGTATAAAGCGTTTGGCTATAAACGAACAGCGATGAGCCAGTTGAATTTAACCGATAAAGAAAAAGAGACAGTTGCCAAATATATTCTTTCATTCAAAGGAAAATAATGTTTAGGCTGTCAAACTTAATAGCATCTGTCGTCGAAGACAAGCCGGAGCGGAATCTAAACGGTACGATAGCGATCTGGAACTTTACAAACAGGTGTAATCTTTCATGTCTGCATTGTTACTCCAAGTCTACTTTAGACGAGGTCGATACGCTGACTACCGAGCAGATCAAAAAAACGATCCTGCAGATGAAAGAGAACGGGATCAAGTTTATTATCTTTTCGGGTGGGGAACCTTTAACAAGAAAAGATATCTTTGAGATCGCCGATTTTTGTAAAGAGAACGGAATCATTACGTATCTTTCGAGTAACGGATTGTACTTTACCACGAAAAACGTGCAAAAGATAGTAGATACGTTCAATTATGTCGGTATCAGTATAGACGGGGATGAAGAAACGCATGATTATTTCCGCGGACTAAAAGGTGCTTTTAAAGAAACCCTAAAAGCGGTTCTGCTGGCGAATTCGACCGGAGCAAAAGTCGGGATCCGTTTTACAATGACAAAAGACACTATAGACTCTTTGGAGTATATCTTCGATCTGGCGGAAAAAAACAATATTCCCAAAATATATATATCGCATCTCGTCTATTCGGGACGCGGGCTTGACAATTTGAAGATGGATCTGACAAAAGAACAAAGACGCAAAGCCGTCGAGTTTATTTTGAAAAAAGCGTTCGAGTATTATAAAACAAAAAGAGATATCGAGATCGTTACGGGGAACATGGAACAAGACGCCGTCTTGTTCTTAAACGAGTTTTCAAAACATTACCCGGAGCTAAAAGAGAAGATGAGAGACAGACTGGTAAAATGGGGCGGAAACAGTGCGGGAAGAAAACTTTTAAATATAAACAGTGAAGGAGATGTTCGTCCTGATCCGTTTTTTCCGGTGCTCATAGGCAATATAATTAACGAAGATTTTGGTACTATATGGCAAAAAGGAGAGCTTCTGGACAGATTAAGGATACATCCGCGGGAATTATCCGGAATATGCGCCGATTGTCAGCAGATAGATATATGCAACGGCGGTTCACGTGCGAGGGCTTTTGCCATGAGCGGTGATTTATGGAGCGAAGACCCGTCGTGTTACTTAACTTTAGAAGAAAGAAGGATAGATTAATGAAAATAAAAACAATATTGTTCGGTATCGCTTTGTCACTATCTTTATATGTAAATGCTTATGCGTTTGAAAAGATATTCGTAGTTGAAAGAGAAAGCAGCTCTTTGGCCGTGATCGAAGATGATCTTCCACGTTCACATATGGAAAATATGCACAATATGAATCACGGGGTCGTCAAATTTTACGGAAAGGACGGATATCTTATAAGCCGCGACGGTTATATCGTCAAGTTTGATCCGATAAAAGAGAAAAAACTGGCGGAGTATAAGACCAGCAAAAGCGCGATAGGATTCGTGATCAATAAATATTATGTCGCTGTTGCCAATTATGATAACAAAAGTGTCGATATTTTGGATCGTAATTTAAAACCGATCAAAGCATTCGTGACAAACTCAAGAAACGTCGGTATAAAGATATATAAGAACTATTTAGTGTTTTCGGAGATGGATAATGACAAGATCATGGTGCTCCGCGATAAGAACAAGGGTAAGAAAATACCTGATTTCGAAGTTTACAAAGAGTTTGACAATGTCGGCACGATGCCTTTTGACGCTATGATCAAAGGCAGCAATTTCATAACCGGATTTTTCGAAAGTCCTTTTTTCGGGGTTCTCAATCTTGATACTATGAAGTATAGAAGGATCAAAATTCTGCTCGGAAACCGCAAGCCTGTCTTAAAAGTGCCTCATTTCGGATTTTGGAGCATCAGCAAAAAATATGTATTCCTGCCTGCCGTAGGCGACAATAAAGTTCTGGTCTACGACCCTAAATTTAATTTCGTTAAAAATATCAAAACAGAGGGACTCCCGGTATTTACATCTTTAAGTCCGGATCAAAAATATCTTGCCGTGACGTTTAGCGGCAAAAAATTCCCGGTCATCCAGATCATAGATACGGCGACGCTTAAAGTGATTAAGCGTTTTGAATTTGACGGAAAAGTTCTGCATGTAAGATGGTCAAATGAAAAACCGAAGCTATATGTATCGGTCAACGACACAAATAAGGTCGCTGTTATAAATACGAAAAAATGGTATCTGTCCCGTGAGATTTTTACGATCAAGAAACCATCGGGTATATTTATATATGAAGAGGCTAATAAATGAGCAGAGTGTATTTGACGGGTGCGGGTCCCGGTGACATAGAACTATTGACGCTAAAAGCGCTTAGAGTCATAAAAGAAGCTGACGTGATCATCTATGACCGTCTTGCTAATCCCGATATTTTAAAAGAAGCGAAAAACGGCTGCGAGTTTGTCTATGTCGGCAAAGAAGACGGCCATCATATCATGCCTCAAGACCAGATCAATGAAACGATCTATCAAAATGCCTTAAAATACAATAAGGTCGTACGGCTTAAAGGAGGAGATCCTTTCGTTTTCGGCCGCGGCGGAGAGGAAGGTGCTTATCTTAAAGAGCGCAATATCGAGTTTGAGATCATACCCGGCATCACTTCTGCCGTCAGCGTCCCGGCTTATGCGGGAATTCCTGTTACGCATCGCGGGGTAGCGGTATCTTTTCGTGTAGTTACCGCTCATGAATCTCCGAATAAAAAAGAGTCGCAGATCCCTTGGGACAATTATAAGACCGATGACACCATCGTCTTTTTGATGGGATTGCACAATCTGTCAAAGATCTCAAAAAAGCTTATAGGTATCGGCAAACCGAGCAATTATCCGTGTGCCGTTATCTCAAAAGGAACGACAAAAGATCAGAAAGTCGTTGTGGGTACGCTTGGCGATATAGTTGAAAAAGCTGTCGATATGCCTACTCCTGCACTCATTATAGTTGGAGAAGTGGTTAACCTTCGTGAACAGCTGCAATGGTTCAAGGGTAATGATTAATCAAAACCTTGATTTTCAAGAAGCAGTTTGCGTAGCACCCGATATATATTGGGTAGGGATGTTTCTGGAAAACGATCCCTTTCAATGTCATCCCTACCTCATAAAAAACGGTAATGAATCGATCCTGATCGATCCCGGCTCCATGCTGGAGTTTGACGAAACGGTCAGAAAGATAAAAACGATATGCGATATGGGATCGATAAAGTATATCATCTTGCATCATCAAGACCCCGATCTTGCAGCAGCGGTGCCGGAGATCGAAAAAATAATAAACAGAGACGATCTTTTGATCGTAACGCATTCGCGGATGTCGGCTCTTATCAAACACTATCTTGTTACCTCGAAATATTACGAAATCGACAAACATGACAATGTGCTTATTACTTCCAACAACTTCAGACTGGATTTTTTAACTACACCTTATTGCCATTCGCCCGGAGCATTCGTCAGTTACGAAGCCAAGACGAAGACCCTGTTTTCTGGAGATATTTTCGGAGGTATTGAAGAATCATGGGAGTTTTACGCCGATGAAACCTACTTTGAAAAAGCAAAAAGATTTCATCAGGAGTATATGCCCAGCAAAGATATTTTCAATTATGCCCTCTCCAAGATCGAAGAGCTCGATATTGACCTGATCGCGCCCCAGCACGGCTCTATCATCATCAAGAAATATATTCCCGATCTTATCCAAAAGATGAAAGATCTGGACTGCGGGCTTTATATCGAAGAGAAATATAATCTTGAACTTATAGATATCATTAAAGAACTTCAGGAAAAAGAGGAAACTATTTTCGAGCGCGACAAACTACTTTTTGAGCAGTCAAAAAGAGCGGAAATGGGAGAGATGATAGGCAGCATTGCGCATCAATGGAGACAGCCTTTAAGTGCAGTGAACACTTTAATAGCGATCTTAAACGAGAAAAACAACAGAAGCGAACTGACACAAGAAGAGATATCGGACAAACTCGCAAAAATAGAAAAAAGTGTAGTGTACATGTCCGATACTATCGAAGATTTTATCAATTATTACCGTCCAAATAAGGTCAAATCCGTTTTTAACGTCCATAAAGCGCTAAACAGAGCACTTGAGATAGTCGACTTTACCATCAACAAAGAATCTATAAAGATCGATCTGGACGTGGATGAAACTCTGAAAATAAACGGTGTGATGAACGAATATATCCAGGTGATTGTATCGATACTTTTAAATATCAATGACCTGATAGAAGAAAGAGGTCTTTTAGAAGTAAAGATCGACATATCGGTGTATAAAGAAGACGATCATGCCGTTATGCTCATAAAAGATAATGCCGGAGGGATCAGCGAAGAGATCCTTCCCAAGATATTCAATCCCTATTTTACGACGAAACATCAATCCGTCGGCGTAGGTCTTGGGCTCTATATAGCCAAAATGATCATCGAAAACAACATGAGAGGCACTTTAAGTGCGCAAAACAGCGAAAACGGAGCATTATTTTGCATAAGGATGTTATGTGAAGATTGAAGATATTACTATCTTGATAGCCGAAGACGAAGAGGAGCTGAGAAACTATCTTGCGGAATATCTTCAGATATTTTTCAAGTATGTCTATGTGGCAAAATGCGGACACAGCGCCTATATGCTCTATTTGGAAAAGCATCCCGATATAATAATAACGGACATCAATATGCCCAATCTCGACGGACTCAATATGATATCCCGCATACGAAAATCGGATAGTGAAACAAAGATCATTATAATGAGCGCACATTCCGAGCAGGAAAAGCTTCTTCATGCGGTCGAGTTGCATCTTGTAACATATCTTATAAAACCGATCCAAAACGAAGTTCTCAAAAAATTTCTTTTTGATATCGTAGATACGATCAGGAACAGATCCGAGCGTATCTATCTGGGAGATGATTTTTTCTGGAATAAGAAAGATGCTACGTTGTGGCATAATTCCGAGCAAATTTCATTAAAAGAGCGGGAGTCGATGCTCTTAAGTATACTTTGTTCCAGAATCAATCATGCTTTTTCAAGTGAAAGCATTTTCTATAAACTGTATGCGCAGCAGAGCGATAAAGAGTTTTCACAAGATGCTATAACATCTTTGGTAAAACGCCTTCGTCAGAAGCTGCCTAAAAATATTATTCAAAATGAGTATGGGCTTGGATATAAAATCGTAATAAAAAAGTAAAATCTATGATTTTGACAAACTTTGACAAACTTTTTCAATAAAATTTCTATTGAGACATTTACATTATAATCTCATTCATTCAAAGCGAATTAAAATCAGAATTACCAGAGATTCTGATTTTAATTAATTACTCTTTAAATTCTACTTTCCATAAGCCTTTTTAACAGTAAAAAACAAGAGAAAAAAGAAAAATATTCGTGTGGTTTTTTATATTACACATAATATAAAAGCGAAGATAAAATAAGTGCGGAGATAAAAGTGATGCTAAGCATGACCGTTCGTTTATTTTTCTCCGTGATCTTATGCTTTTCTTCTAAATAGTTTGCTGCTTTGATGCCGGCGAAAACGGTAAAAATAAACATTGGAAACGTCATTACCAATATCATAACAAGATCATGTAGTGTCAATTTCAACTCTTTTTATTGAGATAGGTCAAATCGGTTTGACTTTTTTTATTATATCATTCAGTAACTTTATAAGTATGATACAAATCAAGAAAATGATACTATTTTTTATATTTCTTACTCGTTGATCGAATCTGATACGACTTGTAAAACAAAAGGACCTATTTGTTAAAAGACAGTTATGAGAGAGTAGTGGATTATATCCGGGTATCGGTAACGGAGAGATGTAATTTCAGATGTCAATACTGTATGCCGGAGAAACCTTTTTCCTGGGTTCCAAAAGAGAGCCTGCTTTCATTTGAAGAGCTGTTCGAGTTTTTAAAGATAGCGATCGATGAGGGCGTAAAGAAGATTCGCATAACCGGAGGCGAACCTCTGCTTAGAGAAGACCTGGACAAGTTCATCAAGATGATATACGACTACAAGAGCGATATAGATCTGGCGATGACAACCAACGGGTATCTTTTAAAAGGCGTTGCACAAAGACTTAAAGACGCAGGATTAAAACGCCTCAACGTCTCTATCGATTCTTTAAAACCCGAAGTGGCACAGCGCATAGCAGGAAAAGATGTACTTGCAAACGTACTTGCCGGAGTCGAGGAGGCTTTAAAGGTCGGACTGAAGGTAAAAGTCAATATGGTGCCTATGAAAGGCGTAAACGCTCAGGAGATAGTAGACGTGCTGCAATACTGTAAAGAGCGCGGTATGAGCATACGCTTTATAGAGTATATGCAAAACTCCCATGCTTCAGCAGATATCAAAGGGATGAAAAGCCCCGAGCTTCTTTCACTGCTAAAAGAACATTACGACTTTACGGACGAAGGGTTCGACGGACACTCTCCTTCGCATTACTTCAAGATGCAAGACGGATACAGATTCGGTATCATAGAACCTTATGAGGACGATTTTTGCAAGAAGTGCAACCGTATCCGCCTGACCGCCGAAGGGCAGCTCATACCGTGTCTGTACTTCGATGAGGCAATGAGCATAAAAGAGGCTATTCAGCGCAAAGATATAAAAGGTGCTGCTCTTGTCTTAAAAGAGGTGGTACGTACAAAACCGGAAAAGAACCGCTGGAGCGAATCGGACGATGAAGTCTCCACCCGTGCTTTTTATGAGACCGGCGGCTGATGCTGTCGCTCGGACAAAAGATATTTAAATCTTATGTCCAAATACCAAAATCCTGCCGTATCTGGTTCCCCAGATCAGAAATAAAATAAGCCAAGCGGTAAAAGAGATATCAAATAAAAATTCCGCACCCCATCCAAAAGCGATATTGAGGCTGTATAAAGCTCTTAGCAATACGATCACCTGAATGAACCAGAATATGTTTGTCGCGAATCTGTCGGCATGCGGAACCTGCCCTGAATGCCCCAAGGTTACCCTTGTCCCAAAACCTATGAGTATGGTTGTTACAAAACCTAGAGATAAAAGATGGATGCCGATAAAATAAAAATCCGTATTTAAAAACAGCTGTGCGATATGAGCGATGGCCGAGATAAAGAGGGCGGCGGGAAGCCAAAACAGTCCGAGATGCAGTACCCATAAAATAGCAGGTGAAGTAAACACCGGAAGTTTCCAGCTGATAAACTCTCTTAATAAATATAAAGCCAGTACGATATCTGTTGTGATCTGAGCAATGGTATAGTCAAATGAACCGAAAAGCGTTTTTAAAAGTAAAAGTACGAATACGGTTTTTAAAAGGTTTTCGCTTTTAGGTTCGTACGAATGTGAGAAAAACGGGATCATTCTTTGTGCCACGATAAAAGTTAAAAAGATGAGATATATATAAAAAGACAAGTTGGTGGCAAAGTTCTGAATCTGCAATCCCAGCAGGGAGAGTATAAAAAGAAGATGGGACAAAAGACCTGAGTATTGCGCGATCAAGATCCAAAAAGCATCTTTTTTATCTGAAGATTGTCCGTTTTTATATATAGCCGTCAGTTTTAAAATTATAAAAACCTGTGCGGCGAAAAGGATACCCATACCGGCCAATATGACAGAACCATCAGTGAATGAACCGATTAAAAAGAGAGCCGAACCGCTTACGTTGGCATAAAATATTCTAGTGTAATAGCTCTTATCTATGACCTGCGTCTGACAAAATCTAGGAAAGGTCGTAAATAAAAATCCCGTGAACACATTTGTAAAAACTATAAATACGAGTGAATATACATGAAAAGAGAGCACGTCTATTTGCAGCGATAAAACTCCTTTATAATCCAGAGCAAAGACGAGCATCATAATGATCGCGTTTACGACGCCAAGCATAAAAAAAGGCTGATGCGGCTGAGATAAAAAATAGTTTTCTTTTTTTTCTTCTATGGTCTGAAATTTCATTATATTCCTATATCTTGAACAAAGTGATATCACTTTTTTATTTCGAATTTTAATATGATTATCTATTAAAAATCTTGATACTTATCAAGAGAGGATACGGGATGCACGGTATCCTTAAAATCAAAATTTGTTAAGATTTATAAAGCTGTATTTAATGATGAGAAAATGTCAAAGTGACGTCAAAAATAGCGTCCGAGGTGTTTGCATAGACGCTTGGCAGAGATATGATATATATGTATTTAATCAAAAAGGGCTTGTAAACCCTCTTTGTTTTTGATTTTATAGCTATTGACGTCTTTTTCCAAGAGGTTGAGCTTAAGCAGTTTTTTAAAGACTCTCGAAAGTGTTTCGGGAGTCATATGCAGATGTTCGGCCAGTTGATAATGTTTATACTTGACAAGTGCTTCTCCGTCGGTATCGTAAATGAACTTAGCGAGTCGAGCCGTTGAATCCAGTACGACATTAAGAGCGATGACCGATTCCAGATAACGCATCTTTTTTGAAAGAGATTTAAAAAAGATAAAAGCGATATCGGGATCGTTTAAAAATTCGTTCTTAAACCGTTCAAAATCGATCTGGATCACTTCGCCATCTGTTTCAAAAACAGCAGAGGCTGGGTAGGGAAGCCCTTCAAGAACAGCCATTTCCGCGACAAAAGCCATCGGTGTAAAACGATGCATAACGATCTCGTTGTTTTTTAGATCCGTTTTGTATACTTTTAGTGTGCCGTCTATGAGCAGGGTCAATGCTTTTGGCTGCTCTTTTTCATAAAAAAGAATGGAGCCTTTTAACATTTTTGTACGTGTAGCAAAAGAGTTTATGGTTGTTAATTGTTCGTCGGAGAGATTCTCAAAAAAATAAAAATGCCTCAAATCTGTCATCTTGTCGTCTTTGATATAAATTTTTTTGTCCAAACAGCAGAAAAATACTTAAATCGGTCAGAAGTTAGCTTAAGGAGGCTAATAATATTGACTGCTGCTTGGACAAAACGCCTACAAAGAGGCGAATTGCCTAAAGTCAAATAGGTTTTTATTTACCTATTAGATCCGCAACAGCTTTTATATCAGCTTCAGACATATTTTTAACTTGACCTTTCATAACACCCTTCATAGCTCCGCCGTAAGTTCCGTCTTGATAGCCTTTGATAGCCGCAACGATTTCACTTTTTGTAAACGTATTTATAATTTTGCTTTTTCCGAGTGCATGTTTTTCACCTTTAGCACCATGGCATCCTGCACATTTTTTATATACTGCAGCACCATCTGCCATAAGTGTACCCGATAATGCCAATAAAGTCAAAAGACTAATTCCTATTTTTTTCATATAATGCTCCTATATATAATATATAAGAGTATTATATGATATACATAAATATATATGGTTGACGTAAGTCAAACATAAAATGATTTTATGTCAATTATGAGGCGTGTTCGGTAGAAGTTTTATGCTCCAAGCGCTTTTTTGACATTATCGTCCGCCATCGTAATATTCCATGCAGGTTCCCAAACCAGGTTGATCTCACACTCTTTTACGCCTTCGACTTTTTCGCATGCTTCTTTGACCCATTGTACTATCAACTGGTGAAGCGGGCATGCCTGCGTTGAAAGCGTCATGGTCACAACGACGTCGTTGGATTCTTTGATCTCTACGTTGTAGATCAAGCCCATTTCAACCAGATTGAACCCGACCTCGGGATCGATGACCGTTGCGATAGACTGATATATAGTTTCTTCTTTAAGCATTATTTGAACCTCATAATATAAATTAGATTGCGCAGCAGAAAAAGACTGCCGACCGATAGGGATGCTACTGCGAACTTAAAAAGCATGTTATTGCCAAACAGGATTCCGCAAGTCCCGCCAAATACTCCTATGGTACCGAAAAATATTTGTATATTGGCACTTTTCTGCGGCACCATTTCCGCAAGCATCGGTACTTTTTCCTTTCCGACAAGAGGTGAAAAGCGTTCGAACCAGATCAAAAAAGGTACGATTTTGTATAGGTGCCCGATGATCATAAATCCGAAAAACCCCGTAAATATCAGCCAGCCTGTCGCTAAGACTATTGCTTCGCTGCCGTTATAGAGATAATACAGCCCCAAGGGCAGCGAGCTTAAAAGCGAAGCATGCGATATATACAGAGATTTTGCATAGATATCGTTTTCCTTACGCGCGCGTGTCTTATATAGGATATATATCTGGTAAAGATAAAACAGAAGCGATACTGCGCTTAAAAGATACCCTATATATGCAAGAACCGTCAAATGAAGCAGCGATGCCGCCGCTACGGATAGTACGCCGAGGGATATCGATAAAAGAGCCGTTTTTATCGGACGCCATGAAAAGTGATGTGAAAGTGCGAACATCGGGATCAAAGTCATCGAGAGTCCGAAAATTGTGATCATGACATATCCGACGACGACCAGATATACATGCCCTTTGAGAAGTTCGAGCAGGTCGATGCTGATCTTGCCGGCAAATCCGAATGCCAGAGTGATGCCAAAGAGTATGCCCAGCAGTAAAAACAGATTGGCTATGATGATGCTCAGCATTGTAAAAGTCAGTTTTTTTTGAATTTTTTTGATCGTTAAAAAAGTATCTAAAAGAAACGTGAACATCGCTGCCAATACGGTCATACCGCCAAAAGGCAGGAAAGAAGGGGAAATTGTAAATCCGTAAGCCATCATCAGTGTTCCGCCGAGAAGAAGAGGCCAGATCACATAATAGAGGTTTACGGCAAAGTGACCGCTCTCTAACACGACGGGCACCAGCTGCGCCATCGCACCGAAAATGATCATAATGACAAATCCCAAAAGAAACAGGTGTACCCACGCTATAACGAAAGGATCCGTATAACCGATGACCGACATATTAAAAGACAGAGCAAAAAGACTGCTTACTATATAAAAGATGACGCCGATAATGAAGTAGGGTGCGATCAGTTTAAAAGGCGGCGCAAAATCACGGTTAATTACAAACATCTGTATCTTCTTACTTACTCTTTCTTTTGTCTTAGCTTGCTTTGTAACTGAAAGTTATTTTTACACGACCGTCTTCAAGGTCTTCTGTAAAAATGTCGTAGTTTTGTTTTATTTTTTCAAATAATCCTATCGGTTTTTTGTGATTGATCATCACTAATTTGTGGTCGGTAGCATTGATAAGTTCGATTCCTCTCATAGCATTGACCATAGGAAAAGGCGGCTCACACAGGGATGTGTCAAACTGATAATAAGTTACGTCGTTTCTTGTGTACGTATAAAAATCCACTGTCGCACCGGGGACATCGATTTTCGTAGCATACTCAGGTAATACATTCATAATAGACCTTTGAGTTGAAGATAATTTTAGAATATTAATGTAAAATACATTTTTCTGCATTAACAAATGTCAAGAATTGTTTCAAAAATTTGATATATTATTTGAAAAAAGAGAAGGGTAACCGATGAATTTTCGAAAATACGTACATGCGGTAGGTACGGGAGTAAAAGGAAACAGAGATTTAAGCTTCGAAGAAGCCGAAGATATGATGCGTCAGATGTTGGATCAAAGCGTTCACACGGAGCAGATCGCGGCATTTTTGCTGGGGTGGAGACTTAAACCGGAAACCACGACGGAGTTTCGAGGAGCTATCAAAGCATGTGATTCATATATCACGCCCGTTAAGATTCAAAACTCGATCGAGCTTGGCTATCCTTTTGACGGCAAAGCAAATAATCCCTATATTTTTCCTCTTGTTGCCCGTGTGCTTCAAGATGCGGGTCTTAGTCTTGTGGTCATGGGTGACGATCTGCAGCCGGCAAAACACGGCATCACTACAAAAGAGATATGTACGCATCTTGAGCTGAACGCCAACTGCCATTTTTTCGACAGAAAAGATTTTTTCAAAGAGCTTCATAATCTGACGGAAGTGCGTATGCGGCTCGGACTTCGTACGGGTTTTAACACGATAGAAAAGCTTCCTCGTGTCGCGGGCAGCGAGTACGCGATAACAGGCGTCTTTCACAAACCCTATGTCAAAAAATATATCGAAGTTTTTTCGGACCGTTATGAGAGATTTGCCTTGATCCAAGGGAATGAGGGAACACCGGAACTTTTCAGTAAAGGCAGACTGTGGATCGCCAACGGTGAAGGTGCAGAAGAGTTTATCATCGATCCGGAGCACTACGGGATACGCTATCAGAAATCATGGGAGTGTATTTCGCTCGAAGAATCCTTGGAACAGGTAAATAACCCTTCTGCGGAGTTTTTGAAACTTGCAAAATTAAATGCTGCTATCTATCTTTTCGTCGCACAAAAAGCCAAGAGCATCGACGACGCTTTTGAAATGCTAAATGGATAAACGCTCCAACCATATAAGAAATGTCCTTCACGGGTTTTTTCTCTCTATCGGAACGACGATCGCCGAACCTTCGACCATCCTGCCGCTGATCTTGAACGCTTTTGGCGGAGGAGCACTGCTGGTCGGCTTTTTTTCCGCCTTTCTTCGCGGAGGTGCTATCATCGTGCAGATGTTTGCGGCTTTTCAGTCACAGAACTATGCAAGGATGCTTCCCTATCTGAGACGCGTTTTTTTCATACGTTTTCTTGCCTGGTTCGGGATCGGCGTGTCGATACTTCTCTTTGGAACATCCCATCCGAACATAACACTTTTGTGCATCGGAACGGGACTGTTCATCTTTTCTTTCAGTGCAGGGTTTGGAGCGATCTACTTTAAAGATATACTTGCAAAGATATTTACGCATAAATTTCGCGGCAGAAGCATGGCATACAGACAGTTTTTTACCGCTTTGGGAGGATTGGTGAGCGGTTCTCTTGCGGCGGTCATTCTCGATCTTTTTCAACCGCCTTTGAGCTACGGCTATCTTTTCATGATCAGTGCATTTTTCATGGGGTTCGGATATCTGGCTTTTGCAACGGTGGACGAACCCGAAAAAATCGAAATGGCGCCCAGAGAAAACTCTTTCAAAAAGTTCTTATACAGTGCGCTTGAAACACTCAAAGCCGATAAAGATCTGCAGATCCAGGTCACGACGTTTTTGCTTGCGTACGGCTATCTTATGGCGCTGCCTTTTATCATACTCGATGCCAAGAGCAAAATTGAGTTGAGCGCATCGGCCATAGGCATCCTTATAACCACGCAGATGGTCGGGGCGATGCTCAGTAATTTTTTGTGGGGAAAACTGACGGGCAGCGGCAAGAACAGGCATACGGCCGGCATCGCCATCGGCATGCATCTCATTGCCGTTTTGACGGCATTCTTTGCAACAACGCTTTATGAATATATGCTGATCTTTTTCTTGATAGGAGCGGCGGCGGACGGAAACCGCATCGCTTCGGGAAACCTCATACTTATTTTGGCGCCGCCGCAAAAGCGTTCTATATACGTAGCGTTACAAATCAACATAGTTTCATTTGGAATGTTTTTTTCTATTTTAGGCGGATTGATCGTTCATATAAGCAGTTATAAAATACTTTACGGTATCACTGCAGCGGTTCTGACAGCGGCTTTTTTGACATCTTTGAGACTAAAAGACGAGAGAGAAAAGCAGCATGAAAGTGACACAATAGTGACATGAATTGTTAGGATATTTTAACGCATCATCATATAAACTACAGATAATATTTGGAGTGACTTATGATAGAAAATATTTTAAAAAGAGACGGCACATATAAAGAGTTCTTATCTTTCAAAATCGAAGATGCGATAAAAAAAGCTTTTAAATCTCAGCATGTGACGTATGACAGTTCTGTGTTTTTTAATGTCTTGGAAGAGCTTAAAAACAAAAGAGTGGTCGCTGTCGAGGACATTCAAGACCTAATAGAACAAGAGTTGTACAAAGCAAGATACTTTGATGTGTTAAAAAGCTTCATGCTTTATCGCCACACTCACAAAATGCAAAGAGAGCGTGTTTTAGATGAAGACACGACATACATCAATTCGACACAGACTATCGAAGAGTACATCAACGGAAGCGACTGGAGGATAAAAGCCAATTCGAACACGGGGTATTCGAATGCCGGTCTTGTAAACAATACGGCCGGAAAAGTGATAGCAAACTACTGGCTGGACAAAATATATTCCAAAGAGGAAGGGTATGCCCACCGTAACGGCGATTATCATATTCATGACCTTGATTGTCTCACGGGTTATTGTGCCGGATGGAGCCTAAGAGTTCTTTTGGATGAAGGATTTAACGGCGTAAGGGGACGGGTCGAATCCAGTGCTCCGAGACATTTCCGCGAAGCACTTGGACAGATGGCAAACTTTCTTGGTATATTACAGTCCGAATGGGCAGGTGCTCAAGCGTTTAGTTCGTTCGATACCTATCTGGCACCTTACGCATTTAAAGATAAACTGCCGTATAACGATATCAAAAAAGCGATCAGAAGTTTTGTGTACAATCTAAACGTGCCAGCAAGATGGGGGCAGTCGCCTTTTACCAACATAACGATCGACTGGACGGTCCCTGAGGATTTGAAATCCCAGATACCTACAAGCAAACAAAAACACCTCTTTAAAGGGGTCTTGGACAAAGAACTTCAAGAAGAAGCTCTTAAAAGAGGGGCCTCTTCGCTAGAAAACATGACATACGCTCATTTTCAACCGGAGATGAACCAGATCAACAGGGCGTACTATGAGATCATGACCGAAGGCGATCTTACGGGACAGCCTTTTACTTTCCCGATCCCTACGGTAAATATTACCGAAGATTTCGACTGGTACGGAGAAAATACGGACGTGTTGTTTGAAAACACCGCAAAAGTAGGTTCTTCATATTTTCAAAATTTTATCGGGTCTCAATATAAAAGGGATGCAGAAGGAAATCTTGTTCCGAATGAAGAAGCATACAAACCGGGGCATGTCCGCTCTATGTGCTGCCGTCTTCAGCTGGACCTCAGAGAGCTTCTAAAACGCGGAGGGGGATTGTTCGGTTCTGCCGAGATGACAGGTTCCATCGGTGTCGTTACTATAAATATGGCGAGATTAGGGTTCCTTTATAAAGGAGATCAAGAAGCGCTTTACGAGCGTTTGGATCAGTTGATGGAGATGGCAAAATCTACCTTGGAGAAAAAACGCGTATTTATTCAGGAGATGTATGACAGAGGGTTGTTTCCGTATACAAAACGTTATCTTCCGGGATTTAAGAACCATTTCTCCACTATCGGCGTGAACGGTATCAACGAGATGATAAGAAACTTCACGAGTGACAGTTACGATATCAGTGACCCAAGAGGTATAGAGTTTGCTACGGAGATATTAAACCACATGAGAGACAAAATGGTCGAGTATCAGGAGGAGACGGGTAACCTTTATAATCTTGAAGCGACACCTGCAGAAGGAACGACGTACAGATTTGCAAAAGAGGATAAAAAACGATACAACGATTCGATCATCCAGGCGGGTGAGGGGCAAAACATCTATTATACGAACTCCTCTCAAATCCCTGTCGATCTGACGAACGATCCGTTTGAAGCGTTGAGTCTTCAAGACGATCTTCAATGTAAGTATACGGGCGGAACCGTTTTGCATCTCTATATGCAAGAGCAGGTGAGCTCTACGGAAGCTTGTAGAAAATTGGTAAAAAATGTCATAACCAATTTCAGACTTCCTTATATAACGGTCACTCCGCTTTTCTCCGTATGTCCAAAACATGGATATATCGAAGGAGAGCATGAGTATTGTCCTAAGTGTGATGAAGAGATCGTACAAGAATACGAAACGGCAAAACGCGAAGTTTCATAAAACTAAAACAAGGAGAAAAACATGAAAAAGAACGACGTATTAAACCTATTGAAAGAGAAAAGACAAAGATGTACCGTATATACGAGAGTTATGGGATATCACAGACCTGTGGAGAGTTTCAACCTGGGAAAAATAGGTGAGCATAAACAAAGACAACAATTTATTGAACACTAAAATCGTCTACGATATTACAAAATTTACGCATCTCGATTTTCCCGATCACCTGTCATGTATAATATGGTTCGCGGGGTGTAACATGAGATGCGACTATTGCTACAACCAAGCGATAGTTTTTGCAAAAAACGGAAGTCACTCGTTAGACGACGTGATCGAATTCTTAAAGACCAGAATCGGTTTGCTTGACGGAGTAGTCCTCTCCGGCGGTGAAGCAACGGATTATGATCTTGCACAATTCTGTACTCAGATCAAAGCGCTCGGGTTTAAAATCAAGCTTGATACCAACGGCACCAATTTCCAACGCCTTAAAACTTTGTGTGAATCGAGTCTTATCGATTACGTGGCACTTGATTATAAAGCGCCGGAGTATAAGTTTCAGCAGGTAACCAAATCAAGCAAGTACGAAGAGTTTTCAAAAAGTCTGCATTATCTGATAGAAAGCGGTATCGACTTTGAAGCACGGACGACTGTTCATACCGACCTTATAGACGAACAGGATATAAACGCCATCATAAAAGATCTCAAGGCACGGGGATATAATAAAAAATATTATCTGCAAAACTTTCTGGATACGGGAGACAATATCGGAAAGATAACCGCTTCAAAGAAAAAAATCGATAAGAATCTGCTTTCAGACAGCATAGAAATAGTTTTCAGATAAGATCATTTTTATTGACGCAAATCATCATTTTTTGGTATTTCATAAGTTAACATAACGCTTTTAAACTATCGGAGTGAATCTATGGAAGCAGATGAGAAATTAAATAAATATGAACGTTATAAGATGCGAAAGTGCCCTTATGACTTCTTTCCCGAAATTAGGTCTCTTGATTTTGAGAACATATCAGATGCCGACAGATATTATCTGCAGGACTTCGGTATTTTCAACGCCGACTTTTTAGAAGGCGAGTTTACCATAAGGATCCGTGTCCCCGGAGGCAGATTGACCGCACGGCAATTTCAAAGCATAGCCGATATCGTCGCAGAGCATGATCTTCATATCATATTGACCGCGCGGGCGGGAATGCAGATCCATGGACTGTATGGGGATAACGTTTTGGAGGTCTTTGATCAGATCAACGCCCTTGAGATCACGACGTGGCAGAGTTTCGGCGACAATGTGCGTAATATAGTAACCGATATCTACGACGGTGTCGGAGAGCATTGCGAGATAGAGGCATACCCGATAATCATGCAGATGCAGGAAAAAATCTTGAAAAACCCGCGTTACGTCGGGATGCTTCCCCGCCGCATCTCGGTCGGGGTATCGGGGAACCGTGCCAATGTAGTATCACTGTTCGCAAACGATCTTTATTTTGCTTTGGCGGAGAAAGAGGGCACGTTGGGCTTCAATGTCTATATGGGAGGCAAAAACTCGGAGATCGCCAAAGATGCGAACATCTTTTTATTAAAAGAGGAGGTTCCTGATTTTTTTGCCGCGTTCGTAGAAACCTTCTTTATACATGGTCTGCGTAAATCGCGTTGGAAAAGCCGTTTGTTCCATCTGCTTGAGCAGATCGGTATGGAGCAGTTCAAAGAGTATGTTCAAGAGGAGTATGCAAAGCCGTTCGAACCTGCGGGCAAACTGCTGCTGCAAAAAGAGAAGTTTACACAAAGCCAAAAGCTAAAAGACGGAACATACGCTTTTTGCTATCAGACGGACTTTGCGCGGCTTGATGTAAAAGAGATAACCGAGATAGCCAAATATGCTACACAGCATGATGCCCAGATCCGCTTCGGGATTGATCAGAACATATACCTGCTTGGACTGAAAGAGAAAACTCTGCCTTTGAACTCTCCAAAAGAGAGTGCGACGATAGTCGCATGTGCGGGCAGTGAGTATTGCCCTTTCTCATACTGGAGCATCAAGAACGAGACGGTATACCTTCCTCTGGACAAGATCAATGAGCATAGACTGCAGGTCGGATTTTCAGGATGTGCCAAAGGATGCGGAAGACATCAGCATTCTGATATCGGGCTTATCGGACTGAGAACAAATAACTTCGGAGCTGCAGAAGGCGGGGCGAGAATATTTTTAGGAGCAGAACATTCAGGAGGACACTCCGTGGGAAGGATGATCTTCTCTATGGTTCCTCTTGAGCATCTTCATTCACTGCTTACACTTATTATACAAATGTACGAGCAGAGCGGATACAAAGATTTTGAAGAGTATGCAGGCGGGGTATTAAATACCTACTCCGAAGATTTTATCGCTTTATGGCTGCTGGCAAACACTCAGACAGGCAGAGCAGTCGATCTCAAAGCAAACAGTAAGATAGCTGCAGCCAATGAAGAAGAGAGATTCAAATATGAAAAAGATCTGCTTCATGAAAATTTTGCGGGAGTAGACTTTTTAGAACTTATAGAAGACAACTTTAAAAGTGTAGTTTCAACAGTCAGTAAAAAGCTGTGGACTATCGAGGAATAAAAGAGCATAATCCATACTTATGAGACAGATAAGTAACCTTAAACGAAAATAACGTCTTTTTATTATCAAGTATTGATAATGATTATTGAATTTTAAATCGGATAAAATTTGTCCGATTTAAAAAATAAAGGAAAAAAGATGTTAAATGGATCAAATGTACTTTCCGTAAAAAAGATTATGTTAGTTGCAGTTTTAGCGTTCAGCTCTCTTCAAGCAGAAGATGTCGTTCACTATGACAAAAGAGAAGTGAAAAAACCTGAAATGAGCAAACCGAACCATCCGAACGATAATATTTATATAAATAGATAAGTATCAAATAGGATAAGATAAGCGCCGGTGTAAGAGGGTATACCTCTGTTTTGCGCTCCCGGCGTTTTTTATCTGAAGCGCAATCTTCATGCCTTGTGTTGAAAAGGCCACTGCAGGCCTTTTCTCTCCTTGTAAGGATCTCACGGATCCGATTTTACCCCTCTTTTATGATATCGATCGAAGAGTGCGATCTTTCTTTTGCAAAACATACGCGTAGAGAAGCGTGTATCCGCAAAAAGTATCTCGGTAATATTCTCATTCGGTACAGTTTTTAAATAATTGTTTGATAACATATCTGTATGTTAAAACAATACAAAGAAGCCATCGAAAAGACAAATATCATCTCTAAAACAGATACGGACGGTATCATCACGTTCGTCAATGACGAGTTTTGCAGGATATCCGGGTACAGCAGAGAAGAGCTGATCGGTAAAAATCACAATATCGTAAGACATCCGGACGTCGACCCTTCAAAGTTCAAGCTTCTTTGGGATACCATAAAAAATAAAAACATATACAAAGATACGGTTAAAAATCTGGCAAAAGACGGCTCCACGTTCTATGTAAATACGACCGTGATCCCCATACTCGACGAAAACGGGGATATAGTGGAGTATATGGCCATCCGCTACGATGTGACAAAAGAGGTCTTTTATAAAAAAGAGCTCCAAAAAAAAGAGATAGAGCTCGAAGAACTCAACAGAAATCTCGAAGAGAGAATCGAAGAGAAAACAAAGCAGCTAAAAGAGCTGAACCAGACGCTGGAGCTACGGGTAAAAGACGAGATAGCAAAGAACGAAGCAAAACAGCAGGTCATGTTCTGGCAGTCGAGGCTGGCGAGTCTGGGGCAGATGCTCGCAAATATAGCGCATCAGTGGAGACAGCCTCTCACCGAGCTGAATCTTACTCTGTTCAGCATTAAAAAAGCTTCTCTCAATGACGACAAAGAGAGCATCGTCAGGTATTACGACGAGAGCAAACGCATTATAAAGAACATGTCCAACACGATCGAAGATTTCACGAACTTTTTTAGACCGGATAAGGAAAAATGTTACTTTGATCTTGCCGAGAGCATAAACGAATCGGTCCATATCCTTGAGCGGATCATAAAACAGGAGATGATAAACATCAAACTGAACATAGACAACATCGAAGTCATGGGGATTCCAAACGAGCTTTCGCAGGTCATCATAAATCTTATAAAAAACGCAAAGGATGCTTTCATCAGCAACTCGATCCTTATAAGAGAGATGAGCATAAGTGCAAAAAAAGAGGGAAAATTTGCGGTTATAGAGGTACAAGACAATGCCGGCGGCATCAAAGAAAAAGACCCGTACAAGATATTTGAACCCTACTTTACCACAAAGCATACGAGCCAGGGAACGGGGCTGGGGCTATTTATGTCAAAGATGATCTGTGAACAGGGGTTTAACGGTTTTTTAGACGTAAAAACAAACAAAAACACGACGACCTTCATTATAAAAATACCTATGGAACAATAAGATGAGAAAGAAATTTTTAAAAGAGCTCAAAGTGTTGCTGGTCGAAGACGAAGAGAAGTTGGCGAACTCTTTTAAAGATGCTATCGGAGACAGTTTTTACAGATTTTATATCGCAAACAACGGACAAGAAGGGCTGGAAAAATATTATGCGCTTAAACCCGATATCATCATCACCGATATCATGATGCCCGGTATGACGGGACTAGAGATGTCAAAAGAGATAAGAAAAACGAACAAAGATATCCCCATTATCATCCTCAGCGCGTACAGCGAGACGGACAAATTTTTAAATGCCATCGACATAGGCGTGGTCAAGTACTTTATAAAGCCCTATGATCCCGATGAACTTTTGGAGTACATAAACTCCATAGGAAACAAGATCGAAAACAAGCTCATAAAGCTCAGCGACGGCTTCTCGTTCAACAAAGGTACGGGAGTCCTTTATAAAAACAACCGCTATATCGCGCTTTCAAAAAAAGAGATCGAGTTTATACAACTGCTCGTAGAACGGGGTCAAAACGGTAAGATGACAGTAGACAGCGACAGTATCAAAGAGAAGCTTTGGCCGGATGAGGAGGCCAGTGAAGAAAGATTAAGGACATTTATTAAACGTCTCAGAAGCAAAACGTCCTCCGAGCTGATCGTCAATGTCAAAGGGCATGGATATCAGCTCCGCATACGATAAACTTTCTTTTCACTACTTTTTTAGAAAAAGCAGCACAAAAATCGTGTCAGCAGTTGGATTTCTTAACGCCTCCACTCGGTCAAAAAAACTAAAATCCAAAGTGATACAAAACAGCCTATACAACTGCCACGCCAGTGCAACATCTGCAGAGCTAAGAAAATGCTTATAAATCTCGTTAAGAAAATTCAACGTGTTTGAGCAAAGCGAGTTTTGAATTTTTAGAGATTTGTGAGGAGTTTCTTGGGGACTTGACGTAGTCAAGCTCGAAGCCGTTGCAGAGTTTTTGCTTACTTTTTGCGAACAAAAAGTATGAGATAAAGCCTTTTACATGTAAATTAATTATTTTGTCGTTTTAAAATAAATGACTATAATATTCACTCAAAATATGTTTTATGATAAAAGGATAAATGTTGATAAACTTAGCAACTATAGAAGAATTCGTAATGCGTTATCTTTTCAAAGATGGTTCTGAATGTTATGATTGTATTCAAGTTGAGAATAGTTTAGTCTTATCACAAGACAAACAAACTATTCGAGCCACATTGAAATCAAAAATTTCCAATATAAATTTAAACCCGTTTGACATTGTACTTACAATAAAAGACAATAAATTATGGATCAAATCAGATTTTTTTGAAGATGCGTCCGCTTTATATCCTTTACGCATTTATTCAAATGATGATGAATATATATTAGTAGCTGAATTTTCTACTGAAGTTATGTATCTACATGTTGAGTGTTCATAACACTTGGATATTAGTATGAAATTCGATGAAATGTCTTATGATGAGCTGGATCAGCATGCAATGGAATGCCTTATATTCGATGATGAAGAAGTTTCACCAATATTAAAAGGGCATATTTTTATAGAACAAGTTTTAGAAACTTTGTTATCTAATAACTTACAAAACCCTTCTACATTTTTCAAAAAAAACCGTTCTTTTGATATTAAAGTTGATTTAGCTTATGCAATGGGTTTATTAAATGATAACTACTATTCAGCATTTAAAGCAATTAACAACGTTAGAAATAAATATGCTCATAAACATAACTATAAAGTATCAATTCAAGAACTCAAAGCTTTTAAATTTGATTGGGAAGATATTCAAAACCAAGCATTTGAAGGTGCATGTAAAAAAGGAGTTGGAGAAGCAGCAAGAATAGCTACAATATTTTTATCTTGGAAAGCAATATACCTAATAAAAAATTATGATTGAGAATTTGTTTTAAAAAAATCCATAACAACCCCCTGCAAAACAGAAGCAATCAAAATATAAATAGACAGAATTACCGTGAATTTCCATCCGAAGTAGTCTATCATCACCGGCAGCATCGGCACTTTAATGCTGCGTGAGTAGACGAAAGCTACGATGAGCCCGTCACGCATTCCGTGGGTTCGCAGATCGGTTAGCAGCGGGTACCAGACATACACCGGTCCGTGACTTATGACTCCTCCCGCCAAAGCAAAGAACCACCCCTTTACACCCGAACCCATTTGCAGTTTTTGCGAAAATTTTTTTGCATCGAAAAAGTAGTTGAATACTCCCAAAAGGATGATGACGGCTGTAATGATGGGAAGAATTCTAAGAAATACATGGAAGCTGGCATCTAGGGCAGTGAGTGTCTTGCTTGGATGCAAGAAGGCCAGTACTATGTATGTTGTAATGACGATAGGCAAAAAGATCGTTCCGCTTACCCTTGCTTTTGGTGCTTGTTTCATGAGAACACCTTGAGCGTCATTACCGTTAAGAAGGTAACCACGATAGCTCCGATAACGCTGAGCAGATTTCGAACAATAGTAAAACGTCTGCCAAAAAGCTGCCACTCTAAAGGCAGCTGAACGACACCGATGCTCACCCAGGAGAGTATGAATGCGGTAACGGCATAGAGACTGATGCCGCTAGAGAGCAGTTCACCGCCGAGAATATAGCTGACCACAGGGTTTCCCACAGACACGCCGCCGGCAAGAGTGCCTATGAGCGTGTCGCCAAGGGTGTTTCCGCTGAAAATGCTTTTGAGCATATCTTCTGTAATGTATGTTTGAAACAGCCCCATCGTCAAGATGACGGCTGCAAGCATCGGCAGAATGCTGCCGAAGTTCTTTAGAGATTGTAAGATGGAGCGAAGAAATGTTTTATCTGCCATTACATGCTCCTTAGGCAAATCTGTTAAACGTTGTAGTAGGTCGCGTTCGGGTGGTAAACCACAAGTGCGGAAGTGGACTGCTCAGGATGTATCTGGAACGTCTCGCTAAGCTCTATGCCAAACTCTTCAGGTTTTAGGAGGTTAAAGAGCGGACGGTTGAGCTCAAGGTCGGGACACGCCGCGTAACCGAATGAGTAACGAGCACCCTGATACTTACTCATCTGCACGTCGTTAACGGTGCTTCCTTCGTTCTCTGCGATGTTGAGGTCTAAGCGTATCTGTTTATGTACCATCTCCGCCAGTGCTTCGGCGAGCTCGACGCCAAGACCGTGAAACTGGTAGTACTCCGTGTATTTTCCCTCTTCGTAGAGTTTGCGCTCCGCTTCGCTCAGCCTGCTCCCCGCACTTACGCAGGTAAGGGCGAGGACATCATGTCTGTCATGATGAAAAAAGTCGCTCAGTGCGCGGTGCGGTTTGCGCCTTTGTCTTGGAAAGTCAAACTCCTCTACGGCTCTTGGATATGCTTCGTTAAACGGCTCGGTATTGATGTTGTTTTTGCCTGTATATCCTTCGCTTTCATCGAATATTACCAGACGGTTGTCGTCGCTCCTGCACGGCCAGTAGCCGTAGATGATCGTCGGCTCGAAAAGCTTCTCGTCCAAAAACTGTGCTTTGAGTTTTTCATATGCCGGCCATACAACTTCGTCAAGCTGCTTTTGGTACTCCTCTTTGCTCATTCCCTTAGAGCTGTATCCCCAGCGGGATTTGAAAAGTATCTTGTGGTTGACCCAGTCGAACGCTTTTTCTATCTGCGCGGGTGTAAGTTTCATCTCTCTTCTTCCCCAAAACGGAGGAGTTGGCACTACAACGTCGCGTGAAGGCATCTTGATCTCTTCATAAGGCGGGATGATGATCTGGGCATCTTCAACATGTTCGATCACAGGTGCATCGGGATGCAGATTGGTGTCAAAGTTGCCCGACTCTATACGGCTCATCGCCGTTACGCCGTCAAATGCGTCTTTACAGTAAAAGATCGGCCCGTCATAAAAAGGACGGCAAAAATCGTCTATAAACGAACGGGTAAGCGCCGCGCCTCCAAGCAGGATGGGTACTTGTATCCCCGCACTTTTAAGCGTTTCGAGGTTCTCTTTCATCACCTGTGTGGACTTAACAAGCAGACCGCTCATACCGATGGCATCGGCGTTGCTCTCTTTAAGGGTCTTGACGAAGTCGTCAAGTTCCACTTTGATCCCGAGGTTTATGACTTTAAAACCGTTGTTTGAGAGGATGATATCCACTAGGTTTTTGCCCACGTCATGTACATCTCCCTTTACCGTTCCAAGCACCAGTGTCGTATCTGTTTTTTTGTCGATCTTTGGCAGGTAGGGCTGCAGGTGGTCAACCGTTGCTTTCATAGTCTCTGCACTCTGTAAAACAAACGGCAGCTGCATCTGTCCCGCACCGAAAAGCTCACCGACCACTTTCATCGCGTCGATGAGGTATTCGTTGACTATCTTCTCAGGGGCTATGGTTTTGCGTACCTCTTCTACAAGCGGCAGCATTCTTTCTTTGTCGCCGTCCATGAGAAGTTTTTTTATCTTCTCTTCATCGCTTAGGGCATTGAATGCTTCATCGTTAGCCGCAGTGTCTACCGCTTCTTTGCCGCTGAAATGGTCAATGAACGTAAAGAGTGCTTCGCCTTCAGGCTTGCGGTTGAAGATAAGATCGTCGCATATTTGCTGATCCTCTTGGCTTATTTTGTTTATCGGAATGATGTGCTGCACGTTGATGATGACCGATGTAAGTCCCGCTTCTATACAGTGGTGCAAGAACATTGAGTTCAGATATGGCCTTGCGTCTTTGTGCAGACCAAACGAGATGTTTGAAAGCCCGAGAATTGCTCCAACTTCAGGGTGACGAGTTCTCAGCTCACGGATTGCTTCGATGGTGTTGATGCCCGCATCAAAATACTCCTCATCACCGCTTCCAAGGGTAAAGGTAAGCAGGTCGAACACGAGGTTTTCTGGATTTATTCCGTGCTTCTTGGTAGCAAGTTCGTAGATGCGCTCTGCTACTTCGAGTTTTCGTTCTATGGTCTTTGCCATTCCCTGTTCATCAATTGTGAGACATACAAGTGCAGCGCCGTACTTTTTAGCTAAAGAGCACACCGCGTCGAACTTCTCTATACCGTCTTCGAGGTTGACCGAGTTGATGATAGGCTTGCCGCCGATAAGTTTGAGCGCTTCTTCGAGTGCCGGGGTCTGCGTGGAGTCGGGCATGAGCGGCAGGGCGATCTTTTGTGCATAAAGCGAGAGAACGTTTCGCATATCTTTTGTTTCATCGCGTCCTGCAAAGCCTACCGATACGTCAAGCACATGCGCACCTACGCGTACCTGCTGCTGTCCGACACTGAGGGTTCCCTCATAGTTTTCATCCAAAAGCAGTTCGCGGAACGCTTTTGAACCTGTTGCATTAGAGCGCTCTCCTACAAGCAGCGGAGCAGGATCCTGCATTAAAGGTACGGTATTAAAAAGCGAAGCAAGCGAGTTGGGCTGGCTTCCGCTAGGCGCTTTTGGCGTTTTGCCCGTAACACGGTTTGTTAGCGCACGGATATGCTGAGGCGTAGTTCCGCAGCATCCGCCCAAAAAGCTCACACCTTCATATTCTAAGAACTCCTCCTGCTTGTCTGCAAACTCATCGGGTCCCATCGGGTAAAAAGTGTAGCCTCCGCGGTTTTGCGGCAGACCTGCATTGGCATGGACGGAAATAGGTTTGCCCCATATTTCGCTTAAAGTCTTGACATGTTTTTTGACCTGTTCAGGACCCGTACCGCAGTTAAATCCGAGGCTTAAGATGTCAAACGGCTCTAAAATGGTCGCGATGGTCGAAGCATCCGTACCGATGAGCATAGTACCTGCAAGCTCGATGGTGACCGAAACCATAACCGGAATCTCCGTACCGCGTTGGCGACTGGCTGCATCACATGCATGAAGACCGGCTTTTATCTGGAGCGGATCTTGACATGTTTCTAAGAGGAATAGATCGACTCCGCCGTCGATGAGACCAAGAGCACACTCTTTGTAACCTTCGAACATCTCGTCATAATGGATATGTCCTAAAGAGGGCAGTTTTGTTCCGGGACCTATCGAGCCTAGAACATAACGCGGATGTTCAGGGGTGGAAAATTTGTCGCACATCTTTTTAACGACCGCCGCTCCCGCACGCGAAAGCTCATATGCGCGGTGTCCGATGCCGTACTCGTCAAGCACCCATGAAAAAGAGCCGAAGGTATTTGTGGTGATGAGATCCGCACCCGCTGTTAGATAAGCGCTGAAGATATCTTCCATGACATCGGCTGCAGTGACGTTGAGGAGCTCGTTACACCCCTCCAGCCCTTCCCATGCCTCTTTTGGTATCTGCTCGTCGCGCTGCTGCAGCTGCGTACCCATCGCACCGTCGATGATAAGCGGACGCTTTTTTATAGTCTCTAATATTTGCTGTTTTACTGACATTCTTTATCTTTAGTGATTTATTGATATCATTCTATCCAAACGGAGCATAAAAAATAATGAGGATATCTTTACAAAAAAAGCCGTTTAAGGATAAAAGATCTTGAACAAAAATATAAGAGAGAAATGTTACGAGTGTTTTAGACCTCTATCGAGCTGTATGTGTTTGCATATAAGAGCTGTCGAGACAAAGACGAAGTTTGTGATCCTGATGCATCCAAAAGAGTACAGAAAGATCAGAAACGGCACGGGGCATCTGACCCGTCTCTCTTTACCGAATTCCGAACTGCATGTTGGCATAGACTTTAGTTCCCATACCAGAATCAACGAGATATTGGATGATGAAAAGAACATCTGTTACCTTCTTTACCCTTCCAAAAAGAGCATCGAGATAAACTCGCATAAGATATCGTGCGAGGGTAGAAATACCGTAATATTTATCATCGATTCTACCTGGGCATGTGCAAAAAAGATGCTTCGTCTGAGCAAGAAGATCTCCGCTTTGCAAAGCATCAGCTTCACGCATACAAAAAAATCCGAATTTGCCATAAAAGAGCAGCCAGAGGAGTACTGTCTTTCTACCATAGAGTCTGTTTTAAGTGTTATGGAACTTTTGAATGAAAACGGGGATGAGAGGATAGAAAAAGAGTCGCTGGAGGATTTTTTAAACCCTTTTAAAAAGATGATAGATTTTCAGATAGAGTATATGCAGGAGTGCCAAAACCCTAGATTCAGCTTACAATGACTTTGTTTCTTCCGCTCTGTTTTGCTTTGTACAAAGCTTCGTCCACTCTTTTTAGGAACGTTTGTACCGTTTCGTCTGTTTTGTATTGTGTCACTCCGAAACTCATGGTTATAGGCAGTATCTTTTTATATTTTTCGATCTCGCAGCGCAGCTTTTCAGAGATCCCTACGGCTTCGTTTATATCGGTGTGAGGAAGGATGATTATAAACTCCTCTCCGCCCATTCTGCAGAAGATATCCGTTTTTCTTAGCAGAGAAGATATGAGTTTGGTGTATTCGATCAAAACACTGTCTCCGACATCATGTCCATGGTCGTCGTTTACGTTTTTAAAAAAATCGATATCGAGCATAATGAGAGAGAGCGGATATTCGTAGCGTTTGACCCTGAATATCTCATCATCGATCTTTTGATCGAAATAGTGGCGGTTGTATATATCCGTAAGCGTGTCTTTTATGCTTAATATAAGCAGCTCTTTTTGGTACTGTTCCTCTTTGGTAATATCTGAGAGAACGACGCTGTAATGTTTCGGATCTTCCGAGATCAAAGCGGCTGTCACGGAAAAATAGTAAATCTCATCCAGATATAGTATTTTTGCTTTATGTACGATATCACTGTTTCGTATAACATACTCTATCCAGTATCTATTGTTCATAGGCTGCTGCAGATAACCCTTTTCTTTTGCGAACAGATCGCATACGCAGTCGTAATCTTTTAAGAACTCATCGATAGTTTTGTAAGAATAAAAGTATTTGAAAAAGGCTTTGTTCGTGTCGACCAATTTTTTACCGTCGTTTACGATCACTATGTTGCTGGCGGTGTCGAGGATGCTTTTATAATATTTTTTTTGATTTCTGTTTTTGATCAGGATAATGTTGCTGATAATAAAAAGGACGAGCAGACCGAGCAGTACGAAAACGCTCATCCACTTAAAGACAAAGAACTCCAGGTTCATTGTCTGTACGTCCGAGAGCTTTTTGAACATTATAAAATATCCGATGGCCTGCGACTGAGAATTTTTTAATTCGTAAGAGACTATGATATAGCCGTTTTCGATCTTATACGAATTGTTAAAATAGTTTGTAGGACCATGCGTTTTAAGGTAATTTGTAAGATTTTCAGGCGCATTGAGATTTGCTACGTAGTGATCGTTTATAAATTGATTCGTCAAAGGGAATTTTATTTTGTCCGTGAACTCTTTTTTTACTACGACGACAGAGCCGACCTTCGAATCTTTCAGACTGTTTGCGATGGAATTGAAATGTGTGATGACCTCTAAGATACCTATGAAATTTTTGTTTTCAAACAGCGGAACGATGGTTCTGATCGAGAGGTCGAACCGGCAGATATCTATAGAGTAGTTTACCGTTTTATGTAAAAGGATGTTTTTTAGATCCTTTCTGACATCATGAAGCAGATCGCCTTTGAGATCGCTCCAGCTTCTATACAAAGAGACGGCGTCCTTGTTTATGATCTGAATCCAGACGTTTTTGTAAAGTGTTTGTTGTGTAAGCTTGTCAAGGAGGTCTTTATAAGAATCGGAAGCTATTTTGTTTTGTTTTATCTGCTCGATCAGATTCTTATCGTTAGCCAGACTCAGTGCGATCGCCAGAGTAGATTTTTGTTTCTGCAGGATCATCAGTTTGACGTTTTTACGCATAGAAGCGGCTTCATGCGTATAGATGGAGTTTTGTATCTTTTTCGTATTTAACTGCACGTAACTAAATACAAAACCGCCGATAACAATAATAAGAAGCAGCAGTATTGCTGCATAAGGTTTGTAGCTCTTTAGCATAACTCCCCCTTATTATTTATTATTGTATTATACTATAATCCGGGAATACGGGGTATACGTCCTAATTTTGAAAGTCTGCAATATTTTCCCCATCCCTTTTTCAGCCAGTGTCCAAGGATAGGCAGAGGGATCATTTTCGCTTTTTTTTCATCCCTGTATACAAATGCCGCACCGTCTCCGCTGTCCATGACGCAAAGAATGTTGAGATGTTCTTGGTATCCTTTATGATTATCGGCATTATTCTCTTGTTCGTTAATATTATGAGCCGCATTTCTGGCCATGACCTCGGCGATATGCCCCTGCTTTGCTCTCCATTCAGGACCCTCTATAGCAGCTACGTCGCCTACTGCATAAATGTATTCAAAGCCTTCGACCCGACAGAAATCATCTATCTTAACAAATCCCGCAGCGTTTTTAGGCAGATCGGAATCTTTGATGATCTCATGTCCGTCTCCGGCGGGGATGAACATCGTAAAGTCACTCTCAAGCTTGCTGTCGTCTTCAAAGATAACGCCGTCGTTTTGAAAAGCCTTTATCTTTTTGCCGAAATGTTTTTTTACCATGGTACGTTCAAAGAACATGTCCATCATTTTCAGTGCTTTTTCACCCATCCTTGCGCCCGGTTTTGGCATCGGAGCAAAAAAAGTGAGCTCGTAGTTCTCTCTTATCCCTTTTTTCTTCAACAGATTGTGTACGTTAAAAAGCAGTTCAAATCCTGGGCCTCCCCTCACGGCGGAAGTATCGTTGGGGTTGCCGCCAAAACCAAACGCGATCTTACCGCTGCCCTTTTCAACAAGCTCCTGCACCCTGTCTTTTATGAGCAGCGACTGTTCCGGCGCTCCGCAGATGGAAAGGGTGTGTTCTATCCCTTTGGCTTTCATTTTTGAAGCTCCTATGGCGATTACGAGATAATCATAATCATCCATGACTCTGCCGCTTTTTAAAGTAACGCGGTGCTCTTTTGCTTCTATCGATCTGACGGGATCGATGATGATCTTGAATCCATGTGCGTCTTGAAGTTTTATCAGTTCGACGCATATGTCTTTGAATTTTGTTTCTCCCGTAGGTACCCAGATGGATGTAGGATATATGTAAAAAAAATCTCTGTCGCTTACCAGAGTCACGTCAAAATTGTTTTTTCTTAAGTAGATCGCAGACTCTATTCCGGCAAATCCGCCGCCTAAAACTAGAACTTTTTTCATATCGATCCTTATGTTATAATTTCATCTAATAGAAAATATTAGAATTATTGGCGTTAAAACCAGCTTAAGTTCTTGATAATAACGTCATCGTCCGGAGATAAAAGTGAGAGTTCTTGTTTATGGGCTCGGCGGAGTCGGCGGGTATATAGCCGCGTATCTTTGCCGTACGGAAAATGAAATTGTCGGAGTCGCCAGAGGAGAGCATCTAAAAGCGATACAACAGAGAGGATTGCGTGTAGTAGAAGACGACAGAGAGTTTAGAACGACAAATATCGAAGCGGTTGAGGAAAAAGAGCTTGGCGGATATTTCGACATGGTTCTTTTTTGCGTAAAAAGCTATGATCTGGAGGATGCCGTACTTGCTTGTAAGCCTTTTATAGATGAAAACAGCATCGTTTTAAGCCTGGCTAACGGAGTAGAGCATGGCGGTACGCTTCGCAGACTTTTACATGCAAAGGTGCTCGATGGCTGCGTCTATATCCTTTCGCATATAAAAGCTCCCGGAGAGATAAAAAAAAGCGGCGACGTGTTCGCACTTATATTTGCAGGGGAGGGCAGTGAACTTCTGGCGGATATGTGTGAGGAAGCGGGACTGAGATATAAAGTACCGCAAAATGTCAAAGAAGCCATCTGGAAAAAATATATCTTTATCTCCACTTTTGCGATGCTGACAAGCTACTACGACGAATCGATAAGATCGGTATACGAAAATCATTATGATAAAGCTTTGAGCGTCTTAAAAGAGATCGCATTGATAGCAAAAGCAAAAGATATAGATATTGAAGAAGAGATAGCAAAAGCGCTGCATACGGCTTCAAAACTGCCAAAGAACGCTTCGACTTCGATGCATAAAGATATCAAGGCTACAAGAAGAGACGAGCTGGAAACTCTGTGCGGCTATCTGGTAAGAGAAGCGGATGCTTTGCATATAAACATCCCCGATATACAAAGATATTATGACGAACTTCTAAAAGTCCACCACTGATATCATTTGACCAATTCTATCTCGATACGGCGGTTTTGTGCACGTCCTTTTGCCGTAGAGTTGTCGGCTATCGGATCTTTATCCCCTTTGCCGATCGCCGTGAGTCTGGCTTTGGAGATACCGTATCTCATAAGGGCTTCTTTTACGGAATCGGCTCTTCTTTGAGAAAGATTTTGGTTCTTTTGGGCGTCGCCCGATGAATCCGTATATCCCAAAATGACAATATCGTATTCGTCATTTTGGCGTAAAAAGTCGGCAAACTTTTTTACGTCGTTCATAACGGCGTCGGTCACCTTGTATTGGTCTGCACCAAATGTCACATGCAGTATTTTGGCGGTAGGACAGCCGTTTTCATCGACCGCGAAATCTTCAGGGGTGTTCGCACATTTGTCTTTAATATCGGGTACTCCGTCATTATCACTGTCAAGCTCTTTTTTTACGACCTGCTGTTTTGTCTGCGGCTTTTGCTTCTCTTTTTGTTCGCTTTTTATCTCCTGTTTTTTTTCAACGGGCTTTAGTTTTACGACGGGAGCTCTTTCAACGGATACAGGTTTGATGTAGGGAAACTGATCGTCTGCACAGATTAAAGAGGAAAAGAGAAATAGCGTCAGGAAAAAGGATCTCATATAGCACTCGCTTGTTTGATTTTTGCTAATTATAACTAAATTTTAAACTCTAATCTGCCGGCTTAAAACTGTTCATACGATAATGATGTAAAATCACATAAATTTAGCAAGGATCTGGGATGTCTATGAAAAAACTTGTGCTGGGCGGAGGTTGTTTTTGGTGTATCGAAGCCGTATACAGCAATGTCAAAGGTGTAAAAAAAGCTCTAAGCGGTTACGCGGGAGGAAGAAGAAAAGACCCGTCATACGAGCAGGTGTGCAGCGGAGCTACGGGGCATGCCGAAGTAGTCGAGATAAGTTATGACGATGCAATCATAACGATGGAGGAACTTTTGGATATCTTTTGGGAGATACATGACCCCACTACATTGAACGCCCAAGGAGCCGATGTCGGCACGCAGTACCGCTCCGTCGTTTTTTACGGCAGCGACGAAGAGAAAAAAAAGATACAAGATTCCATTGCCAAGGTATCTTCGGATTTTGACGACAAGATAGTGACGGAGGTTGCTCCACTAAGCGAATTTTATCCTGCAGAAAGATATCATCAAAGCTATTTTGCCTCGAATCCGAATCAGGGTTACTGCAGAGTCGTCATCGCTCCGAAGCTTCAAAAGTTTATGACCAGATTTCCCGAAAAACTGGCGTAAAACAGGAGAGAAAAAGGGCTGTTATTTAATTTTTCTATAATGTGGTAAAATAATAAAAACTTATTTAGGAGAGAGCATGGAGAAAGTGTATGATATGGTTATAGTCGGAGCCGGACCTGCCGGTATAGCCGCAGCGGTCGAAAGTTATCTTTTGGGTATAAGAAATATTTTGATGCTGGAAAAAGATGAGAACCATAATGCTACGATCCGAAAATACTACAAAGACAACAAGCGTGTCGATAAGGACTGGAAAGGACAGAAAGTGGAGCTGGATGGCAACATCTATTTTCTCGACGGCACCAAAGAGACCACGCTGGATTTTTTCGATGAGGTGATAAAAGCTCACGGCGTAGAGCTTGTGACGCATACCGAAGTGAGCAAGATAGAAAAGAGCGGTGAGATATTCGATGTCTTTATCGCCGGAGGAAGTATCAAAGCGAAATATGTCGTCGTTACGATCGGCAGAATGGGAAAACCGAACAAGCCCGAGTACAAGATTCCTACAAATATCAAAAAAAGAGTGGGCTATACGCTTGATGATTGCAGCGAGGGAGAGAAAATTCTGGTCGTAGGCGGTGGTGACAGTGCTATCGAGTACGCCGTGGACCTGAGTCCCAAGAACGATGTTTCGATCTGCTATAGACGAGAAACTTTCAGACGTGCAAACCCGATAAACCAAAGAGATATCGCCAATGCTATAGCCCATAGCGAGGTGCGTCCTATCTTAGGCGTGAACATTTCGGCGCTCGAAGATGAAGAGGGAAGAGTAAGGGTCGTTTACGATGAGATAGAGCCAGAGATTTACGACAGAGTGATCTACGCCATAGGCGGAACGACTCCAAGTGCATTCTTGGCGAGTTCTGGCATAGAGGAGCAAGACGGCAAACCGGTTCATGACGATAATTATGAGACAGCGATAGAGGGACTTTTTGTCGCGGGGGATATCACGCAAGAGTCAGGTGGTTCGATTGCTCTGGGACTCAATCATGGCTATAAAATAGCCTGTCATATCAACGAACATCACTCTTAATCTTTTACGATAGGACCGTCCGTGGAGGTCTCGATGTCAAAACCTCCCTCTTCGTTGGGGATAAGAAGCGAGAGTTCTATGGAGCAGTGAAGATACTCGGCAGTAGAGATCGGAGAGTTTTTTGTATCTTGAAAAGCCGCCACTTTCGCATTATAGATGATATCGTCCACAAGGGGCTTCAAGGCCTCTGCAGATGAAGCGTGACCTCGGACTTCGTTATCGACTTTTATGGAGACTTCCGAAGCTATCTTCTGCTCTAAAACAGGGTACTCCTTTAAAAGAGATTCTCTGTCTATTTTTCTTTTTGCTTCGATGACCTCTTCGATGGAGTCGCGTACAAGTTGTAAAAGCGGTGATCTTGCCATTGCAGCGACTCCTTTTTGTGCCGTTTTTTTAATTATAGCAGATTATGCGGTTATTTTCTCTTTTAGATAGATGTTTAGGATCTTGATTATGAGCATGACAAGGATGACCTGAAAGAGCGATGCAAGGATGAAAGCGTAGTAGTGAAACTGGTCTATACTGTTGGCATTGTATGCGAGTGTTGCCATCGCAATAAGCAGGGTAAGCGGCATAGAATGGCTGAGCCCCATAAGTATAGATGCTTTGAATCCGTACTCTTTGATAAACACGAGAGAACTGAGCAGACGCATGATTATCATGACAAAGGTTATGATCAACGCTTTTGTGATAAGACCGTTTATCAAAAGGGCGTTAAGATTGAAAGTACTTCCGATATGGATAAAAAATATAGGTATCAAAAATCCGAATCCGAAACTTGCCAGTTTTTCAGGCAGCTCATCTTTATGCTCGAAGAAAGTAGGGATGAATATCCCCGCTAAAAATGCACCGAACGCCAGTTCGAGATCAAGATAGAGCATGACTGCCACAAGGATGAAAAATATCCCCATGGAGAGTCTTATGTCTTGTTCCTTGTTGTCGTTGTGCGGCATAAGCGCAACGGAGACTTCGGGAAACCACCAAAACAAAAGCTGCAAAGAGCGAAACAGAAAAAGCATAAAAAGCAAAAACAGGACAAGTGCCAAAAGAGCTTTAAATAATCCCATTCCGTTTCCGTACTCCAATGCGGCGGAGACAAGGGTGAGCAGAGCGATACTGACGACCTCTCCGATCCCTCCGGCCGTCATCGAAAGTGTAAGCCATTCCGTTTTGCCGTACTCTTTTGAAAGTGCTGCGACAAGCCCGACGGAGATAAGAGGTAAAAGAACCATAAATATCTTGCCAAGCGAAAAATAGAGAGAAAACGCTATGGAAAAGCTATAGAGCAGAAGAAGGTAAAGCAGGATCGTTTTTACAAGTTTAGGAGGTGTTTTCAACACTTTTTTTAAGTCGATCTCGGTACCGGCGATAAACATCAGATATAAAAATCCAAACTCCGCGATGATATCGAAAATATTTTGATGATGTAAAAATCCGACATAGCCCATCAGCGAGCCGAACACTATCTCAAGCGGGGTTGTGGGAAGTTTTAATATTTTTGCAAAAAAGGGAGAAAATATCACTATCATAGAGATAGTCAATATGAGATTTACATCATCTATCAAAACTCTTTTCCTTTGTGCATTAGACCTCAGGCGAGGTCGCAATATCGAGATTTAAAGATTTCAGCATCTGTAAATCCCTGTTCTTTTCCCTTCCGGGTGTCGTCAGGTAGTTGCCGATGACGATCGAGTTGGCACCCGCTTCAAATATCTCGGCCTGTCTGTCGCCGAACATCATCTCTCTTCCTCCGGCAACCATGATCCTGTTGGCATCGCATAAGACTTCACGTGTGAGCCGTATCAGCTCCAAGGCTTCGTCGGCCGTCAAAGTATTGGGCTTTAACGGAAGTGCCGGATTGTGATGGTAAAAGTTTATAGGTACGGAAGTCGGGTTCAACTCTTTGAGTGAGTTTAGCATACTTATCCTGTCATCTTGTGTTTCGCCGAGTCCGAAGATTCCGCCGCTGATAAGTACTAACCCCGCTTTGTGCACGTTTTTACAGGTTTCGTATCTTTCATCCCATGGGTGGGTCGTACATATCTGAGGATAAAATTCGCGTGAAGTCTCCAGATTGTGGTTGTATGCTTTTATGCCCGCTTCTTTGAGTTCTAAAAGCTGTTCAAGAGACGCTGTTCCGTTGCAGGCGATGAGTCTTAAAGCGGGAATTTCACGGCTTACTTCGCGCGCGGCTTGACATACGAACTTTAAAGTCTTCTCATCAAGCCCTTTATGCGCAGTTACCAGACAAAAACCCAAAGCGCCGCTTGCATGCGCTTCTTTTGCTTCGGCTACTATGTTGTCTATGGGTTTTTGGATGTAGCGCTGTATGTCCGCTTTGTATTTTACGCTTTGAGAGCAAAATTTGCAGTCTTCATTGCATGTACCGCTGTTTATATTGCTTATCGCGCATAAAAAAATCTTTTTGCTCATAGCGTCCTCTCAAAAAAGAAGTGCGATTCGTTAAGATCGCCGTTTTTCGTGTTTTTATTATAGTAAGTTACGTTGTAGCCTTTTTCCGTGATATCAAGCATAGCCCATTCTGCAAGAGGTTTATTTCTTGCACATGCTTCTCCGGGATTTAAAAAAAGCGTGTTGTTTTTAAAATCGCATTCAAAGATATGAGTATGTCCGAAGATGACTATGTCTGCATCCGGGCTCATGTAAAATGGCAGATGCATAAGCTTGAACTTCACGCCTGAGAGTTTGAAATAATAGGGTTCTTGCACAAGGTTGTATCTGTTATGATGGGCGACGAGCGGAGCATCGTTGTTCCCGTATACGGCGATATATTTCAGCCCGCTCTTTTTTAACTGTTCGAGAATTTCCGGCTCACCGATATCTCCGGCATGTATCAAAAATTCCGCACCGTTTTTTATCAGGTGGTTTATCACCTTTTGTGACAGCTTGGATTTTTTATGCGTGTCTGAGAGTATGCCTATCTTCATTTTATTCTTCTTTATTCTCTCTTGGAGTACGGTTTTTACATTTTATACACTCATAGACCTCTTTGTTTCTATATACTCTTGCTGCAAGTACTCCGTTGCAGCCCTCTTCCTTACATCTATGCGCTGTAGGTTCGAACTTTGAGATGAATTTACATTTCGGATAGTTTTCACATCCCCAGAACGCTCCTCTTTTGGATTGACGGAACAGCAGTTTGCCCCCGCAGTCCGGGCACGGGATCTGTGATTCTTTCATAGTAGATTCAAGTGCTTTGGTGTTTTTGCATTTCGGGTATGCGCTGCATGCCAGGAATTTTCCGTTACGTCCGTTTTTGACGATCATATCGCTGCCGCATTTTTCGCATTTTTCGTCACTTGTCTCTGCCGTCTCCTGCTCTTTTTTCTCTTCGCCCTCTATCTGTTCGGTGTATTTACATTTAGGAAATCCGCTGCAGGCGATAAAGTTTCCGTAACGCCCCGAACGAAGCAGAAGCTCGCTGCCGCATTTGGGACAGTTTTTTCCCGTAGGCTGCGCCAGTTTTGTACTTGCGATGTTCTTTTTGCCCTCTTCGATCTCTTCCATGAAAGGGAAGTAGAAATCCTGCAGAGTCTTCTGCCAGTCCTTGCCCCCTTCGGCGATCTCGTCGAGTACCTCTTCCATATTGGCGGTAAAAGAAGCATCGACGATCTCTTTAAAATGTTTTTCCAAAAGTTCGGTCACGGTGAAAGCCATCTTTGTAGGGACTAACTGCTTTTTCTCTACGTTTATATAGGTTCTCACCGTCAATGTCGAAATGGTCGGTGCGTACGTCGAAGGACGTCCTATACCTTCGGCTTCGAGCTTTTTGATGATCGAAGCTTCCGAGTAACGTGCCGGCGGCTCCGTAAAGTGCTGTGTCGGCTTGATAGATTTTATGTCGATAGGCTCATTCTCTTTTAAAGTAGGAAGCAGTTTGTCCTTGTCGTCACTACCGAGAACTTTATAAAAACCGTCGAAAAGAAGTTTTCTTCCCGTAGCTTTGTATTGGGAATTTTTACCGCTAAAGGTGATGCTTTGTTGTTCGAACAGCGCATCGTTCATCTGACATGCCATAAATCTTTCATAGATGAGTTTATAGAGCTTTATCTCGTCTGCTTTAAGATATTTTGCTGCAGTTTCGGGTGTAAAATGAAGCATAGTAGGGCGGATCGCCTCATGCGCTTCTTGTGCGCCTTTGGACTTTTTCGCATAGATTTTCGGTGATGCGGGAACATATTTATCTCCGTATCTTTTGGTTATCTCCTCTCTTACGGCATCGACGGCTTCTTTTGCCATGTTCAATGAGTCCGTACGCATATACGTGATAACGCCGGAGGTTCCTTCGGGCGTTTTGACTCCTTCATAAAGAGATTGTGCGATCATCATCGTCTTTTTAGGAGAATATCCGAGTTTGCTTGAAGCGGTCTGCTGCAGAGTCGATGTCATGAACGGCGGCGGTGTCGAGCTCTTACGCTGTTTGGTTTCGATCGAAGATACCAAAAAAGAATCATTTTGTACTTCTAAGACTATTTTTTTGGCTTCCTCTGCATTCTTTATGGAGAGTTTATCTATCTTATCGCCGCGAAAAGAGATCAAGTTCGCTTCGATATCAGGTTTAAAGATAGTATCTATGCTCCAGTATTCCTGCGGTACGAACGCTTCTATCTCGCGTTCACGGTCGACTATGATCTTGAGCGTCGATGATTGGACGCGTCCTGCCGAGAGCCCTTTTTGTATCTTTGAGCTCAGCAGAGGCGAGAGCTTGTAACCGACTATTCTGTCAAGCAGACGGCGCGTCTGTTGTGCATTGACGCGGTTCATATCGATACTGCGGGCAGTCTCTAGTGCATGCATGATGGCACTTTTTGTGATCTCGTGAAATACGATTCTCGGAAGCGTGCTAGGGTCTTTTTTGATAGCGTATGCGATATGCCAGCCTATCGCTTCTCCTTCGCGGTCCTCATCGGTCGCGATATAGATGGTATCTGCTTTCTTTGCCAGATCCTGTATCTCTTTAACGACACCGCTGTTCTCTTTTGCCACGCTGTACGCGGGAGTAAGTTCATTGTTTTCATCTACGGTTATTCCAAAACGGGATTTTGGAAGATCTCTGATATGTCCTTTTGAGGCTATGACCTCATATCCTTTTCCCAAAAAATTTTTTATTGTTCGCGCTTTGGCCGGTGATTCGACGATAATTAAGTCCAAAATATTTTCCTATATAATAGTAGTATGCTACTTTTCGATTTTGAAAGTGTATCAAAAAAAAATAAAATAATTTGAAAAAATAATTTAAAGCTTTTTTTTTAGGTGTCGATATAGTTTGTATCAGCAAGGACGCTGAGAAAATTTTGAAGAGCTCAAAGCTCTCGCCCGAAAAGGATTTATTATGGGTTTTAGAATAAATACAAACATTGCGGCTATGAATGCGCATACAAATGCGTTAATGAACAACCGTGCAATGGATAGTTCACTTAGTAAACTAAGTTCAGGTCTTCGTATTAATACTGCTGCTGACGATGCTTCTGGTATGTCAATCGCAGATAGTCTCCGTTCACAAGCTTCTTCTTTAGGTCAAGCGATCTCAAATGCAAATGACGGTATCTCTATTATTCAGATCGCCGATAAAGCGATGGATGAACAGCTTAAAATTCTTGATAGTATCAAAACAAAAGCTACTCAAGCTGCACAAGACGGTCAAAGTGCCGATTCTCGTAAAGCGCTTCAAGCTGATATCACTCGTCTTATGGAAGAGCTTGATAATATCGCAGGTACTACTTCGTTTAATGGTCAAAACCTTCTTTCAGGTCAGTTCACGAACAAAGAGTTCCAGATCGGTGCATACTCTAACCAATCGGTAAAAGCAAGTATCGGTGCGACAAGCTCTGACAAAATAGGGAATGCGCGTTTTGAAACGACAGCAACGATCACTGCAAGCGGTACGGCAACGATGGTATTTACAAAAGCTGACGGTACAAATGACGTGACTTTAGAGAGCGTGATCATATCTACAAGTGCCGGTACAGGTCTTGGAGTATTGGCTGAGACTATCAATAAAAACTCAGATCTTCTTGGTGGTATCCAAGCAAGCTTCCAAGTTGTTGAAACAGGTTCTTCAGCAGTAGCTACTGGTACGATCTCTGGTCTTACTATTAACGGTACAAACATCGGTAACATTACTGTTAATGATGCAAATGACAGCAGCGGTGTTCTTGTAGCGGCTATTAACAACTTCTCGTCAACTACCGGTGTTACAGCATCAATCGACAGCCGTGGTAACTTAAACCTTACATCTGCTGATGGTCGTGCTATCCAAGTTTCTGGTACAAACTTGACAACTGTTGCAGGTCTGGCTTCTAATCAACAATTTAATGCAGGTCGTTTAACTCTTACACGTACCGGTGCTGCTGATATTCTTGTAAGTGCGACGGGAACAGGTGTAACTGCTTTAAATACGGCTATTACTGGTTCTGCTGAAACTACTACGAACCTACGCGATATCAAAGGTGCTACTACTGCTGACATGGCAAGTGCGATGGGATTCAATGCGAATGCAAATGCGCTTAATATCAGTACTGACAAAGGTGCGGGTGTAACGACTCTTAAAGGTGCGATGGCTGTTATGAAAATAGCAGATGCTGCATTAAAAGGTCTAGATAAAATACGTTCAGACTTAGGTTCTGTTCAAAACCAACTTGTTTCAACTGTTAACAATATTTCTGTTACTCAAGTTAATGTTAAAGCTGCGGAGTCTCAAATCCGTGACGTTGACTTCGCTTCAGAGAGTGCAAACTTCTCTAAACTGAACATCTTGGCACAATCTGGTTCATATGCTATGAGTCAGGCTAACGCTGTTCAACAAAACGTCCTAAGACTACTTCAGTAGTCTGAATAAGCTATCGTAAGATAGCGAGGACGTTTCTTTAGAAAACGATTTTAGACGATTATAATAATCTAAAGTGTTTCCTCTAAAACTTCAGCCGCAGGTCTTTCGATCTGCGGCTTTTTTTCTTTCGTGCAAATCTTTTAATCTATTTATACTTAACCAATCGAATCTTAATCTGTTATAAAAGTTGGAACACCTTTTGCTTTTGTCTTCTTAACTAGATTTTACAAGGATGTGAAACTACATACCTTAAAAGGATAAAAGATGGGTTTTAGAATAAATACAAACATTGCGGCTATGAATGCTCATACAAATGCAATGCTGAACAACCGTGCTATAGATAGTTCACTTAGTAAACTAAGTTCAGGTCTTCGTATCAATACTGCCGCTGACGATGCTTCTGGTATGTCAATTGCAGATTCTTTACGTTCACAAGCTTCAGCTCTTGGTCAGGCAATAGCGAATGCAAATGACGGTATCTCTATTATTCAGATCGCCGATAAAGCGATGGATGAACAGATCAAGATTCTTGATACTATCAAGACAAAAGCTACTCAAGCTGCACAAGACGGTCAAAGTGCCGATTCTCGTAAAGCGCTTCAAGCTGATATCACTCGTCTTATGGAAGAGCTTGATAACATCGCAGGTACTACTTCGTTTAACGGACAGAACCTTCTTTCAGGTCAGTTCACGAACAAAGAGTTCCAAATCGGTGCTTTTTCGAATCAATCCGTAAAAGCGAGTATCGGTGCTACAAGCTCGGATAAAATCGGTAATGCACGTTTTGAAACGACTGCAACGATCACTGCAAGCAGTACGTCGACTTTGACATTTAAAAATGTCGACGGAACAAACGACGTGACTTTAGAGAGCGTCATCATCTCTACAAGCGTGGGTACTGGTCTTGGAGTATTGGCTGAGGTTATTAATAAAAATGCAGATATCCTCGGGGGTGTCATGGCGAGTTATACGGTCATAGATACAGGGAGCACACCGATACAAACGGGTACGATCTCAGGATTAACCATCAACGGCGTTAATATCGGTAATATCAATGTCAGTGATCCAAACGACAGCAACGGCGTACTTGTTGCATCTATCAACAACTTCTCTTCGACTACGGGAGTCAGAGCTTCAACAGATGCACTGGGAAGATTGGAACTTACATCGAGCGATGGACGTGCGATCCAGGTATCGGGAACGAACTTAACCGCATTGACGGGAATCGGAACTTCGGATCAAGATTTCAATGCAGGTCGTTTGACGCTTACCCGTACGGGTGCTGCTGATATTATCGTGAGTGCTTCGGGTGCCGGTAACAGTGCGACCACAGGGTTAGAATTTTCGATATTGAACTCTGCGGAAGCGACATCGAGTCTGCGCGATATCAAAGGTGCTACTACTGCTGATATGGCAAGTGCAATGGGCTTCAATGCAAATGCAAATGCGTTGAACATCACTTCTGATAAAGGTGCCGGTGTAACGACGCTTAAAGGTGCGATGGCCGTTATGAAGATAGCCGATTCCGCGCTTAGAGCACTTGACGCCGTACGTTCGGATCTCGGTTCCGTTCAAAATCAGCTTGTCTCTACCGTAAACAATATCTCTGTGACGCAGGTCAACGTAAAATCGGCGGAATCTCAGATCCGTGACGTCGACTTCGCGGCAGAGAGCGCAAACTTCTCTAAACACAATATCTTGGCACAATCCGGATCATTTGCTATGAGTCAGGCTAATGCCGTACAACAAAATGTGCTTAAACTGCTTCAGTAGTTTAAAATAACGTAGCGTAAGCTACGAGCACATTTTTAGAAAACGTTCTCAAGCTGCTTTAGTAGTTTTAACTTTTTCTTCTTTTTTTGCAGAGTATTTTAGGCTCTGCTTCCTCTTCAAAAAAATACTGGATTACCGATATACCAACAAAGGAAATGGATGTCTATTTATGAACAAAATCTTCAAGCTCTTTTACAGGTGAACATAAAAGTAGCAACTACGCTTTTTGGGCTTAAAACCAATGAAAAGTTTGAAGTCTTCGTTGATAAAAAAGACCCTCTGAACATAAACATAGCCAGCAATAAAAACGGAAAAACACTGTATGAAGGCGTGCCTATCCGCCAGACGGAAGAGTATCTGAACTCTTTTATGAAAGAGTATCAGCGTTATCCGTATCTCTACTTTTTCGGGATGGGCAACGGCGTCTTTTACAAGGCTCTTTTACAGGATGAAACACATAGAAGGATCGTCATTGTCGAGCCTGAAATAGAGATACTTTTTATGGCACTTCATTTCAATGATTTTTCAAAAGAGCTGGCTTCGGGCAGGCTTGTCATACTGCTGGCAGAGGATATAACCTTTTCTTTGGCTTCCGAGATATTCATGCATCCTGAATCGAGGCTGTTTTCAAAAACATACCAATTTCATATACTGCTTCCTTTTTACGAGAGTGAGTACGGGGAGCTTATCATAGCGATAAACAGGATGTTCCTGCAGGCGATCGAACACGCCGTGCGCGGGATTGGAAACGATTCTACCGATGCGCTTATCGGTTTGCAGCATCAGATCGCAAATGCCCAGAGAATGGTGCACACCCCGACTACGCTGGAGTTGATAAAAAAGGTAAAGAACAGTAACACGGCGGTCATAGTTTCGACGGGGCCTTCGCTTAAAAAACAGCTTCCGCTTCTAAAAAAGATAAAAGAGCATGTGACGCTTTTATGTGTCGACGCCAGTCTTCCTCTTTTGGAAAGAGAGGGTATAAAACCTGATGTCGTCATATCCATCGAACGTGTTATCGAGACAGCCAAGTTTTATCAGGAGACGTCAAAAGAGTTTCAAGAGAATATAGTGTTCGTCATAACCTCCATCGCTCATCCGGATCTTTTTAAGGATATAAAAGCAGGAACGCTGCAGATAAGTATGAGACCCTTTGGCTATACCAGTTATTTCGAGATGCCCGAGTACGGATATCTGGGGATAGGGATGAGTGCAGCGAACATGGCATATGAGATGATGTTTCATGCGAATTTTGAAAACTGTATCCTGATAGGGCAGGATCTGGCCTACGGCGCAGACGGTTCGACTCACAGTGAAGGACATCTTTACGGAATACAAGAGAGAGATAAGAACAAGCAGCGTTATATGATCCCTGCATACGGAGGCGAGGGCACCGTAGAAAGTACGGTCATATGGAGATTGTTCAAGAATTTTTTTGAATCTGATATCGGTTATGCCAATGCCAAGGGGATAAAAACTGTTAACGCGACAGAAGGCGGAGCAAGGATAGAGGGTGCCGTGGAGATGCCTTTTGCCGAAGCGATCGAAAAATATGTTGACTTTACCCACAAAAAAGAGCAGATAAAGCTGACAAAACCCGATGAGAAAACGATAGAAGCAAATGTAGAGAAGATTGGCGTAAAAATAAACGAGATGCTCGCTTACGCTATAAAAATTGAAAAAGAGGTCGAGACCACGTTCTTGCATGTGGCAAGAGAGTGTGAAAGCATCGAAAGCGTTAAAGAAGATGAACGGTATGCAAAGCTTGATTATCAGGCTTTATCCAACGTGATGAGCGAGATCGACCGTATAAAAGAGTATTTTGATGATCAGAAATTTGCAAATATCTTCACCGATTCCACTCAGGCGATGATCCTGCATCAGGAGATCGAACTGGCAAAAATACAGGTAAGAAACGTTTTAACGGACAACGATAAGCGTCAAAAGATGATAGACTGGGTGCTCGCGCACAGATATTGGCTCTTCTCACTCGCAGGGATGATGCAGGCTACCATAGATGCTATCAATATGGGCATAGAGATGAAAATAGACTTCAATACCATAACGCTCATACGCGTTTATATAGAAGATGAAGAGATAGATTTGCTACATATAGATCATTCTGACGAATTCATGAAAAATCTTGCAGACATGAAGCGTCTGTGCATCAACTATATACTTGAAGATAAGTTTGCGCATAAAGTAGACAAACTGAAGTTTTGCTACAGTGATGAAGCTAAAACTTTCAATGTCGAGGTGCATCTGCCAAGCAGAAGTGACGGGCTTTTTGACAAGTTCATGTTCGTCAATTCGCTCGAAGCGACTCTGGATAAGAAACGGTTCGTCAGAGTGAAAAAAGATGAAGACGATGTGTTTACCGTCGGTCTGCTGCCGGTAGAAGGCATTTATGAAAACAAAGAATTCATAGAGTGCATCAAAGAGATCTCAAAGAAATTTCCAAAGGTCGTGTTCAAGTTTATCTGCTGGACACAAAGAGAGAGAGAATCTTCTGAGCATCTATTCTTCGGAGAACGCGATTTCATACGCTTTATCGCTCCTAAAAGTATTTATGAGCTTTATCAGGAGATAGATATGTTTATCTATGATCTTGAAAAATTGGAAGATAAGCGATTTTATGCTGTTCGACATATTTTAAACAGCACTCAAGAAGTAAACGTGCCTCAGTTGAAGATAGATCAAGACAATAATGAAGATGCAACTCTGAAGGAGCATATAAACACTATAAACTTAGCAATTAGTTTAAGATATTTACAAAATATGCACATAGATGTGTATATAGACGATGAAAAAATAGATGAGATACATAAAGGCGGTAAAGCTGTAAATAACATCTTTGATCTTAAACAGCTTTGTATAGAATATAAACCTTGTGAAAAATATGCTTTGAGATCAAATCAATTACAATTTGTATATATTGATGAAGACATGGACATAATGGCTTCGTTAGCTATACCATCAAGAGACGACGAAAATTATAATATATTCGCTTTTCAAAATTCACTAGAAACAACCATCGATAAAGAACGACTTGAAAACCTTTATGAAAAAGATGCGATAGGCTTTTTAGCGCTGGAAGAAAACCTTCATGATATAGAATTTACAAACTATCTAAAAGAACTTACGAGTAGATTCCCGCAAGCAACTTTAAAAGCATTTTATTTTAATGATAAACAGAGAAAATTCTTAGAAAATATTTTTGCCAATAGTAATAGTAAAATAGAGTTTTTGATACCTAATGATATTTATGATATCGCACAGGAAGTGGAGATATTTTCTATCAATTACTTGGCCAATATAGAAGTCGGTATATGGGCAGAATATTATAAGCTGACAAAAAATCTAATAAAATATAATAGGAATATTTATGTTTCACTTTATAATAATACCGGCACGAAAAATACAACGTTATTAGATTATAATGCCGCTGATTATGAAAGCTTACAATATAAGATACTAGTTCAGGGTTTGAGCATAGGTAAAGATTTCGTAAAAAAATATAACAACAATTTTTGGATTTGTATTATGGAATATTATTTAAAAATGAATCACATAGAGTACACATTTAAACATAATAAGACACAATTTGATTTTTCTTTTTTCGATATTATAGATTTAGTTTTAAAAGATAAAAGATTTAAAGATTACATGATAAAAATAAGAAGGCTGTTTCAAAATGGATAGAGTAATTGTCCCAAAAGAATATAATTATATCGGTGCATTTATTTCACTGAATTGTAATTTAAATTGCTCATATTGTATAAATTTAAATGAAGATGGAAGTGATCGTAAAAGTGTGTCCAGAAAACCGATGAGCGGACTTGACTGGGCTAGAGCGATTAACAGACTGCATATTTTAAATAATGATCTGCCTGTTACGATCCAAGGCGGTGAACCGACAGTTCATAAAGAATTTTATGAGATGATCAATGCCATAGATGACGGTATCAAACTTGATTTATTGACAAATATGGTATTTGATGTAGATGAGTTTATAAAAAAAGTCGATCCTAAAAAATTTACGCGTGAGGCAAAGTATGCGGCTATCCGTGTAAGTTATCATCCAGGTCAAAACGATATTGACAATCTAATAGAAAAAACTAAAAAGATGGCAGATGCAGGATTTTACGTTGGACTTTATTCTGTTGTCGTTCCTCAAAATAAAATGCATATCGAAGATGTTAAAAAACGGTGTATTGATCTTGGTATAGATTTCAGGATTAAAGAATATCTTGGTTTTGATGGTGTAGAGTGGCACGGTACATACAAATTTCCAGAAGCCGTATCTCAAAAAATTGAAAAATATTGTGACTGTAAGACGAGTGAATTGATTATCGGACCAAGCGGCCATGTGTATAGGTGCCATTCGGATTTATACGAGAGCAGAACGCCAATAGGACATATTTTAGATCCAGATTTTAAAATAGAAGATGTATATCGTCCATGTTTTGTGTTTGGGCACTGTAACCCTTGCGATATCAAGGTTAAAACAAATCGTCACCAAATATTTGGACACACGTCTGTAGAGATTAAAAATATACAAGAGCTGACAGAAAGTCAAAAAGAAAGATTGACAAAAAAAGATTTTGGAATGGGATATTATGATTATGAAAAAGATAGAGAGTTTTTAAATGGCTAATTTTGATTTTGACGGACATAAGCTGTTCTATCAGTATGAAACGTCATATAAGCTTTTAACAGATCAGGCGGTAGACCCAGTATATGTTGAATATTCTCCGGTGGGAAGCTGCAACCATAGATGTACTTTTTGCGCTTATGATTATATAGGATATCAATCGAGAAGACTGGACACACAAAAGACGATAGCGTCGATTAAGGCGTTTGGCAAACTCGGATGTAAAGCTATGCTTTTCGCAGGTGAGGGCGAACCGCTAATCCACCCTGACATCGATGATTTTATTATTACCTGTTATGATAATAAAATTGACAGTGCTATATATACGAACGGTGTGCTTTTTACTCCAAAAAGAGCTGATAAAATACTTGATAAGCTGACATTTGTCAGGGTTTCTTTTAATGCGGGGACAAAAGAAAACTATAATGAAATACATAAAAGTGATGATTTTGAGAAGGTCGTTGAAAATTTAAAATATGCTGTAAAGTTAAAAAAAGAGAAAAATATTCAAACCGATATAGGATTGCAGATAGTTGTCATACCGGAAAATTTGCATACAATCGTGGACCTTGCGAAAATCGGTCGAGAAATAGGGGTAGACTATTTGGCGATCAAACCTTTTGTACAACACAATGATCAAGAGGGATATCAATTTTCGAAAAACTTCTCGCTACAAGAAGTAGAAAGCATTTTAGACGAAGCTGAACAATATTCGACAAAAGAGTATAAAGTAATCGCAAGAAAAGAAGCGTTCAGAAAATATCATGACAGAAGTTATGATCATTGTCTGGCATTGCCGATCTTTAGTGTTGTACTAAGTGACGGTAATGTTTACAGCTGTGGTCCATATTTAAATAACAGTGATTATTGCTATGGGAATATTCATGAGCAAAGCGTTGAAGAAATTATGCATGGCGATAAAAGAAAGAAGATTTTAGACTTTGCAAAAAATCGCTTGGATTGTAAAGGCGAATGTATGCCCAATTGTCGTTTAGATGCCATAAACAGAAGTTTATGGGAATTGAAAAATCCTACTTTAAAACATATAAATTTTATATGAGGGTCTGTTATGGATTTAAAAGAGAGATCAACCAATATAAGAAAAAATATTCTTAGAATAGCCAATAGCTCAAAGGGACCGCATGTCGGTACTGCTCTGTCAAGTGTAGATATTTTAACTACTTTGTATTTCAAAGTCTTGAAGATAGAAGATTTTAATGATGAAAACAGAGATATCTTCATTATGAGCAAAGGGCATGGAGCTATGGCTCTATATGCCACATTGTATGAAAAAGGGTATTTGTCAAAAGAAGAGTTGTCGAGTTATTATCAAAACGGGGGCAGCTTACCGGCGCATTTAGATATGACGACAAACCCGGCAATCGAAGTGTCAAGCGGAAGCTTAGGACACGGATTGCCTCAAGCACTCGGATTCGCATATTCTAAAAAATTAAAAAATCTAACTTCCAAAGTCTATGTTTTGATGGGAGACGGAGAAGTTCAGGAAGGTTCTGTATGGGAAGCCGCGATGTTGGCTCCGAAGATGAAACTCAACAATTTAATCGCCATAGTGGACAGAAATGATTTGCAGGGATACGGTAAACCAAGTGATCTCGTTTCTTTTGAGTCAATAGAGGACAAGTTTAAGAGTTTCAATTGGAATGTCACAAGAATTGATGGACACGACTTCAAAGAGATTGAAACTGCTCTAAATAATGAGTCGGATAAACCAAAGGTTATTATATGTGATACAACAAAAGGGAAAGGAATCTCTTTTATGGAAAATGAACTCAAATGGCACTATTTCATAGTAACCGACGAAATCTTGCAACAAGGATTAAACGAGTTGGAGCATAGTCTATGAGAAATACTGCCGCAAAAAAAATATTTGAATACTGTAAAAGCAATTCAGATGGTTTCTTAATATCGGGAGATGCCGGTTTTGGTGTATGGGAAGAGTTCCAGCAAGAGTTGGAAAAACAGTATATAAATACGGGTATAAATGAAGCAGCTATGACCGGATTAGCAGCGGGGATGGCTCTGAGCGGACATAAAGTTTTTATCTATAATATAATCCCTTTTTTAATTATGCGCAACTATGAGCAAGTACGCGTAGATATAGCATATCAGAATTTGCCCGTTATCATGATAGGTATTGGTTCGGGTATCACGTATGCTCCTGCGGGAATGACGCATTATGCACTAGAAGATATCGCTCTGGCTAAAACTATGCCTAATCTTAATATTATTTCACCTTCAGATCCTGTTCAAGTGGAGAAGGCTCTTGAATACGCGATCAGCAGTGCAAATCCTACTTTTATAAGGCTTTCAAAAAGCGGAGAAGCGGTTCTTTTCGATCAAGAGATCGATATTTCAAAACCGATCATAATGAAAAAAAGGGAAAAAAAGGCTCTTCTTTTTCACGGTTCAATTGTTGATGAGGTAATGAAAGCCTCTTTAGAGCTTAAAGATGTAGCAATCATTTCCATGCCCATGATCTCACCGATTGATGAAAATGAGGTAATAAAAATTTTGCAAAACTATAATGAAATATATATCGTAGAAGAACATTTTAAAGAGGGTGGACTGGGGAGCATTTTATGTGATTTGGCTCAAACAAAAAGGATATTGGTCGATATCATAAAAATTGCGGTCCCGAATCATTATATACATGAGATCGGAAATTGTGCTTATTTGCGACAAAAGTTACAAATAGACGCCGATTCAATAATAAAAATTATCAAAAGTGAAAAATAAATGAGTATTAATTGTCCTGTATGTCATGACAAAGAGTATATTACTATTGTGACCAAAGAGGAACAGGGGTTTAGTACCTTTGGGCGAATTGAAGATATCGCACATATAGATTTTAGTATTAGCAGATGTCAAAAGTGCGGATTCATCTTTCAGGATTCTGCTTTGAACAGCAAAGAATATGAAGAACTTGGAAAAACGACTTACAAAAATTATACGTTAATGGATAACAGAATATTTCCATCGACAGAGGATTACTATAAAGACGCCCTAGATTTTTTAACCGAGCATTTGTCGTTTGATAACATAACAAATGTTTTGGAAATAGGCTCTAACCGAGGGGATTTCTTATATTTGCTCAAAGATGCAAATCAAAATTGCAATATCCTTGGGATAGACCCGTTAAAAAGGGAAGCTCAAGTACCTACCATCAACGGATTATTTACAAAAGAACTTTTTTCAAATAAATTCGATTTGGTCATAACAAGACATGTGTTGGAGCATATAGACAAGCCGCAAGAGTTTTTACAAGAGATACATGCCGTTTTAAATGAGGGAGCATATATTTTTGTAGAAGTTCCAAATACAAAACGGGATCTGGAGGATGTCAGCGAGTTTTTTATTACAGAACACATAGGTTATTATTTTAAAGAAACCCTGCGCTTGGTCTTACAGGCTAGCGGTTTTACGGAAATACTTATATCTGATGATTTTAGCAACGGTATCTATGCTATCTATCAAAAAAACAGTAATAGCAACAATACAATGATATATGAGCAAAACGATCATTATCAAACGTTGATTGAGAGCTATTTGGCCGGGCAGGCTGCAACATTGCAGAGTATTCAAGAGTTCTGCGATCAGGGATATAAAGTGGCATTTTACGGTTTTGGCAATGTATTCTTGTCGGTGTATCCAATCGTTAAAAAGGTTTTGGCACAGAGATGTGACGTAACGATATTTGACGATACTCCGAGTAAAATAGGTGCCCGTTACGACGGCATTACTATACAATCGACTGCCGGCATTGATAAAGAGTCTAAATATGTTTTCATAATATGTACAATGAATAGACAGCATATTGAAAATATCAAAACGAATATCCGTAATAAAAACATTAGTGAATTCAGTATTATAGTGCCATGGAGGGAATAAAATGAGTGATAAATACAATATGGACGGCCATAAACTACTATGGCATCTAGATAGAGTAGCAGATTGGCAACAGGGAAAACGTATTGCTCCTTTACACATTGATATGGGTATCTCCACAGGATGTAATCAGGCATGCAGATATTGTTATGGAAGCATACAGGGGAATGTCAGTTATCAAAAAAATGACAATATGCCCACAGAGCGCGTGAAAAGCTTTTTTAAAGATGCAAAAGATGCCGGAGTCCGTTCTATCGCTTTAATAGGCGAGGGAGAAAATACCCTGCATCCTGATTTAATAGAGATCGTAGAGTATGGAAAATCGATCAATATGGATCTTGGTATGGCTACTAATGGTATGAATATTCCAAGAGATAAAATCAAAAATTTACTTGAGTCTTTAGTATGGATCAGGGTGAATTTAAGTGCTTCTACTCCGGAAAAATTCCATCATATTCACAGAGTAAGTAAAAACATGTTTGAGCATGTTCTAGAAAATATCAGACTTATGGTGAATATGAAAAAAGAGTATAATCTAAGTACGACCATAGGTATACAGATGGTTATGCTAAACGACAATATTCAAGATGTTGTCAGACTCGCAGAGATAGGACGCGAATTGGGCGTGGATTATTTTGTCGTGAAACCAACTTCCGATACTGCAAATAATGACTTAGGCTCAGACTATGGCAAGTATAATGATTCACAAGATGTTTTTACACAGGCGGAAAGTTTTTCAACTGATAACTATAAAGTTATCATTAAATGGAATAAGATTTTAACAGGCGGCAAGAAAGAGTATAACGTATGTAACGGTACGAAATTCTTATTGCAAATTAGCGGCAATGGCAATGTTTTCCCTTGCGGACACTGGTTTGATATCGAAAAAGAAAAATATCTCATGGGAAATATCATAGAGAACTCTTTTATGGATATACTTGCATCTGAGCGCTACTGGCAAGTACAAGAGAATATGAAAAATGTCAATGTTCATACAGGATGTGAAAGCAACTGCAGGCATGAATATATTAATCGTTTCTTGTATAACCTCCAACAAAAACCAGATCATATAAATTTTATATAAGAAGGTCCAGTTTTGAAAATATGCATTTTAGGAAGTACAGGTGTATTGGGGGTGGCATTAAGAAAAGCACTATTGTCCAAAGGTGTGGATTTTTTTGTTCTATCTCATGAAGAAGTAGATATAGAAAATTTTGAAGAACTAAAAAGTATTTTAGAGCAGGAAAAGCCAACACATATTATAAATACTGTTGCGATAGTAGGTATAGAGCCTTGTGATGAAAAACCGTTGGAAGCTTTTAGTATAAATACACTACCTTCATATCTCATATCGAATTTTTGTTTGCAACGCGATATGACTTATGTATATATTAGTACACATGCAGTTTTTGACGGTACAAAAGAGGATTATTATTATGAGACCGACAAACCTAGACCTATGAATATTTATGCGGGTACGAAATTATTGGCAGAACAGTTCGTTGAAAGTATATGTGATAAGTTTTATATCGTTAGAGTACCCACAATGTTCGGAAACAGAGAGAACAATAAAAAAGGGTTTACCGATAAAGTGCTGGAATGGCTAAGATCAGAGAAAGATGTGAAAGTAGCTACGGACAAAATAGATACGTTATCTTTTTCTGATGACATAGCAGAGCAGATTGTACAAATGATTCTCATGAAGTATGAATACGGAACATATCATATCGCTAATGAAGGGTCTTGTTCGTTTTACGAATTTGTATCGGAAGTCGCTGCAATATTGGGGATAAAAAAAGATATTATCAAGGCGCTGGATAAAGATTTCCCGTCTAAGTATTATAAACCGTTAAGGACGCCGATAGCTTCTGTACGAGCTCCTAAATTAAGGGGCTGGAAAGAAGCGTTAAGAAATTTTTTACGTGAGTAAGGGACAATAATGAAGATTTTGATCATTAAACTCGGATTATCTGAGACTCTTGATAGCGAAACCAGTAAAATTGTCAGTCTTGGCGATGTTGTAAGATGCACGGTCGTTTTAGAACCATTGAAAAAAAAATATGAGAATCCCCATATTACATGGGTTGTTTCAAAAGAAGCACAGGAATTAGTTAAAAACAATGCCTTGATCGACAGAGTTTTAGTCTGGGATGAATTCGTTCCGTTTGTCCTTATGAGAGAAAAGTATGATATCGTGATCAATTTAGAAAAAATTGACGGTATTTGTGCTTTGACAGATATGATCAATGCCTGGGAAAAGATAGGCTTTCGATTTGATGAGATTGATGGAAAATACGATACATATTTTCAATCAGTCAGAGCAAAAGAGTATATACAAAATAAAGAAACGCATAAGCAGATATGGCAGCAGGTTATTTTAAATATGCTGGGCATAGAATGGAAAGACCAGAAATATTCTTTAGGGTATAAACCAAAAACAGAGGAAATCCGTAGAGTCGGATTAAACTATCTGGTAGGTTCAAAATGGCCTTCCAAAGCCATGTCGAAATTTAAATGGGAAGAACTTGAAAAACGTTTAGAAGATAGGAACATCCCTTACAGTTGGCAAGAGGGCAAAAATAATTTATTGGATTACATCGAGTGGATTAATTCGTGCAAAGTTATTGTAACTCAAGATTCACTGGGACTTCATCTCGCTTTAGCCCTTGATAAATATGTTATCTGCCTGTTCGGTCCTACATCAGCAGATGAAATTTATTTTTATGGCAAAGGTCTCGCTTTAAATTTAAGTGAACAATTCGAGTGTAAATACTGTTACTCTCCTATATGCACCAATAATGAATTTTGTATGGATTCGTTAGATTTACAAAAACTGATTGATACAATTGAAACATATATGGATAAGTGATGTCTATACAGAAGTTTATCATTTACGGAGCAGGAACAGAAGGAAGAATTGCAAAGCTGAAGATGGAGTACGACAAAGAGGATGTCATATGTTTCATTGATCAGAATCTGCAAGGGCAGAAGGTAGAAGGGCTGGATGTTCTTTCAATTGATGAGGGAGTCAGGTTGGCGGATAAATTTAACTATAAGATAGTGATTTCATCGCAAAAACATAAAAAAACCATGAAACATACTCTCAAAATGCATGGATTTAAAAATTATCAAGTTTTTTCATATAATACTCTTTTTGAAGCCGTTAAATACTCTTTATCACCAAGATGGAAAATTAATAAAAGAAGATATATAAAAATTGTCGAATTTTTATATCCTGTATTTTTAGTCTTGTTTTTCCCATTTGCCCTTATGTTATATATATTGAATTTTAGGTTAGTTTATAATTTTAGATTTCCCGGCTTTGGACATATGGCATTAGAACCGGATGCTTTACTCGCAAATGATGATTTTAAAAAATACAAGTTTATAGCAATAGTTGATGAAACGAATACCAGTAATAGATATTTATTGGATATCGTAACTAGCAAATTTATAACAATCAAAAATTTTTATTTGTTTCACTTATTTTATTTTATGTTCCATTATAAGTTCTTAAATTATAACGCGGGTAATAATTTTATGAAGATGGTAGATAAATATTTTCTAGTTGAAGATAATAATATAATGGAAAAAACAGATCTAAACGTATTGAAATATATGCCAAGTGTCTATAGGCCATTAGTGAATAATGAGGAGCAAAACTTTTTTTTTCCGGAGGGAGAGAAAGAAAATTGTCGAGAGATCTTAGACAAGAGTTTTGGTATCAAGGAAAATGATTGGTTTGTTTGTGTTCATGCAAGAGATGATAGAGAGTATAACCAGATAAGATCATGCAATATACACAGTTTTGAGCAAGCTATCGAATTTATTACGTCCAAGGGCGGTTTTGTGATACGATTAGGGGACAAAGGCGTGCAGAAGCTATCTTATAACAACAGTAAAGTTATAGACTATGCAAATAGTAATGTTAAAAGTAAAATAATGGATCTCTATTTGATGTCTGAGCAAACTTTTTTGATCGGGACAATAACAGGTGTTAGCGATGTGTCACAAATGTTTAGAAGACCTGTGATTAGCACTAATGTCGCATCGTGGGTTCAGCCAAGATATATGAAAGGTGATATTTACCTATTGAAAATGTTTAAAAATAAAGTTAATGACCTGATTATCGGAATATCTGAGTATATGGATAATAAAATATATCTTTCCGCAATACGAGATGAAATTGAGATTTTAAATAAATATCAAGTTTTAGATAATACGGCAGAGGAGATATTAAATGCCACTAAGGAGATGTACGCTGTTTTATTTGAGAATAAACAGCCGTTTAATTTTGCAGATCAAGATCAATATAGAAAAAAGTTTCCTGAAGATTCTATGCCGAGAATAGGAAAAGCAAATGTGTCGCAATATTTTTTGGACAAATATAAAAATATATTCGGTATATAAATTAAGGGCAAAGAGAGGAAGACTTATTTGAAAAAAAATATTCTATTTATAGTTGGAAGCCCAAGAAGCGGGACGACTTGGATCCAAAAAGTAATGGCTACACACTCTTTGTTTGAGACAGGACAGGAAAGCGATTTCTTTACTACGATCGGAGCGCATAATTTAAAGGTTTTTAAAAATATGCTTGAATATAAAGATGTAAGATGCGGACTTAGTCTGCCGGCTTATTTCACATATGAGCAGTTTTTAAGCTCTCAAAGAGAGCTGTTTTATAAAATGATCAGTTATACTGCGGATCTATCCGGTGAAAAATATTTCATAGAAAAAACTCCTTCTCATGCTTTGGTTATCGATACGATCAACGAGATCCTGCCCGAGTCAAAATTCATTTTGATGATCAGAAATCCTTACGATGTCGTAAAATCGATATTAAACGGTGCTAAGACCTGGGGTAAAGGGCATTTTCCCGCTACCGTAGAGAGTGCAGCGGATATGTGGTACGCTCATAACAAACTAGCTCTGGATTCTTTAAAAAATATCTCAAAAGAAAGATATAAAATCATCAGATATGAAGATCTCGAAAAAAACAATACTCTGATAAGTGATATGTTTTCTCTGTGTAACGTTGAGCTAAGTGCAGAAGAGATCGCCGAACTATTTGCCATTGCTAATGAGTACAGGATAAAGATCTACGGTGAATTTGGTACGCAAGAGGGTAAAGAATGCGAGGAAGACGAGATGTTTAACAAACATACGAGAAAAGAGAAGCTGATAGAACTCAGTGATGAAGAAAAAAGTTTCATAGACGATTTTTTACATACAAAAGAGATTTACGATGAATTCAGATATTAAGATATCAGTGATAATACCGACATACAACAGAGCAAGGGTGCTTGAAAAATGTATAGAATCGCTCTGCAGCAGCCAAGGCGTCTCCAAAGCATCATACGAGATCATCGTCGTAGACAATGCATCCACAGACGATACGAAAGAGCGGGTCGGCAGAGTGCAACGGATACATGACAGCATCGACATATTTTATAAGTATGAGCCTGTTGCAGGACTTTTGTCGGCAAGACACAGCGGTGCGAAAACGGCGAGAGGAGAGATCCTTACTTTCATTGACGATGACGTGACCGTTGATCCCCTGTGGCTGAAGAGCATCCGCGATACTTTCGAAGAGATAAAGGAGTGCGGTATTTTAGGCGGAAGATCTTTGCCCGTATATGAAATAGAACCGCCAAAATGGCTTGATACATTATGGACGGTCAAAGACAATATCCGGATGTGCGGACAATTGAGCCTGATCGATATGGGTGAAGATACCATCGAGATCTCGCCTCTGTATGTCTGGGGGCTGAACTTCAGCATAAAAAAAGAGCTGTTTTTAAAACTAGGCGGTTTCAATCCCGACAATATCCCCTCAAAACTGCAGCGTTTTCAAGGAGACGGTGAAAGCGGACTGAGTTATAAAGCGATAGAGCAAAACGTGAAAGCTTACTATAACCCTGCAGTTTTGGTGCACCACCATATACCCGCTCAAAGATTGACCAAAGAATATATGTACAGCAGGATGTTCTATCAAGGAGTCTGCGATTCATATAGTAAATTACGAAAATACCGACAGTTCAGCGATCTAGAAGAGAGAAAAGCAAAGAGGGTATCTACAAAAGAGTCTGCTTCTTCGGAAGATGCCCTTAAAGATGTGATGCATAACGGTTATCTGGACGGATACATCTTTCATCAAGAAGAGGTTAAAAACGACCCGAAACTTTTTGCATGGGTAATAAAAGAAGACTATATGGATTATGATTATAATCTGTTCATGGAATCGATATGAAAAATATTTTAGTCGTCGGCGGTGCAGGGTATATCGGTTCGCATACATGCAAGACGCTGATGAAAAACGGATACAGAGTTATCATTTTCGATAATCTTTCCACAGGTTTTAAAGAGCTGGCAAAATACGGCGAGTTTGTGTTTGGAGACCTAAACGACAGCGAGAGCATAAAAACTGTCTTTGAAGCTTTCGATATCGACACCGTTATTCATTTTGCGGCTTCTGCCTATGTCGGAGAATCCGTAGAAAATCCAAAAAAATACTATATGAACAATGTCGTAAATACCCTTAATCTGTTAAATGCAATGTTACAATACGATGTCAAAAAGATAGTATTTTCTTCTACATGTGCCGTTTTCGGGGATCCGAAGTTTTTGCCGATGGACGAAAGACATCCCAAGTCGCCTATCAACCCTTACGGAAGAACAAAGCTGATGATAGAGCAGATACTGGAGGATTATGACAAGGCCTACGGCTTGAAAAGCATAGTCTTACGCTATTTCAATGCAGCGGGCTCGGATGAAGATTGCGAACTCGCAGAGATGCATGACCCAGAACCTCATCTCATACCGATAATATTTGAGGTCATAGAGGGCAAAAGAGAGTTTTTAGAGGTCTACGGGGATGATTATTCGACAAAAGACGGCACATGCATCAGAGACTATATCCATGTAGAGGATCTGGCCGATGCACATCTAAAAGCTCTTGAATATCTAAACAGAGATCTTGTTTCTGACGATTTTAATTTAGGTACAGGTACGGGAGTGTCGATACTAGAGTTGATAGAAGCGGTCGAATCGCTTAGTAAAAAGAGGGTTCCCTACAGATTTGAAGATCCGCGAAAAGGGGATCCGTCTGTTCTGATAGCCGACAGTAAAAAAGCAAAAGCGGTATTGAAGTGGGAAGCAAAAAAAAGCGATATAATCGAAATCTTAAAAAGTGTGATCGAATATAAGAAAAGAAGGTGGTCAGCAGAATGAGTGCTAAAATTTATCTATCCGAAGTCGATATGACCAAAGAACCCCTAAGATATTATGATGATTTCGTAGATATCAAAGACAGGCTGATCGAGTACGGCATCGATGTCGTAGAAGAAGAGATAGATATAGACGAGTTTAAGTCCTGGCTAAAAGAGTTCACAAGGATAAACACCCAGTATCAAGCGTACGGTGAAGTGCATATCGAGAAATGTCTGGAACATTATTTAAGTTATAAAGTTCTTGATTTTAAAACAACGGACATATTTATGGATATCGCGGCAAGCGGAAGCCAGTATGCCGATGATCTTTATTACGGTAAAAAAGTAAAGCAGACGTATGTATTGGACCTTTCGTATCCGGAGGGGATCCATGGCAACAAGATCGGTGCGAATGCGGGCGATACGAAACTGCCGGACGAATTTATAGACAAGATGGGGATGCATTGCGCTTACGAATGTTTCGAAGGAAAAGCGGACATCGAGTATCTTTCAGAAGCACAAAGGATATTAAAGCCAAAAGGCAGGTTCGTTATCCTTCCTCTTTATCTTGACAAAACCTATTTTAACTGTACAAGCGACAAATGCGATCAGAAAAATGTTAGCTTTGACGAGGATGCGGCTAAAGTATGGAGAGACGATGTGTATGCCGTTCCCTTTGCCAGACATTACTCCGCAAAAATCTTTTACGAGCGAATATTTAAGAACCTGCCAAAGGGTATAAAAGGTAAAATAATCTTTTATAAAAACCTGCCAGAACTCATGAAAGAGTTTGACGATCAGAGAGTTTACTGTTATTTCGCGTTTGTCGGAGAAAAAATATGATATATAACGTTATGAGCGGCGATCAACAGATAGCGATCATCATAAAAAACAGCTACTCAAAAGAGGGAATGCAGTTTTTCACACCCGATGAGTATTCTCAGCAACTCGCATATATGTCGCATAAAAAAGGCAAAAAGATAGATGCGCATGTGCACAATAAGGTGAGCCGCGACGTTCAGTTGACACAAGAGGTTCTAGTCATCAGAAAAGGAAAGCTGAGAGTGGATTTTTACACACAAGGCAAAGTATACTTGGAAAGTAGAATTTTAGAGACGGGAGATGTCATTCTTTTAGCTAGCGGCGGCCACGGATTTGAAGTTTTGGAAGATTTAGAGATGATAGAGATCAAACAGGGTCCATATGCAGGGGATAATGATAAGACACGATTTGAGCATGTGGAAGAAACACAGATAAGGGTTCATAATTGATACCCGTTAACGAACCTCTTTTAAACGGCAATGAGAAAAAATATCTCAATGAATGTATAGACACGGGATGGATAAGCTCCGAAGGTCCGTTTATAAAGAGATTTGAAAATGATATGGCTGCGTACGTGGGACGAAAGCATGCGACTGCATGTGCCAATGGAAGTGCTGCGCTAGACATAGCTGTGGCAGCTTTAAACCTTCAAAAGGACGATGAGGTCATAATGCCCTCTTTTACCATCATCTCCTGTGCGCAGGCATTGGTGAACCGCGGGGTAAAACCGATCCTTATAGACAGTGATCTATTTACTTACAATATGAAAGTCGAAGATATCGAAGCAAAGATCACACCAAAGACAAAAGCTATTATGATCGTGCATATTTTCGGACTTTGCGTCGATGTAGACCCGATACTCACGCTTGCCAAGAAGTATGGATTAAAGATCATAGAAGATGCCGCTCAGATGCACGGACAGGAGTACAAGGGCAAAAAATGCGGAAGTTTCGGAGATATCAGTATATTTAGTTTTTATCCAAACAAACATATCACTACGGGTGAAGGAGGAATGGTCCTGACCGATGATAAATATCTTGATGAAAGAGCAAAAAGTCTGCGTAACTTATGTTTTACGGCCGATAGATTCGTTCATGAAGAGCTGGGCTGGAACTATCGTATGACGAACATGCAAGCGGCATTGGGCGTGGCACAGCTTGAAAAGATCGATCAAGTCGTAGAAAAGAAACGCTGGATAGGCCGTACATATAGCGAATTTTTAAAAGATATAGATGTGATAACTTTGCCGATGGAAAAAACAGAGTACTGTGAAAATATATACTGGGTCTATGCGCTCCTGCTAAAAGATGATTACAAAAAAAATGCCAAAGAGGTCATGGCAGAACTTGGAAAACTTCAGATAGGGACACGTCCGTTTTTCTATCCGATGCACAAACAGCCGGTTTTTCATAAGATGGGACTGTTCTTAGACGATGATCTGCCAAATAGCGAAAAACTCTATGAAAGAGGTTTTTATATTCCAAGCGGTCTGGCATTGACAAAAGAGCAGATACGAGAGGTTTCAAATATTTTACATAAGGTCTTAGTATGAACCAGTTCGGAGAATTGTATTCCAAGTATTATGACCTGCTTTACGCCGATAAAGATTATGCGGGTGAAGTAGATTATGTGAACGGGCTGATCGCCGCAAACCGCAAAGATGCAAAAACTCTGCTTGATATGGGATGCGGTACGGGAAAACATGCGGAACTTTTTTGCGATAAGGGGTATACGGTTCATGGCGTAGACCTCAGTGAAGAGATGCTTGGCATTGCAGAATCAAGACGTACAGGCAAAGAAGATAATCTCACTTTTAGTAAGTCCGATATTACAAAATTAAAGCTAGATAAAAAATTTGATGCCGTTGTCTCGCTGTTTCATGTAATGAGCTACCAAAATTCAAATGATGAGCTGTTACAGGCTTTTCAAGTAGCAAGAGAGCATTTAAAAGAGGGTGGAATCTTTATCTTTGATTTTTGGTACGGACCGGCTGTTTTAACGGACTTGCCGACGACAAGGGTCAAAAGGCTTGAAAACAATGAGATAAAAGTCACGAGATTCGTCGAACCTGTCTTACATGTAGAAAAAAATGTAGTAGATGTTCATTACGACCTTTTTATCGAGAATAAAAAAACTACGCAGATCATCGAAAAAAAAGAGCTTCATAAGATGAGATACCTCTTTGATACGGAGTTGGAACTGATATGTGAAAAAGTCGGCTTAACAATAGTAGAAAAATATGAGTGGATGACTCATGATAAACCGAATTTCAATAGCTGGAATGTTTTATGGATATTAAAGAATGACTGATAAGCATATCGCACTGATAGCTCCGTTTGGATGGGCCGGAGTGAGTACGCCAATTGTCAGCAGTGTTGAGTATTTGCATTCATTTGGTTACAAAATAGATCTATATTATGATAAAAATGAAGCTTGTAATCGTATGGGATTGAATGAGCCGTTATTTAATTTGGATAATGTGAACATATATTTTTATGATTATAAAGGCGAAGATATTCTAGAAGAGTATATCGATTTGCAAGTTAATAAAAAGGACTTAGAATTTATAGATTTTATCACTTCTAAAGATATAGATTATGATTTTCTGATCGGTTATGATGAGGAGGGTTTAATCCGTGCCGGGATATATGGATTAAAAAATAATATACGGTTTTATTATCACTCATTAGAATTTTATGAGAGAGAAGATCAAAAGAAAGTCGCTGAGAAGTTTTTTGCAAACAAATCAGAAGGAATTTTTACGCAGGATAAATATAGAGCCGAAATTTTATCTCAAACGCTTCATGTCCCTATAAGTAAATTATCCGTTGTTTATAACAGTACAATAGGTGAACCGATTTTTGAAAAGAGCGATTTTTTTAGAGATATGTTTGATATTGATAAGGACAAAAAAATTTGTTTGGTGACGGGGACTTTGATGAGCATTACCGGTGTTGATAAAATACTCGAGTCATTTAAAAACTGCAGCGATGAATTTGTCCTGGTCTTACATGGCTGGCTGCCGGATAGGAATATTAAAGAGTGTATAGAATCTGCAATGAAAAGCAACGGCGGTCAAATTTATTACTCAAATACAATATTGGAGCACAAAGATAAGTTTAAAATATTTGCATCAGCCGATATAAGTTTCGTATATTACGAACCTGTGAATTTAAATTTAAAATATGCCGCATGGTCTTCGGGTAAATTTTTTGATTCCGTAAGATGCGGGGTGCCCGTAATCGCAAATAATATACCTAATATGAAAACATTGGTGGAAGATAACGGCTGCGGCATAGTCTTAGATGATTTTAACGAAGTACAGAAAGCTTTTGAGAACATAATGAGCAATTATGAAATATACAAAAAAAATTGTTATAAAACATATTTGAAATATGATTTCAAGGAGTCATTTAAAAATGCTCTTGGCAAGGATCTGAAAATATGATTGAAAATATATACCATTGCGGGATACAAAAAAGTGCTACACAGTGGATACGCAATATTTTAAGCGATCCGCTTATATTGGAGAGGTCGAATAAAAAATTATATGCACCCAGCAAAGATTATTTATGGTCTAAAAGAGATCATGATGATCTATTAGCCGGATTTGAACTTAACAGTATCGTAACACCGCTTTATATTGATTATGAATCATTTTTATATATGAAAAAGCCTGATAGTTACCGAGCATTTTGGATCATGAGAGATCCCAGGGATGTTATTACGTCACTTTACTTCTCATACACATTCTCTCATCCAATTATTGATGAAGATCATGCCAGAGATCGAAAGATATTGCAAAGTTTAAATCAAGAAGCTGGTTTTAACTACTTTTTAGAAAAAGCATATGATTTTTATAATGCAAAAAATCCTTTGTACACATCTTTGCTGTCATGGCTTGAATCAAAAGATAACGCCAGTGTAAGAGTAGTGAAATATGAAGATTTGATCGGTGCAAGGCAAAAAGAGATATTTAGTGAACTTTTTCAATTCTTGGATATTGCATTATCATCGTGGGAAGTAGATAAGATCTTAGACAAGTATAGTTTTAAAGCAATGACTCAAGATAGGGATGTTGGTGTGGAAAATAAAAAATCGCATTATCGAAAAGGCCAGGAAGGTGACTGGAAAAACTACTTTAGTAATGAACATAAGAAAAGATTTAAAATAGCCACTGCAGATTTATTGATTCAATTGGGTTATGAAACTGATATGGATTGGTGACAGATGAAAAAAATAGTTGTTTTTGGAAATTGTCAAGCGGGGCAGATGGCACTTTTAATGTCACATTTCTTGCCGCAAAACGAGTATGAGATAATCAATCTTTCCAATAACTCCAGAACAGGTGATATGCTCTTAGGTGAAGAGATTTTAAATATTATACGTCTCGCCGATATCTTAGTGTATCAGCCTTTATCGTCCAAACATAATGAGTTGAGTGATGAAAATATCAAAAAAAATATAAAACACAAGAGTGTAAGTCTGACTTTTCCATATATATTTAACAGTGGTATCTATTCAATGAGTCATGCTCCGATGGCAGAAGGTAACAGTTATGGAAAGATATATGGTGAAGAAGCCATTATAAGCTTGATACAAAAACAACATACAAAAAATGAGATATTAGAAAAATACATGTCCGGTCATATCGATTTTGATTTACAAAATAGATTTCAAGAGAGCATCGATATCTTGGTTCAAAAAGAGTACGAGACTGATATTAAAATATCAGACTTCATTGAACAAAATTATAAAAAAGAGAAGTTGTTTATTACGCATAATCATCCGACAAACATAGTATTCTATGAAATAATCAAAAAGATTTTTACGATTTTAGAGATACCGTTTGATCAATCTAAAATAAAAAATTGCCGGGTTAATGATCTGTTTGAAACCAATTGTCCGATAACACCTTATGACATTGAGAGTCATGGATATCAATTTGTTCATCATAACAACTGGCTCGAAAAAGGTATAAAATTAATCGATTTAATTTGGAGCGAACATGCTCAACTTGACGCAGAAAAGGTAAAACATTGAAGCTATTGAGTGATGAAGATTATATAAAGCTAAGAGAATCTACACGTTTTGTGGAGAATGATCTGATTCTTTTCGATAAAAAGGTTTATATCCCGGACGTCGCATCTTTCTTCTTTTTACTCAAAGAGATATTTCAGCTGGAGATATACAAGTTTAGTACCCGGACAAAAAAACCTCTTATCATCGACTGCGGCGCAAATATAGGATTGAGTGTCATATATTTTAAAAGATTGTATCCTCATGCAAAGATCATTGCGTTCGAACCTGACAAAGAGATCTTTAAATATCTAAAGAGCAATGTGGAATCGTTTGGATACAAAGATGCCGAGCTTATAAATAAAGCTCTTTGGAATCAGGAGACGACACTGAGATTCTTTTCCGAAGGTGCAGACGGGGGAAGGATAGCAGCAGATGACGAAAAGCAGCAAATCATCGAGGTGCAGACGGTCAAGTTAAGTGAATATCTCAAAGATGTAAACGTAGATTTTTTGAAGATCGATATCGAGGGTGCTGAAACCGATGTGCTTTTAGAATGCCAAAACGAATTGAAAAATGTTGAAAATATTTTTATAGAGTACCATTCGTTTAGCGACAAACCTCAGACGCTCTCGACAATACTTTCTATTTTAGAAAAAAATGGTTTTAGATATTATATTGAACATATAGGTGTCAAATCCTCTCATCCGTTTGAAAGCATAACAGACTACGTCGGTTTTGACAATCAGCTGAATATTTTTGGATACAGAAAATGAAACTATTGAATTTGGGTTGTGGAAGCAGATACCACAAAGAGTGGATAAACTTAGATTTTAAATCAAACAATGAACATGTGCAAGCGTTTGATCTGCACGAGAAACTACCGTTTGAAGATGACAGTATGGATGTCATATACAGTTCTCATGTATTGGAGCATTTTTCAAAATGTGAAGCGCCGAATTTTTTAAAAGAGTGTTACAGGGTCTTAAAACCGCAAGGGATATTTAGGGTTGTCGTGCCTGATCTGGAACAGCTGATGAGAAGTTATATCGAATTCTTGGATAAAGCGAAAAAAGGCGATATCGATGCCGGACAAAAATATGAATGGATCATGATAGAACTGTTTGATCAGATGGTCAGAAATTATGGAGGCGGGGAGATGCTTGAGTATTGGAAGCAAAATCCGATGCCTCAAGAAGAGTTTGTTATCCAAAGAGTCGGTTCGGAAGTGAAAAATGTGCTTGAGAACATCAGAAAAGGCCCCAACAGCGTACCGAACAAAAAGTGTATAAAAAAAAGTGCAGATGAGATCGGTAAATTTAGAACTTCTGGAGAGGTACACCAATGGATGTACGATGAGTATTCTTTAGGAACTTTACTGGCCGACATAGGATTTCAAAAGATAAAAAGGGTTGGGTTCAATGAGTCCGATATCAAAGATTTTACGACGTACTGTCTGGATAATGAAGTGGAGGGCACCGTCAGAAAGCCCGATTCTTTATTTATGGAAGCGGTCAAGCAGTGAAAGTAGCACTTTTCTCGACAACCGATAACAGCGGAGGAGCGGCTCGTGCGACTTACAGGCTGAAGCGCGGGCTGCAAAATATGCAAAATATCGACATCGATTATTTTGTCTCACACAAAGCTGACGATCTCTCTCAAGCAAAAAAACTTGACTTTAAGAACGGTGATCTCAAGGAGGCGGATTCTGCATTTTATAGCAATTATATTGTAAAAAACAGGACGGCTTTGAGCAACACGCTTTTTTCTTTCTCATATGAGGATACGAGTTTACCCGGTCTGGATGAGTATGATGTGATTAACCTGCATTGGATAGAGTTCTTTTTATCTCTGAACAACCTATATGAATTAACCAGATCAAATAGACCGATCGTGTGGACCCTGCATGACATGAAACCTTTTACCGGCGGATGTCATTACAGTTCTACATGTAAAGGTTATGAAAGTGATTGCTCAGAATGTCCGCAGCTCATAAACGATAGTAAAAGCCTGCCAAAAACAGTTTTACAAGCAAAGCGGGAGATACTGAAAAATGCAAATATCACGATAGTGGCTCCCAGTCAGTGGCTTGCAGACGAAGCGAGAAAAAGTTCGTTGTTTAAAGATAAAAGGATTGAAGTCATACCAAACAGCATTGACAGCAGTGTCTTTAAAGCTATCGACAAAGCAGAAGCCAAAGGGAGTCTCGGGATAGATAAGGAAAAGATCGTTCTGACCTTCGGGGTCATGAATCACAGTGAAAAACGAAAAGGCTTTTTTGAACTGGTTGAAGCGATGAAAATGCTCAAAGAGAGGATAAAAGAGCTTGATGTCATCGGCCTCTTTTTTGGAGGAGAATGCAGCGACGACTTTCCTATCCCCGTGATTAATTTAGGTCTCGTAGATAACGACGAAGAGCTGAGCCGTATCTATAGTGCGGCAGATATCTTCATCCTGCCTTCACTCGAGGATAATTTACCAAATACCATTTTGGAATCTTTTTCGTGCCAAACCGCCGTAGTAGCGTTTGATACGGGCGGAGCACAAGATATAATAAGCGAGGAAAACGGCAAAATCGTTGCAAAAGGCGATATCAAAGCTTTAAGTGATGCTGTTTACGAGCTGATAATAGATAAAAAAAGCAGAGAAGATAAAGCTAAAAATGGTCGAGAACTGATAGTGCAACAGTATCAGCTCCATCATCAAGCAAAAGCATACAACAAACTCTTTGAAGAACTCAAAGAAGAAAGTTTTTACTACCAAGACAGAAATATTGATGTTAACAGTTATTTTGATGCTTTGTTAGGTTTAACATGTAGGAGTTTTCTGCCGACAAAAAAGCTGAGGTTTTCACAAAACTTCAATAAGTTTTTTGAACAGATAAACAGTATTGAAGAACAATGCATTATCTACGGACACGGAACGATCGGCAAAGTGATATATAAGCTTATCCCTGAAAAAATAGTCGCTTTTGTCGATATATCAAGTAATGTGATCTCTTGCGATATAGCAGTTGGTGCCGTGTACTCTCCAAAAAATCTACCGAATATGCAATATGAGAAGGTCATTATTAGCGTGTTTGGTCGTGAAGAGGAGATAATAAACTATCTTTTAAAAGAGTCTGGTGTTCAAAAAGATAGGATAATCACATTAGATATTTAAGCGCAGCATACCTAAATCGTTATAGATACAGATCAGTTGAGTGGAATGAGACTGTTGAAACAATTGTTTGGTTTATAAAGAGGAACTGTATCAGATGAAAAACATTGCCGTTCTTACAAATTGCCAAGGTGAGGTAATAAAAAATATTTTAAAAGAGCATCTCAAAGATAATGTCACTTTTTTTGATGTGCCGCTTGTACATACTATCGCGCAAGATGAAATAAAAAAAGATGAAGTATTGCAATTGCTAAATGATGCTGATTTAATTATCACACAACCTTTAGGAAATTATTTTACATCAATAAGTCTGAAAAACATAAAAGAAAAACTTGATAAAAATTTATTTGTTTTTCCGTCTATATATTTTCAAGGATATAATCCTGAGATGTTTTATTTTAAAAATCTTAATGGTTTTAGTAATTTAGATTTTCCTGCACATTATCATGATCTGGTGATTTTTATCGGCTATATGAAAAAATTAACGAAAAAACAGCTTGTTGATATTTTTTATGATGATGATTTCTATTATAGCGATATTCTCAAAAAGATGTTTGATGACAGTATCTTGACATTACAAGAGTATGAACTGGAGTGTGATTTGTCTGTCTCATCCATCATTGAAAATAATAAAACAAAAAAACTGTTCTATACCTGTAACCATCCTACGACCGATCTTTTAAATTATGTATCCAGAAATATATTGGATTATTTGGACTATACGGGTACATTTACACCTGCACAGACCGCTTTGGATTGGATAAGATATCCATCTTATGCATCGGTTGCCAAATTTTACGGGTATGATTTTGAGAGCATGTATCATATTAATGGCAGGGAGTTCTCGCGCGAAGAGATGATAGAACAGTATTTTGATTTTTATGATTCCAGAAGCGATACGGAGCTTGAATATAATTTGAATTATATAATGAATTCGAGGGGCGGAATATATAAGATTATCGGAGACTTTATGCGTGAGAAGTTTTAATCCTATGGTCAATACGGTATTTACAGCTATAATAAGACGAGAAAAACTCTGTTTATTGAAAAAAGGGCGAAAGGTTTTCAGGTGAATAATGCACAAAAAATTACAGTAATCACGATAACTTATAATGCAGAAAAATATTTAGAGAAAACTATTCAAAGCGTGATCAATCAAGACTATGCCCATATAGAATATATTATTATTGACGGCAAAAGCAGTGATGGAACTGTTGATATCATCAAAAAGTATGAAAAAAATATATCTTATTGGATAAGCGAAGCGGATGGGGGGATATATTATGCAATGAATAAAGGCATAGAAGTCGCAACCGGTAGCTGGGTCAACTTCATGAATGCAGGAGATACGTTCGCAAGCAGCAATACGATTTCATCGATTTTTAATCATGATCTATCCGACTATGACGTCATTTGCGGAGGTGTCAATATAATAGAGAATGATGAAATCATTTTCTATGAGCCGGCACAGTCCTTAGATGTGATGGAAAAAAGATTTCCATGCAATCATCAATCGATGTTTACCAGAATCGATCCGCTGAAAAGATATAAGTTTAATACAACCTACAAGATCGCCAGCGATGCCGATCTGATGATGAAACTTTATTACAACGGACATAAGTTTAAATTTATCGATATACCTATAGCCAATTACCTAAAAGAGGGATTCTGGGATGAAAACTATGTAAAAGCGTATGCAGAGTTGACCTATATCGTTTCAACATATAAAGAGGATCAAAACGATATTTATAAGCATACGGCATATAAAGGGCTGATCAAATTCGATAATAATCCAAATAGATATTTTGCGGATCTGGTGAATAGATTGATACAGGAGGTCGATTCTTTTCGTAATAGCTCTATCGCACTTTATGGGGACGGAAACATCACTAAATTTATTCTTCCTTTTTTAAATAGATCTGTGAAAGTGATTTTTGACATTTCAATAGATAATAGGATAGAAGGTGAAATCATAAAGGATAATCCAAAAAATATTCACAATTATGATTTTGAAAAGATAGTCGTGACAGTTTTGGGAAGAGAAGAGGAAATAATAAAATATCTGGTTGAACAATTACATGTCAACAGAAGTAAAATAGTTGCTTTTGATCTAAGTTATAAAGGTAATTGATGAAGAAAACGGCGCTTATAACCGGCATTACCGGACAGGACGGGTCTTATTTAGCAGAACTTCTGATTTCAAAAGAGTATGAAGTGCATGCGATTGTAAGACGTGAAACTCTGGAAAATAGTGAAAAATTAAAAAATATCGCACATATAGAGAACAAGATCACTCTGCATGCGGGTAGTCTGAGTGATCATCTTTCCATATACAAGATATTTGCCAAAGTTTTGCCGGACGAGTGCTATCATCTTGCCGGTTCGACGTTTGTCGATTACTCTTTTGACGAAGAGTTTCAAACAATAAGCAGTAATTTTAGTTCTACACACTATTTACTATCGATTATTAAAGAGCTAAAGCCTGCATGTAGATTGTTTTTTGCCGGCACAAGTGAAATGTTCGGTGAACCGGTGGAGTTCCCACAAAATGAAAAAACACCGTTTAATCCAAAGAGCATCTACGGGATATCTAAAGTTTCAAGTTATTATCTAATAAAAAATTATCGTGAAAAAGAAAATATCTTTGCCTGCACCGGGATTATGTATAACCATGAAAGTCCAAGACGCGGAAATCAGTTCGTGACCAAAAAGATCGTTACGGCTGCCGTTAAAATTAAAAAAGGATTGCAAAAAGAGATCTTTTTAGGTAATCTAGATGCGAAAAGAGATTGGGGTTACGCAAAAGATTATGTTTTAATGATGTGGAAAATATTGCAGCAGGACAAAGCTGATGACTATATCATGGCAACAGGGAAGCTTCACAGCGTCCGGGAGTTTTTAGATATAGCGTTTTCATATCTTGGACTGGATTATAGGGATTATTTTAAGATCGATCAAAGATTTTTTAGGGCGAGTGAAAAGCTGCCGCTTTGCGGAGACACTGAAAAATTGATTTCGGCTATCGGATTTCAACACACAAAGAGTCTGCACGAAATCGTTGAAGAGATGATAGAAGCGGAATTAAAAGGATACGAGTGAAGAGTCTGCTAAAATCAATGTTGCGATAATCATGAATACTACAGAAGGTTGTATAGAAGTATGAAAAAAATTTTATATATAGGGCTTGAGTTCCATAAAAAAACATTGTCCACAAAATTTTTTATAGACATACTCGCAAAGCATTATGAGATAGATTTCATTTGGTGTGGGCAGTTTGAAGCATCTTTAGATGTGATGAACTCGCCTTTGATACATTCTGAGTATGATGCAGTGATATTGTTCCAGATTATGCTTACAAAAGAGAAATTGCAGTTTTTCAAATGTCAAAATATTATTTTAATACCTATGTATGACAATGATTTGAACATTACATACGGCAAGTGGAGACAGTTCGCAAAATACAAATTTATCAACTTTTCCAAAACGCTTTACGACAAGTTCTCGTTTTTAGGGGTTACAGATAATCTATATGTCCAGTATGCTCCCGACGTTGACGACAGCATACCTTCGGCTGTTTCAACAAAAGCAAAACTTTTTTTTTGGCAAAGAGGCAATGCGATAAACTTTGAGCTTATCAAAAAGCTTCTGGACCTCGATCAAATAGAATCGATCCATCTTCACAGGCTCAACGATAATGTCCAAAAAGATATATTTTTTAAACCGCCAAGCAAAGAAGAGATCGAAAAATATAATATTACCAGGACAAGTTGGTTTGAAGATAAAGAGGATATAAAAAGAGTGATGCAGGGGTGTGATATATTTATCGCTCCACGACTTTATGAAGGTATCGGACAAGCGTTTTTGGAAGCTATGAGCTATGGCAAATGTGTAATATCGCCGGACCATCCTACAATGAATGAATATATTGTAGACGGAGTGGACGGATTGCTGTTTGATTATCACGATCCCAAACGAATAGATATCTCGGATTTTAAACTGCTGGGATCAAATGCCAAAAAAAAGATACGGCAGATCCATGAGAACTTCGTATCTCAGGAGAACGAGATCATAAGCTTCATTCAACAGCCTATGACAGATCTGGATGAGAGGAAACTTTTATCCGAAAATATCCGGGAGTTGAAAAAAAGTTTACAGCCAAGCAATTATTTTGTAGCCGAAGACCTGAAGATGGGTTATTATAATAATAATCTTAGTATGCTTTTTTCAAAATATCTAAATGTTTTGCATCAAAGATTGAAAAATGCGGATACAAAGTTCGTTATTTACGGAGCGGGAACGGGCGCGTCTTTACTGCTGAGCATAGAAAGCAAAAAGTGCGAATATATTGTAGACAGGGATCACAGTAAGCACAACACCTGTTTAAACGATATAAAAATATTTTCGCTGGACAAATTAAGAGAAGAAAAAGAACCTAAAGATGTACTCGTGAGTGTATTTGGAAGAGCGATCGCGATCATAAGAGAACTAAAAGGAGATGAATCCTTGAGTCGTCATAACTTTATATCTCTGGACATAGACCCTTTTTACGGAGAGCTGATTGAATAGTAAAAATTTATTGTTCGTCCGACCGGACCACATCGGCGATTACATCATTTTCAGAAATATTATGTATGCGATAAAAAAGAGCAGCAGGTTTAAAGATTATAAGGTATTTTTTGTAGTCAACCAAAGAGTAAAAGAGTTAGTAGAGTTCTTTGATCCTGACTTGGCCGACGGATATTTTTATGTGGATCTGCAAAAATATATTTTGGGTCAATGGTACTATGAAAGGAAAAATCAGGAGATCTGTCAGTATCAGTATGATACCGTGATCAATGCGATGTTTGCCAGACATGATGCACTGGAACGGTTCATCGGTTCCGTAGATGCCGGAGATAAAATACTTGTCAAAGACAGGGTACATCAAAACAGATTATTTGATGCTGCTGCTTTTGATAAAAATTATATGTCGGTGTATGATATAACAGATAACAAAGTCTTCGAGTTTGACCAGTTAAAGAGTGTTTTTGAAACTATTTTAAATGAAAAGATCTTACAGGCGAAGCCTGCCCTACATTTACCGGATTCTTGGCAGATGCAGATCAATTTTGATTTTGATTATATTGTGGTATTTATCGGTGCAGATGCGGAATATAGAAAATGGAGTGTCTATAACTATATAGAACTGATAAGATATATTTTACATGTAACGGATCTGGCAGTCGTCTTGTGTGGGGGAAATGAAGAGTCTGATGATGCGGATGCAGTCGCAGCCGCGGTAGCCGGCAAGAAGTTTTATAATCTTGTAGGCGAGACGTCTCTGGTCGATGTTGTGGCTTTAATTTCAAATTCGAAGCTGATGATCTCAAACGAGACTGGTTCCGTGCATATCGCTGCAGCTCTGGATAAGCCTGTTTTCGTCCTATCAAATGCAAATCATTTCGGTAAATTTACGCCGTATCCGGCATCCCATGTACAAAACTATTTTGCTTTATACCCTTTTGAATATGATGAGAATAGTTTTATGAAGTATAAAGAGCTTTATTATAACGGTTCGGCTTTGGATATCAATGAGATCGGAATCGATCAAGCGGTATCAAAATTAAATGAGATATTTCAACAGGTGGGTATCTCTTTTAGCTCGGAAGATGTACGACAAACAGAGGCTGAAAAACAGTCGTATCTCATACCCAACCAAATAAAAAGAAATTACGGGTTCGCATCGGATTACAGTCTGATCTTTGCAGAGATAATGAACTTAAAACAAAGCGGCAGCAGATTTGTCATATACGGTAACGGTTCTTTTGGTCAGACAATTGATAAGTTTTTAGGCGATGCATGTATCGCAATAGTGGATAACAATTCATCTTTGGTAGGTCAAACGGCAGATAAAAAGAATATCCATTCTCCTAAAAGCCTAGAATATATCGAGTTTGATAAGATCATTATCAGTTTGCTTGGAAGAGAGAACGAGATCATAAAGGACCTGGTTGAAAAACATCATGTTGCACATGAAAAGATAATAAAGTTCAAGATAAGACAAAAAGGAAGATATGAGATATGTTAGAGCAAAGCAAAGCAGCCAGAAGACGTTTTTATAATGGCAATTTTCATAACAGATATTTTAATGGTGAGGGGATCGACATCGGCGGCAAACCCGATCCGTTTTCCCAGTATATAGGAGTGTTTCCGCTAGTCAGATCCGTAAAGATCTGGGATCTAGAGGATGGAGACGCTCAAAAAATGCAGAACTGCGAAGATGAAAGTTTTGATTTTGTAGTATCCAGCCATTGTCTGGAGCATATGGTCGATGTGTATGAAGCTTTCCAAAACTGGCTGCGCATAACCAAAAAAGGCGGCTATCTTATCATTACGGTCCCGGATGAAGATATGTATGAACAAAAACAATGGCCGAGCGTCTATAACACGGATCATAAGCATACGTTCACGATCCAAAAAAGTCAGAGCTGGTCTGAGCACTCTATCAATATCTTTGATCTGCTGCGTAAGTTTCAGGATCATATAGAGATTGAAAAAGTAGAAAAGATCAGTGAGTTCTATAATCATAATCTGTATCGGGCAGATCAGACTCTGCAGCCAAATGTGGAATCGGCGATAGAGTTTATAGTAAGAAAAAAGAGCGACTTGCAGATCATAGAGATCCAAAAAGAAAGATCTCACCTGGAACCAAAGATCGAGGACAGATTTCCAAATGAGTTCAGCGAACTGCTCACGGGTATCCAAAAACTGAAAAATCAAAATAGCAGGTTTGTTGTCTACGGATACGGGAACCTCGGACGGATGTTAGATGATCTTCTCGGCGATAAAATCGTCGGATTTGTCGACGGCATCAGCGATCTGACGGATACGCACAGTAAACGCGATGTCGTATATTCGGTGAAGAACCTTCAAAACATGGAGTTCGACCACATCATCATCACTCTTCTCGGCCGAGAAGAACAGATCGTTCAAGAGCTTTGCAAAACATATCATCTTGATAATGACAAGATAATCTTATTGAGGTAGTTTATGAGTCTATTAAATATAAAAGAGAGATATGTTTTCTCCAGATATCTTAATGAGCTAAATAGAGAGATCGAAGCTTTTCGTCAAGCAGATGGAGAGTTTATTTTATATGGTTTCGGGATAGTAGGCGAGTATATATACTCTAAAATATCGGAGAAGATTTCTAGTATCGTGGATATGAGATATTTGGAAATTTCAGATCTTACGGGTTTTGAGAGAGTATATGCCCCGACAAAACTACCGTATCTCGAACATAACAAAATCATCGTGACTGTTTTGGGTCGGGAAGAGAAGATTATCGACTATCTTATCAATGAACTGAACATTGATAAAGACAGGATATCGGTCATTAAAATAGGGAAGCAGTTTTCCAAGGTGGGGTATGAAAATATCTTTTCAAATGCAAATTACGCACCATGGAAGATAGATAACAGTTTCTTTGAGACTTTCGAGATCATTTCGACTCATACCCTTGTCGATATTTATAAGGCTTATGAGTTATGGGAATTAGTTCAACAAACCTCTAAACTTGCAGAAGGAAGTCTTATAGAGGTTGGTGTATGGAGGGGCGGAACCGGTACACTCATAGCAAAGCGGGCTCAAGATTGCGATATACGTGAGCATATATATCTATGCGATACTTTTTCAGGTGTCGTAAAGTCCAGTGAGCATGATACATATTACTTCGATGGAGAACATGCAGATACTAGTATAGAGTATGTTGAAGATTTAATACGTAAGTTGGATTTGAAAAATGTCGAAATATTGACAGGTATCTTTCCTGATGATACATCTTTTGTAGTTAAAGATAAGAAATTTCGATTTTGTCATATAGATGTAGATGTATATAAGTCGGCGATAGATATTGTAGATTGGATATGGGAAAGATTGGTAGTCGGGGGTATGATAGTCTTTGATGATTACGGTTTTGAGTCTTGTGACGGAATTACAAAGTTTGTAAATGAACAAAGACAATTGACTGACAGAATGGTTATATATAATCTTAACGGGCATGCCATAGTTATTAAGATTTCCTAAAAACAGATGATACGAATCTCTTTTGATAGATTTGAAAGCTTTGCAGAGATCTCTTTTGAAAAGGCAACGGATGCGATCAAAAAATTTGATTCTCCTTTTAAAAGCGCTTGTTTTGCAGTGATGACCTCATAGTTATAAAGAGTGAAGTTCCCGTTCTCCGCTTTTGAATCTATGAGATAGTTGATCTTTATGCCCCGTCTTAACAGTTCGGGCATGACCAATAATAGAAAATCTCCCGTGCCGTAGATAGAGAGAGATCTGAGCGAACCGTTACTGTCGATTTGAAGCAATATGTTCTCCAATGCAAAATCATTTATGTTTTGTTTGTATATATATCTGTTTTGCTGAATATACTTGATGTCTGTTTTTCCTGCAGCACCTTGTGGCCATGGCAGTTCATCGAAGTATCTGGACAGGTCGTCATAAAAATCATTCATGACATTTTCAAGACCGTTGCGATTTAAAAAATCTAAACCTCTTTTATCGATTATTTTCTCTGTATTTTCCGCGGTATAGTTGAGCTCAAGAGGCAGGTCTCCAAGTTGTTGTATCTCCATGTATGTCGGAAAGTCTACTATTCTTGACAGCAGTTTTAAGATATATGATTGTTCATACTGCAATTCGTTTGAACCGTACTTTTGTATCACTTCAAAATACGCGTCTATGCCGGCATCAAAAGCGTTTATGATCGATCGATATTCTTGGGATAGAGAGTTTTCGCTCAGAATAGGGATGATCTGATGATCATGTTTCTCAAAAGAGATAGTGGTATTCTCTTCGCCGTTAAATAGAAATTCAAAAATATCGGGCGATCTTCTAAACAGCTGCGTATTTCTGTAAGTCTCATTCGTAAGCGGCAGGAAAGGAAAGAGTCTTGTCTGTACTCTTTTTTCAAATGCGTCCTCGGAGATATAAAAAAGAGCATGCAGCAACGTGACGTTGTGTTTTAAAAAGCCGTCTATAATCCCTTGAACCGTCCCTGAACCGCCAAAATCGAGCAGCATAGACCCTTTGGTTATCTTTAGCTGTTTGAGATACTGGCTAAAGATGCGTTTTTCTTTTTGAATATTGAGTCTGATAACCTCTTTTTTATCTGCCAGATCATTTTGTATCTTTTCTAAGGTGTCATTGTCCAGGTCAGATATAAAAACACTAGAGTAAGTTTTTAATTGCGTATTGTCAAGATCAAGTTTAAAGATCTTGTAAAAATCGTTCACGGACAATTTTCGGAAATTAAAGAAGGTCAGATCATTAATAGCGATATTGTCTTCATCGAGGGTTAAAAGATAGGTGGCAACCCTTGAAGCGTAGATATGGTCAAGAGAGAGATCAAGACCGTTTTGCTGCAGCAAAATATTTATATATTTATTGAATATTCTTCCTTCTCTCATGATGCTGTATATTTTTTTAATATTGTTTTTCTTTGCCGTATCTATGACCCAGCTGCTAAACGAATGCAGTAAAGGTCCTCCTGCAAAAGCACCGAAATTATAATAAAACCTCTCTTTTTCACCCTCATACGGATTTAAGAGGGTTGTTAAAATCCTAAGCGGGACGATCTTGGCGGGATGCGTGAACTTTGTGTAGTAGTTTTCGTGTCGGAGCATACTTTTCATATAGTGGTCAGCATCATATAAAAGGGTGGCTATGCCAAGAGCGTTCGCCATTGTAAAATCAGTATGCTGGTTATCTCCTATGTGGAGCATTTCATGGGAGCGTATCTGAAGTCGGGAGAGAACCTCTAAATAGAGTGCACCTGTATGTTTGCTTTTATTAAACTCTGAAGATATGAACAGATCGCTGATAAATGTTTTGTGTTTAAGCTTGCTAAGGGCAATTTTTCCGATATCGCTTCTACTAAGATACATATCTGAGATCAGTATGATCTGTTTGTTATGGTCATGTGCAATTTTAATCCATCTGTCAAGTTGGTGATTTACAAAGAGCGATCTTTTTTCTTCATGAAGTTCGAGCTTTATGATTTTTAAACGTTGTTTTTTTGTCAAATAGCTGAATTCATCATATATCTCATCGATTGCAACGGCGTCTTTTTTCAATTTTTTCTTGGCAGATTTTTGCGCTGCAATCCGAAAGTTTGTAAATGTGTGTTCATCTTGAAAAATATTTTTGACATAGGGATCTCTTCCAACTGCCAAGAAGATCTCTTCGTGGTTTAGGCTTTCTCGAAATACAAGAGTTTCAAAAATATCAAATGACACTACTTTAATATCAGGATCTTGTAAAAGCTCCAAAAATCTTTTTTCAACGGTGCTGCTGCTGCAAAGAGAAATAAATTTTTTGTTAGAGTTCATTTTGCTGCTCTTTGAATGAAAGTAGTGTCTCATAAGTCGAAGTGACATCGCTTTGGTCGAAGATAGCTCTGGCTTTGTCTGACCACAAAATCTCTTTATCCACGTAGACGGGTTCGTTTACGGTTTTCGTTTTGTTCTCTTCATTGATGATTTCGTCATACAGATTGTCCATATCTGCAGCCGTAGTATCTAATTTGAACAGATCGATGATCTTTTGCAAGATTTTTAAACCCTCCTCTTTGTTCAAAAACTCTTTAAAATTCAAGATATAAAGATTCGCATCGTTGGGTAAGGTTTTTGTCGCTATCTTATTGTAGAAATTATGCATCTCGCGGAAGATATTTTCCGTATGGATCAGATTTTTTTGCAGATAGTGTTCAAAGGCCAGAGTATCGTCTTTGATGACCTCTTTTGATACCCACTGAATATCATCTCTTCTAAACCTAAAATCGATGAACTCAGATTCTACGACCTCTTTTGGATCCCTGATCGAGAGGAGAACATTGAGATTTTGCCATTGGTCTTTTCTAAAATGAAAAGGTGTCATATGACCGAACAAAAAGCTTCCCTCTGCTATCTTATCCAGCAGTTGATCTGAAGGAGATTCTTTTGACTGCCTGCTCGGAGACGATATATTATCGTTCATGCCGGCAGCTTTCGTATCGAGGTACTTACCGGGCTTGATATGATAACCCGTGTTATGGACTCCTGCTTTTTCCAAAAGAACGGCTAAAAGATATGTACCGGCTTTTGGAACGGTGTATATGTAGTATTTCATTTGATGTTCAGTTCTTTAAAGAGAGTCGTAAACTTATGTTGCAACACAGGTTTTGTGATGTTGTCGAACATGGTCATAAAAGATCCGTAGCTTTGAACATTTATCTTATCGGCATCGTCTGCGATACAGTTTCCAAAAGCGTCTATGTATGCACCGCACTCATCGTAATCTTTATAATTGGTTATATGCTCCACGCTTTGAATGACCATGTCATACTCTGACAGGTCGCCGATCTCTTTGGTCGCATATGCATTGTCTATATTATCCAGGATCGATGAGACGTATTCAAACTCTAAGTATTTTGCCAAAACGGTTATTTTAGCATCCGTATGCATTCTGATATTGACGATTGTCTGTTGAAAGTCCACGCTGTCGATGTTGTCTATGATCAAAATATCCTGTTTTGTCGAGGAGAGCTCATATATCTTGTTGGCCGCTTCTTTTTTCGGGTATATTCCACTCCACTGCGCACCGAGTCTTTTAGCATAGGCATCGTCTATGCCTATAAGCATAGAGCGGACCGAACTTGTTTGACCTTTGAGATTGGCAAAGAACATCATCTTGCTTATCTTGCTGCTGACTTCGTTGATAAAATGTTCAAGCTTGTCGGGCGAGATGTTCTTGAGAAAAAAACGCGTCATGTTCCTGTAATAATAATAGTGATACATCGTATTGGTAGCTATTTTTGCGCCGCCTTTATGCCAAACGAGGGAATCTTTAAAAGCCACGATCTTATACCCTAAGTCTTTCACCCGTGTACACCAGTCGATATCATCCAAATAGATAAAATAATCTCTGTCAAAAATACCGGCTTTTTGTAAAACTTCACCGGTAGTCATAAGGCAGCAAGCAGGTACGTAATCACACTCGATCTGTTGGGGGATAATTGGATTTTCAATGTTAAAATCTTTATAATTAAGTTTTAGGATATAGTTTTCCCAATCAAGCATAGCGCCTACTTCTTGTACGTTTTGAGGATTATCCATCTGAAGGATGGTAGAACCGGCTACTCCGATTGAGCTGTCGTCATTGAGATGCTTGATTAAATTTATGAAATTGTTTTTTTCCACTTTTGTGTCATTATCGAGTAAGCTGACATATCGGTATCCATGATCAAGAGCATACTGCATCCCTTTTGCAAAACCGCCAGCACCTCCACTGTTCTCGTTGTTTCGTATTAAAATCACATCGGGAAAATGTTTTTCGATCATATCCGCACTGCCGTCGTTTGAAAGATTGTCGACGACAATGATATCTTTGGAATAGTTTTCAAATACCGCATTTGAAATGGAGTGTAAACACTCTTTTAAGTATTCTACTTTATTGTAATTGCATATTACTATCGCTAAATCTTTCACTCAAAACCTTTTAAAATATTTTTTGCTTTTTCGTTATCAAAGAGTTCATTCAAACCATCTAAATAAGAAAGTGTAGAAAACTTTATTCGTCTTAGTTTATTATCGTCATAAAGTAAAATATCTTTCATTAAATTCAGATATTCATTAAATAATTTAAAATAAAAAGATATTTTACATGTAGAGTATCGTTTGGCCAGATAGATGCTGTTTCTTCTGCCGAAATATTTTATCCAGAGTTTATCATATCTGATACGGTTCTTTTTAAACCATAAAAAGCTCTTTTGGATCTTCTCTTCCTGTCGCTTCTCTTTGTGGTAGATGATGCTTTGCGGGATCATCAGTATCTTTGAAAGCTTTGAAAGGCGCATACAGTATTCGGTGTCGTCAAAGTGGATAAAGAACTCATCTCTTGGAAAACCGATCCGTGTAATGGAATCTATGGGTATCAGTATTCCCACAAATGAAGCCATGTCGATCTCGACGCTCTCTTTGTCGTATTCTTGCAGAGGGAGTGCTTTTTGGGGCGTCGGATAGATATCGCACCAGTCAAAACGGCCTCGATGCGATGTTTCTTGCAGCTCGAAATTATTATAGACTGCCGATGCAAAAGCGCTGTGTTTTTGATCCAAATAGGGTACGAGTTTTTCAATGGCATCCTCTGCGGGCTGGGCATCGTCGTCTAAAAGATAGTAAAAATCGTGCTTGTTTTCGTATGCCGTTTTTAGCCCGTGAGCAAATCCGCCTGCCCCGCCGATGTTGCGATAGAGTTTTACGTACTCTATCTGCGGATGCGCCAAATACCCTTTTACTTCCAAACTTTCATGTGTACCGTCGCTGCTGTTATTGTCGATAAGATATATTTTTTTGAGTGCATACGTCTGCTTTAAAAGTGCGTCCAAACACTCCAAAAGCAGCTCTTTGCGGTTAAATGTGACGACTACGGCACAGATGTCATGCATCGGCAAATCTTTCTTCGAACACTTCCAATGCGCGCAATACGATGTCGTCCATATCGTAGTATTTATACTCCGCCAGACGCCCTACGAGAGTGAGATTTTTGAAGCTTTGCGCATACTTTTTATACTCTTCATAGCGTTTTTGATTTTCATCCGTGAAGATCGGATAGTAAGGTGTGTTCTTTCCGTAGACGAACTCTTGCGGATACTCTTTTGCTATGGTCGTTGATTCGTGTTTTGCGTCATACATCTTTTTAAATTCGGTGATACGGGTATAATCATAATCGTTAGGATAGTTCGTCGTCGTGGCATTTTGAAAGGAATCCGTTTCGTGGTTTTCAAACACCAGCTCTATCGAACGGTAGGGAAGCGTGCCGAATCTAAAATCAAATAGCTCATCGATCATTCCCGTAAAGACGACTTCACCCTCAAGGAGGCGATCTTCAAATATAAAGTTCTCACCCTCTATGCGCAAGATGTCTTTGAACTCCGTGTTAAGGCGTATCTCTATATTTTCATGAGAAAGCATGTTCTCAAAAAGCTTTGCATATCCCTCTTGGGGCATCGCCTGAAATGGGTCGTGGAAATATCTGTCGTCTTTGCTGATGGCTACGGGAACCCTTGCGCTCACCGCAGGGTCAAGCTCTTCGATCTTTTTGCCCCACTGTTTTGCGGAGTAGTGCAAAAAGATCTTTTCGTAAATAAAATCAGCGATGAATCTGAGATCTTTGTCGGCTGTCTTTTGAAGTTCCAGGATCGTGACTTTTTTTCCGTAACCATAGGTTTCTACCAGGTTTTTTTCGATCGATTCGGCCATGAAACGGGGGAAAAGCTTGTGAAGGGTGTTGAGGTTAAAAGGGATCGGAACATAGTGTCCGTCTATGAATCCTTCTACTTTATGATGGTAATTATGCCATGAGGTGAACTGACTAAGAAAAGTCCATACTTTTTGACTGTCGGTATGAAAAAGGTGCGGACCGTAGTTATGGATGAGAATTCCGTGTTCATCGATGCTGTCAAAACAGTTTCCGCCGATATGGGGGCGTTTGTCTATGATCAAAACTTTTTTGTTCTGCCGGGTTGCCAGTTTGTGAGCTAGGACGCTGCCCGCAAATCCTGCTCCGACTATGATGACGTCATACATTGATATTCTCCCATGAAAGCGGTGTGCCTGCCTTTATATCGGTTAGTGCAATTTTACCCAAAATCTCTTCATAGTGTTTTGGATGCAGCCCGTCGCCCGGACGGATGCTTTTGATGTTCTCTTTTGTAAAGCTTTCGCCTTTTTTGATGTCGCGGCTGACATAGAGGCTTCTGGCGTATTTTTTGGATTTGTCGTCATATTTTACGTGTCCCAGCATCTTTTCGACGTTTCGCACGCTTTGCACCATCTCGCGCAGCTGAGAGGGCGAGAGTGAGAAGGCGCCATCGGGCGTTTCTATGTTTTCATCGGGGGTGAAATGTTTTTCTATCACTCTCGCACCGAGTGCCACCGAGGCGATGACCGCGTCGTTGCCAAGCGTATGATCGGAAAGTCCGACCTCCGCAGCGAATCGCTCTTTCATATCGGCGATGGTGAGCAGGTTCATGGATTCGGGTGCGGCGGGGTAGGCGCTTGTACATTTTAAAAGCACGATATTTTCATTGCCCTCACTCTTGCAGGCAGCGACTGCGAGCTCGATGTCTAGGGTATCGCCGACACCCGTGGAGATGATGACGGGCTTGCCTTTGGAAGCGGCATAACGGATAAGCGGGATGTCCGTTATCTCAAAGGAGGCTATTTTGTATGCGGGTACTTCTATCTTTTCCAAGACATCGACCGCCTGCAGATCAAAAGGCGATGAAAAAAGCAAGATGCCCAGTTCGTCTGCATACTTCTTTAACGGTTTGTGCCACTCATAAGGCATACATGCACGTTTGTAAAGGTCGTAAAGGTATTCGTCCTGCCACAGGTCACCCGCTTTGAACCTCTCCTCTTTGACATCAAGGGTAAGTGAATCCGGTGTGTAGGTCTGTAGTTTTACGGCGTCGCATCCCGCTTCATACGCGACTCTTACTCCCTTTTTTGCCAGTTCAAAATCTTGGTTGTGGTTTGCCGAGAGCTCTGCGATGATAAAGACTTTTTTGTCCGTGTCGTGTGTACCTATCTTCATTCTTTCTCTCTTAAAAGCAGTTTTGATATCTTCGCATCCGCTCTTTTATAATCTTCATATGCGAGTTCATAACTTTTATAAAGTTCATGCTCCTCTTTTTCTTTGTAACCCAAAGAGAGGTTAAAGCGTATTGCTCTTGGATTGTCGTGCATGATCTTGCATCTGAGAATCCTGTAATCTTTTTCGTTAAAAAGATAATCGTGAAACAGCGTGACTATCTTGTACGGCACGAGCGAGTTCTGCTTTGAAGCGTCGTAAAGGTAAAATCCGGTCTCTACGCTTTCACCGCGCTTGTTGAACCAGATAAGCCCGATGGGTTTCTCTTTGACTCGGATAACGAAATACTCATCCTCTTTTTTTGCCAAAGAGGCGAACCACGCTTCTTGCTGCTCTTGCGTGATGTGGCTTTGATCGAGTGCGTAGCGCTTTACTTCATCGCTGTTTCGCCAAAAGCGTACCGTTTCGATATCTTTGTGTTCGAGGGGCGTGAGTGCTATGTCAAAACCTTTAAGCGTCAAAGCCCGCCTTTGTCAGGATATCTTTTATGCTCACGCAGTTTTCAAGTTCGTCTATCTCCACGGACGCGCCTATTTCGTCAAATACACTCAGTGCACCGAGCATCGCAAGCGAATCCCATTCAGGGATATCGCACAGCAGTTCGTCCGGGTTTAAAGGGCGGTCAAGCTGTACCTCTTCGGCGAGGCGGATCAAGAATTCTTCTTCACTCATCATGCTTCCTTTTTGTAGATTAGAGTACGCGGTGCGTAGATATTGTCCGTTTGGATCACGGCTCCGCCCCAGCTTAGACCTATGCCGAATCCCGCAACGGCGATAGTGAGTTTCTTTGCGCTAAACTCCTCGTTTAAAAAGCCGTTGATAGTCCCGGGGATGGAAGCTGCGTTTTGGTTGCCGTAGATCTTTCCCGTTTCCATCGGCACTTTTTGCGGTGCCACTTTGAGGCGCGAGGCGATGGTTTTTAGGATGTAAGGATTTGCTTGATGCAGTACGAAATAGTCTATCTCGTCGTTTTGCAGTCCTGCAGATTCCACGACCTCTTTGATGAGCGGAGGCACGGTCTTGATGGCGAAGTTAAACACCTCCTTACCGTCCATAAAGAGATCTTCGTCGCGTCTTATACCGCCGTCTTCGCGAAGTTTTGCAACAAGCGTTTCATGTGTCGTGGGAGTTCGCGCTCCGCCTGCGGGGATAATGAGATGCTTGTATCCGCTTCCGTCGCTGTAGAGCGAGAAAAAACTTTTTGGTGCATCTTTTTTCTCGATGACTATCGCACTTCCCGCATCGCCCATCAAGGGAGTGAATATCTTATCCCGTTCCCCCGAGAAGTAGCTGTTGACGTCGCCTACGCACAAAAGTACTTTTTTCATGCCGCTGTTGACGTAGCTGTAGGCTGTAAAGAGTCCGTAGATAAAACCGCTGCATCCGAGGTTGATGTCAAAAGCTCCGCAGCTCTTCGGCAGTCCCAGACGATCTTGCATGATGATGGCGGTGGAGGGCGCTTTGAAGTCGGGACTCTGCGTCACGAACAAAAGCGCTTCTATCTCCTCTTTTTTGATGTCGGTGTTGGTAAAGATATCTTCCGCACTTTGCACGCACAGGTCGCTCGTACACACGTCTTCATCGGCGATGTAGCGGGTTTTCAGCCCTATGCTTCTTTGAAGTCTGCTAAATGAGTCGTCGTCAAACCCGAAACGCTCTTTTTCATCTTCAAGGTCGATGATGTTGCCACCCACCGTGGTCGCCATCGCCGTGACGGCGATGTTCTCAAAACTGATCTGACTCATCGGCAATCCTTTGCTCTAAAAATTTTTCCAGCGTCACTATCGTTTTAAAGGGAGTGTTCTTGGCGTCCATGCTTTCTTCGCTTGCCACGGCGATGTAATTTCCGGTGGCATCTTCGAGCGAGGATTCAAGCTCCAAGATCAGATCAAGCGTGCCCAGCGAATCGAGCAGCTCAAAGAGCGGCGTTTCGTCGTTCACGTTTTGCAGCTCTTCTATATTCAGCTCTTCGTTGATGTTTTTTACAGCTTTTAAAATAATCTCTTTAAGATCCATACTCTACCTTTATACTTTCATTAACATCGGCAAAACGCTTGAATTTATAATGTTTGCAATCGCCGTTTTTTACCGCTTCAAAACCGTTTTTCTCATAGAACTCTTCGACAAGCGCGTTTTTGTCCGTTTTGCAATAAGATGCGGTGAGATCTTGATGTCTGCGGGTGATGAAGTTCAAGACGCTCTCTTCGATCCCGCGTCCGAGCACGCGGCAGCTCATCAAAAAGGTATCTATATCGCCGTCCTTGATGATGACTACCCCGACGATCCCCATGTCACCGAACTTGTCTTTGACACTGAAGTCGTACACGAAACCGCTTTGCATCAGCTCTTTTACAAAGGAGAGTTCGTAGCGTTTGGTGGTAAGATTGAACTGGTTCGTTTTGTTAATCAGCTGCGTAATGCGCTCTATGTTCTTTTCGTTGTTGCATGTGACACCGATGCGGATGCCAAGCGAAGCGATGAAATCCTCTTTGCTGGGCATCTTTGAGCTTAGATCCAGACGCTCTTTCTCATCTTTGTAAAGTGTCGTCTTTTTTGCATCCTCAGCGCTTATGTGCAGAGTTTTTAAAGCGGTGATCTTCTTTAGCGTTTCGATGTTTAAAAGCGGGTTTGCCGGGTTCATTTTGTAACATTCTATCCCCATACGCTGGCGCATCTCTGCTAACTCCGCGTCGGAATCGTCGATGAAGATGATACCCGTTTTGGTGAGGCCGAGCTCCTTTAAAACGGCATTTAGGTTTTCGCTTTTGGAGTTCCAGTTCACTGCGTGCGCGACAAAATCATCAAGGCCAAGCGGCATCGTTTTTGTTTCAAACACTTCCTGCACGGCGTTTTCATCGTTCTTGCTGAGTAAAATAAGGATGATCCCGCTGTTTTTGAGCTCCAGCAGATACTCTTGAAACTTCGTGTAGACGATGCCGGGGTAGTTGTTGTCTATTTTGATCCCTCCCAGTCCGTCTTCGCCGATGATCCCGCCCCAGAGCGTGTTGTCGGCATCGACGGCTATCGCTTTGATGCGCGGAGCATCAAAAAGTGAGATAAGTTCTTGTATCTTTGCACTGAGAAGTTCTGTCGCAAGTTTTGTAAAGGGTGTCTGAAAAAGATAACGGTTCCTCTGGCTTATGAGGTTTTTTGTTCCGTGTTCTTTGCACATTGTGTAAAAATCCAAAACTGCAAGACCGTTTAGCTCCTCTTGAAGCGAAGCGATCTTGCAGTTTAGCTTTGCAAGTTCGAGTTCTTGGCGTATTTTGTCGGGAGTGAAAATATCGTTAAACTCTTCGTTTAGCGTGTTTATGATGATCTTTGCGCTGTTGTTCATCCTAAAATGAAGCAGAGCATTTTTTAAAACAGCGAAGCTTTCATCGTGATCATCGGCAAAAAAACTGCTGTCCAAAAGCAGTATTAACACTTGTTCATCTACCTTCGCATAGAGCGTATCGATAATCGTATCAAGCGGATAGTGCGTAAGAGAATACTCTTTTAAGAATCTGTCAAAGGGCTTTGTGACGGTATTTGACAAGAATGCGATGCTATTTGTATTCAATTATCAACTCCTTTGCCACACCATTTTTTTTAAAGCTGTATCTGTCTAAGACTCTTTTGATCTTGTAAGGGTGGTATTGTACAAAATTAAGCGCTTTTTTTAAAGCTGCAGGCGTAAAAACCTCTATGATGTTTTTAAGGTCTTGTCTTTTTAGTATATCGACGGTTCGTGCCTGATTTGAAGCGCATTTTATGGCGATAAACGGTTTTTTTAGGGCGAATGTCTCTAAAAGAGAGGTGCTCGCACTCGTGATGATGAGATCATGTGCTCTCATAAGCTCTGCCATCTCCTTTTCATCTATGACAAGCTCTTTGTCTCTGATCTTTAAAAAGGTGATCTTTTGGTTTGCAGAGGTCGTAACAATGGTCACGGACAGAGTCTTTTCAAGCGATAGAAGATATTTTTTCACACGAAGAGAGAGACCCAGCGGATCGCTTCCTCCAAGCGTTACAAGCACTTTTTTGTTTTTAAGAGAGTCAAGGGGAGTAAAACGGTTCTTATGAGATAAAAAATCATCTTTTAAAAGAGTGTATCTGGCTCCCGCAAGTATCTTTGTGTCTTTTAGATAGGAGTAGTCCTTTTCATCTGCGATAAAAGAGTGGTTTAAAACGATATCTGCACGATGTTCCTTGAACTCGTCGTCAAACACTAAAACACGGCAGAGCTCTTTGAGCTTTGCTTCGCAGTTTATATCGACTCCGTAGTGATCGATGATGAAAAGGGAAGGCTTCAGCTCTTTAGCGATCTCTATGAGTTCGCTGCAATCCATACTGCTTACGATCCTGCGGGCAAACCCGTTTTGCTCTATGAGACGGTTTTGGTTTCCTTTGAGTTCTTGCGTGATGTAGGTGATAGAAAAATCATTTCTCAATCCTTCTGCCAAAAGAAGCGTGCGCATAAGATGACCGAGACCGATGGCCGAAGAAGAATCCATTCTTATCAATATCACGCCCACAGGAGCAAAGTCCCTTTGTGCTGCGCTGGCCGCTGAGGCACTAAAGCTTGCCTCTTGCAAGGCAGATAAATTACTGTTTTTTTTGTTCGACATGCTTGTTCATTTCATAGATGTAAAGGTTTTGTTCCAGGGTCTCGATGAGCTTTTCGTAGCTGAAGTCCGTTTCGCAGTTCAGTTTTTCGTACAGCTCGGTTATTGCTTTGTAGTCATCTTCCTCGTCGAGTGTCAGACGGTATCTTGAATGGTCGTGAGAGTTTTTGTAAGACGCGCACTTCACGTTTTCTTTGATGTAGGGCGTGACATGTTCTTTGTGATGCTCTGTTATCGCATTCTCATAAGCTTCTTTGAGGTGGGCAAAGGAGAACACCTCCGTATCCATCCCGCGCGGAAAACCGCTCTGTTGACAGGCACAGACATACCGGGCATCGCTGTTTTTGTAAAACTCGATCGTCTTTTTTACGATCTGTGCGTCAATGAGCGGGCAGTCGCTTGTACAGCGCACGATGATGCTCTTTTCATCCGCGCCGAATTTTGAAGCACTGTGGTAGTATCGTGCCAAGACATCATCCGTATCGCCTTGGAAATATTTTACATGCAGACGTTTACAAAGCTCGACTATGGGCATCTGCGAGCCGTCATCCGTGGTAGCTACGATGATGTTTTCTTTAAACTCCTCCAGACGAGAGAGCATCACTTCCAAAATCGTTTTGCCGCACAGGGGAAGCATTACTTTGGCTCTTAGTCTGGTGCTGGTCATGCGGGCTTGAATGATGATATACAAATTCATAGTATAATTATAGCTAGAACCAATCTCAAAATGCCCTTAAAACGGGATATACAAAGGAAGTTGTTTGATAGACGGCAGAGAACGCAAAAATATACGAAGCGGCATACGCGTGGCGATAGTGCTTAAACAGGATCAAAGCACGGGAAAATTGACCGAAGGCGTAGTGCGCGACATCCTGACAAATTCGGCTTTTCATCCTCACGGTATCAAAGTGCGTCTTATGAACAAAGAGGTCGGACGTGTGAAGGAGATATACGGCTAGATGACGATACTTTTTCCGGATGACGATCATATCGCCGCTTCTTATAACATTGAATACAGACAGGCAGAAATAAAACCCTCCGAAGCGATCTTAAAGCCCGAATTTCATTGGGAAGGCAATCGCACTCATATGTATGGCACGGTTATCAAAAAAGAATCGGGGTATGAGATGTATTACCAGTGCGGAAATGCCCTTCGCATAGGGTATGCCATAAGCAATGACGGCCTTGTATGGGAGAAACCTATGATAAACGCGGCCGATTTTAAGGCATCTGCTCATAAAGTGGTGCAGGCAAATGATACTCTTGAAGCCTCGGATGTGCCAAAGCTCGGCGAAGGACAGGAGATGACCAATCTTGCCGCGGGGTATCATATGCCAAGCGTCATTTACGAGCCTAAGTCCGAAAAGCCCTATAAGCTTTTTGCCTACGGCGAGGCAGGGTATAGAGCCCTTTACTCCAAAAACGGCAGACAGTTTTACGAATACGGGTACAATCCCGTCATCGAGCTTTTGGAGTTTCCTAACCGCTATACGAAAAAGATGTGGTACAGCGACGTAGCTCCCGCATACAAAGACGGCGATCTTTACAAAGCGATGATAAAGACCTATGAGATAGATGCCGATGGCAGAACCAGACGCTGTATAGGCTATAGTCAAAGCCGTGATTTTATCGGTTGGAGCAGTATCGAGACTGTATGGATTCCCGGTAAAGGCGAGGATGATATTGCAAAAAAACGCGGATTTTTTTGGAGTGATTTTTACGGTTTGTGTCCGTTTGCTTACGGCAGCGGATATTTGGGATTTTTATGGCTTTTTGAGATAGAAAAAGAGCTGCCCCGCGGTACGAATCAAGGAAAAATGGAGATATTTTTGGCTTACAGTCGTGACGGAAAATCATGGAGGCGCATAAGCGATGAAGCTTTTATCCCTTGGGATCTCAATTTTAGAGATGAGGGAGGAATGGTCACGACACCCTCAGCCCCGGTCTTTGAAGAAGATCATATCAAGCTCTATTATTCCGATTCCAACTTTGAACACGGATTGCATGAAAAAGATTTTACCAAAGTTATACAACAGCCCATATGGGTGACACGCTGCAGTATTGTGCAAAAAGAGCGGCTGGTGGGAGCTGCCTCGACGCAGGGGTGGCTGCAGACATGTTCTTTGAGTTTTTATGATCGCAGATTACGGCTCAACCTTGCATGTAAAAACGGCGAAGTGGTGCTGCGTTATCTAGTATCGGGTCATGAGGTGGCATCGCAGCGTGTAAAAGCCGTCGACGATACGGATCTGGTGATCAAGCCGGCTTATGAGGGGGATGCGGTTTTACATATAAGTCTTGAAAACGCCGCTGTTTATGCGATAGAGCTTATCTGAATTAGAAACTGCACCCGCGGTAGCCGTATTTTTCGACTATCTCCAAAAAAGTATCGGCTACAAATGCAGCATCTTCCATACTCATCTCTTGATGGCATGGAATAGATAGTTCGGAGCGGTAGAAGTCGTCGCTTACCTGCAAGTTGACTTCGCCGAACCTCTTCTTGTAAAAACTGTTTTGATATATAGGTTTGTAATGCACCTGTACACCTAAACCGCGCTCTTGAAGCTGAGTGAAGATATCTTCTTTGGGACATTGCAGCGCAAGAGAGAGTATGATGGGATAAAGATGCCTGGATGAACGAGTGTTCTTGTCCAGTTTTACGGTTGTAAAGAGTTTGTGTCCTTGAAATCTTTCATCGTAGTATTCTGCGATCTCATTGCGCCTGCCGATAAACTCGTCTATACGGCTTAATTGGCTTCTTCCAAGAGCTGCGGCAAACTCCGTCATGCGAAAATTGTGTCCGAGCATCACCATATCCGATGTCCACAGCTGCTTTTTTACGATGCCGTGCGAGCGGAAAAGACGAAGATGTGCGGCAAACTCTTCGTTATCGGTCACGACACATCCTCCCTCTCCGGTAGTAAGCGGTTTTATGGCGTGAAAACTAAAGATCGTCATGTCCGAAAAAGTACCGACCTTTTTTTCACCGATAGCGCTTCCAAAAGCGTGCGAAGAGTCCTGAATGACTAAGAGATCATGTTTTTTTGCTATCTCGTTTATTTTTTTTATCTCGACGGGCTTGCCCGCAAAATCCACAGGAACTATCGCTTTTGTTTTTGAAGTGACGAGACGTTCTATAAAGCGTTCGTCGATATTGCCGTCAAGCTTGATATCGCACCAGAGAGGTTTTGCTCCGAGATTTACAAACATATTTGAAGTTGCGACAAAACTCACGGGAGAGGTTATGACCTCGTCGCCCTCACCGATGCCAGCAGCGCTGTAAGAAGCTAATAATGCGGAGGTGGCAGAGTTGAAAGTGACCGCGTATCTGCATCCTATATATTCGCATATCGCATCTTCAAAAAGTTTCACCTCTTTGCCTTGAGTGAGATGAGAGCTTTGAAGGACTTTTACGACTTCGTCTATATCGTTTTGGTTGATACTTTGACGGGAGTAGGGGATCATTTCTCTTCTGTTTTCGTGAGTTCTATTTTTTCTAAAAGTTCGTCATGCGTCAGCCAGTGCGTATTTTTGTCCGAACTGTATTCAAAACCGCACTCTACGGATTTTCCTGTTTCGCCTATGGCATTTTTCTTAAAATCGACTTTTTGGGTGAACTGTATGGTCGGGCGTATGACATAATGATCGTCAAACTCAAGCGTCAAATGTGCGTCGTTTTGAGGGCACATCACCTCATGCAGTTTCTCTCCCGGACGTATTCCTATGATGTCTTGGCAAAGATTCGGTGCCAATGCTTCTGCCATCTCGGTCAGTTTCATAGAGGGGATTTTCGGCACAAAAGTTTCGCCGCCGTGCATTCTCTGAAAGTTTTTAAGGACAAAATCCACACCCTCTTGAAGCGTGATCCAAAACCGCGTCATGTTCTCGTCCGTAATAGGCAGAGAATCGGCTCCGTCGTCGATGAGTTTTTGAAAAAGAGGCAGAACCGAACCGCGGCTTCCCAAGACGTTTCCGTAACGTACGACGCTAAAACGGGTCAATGCCGTTCCCGTGATGTTGTTTGCGGCTACAAAAAGTTTGTCCGATGCAAGTTTTGAAGCGCCGTAAAGATTGACGGGGCTTGCAGCTTTGTCCGTCGATAACGCTATCACTTTTTTCACGCCGTTGTCTATGGCGGCATCTATGACGTTTTGTGCTCCTATGACATTGGTTTTGATACATTCCATAGGATTATATTCGGCTATAGGTACATGTTTTAATGCAGCCGCATGAACCACAAAATCGACATCTCTCATAGCACGCTGCAGGCGGGGCAGATCCCTTATGTCACCTATAAAATATCTCATACAGCTATCATTATATTTTTGAGACATTTCGTATTGCTTTAGCTCATCGCGGGAATATATGATGATCTTGTGCGGTTTGTAAAGTTTTAAAATAGTTTTCACAAACTGTTTTCCGAAACTTCCCGTTCCGCCTGTGATAAGGATGTTCTTTTGATTAAACATAAATTTACCTAAAATAATAATTATTGCATTATATCAAGTTTTGAAGTGTTTTTTGTGTATGTAGACTCTATGAAAGAGATATTGTCTCTTAGTTTTTTCATGGTCTTCGCCGTTTCGTCTTTGAGCTCGTTTAGGAGTTTATCTGCCTGCTGAAACAGATAAAAAGCCTCCTCCATTTCGGCGAGTTCTTCAAACTGCGGCATGCTTGCCATAAGAGAGTTTATTTTTTTCGTATCTTTGGTGACGATCGCGACTTTGAACTCATTCAGCCACATTAGTCTCTTCTCTCCAGGCCTCTAAAAGTCCGCGGACCACTTGGTTTACTTCATCAAGGGAGCTTTCTTTGTTCTCAAAGTTGGCTTTTGCCAAGAGAGTCAGCTGATAGGTATAGAGTCCGTGAAGATAAGCGGAGATATCGCCCTGACTTATATCCAAAGTGTTTATCAGTTCGGTGAAGATTGCATTTGAGCGGTTTATCCAATATGTGCGCTTTTCTATATCGTTATCTCTTATGGCTCGTTTTGCCTGGGTGTTAAAACGCAAAACACCTTCATACAGCATCTCTATAAGCTTTTGCGGAGATTCGACCCCCACGTTGTTTTGTGCATACGTATTGTAAGCATTTGTCTGATACATAATTATTATCCTTTATTTACCGCTGATCGCCATAGAAATTTGTTGCTGCAGTGCTGAAAACTGGTTGTTCATATTGCTGATGATCGAGTCATATTCAATAAATCTCGCCGTCATAGTATCATATTTGCTGTTTAACAAATCAAGGGCTTTTGTTCTGTCATCGGCAAGGGATTTGCCTTCGGTAGTGAGACCGTCTCCAAGAGCCGTGAGCGTTCCGTTCGTAGCGGTCAGGTTCTTCAAGTTGTCATAAAGTGTATTGAACACGCCGTCGGTGGTAGTCGTATTGCCGTTGGAATCGACCGTGGTACTGCCGCTGAAATAGGTGGCCATCGCATCGGGGTCCTCTGCCATTTTGGTGTCAAAGGTACTGCTGTCAAAACTTAACGTTCCGTCTCTATTAAGAGTCACGCCGTACTGCGCAAGCCCCAGCCCGGTATTGCTGTCTACCGAAGAGAGTATGCTTCTGATATCCCTGCCTATGCTGTTGATGGAGTTGTCGCCGTTAAATATACCCACTTTGCCCGCTTCGGTGTCCGTTAAGGTCATGGAATCGAGCTGTTTGCTCATAGTGTTATAGCTGTCAACCAAAGATTGCAGGGCATCTTTTATGGGCTGTGCGTCTTGCGTGATACTGATATTCGCACTGGAGTTGTCGCTTAAGAGGTTTATGGTAAGTCCTACGGTTATGTCCGTAATCGTGTTTGATGATCTTGTAAGCGTAATCCCGTTATATTTGAAAGAGGAATCCGAAGCCGTCTGGATATCCGACATGCCGCCGTCTACCCAGCTGTTGCTTGTCAGATTCGTATCCAATGTTCCTCCGCTGGCTTGATCTGTAATGGAGATTGATTGATTTTCGCCTCCGCTTTTTGCGCTCAAGGAAAGACGGTATTCCCCGTTAAGATCCTTAATGACGCTCGCATACACGCTTTGACTTGCTGTTGCATCACTGTTTATCATATCTGCCAGATCCGTAAGGGAAGTGGACGAACTATAGTTAAAGGTCGTATCCACTCCGGCTGCGTTAAGCGTCAGCGTTCCCGAACCGCTTGCGATAGCAGAGGTTTTGGAGGTAAATGCTCCGGATGTCAAGGAGTCATTGACCAAATTGGAGTTTAATGCGCTTGCTCCGCCGCTTGTTCCCAGATCGGTCAAAGTCATCTGCTGATCTTTTCCAGTGGTTTTCGAGTTTATGACAAGACTATAAGCGCCGTCTCCCGTCTGCAGGATACTTGCAGTCACGTCGCTGCCCGCTACATCGTTGATCTTGGTCTTTAGGTCGTCATAAGTCGTGCTCGAATCGTATGCTATTTGGTAATCGGTTCCGTTGATGTTCAGGTTCATGGTCCCCGAAGCACTTGCGACAGAAAGGGAAGATGAAGAGAACGTGCCGGATTGTATGACGTTTGTTGTAGCAAGCTTTGTATCGGATATAGAAAAATCCTGTATCGCCACACCGGTATCCGCGGTGACGCTTACACCGTCGTTGCTGCCAGAAACGGTCCTTTTTTGATATAAAGAGCTGTCTTGAAGAGAGGAAACGGACGAATTAAACGATGTCGTCAAACTCTGCAATAGACTTAAAGCTTGCTGTTTTTGCGTATTGAGCGTGATCTTGTTATCTATGGGCGTAACGGTCAGTGTTTGATCGTTGGCTTTTAGTTTATCGATGACATCAGATGTTAAAACACCGGAACCCAGACCTAATGAGCTAATAACTCCAGCCATAACAAATCCTTTTTTATAAAATTGTTAGATTTATTTATCATTGAATGTATAATCGACAGAGTCTAAAGAATCTTTAATTAAGTCATATGACAAGCAAAAATGATTCCAGTTAGCTTTTTTTGACTATTGCAAACTTTTGCGGGCGTATGGTTATATCTGTTATGCAGGCACCGTTTCTCATCTCCAGAATATTTTGGATCACGTCGGCTATATCTTCGGCCTCAAGCCTTTTGTCAAACTCGGCCGAAGGATTGAAACGAAGTTCGTCGAAAAACGAGGTGTCGGTCATATCGGGGTTTATGCTTACGACGTTTACTCCGCTTTTTCTTACCTCTTCAAAAAGAGACTGGCTGAATGCTCTAAGACCGGTTTTCGTGGCCGTGTAGATTGCGGAGAACTTGGATGAACGCAACGCTTCGATGGAGGTTATGTTAAATATGATCCCCTGATTGAATTTTAAGACTTTAAGCAAGACGTTGCTTAAGATCATGGGAGCGTTGAGATTGAGTGCGACCATCTTGGATATGGTGTTTGTATCTATCTCTTCATACGGTTTAAAGACTCCAAAACCGGCGATGTTACAGAGAATGGATATAGAAGGATCCGTCTGCAGCAGGGGAATTATGGCGTTTAGTTCTATCTCGTCACTAAGGTCACAGCAAAGCATGCTGAAGTTCGGATGGTCGATGGCGTTCTTGTCTATGTTTCTGCTGATACCGATGACGTCGTATCCAAATTCCAAAAGTCTCAATGAGACGGCTTTTCCTATTCCGCTGCTTGCTCCGGTGATCACTGCAGTAGCCATATATTCTTCCTCTTAACTTTTATCTCCGTATAGTACGGTACGCTTTGGCACGTAATGCCGCAACTGTATACGACATATCGGCATTTTATCGTATTCCTCTTTTAAAATAGTTTTTTTTTTGATATACTTGCACTCTCAAAAGCGCTCAGGGCATACTTTAGTCTATGTTTTGAACGCTCTCCTTTAGACCTGTGCAATGATATTTTGAAGTAATGTGTCAGGGTAGGAATACAGCAGCACGCTTTGATTTGTTATGTGCCGCAGGTATCTGGAGGGGAGTACCTCGTTTAAATAAAATCCGCAACTAAAATTACAGTAAGCTTTTTTTATAGTTTTTGGTGATATTATAATCTCAAGTTCTATGATCAAGGAGCTAAACTGAAACTCTTATTTATACTCTCTTTTCTTTTTATGACCCTTTTTAGTGCCGATCCCGTCAAGGTGACGCTGCAGTTGAAATGGAGAAATCAGTTTCAGTTTGCCGGTTATTACATGGCAAAGGAAAAAGGATTTTACAAAGAGCTCGGTCTTGATGTTGACATAAAAGAGCTTGAGTTCGGCGATGATGTCGTAAAAAAGGTCATGAGCAATGAAGCCGATTTCGGTGTAGGTGACTCATCCGTTTTCCTTTACAATGCCAATCGCGATTTGAACCTGCTGTTCTTATTGGCTGCATACCAGACCTCACCCTCTGTTCTTATCACGAAGGGCGATATTAAAGATATATCCTCTTTAAAAGACAAGCGCATCATCTTTAACGACGGTGAAATAGACAACGTATCGATCGATTCGATGTTGTATTCAAAAGGCTTAACGCAAAACAGTTACACGAAAGTGCCGAACCGTTTCAGTCTTGATGAGCTCACTGCGCATAAAGCGGACGCTATGATGGCTTATGTGTCAAACGAACCCTACGGATTAAAAAAAAGAGGGTATAAGTTTAATATTTTCGATCCGGCTGATTACGGATACAAGTTCTATGATGATATTCTTTTTACTTCAAACATCTATGCAAGAAAACATCCCAAGATCGTAAACAGATTTTATGCCGCGTCGATAAAAGGATGGAACTACGCTTTTAGTCATATCGACGAGACGGTAGATGTGATCTTAAAAAAATACAATACGCAGTTAAAGACAAAAGAAGCGTACCGCTACGAAGCCGGAGTACTTAAAAAACTGGCACTGAAACAGGGTGTGGCGTTTGGAGATATAGATCAAAAACGCATTATCGATATTTTAAAAGTATATGACAGTCTGGGATTTTTAGATAAAAGATCTATGTCGCTGCAATATGATATTTTTGTGCCTAAAAAGATAAGAAGCGACAGTTTCACAAAGCTGGAGGCGGATTATATAGGTAAAAAACGTGTCGTATCCATGTGTGTAAATTCGGATTTGATGCCTCTTGAGACGATAAAAAACGGTACTCTCATAGGAATTGAGCCGGAGGTCATGAACCTGCTCAAAATAAAAACGGGTCTGACTTTTAAGCAGATAAAAACGAAAAACTTCGAAGAATCTTTGAAATTCGTAAGAGATAAAAAATGCGACATCCTCCCTCTTGCCGTCAAAACAGATGAAAATAAAAAATATATGAACTTTACCGCACCCCTTATGGATGCACGGATATCTTTTGCCACGACTTCGGATAAACTTTTTATGAACGACATATCGGTATTAAACGGTAAAAAGGTCGGAGTGCTGAAGGGAAGCGGAATAAAATCGAAAATAATGTTTAAATATCCGAATATAGATATCGTGGAAGTCGAGAATCTGCAAGAAGGGTTTAAAAAACTATTGAAAAACGAACTCTACGCGATGGCAGAGTCCACAATGCGCCTTAACTATCTGATAGAGGACAAATATGTAGGAAAGATCAATATCTCAAGTCAGTTTTCCGATCTCTTGCATCTTGGTATAGGGGTCAGAAACGATGACTTTGTGCTTCTTTCTATCTTAAACAGAGCCGTTGCCTCGGTCAATGAGAAAGATATATCCGATATCTACAACAGATGGAACGGAGCAAACAGACAAAAAACTGCCGATAACGGTGCGCTTGTCTACAATATCATTGCCCTGTTTATTTTTATCATTTTAATACTTTTTTTTGTATCCGTCAGGCTTAACGTAAAGCTGAAGAAAAACCTGCGGGAATTTCACCGAATGCTTAACACTTTCGATAAAAACGTCGTAGCCGTCATTGTAAATCTGGACGGCGATATAGTGCATGCGAGTCATGCGTTTATTGCGATCAGCGGTTACACGGAGGACGAGCTGCTGCGTTCAAAATTTTTAAAACTTGTAAATAACAGAAATAAAACAGAGATCTTCGACAATATAATCGATGCGGTGATCGACGGTGATTCTTATAGGACAGAGCTTGAAAATATTAAAAAAAACGGTGACCTTTACTGGACGGAAGTGATCTTCAACCCTGAAGCGATAGGTAGAAATATTTTTGGATTTCATGCGATAATGCATGATATCACTTTAAAAAAAGAGATCGAGCATATAAGCGAGAATCTTGAGCATATGGTCGAAATAAGAACACAGGAACTTCTTGATAAAAACCGCGAGATCGAGCATATACTCGATACTACGATGGAGGGTATCTTGATCTTTCACAACTCTATATGCATCAATGCCAATAAGTCCGCCATCGAGATAGGCGGCTACGATTCAAAGATCGATCTTATAGGGCGTACGATCGAAGAGGTCGTAGCAGACGAATACAAAGAGCTCGTAAAAGAGAACATACAGCGCAACTATATGAAACCTTATGAAATTATGGGAGTGAAAAAAGACGGGTCTACGCTGCCATGTCTGGTCAAAGGGCATACTTTTGAGATAAACGGAAGGGTCTTGAGGATCACTACGTTTATAGATCTGACATATATAAAAGAGAAGGAAGCACAGCTTATAGAGGTTCAAAAAGAGCTTCAAGAACAGGCACACAAAGATTATCTGACGGGACTTTACAACAGAAGATATTTCGCAGAACTTGCTCAAAACTATATGGCGCTGTTTCATAGGGAGCGCAAAGAAGCCTGTATCATGATGATCGATATCGATCTCTTTAAGAACATAAACGATACGCACGGGCATGCAGAGGGAGACAAGGTCATAAAGACTCTGGTTGCGGCCCTAATCGAACATACGAGGCATAGTGATATCATTGCTCGTTTCGGCGGAGAGGAATTTGTGGTCTTACTGCCAAATATCGGGGTAAAAGGCGCTTTGCACCTGGCACAGAAGATAAGAAAAAACGTGGAAACCCTGGAAGTCGTCTCAGATAAGAACGAGATCATAAAATTTACGATCAGTATAGGGATATCGGAGATAAATTCTGACGATGACAGCATAGAGAGTTCTATCAAAAGAGCCGATAACGCTATGTATAAAGCAAAAGAAGGCGGAAGAAACAGAGTGGAATTGAGCGGTTAATCCGTTCTGTATTTCGATATTCCGCAAGGCAGGTTTGGAGCCGGAGGATGTTCTTTTAGATATGTCAGGTCTTCCAAAGTCTGCATAAGTACCTTTTTTTGCTGCAGTAGAGGAAGCATTATATTGTCTTTTTCTTTTAATGAGAGCTTCATGTTTAAAAGAGTCTCTTCGACCTCCATGTCAAGTTCTTTAAGTGCCGATTTTATATATTCTATTGATTTCATAGACGTGATTATAGCTTAGTATTTTAAAATAGTGAAGGCTGCAATGCTTTGATCTTGTAGCTGCGTCTGTGAGCGTCGCAGTAGCCATGTTTTTTTATCATCTGTACATGCAGGGCGGTTCCGTACCCTTTATGAGAGGCAAAGTTGTACTGAGGGTAGAGCTCGTCAAGTTTGAGCATATCTTTGTCATGTACCACTTTTGCGAGGATGGAAGCAGCGCTTACTTCGGGCACTTTGCCATCAGCTTTTACCATCGTCTGCAACCCTTTAACACCGAAGGTGCTGTTGCCGTCAAAAAGGTATTCATCGGCAGGCAGGTTCTCTAAAATCTCCTTAAGCCCGCTTGTAATGCATTGGGAGATGCCTAGAGTGTCAATCTTTTGCGCACTGAACTTTACGATATGGTATCGGGAATTTCGGACAATCTCTTCATACAGCTTCTCGCGTTTTTTTGCCGTGAGCTTTTTTGAATCGTTCAAGCCCTGTATCTCTGTATGCAAGACACAGCCGGCCATCACCAAATCTCCGGCAATGGGACCCCGTCCCGCTTCGTCTATCCCGCATAACATCAATACTCCTCTATCTCTTTTCGTATTTTTGGAAGATATACCTCAAAGATAGCACCGTTTTCCCAGTTTGAGGGGATTATTTTTCCTCCATGATCGTCTATGATCCGTTTTGCGACATTGAGACCTATTCCTATGCCTCCCTCCTCTTTATTGCTTTGAAACGGGTCGAATATTTTCGGCAGTATCTCTTCACTGATTCCGCCGCCCGTATCTTTGAATTTTACGACGATATATTCATCCTGCTCATACAAAGTGATCATAAGAGCACGTGAATCGAAATCTTCGATGACATTGAGTGCGTCAAGGGCATTGTTTATGATGATGATAAAAAGCTGTTCTATTCTCTGTTTTTGCAAGACGGCATTGAACGTGTATCTGTTTTTATTCAAATCAAGTGTAAAAAGTTCGTCTTGGACATAGATCTTTGAGATCTGTTTTGCTTTGTTACTAGAGAGGGTCAAAGCGGTCATCAGGCAGGAATAAACATTGGTCGGTTTGGGCAGTTCTGTAGATTTTGAAGCCATCTCCCGCATCGATTCGACGATGCTTGCTATTCTGTTGACTCCGTTTAGTATGGTCTTAATATCGTCTTGGAGATAAGCTTTTTGTTTGATATCGTCACTCAGGCTGGCAATGTCTTGAAACATAATTTCGAGATTTCCTTTGATATATGTCAGCGGAGTGTTTATTTCATGGGTGATCCCCGCCGCCATCTTTCCGATGGTCGAGAATTTTTCTTCACGGATATGCTCCTCTTCGCGCTCTTTTAAAAGTTTTGTGTTTTTATTGATCTCTTCGTTTATCCGTTCTTTTAGGTACTGTTCATGCAGATACAGATCCGTAATGTCCTGAGTCAGCGCTATATATTCTACGATCTCGTCATCTTCGTCGAGGATAGGTACGATCACGGCGTATTCGTAGTAGACCTCATGATTTTTTTTGAGGTTTTTTATGCGTCCTTTCCATACCTGTTTGTTCGTTATGGTCCCCCACATATTCTTATATATTTCGACGCTGGTGTCTGGATGTTTGACGATATTATGTCTTTTTCCGATCAGCTCCTCTTTCTCATATCCAGACATATAGCAAAAAGAATCGTTTACGTAAGTTATCACGCCGGTAGGGTCTGTTTTGGTTACGGAGGCACTGGCATCTATGGCGCCTTTATACTCCTCTAAGAGCTTATGCTGGTTTTTGAGATGCTTATGAAGCAGCGCGCGTTTGGAAAGCTTGTCTATGAGATGCAACAGTTTTTTTACTCTTACGGGCTTGAATATGTATCCGTCTATTCCGATATTGATGGCTCTTTCAAGTATATTTACCTGTTCTGCGGCAGTTATGAGGATGATCGGGATATCCTGATTGTCCTCTTTGATCTTTTCAGACATATCCAGACCGTTCATTTTCGGTATGTAGTGATCCGAAAGAACGATATCGGGCTGATATTTATAGTACAGGTTTAAACCCTCTTCACCGTCTTTGGCGGTATATATCTCTTTAAAGGGTGTTCTTTTTAAGATCTTTAGCGTCTGTTCTCTTATCGAATCGTTGTCTTCTACGAGTAACGCCGTCAGAGTATTGATGCCCATCTGCTAATCTTTTAACATATCTTCTATTTTATTACCGAGTTCGTTGAGTGAAGAGAAAGGCTTCATCACGTAGTTGGTCGCGCCTTTTCTGTGGGCGTTTAGGACTTTGTCGAGTGTCGAATACGCAGTCATCATCAACACTTTTACGTCAGGGTTCTTTTCCAGAAGTTTTGGAAGTACGTCCAGGCCGTTCATCTGCGGCATCATAATGTCTAGAAGTACCAGATCCGTGTCCTTGGAAATGGACGAAATCGCAGTTACCGGATTGTTAAATGTTCTGACCTTGTATCCGCCTTCACGGGTAAGGTATTTTTCCAGCATCGATAAAATGTCGTTTTCATCATCTATGATTACAATAGAGCTCTCTTTTTTACTCATTTTTTCTCCCTTAGCTAAATAGTTTTTTTGCGGCTTGATGCATTACGACGTCCGCTCTTTGTTCAACGAGCTCGTCAAGGTATTTAAAGACGTCGTGACTTGCATTTTCTATGGCCGTTATGCGCTCTTCGATGATCTCTTTAGAGCAGAGAACTTTGTCGCCGCCGCATTCGTTTGCGAGTAGATTTGCCTGTTCGTGTACGAGGGCATGCGGTTTCTCCAGTTTCGGATATGAAGGCATTTGCGAAAAGTTTTCTTTTCCTATCCCTTCTGAATACCATTTTCCTAAACGGCACTCTTTATGTGACGATGCTTTGAAGTTATGCTCTTCGCCGAATATCAAGGCATAGACGTTGTGTTTATAGATGACATGATCGATCTTTGCAAGAGACGTAAAGATCTTGTCGCTTATATGTTCCACTTCATACTGGTTGCGGGAGGCATTCTTTTCAAACGATTTGATCTTTACGTTGAGGTCTTCTATCTTATCTTTGGTATCTACCACTATCTCGTTGACCTCGTTCGTATTTGTTTCTGCCTGTACGGTTTCTTGCTGCATCGCTTTTACTACGAGGGAGATCTCTTTTGTGGCCGTTTGGGTTTTTTCGGCAAGTTTTCTAACCTCATCGGCGACAACGGCGAAGCCGCGTCCATGTTCCCCGGCACGAGCCGCTTCGATGGCGGCATTTAGGGCAAGCAGATTCGTCTGGTCGGCAATATCTTGGATAAGAGTCACAACGGTAGATATCTCGCCGCTTCTTTCATTTAAGGAACGCATTCCGTGCATGGTTTCTTGCATGTTTTGGTTCAATATGTCCATAGCACCCGATGATTGCTCTATAAGGACAAGACCCTCTTTGGATTCTTCGGCGATCTGCGTAGATTCGCTTTTCATGACTTTCAGCTCTTCGAGCATCTGTGAAAATGTTTTCTGGGTATCGGTCAGGGCAATAGTGATGGCCTTTTGATGCATACTTAGGATATTGCTGTCACGAGTATCTCTCATGTCTGTTTTTTTGATGATGTAGAGTGTCGCGCTGCCGTTTTTGACCTTGCGGGATTCGACCTTTCCGGTGCAATCGTTAAGTTCGATGATATTTCCGCCTTGTAAAAGTTCGCGTGCGAGCATCTGCGGTTCTTTTACACTTTGGGACGCTTTTTCATTTTGAAAGACAGGATTTCCACTTTCGTCCAGGGCGATCAGCATCTCTTCTTGAGAGAAATTCGCAGCCTCTTTGTAAAATTCCAGCTCTTTCTCAAGAGATGAGATTTTATTTTCCAATACCTCGATTCTGTCATTATCATCTTTTTTTGAAAAAAACATAAAGCCAAGTCCTAATGTGAAAGTTTTAAGTATTGTAGCCTATTTATATAGTAATTTGGTAACATGTACAGTTATTTTTTAATCACTCAGTGCCCACTCGGCAAAGGGAATAATCTCTACTTGGCTCATAGGGTGGCTTATAGTCCCCTCTTTACTCATAGTAACACATGTGATTTTTTGAACCTGATTGGAGAAGATAAAAGCCTCTATGGATTCCAGTTTTTTAAAGAGCGTTCTTTCATCCGCAAAGGGCATACAGAGTATGATCTCGCTTCTTTTGGGAATATAAAAATCCACCCCTTCGTCGTAAAAACATTCGGTTTCGTTTTTAAACATCTCTAAAAAGACCATGTTCTCAAAAATCCTTGCAAAGTTTTTTTGTATAGTGATGGTATGTTTGAACACGATATCGCACAGATATATTTTTTTGGTGGCTTTTGGATGGGCCAGTTTTGAGAGCTGATGGATATATCCGTCCGTCGTCATCGTCTCAAAAGATCTGTAAAGCATATCTTTTGATATCTTTCTTTTTAGTTTCAATTTTTCATATACGTTAAAAGCAGAAAGTTTCTGCCCCGCAAATCTTGCTGCCGTTAGCAAAATATCGAATTCAAGCGCTGAGAGGGCATATCTGAATTTTTCTTGTATGTATTTGGCACGGTTGTCTGTCGAGATCCTGTGCATCGCCGCAAATCCGCCTATCTGCAGATAGTGCGATACCGCAGTCGAATCATATCGGCTTTCAAATGCCAAAAACTCTTCATAATCAAGCGGATAAAGCGTTTTCGAGATCAAAAAATCGAGTTCATAGTGTCTGCGCGAACAGACGATAAGCTGTGATACGTTTATGATCTTTATTTCGGGGTGGTAATTGTCAAGGACAAGGATATCTATCTTGTTGGACGTACAGAAGTTTTGCAGTTTTTCATTAAGTTCGTCGACCTCTATTCTGACGTCATCTGCGTCTATATAGAGATAGCTGCTTTTTTTGCGGGTGAGCAGGTATGCCTTGACTAGCTCCGTTTTTCCGCTTTGCGCGATACCGTTGATCTGATAGCTTTGAGAATCAAGCTGCAGCTTTCTTTGGACATAGTGGCTGGCAGTCAAGTCTATTTTATACAGCTCTTCTAGTAATATTTCCATAATTATCCGATTTTTTTGTTATCGCAATTTTATCATTTCCTTATTAAAAGGAAATAAATTTTATAAAAAAATGAAATTTACCCCCTAAATCCTTGAATATCGAAGAGTAGTTGGGTATAATTCCGCTCCCTTAATATAGTTAGGCTTGACCTGACGAGTTCTTTAGAAGGAAAAACATGGAAAAAATTCGTTTGAAATTGAAAGCTTATGATCATCGTGTTCTCGATCGTTCGGTAGCATCAATCGTTGAGGCTGTAAAGCGTACTGGTGCCGCAATCCGCGGTCCGATCCCTTTGCCAACAAAGATTCGTAAATATACGGTATTAAAATCTGTTCACGTTAACAAAGATTCTCGTGAGCAATTCGAGATCCGTATGCACGCTCGTTTAATAGATATCGTATCCGCTACGCCGGAAACCGTTGATTCTTTAATGAAGCTTGATCTTGCACCGGAAGTGGACGTAGAAGTTCGCTCTATGGATAAGTAAGGAGAGGTCATGGAATTTATTGTTGAAAAAATCGGTATGAGCCGTACTATCACTGTACCTAGTAAACCTGTTACTTTATTAAAAGTAAAAGAAGCTAAAGTATGTGAAGTTAATGATGGGATCGCTATTGTTGCGTACAACGATGGTAAAAAAATGAATAAATCTATAGAAGGTCAACAAAAGAAATACTCTTTATCTTCTGAGTTTAATCGTTTTGTCACAATGAGTGTTTCAAACACAGAAGCCGGTGATTTAGACTTAAGTCCGTTAGCGGAAGCAAAAGTTCTTAAATCTTCTTTTACGACGAAAGGTCGCGGATTCAGCGGTGCTATGAAACGTTGGAACTTTGCAGGTGGTCCTGGCGGTCACGGTTCACGTTTCCACAGACTAGTCGGTTCGATCGGTAATGCTGAATGGCCGGGTCGTGTACAACCGGGAAGAAAAATGCCGGGTCAATACGGTAATGTCAAAGTTACTGTTAAAAATGAAATTATCTCTTACGACGCTGAAAATGGTGTACTTGTAGTAACTGGATCCGTTCCGGGCGCTAACGGTGCATTAGGTCGTGTAAAGGTTGCTAAATAATGAGCGCTATAGTACTTAATGAAAAATTTGAAAAAGCATCTGAGTTAGCATTACCGGAGAGTTTTAGTGGGATCAATTCACACAACTTATATCTTTACGTAAAGTCTTACCAAGCAGCATTACGCGCTAATACTGCTTCTACTAAGACACGTTCGGAAGTAAGCGGCGGTGGTAAAAAACCATGGGCTCAAAAAGGTAAAGGCGGCGCACGTGCCGGTTCACGTCGTTCACCTCTATTTGTTGGCGGGGGTCAAGCGTTCGGTTCGAAAAACAACCGTAACTACGATCTTAAAGTTAACAAAAAACAGAAAAAACTTGCTCTAAAGTTTGCTTTAGATGCGCTTGCTAATCAAGGTAAACTGTTTATCGTTGACAGCATAGAAGTTGCTTCTGGGAAGACAAAAGACGCACAAGCGATATTTAACGCTCTTGGTCAACGTGATGCATTGTTTGTAAAATCTATCTTAGATGAACAAACATTCTTAGCATTCCGTAATATTCAATCTGCTTATCTGATTGAAGAAAACGAATTGAATGCATTCTTAGCTGCAACTTATCGCTCGGTAGTGATAGAAAAAGCGGTTTGGGAAAATCTTGTAAGAGAGGCTGAATAATGGCAGATATTACAGATATCAAATCAATTTTATATACAGAAAAGACTCTTGGTCTTCAAGAAGATGGTGTCATCGTGGTACAAACATCTCCTCGTATGACCAAAACAGGTCTTAAAGAGGTGTTTAGAGAGTATTTTGGGATCGTTCCGACCCGCATCAACTCTCTTAACCAAACGGGAAAAGTAAAACGTTTCCGTGGTATCGCTGGTAAACAAAACAACTTCAAGAAGTTTTATGTAACGTTGCCAGAGGGTGCACAAATAGAAAGTTTGGCGGTATAAGATGGCAATTAAAACTTATAGACCGATAACACCAAGTCGTCGTTTTTATACAAATATTGACAGCAGTGATATCACTGCTAAAGCAAGTGTCCGTTCATTACTTGTAAAACTTCCTGCACATGCCGGTCGTAACAACAATGGTCGTATCACTTCTCGTCATAAGCAAGCCGGTGCGAAAAAACTGTATCGTATCATCGATTTCAAACGTAACAAGTTCGATATCCCTGGAACGGTAGCAGCTATCGAGTATGATCCGTACCGTAACTGTCGTATCGCACTTATCAACTATGCTGACGGTGAAAAGCGTTATATCCTTCAACCAAAAGGTCTAAACGTAGGTGATGTTATTTCATCTGCAGAATCAGGTCTTGACGTTAAAGTCGGTAATGCTATGAAACTAATGAACATTCCTGTGGGTACTGTAGTACACAACATCGAGCTAAAGCCTGGCAAAGGCGGTCAAATGGTTCGTTCAGCCGGTACAAGTGCTCAGATCATGGGTCGTGACGGTAAATATGTTTCACTTCGTATGCCGTCTTCTGAGATGCGTTTGGTTTTAGGTGAATGTATTGCTACTATCGGTACTGTTGGTAATGAAGAGTACGCAAACATCGTTATTGCAAAAGCGGGTCGTTCTCGTCATATGGGTATTCGTCCTCAAACTCGTGGTTCTGCGATGAACCCTATCGATCACCCGCACGGTGGTGGTGAAGGTAAAACGAATTCAGGCCGTCATCCGGTTACTCCGTGGGGTAAACCAACGAAGGGTGCTAAAACTCGTCGTAAAAAAGCTAGTGATAAACTAATTATTACTCGCCGTAAATCTAATCCGAAGAGGTAGTTAAATGGCAAGAAGTGTAAAAAAAGGTCCATTTGTTGATGACCATTTAATGAAAAAAGTTGTTACTGCAAAAGCTGCAAAAGACAACAAACCTATTAAAACTTGGTCACGTCGTAGTATGATTCTTCCAGATATGGTAGGTATAACTTTCAACGTTCATAACGGACGTCAGTTTATACCTGTATATGTAACGGAGAACCATATCGGTTATAAACTTGGAGAATTCGCTCCAACTCGTACATTCAAGGGCCATAAAGGTTCTGTACAAAAGAAGGTAGGTTAATCATGGCTAGAGCATTATTGAAATTTATCCGTGTGTCACCTATCAAATCACGTCTTATAGCTCGTGAAATTCAAGGTATGAATGCTGAGCAGGCTCTTGCGGCTTTAGAATTCACTCCGAACAAAGCGGCAAAAATTATTGCTAAAGTCGTTGCATCTGCAGTGGCTAACAGCGGCAATGAAGCAGAAGATTGTGTTATCACATCTTGCCGTGTTGACAACGGTCCGGTACTAAAACGTTTCCGTCCGCGTGCTCGTGGTATGGCATCTGGTATTCGTAAACCGACAGCACATATCTTAGTAGAAGTAGAGGGTAAATAATTATGGGACAAAAAGTTAATCCTATCGGCCTTCGCCTTGGTATCAACCGTAATTGGGAGAGCCGCTGGTTCCCTAATTTCAAAAGTGCTGCCGCTAATATAGGTGAAGATCACAAAATTCGTACATATTTGAAAAAAGAGCTTTACTATGCCGGTGTTTCCAACATCATCATCGAGCGTACGGTTAAACGTCTTCGTGTAACTATCATCGCTGCTCGTCCTGGTATCATCATCGGGAAAAAAGGTTCAGATATCGAGAAACTAAAATCAAACCTTGAGAACTTGATCGGCAAACCGGTTTCTGTAAACATCAAAGAAGAGAAAAAAGCGCAGGCTTCAGCTCAACTTGTTGCAGAGAACGTTGCTACTCAGTTAGAGCGTCGTGTTGCATTCCGTCGTGCTATGAAGAAAGTTATGCAAGGTGCTCAACGTTCAGGTGCAAAAGGTATTAAAATATCTGTTGCAGGTCGTCTTGGCGGTGCTGAAATGGCTCGTACAGAGTGGTATTTGGAGGGACGTGTTCCGCTTCATACTCTACGTGCTAAGATCGATTACGGTTTTGCTGAAGCACATACTACATACGGAATCATCGGTATTAAAGTATGGATCTTCAAAGGTGAGGTACTAACAAAAGGTATCCCTGCTGAAGCAAAAGAAGAGAAAAAAGAGTCGCGTCGTCCTGCGAAACGTGCTCCAAAACGCGAAAATAGCGGAAAGGCTGAATAATCATGTTGATGCCTAAGAGAACTAAATATCGTAAAGTAATGAAGGGTCGTAACCGCGGTTACGCTCGTAGCGGTTATACACTTGCATTTGGAAGTATCGGATTTAAAGCTGTCGAAGCCGGCCGTATCAATTCTCGCCAAATAGAAGCAGCTCGTATCTCGGCTACTCGTCATATTAAACGTAACGGAAAGATCTGGATCAGAGTATTCCCTGCAAAACCGTTGACTGCTAAGCCTCTAGAAACTCGTATGGGTAAAGGTAAAGGTGGAGTTGATCAATGGGTAATGAATATTAAACCGGGTCGTATAATCTTTGAAATGGGCGGTGTAAACCATGATTTGGCACGTGAAGCGCTGACTCTTGCAATGCACAAACTACCATTCAAAACTAAAATCATAACTGCGGAGATGAACAATGAAATATTCTGATTTAGCAGGAAAGAGTGCAGCTGAGCTTCAAGTAATGCTTAAAGAGAAAAAAACTGAGCTGTTTACTTTGAAAATAAAACAAAAAATGATGCAATTAAATAACAGCAGCGAACTTCGCGTAGCTAAAAAAGATATTGCACGTATCAACACTGCGCTTAGCGCAATGAAGTAAGGGTTGGTAATGACACATAAACGTGAAATTCAAGGTAATGTAATTAAGATTTCTGGTGACAAGACTGTATCTATCGTAGTAGAACGCCGTGTAATGCACCCGAAATATCACAAAGTTGTTAAACGTTTCAAAAAGTACCTGGTACATGATGAGCGTAATGAACTTAAAGTTGGTGATGAGATCGTTGCGACTGAATGTCGTCCATTATCTAAAACTAAATCTTATAGATTGAAAAGCATTGTATCAGGAGCGCAGTTATGATTCAAAGTTTTACTCGTCTTAACGTTGCGGATAATACAGGTGCAAAAGAGATAATGTGTATCAAGGTACTTGGCGGATCTAAAAAACGCTATGCTACTGTCGGTGACGTTATCGTTGCTTCAGTAAAGAAAGCTATACCGACTGCAAAAGTTAAAAAAGGTGCGGTTGTCAAAGCTGTAGTTGTTAGAACTAAAAAAGAGGTACATCGTGAAAACGGTTCTTTGATCCGTTTTGATGATAACGCAGCAGTTATCCTGGATGCAAAACGTGAGCCTATCGGAACACGTATATTCGGGCCGATCAGCCGTGAAGTTCGTTATTCAGGTTTTATGAAGATCGTATCTCTTGCGCCGGAGGTTGTGTAATGGCAAAATTTAATTTCAAAAAAGGTGATACCGTAGAGATCATCGCCGGTGACGATAAAGGCACCAAAGCGGAAGTTCTAGCGGTTATGCCAAAGAAAAACAAAGTGGTCGTAAAAGGTTGTAAAGTAGCAAAAAAAGCTGTCAAACCAACCGAAGACAATCCAAAAGGCGGCTTTTTAAATAAAGAGATGCCTATCGATGCGTCAAATGTACGTAAAGTGGAGGCATAATTCATGGCACGTTTAAAAGAAAAATATCTTTCTCTAAAACCGGAACTACAAAAAGAGCTTGGAATCGAGAACGTTATGAACGTTCCTGCGGTTGAAAAGATCATGATAAGTGTCGGTGCCGGTTTTGCGATGAAAGATAATAAACTTATCCAAAACATAGAGGACACGATTACGGCAATTGCCGGACAACGTGCTACTACTGTTATCGCAAAAAAATCTGTTGCAGGTTTTAAAGTGCGTGAAGGTATGCCTGTAGGTGTTAAAGTTACATTACGCGGGGAAAACATGTATAACTTCCTTGATCGTCTGATCTCTATAGCGCTTCCGCGTGTGAAAGATTTCCGCGGTGTTGCTCGTAACGGTTTTGACGGTCGCGGTAACTATAACTTCGGTCTGCAAGAGCAATTGATCTTTCCTGAGGTCAGTTATGATTCTATAATGCAGATCCATGGTATGAACATCACAATTGTAACTACCGGTTCTGATGACAAGCAAGCATTCGCATTACTTACAAAACTAGGTATGCCTTTTGCAAAAGGAAGAGAATAATGGCTAAGAAGTCAATGATCGCGAAAGCGAAAAGAACTCCAAAATTCAAAGTTCGTGGTTATACACGTTGTCAGATCTGCGGTCGTCCGCACTCTGTACTTCGTGATTTCGGTATTTGTCGCGTTTGCTTTAGAAAAATGGCAAATGAAGGGATGATCCCAGGCGTTAGAAAGTCAAGCTGGTAAGAGGCTCGATACTTCTAATCGTTAATAGCAACAAGGAAAATAGATGATTAATGATTTAATTGCAGATGCGTTGACTCGTATTCGTAATGCAGCTATGCGCAGACTTGATGTAACAACACTTGTTCACAACAAATCTGTTGAGGCAATAGCAAATATTTTAGTAGAAAAAGGTTATATTGAAAGTTGTAACGTTGTCGAAGACGGCGTTAAAAAAACTATCAATGTTGTTTTGAAGTATGATGAAAACGGTAAGACTGTAATCAACGAACTTAAACGTATATCTAAACCGGGTCGTCGTGTTTATAAACCGGCATCTGAGATCAAACGTTTTAAAAACGGTTACGGAACGATCATAGTAAGTACATCAAAGGGCGTAATCACTAACGATAAAGCACATGAGCTTAACGTTGGCGGCGAAGTTCTTTGTACAGTATGGTAGGAGGTAGAAGATGAGTCGTATTGGAAAAAATCCTGTAGAATTTTCTTCAGATATCAATGTTAAAGTTGATGGACCTGTTATCACTTTTACAAAAGGCAAAAACAGTGTTGATCTAGATACTAAAGGAAACGTCGGTATCGCTGTTGAAGGAAACACTTTAACTTTTAGCAAAAACTCTGATTCACGTGAAGACCGTGCGTTTTGGGGAACTTACCGTTCATTGGCGGCAAACATTGTAACTGGTCTAACGACTGGATATACTAAATCTTTAGAGATCAATGGTGTCGGTTACCGTGCTGCCGTTAAAGGAAATGTTCTTAACATGCAGCTTGGCTTTTCTCACGATATCGATTATGTGATTCCTGAAGGAATCGAGATCGTTGTTGACAAAAACATCATTACCGTAAAAGGTATAGACAAACAACAACTCGGTCAGATATGTGCGGAGATCCGTGCGTTCCGTCCACCGGAGCCTTATAAAGGTAAAGGTGTTAAATATGTTGGTGAAGTTATCGTGCGTAAAGCCGGTAAAACTTCTAAGAAATAAGGGAGGGTGATAGATGAATGCTAAAGTTATGAAACAGAAATTGGCAAAACGTATTCAACGTAAGCGCCGTATTCGTTCAAAGATATCTGGCAACACTACACTTCCTCGTGTTTCTGTGTTCCGTTCAAACAGATATTTGAGTGCACAGGCTATTGACGATACGAATTCGACGACACTGGCGGCTATTCACTCAAAAGCAAATGGTCTTCGTGCAAACAAAGACGGTGCTGCCGCATTAGGTGCTGCATTCGCTGAGACACTTAAAAAAGCCGGTATCACTACAATTGTTTTCGATCGTAACGGTTACCAATATCACGGTGTTGTAGCTGCGTTTGGTGAAGCACTTCGTGCAAACGAAATTAAGTTCTAGGGGTCATGATGGAAATCAATAGAGAAGATTTTGAAGAATCAATCGTAAATATTGGTCGTGTGACCAAAGTTGTAAAAGGTGGTAGACGCTTTCGTTTTACCGCACTGATCGTTGTCGGTAACAAAAACGGTACTGTCGGTTACGGTGTAGGTAAAGCTAAAGAGGTCCCGGATGCTATTCGTAAAGCAGTTGATAATGCGTTTAAGAACTTAACTACTGTTAAGATTAAAGGCAGTACAATAGCTCACGATATAGAGCATAAATATAACGCAAGCCGTGTTCTTTTGAAGCCAGCTTCAGAAGGTACGGGTGTTATCGCCGGTGGAGCTGCTCGTCCAGTTCTTGAGTTAGCGGGTATCCAAGATATCTTGACTAAATCTATCGGTTCAAACAATCCAAATACTTTGGTACGTGCTACAATCGAAGCTCTATCAAGAATAAAAGGATAAGAAATGGCATTAGAAAACTTGACTCCTGCTCCCGGCTCTGTTGCTAACAGAAAAAGAATAGGCCGCGGACAGGGAAGTGGTACTGGTAAAACTGCCGGTAAAGGTAACAAAGGTCAAAAAGCTCGTACGGGTTACAGCAGAAAACGTAACTTCGAGGGTGGACAACAGCCTTTAGCACGCCGTTTACCAAAAATCGGGTTTACAGTTCTTAACGATAAACCGTACGTGATCAACGTAGAACGCATACCGGCTGTAGCCGAGCTTGCGGAGATCACGATGGAGACTATCCGTTCAGTGCATAAACTTGGAAAATCTGTAACAAAAGTTAAACTTGTCGGTTCGACTGCTAAAGACTTAGCATCTAAAATCAAAGACGAAAACGTTTTAACTACAGGTAAATAATTATGAATAAAAATCTCGTAAATAAGATCCTTATTACGGTTGGTTTTTTATTCATCTACCGCTTACTGGCATATGTGCCGGTACCCGGTGTAGATGCGTCTGTCATCGCCTCTTTCTTCAATAATCATCATAATGATGCTTTAGGTCTAATGAATATGTTCAGCGGTAACGCTGTCAAACGTATGTCGATCATCTCTCTTGGAATCATGCCTTATATCACCGCTTCAATTATCATGGAGCTTTTAGCGGCTACTTTTCCAAATCTTGCGCAAATGAAAAAAGAGCGCGACGGTATGGTTAAATATATGCAGATTATTCGTTATGCGACTATTGTTATTACGATCATTCAGGCTATCGGAGTAAGTATAGGATTACAAAGTATGACGGGACCAAGCGGAAACAGTGCTATCTTAATAGACCATAATACATTTATTTTATTATCTGCAGTCTCGATGCTTGCAGGGACCATGCTTCTTATGTGGATAGGAGAGCAGATAACTCAAAACGGTATCGGAAACGGTATCTCTTTAGTCATCTTTGCGGGTATCGTATCGGCTATTCCAAATGCGATCGGGCATACGTTTACGATGATCAATACGGGTGAGATGAGTTTTATCACTCTGATCGCTGTCGTTGCTTTGATCCTTGGAACTATCGGTGTCATCATCTATGTCGAACTCGGTGAGCGCCGTGTACCGGTTACATACGCTAAAAAGACTATGATGCAAAATCAAAACAAACGCGTTATGAACTATATTCCGATCAAAGTGAACCTTTCGGGCGTCATTCCGGTAATCTTTGCCAGTGCGATACTGATGTTCCCTATGACGGTGCTTTCAAGCAGTCAGAACCCTACGGTTCAGGCAGTAGCGGATTTCTTGCATCCGGGCAGTTATTTCTTTGAATTCTTGACATTCCTGTTCGTCGTGTTCTTTGCATTTTTCTATTCATCGATCACGTTCAATGCAAAAGATATCTCCGACAATCTAAAACGTCAAGGCGGTTTTATCCCTGGTATCCGTACCGGAGAAGCTACTAAAAACTTTTTGAACGTAACTGCCAGCAACCTTACTTTTACGGGTGCGCTTTACCTGGGTCTTATCGCAACATTGCCGTTTATGATCATAAAAGGGATGGGCGTTCCGTTTTATTTCGGAGGAACCGCGGTCTTGATCGTCGTTCAGGTTGCACTTGATACGATGAGAAAAATCGAAGCGCAAATATATATGAGCAAATATGAAACATTAAGTGCGGTTGGCTTATAAAAATGGCTATTGCTCTTAGAAAACCTCAAGAGATAGATAAACTTCGAGCCGCCAACAAAATCGTTGGCGGCGCTTTAAAACTTCTTGTAGAAAATACAAAACCCGGAATTTCCTTAAAAGAGCTGGATGCAATGGCTGAAGATTACATCAGAAGTCATGACGCTAAACCTTCGTTTAAAGGTTTGTACGGTTTTCCAAATGCCGTATGTACGTCTTTAAACGAGGTTATTATCCACGGGATACCGAGCGAATACAAGCTGCAAGAAGGAGATGTCATCGGTTATGATATCGGAACTGAACGAGAAGGATACTTCGGCGATGCGGCAGTTTCAGTCGGTGTCGGCAAGATAAGTGTTGAAGACGAAGCGTTGATCGCATGTGCGAAAGACAGCTTGTACTACGCTATTGAAAATATAAAAGAGGGGATACGCTTTAAAGAGTTGTCTCTTTTGCTGGAAAACTTTATAATCTCAAGAGGATTCGTTCCTCTTAGAAACTTTTGCGGCCACGGTATCGGTAAAAAACCTCATGAAGAGCCGGAGATCCCGAACTATCTTGAGGGAGGCAATCCCAAAGCAGGTCCGAAGATCAAAAACGGAATGGTTTTTTGTATAGAGCCGATGATATGTCAAAAAGAATCAAAGCCAGTTATCCTTGATAACGGCTGGGATGTAGTTAGTACCGACGGTTTGCGCGGTTCACATTATGAGCACACTGTCGCTATAGTTGGTGGCAAGGCTGAAATTTTATCTCTACCATAAGAGAAACAAGGATTTAAAGATGGCAAAATCAGATGTTATCGAGGTTGATGGCAAGATTGTTGAGGCTTTACCAAATGCAACATTTCGTGTAGAGCTGGATAATGGTCATATTATATTGTGTCATATCGCAGGAAAGATGCGTATGCACTATATAAAGATATTACCGGGTGACCGTGTAAAACTGGAACTAACTCCATACTCTCTTGACAAAGGCCGTATCACTTACAGATACAAGTAACACACAAATTTCCTGCATGCAGCTTCTTGCATGCGGGGATCTTTATTTTAAGACCTCCCATTTAAAACGTACCATAGGCGTATCGTCCCGATTCCCCCATTCTCTCATAGAAGCATCGTATATCTTCGCATTTTTAAGCCCCAGATGGTTGTATAATATATACCAGTTCATCGAAGCTTCAAGTCCGCTCGTACAGTAGGAGACGACTTCATCCTCAGCATGTAGATCATAACCTGTCAGAAACATCTCTTTTAACTCTTCATCCGAACGCAGGGTTTCGTCTTTTAAGAACTTATCTTTCCAAAAACTAGACATTGCGTTTTTTATGTGTCCTGCACGTTTTACACCTTCAGGTATCGCCGTACCGTAATAAAATTCGGTTGAACGGGCGTCAAGCATAGGAATCTTGGAAATATTGTTTTTTACATAATCAAGACCGACTACGATGTTTGGATTGTAAACGGCAGTGAAGTTGCCCTCTTTGTTCGTTACGTTTTGAGTGGAGGAAAGAAGATTGCTTTCAAAAGTCCATGAAAGATATCCGCCGTCGAGGATAGATATGTCTTTTGCACCGTTTACGATAAGACAAAGTGCGAGATAGCTCTCTTTGAGCAGTTCTTTTTTATTTCCATGACCGTAAATAACGATTTGTGAATCGTTATTTATTCCTAGCCCGCGAGCCAGTTTTTGTATTTCTGCCGAGGGTTTCATGACCCGGTATGAGCCTGTCTGGTTTATAAATTTTGTCACATCCGCCAAAACGGCATTTTTGATATGCCCTTTTTTATATGTTGCGTGGTCGGTGACGTCTATAATGATCAGGTTCTTATCATCTATTTTTTTTTGAAGTTCATCGACGGAGATGAATCCGCCGGATGCAAAAAGAGTTAAAGAAAAGAGGAGTATTGCCGTTATAAATTTCATTAAAAGTTTCCGCCGTTTCTGAATTCGGCTATTTCCGATTCCACCATTTCATTGATCATGATCTTATAAAGCTCGGAGATAAGATTTGGAGAAAGGTTCAATGAAAGAGCTTTGTGACGGACTTTTTGCAGGACTGCGTCGACACGTTCGGGGGCTTTGACCTCTTCGACGCTCTCTTTAAACGAAGCAGCCTGATGTACATAGCGGTTTCTTTTGGCGATAAGTTCGACTATCTCGTCATCCAGTTTATCTATCTCTTCTCTTACTTCCTGCAGCGAGGTACATTGTTTAATACTCATTTTTAATCCTTGATCCAAGTATTTGCGAAAAAATCGATTTCATCGTATAGTATCTGATAAAATCTAAAAAAACTGTAAAAGCTGACACTGTTTTTATTAACACTACTGTAACTATTTTCGTGTAAGATTCTAAGAATCCTTAAAATTCAAAGCTTGATTTAAAAGTGATATGTCCATTTATCACTTTTAGTCACTGAGTATTTTCAATCTTTTCATGATCAGGCCTTTTTCGTTATCATCGGTTATTTTAGTTTTATAAAACTTCATCCAGCTTACAACGGCTTTCTTGTAACCGTAGAACGAGGCCTCCTCGATAATTTTTTTGACGGTATCTGCACTTAAGGCATCCTTTATCAGCGAAGCGGCTATCATTTTCGAGACTATGTCGTCCATTTTCTGCACCTCTTTTTGCGCATCTTTATAATCACCGTTTTCTTTGAACGCGGCAAAGTCCCTGTATCTCGAAGGCAGATTCTTGATCTCTTCTTTAGTGATCCTGTTTTGTAAAAACAGGTAATAGCCGTGCAGTTCGTCTGAGACCACAAGAGAGTCTAAATCTTTGTACTTTTCGCAGCTATCTTTTTTTAAAACACCCGTATGTAATGCGCATTCACTTAAGTAGATTCTTGCCAGAGTATCCAGATCGGCACTTTGTTTTGCATATTTTACGGCGCGTTTGAGATCGGTGTCTGCAAGATTGTCCTCATTTTTCAAATAGTATCTTTTATAGCTTTCATATGCATTTATACTGTTTATCTGCCAATCGTTTTTCGGAGTTGCAAACGAACAGCCAGCAAGAAGAACAAGAGTACATGAAAGAAGTATATATTTTATCATGGCAGCACGACCTTGCTTTTTTTATCGTCTTGAAGCAGAGCGTCCACTTTTTCCATCACCTTATTGGTCTTATCTATACCCGTCATTATCTGCTCTTTTATGGTTGTGAGATCCTTATCGTAGCCGCCGACCGCTTTTACCGTACCGTTGAGGGTTTTTAATTTTTGCTGTATATCTTTCATGATGAGATTGATGTTTTGTAACGCTTCATTGGACGGTTTTACCAGGTTTTCGTTCAGTCCGCCCATGATCTTATCGAGTTTAACGCTGATATCATGTATTTGCTGCATAGTCTTTTGCGTCTCATTTAAAGAGGAGACAAGTGCATCTGTGCTGTTTTGATCTCCGGTTATGCTTGTAAGCAGAGACTTGTTATTTGCTATGCGGGTCGTGATAGTGTCTATGTTCTTCATCGAATGCGCCAGTTCGCCTTTATCGCTGGAGAGTCTTGAAGTGATCGTTTCGATGTTGTCTATGATTTTTATCATCTTTGTGATTGCAGGTTGAAGTTTTGTGATCATATCGTTGATATCGTCGCTTTCTAAAAGCTCAAGAGTTGTATTCGGCTTAAGAGGGGTGTTGCCTACCGTCGTTAGAATTTCTATATGCGGAGAGCCGATAAGCGGTTTTACCAAAAGCAGCACGGAGTACTTACACACCCACTTGCTGTTCTCTTTGGAAACGGAGAAGACAAGATGGACGTTGCCGTCGTCGGTGAGCCTTATGTCATCGATCGTACCTATGTCAAAGCCCGAATATGAAAGAGGCATACCGACCTTAAAAGGAGCGGCGCTTGCGGCATAGAAGTTGTAGCTGTATCTTTTTTCAAAAGCGCCTTTCTCTTTGAGGATAAGATAGAAAAAAATGGTCAGGACGCTTGTGAGAACGATCACGAAGACACCGACTGCTAATTTCATTCTGCTATATGGCATAGGTCTCCTTCGTAATTGGTCTGATTGTTTTTCATATCCGCTATTATTATATCTTTTTTTATATCCAGTTTGTAGATAACTTCGGCTATCTCTTTTATACTGGTAAGCGAGGTGATGAAACTAAAGGGCGTCACTATGACGATTCTTTCGTTATCGTTCATCAAGGCGCGAAGGAGCATGGCGCAGAAGATTTCGAACTCGCTGCACTGGGAGGCTCTTTTTTGAGCTATCTCTTCAAGGGCTATAATCCTTAAAAGTTCTAGTGCCTCCGCTTCGGCTTTTATGACCTGTTTGTACGCATGAACTTCTTGGATTATAGCGATGTTCTCTACGATATTGAGATTCGATATAAGCGGTATATGCTCCCTGATAACGGTTGTATCTTGCAGAGAGTCCACATACTCTTCAAGTTCATTATAGTGATGAAACAGTTTTATAGTAATTGCAGCAGTAATGATAACACCTCGATAACGAAGATAGCGATAAAGAGCTTGACCATGCCGTTTAAAACGGAGATGGGGATGGCGCTGTAGCTCTGCATCGTTTTGAGCCCGCTGTATATGGGAATAAGCATGATTACAAATCCGAATGCTACACTTTTAGAGATCAAAACGACGAGGTCTTTGACCTCGATGGAACTGATAAGCATCTTGATATAAGAGTTCATATCCATCCCCATGTAAAAGAGCGTAAATATATACCCGCTGCTTAGCATGATGATAGCAAAAATTATGGACAAAGACGTGACGCTCAGCATTCCTGCGAAGATCCTCGGGATGAAAAGATAATCGATGAGATCGATCTTGAAGTGTTCGAGCGTGCTTAGTTCATGGTTGACTTTCATCACTGCTATTTCTGTATTGACCGCCGTACTTGAGCGCAGCGATATGAGCAGGGCAGTAAAAAAAGGTGCGAACTCATCGAGCGTAAAGTTGATGATGATAGATCCTATCTGGTCTTGAAGCGAATACTCAAATGCCAAGGATACGACAAAACCTATGATGATAGAACCGAACAGAACCGCAAGAAAGGTAAAAAAAGGGATGATCTCCACGGCGGTAAAGTAGATCTGTTTTGTAAGCACCGTTATCATTGCGGGGTTGTAGCTTTTTGGTCTTAACATATGCACCATGCATATGATAGCGAACTTGATGGCTTCATATACGGATGAACCGGCTCTTATCGCAGCATTACCGATATTTTCTACAACATTTACAACCACTTTTATACACCTCTGTATGATTACGTGCTATTTTACCTTTATAATATCACAAAAATGGTGTTAAAAAAATAGCCAGACAAGCAGACCAAAGCCAACTGTGAGGTTTAACCAGCTGACACCGTCTTCAAACATCATCACAAGAAGTTTATAATAGTAGTACATCTCGGTACTGTTTGGCTGCAGAAGCTGGGCATTTGCATACGAGGTTATGTCGGCTCCGTAAAAAAATGCCACGACCTCTGGCAGTATGAAAAAGAAAATGATCCCCAAAAATCCCCATATCGTTTTTTCCGGTTTCATAGAAGCAATGGTTTTTTTTGCGACCGGGTTTTGCGCGATTTGTTTTGCTTTTTCCTGTAATATTCTTTTCATATCCGTTTTTATTTCTTATAGATAAGCACTTATTTAGAAAAAGTGCTTGAAGGTCTTCCTATGTGGAAGCCCTGAAGATAATCGACTCCCATCTCTTTTAATGACTGTACGATATCCTCATCCTCGACAAACTCTGCGACCGTTTTGACGTTAAGCTCTTTGGCGAGCGTCAAGATACTGTTGACAAAAGCGCGGTCCTGCTTGTCTTTGTTTATATTGATAATGAATTCGCCGTCAATCTTCAAGTAGTCGATAGGGAATTTTTTGATGTAATGAAACGATGAAAAACCTGAGCCAAAATCATCAATGGCGAATTTGTATCCGGCTATTTTTAGATTAATGACGAATTTTTCCAGGATTGAGAAGTTCTTCACCGTTTCTCTTTCGGTTATCTCAAATACAATCTTCTCTTTTGAAATATTGTATTTTTTTACCAAGGTCGTTATGGAGTCCGCATAATTCCCCACAATCAGAGATTTTGGAGAAAGGTTTATAAAGAGTGTCCCTTCGTAATTCTCCTCATTGATCTTTTTAAATGCGTTTTCTATAACCATGAGATCCATGCGGTTTATCATACTCATACTTTCTGCGACCTCTATAAACTCATAAGCAGGTATTATCTTACCGTCTATCTCTATACGCATCAGCAGCTCATGTATCTTGATCTCGTCGGTGGATGTAGTACGAATCGGCTGAAAATACGGGACGATGCGGTTGTTCGTAACGGCATCTACAAGAAGAGCAGATTTTGCTTTTTGTTCTTTTATCACAGAAAGAATATCGTCACCAGAAGGTATCCTTACCCCGTTTTTACCCTCCTCTTTGACCTTATACATCATACTGTCGGCGATGAGGAAAAGCTCTTTTTCCGTTTGTGCATGGTCAGGGTATATCGATACACCGATAGAAGCGGTGACACCGACGTAGCTGCCGTCCGTACTTAAAAGTTTATAATCTTCGATGGCACTGATGATCTTATGGGCTATGGCGACTGCACATTTTAGATCGCATTCCGGGAGTATGAGGGTAAATTCATCTCCGCCGTAGCGTGAGAGGATATCTTCCTCTCTTTTGTTCTCGACCAGAAGTCTTGAAAATTCCTGCAGGAAGATATCTCCGAATGCATGCCCGTAACGGTCGTTGATCGGTTTGAAATTATCACAGTCGATGACCAAAAGAGCAAAGGAGTAGTCGTGATGATTTGATCTTTTTATTTCGTATTCCAGCAGATCCGTAAATATCCTTTGATTGAACAATCCCGTCAAAGGATCATGCGCGGCATAATATTCCAGGTCGTTGGTATATTTGTTGATGGCTTTTACCGAACCGACAAGGTTTGCCATGGTCGTGAGTATACTGTCGATGACGATGTGTTTGACCGGATCCATCGCTATGTCAGACTGAACGCTGAGGCCCACTATGCCTCCTATTTTTGGAGTGTCCAAAAAGAGCGATTTCGTTCTATGGGCAAAGTTTTCGTAGTGCGAGATATTGATGTTCTTGCTGTGTTCGGATATATTGTGGCGGATCGTATAATCCGTGTATCCCAAAAAGTGGTCGGTTTCTTTTACTTCGTCTCTTACATATTGTTCGAACTTCTCTTTTACATGCGGTTCTGGAACGCCGTACCAGAATATGTCGACTTCGAACTGGTCGTCACCGACTCTAAAGATTGTCATCAGGGTATATGTAGGCATGACATGGTTGATATCGATCAAAAGTTCGCCTATATAGTCGCGCCAGTCTTTTACGACATCGGAAGTGATGATGAACTTGTCGAGCAGCTGTACTTCAAACTCCAAAAGGTCTTTGTCGACGGCGATCGCTTTTAGTTTTTGGGCAAGAAGGTTTACGTTTGCTATGATTTCGTTGATCTCTTCAAACTTCAGATCTATCTCTGTCGGATCAAACTCTTTAAAATCTTCCATCGAGTTTATATTTTGCACTTTGTTGTTAAACAGTTTCAGCGAATTCGTTATTTTTGCGCTGGTGTACCTTGATACGAAAAAAGCGGCCAAAATAAATAACGGGATAGTTATCAAAAAGAAATATATATACTCAAAAAACGTTTTGCTCATAATACTGTTGAGATCCTGTTCCACTTCGATCACGCCGAGCGTATCGCCTACATGGGCATTGACATGGCATTTTAAACATTCGTTTTTTGCATTTAAAGGCAATGAATTTTTTAAGAGTCCAAAATTATTTACCGTTTCTTTTTTTCCGGTCACAAACGTACGGTTTACGACATCATCTCTTTCGCTTTCTTCCACCGTCCCGAAAAGCTGCTTGACAAGAGGTCCTCTATATACGTTGATGACGTAATTTGAATCGTTGAAATTAGATTTGAAAGAGTGTATAAAATCATTTAGATCATCTCTGTTCCATCCTCTTTTCATAACTTGGTACATAGATGAAAAAATCTGATTTGAAATTGTATGTGAATATTTAATGGCGCTTCTTTCGGCTAATGTCATATGAATGTATGTCGAAAATAGAAAGATTAAAATAAAAAGCAGGGAAAGAAGGATGACATTGATCGCGAATATAAAGTTTTTCAGAGTTTTCGGCATATTAATTCCTGTGAAATTTTGATGATATAGTATATCAAAAAAGTTAATTTCGATTTAATGTCTTAAATCAATAACCTATGGATCGATTTAAATGGTGATAAGTATAACATAGATAGTTTAGATGCAATAGAAAGAATATAAAAAATTGATCGTATGTTTTTCGTTTCAACCGGAGATATGAAAGTATATATAGGTTACACGAACGATTAATACGGCTAAAATCATATGAATAATTGCAAAGTTATGTATATTTATTGATACAATATTGAACTGTTATTCACAAAAAAGGATCATTTATTTTGACGGATAAAAAAGAGCAGAAAAGAGAGCAGATCATGCTTGCATCGTTGCATCTTTTTGCGACGAAAGGTTTTTATAACACGACGATACCGGATATTGCACTATCTTTGAAGATGAGCGTCGGAAATATGTATAACTATTTTAAATCAAAAGACCTGCTTGCAAAAGAGATTATCAAGTTCGTATCCTCATATTTCGGGAAAAAGATCAAAGAGGTAAACGATCAAAATATCTCTACCAGAGAAAAGACCAGAAAGATCGTTGAGATCTATTTTAAAACGGCACTGCTCAGACCGGAGATGATAGATTATTTTCTTCGCATCTATCTTTCCACGCGCGAAGTGTTTAAAGAGGGATGCGAGGGTATGATATGCGTCAACGATTTCGTCACCGAGATCATGATCTACTTTGAAGAGGGCGTAAAATGCGGCGACCTTAGAGATCAGGATTTTTTCAGCGCGTTTGGACTTTTCATGGGCTATATGGGCGGTATGGTGTTTTTAAAAGGCGAAAACGTACTTCCAAAAGAGCTCGACGAATATATCGACGACGTAGCGTCCAATATATATAAAGCATTAAGCGTATAATCATGAAAAAAGTGAGAGTTTTATGGCTGAGCCTGATGGCCTGCAACGGAAACACTCACTCTTTTTTGAACTACCCCCATCTGGAGAGCTTCTTAAATGATTTTGAGTTTATTTATCATCCCGTCATAGATTCAAATTACTCTTTGGAAGATATCATCTCCAAAGAGATAGCGTGTGATATCCTGCTTATAGAGGGTGCTATCGCGGATGATTTTATCAAGGCAGGAATCCCTGCGGTCGATATCGTGAAAAAATATGCCGAAATAGCCCAAACGATAGTCACTGTCGGAACGTGCGCCACTTTTGGCGGAATATTCAGGCAAAGTGCTTACGAAGATGTCTCGGGTCTGCATTTTAAAGAACAAAACCGTACAGACAAGTTTAACGATGTTTTTGAGAAGACCGTATCGGTCTCGGGTTGTCCGATCCATCCGGAGGTTCTGGTCAATACGCTTTATGCGATCAAAAAGAGGCTTTCTTTAAAGCTCGATAGCTATTTGAGGCCAAAAGAGTTTTTCTCCTATACGGTGCATAACGGCTGTACGAGAAACGAATATTTCGAATATAAGGTGGATAAGCACAATTTCGGAGAACTGGAAGGGTGTATGTTTTATGACCATGGCTGCAGAGGCCCTTTCACCCATGGCAGCTGCAACAAAATACTATGGAACGAAGTAAACTCCAAAACGCGGGCGGGTCTGCCATGTATGGGATGCACCGAACCGGACTTTCCAAAACAAAATCTCTTCAGTACCAAAAAAAATATGGGTATACCGGAACATCTGCCCGTAGGCGTATCAAAACGGACCTATCTGACACTAGCCGGGATCACCAAAGCGTTTACCATTGACAGACTGGAAAGGAAGCTGTTTGATGATTAAGCTGATAGAAAAAATCGAGGGCGAAGCCAAACTTAACTTTAGTTTTCAAGAGGGCAGGATCGATGACGTTCAAGTCGATTTTATGTCTTCGCGCGGGATCGAAGAGATACTCAAAGGCAAATCACCTTTGGACGCTTTGGTGATAAATCCGAGAGTCTGCGGCATCTGCGGGCATGCGCATCTTATCGCCACGGTACAGGCTTTGGAAAGCTGTTACGAGGATATCAAGATCTCAAAAAAAGCAAAGATCATCAGAGAACTTACGCTGAACTTCGAGATCATCCAAAACCACTTTAAATGGTTTTACCTGACTATATTTCCTCTTTTTGGTTTGAAACAGGAGATCATGAAAGCTCTTCATCCGTCTCAGCTGATGGGAAAAGCCATAGCGCTCTTTGGCGGCCAGTACCCGCATACTTCGTATGCTATAGTGGGAGGAGTTGCCTGCGAGATCACCAATATGGATATCATTAAACTGCAGCGCTACATAGACGAGACGATAGGATTTTTTGAGAAAAATGTCGCAAATGCGGATATTCAAACGCTGCAAAAACTCGAAAACACGGCAGATATCATGACAAAGCAGGGTGATTTGCCCGATATCTTAAGAACGATAGAAAAGAACGGCTGGCAGAAACTTGGCAAAAGCTACGACAGATTTATAGCTTTTGGGGAAAACAGCTGTTTTGCAAAAGGCAAGCTGCTTAACGCCAGGATATACCGTAACGTCTTTGTCGAAGATGTGAGAGAATCCGATTCGACGACGTCGTTTGCAAAAAGCGTTCACTATCTCGACAGATATTATGAGGTAGGGCCTCTTGCCCGTGCAATGATCAAAAAAAATCCTCTTATCAAAGATGCGCACGGCAGATATGAAGACAGTATGTTCACAAGGATTTTAGCCCGTGTATATGAGATAGCAGGGCTTTTAACGCATTCAAGATCACTGATCGAAGAACTGGATCTGAGCGAGCCCTCTTACATAAAACCCGATATCGACATATCTCAGCTCAATTCAAGCGGTTCTTCGGCCGTAGAGGCGGCCAGAGGAACTCTGATCCATAAAGTAGAGATCGAAAACTCGGTAATAAAAAACTACGAGATCATTACTCCCACACAATGGAACCTGTGCGGCGGGGATAATAAAAACCGCGGTGTCTCCCAAAAAGCGATGATAGGACTCAATAATACAGATATCGCAGAACTGGTTTTCAAGACTTTTGATGTCTGCTCGGTCTGCACCACTCATTAAACACAAAATAACATATAACTTTTTATTATTTAAGCAATCTTGAAGATTTATTTCTTTACAATTTAGCTAATTGAATGAACATTCATTTTTCAAGGAGTTTGGTATGCCGGATAGAATCGAAGGGGTGAAGAAGTTGTTTACCTCAAGGAGCGCTCGAGTCGAGACGAACAAAGGTGAGTCTTATTACAACGATCTGTTTGAGAGGTGTCAGACACGATTACGGGAACTACGGGTATCACAGCCTGCAAACGACCGGCTGGATTTTAGCGAAGTGTTAAGTAACAACGGCGTCGACAGACGCGATTTTATGAAATGGGTGAGCGCGACGACGGCGATGCTTATGCTTCCTCCGATGTTCTCCCCTTTAGTGGCCGAAGCCGCGGAGCTTATGAACCGCGCTCCGGTCATCTGGCTGGAACTCCAAGACTGCGCGGGCAACTCCGAAGCGCTTTTGCGTTCTGACGGGCCCAAGATTGACGAGATCGTCTTGGATATCATCTCTTTGGAGTTCCATGAAACGCTTCAGGCCGCAGCGGGCTTTCAGGCGGAAAAACAGCTCGAAGACGCGATCAAGACCTTTAAAGGCAAATACCTGCTCTTTGTAGAAGGCTCGGTGCCTATGGGGATGAACGGCCAGTACGGCACCATAGGTGCAGGCGCGGAGACCTTTTACGATCACCTGATGCGTGTCTCCAAAGATGCTGCGGCAGTCGTGGCAGTAGGCGCGTGCGCGACATTCGGCGGTATTCCCGCGGCTGCTCCCAACCCGACACAGGCCGTGGGCGTCATGGACGTCGTAAAAGGCAAACCCCTCATTAACATCCCCGCCTGTCCGGCAAACCCGGCCAACATGGTAGGGGTCGTTATCCACTATATCCTCACGGGACAGCTTCCCGAACTCGATTCCCTGCTGCGTCCGAAATTCGCCTTTGGATACCGTATCCATGACAACTGCGAAAGACGCGCGCACTTCGATGCGGGAGAGTATGTGGAAGAGTGGGGCGACGAGGGAGCGAAGAACAATTTTTGTCTGTACAAGATGGGATGTAAAGGCCCGATGACGTTTAACAACTGCTCCATCATACGCTATAACGAAGCGGTGAACTGGCCGATCGGGGTCGGACGCGGATGTATCGGCTGTTCGGAACCCGATTTCTGGGATAAATACGCATATGAACGCCCGATGGCAAACGCGAAGATAAAAGCGCCGGCGGGCGGAGTCGAGAAAAGCGTCGATGAGTTCGGTCTGGGACTGCTCACCGCAGCGGGTATAGGTATAGGTATTCATGCGATCGCCAGTGCAATCGGCGGTAAAAAAGAAGACGGAGGAGCAGAATAATGAGCAAGAAACATATCGTAGTGGATCCTATAACACGTATAGAGGGGCATCTGAGGATCGAGGCGGTCATAGACGAGAACAACACCATAGTAGACGCATACAGCGCATCGACGATGTTCCGCGGGATAGAGACCATCCTGCAGGGGCGCGATCCGCGCGACTGCGGACTCTTGGCTATGCGTATCTGCGGCGTGTGTACGGGTACGCATTACCAGAGATCCATCGAGGCCGTCGAAGATGCATTTGATATCACCATCCCTAAAAACGCGCGTATCGTGCGCAACCTGATTCAGGGATCGCTCTATGTCCATGACCATCTCGTACACTTCTACCATCTGCATGCACTTGATTTCGTGGATGTGGTCTCCGCACTCTCGGCAGATCCCGCAAAAACCGCCGCAGAAGCCAGAAAGTGGGCAGGTGTCGCGGGCGTGAACCCGTATACCGACGGTCAAGGCGAGTTCAAGGAGATCCAGGACCGTGTCGCCAAGTTCGTAAAACAGGGACGCCTTGGAATATTTGGCAACGGGTACTGGGGCAACAAACACTATAAACTGACCCCCGAACAGAACCTCATAGGCGTGGCGCACTACCTAAAGGCGCTGGATATTCAGCGCGACCTGGCGAAGATGCAGGCGATATTCGGCGGAAAGAACCCGCATCCACAGTCCATCGTGGTGGGCGGTGTGACCTGTGTGCAGGATATCGAGAACCCTGCGCGTATAGCCCTGTTCAAACAGCTGCTCTCAGACGGTACGAGATTCGTAAAAGAGGCATACCTTCCCGATGTTTACATGGCGGGGACGATGTACGCCGATGAGGCGACCGATTCAAAAGCCACCTTCAGCGAGCTGATGGAGGGCAAAGGCGTAGGCGGAACGGGAGGCGGTCTGCTTAACTATATGAGCTACGGGGATTTTCGTCTGGACGATACCGGCTTTTATAAATCCGCTCTGCTTTTTCCCAGCGGCATAGTGTACGGCGGCGATATCTCCAAAGTACAGGATGTGGACCCTCAAAAGATCGCAGAGGACGTCACGCATGCCTGGTATGAGGGAAGCAAACCTCTACACCCTTACGACGGTCAGACCATTCCTAAATATACAGGTCTTGACAAACGCTCAGACGGTATCGCCTACCTGAAGACGAATGAGAAATACAGCTGGATAAAATCTCCTATCTACAACGATACCCGCGTAGAAGTGGGACCGCTTGCGCGTATGATCGTGGGAGTGGCAAGAAAAGACGAGAGGATCACCAAATACGTGATGAACTTCTTAAAACGCGGAAACCTTCCGGTCTCCGTGCTCTTTAGTACCGTAGGAAGAACCGCGGCGCGCGCGGTGGAGACGGAGCTGATGGCCGATATGCTCGTCGAGTGGGCGGATGAACTCGCCGCAAACGCAGCAGCGGGCGATCTTCGCACCTGGACGGAGTTTGACTTTGATAAAGTGAGCGTAAAGACCAAAGGTATGGGACTTGCAGAAGCGCCCCGCGGTGCTTTGGGACACTGGGTAAAAATAGCAGACGGCAAGGTCGCCAACTATCAGGCCGTGGTCCCTTCTACCTGGAACGCCGGACCGCGTGATTATAAGGGAAGGATGGGTGCATACGAGGCAAGCCTCATCGGCACGAAAGTGGCCGACCCACAGCAGCCTTTGGAGATCATCCGCACCATCCATAGCTTCGACCCGTGTATCGCCTGTGCGGTGCATGTGCTCGATACGAAGGGCAAAGAGCTGGGCGTCTATAAGATAGACACGCAGTGCAGTGTCTAAGGAGGCTTATCATGAACTCTGAACATAAACAGGTAAGACGCATGACGAGTGCGGGACGTATCATCCACTGGGCGAATGCGATCTCGATGGTCGTTGCGATCATAACGGGTCTGTATATAGGGCATCCCTATTACCAGACACTCATCGCCGATGGCGCGGTGGACAAGTATGTGATGGCATGGAACAGATGGGGGCACTTCATAGTAGCCATCATCTTTGACGTCACCTCGGTGGTGATCGCGTATCTCTACTTCTTCAGCAGGTTTGAAAAGGCTTACAAGAAGGTGATTCCCACCGCAAAGAACGTCTCGGAGTTTTTCGAAGTGTTTTTAAACCTCGTGACGCTCAACAGACGTAAAAAGTTCGATTCCGCGCATACGGACAGTTTTAATTCCGTCTACTTTCTCATCTTCCACCTGCTTTTGGTGTGGATGCTCTTTACAGGACTGCAGCTGTACGTCTCGGGGCTTGAATCGGGGATAAGCTCGATAGGGAACTGGTGGCCGTGGATGCTGCATCTGACGACCGACTGGACGCTCGTCGTGACGGGAGGGACGATCATGGATGTCCGTATCGCGCATCACTACAGCATGTGGTATATCGTCGCGTGGGTGATGTTTCATATCTATTATCAGATATGGCGCACCGTATTCTGGAAAGAGGGCGATATCGCCATTGTGTTTGGCGGCAGCAAATTCGTCAAAGAGAACTAATATGACACGGCAGAAGAGGAAGTGCTCTTCCTCTTTGCTAAAAGGAATCAAATGGCATTCGTGCTGGAATTAAAGACAAGCTCTTCTCAAGACTATATCAAAAACTATATCATCAGTATCATCAGAGAACACGGAATAAAAGCTTCCGTACATAAAGAGGCGGGAAAGATCGTCTGTGCTCTGGCATCGGGACATAAGGACCTGCAAGGTTGTGTCGATGCGATAGCACGGCGTCTGCCGGCATCCTGTTTCTTAACGGGCAGTGCGCACTATGAAACAAAGGAGGAACCGCAAAGCCTTCCCTCATACGAGATACGCTATCCGCTGGGTCTTGGCCTGTGCCCCTCCTGCCAAAAAGAGATCTTCGATCCCTCTTCGCGCAGATATTATTACCCCTTCACTCCTGCAGCCACTGCGCAGGACAGTACGGATTTTTTACGGGCTTTCCCTATGAGCGCAAGAACACCTCTTTTAAGTTCTTTCAGGCCTGCGGGGAGTGCGAGTCTGAGATAAACGGCGTGGGGATCAGAGAAGCCCATAGGATCAACAGCTGCCATAAATGCGGCGTACCCGTGAGGCTGGTGCATAAAGGCAAAGAGCGCTACGCAAACGACGCGGGAAGTTTTAGGACGATGTTTGAGGTCGCGGCAAAAGCGCTGCTTGACGATAAACGCCTCCTCGTCAAGACGGCCATGGGGTACAGACTCTTTTATAAGAGCGAACATGCACACAAGAGTTCGATCCTTATGATGATCAATGCCAAAAAGATCACGGAGTATCTCTCCCTGATAGATCAGGAGTTCAACGCGCTGCTTTGCATCGAGCGGCCGATCCTGCATATGGCCCTAAAAGAGGAGGGGTTAAAAAGAGCACTGGGAAACACCGCCGATGTCAAATACCCCGACGAAGGCTTTACCGTCCTGCTTGCAAAAGAGCTGCAAACACTGGGTACGGATCATATCTGCTACGAAGAGGCCCTCAGCGATACTCCTTGTGACATGGTGATGGATCATGATCTGGAGGTGACCCCAAAAAGAGCTGCGGCTCTTTATCGACAAGGATATCCGCTTCATCGCCGAAGGAGAGCGGGTATCCTTCCCCTCTGCACTTTTTCCCGCAACCGATACTCTGAGCATCGCCCATGAGCTTATAGGCATAAAAGAGGGAGATGAGATGCTCTTTGACAAGATGGAGCATTTCAAATCCGCCCATGTCTCAAAAGCGGTCGTCCTTGAAGGAGAGGATAAAGAGCGGTGGCACTCCGAGCAGACCTCTATGCATCAGGATGAAGCCTCTTTTATGTCGGTGATCGCAGAACACGGTCTATTTGGCACAAGCTGCGTGGGGACATACTTCGACGAGGAGGCCTCTTTTTTATACTATGACGGTAAGAAAGTGATACGCGTCGTTCCTCCCCGCGACTTTAACGCTGCTGATCTTTTAGAGAGGATGGCTGCTTTACGGGAGGGGTCCGAGCGTCTGGTGAATAACCTCAAAGCCAAACTTCCCGCCGTGTATCAAAAACTCGAGCTTCTCCAAGAGAGGGGCAGCATAGACCTCTTTGAAGCCACGGCCGTCATACTGGGGCTTGATGAGCAGAACATGCGCGGTGTCACCAAAGAGGCGCTGAAGTTCATCGGCAAAGGGGGTATCCAGATAGACACCCATGTCAAAGACAACCGCTTCGATCATATCGCGTTTCTCTCGAGCATAGTGAGCTATCAGCTCGGCGGTGTAGAGAGCGTGCTTTTGAGCTACTCCATATTCGAATCCCTCGGGGATTATTTCAGCGAGCTGATACAGGAGATAAAGACAAAGACCAAAGCAAAGAACGTCATCCTCTGCGGCAGCCACTTCGCCAACCTCTCCCTTTTCAGCCGTATGCACAGAAACCTCAAACAGACGCCTTTTTTTATGAACGTCAACTATCCCATAGGCAAGGAGAATGCCGTTGTCGGCGGAGCCTATCTCTAAAAGAGCGCGCATCAGGGTCAAAGGGGTGGTCCAGGGGGTCGGGTTTCGTCCGTTTGTCTATCAGCTGGCTTTAAAACATTCTCTTGAAGGCTTCGTGCGTAACGATGCCCATGGTGTCCTGATAGAGGTGCAGGGAGAAGAGACCTCTCTTGCTTTGTTCATAAAAAAGCTCAGCGAGGAGTCTCCCGTACTTTCAAAAGTAGAGAGCGTGACAAGCGGGGATATTCCCCTTAAAGACACAAGCGGCTTTCGTATAGAGCTTTCGGATGAAAAGCTCTCAAAGCTTACGATGGTCTCGCCAGATATCGCCGTGTGCGAAAAATGCAAAGAGGAGATGAGCAATCCTGCCAATCGCAGATATGCTTACCCCTTTATCAACTGTACCGACTGCGGGCCGAGATACTCCATCATCAAAGAGCTTCCCTACGACAGACCCTACACCTCTATGAACAGCTTTAAGATGTGTGAAGCATGTAAAAAAGAGTATGACGACCCTGTAAACAGACGCTACCACGCCCAGCCCATAAGCTGTCCAGATTGCGGCCCGAGGCTTTATCTTTTAGACAAAGAGGCTAACAGAACGGCAGAAGACTCCGAGGCAATCTCACTCGCCGCAAAGCTCATAAATGAGGGGAAGATACTGGCCCTAAAAGGACTCGGCGGATTTCATCTGGTGTGCGACGCTTCAAGCGATGAAGCGGTATCGGCTCTAAGAGAGAGAAAAAGACGCCCGAACAAACCTCTGGCGGTGATGTTTGAAGATATCCAAGCGATAAGAAAAGAGGCTCTCATCGACGATGTACAGCAAAGACTTATCCTCTCTAAAGAACACCCCATAGTAATAGTCGCCAAACATCCCCGCGGCACTCTTAGTAAGTATGTGGCGCCCGATATTGACAGAGTGGGAGTGTTTCTGCCCTATACACCGCTGCATATCCTTCTGTTAAAACAGCTCAAAAAACCCATGGTAGCCACCAGCGCGAACCTGAGCGATGCGCCTATTATCACGGATGAAAAAGATATCTTTAAAAAACTGGGCGGTGTGATAGACGCCGTACTCTCGTATGACAGAGAGATCGTAAACGGATGCGATGACAGCGTAGCGCAGACGGTTAGAGATAAGAACCTCTTTATGCGTCTTGCAAGAGGGTACACTCCAAAGAGCTTTCTGCTCCCAAAGAAAAGCAACAAGAGGATACTCGCGGTGGGTGCGAACCAGAAGAGCACTCTTGCCTTGGCGTTTGGCGATCATATCATCCTTTCTCCCCATATCGGAGACCTGGACTCTCTTGATGCGTTTGAATATTTTACAAGGACACTGGAAACTTTTAAGAGGTTCTATGACTTTGCTCCAGACATCATCGTCTGCGACAAGCATCCGGAGTACGAAACGAGTAAATGGGCGAAGCAGATGATAAAAGAGAATCCAAATATAGAGCTTATAGAGGTACAGCACCATTACGCCCATGCCCTTGCCTGCATGGCGGAGTACTCTTTGGATGAAAAGGTGCTGGCTTTTTGCTTTGACGGTACGGGATACGCAGACGATGGAACGATCTGGGGAGGAGAGGTCCTCATAGCAGATACGCAAAGCTATGAAAGAGTTTATCACCTAAAGGAGTTTCGTCTGATCGGCGGAAGCAGGGCGGTAAAAGAACCAAGACGCGCCGCACTCTCCCTGCTGTTTGAATGCTATGGCTTAGAAGAGGTGCTTGCTCTTGAGAACGAGACGGTAAAAAGCTTTACGCCCGAAGAGATAAGGAACCTTCACAGGGTGTGGCAAAAAGGGATCAACTCCCCGTATACCAGCTCCATGGGAAGAGTGTTCGATGCGGCGGCTTCTTTGCTGGGGGTGATACAAAAGCTTGATTACGAGGGGCACAGCGGTCTGCTTTTAGAGAGTATCACCGAGAGTGTGGATAAAAAGAAGAAGTTCGGCTACACGATAGAGGATAAAGCGATCGATATTTCGCAGATGATAAAAGAGATAACACGGCTTCAAGATGCAAAGAGGGGTGCGGGTATGCTCATCTCAACGATTGTAAATATTATATTGGATATAGTACAAAGATATCCGCAGTTTGCAGTGGTGCTGTGCGGAGGCGTGTTTCAAAACAGGGTGCTGGTAGACAACCTTATCGAGGTCTTCGAAGAAAGAAAGATCAGATACTACATACAAGAGAAGACCCCGGTTAACGACGCATCCATCCCTTTGGGGCAGATCTGGAAAGCGGTGTACAGGAGAGATCGATGAATAAAGACGTTGCGATAATCGGTTCTGGAAATGCCTTTTTTAAAGATGAGGGCGTAGGTCTGTATGCCGTGAAATATCTCAAAGAAAACTATGAGTTCACCCCTGAAATAGAGTTTGTCGACGGCGGGACGCTGGGTTTCTTGCTTATGCCTCTGCTGCAGGAATACAAAGAGGTAGTCATCGTAAACACGGCCTCAGAAGAGGGCAAAGAAGCAGGCAAGATAACAGTGAAAAGCTGCAACGAATTTCTTGAGGGTACGCTTGTCAAAAAAACGGCAAACGAGGTCGAGATCGCAGAGATGCTGCAGATATGCTCTATGGCTGAGTATATGGCAGACACCGTTTTGGTGAGCATCGTTCCCGAAGATATCATCAGTGTGGAAGTGGGGCTGACGACTGCTTTGAGAGATATCTGGCAGGATTATATAAACACCGTCCTAGAGGTATTGCAGCAAAGCGGAGTAAAAGCCAAAAGGCGTGAGGATAAAATCTCTTTGGACGATATACTGCATACTTTTGCATACCCGAGCATCGAGCATGGCAGAGGGTTTTAGCTTTATCCTTTTTTATTAACCAGAGCCTGCCAAAAAGGATAGACCTCGCAGCCTACACAAAAAGCGAACAGTGCTTCAAGCAAAGCACATCCGGTCAAAATGGCTACGATAAACGTTGAAACATGGATGAATCCAAACAAATAAGAGCTCATAGCGCCGATAACAAAGATCAGCCCGATCTTTGCCGCGAACTGTTTGGGACCCGCATCGACTTCATGTATCTTTAATGAGGATAATCTGACAAGAAACCGGCTGAACAGAAACAGCGGACTGAGCGTTTTATATCCCGCCACTCTTACAAAAAAATCATAAAACAGGATAACAAGCCAGACAAGATCGGCAGAAAAAACAAAGATCAGACCAAAAACGGATACGAGACCGGCATGCATCCTGATGGCGGTCTCATCTATTTTTCTATAAGTAATAGGGCATGCTTTGAGCATCTTTTCTCCTTTGAATATTTTTGACGGGTAACGGTCATGACGGAAGAATTATAAGTGAATACCTATTCATTGTCAATGAGATGATCAAATATGTATTTTTAACTTACACGGTAATATGAGAGAAGAGGCTTTTCAAGGGGTTTACTGAGGCTATTGGAATTTGATTTTATACCATATCATTTTAATCCGGATTGTCCGGATTATCTTTTGGGATTTTTAAAAGTTTCTATAATATCGTCTAAAGACACTGCATCGTCGTGTTTTTCTACTATGATGTTTTCTTTTTGCAGTATCTTTATGATGGTATCGATATAAGTCAAAAAAGATTCCCGTAACTTTGGAGTCAGGCCTATGCCGACTTTTACGGTATCGGGTACTATTCCCAAAACGCTTGACTTTGGCAGAGGCCTGCCCATCAGCTCAAGCATATCGATGCATTGCATCACCCCGACTTCGTGCGCACCTCCGGAGTTTATGCCGTACCCGCTGATCTCGCTTGAGGGGATATGGTAGATGCTGCCGGGCTTATCATCTATGTTTATGGCATCCAGGATGAGAATAGAGTCGTTTTCCATAAAGAGGTTGAGAAGATTGATCCCCTCGACTCCGCCGTTTATGATCTTTATCTCAGGCGTAAAACGGTAGTTTTTCTCCAAGTATGACGTGGCATAGACTGCGATCCCGTCATCGAGTTCTAAAATATTGCCGACGCCCAGAACAATAAATTTCATCTTACTCATTTTTTTCTCCCCAAGACATCTTATTCAAATAAATATTTTATAGTATTTAGTCCTAAAAATATATAAGAAATCAAAAGATTTATGTTTCTTTTACATAAATATACTATAATTTTTTTAAATCTGAATGAATATTCACCGTAAAGGAGTTGAGTATGGAATTAGGGTACGTTCTTATATTCTGGTACGGCATACTTCATGCATTTGGTCCCGACCATCTGACCGCGATCGCAGACTTTTCCATAGGAAAATCCATGAAAAAGACCTTTTTGATCACGGTGATGTTTGCATTCGGACATGGGATGATGCTGTTTGTATTTGCAAAACTTTTGCAGGAGTATTCTTTACCTGCTTCGGTGACAAAGTACGGCGATATGATCTCCTCTGCCGTCATCATCGGGATGGGCGTTTATCTGCTTTATCTGGTAGCGGCGAACAAGATACATGTAAACAGACACTTCCATGGAGGAGAGGAGCATGTGCATATCTACTTTGGCAAAGAGCATACGCATTCAAACAGGGCGGACACCTCTTCTGCATTGACGATGGGCGCTTTGATGGGGATGGGCGGAGTTCGCGGAATGCTGGTCACTTTGGGCATGCTTCACGGTGCGGCGGTAGATTCGACGATGGTTCTGGCGTTTGTCGTGGGCGTTTCTTTAGTATTTATAGGTTTTGGAGCTGTTATACTTCAGATCAACAATCATCTTTTGGCGAACACGAAAAATGTCCGCAGGGTATTTGCGACGGCGGGAGTCATCTCTTTGGTCGTAGGTGCTCAGGTATGGATAGCATAATAACTAAAAAAGGAAACAAATATGTGTAAAGATTGCGGCTGCAGCATAACGGAGCATAGCCATTCGCATGGCGGACATCACCACGGACATGGGCATCATCACGATCATCACGAAGATTCGCACAGACATCAAGAGGCGCACAAACATCTGCATGACAATCCGCAGCTTAACGATGCAAAAACCATAGCCGTCATTACGAAGATACTGGATAAAAACGACCATGAAGCTGCGCATAACAGAGAGCATTTCGATGAACACGGCGTGCTTTGCATAAATCTTATGAGCTCTCCGGGAAGCGGAAAGACGACTCTGCTTGAGCATATGGCGGAGCTGGCGTCTTTTAAGTTCGGTGTGGTCGAGGGAGACCTCGAAACCAGCCGTGATGCCGACAGACTCAAAGCAAAAGGGGTGCAGGCGCATCAGATACAAACGGGTTCGGCATGCCATCTGGATGCGTTCATGGTGCATAAAGCGCTGCATCATATGGATATGGATACTATGGACGTCTGTTTTGTGGAAAACGTTGGCAACCTCGTATGTCCGGCTTCGTATGACGTGGGGAGCCACTTAAACATCGTACTTGTTTCGGTGCCCGAGGGCAACGACAAGATAGAGAAATATCCCGTGATGTTTCGTCAAGCCGATCTGGTGCTCATAACAAAGATCGACCTTCTGCCGTACTTCGATTATGACGTCGAGCATGAAAAGACGGAAGCCAGAAAACTCAAGCCGGGCGTGGACATTTTAGAGGTCAATATAAAAGATAAAGAATCCGTCCAAAGAGTCATAGACTGGATAGAGTTCAAAAGAAAGATGAGAGGTTAGTATGTGTTTGTCTATTCCGAGTAAAGTCGTGCAGATCGATAAAGAGCAAAACGTCGCGGTGGTGGATACCATGGGAGTGACGAGAAAAGCGGGGCTTGACCTTGTCGAAGAGGGAAGCATAGAGGTAGGCGATTATGTCCTGATCCACATAGGTTTCGTTATGAACAAGATAGACGAAGAGGACGCTATGGAGTCTTTGAAGGTCTACAACGAAATACTCGAAAAGCTCGATGAACAGGAGCGGGAAAAACTTGTTTTAGAAGACGACGACTGCGGCAACAGGACGACATGATGAGCACTTTACAGTTAAAAGACCTCTATGACGGATTTCGCGATCCGGGTGTCATAAGAGGACTCGCCAAGCTCATAAACGAGGAAGCCAAACTGCTCGGCCGTCCCATAAACATCATGGAGGTGTGCGGCGGTCATACGCATTCGATCATGAAGTACGGCCTCCCTCAGCTGATGCCGGGCAACATCAAGTTCATCCACGGCCCGGGATGTCCCGTGTGCATCATGCCAAAAGAGCGCATCGACCATGCGTATGTTTTGAGTCAGCAAGACGACGTCATACTCGTTACTTTGGGGGACATGATAAAAGTACCCGGCAGCAAAGGCTCACTGCAAGACGCCAGAGCAAAAGGGGCGGACGTGCGTTTTGTCTATTCCCCTTTGGATGCCGTAAAGATCGCTTTGGAAAACCCTGAAAAAAAAGTGGTGTTTTTTGCCATCGGCTTCGAGACGACCGCACCCATGACCGTGGCTCTCATCGATACGGTCTTAAAACGCGGTATCAAAAACATCTTTTTTCATATAAACCATGTGACGGTGCCTGAGGTGATGGTGGAGCTCATAGACAGCCGTGACGAACATGTTGACAGTTACAACAACAGGATAGACGCCTTTTTGGGACCGAGCCATGTGAGCGTCATCACGGGTGCAAAGATATACGAGAAGTTTCCAAAAGAGTACAACCGTCCGGTCGTCGTATCGGGGTTCGAGCCCGTTGACGTGATGGAAGCGATCCTGATGCTCATCCGCCAGTTCAATGAAGAGCGCTGCGAACTTGAGATACAGTACAAAAGGCTGGTCTCGCACGAGGGAAATCTCAAAGCGCAGCAGCTGATAGAAAAGTATTTTGAAAAAGCGGATCTTTTTAAATGGCGCGGGCTTGGAAACATACCTCAAAGCGGATACAGGCTCAAAAGCATCTACGAAGAGCTCGATGCCGAAAAACTTTACGCGGACATCCTGCCAAAAGAGGAGATCGAAGACCACAAGCTATGCATCTGCGGCGATATACTCCGCGGTATGGCAAATCCGCCAGAATGCACGATATTCGGCACGGCATGCAAGCCCAGCTCGCCGCTCGGGAGCTGTATGGTAAGTTCTGAAGGCGCATGTGCGGCGTACTATAAGTATGGGAATCTGATTAGTTAATGTTAAATACAATCTACGAATATAGTGAAGTTACGGATACAAAGCTAAAAGACTACATTGTCGCTACACCGCAACTTCACAAATATTTCAAGTTTGATTGGAATGTATTAAAGACAAAGCAGTATTGCGGGATATTGAATTTTGAAGGTAAAAATTTTTATCTGCTTCCAAAGATAGCGTATAAAAATGATGCTGAAACAAATTTAGATATCTTCATTTATATGCTGATGTATGCTTATGATATCAAGCTTGAAAACGAGGATATAGCCTCTTGCAAGAATGAAAAAAATAATACTATTTTAGAAGTTTTTATACAACTTTTTGCCCGTAATCTTTTTCATGAGTTTCAGCGTGGAATCTACAAAGAGTACATCACCGAACAAGATAATCTCACAACTCTTAGAGGCAAGTACCTTGTCAATGAAAACCTCAAATACAACTTCATAAAAAACAAGATATATTGCGAATATGATGAGTTTAGTATGAACAATGCGCTCAACCAATTTTTCTTATACGCCGTAAAAACACTGCTTCCGTTTACGAAAAACAAAAAGCTTTTAAAACAGTGTGAACTCGTCCTTGATGAAGTGGAATATAGCACTTTAGATATCAATACCTTATATGTAAGTTTCAATAGGCTTAACAGCAGGTTTCAAGAGAGTTTTGAATTTGCAAAATTGCTTTTAAACAAGTCTGTTCCGCTCTTTTCAAAAGACAAAAAGAGCTTTGCTTTTTTATTTGACATGAATGTGCTTTTTGAGCGTTTTGTAGGTAAAATGGTTCAAGAACTAAAACCGGGTACACAACTTCAAAATGAAAAAAGGTTCGCAGACTTGACATTAAAACCGGATATCATCATAAACGACACCATCATAGACACGAAGTACAAAAAGTTAAACTCAAAAGAGGACATAAAACAAAGCGACAAATACCAGATGTTCGCCTACGGCAAAAACTACGGTAAGACAAATACGATGCTTTTATATCCGAAGCATTTGGAGCATTTTGATTATGAATTGAAATTGGGAGAAGTGATGTTACATGTAAAGAGTTTGGATTTGGATTGTGAAGAGTGTGGGTATGGAAAATATGTTGAAATTATGAAAATTAGAATGGAGAACTTATTTTGAGAGTAATATTTAAAGACAAAGAATATCGAAAAAATGCCAGACAAGGTTATGCATTGAAAAATTTATGTTTTGATATTTTCAAACATTATTTAGATTTAAATAAAAATTTGAATTATCATGATTTACAAAATCTTTTTAATCAATGGCATTGTAACAATAATTTTGTAGTTCTTTCGAAAGCAGACTGGGAAAATAAAACAGAAGATTTAAAGAAAAGATATTTTGAACCTGTTGAATATAATAATCAAGAGATTTACTTTACTACTCAATGGGGTAATAATGGTGGTAATTGTGATAATGTAAACAATATGATAAAGTTTGCTAAACAAGAAGGGTATGACATCAAAGTGATAGATAGTGAAATGCAAAAAAAAGTATTAATGAATATCAAAAACATCATCCTCTACGGTGCTCCCGGGGTTGGTAAAACTCATAATTACAAAAACTTAATTGCTATGATAGAAGAGGGCAATAGCCAAAAAGAGATATTTGAAACTATTTTAAATAACTTACATGTAAGCTTGGAAAATGAAACTTTTGAAACTATAAAAAAAGAGAAAAGAGTCGAGTTTGTGACTTTTCATCAAAGTTACTCTTATGAAGATTTTATAGAGGGTTATCGTCCCGATGAAAATAGCAATAATATTATTAGAAAAGATGGAATTTTTAAGTTGATAGCTGATGAAGCACGAAAAAATTTAGAAGATAGTTCCAAATCAACAAATGAGTATATAGAAGAGAAAAAAATATCTGAAATATTTAAAGAGTTTTGTGAATATATCTCTGATGAAATAATTGAAAAAAATAAGTTTGATATTAATAATACAGCGTATATTTTTGAAGTTGAAAAAGATGCATTTAGATATAAAGGCGATAATTGGAGTGCTCATGAAAGTGGATTGAGAATGAAGTTTTCTGATATTTTAGAGTTTTATAATAAAAATATTCAAGAAAGAAAAGAGATAAAAGATCTAGAAAATATCAGTAGATTGTCAATCCAACATGCAACATATTACTTTAAAGTTTATGAGTTATTTAAAAAATTCAAAGCAAATATAAAACAAACAACAGATGTAATTATTGAAAATAAGCAACAAAACTTCTATATAGTCATAGACGAAATAAACAGAGGCAATATCTCTAAAATATTTGGAGAGTTGATAACACTCATCGAAGAGGATAAACGAGATAAGTATGAAGTAACGCTGCCGTACTCAAAAGAGCCTTTTAAAGTGCCTTCAAATCTTTACATCATCGCCACAATGAACTCCACAGACAAATCCATCGCGACCATCGACATCGCTCTGCGCCGCCGTTTTACATTTTTGAAAATGAAGCCGAAAGCTGAGCTTGTAAAAGATGATAATGCAAAAAAACTCTTTAATGAGTTGAATGATTTTATAAAAGAGAAACTGAGTGAAGACTACATGTTAGGTCATAGTTACTTTATGAATATACAAAATAGCGAAGAGCTAGATTTTGTAAAAGAGTACAAGATCAAACCGCTTTTGGAAGAGTACTTTTATGCGGATGATGAGAGCTTTAAAAAAGCTCTTGCAATATTAGAAAATCATGTAGAAATTACAGAATGACATATTTTTCAATAAAATTTATTTTGAGTATTATGATATGTAAAAGTATCAAAGGTAAATAATATGAATAGCATCATCACCGACGAGCACACTATCCAAAACAAGATCTTTACCGTTCGAGATTTACAGGTGATGCTTGATGCGGATCTAGCGGAGCTTTACGGTGTACAAACGAAAAGGATCAATGAAGCGGTAAGAAACAATCCCGATAAATTTCCGTCTGATTTTTATTTTGAGTTGAGTAAAGAGGAAGATGAAATCTTGAGGTCGAAAATTTCGACCTTTAACGAAAGCTTAAAAAATAGAAAATACTCGTCCAAAGTTTTTACCGAGCAGGGTGTGTATATGCTGGCAACGGTACTTAAAAGTAAAATCGCCACAGAGATCACGATATCCATTATCAGGACTTTTGCACAGATGAGAAGGATCATAAACGATAATAGTCTGTTTTTGTCGCAATTAAAAGATCTAGAAAAACGCCAACTAAGCTATGAGATCAAAACCGACAAGAAGCTCGATGAAATTTTTGAAGCGATAGAAGCAAAAGAGATAAAACCAAAGCAGGGGATTTTTTATGAAGGGCAGATATTCGATGCTTATGTATTTGTATCTGAACTCATCAAAAGCGCCAAAAACAGCATCGTACTTTTTGACAACTATGTAGACGAAAGCGTTTTAATGCTTTTAAGCAAAAGAGTTTCTACATGTAACGTGATTATCTATACAAAAACAATATCAAAACGGTTGGAACTTGATCTACAAAAATACAATGCTCAATATCCACATATCGAGATAAAAAAGTTTGACCTTTCGCATGATAGATTTTTGCTTATCGATGATGAAGTCTATCATATAGGAGCATCTCTCAAGGATTTAGGCAAAAAATGGTTTGCTTTTTCAAAAATGGATCAAGCGAGCTTTGAAATAATGAAACGATTGAATTTAACAGATGGAAAAATAGTATGACAAAAAATATAACTTTGGCACACGGCAACGGCGGAGAAGAGAACAACGAGCTGATCTCCAAGGTGTTTTATAAGGCGTTTGAGAACGACATCCTCTCAAAAAGCGAAGACGCGGCGGTCATCCATAACGGAGAGCTTGCTTTTTCTACGGATTCTTTTACCGTCTCGCCGATCTTTTTCCCCGGCGGAGACATAGGCAAGCTCGCAGTTTGCGGTACCTGTAACGACCTTGCCATGATGGGTGCAAAGCCCAAATACCTTACATGCAGCGTCATCATCGAAGAGGGGTTTGCAATCCGCGATCTTGAAAAGATCGTGCGTTCCATGAAAAAAGAGCTGGAGATAAACGGCGCCGTGATTGTAAGCGGAGACACCAAGGTAGTTCCAAAGGGAGCCGTGGATAAGATATTTATCAACACGACCGGCATCGGCGAGATACGCCAACGTGGGATCAGTTCAAACAACATAACCAAAGACGATCTGATACTCATCTCAAGAGACGTCGGCAGACACGGTGCGACCATCTTCGCCGCAAGAGAGGGGATAGAGTTCTCTTCCGCGCTTCAAAGCGACTGTGCGTCTTTGTCTCTTCAGGTCAATGCGCTCATGGAAGCGGGAGTGAAAATAACCGCCCTCAGAGACGCGACGCGCGGAGGCGTGGCGGCGGTGCTCAACGAGTGGGCAAGGCAGTCAAATATCTGCATCGAGGTGGATGAAGAGAGCATCCCCGTGAGCGAAGAGGTCTACGGAAGCTGTGAGATGCTTGGATTTGAACCGCTGAACCTGGCGAACGAGGGGACTTTCGTCCTCGCGCTTCCAAAAGAGCACGTACAAAAGGCTCTTAAAGTGCTGCACGGTTTTGAAAACTCCTCAAATGCCGTGATAATAGGCAAAGTGAGCGATGCTTATCTCAAAAAAGTGATCCTCAACTCCTCATACGGTACGAAAAGGTTTTTAGACCTGCCGACAGGCGAACTTCTGCCCCGCATCTGTTAGGAACGATAAGGCATGAGGATACTGATAATCTCCACCGTGTTCAACTCTTTGACGCAGAGGATATTCTGCGAGATGAAAGAGTCGGGGCATACCGTGTCCGTGCAGTTCGCCATTAGCGACGAGCTGATGCAAGACGGCGTGGAGAGTTTTTTGCCCGACATCATCATCTGCCCCTATCTGACGAAGTTCATTCCCGACATCATCTATACGAAGTTTCCGACTTTCATAATCCATCCGGGAATCTTGGGAGACAAGGGTCCTCATTCGCTCGATCATGCCATCCTCGATGAAAAGGAGGAGTGGGGCGTGAGCATCATCCGCGCGAACGGGGAGTTTGACGGCGGAGACGTCTGGGCTTCGCAGAACTTTCCCATGCGCGACACAAAAAAGTCCTCTATTTACAGACACGAGGTAAGCTCGGCGGCGTCCAAAGCGGTCTTTAAACTTTTAGAGCATCTGCAGGAGAGCTCGTTTGAGCCCCTTACGCAGCTTCCGACGCCGATGCATAAGATAGTGACGCAAAGAGACAGAGCCATAGACTGGAAAAAAAATACCGCAAAGGAGATCGTCAAAAAGATCAACGCTTCAGACGGTTTTCCGGGAGTGCTTGATGAGCTGCTGGGCGTTAAATGCTATCTTTTCGGTGCGCATTTTGAGGCGTTTGAAGCAGACGAAGAACTAAAAAGTGCTTCGCAAAATGCCAAGCCCAAGGAGATCTTTGCCAAACGAGACGGAGCGGTCTGCATCAAGACCGTTGACGGCGCGGTATGGGTATCGCATCTCAAAGAGGTCTCGCGTTTTAAACTGCCCGCCACCTATGTCCTAAAAGAACGGTTAAAAGGGATAAAAGAGTTTAGGATACCGCTCATCATGGAGACGCACAGAGAGACGTTTTATGAGATCTCCGTACAGATGAAGGAAGAGGCGGCGTATCTTTACTTTGACTTTTACAACGGCGCGTTTAGTTCCGAACAATCGATTCGCCTGAAGTATGCCGTGGAGTATCTGCAGGAGCGATGCAAGGTGCTTGTGCTTATGGGCGGAGAGGATTTCTTTTCAAACGGCATCCATCTCAACATCCTCGAAGACAGCAAAAAAGCGGGTGAGGACGGATGGAGCAATATCAACGCTATGAACGATATGGTGCGCTCGGTGCTGCTGTGTGAAGATATCCTGACAGTGGCGGCACTGCGAGGCGGTGCGGGAGCGGGAGGCGTGTTTTTGGGTACTGCGTGCGATTATGTCGTAGCACGTGAAGGTGTCGTGCTCAATGCGCATTATAAGACCATAGGGCTCACAGGAAGCGAGTTTCATACCTACACTCTGCCAAGAAGAGTCGGTGAGGCAAAAGCAGACGGGCTTTTACAAGATGCTTTGCCGCTTACGGCAAAAGAAGCGCAGAAAATAGGCCTTGTAGACAAGATATTTGGCGAGGAAAGGAAAAGTTTTTATGAGGAACTTGATGCTTTTGTACAAAGTCTCATTCAAGACGAGGATGTTTGGTACGAACTTCTTGACGCAAAAAGAGAAAAGCTGCAAAGAGACGGCGCTCTTATAGCAGGCAGGCATAAAGAGGAGCTCGATACGATGTATCCGCAGTTCTGGGATGAAAAAAGCGTTTTTCACTCTTTGAGAAGGGATTTCGTTTATAAAAAATGTCCTCTTGAAACACCCAAAAGACTGATCTATAAAGGAGAAAAAGATGCATGAATATAGTGTAGTGCAGTCGCTTATGACGCAGTGCGAAGAGCACGCGGCGGCAAACAACGCCGCAAAGGTCACAAAGATCGTCGTCAAAATAGGAGTGATGAGCGGGATAGAACCCTATCTGCTGGAGACCGCTTTTAATACCTTTAAAGAGGGAACCGTCTGCGAGGGCGGGGAGTTTGTCATGAACATACAGCCTTTAAAGATCGAATGTCAGGAGTGCAAAACTGTGAGCGACCTTGAGAAGATAGAGTACTGCTGCCCGAAGTGTCAAAGCATAGACGTCAAGGTGATAGACGGCGAAGACATGTTCTTGATGAGTCTAGAGATGCAATGACACAAAAAGAAAAAATTTAAATCAGGATAATACTATGCAGGGATTTTGGGAAACATACATGAAATCGGTTGACGGGTATCCGGCGATGCTCTCTTTTAACGCCACCGTTTCACAAAACGCTCCAGATGAGGAGTATGGCTATGTCGCTTTTGTAAAGGTCAAACTAAAATCGCCCACAGATGAGGGGCTGATATCTCAAGAGGATGTCGATGAGGTCGGTTTTATCGAAGATCGTCTGGAACTCGAATCGCTTAGATACCGCCATGGTGAATATGTCGGTCGTATCATAACGCAGGGACATATCAATTTCATCTACTACCTGAAAATGGATTTTGAGTGGAGCGACACCGTTGCCGCGGCAATGGGCTATTTTGAAGATTATACGTTTGAGTTGGGTTCTCGTTTGGACAGCGAATGGGAAGTGTATCAAAAGCTGCTTTTTCCCACGGCAAGAGAATGGCAGATAATCCAGAATCATCACGCATGCGACGAGCTGAAAAATGCGGGGGACAACCTAAAGCTCAAAAGAGCGATAGAGCATACGATGTATTTTCCGACGCCGCAGGAGAGAGAGCTTTTCGGTGATTTTATCCAAAACGAAGAGTTTAAGCTCCAAAAAAACTTGGAACCATCAGAAGAGATACCGTTTTACGGAGTGAAGTTCTACAGGATAGATGTCCCGTTTTATCGTGATATCGACAAATTGACGATGGAGCTGATCGATCATTCCGAAAAGTTCAACGGTCAATATGACGGATGGGAGACAAGTCTGGTGAAGATCTAAAACCGGTCATAAATCATTTTATTACGACGTCTTGAGTCACGACTTTGTACCCCTGATTCGAATAGTTTTTGATAAGGTTCGCATTGCCGGCTTTTTTCCTTATGTTGCTGATGATGCTTGTGAGGGTGTTGCGGTTCATGTACATATTGTTCCAGACATAGCTTTCGATCTCGTCGTAGCTTACGATTCTATGGCTGTTTTGGATCAGATATGTCAGCAGTTTGTTCTCTTTTGTAGTGAGCTCGATGCGTTTGTTGTCATGCATAAGCACGCTGTTGTGCGGTTCGTAAGAGAGCTTGTCATTCATAAAATAGGTTATGTTCATAGCGCTTACGATCTCTTCGAGTGCGACCGCCATATCTCCGAACTTGATCGGCTGAAAAAGTATTCTGTCGTTTTTTTCACAGAGAGAATCGGGTATAAAATCCCGAAGCGCTTCATCTGCGAGGATCATAAAAGCACATTCTGAGTTAACCTTTTTTATATCGGTGATTATTTTTTTGCAAAAGCCGTGATCCGAGACGACATGGATCATGATAATATCCGGTTTTACCTCCAGATAGTGTTTCCAGGAATCCTTAAAGCTGCTGATATGGACGCGCTCGCATATCAGTTCAAAGGGCAGGATATGATAATCATGTTCTACGCCTTCTTCGACGATATAAAGTATCTTGATTAGTTTTAGTTTGCTTTCGGTGTCAGTATTGATCATCAGGCTCTCTTATCTCTTGAAATGGTTTAAATAAAATGGACTTGGTTGCGTCCGTTGTGTTTGGCGTGATAAAGCGCTTCGTCCACGCGTTTGAAAATATCTTTGAGCGTATCCTCCTCTTTTGGCAGCGTTATGCCCAGACTGATGGTGATATGGTCTATGCCGTCAAAAACAGACGACGCCACACTCAGTCTGATACGTTCTGCGAATGTGAATACTTCTTGTTCGGACAACCCCGGAGTTATAAGCATGAACTCTTCTCCTCCCCATCTGGCGAAAGTATCGCTTTTACGGATCTTTATACCGATGACGTCGCATATCTCTTTTAATATCTTGTCTCCGGCGTCATGACCGTAGGTGTCGTTGATATCTTTAAAATGATCGATATCTATCATAATAAGAGCGAATTTATTATTATAACGTTTTAATCTATCCAGTTCGTTTTCTATCTCTTTTACGAACTTTTGCCTGTTGTAAACGCCTGTCAGCAGATCGATGGTAGCTTGTCTGTGCAGTTCGTTCTCCAAAGCGATCCTGTCGGAGATATCTTTTCCAGTAGCTACAAAATATTTTATGTTCGATTTTTCATCCGTGATAGGAGTTACCGTTTCGGCCTCATGATAGATCGTTCCGTTCTTTTTTCTGTTTTTGAACACGCCGTGGTAGGTCTTGCCCTGAAGGATGGTGTCCCAAAAGTTTTTGTAAAACGATTTGCTGTGTTCTTCGGATTTAAATATCCGAGGAGTCTGATCGATCGTTTCTTCCAGCGTATATCCCGAATGTTTCAAGAGCGCGTCGTTTACGAATATGATGACGCCCTCATGGTTGGTGATCAAGACCATGTCGTCTGTTTGTTTTACCGCCTGAGCCAAGATATTCATGCTGTAAAGCTCTTTTAGAGAGTAGTTCGAAGTATCGTTGATAAGGCTTTGAAACTTCTCTTTTGTTATATCTTTGACGATCCCGAGAAAATTGGCGACCTCTCCTGCCGAATTTCTTTCGACCACCGTATGGACGTCCACCCATTTTATGTCGCCCTCGGCGGTGACGATACGGTATATCTGATTAAAGCAATCCACGTCGCTGCTTTTGTGTGTTTCAAGTTCCATGACGACACGGTCGACATCTTCATGGTAGATTATCTGTTCATACCGCTTCTCTTTATTTAAGAACTCTTCTTGCGTGTAACCGAACTGACTAATACTTTGCGATATGTAATTTACGTTCCACTGCGTATCCAATTCCCATGACAAAAAAATGAATGAAGAGGAGTTGATATAAGCGCTAAATCGTTCAAAACTCTTTTCTTGTGCAAAACTGTTTTGTTTTTTCATATATGTTCTTTTTTCTATATTTATTCGGATATGACTTGATGATTAAAAGATTTGTTTTATATATATCTTTATTTATTATTGCATTTTTTTCTCAATATTTTCTCAAGATTTATTGTTCGGCCTTCAGCAGGCGAACATTTTTCTATGAATGGGTTTTTTTGAATAATTTAAGGAAAACAAACATGATCTATGTAAACGAAATTTAAAAGATTCGTTTTTAATTTGATAAGTTAGGATACAGCTTAAAACATAAATAATATTTATAAATTAATTATTTGGGAACGGGGAAATGTAAAGTTTTAACAAAGGGAGATCGTTGATATGTCTACTTATGCGTTAAGAAAAAATGAAATGTTGCTATCTTTTTTAGTCCGCCTGCTTGTTATGGCATTGCTGTTTTTTTCTGCTTCACATGCGGATGAAAAGCTCGGAGTAGACGAGCATCCCGGAGGTCAGGTGCCTTTAGACGTCGTCTTTTTGAACGAAGCGGGCAAACAGGTGACCTTCAGACAGCTTATGGATGGCAAACCGACGATCCTGACGTTGAACTATTACGGCTGTCCCAGCCTTTGTACGCCCCAATTGCAAGACCTTGCAAAAAACCTGGAAATGGTAAAACTCACCGAAAACAAAGACTACAAAATCATCACACTGAGCTTCAATCCTCTTGAAACCCCCAAAGACGCCGCCCGTAAAAAATCGGATCTTATGGCTGCGATGCAGCGTCATTTTGATGCCGGAGCATGGACGTTTCTTACGGGAAAAGAGGAAAATATCCGTAAGATAACGCAGAGCGTGGGCTTTCATTATGAAAAACAGATCGGACCCAAAGGGATGACGCAGTATATGCATCCCGCGGTATTGGTGGCACTTTCTCCAAGCGGAAAGATCACCCGCTATCTTAACGGTATACAGCAGCTTCCGTTCGATATCCAGATGGCGATGATGGAAGCATCCGAGGGAACGGTACGCCCGACCATCGCAAAGACCCTGCTCTTTTGTTTTGCATATGATCCTAAGAACAAAACCTACGTCTTTGCGGCGGAAAAGGTAGGCGCCACCGTACTGTCTTTGATTCTGGCGGGATTTTTTCTTTATCTGGTGCTTACGGGGAGAAAAAAAGAGGCATCGGAGAGAGACGATGCCTAGTTTTTATCATGAGACAAATACGATTTTCGGGACGCACCGCAATCCCGTGTTGCAATGGATATTTACCACCGATCACAAACGCATAGCCCTGTTGTACATGGGAGTGATGTTCACTCTCTTTTTCTTCGCCGTGAGTGCGGCGCTTACGATGCGTGCAGAACTGTTTTTTCCCGGCCAGCAGTTTTTGGACCCTCATACTTATAATCAGCTCTTTACGTTTCACGGCGTCACGATGATCTTTTTGTTCATCGTACCGGGGATCGCCGCAGCACTTGGAAACTTTATATTGCCTCTGATGCTCGGTGCAAGAGAACTCTCTTTTCCCCGCCTCAACCTGCTGTCTTGGTGGCTTTATATCACAGGCGTGGTGACTGCGCTTTCCTCGCTGGTGAGCGGGCACGGCTTTGCCGATACGGGCTGGACGTTTTACGCTCCTTACAGTATCCGAACGGATGCGCATGTGCTCTCCACTTTGAGCGCTGCGTTTATCTTGGGACTTTCTTCGATCCTCACCGGGCTGAACTTCGTCGTTACCATTCATCGTCTTCGTGCTCCGGGAATGACTTTTTTCAAGATGCCTCTGTTTGTGTGGGGGCTTTACGCTACTGCATGGATCCAGGTTCTTGCAACTCCCGTGATAGGTATTACTCTGATACTCGTCATTTTGGAGCGCACGCTGGGAGTAGGAATATTTGATCCGACTAAAGGCGGTGATCCGCTTCTTTACGAACATCTTTTTTGGATCTATTCCCATCCTGCCGTTTATCTTATGATATTACCGGGGTTTGGCATCATCTCAGAAGTGCTTCCCGTATTTACCAGACGTACTATTTTCGGATACCGCTCCATCGCCATCTCGTCTGCTTCCATTGCCGGAATCGGATATCTTGTGTGGGGACATCATATGTTCACTTCGGGCATAAGCGACATGGCGAGAATCATCTTTTCACTGCTGACGTTTCTTGTGGCCGTGCCTACGGGGGTAAAGATCTTTGACTGGGTGGCTACGCTTTATAAAGGCTCCATCATCTTGGCTACTCCTATGTTATGGATTTTGGGAAGTATCGTCAATTTTACCGTCGGCGGACTGGCGGGACTTACTTTGGGTGCTCTTGGTACGGATATTCACCTGCATGACACCTATTTCGTGGTAGCGCATTTTCATTACACGATTTTGGGAGGGGTGGTCTTTATGTTTATAGGAGGGCTGCATTACTGGTACCCCAAAATCACGGGAAAACTATACGACGAGGTCAGAGGGCGTATCGCCTTTGGTCTGATGTTCGTGGGGTTCAACCTTCTTTGGTTTCCCATGTACATTGCAGGCTTTTTAGGCAATCCGAGACGCTATTTTGATTATCTGCCGACTTTTACCATCTATCATCAGATAGCGGGAGTTGGGGCGGTGCTCGTAGCTTTTGGACTATTGACGGTGCTTTACAATTTCTATCGCGGATTGAGATCGGGAAAAGAAGCGGGACCGAATCCCTGGGGCGGTACGACGCTGGAATGGCATATCCCTTCACCGCCGCCCCTGGAGAACTTTTCCAAAATCCCTTACGTGGATTTTGATCCTTACGAATATGAAAACGGCGAACCGGTCGTAGAGTTCGATGAAGATTTCAGGAGGATACGCTGATGCAGCAGGAGATGGCTTACGATATGCAGGGTAATCCCCATCCCGTTACCGAGTTTAAAGATGACTATAGCGGAGCAAAGCTGGGTTTTTGGGTCTTTTTGCTTACCGAAGCGATGATGTTCGGTGTTTTATTTTTGCTTTTTTTTATCTATTTTTATCGTCATACGGGAAGTTTTGTTGCATCATCGGGTGATCTGAACGTCTGGCTGGGAGGGACCAATACGGTGATTTTGCTGGTGAGTACGTACACGATGGGGCTTGCCACATTGATGATGCGCCGAGGCAAGATCAAAGCTTCGGCCTTGCTGGTCGGAGTGACCGCCGTTATGGCGATAGTGTTTTTGTGCATAAAAGGTACGGAGTGGAATATCGACATCGATCACGGCATCTATCTGGGTTCCAAAGCGCTTGGGACCATGAACAAAGGAGAGATCCTTTTTTTCGGTCTTTATTTTGTGATGACGGGACTCCACGGTCTGCATGTCATAGCGGGGATCGCCCTTATGGGCTGGGTATTGCTGCTTATCCGCTCGGGCCGCATCAAGCCCGAACACACCATAGTCATGAAGAATGTAACGCTCTACTGGGATTTTGTGCATCTGATCTGGATCGTTCTTTTTCCGCTGTTTTATATGATAGGAGTCTGAGATGGAGCATAGTGTTTCTCTTTATACCAAAGTATTGGCAGGATTATTGCTGTTGACGCTCTTGACGTTTATGCAGCCCTCTTTGTATCATCTGATGCCGGGACCGACCGCCGGTGTACAACTGCTGATAGCTGCCATGAAGATAGGCTTGGTAGGCGCGTACTATATGCATCTTCGCAGTGAAAAAGCGTATCTCAAAGGCTATGTGGTAATGGCGTTGATGATATTGCTTATCTTCTTTGTGATCGTCGGCATCGACGTGGCACATTCGTAAAAGAGGAGGGCTTATGCTGGCAGGATTTAACAAGGATGCTTCTACTTTTGCAGCGGATGTAGATCAGGCGTTTTGGATCAGTATCGGTATTTCGGGAGCGATGCTGCTGCTTGTGGTGGGACTCATACTCTTTTTTATCTTCCGTTATCACCACAGCCGGGTCAAACCCGAAGAGATCCGCAATATCAAACACTATCTGCCGCTGGAGATCGCCTGGACGGTGATCCCTACGATCTTGCTTTTTGTCATCTTTTACTATGGTTACAGCGCTTTTAGGGAACTGCGCACTATGCCCAAGAACGCTTTTACGGTCGATGTGCTTGGAAAACGCTGGTCATGGACGTTTACCTATCCAAACGGCAAGCGGACAGCCGAACTCTACGTGCCTGCGGGAGAAAATATACGCTTACTGCTGCATGCGCCCGTAAACGACGTATTGCACAGTTTTTACGTTCCCGCTTTTCGCGTCAAGGAGGACGTAGTGCCGGGCAGGGTAAACCATCTATGGTTCAAAGCTACCGTAAAAGGACGCTATGACATCGAATGTGCGGAGTATTGCGGTACGGGACACTCAAGAATGCTTTCCAAGGTCGAAGTAATGGATAAAGCGGCGTTTGATACTTGGTATGCGAGCGAAAAGCTCAGTCCTCATGACAAGAGCGCTCCAAAAGGAGAGGGCGAAGCGCTGTATAAAACGCTCGGCTGTGTTTCATGTCACAGTCTGGACGGTTCGATCATCGTCTGTCCTACGTTTAAAGGGCTTTACGGCACAAAGGTGAAGGTTTTGACAAACGGAAAACTGCGTGAAGTGCTTGCCGATGAAACCTATATCCGTGCGTCGATACGAACACCTGCAAAAGATGTCGTACAAGGTTTTCAGGCGGGGATCATGCCGAACCTTTCAGATCAGATCGATGAAAAGCAGATGAAGGCGATCATCGAGTTTATCAAACAGCAGAATCTGCCTTCAAGCAAAGCTGTATCTCAACAAAAGATGCAACCGAAGAGTGAACAAAAAGTCAAACCAAAAAGCGAGCCTGCAGCCAAATCCGTTAAAAAAGCAGTACAGGTGGTTGTACCTGCCGGACCATTGGACGGAGCTTCTCTGTTTAAGCTTAAAGGATGTACCGCGTGTCATAGTTTGGACGGTTCGAGAAAAACGGGTCCGAGTCTCAAAGGGATATATAAAAGCACTCAAAAAGTCCTGACAGGCGGTAAGTTGCGGGAAATAACAGCCGATGAGGCGTATCTGCATAACTCTATCGAGCATCCAAATGACGATATCGTGCAGGGATTTCCTCCCAACATCATGCCGCCGTTTGGAAAGATACTTTCTCCCGATGAGATAAATGCGCTCGTAAAATACCTAAAAGGCGTCAAATGATACGGTTGTTTATGGAGCTGACTAAGTTTCCTCTCTCGGCTGCGGTCACTCTTTCGGCACTATTGGCTTTCGTGTTGGCAGGAGGAAAAGATATAGCGCTTCTGCTGTGGTCTGTTTTGGCTGTGCTGCTTTTGGCTCTGGGAGTATCTGCTTTGAACCAGTATCAAGAAAGAGAGAGCGACGGGCGGATGCCCCGTACAAAAGGGCGTCCCATCCCTTCGGGCAGGATCACTCCAAACAAGGCGCTGACCGTTAGTGTAGTATTGATTGTCTCTGCATCGTTTTTGGTGTACCGCGAGCTTGGTTATACGGGTCTGCTTCTGTTTCTCTTCGTTCCTTTGTGGTACAACGGTCTGTATACGCACCTTAAACGGCATTCGGCTTTTGCCGCGGTACCGGGAGGCGTACTTGGCGTGATCCCGCCGGCTATCGGCTGGCTGGCGGCGGGGAGAAGTTTGGCCGAACCTGAATTTTTTGCTCTGGCACTGCTCTTTTTTGTGTGGCAGATACCCCATTTTTGGCTGCTGATGGCAAAATACCAAAGCGATTACCGCGCTGCGGGATTTCCTACTGTCATTGAAGCGTTCGGGCCTGTCGGATTTCGCCGTGTGTTATTTGTATGGTGGATGCTGACAGTGTTCTGCGGTCTTTTTGCCGTAGTGATATTTGAAGTGCAGAACTTTGCCGTTTTGATGCTGCTGTCGTTATTGGTCATAGCCGCTATCGCCGCCGGAAGCAGGATGCTGTTCGTCTCTCTCACTCCGAGTCGTGCAGGGATGCTGTTTCATGGGATAAATCTTTTTTTGCTTGCAACAGTGGTGCTGCTTGGCATTGACGGATCGTGAACGCCGGGCGGATGCAAAAATTTAAAATCTGCTGTTAAACTCTTTTTTGATCTCTAAAAACCGATCCAGATTTTCAAAAAAGAGATCTATAAGAGAAGGGTCGAAGTGTCTGCCTTTTTCATTTTTAAAAAACTCCAGAATATCTTCTAGCTTCCATGCTTTTTTATATACACGGTCATGGCCAAGAGCATCAAATACGTCCGCAACGGCGGTAATACGCCCATATATATGGATCTCTTCGCCTTTAAGCCCGTTGGGATATCCCATACCGTTCCACTTTTCGTGATGTGTATAGGCTACGATGGATGATGCCTGAAGTATCTCTTTGTTGGAGTGTTTAAGCATATCGTATCCTAAAGAAGTATGGGTTTTCATAACCTCGAACTCCTTTTTGGTCAGTTTGCCCGGTTTGTTCAGTATGCTGTCGGGTATACCTACCTTTCCGATATCATGCATAGGCGATGCCTGTCTTAAAAGCATTGCTTCTTCTTCATCCAGACCCGTGAGTTTTGCTAACAAGTAGGAGTACTCGGCGACTCTTTGTACATGGAGTCCCGTTTCTTTGGAACGAGTTTCTCCTATGGCGCCCATAGTCAGCACGACCTCTTTTTGAGTATTGATGATCTCTTCATTGAGACTGATGATCTCTGTGACATCATGCATTACCTGAAGATGTTCGGTGACGTTTCCTTCCAGATCTAAGATCGGATAAAAGACCGTCTCCATTGTATATTCTGAGGCGTCTTTGGCGATGTTTGTCACTGTCTCTTTTACGATCTCTTTATTTTTAAGACGCTTTGTGATCTGCGAACAAAAGTGCTGTTCACGATATTTTTTATGACGCAGCTGCGAGCAGTCCATGCCTATTAATTCGGGTAAAGTAGATTTGTGCAGTTTGCAAAGCGTATTGTTGGCATAGGTGATTATATTGTCCGTGTCTGTTTTTAAAATGGCAACGTTTGCGTTTACTGCTTCTTCATACTGTCTTATGTAGTATATTTGGTCATCGAGAGATTTTTTTGTGGAACTGAGTTCATTTTTTAAAATTTCCTTATACTCTTCAAGCTCCGTTATGTCGTTTCTAACGCCGATATATTCTTTGAAACTTCCGTCCTTGTTGTAGATCGGACTGATCTCCGTTAGGACATAATAGGGCTTTCCGTTTTTCTTTCTGTTTTTAACTACGCCTTTCCATATCTTTCCGGACCGTATGGTTTCCCACATCTCTTTAAATGCCTCTTTTGGCATATCAGGATGACGTAAGATATTGTGAGGTTTTCCAATGAGCTCCTCTTTAGTGTAGCCAGAGATCGTTTCAAGGTTTTGGTTCGTCTCTTTGATAACCCCTTTTGCATCCGTGACGGAAAAGATAGAGACTTCATCTACGGCTCTTCTAAACTGTTCAAGATAAAAAAGATTTTCGTCAAGTTCTGCACTTGTTCGTGTAATGAGAGTTGTCAGAGCTTTGAAAGTGATATCTTTGGCATCTTTTTTGTTATAGGACGGTATATTTTTTTGTACTATTTTTTCGTTCGGAATTTTTTCGCTCAGTATCACGAGCGTGCTGGTGATATTTAAAAGGCTGTTGTTGTCGTTATTCATGTCGTGGAAAAACTCGCCGTACGTCACAAAACCGCTTGTCGGAGCTATTTTGTCAACGACGCAAATTTCGTCATTAAGGTATCTGCCGAGCATCATCCGGCGTCCTGTACAGCTGTATACGTAGACTCCTTCCATTTTGTAAGGATATTTTTTAAGAAGTTCGCCTTTATTGAACTCGTCGATATATTCGACATCTGCATATCCGAATTTTACTTTGACACCTTTTTCAAGACTGCCTGTAAGGGTGATCGAGCCGTCTTCATGTACAACAACGGGAGCACGGGCTACTTCCAGTCCGTCTTTATTATAAATAAAAGGAAACTCGATCCCCCTTACCAGCAAGTCATCTATGATCTCTTTGCCAAGATAGTGCTCATATATATCCAAAACAGGTCTGTCGTCAATCTCATAGAGCCTTGTTCCTTCGATCTTTGTGATCGTCAGTTCTTTTCCGATGCTGCGCCAGTTGAACAGTGATTCTGTTTGAACCTGTAAAACATCCGAGTCGATCGCGGCAAAAGCCACATCGCAATGCTGGCATGAGCTTGAAAATATCTTACATTTGTTAAATTTAAGATCATCGGCCCCATTTCCGCCTGCAATGACCAAAGAGGGAAATGCTTGTGCGATCTGTTTCAAAAGCTTTTCGGAATCAAGAGTAAAAGTATTGGCAAAAAACAGTAAAAGTTTTGTTTTCTCCGTAATGAGTTCTTTGCTAAGACGCTCTAATATCTTCTCCGTAGAGAGATGACAGTAACTTTTTGATTTGACGATCGAATGTTCAAAGATGGAAAAAGAAACGGTTATGGCATTATCGACGATATTACCGTCTTGAACGATACCGGCGGTGGATGAACCGATAATGGAGGACGAAGGTAAAAGAGTTTTTAACTCTTTTCTTACTTTTAAAAAATCTTCTTCCGTAACATTAGAGCTGAAGAGCTGAATAAGCACGGAGCTACTGTCGATTATTTGCTCATCAGTAATGAAATCGTATAAAGTTGCTTTATCTTCATATATATGGTTTAAAAGTTTCATTCAATTTTTCCGTTATAAATATATATAATAATATAATTAGTTTGTCAAACTCTTTAAAGTGCCGATCTTTCAGTATTCATGAGAGATCTTCAGGACAGAAAATCTGTTTATTCTTATTATTAATTTTTCATTATATCTTTATTATATATAAAAAATGCACCCTTTTACGATCTATGGAGTTTGTGGACATCAGCTTTGGGAGGCAATCCGAACATACGCGAATACTCTCTGCTAAATTGCGAAGGACTTTCATATCCTACCTTGTAAGCTACTTGTGCTGCTTCGATGTTCTGTGACATCAAAAGTTGTCTAGCTTCTTGCAAGCGAAGGCTTTTTTGAAATTGTATCGGGCTCATAGCAGTCATTTTTTTAAAACTGTGGTACAAAGAGGATTCGCTCATACTGAGTGAACGTGCCAGCTCTTTAATGTTAAGCGGCTGATTATATGCATCTTTTATCTTTGTTATCGCCTGCACGACATGCTGCTGGGCGCTCCCGTCGCGAACATATTGACGGATCACGTCACCGCCTTCATCACGCATAACGGTATAAAGGATCTCTTTAATGATTAAAGGGGATAGTACAGGAATATCTCGCGGCGAATCAACTAAACGAACTAAACGGGTAACAGACTCAAGTAGCTGCGGTTTCATCTCTCCAAAATACAGACCTCGTTTTGCACTCCCGAGCTGTCGTGGTGCGGGAGGCATCTCTTTTAATACTTCAAATATCTGCTCCATAGTAAAAGTGATAGTAAGGCCGATGTAGGGCTGCTCCGCTGATGCTGTAGCAACACGCACCTGAGCGGGCATATGTATAGATGCTAAGAGGTACATCTCTTTATCATACGGGATCAATTCACCGCCAAGACCTACTTCTTTGCTGCCTTGAAGAATAATGCAGACAGAAGGTTCATAAAGCGTTGCAAGCATATCTGTCGGATCAGTTCTATAATAAAAAGTGAGCTGATCGATTTGTGTAGAAATAAGATTCTCACCTTTATATACTGACTGAATGATATCTTTGAGCTCTTCACGATAGTTTTGCATTGACAGAGTGTTCATAGCATATCCATTTTTTTATCATTATACATCTCTTTGCAGAATTAGGCAAGTGTGAGGAAGAAATGTTCTATAAGAAATTACTATGTTGGAGTACAATTAAGTTATGACATTGCTTGATAAGCTGTGAAATGAAGGTTTTGAAGGAGTGTATAAATGGAGACAAAATCTAATGACAAGTCCAGAAGAGACTTTATGAAACAAACGGCAATAGCAGGTGCAGGTTTAGTGTTTTCAACATCTACAAATTCATTCGCAAAGGAGCAAAAGATGAGTAATAATATAAAATCACGTGGCTACGCAGCAGTAGACACATCGGGAAAATTAAAACCTTGGAAGTTCGAGCGTCGTCCGGTGGGCGATAATGACGTACTAATCAACATCAAGTATGCGAGTATCTGCCACTCCGACATTCACCAGATGAAAGGCCATTGGGGAGCACAGCAGTACCCGCAAGTTCCGGGTCATGAGATAGTCGGTGTTGTTGCAGCGGTTGGCAAGAACGTTACGAAGTTCAAAGTAGGTGATCGTGCAGGAGTCGGGTGTATGGTAGACAGTAACCCTGAATGTGAAAGTTTTAAAAAGGGTGAAGAACAGTATTGCCCTCAAACCGTGTTTACTTATGGATACCCTGAAAATAGCTCTCCTACGGGAATCTCACAAGGCGGTTACTCTACAAATATCGTCGTTAAAGAGCACTTTGTCGTACACATTCCTGAGAATATCAGCTTCCAAGAAGCAGCACCGCTGCTGTGTGCGGGGATCACTACATACTCTCCTATTATGAAGTTTGACGTTAAAAAAGGAGACAAGGTCGGTGTAGCGGGGATCGGCGGTTTGGGTCATATGGCCGTCAAGATCGCTGTCTCAAAAGGTGCAGAGGTCTATGCTTTTACCACATCTACCGACAAGGTCGATGACATCTTGAAATTCGGAGCAAAAGAGGCGGTCGTCGTCGATGACTTTTCAAAGATACACCCTTATGCAGGAACATTGGACTATATGATAAGCACGATCCCGTATAAACACAATATCGCAGCGTACATCTCGGCGGTGAAACCATTCGGGGTTTTCACTTACGTCGGTATGCCGGATCAATTCGAAATTATGATGAGTAACATCGGTCTTGCCGCAAGCCGTGTCAACTTTAACGCCTCTCTCATCGGCGGTATGCCGGAGACGCAGGAAGTCGTCAACTACTGTGCCGACAACAAACTTTACCCTCAAATCCAGATCATCTCAGCAGAGCAGATCAATGAAGCGTGGGAAAACGTTGTGAACAAAAAAGCACGTTACCGTTACGTCATCGATGCGGCGACATTTTAAAAGGAGCCAAAGACGATGAAATATACAAACAAAGAAGAGTTTGACAAAGCAAATATGTTCGGGATGGGTGAACCGAATGTCAACTATGCACAATATTTCATAGGAGATTCATTTTTGAACTTCTTGGTAAAACCGGGTGAATCACCGATCTTTTTAGCAAACGTCACTTTTGAGCCGGGATGCCGTAATAACTGGCATATACATCACGCTAAAAGCGGTGGTGGGCAAATACTCATCTGCACGGCCGGTGAGGGTTGGTTTCAAAAAGAGGGTGAAGAACCTGTGAGCTTAAGTGAAGGTAGCATTGCAGTTATTCCGACGGGAGTAAAACACTGGCACGGTGCAAAAAAGGATAGCTGGTTTAGCCACATCTCCGTTGAAGTTCCAGGAGAAGAAACCAGTAATGAGTGGCTTGAACCGGTAGCGGATGAGTACTATAACAACCTCAAAGGATAAAGGAGAGGGTATGTTAGATACAAAACAGCAGGCTATCATCCCCATTTCTGTATTTACGGCAAACGGTGATATGGAAAAACTAAAACCGGCTTTACATATAGGACTTGAATCTGGCTTGAGCGTCAATGAGATAAAAGAGATTCTTGTGCAGCTTTATGCCTACTGCGGGTTCCCGCGAAGCTTAAATGCTATTCATACTTTTATGGAAGTGATGCAAGAGCGTGAAGCCAAGGGTATTAAAGACAATGTCGGTAAAGAGGCAACGCCACTACCAAAAGATATGGATAAAGATACCTACGGAGCCAAAGTACGCCAGTTGCTAGCAGGATGGGATAAAGAACCACCAGCACAAGGATATCAACTTTTTACTCCCGTGATTGACACTTATCTGAAAGAGCATCTTTTCGCTGATATCTTTGCGAGAGATGTATTAACTCACCAAGAGCGCGAGCTGGTCACCATTTCGGCATTAGCTGCAATGAACGGTACAGAGGGACAACTACAGTTTCATATGGGTGCTGCGATGAACACGGGCTTTACTGCTTCACAGCTATATGCATTCGTGAATGTATTGGATGTAAAAGTCGGGCATAAGGAAGCAAAAGTCGCCGGTCAAGTACTTAAACGTTTTACAAGCTAAAAAATGAAACGATTATTAATCAGAGTACTTGCTTGTCTGTTGAGTATGATGCCGGCAGTTTCTGGCGATATGACAAAAGGAGGATATATGCAGATCAGTATTAACTCAAACGGACATACAACGGTTTTTCAACTAAATAATTCCGATGCTGCAAAAGAATTGTATGCACAACTGCCTTTACATGTAGAAGTTGAAAACTACAGTAACAATGAGAAAATATTTTACCCTCCAAAAAAACTGCAAACAGGTAACACTCCTTTAGCAAATGCAAAGACAGGAACGCTTGCTTATTATGCTCCTTGGGGAAATGTTGTTATGTTTTTCGGTGACTTTGGAACGGCTAGTGGATTATACGAACTTGGATATGTAGTGTCGGGTCAGGAACATATTAAAAATATGTCTGGAACTATAGAGATTAAAAAAGTCGATTAGTTCTTTTGATGATTGGATAAATTTTTTGGAAGTATTTAAAATAGATAAGTGGTGCGGACGAGAGGACTTGAAGGCACTAAATAAACTAACTGATTTTTTACAAAAGTCCATAAAATAGGAGTAAAAGCACTTCTTGCAAATAATTAACCTCACAGAAAAAATTAATTTTGACAGCTAAATCTACACAAAATCTGCACACTTTTGCTAAAATATTATATTAGAGATAGTATCGTATTAAGGAATTTTTGAATATATGTAATTCGGAAGAAAACAATAGATGACTTTATGGCGATTATGTAAAAGAAGTCAATTTTCTTGTTCTGAAAAATAAAATCAACTAAAAATAGACGCTTCGCTACAAAATCTCAAATGGGCTTTATTTATAAGCAGAGAAGCATCAATATATGCCAAAATATCTTGGCATATTGTCAATATTTTGGACGACATAAGTAATTTTAGATAAAATTCAAAAAAATAATATTATGAATGTCATGTTCATATATTAAATTAGATTTGTGAAAAGTGGGACAATAGAGTTATGGCGAAGAAATATAAAACGATTGACCTTTTCGCGGGTATAGGTGGCATTAGATTAGGGTTTGAAGCGCATGGATGTGAAACTGTTTTTTCATCAGAATGGGATGTTCATGCACAAAAAATGTATGAGGAAAATTTTGGTGAAAAACCATTTGGCGATATAAATCTTATTGCACCGGAAGAAATTCCGAATCACGATATTCTATTGGCAGGATTTCCTTGTCAGCCCTTTAGTATTGCGGGAAAACAACTTGGATTCGCAGATACACGAGGGACTCTTTTTTTTAATATTGAGTCTATATTGAAAGCAAAAAAACCTTATGCATTTTTATTGGAAAATGTAAGACGATTGACGACTCATGATGGTGGTCGAACATTTCAGGTTATCTTAGATAAGCTTCAAGAACTTGGATATGTGGTTCATCATAAGATTTTTAATTCTCTCGATTTCGGTCTTCCTCAAAAGAGGGAACGAATTTATATTGTAGGATTTTTGGAACCTATTGAGTTTGAATTTCCTGTGCCTCCAAAGTTTTATAGGCCATTAAGTGAAATTCTTGAACCTGATGAAGATATTCCGAAAAATTTCTTTCTTTCTGATACTATTAAAGAACAAAGATTTGCTGCCTTAAAAAAGGAACCTCCTTTCCCATCAATATGGCATCAAAACATAGGTGGTAATATATCTCCATTGCCATATTCTTGTGCATTGCGTGCTGGTGGAAGTTATAACTATCTTGTAGTTAATGGAGTTAGAAGATTGACAGCGAGAGAAATGCTACGATTGCAAGGATTTCCTGATGATTTTAAAATAAACCTTCCCTATTCTCAAGCAAGAAAAGTGGCTGGTAATTCTGTGAGTGTTCCTGTTATAGAAGCAATCGCAAAACAAATGATGGATGCAATGAATAGCAAATGAGAAGGAATGGATATGGAATTTGAAGAAGCAAAAAAACTACTTGATAATGTGATTAAAAAAGGGCGAGTTCATTTTTACAAACCGATTCAAGTGGCTGAAATTTTATATAGAGACAGGATTGAAAAAGACATTAATCTAGCTGAACTTGAAACATACAGAGCTATTTCTAAAAAATGGCGAGATAAAATTTGCGAACAATTTGTCGGAAGGGTTAGCACTTCTTCGTCAAAATACCAAGATGATATATTTAATCAAACTGCTGTTCCACCTGAAGCATTAGTAGCCTTAGGCATTGTCAATCGTAGAGAAAATGGTAGCGTCGAATCATATATTTATAATAAATTTTCTGAAAGATTTAATCAATTGTCTGATGCATTAAATTATTGTTATACCAATAAAAAAGACACATTTGACTTAAGTGCATTTTTAGACATCTTTTGGAATGAACCCGGATTAAGAAGAAGTATTGATAAAATTTATGAAATCGTTGTTTATGCATTATTTTCATCATTAATTGATGCACTTGAAGTCTCAGTCGAGATTAGTATGAATCCAGATAAACAAGACTTATTAAATGAATTTGCAGATTTTGCTAAGAATGTAATTCAACTGTCATCTGCCGCATCTAGTATAAAGTTAAAAGCTAGAATAAATCGGGTTGGAGTGACTAACGCGGCTGATAGGGGACTGGACATGTGGGCTAACTTTGGGTTGGCAATACAAATAAAGCATTTATCATTAACAGAGGAATTGGCTTCAAATATTGTTTCATCTGTATCGGCAGACCGAATTGTAATAGTATGTAAAGATGCTGAAGAGAAAATCATTATTTCATTATTAACTCAAATAGGTTGGAAGTCGAGAATACAAAGCGTTATCACGGAAAGTCAGTTATTGAATTGGTATGAAAAAGCCCTTAGAGGCAAATTTTCAAGTTCAATTGGAAATAATTTGCATAAAAAAATTATGGATGAAATAATTATAGAATTTCCGACTACAGACAACGAGGAATTTTCAAAATTTCTTAAAAGTCGAAGTTATCAATAATTTTGATCTCAATCGCATTGCCATAATAGAAAAAACCAAGGATTGCTATGGACACTTTCTCAACGGAACAACGAAGTTGGGTAATGCGTCAGGTAAAAGGAAAAAATACCAAGCCAGAAAGAGTTGTTAGAAAAATTCTATGGGATGCTGGGTATAGGTATCGGTTGAATGTGAAATCATTGCCAGGGACTCCGGACATAGCAATTAAAAAATTAAAAAAAGTTATTTTTGTAAATGGATGTTTTTGGCATGGTCATAAAAATTGTAGTAAAGCCAAAATCCCAAAGACTAGAATTGAATATTGGCAAGCTAAGATTGCTAGAAATATTGAGCGTGATAAACAGAATATACAAAATTTAGAGCAATTGGGCTACGATGTACTCGTAGTTTGGGAATGTGAAATAAAACGAAAATCAATTGATATGCTAACATCAAAATTGATTGATTTTATGATTAAGTAGATGCACAAACAAAACGATTATACTACTACTTCCTGAATTTTAAAAATATTTTATTTAAAATCAAAATACGACCATAAAATAGGGATAAAAAGCACTTCTTGCAAACAATCAATCTGACAAAACAAATTAATTTTGACAGCAAAATCTGCGCAAAATCTACACACCAATTTTTAAAAATAATTTAGATTATTGTACTCCTGAGTAGTATCCTCAAGATAAAATCAAAGTTTCTTTGTAACTTTGCATGCAGCTTTTGTTTATTTTCTATTAATTATTTTTTCATAGTAGCGTGTAGAACTCTACACTTTTTAGTGAAAATCAACTATATCCACACGGTTCTTTGGCAATTCTCCATATTTATGTATAATACAATATGAAACTTGTTATGTAGAAGAGGACTTTGATGGCAAATCTAAAGAATGCTCCCTTGATTGAATCTATTTTTGAATTAAGATGGGGAGAAATTAAAACAAACTATTATGAATTTAGTATTGAAGAGGAAAGTTTGCTTCCTGGTATTATTGCAACTTTAGCTTTTCAAAATAAATATGTAGTATCTGAAAATTTGCAAAAAGGACAACATAACTTACCGCAACAAATAACTAATAGATTTAGAAAAGGCGAAAATACTTGGCCCTGCCTACAAATAGGAATGGGAATTTTTACCGTAAATCAAATTGCAAAAGATTATACGTGGACTAACTTTAAAAATGACATTATTCAAGGACTTATGTTTTTTCGGAATGAAACTGTATTAAAAAATATAAAAAATATTGATAGTGCCCAAGTAGTTTTAAGATATCAGGATGCTTTCTATCCTGATAAAAATATTACAGTTGGAGATTACATATCTACTCATTTTCATCTAACTGCAGAATTACCTGCAAGTTTTTATGATAATTACATTGCAAGTAAAAATTTTAAAAAAATTAATATGCAATTTGAAGTTGAGTTAGATGACAACATGGGGACTGCTGCTTTAATGTTTTCAAATGCTATCATTAACGGTAAAGATGGCTTGTTGGTGGATACATCAATTATACAAAGTGTGAATAAAATTAGTCAAAATGCAAAATTTTCAACCGATTGTATTTCTGTCTGGTTAGAGAAGGCACACGATATTCAAGAACATGCATTTAAAACTATAATAAAGGCTAGTGCGTATGACGAATAGTATACAGATAGAAACCTATGAGCCTTATCTTGAAGTAGATGAAAATAGAATAATGAATGATATTATACAAAGTTCATTCTTTGCAATCAGAAAACAAAAGATCCCTAAAGAAAAAAGCAATATTTCTATATATGATTTGGTGGCAAATACTAATAGTATGCAAGGGCTGTCTGAAACTGAAAAAAAAGATATTGTGGGAATGGGAAGTAGTTCTCTTTCTCTTAAATATCTTCATTTGATAGATTATCCTCATATTGTTCACTTAATTCATAAGAGTGATATCAAAAGCATAAAAGAATTTAAACCTTCTTATTCTGAATTACACACTATATTGTTGAAAAAAGAATTTACTAAGTATGAAACTGTATTAAGAGAAATAAAGATAGAAGAGTCTACAGGTCTTATTCTTGTTGGGTTATTAAGGTTAGCATATCCATGGAAAAAATATATTACTAATTGGGAAGATTTTTTAGATAGGACAAAGGTGCAATTGCAAAGTATGGGTGAGAATATAGAGGAAGAGTTAATAGGATTAGTTTAAAGGTGAAAATACACTATTACTCGGATACATTCTTACTAAATATAGATACATTATCTGTTGCACTCACAAGTGATTGTGCTTTAACACAAAGTCATGCAGGTATTTTATATATAGACTCTGAAGAGAATCCTAATTTACTTCATTTGGAAGGCTATAATAAATTAACAAACGAGTCTCCTTCAGATAAGTTTATTTGGCTGAATGTTCCTTTGAGTAAATCGAATAAGAAGTTGTTAGCACTTTATTGTGAGGATATTTTTGAAAAAAACAAGAAAGGTATCCCGTATGATATTGAACTTGAAGAAACAAGTTTTGATGAAGATTTGGCATTCATAAAGAAGGATAAATTTGGAGGTTTAACATGTTCTACATTGATCATGCAAATTTTTAAAAGACATGCAATAGAAATTATAAATAGAGGAACATGGCCTATCAGAGAAGAGGATAAGTCAAAACAACTTTTATTTGTGTCAAGATGTACTCAAAAAATACCACTTTTACTTCAAAAAGAATATACTCAACAAAAAATGCTTGCAATTGCCAAGGGGATATCACGGTACAGACCAGAAGAAGTGGTGTGTGCAGCAAGTATGCTAAAGTATCCACATCCATTTTCTACTATTGATAAACCTTCAAAATTTTTATTAAAGAATGTCGAAGAATATAGGAAAAAACATAAAGAATGCCAATAAGAATAAAATCTATTTCACTAGTTAAGATTATAAAATATGTTGAAAATAAAGCTCTCTTATAATCTTATTTTTAATTCTTTCAGTTTTTATAATAAAAATATAGGAGATATTTTTTCAGAAAATGAAAAAGAAAACCTCTCCAAAAAACTCCTAAAAATAGTCGAATACGACTATATTATTAAAAACAAAAAACTTCCCTACAAACTCCCTCAAAATATTCTTTATTTAATCTATTTCATAGGAGAGTACAAAAAAGCTTATTCTATTGCTTGTCAAAGAGAAAAAGATGATGAGGAAGATAAAGACACATTGGAAGCTTTAGGTAAAGGTTCTGCAAACAAAGAAAAACTCTTCAAAGAAAATCTCGCCAATATTTTAGATAAGTCAATACATATAAATGATAGACTTAAACTCTTTTTTGAGAACTTGCTTTTATTACCGCTTAAAAAACCTGAATATAAAAAAGTTGCTCTTTTGTTGCTAGGTACAACATATATATATTTTCCACTCCTTAAAAATCTTATAAACAAGATTCATCGTCATAATTTTTTCATGCAGATTGCACTAAAAGCTATGGAAGAAGCTTTAAAGTTCTATCAAGACACATATATAGCTAAAGATAAAATAATTAACTCTTCTTTCATCATGATCTATACCGTTTTGACTCAGAACCTAAAAATGGATGGAGATAAAGCTTTTAAACATACAAAGGAACTTGTCAATACTTTTATAGATGCAACAAACAATACTGCTGATAGATATAGACAAAGCTATCTGACTGAAAAAGATATCTATTTAGCAGGAATATATAACGGTATGCCTATCTTTCAATGGTATATAAGTAATACAGAAGAACATTACTATAAGACAGAAGATATTGAAAACTTAAAACTGCTTCTTGAGAAACTTTACAATAAGAAAGAGTTTGGTTTTACAGAATATTTTTTAGCATCCAGTGTCCTCAGAATGTTTAAAAATTCTAAATTAAATAATCTACAAGATATCGATAAATTTTTTCATGATGAACAAGCAATAAACACATGGATATACCAAATCCATAACATGTTTTCAGCTTTTCCAGCTCCACTTTTACAATACCTTCCACAACAGAAAAAATCTTTTGTATTAGGAACAATATCTCTTATAATAGGGATTTTTACCAAATTTGCAGAGCTAAAACTCAAACTATCACACCCAAAACCATAACTTCAAGACAAAAACCAAATCACCAGTCATACTTTTCTCGTTGCAACATTAAGACAAAGCTTTGTCAAATCTAATTACAAGGATTTGATATGTTCATTATCAAAGGAAAACAACTGCATATATTTACAAGTGCAGACTTTACAAACAAAGAGACTGGTGAGACAGTCAAAGGCAAGGTAAAACTTCAGCTATTAGTTCAAACACCATTACGTAACGGAGAAATTCGCAACGAGTTGATAGATATCTCTATCCCTAAAGAGAAATACAATCTCTATAAAGACAAGACTAACTCAATGGTAGAAGTCGAAGTCGGTGTCATAGGTAAATGTAGCTATTACGGTATCTGACCTTAAAAACTGAAAAAACGGCGGTGAGAGGCTCCGCGCCTGAGCGGAGATATACCCGCCGTTTGTCCGAGTGTTTGGTAACACTCGGTTCTTAGCATATAACCATAAATTAAAAACAAAAAACATTACAAGGAGTAAAAATGCAAGACAATACAACAAATCCTGCTTACTCGCCAAAAGTGATCTGCGGGATAGACACTCTTTACTATTTTTATGAGACTAATGATTTATACGATGATTTTTTTATAGATATATTAGACCAGATGGAAGAGAGTAAAGGAAGATTTGAAAAACGGGATATATCCTATGCAAACAGTGATATAAAAGTCTCGATAAACAATCAGATATTTGAGTTCAACGGTAAAGCTCAAGGCTTCTACTGGTTCACAAATATGGATAACTTTGTCACGGTAGGATTCAAAGACAACCTGACAAACAGAGGATTAAATGATATACAAGTACAGTTTACCGCTGTCGGAATTTATACACTGGGATTAAAAGCACTTCTTAGATATGTAGATGATATATTCAAAGAGGTAGTGACAGAGCATAAACCTATCACCAGAGTCGATTTAAACACCTTTATACAAACGGATTTATCTTGGCTGACAAAAGATATGTTTGTCAGCAGAAAACGCAGATATGCGACTCACATGAAAGAGGTATCATCTAAATATAAACTGCAAACACTCTATATTGGAAGAGAGCCTTTTTTACTTCGTCTCTACGATAAGAAAGAGGAACTTAAAAACTCAAAGAAAAACGAGATGATGTATGAGTATTTTTTAAATAACGGTTTTACTCGTGAGGGAGATATATTCAACATAGAGTTTGAACTTCATAGAAAATATCTCAAGACCTACAACATCGACACAGTTGATGACTTACTCGGTCATGCAGAGAAACTTTTTAAAGAGTGTATGGATTCAATCAGACTGGTGGACTTATCTACCATCTCGGAAAACTCCGTCAAGTCCAAGAATAGATACAAAGCAGATATGCATCCACTTTGGCAACATATAAGCGACTCATACGAGTTAAAAGAGTTTTTAGCACTGGATTTTCCCTTAGAGAGAATGAAGCGTAAAAGCTATACTTATACGGTCGAGGAAGCTATAAAAGAGCAAGTGGCAATACTTAGAAAGGCATATATACACAACGTCATCATTGATGAACAGTTCTATGATGAAGCAAAAGATATGTTTGATAAGAGCAGAGAGCCTAAATACATACACAATGCTCCAATCAAAAAAGAGATCGAGATAGTTTATGAGAACATCTCCGAACCAGTAATTATAAAAGAGCTGAATGACTTGGAATTAGACAAGTATATTAAGAAACTAGAAGATGATCTGTTAAAGCCTGACTTGGATTCACACGTTCTGATAAAAAGACTCCAACTCGCATACATAGAGAAAAAGTCTCGTGGCAGAGCTTTAGAACAAGATTCTTTATTTTAGGTGGTGGATGATGACTGACAGAGAGATACTTATCCAACTGCTCAATGATTTTCAAGCCATTAAGGATGCTTTTTTACAGCTTCCCGAATGGTTTTCGTTGGCAGAGATCGCAAAAGACAAACAAATGAGCCGACAGTCTCTAAGAGCAAAACTGTTAAGCGGTGAGTTTGAACCCGAAGTGGATTTTAAGTATGACGGGCATAAAATAGTGATTGCAAGAAGTGCTGTTCCCAGAATCAGAAGGAAACGGCAATGAAATACAATAAAAGCGGTGTATTTGTTCGTAATAACATCATCTATGTGCAAGGTCATGTGGACGGTGTCTTTTACCGAAAAAGTACGAAGAAAGAAGCCACAAAAACAAATCTACTCTGGGCAAAAAAAAATGTCGAGAGCGTTCTTTTAAGTCTTATAGGAAAAAACGACGAACCCAAGAGTTACACTGTTGAGGAGTTCGGGTATCTCTCTTTGGATATTAACTCATCCAATAGACGAGAAAACACCCAAAAAGGTTATCTTCGCAATTTCAGAGTGCATATACTGCCAGTGTTTGGCAAGTGGGATGTGACACAGATTCGACCGACTGACTTGAAAAAATGGCAGAACGACCTGAGCAAAAAGATTTCAGGCAAGACCGTCAAAAACGTAAGAACAGTCTTTCGAAGCATATTGCAAGATGCTTTTATGGATGAGATACTCGCTACTAATCCATTTGACAGGGTAAAACCTCCAAAGGTTCTACCAACCGAAGTGAACCCTTGCAGTTTGGAAGAGGTGCAACTCATCACTAAAAACAGCAACGGTCACTTTAGGAACTATCTGCTTACTGCATTTTTTACGGGTATGCGTGTCGGAGAGTTGATTGCCTTGCATTGGGAAGACATCGACTTTATAAACGATACTATCAGCGTGAAGCGTTCAATGGTAAGAGGTATTTTGGATCTGCCAAAAACGGCGAACAGCTACCGTACTATTGATATGCTCCTAGTCGTGAAAGAGACATTGCTCGAACAAGCAAAATTAACAAGAGGTCGCAGTGAGTTTGTATTTTTGAACCAGTATGGAGAAAACTATAAAGATTCTAGCAACTTGACTAGGAGATTATGGAAACCTCTATTACAAAGGCTCGATATCGAATATAGGATACTTTATCAGACACGTCATACGTTCGCATCTTTGATGTTGCAACAAGGTGAGGAAATAGGGTGGGTTTCACAGATGATGGGTCATAGGGATATTCATACGACTTTGACGAAATATGCTCGGTATATACCAAGAAAACAGACTAAACGAGCTAAGTTCTTAAACAATATAGATTTTGAAATGGAACAATCTGCACAAAATCTGCACAGTGTAAAAAGTTATGTTGTGAATGAATGTAATTAAGGGAGTTATAGTGGTGCGGACGAGAGGACTTGAACCTCCACACCTTGCGGCACCAGATCCTAAGTCTGGCGTGTCTGCCAATTTCACCACGTCCGCGTGGTTTCGGTATATTACCAAAATGTGTTGTCTTGCTTTTCAGCCTTGCAACTTTACAGTTTTAATTCTTAACATCTGTTAAAAATCAAAAACTTTTAAGTGGTACGCCCTAGAGGATTCGAACCTCTGACCGATGCCTTAGAAGGGCATTGCTCTATCCAGCTGAGCTAAGGACGCATACTATCGACGACTTTGGTGGTGCGCCCGATAGGATTCGAACCTATAACCGTCGGATCCGAAGTCCGATACTCTATCCAGTTGAGCCACGGGCGCACTGTATAAATATTCGTTTCTTCTGTTAATTTTTAATCTATGGGGTGGGATACGAGGCTCGAACTCGCGACCCCCAGTGCCACAAACTAGTGCTCTAACCAACTGAGCTAATCCCACCATATTTTAAATAACATTTGAGTGGTCGGGGTGAAAGGACTCGAACCTTCGGCCCCTTGGTCCCAAACCAAGTACTCTAACCATACTGAGCTACACCCCGACCTATTCAGCTAACTTGCGACGTTTCATCGCTGATTAGTGAGGCGAAATTATAGTTTATTTTGTATAGTTTGTCAATACATTTTGGTAATTTTTTTCTAAAAAGGTATAATTTGCCAAAAGGAGATGGTGAACTGGTATGAAAATAGCGCGTTTTAGTAGGATAGGGTTTATAATGGCGGCGGCAGGAAGCGCTGTAGGACTCGGTAATATATGGAAATTTCCCTATATCACGGGTGAATATGGCGGAGGGGCTTTTGTCCTGATATATCTTGTCACCGTGCTTCTTATCGGTTTTTCGATCATGATAGCCGAGATGCTCATTGGTTATCTCGGCCGTGCGGATACGGTAAGCAGTTTTGAGAATCTGGCACCGACGCGTAAACATCTTTGGAAATTTGGCGGATTCCAGTCTCTTGCAGGTCTTTTTGTGATGATATACTATTCGGTCGTCATCGGCTGGATATTTCACTACATCGTAAGCGCTCTTTTTGGGTTGCCCTCTTCTGTAGATGAAGCAAAAACGGTTTTTTCGACAATGCTTCACAGCGATTTTAAAACACAGCTTTTTTATCATACTCTCTCGTTTCTCATAGTCACGTTCGTTATTGCACGCGGTATCAAAGGCGGGATCGAAAAGCTGAACATGGTGTTGATGCCGATGCTTTTTATCATAGTCGGGGTGATGTTTTTGTATGCTACGACGCTCGACGGATTTCATAAGGCCGTGGAGTTCATGTTCAAACCGGATTTTTCAAAGATCAATTCGACTGCGTTTGTGACGGCAGTGGGTCATGCTTTTTTCACGCTTTCGCTTGGGATGGGATCGATCATGACCTATTCGGCGTCATTAGAAAAAAATGCAAATCTGGTGAAAAGCTCTATTATCGTCGTTATCTTGGATACGGCCATAGCGCTTTTTGCCGGGCTTATGCTTTTTACGTTCTTATATGAATACGGAGGGCAGCCATCTTCGGGACCGGGATTGGTCTTTATCTCTCTTCCGAGCGTATTTTACCAGATGGGAATGCTCGGCAATATCTTTGCGGTGATGTTTTTTGTCTCTTTGGCTTTTGCAGGGCTTACGTCTGCGGTCTCACTTGTCGAGCCGATGGTACAGTACTTTATAGACAGGTTTTCCTGGGGAAGAAAAAAAGCATCGGTCATGACAAGTTTGTTCTTTTATATAGTCGGGATAGTGGCGATACTTTCGCATATCGACGGTTACTCCTCCTATCTTACATGGGGAAGCAGAAACTTTTTTGATTGGGCGGACTTCTTGACGGCGGCGTTTATGCTTCCTGTCGGAGGGCTTATCATGTCGGTGTTTGTTGGATACGTTCTGCCAAAATCACAGGTAGAAAAGGTCCTGCGTCCGCAGCTCGGACGTACATTTGAGGTGTGGTATTTCAGTCTTAGGTATATCGCTCCCGTCTCGCTGGTCATTGTAATGTTAAATCTGGTAGGGGTACTGTGATGGATATGAAAACAGAGTGTTTGAATATATTAAAAGAAAAAGGGGTAAACCCTGTCTCTTCGATCGATTTTGAAGTGAACGGTGAACTTCACAGTCTCTCTTTGGAATGGATAATCGACGCGTATGCTCAAGCGTCGATGGAGTCGCAGCTTGTTTTTTTGACGGCTTTGAAAAAAGCGGTATCGACTGATAATATGGGAATAGAGAAGTTTTTTGAAGGGATGGGCAAGCTTCTGCTTATGACCCATCTCTCCAAAAATATAGAAGTTTAGAACTGGATCAGTCCATCGACGGGAGATGAAGCTGTAGCGTATGGACGTTTGGCGATACGTCCGGCAAGGTAGCTCATACGTCCCGCGATCACCGCATGTTTCATGGCCTCTGCCATTATCATAGGGTCATGTGCTTGAGCGATGGCGGTATTTGTAAGTACTCCATCGGCTCCGAGTTCCATCGCATAAGCCGCATCGCTTGCACAGCCGATACCCGCATCTACGATGACAGGGACTTTTATCGCATCGCGTATAAAAACGATGTTGTAAGGATTTTGGATCCCAAGACCGCTTCCGATAGGTGCTGCAAGAGGCATGACGGCTGCGGCACCCGCATCTTCAAGACGTTTTGCCATGATCGGATCATCCGAAGTGTAGGCCATGATGGTAAAACCCTCGCGAGCGAGTATTTCACACGCTTTTATGGTCTCTAGTACGTCGGGATAGAGAGTCTTTTGTGTGTCGCCTATGACTTCGAGTTTGATAAGGTCTATCCCCGTTGCTTCGCGTGTCAGACGAAATGTAGTTATCGCTTCTTCAGCGGTCGTACATCCCGCGGAGTTTGGCAGGAACTTTACATTCGTTCCTCTAAACGTATCGCGGAGGTTCTCTTTTGCCGGATCGGTGATGTTGAGCCTTCTTACCGCCACAGTGATAAGTTCGCTTCCCGATGCAAGAGTAGCTTCTTTTGTCGTTTGGAAATCTTTATATTTTCCGCTTCCGACTATCAACCTGCTGTCAAGTTCATAGCTTCCGATTTTCAGTTTGTGCATAATTATCTCCTTAATTTTATTTCATAAAATGAAGGAAACCTCCATCTTGTTTAATACGCTGCTTAAGCAAAGCCCATACAGCTGCGTTTGACACTTGGTCACTGAAGCTTGACGCTGAAGCATCAGAATATCTGGATGGGTTTATAACATATACAATCTTATATTTTATATAAAATTTCCGAGATGGTGCGAGGCAGCAGTTCATATTCAAGCTCTTTTATCTTAGTTTTAAAACTTTCCATCGTCTCATCTTCGCTTTTTAAAAATCTCGATTGTGAGATGATCTCTCCACCGTCCAATTCTTCGCTTACCCAATGGACGCTTACTCCGGCTTCCTTGTCGCTGCTGTAAAAGGATTCCTCTATGGCGTTTGCGCCTTTATGTTTTGGAAGAAGAGAAGGGTGCAGGTTGATCGATCTTATGTTTTGCGTAAATACGGGAGTGAGTATCCTCATAAACCCTGCTAAGACTACAAGGTCTGGCTTATAGCTCTTTATGAGTTTTACAAGTTCATGATCATACTCTTCGCGAGAAGAGAACTTCGTATGTTCGAGTATCTCACTTTTTATTTGCAGACCTTTGAGTCCTAAAGCATCCGCTTTGTTTGTTATGGCGCAACTCACTTCGCATACGTTTTTGTGAAGTTTATCTATTATGTTGTGGAGATTTTTACCCTCTCCGCTAAAAAGTACTACGATTTTTTTCAAAGATGTTTTATTCCGTCTATTAAGTCGTTTGGAGAGAGTGAAAAATCTGCTCCCTCATAGTTTAAAGCAAGTTTCGTATGGGCAAGCGAACCTGTAACGGATGCGTCAAGAGGCGTATAGCCTTGGGCTAAAAGTGAAGCTATAAGTCCTCCTAGTATATCTCCGCTGCCGCCTTTTGCAAGTACGTTCGTACCGTGAGGATTGACAAACATTTCATCATCTTTTGCGATGATGACGTTGGCTCCTTTTAAGACTAAAACGGCATTTTTGTACTTTTGCGCAAAAAGGGCTGTATATCTGAAACGTTCGTTTTGAAGTTCGTCTACTGTGATGTCTGCAATACCGCTTACACGCAGAAGTTGGGTAAACTCTTTTGGATGAGGGGTGAGAACGATGTTTTCACGCTTTAAAAGCGAGGTGATAAGCGGATGGTAAAAGATGTCCGCATCAAGCAAAAGCGGCAGGCTGTTGTCTAAAAATCTTTCCAGTTCATTTTGGCTGAATTCGATTCCAAGACCCATGCCAAGGGCTACGGCAGTGCTGTTTTTTGGAAGCTGATGGGAGAGCATCAGCTCGGTCGGTATCTGAGGGTTTTCATTGCAAAGCAGCGTGACTAGTGCGGCTCCAAAACGAAGAGCCGCAGAGGCACAAAGAACGCTTGCACCGAGCTTCTCTCCGCTTATGATGGCAAGATGCCCGTAGCTTCCCTTATGAGAGCTTTTGGACTTTCTGTGCGGAAGTCTCATGTCATCCAGATCCAAAAGCTTTGTCTTTGACGGAGTTTCATAGACGTTTCTGCTTAACCCGAGGTCCAGCACTTTTATCTCCCCGACAAAATCTTTTGCCGCGTCGCTGAAAAGTGATCTTTTAAGGGCACCCATGGTCAAGGTGTAGTCTGCAGAAAATGTATTTTCGTCGCATACGCCGTTTATGTGCAGTCCCGTAGGGACATCGCAGGCGATCTTTAGGGCATTTAGAGCATTGAGCTCTTTGAGATGCAGAGAACTTTTTTCGTCGAGCGCGCGGGTAAGACCAGTCCCAAATACGGCATCGACTACAATATCGCACTCTTCTATTGTTTCTACAGTGTCGATATGCAGTTTTTTGATGCGCTCATATTGAAGTTTTGCCATTATTGAGGATGGTTCTTTGCAGAGGTAGACTTTTACGTCGAGATCTTTGTGCAGAAGTCTTGCAAGAGCCATTCCGTCGGCCCCGTTGTTCCCGGAACCGCAGCTTATAAGGATGCTTTTACATTGCGGGAAGTTTTGTCTTATAAAGTCGGCCATCCCATCAGCCGCATGCTCCATCAGGATATCTTCGCTAAGAGAAAACTCTTTGTAGCATCGAGTGTCAAGAGAGGAGACTTCGTCAAAAATGTTTTGCATGACTACTCGTCTAGCATATATTCGTCGATCATGACCATATTGGTTTTGATATCGTTGAAAAGCAGTGTTCTGTTTGCTGTTCTCTGCTGGAAAAGAAACTTATTTTTCGGCAGGGTTTTCAAGACTGAAGTATTGAAGTAGTCGACGTTCGAGCATTTTCCTACGAACAAGAAGGTAAAGAGAAGTTTTAACTGGGCGTTTTCAAATATCTCATGCGGCTGAGTCAAGAACGTGATACCGTATTTTTTCAGATTGAACAGGCTGAGCATATAGAGCAGGAAGTCTTCAAATTTTGTATAGAATCCGTTTAGATTCGCGATATCGTGAAAAAAGTAGTAATAGTTATCTAAAAGGTCTTTATCCTGCAATGCTTCTGTAAGTTTACTTTTTATATCTCTTTTGTTCGAAAAAAAGTTTGGGTTAACTGCCATATAGATATGTTTTCTTTTTGAGATAAGGGTTTTGAACTCTTTTAAAAATGTTTCACCCTCATCATATTTGATGTAGTTGAAATGTTCATCTTTATATCTCAGTTCGATTTCGTCTTCATTTGAGTTTGAAAAATCAAGATAAAGGGTAGGTACGTCATTGTCGATGACATAGTTTCTGATCCTGCAAGCCAGATTTGTTTTTCCAGAACCCTCTTCACCCAAAATAAGAGTGTTGGTCGTAAGCATTCTCGGCTTCAATTTTAATGAATCTATACTATTTTCGTATGTCCCTATCAGATCTCGCATCACTGTTCTCCGCAAATATTATTTTACTTGTATTATATCGTAGTAGTTTGTTACTTATCAAGCTAAACAAGGTATAATTCCCTTATGAATTATAAAGAGATCGCACAACAGACTTTAGAGATAGAGGCCAAGACACTTTTAGACGCTGCAAAGAAGATCGGCGACGTTTTTGACAAAGCGGTAGAGACCATACTTGCGTGCCAAGGCAAACTGATAGTTACCGGTGTCGGCAAATCGGGACTTATCGGTGCAAAAATGGCTGCCACATTTGCTTCGACGGGTACTCCGAGTTTCTTTTTGCATCCCACAGAAGCGCTTCACGGCGATTTGGGGATGATTGGACGCGACGATGTCGTGATCGCCATCAGCTATAGCGGCGAAAGCGAAGAGCTCGGAGCGATCCTGCCGCATGTAAAACGTTTCAACGTTCCGTTGATCGGTATGACAAGAAACAATGCTTCCACTCTTGGAAAATTCAGCGATCTGATCATTCCCGTGATCGTTGAAAAAGAGGCATGTCCGCTAGATATCGCACCGACGAGTTCTACGACGCTGACTCTGGCGCTGGGAGATGCTCTTGCGGTATGCCTGATGAGCGCAAGGAACTTTCAAAAGAGCGATTTTGCTTCGTTTCATCCGGGCGGCTCTTTGGGGAAAAGGCTTTTCGTAAGAGTGAGTGATCTAATGAAAAAAGAGGAACTGCCTTTTGCCAAACTCGATACGCCGATAAAAGAGGCAATCATAAAGATCAGCGAAGGGCGTCTCGGTACGGTTTTGCTTGTCGATGATGAAAAAAAGCTGGTAGGATTGGTAAGTGACGGAGATATAAGACGTGCTTTGATGCGTGAAGATTTCTCTCTCGATGCACCTGTGAGCAGGTACGCTACATTGAACCCTTTTGTGATAGATGACCAAAATATGCTTGCCAGCGAAGCTTTGGCAATGATCGAGCAAAGAAAGATACAGCTCGTCGTAATAACGGACAGAGACAAAAAAGTAAAGGGCGTGCTTCATATACATACTTTGGTAGAGAAAGGTATATCGTGATGCGGCTGAACAAATATATAGCACACTATTCGAGCTATTCGAGACGCGAAGCGGACAAAGCGATCCAAAACGGCTATGTCAGAGTCGACGGGGAAATAGAGACCAACCCTGCGACGCAGGTGGATGAAAAGCACTCCAAAGTAACCGTAAGCGGAAAGAAGATAGCACCGAGCGAGCAATATACGGTGATCGTGTACAACAAAGAAAAGGGTGAACTTGTAACAAAGAGCGATCCAAAAGGCAGAAAGACCATATACGACACGCTGCCAAGCAAATACAAGCACTATATTCCGATCGGAAGACTGGATTTTGCAACCGAGGGGCTGCTGCTTCTCACGGATGCTTCGCGCGTGGCGACGGCCCTTATGACATCGAGCATGGAGCGGGTATACCGCGTCAAGGTGAAAGGCGAGATAAGCGAAGAGATGGAGCTTGCCATGCAAAACGGACTCGAACTCGAAGATGCAAGTTCGGGAGCCCATGAGCTAAGCGAGATAAAATCGATGAACTTCGCTCCGTTTTACGCATACAAGATCGTAAAAAGCACACCGACTTATTCTATTTTAAAAATAGCCATAGGCGAAGGGCAAAACCGTGAAGTCAGACGCTTCTTTGCACATTTTGACAGAGAGGTGGTCGATCTGAAACGTCTCTCGTTCGGCGGTATCGAACTCAACAACCTTCCAAACGGCAAGGTGAGATTTTTGACCAGAAGCGAGTACGGACATCTGTATGAGTTCATGAAAGTTTACGACAGAGAAGAAAAAAACCGTAAAAATGAATTGAAAAGTAAAGAGAAAGAAAAAAAAAGTTACGATAAAAAAATGAAAAAAGTTTAAAAAGGGGTTTTTAAATGAGAAAAATGAAGTTTCCGACAAGCCATAAAACACAGTTGATGGATATAAGCAAAGAGGTGAGCGAAGAGGTGATAAAATCGGGTGTCAAAGACGGTATATGCGTAGTTTTCACGCCGCATACTACGGCAAGCGTATTTATGTTTGAAAACCAGGATCCGGCTCTTCGCCGTGATCTGTTAAACGGGCTTTCCCGCGTGGCACCGAGCGATGTCGAGTATCAGCATACGGGAACGAATGCTGCGGCACATCTTAAAAGCTCCCGTATGGGGAACTCTGTTTCAATTCCTGTTGTCAATGCAAAGCTGACACTTGGCAAATGGCAGGGTGTCTTTTTCGGTGAGTTCGACGGGCCCCGCCAAGAGCGTGAGGTCTATATAAAAGTCATAGCGGGCTAATGGACTTTACCCATCTCTTGCGACCGAAGAATTTCGATGAGATCGTCGGTCAGTCTCATCTTGTCTCCAAAGACGCGCCGCTAAGAAAACTGTGTGAAAACAATGCTTTGGGGCACAGTTTTTTTTACGGGACTCCGGGAAGCGGCAAAACTTCCCTTTCACGCGTCATAGCAAATGTGATGGGGCTTCCGTTTTACGAATTCAATGCGACCTCCCTTAAAGTAGAGCAGCTCAGAAAGATATTCGACCAGTACGAGAACGCTCTGCAGCGTCCGCTTATCTTCATCGACGAGGTGCACCGCCTTGCCAAGAATCAGCAGGAAGTTCTTCTTCCCGTTATGGAGAAAAACTCTATTCTTCTTATCGGTGCTTCGACTGAAAATCCCTTTTTCTCACTGACTTCGGCTATGCGCTCGCGTTCCATGCTTTTTGAGTTAAAGAGAATATCTGATGATGAGATGGGGATACTTTTAGACAAAGCACTTTCTCAGGCAAAGCTTACCTGCAAGGATGAGGCAAGAGAGTATCTGATAGTGAGTTCAAACGGCGATGCACGTGCGATGCTCAAGCTTTTGGAGTTTGCTTCGGCACTTGATAACGACATCACTTTAGAGCTTTTAAAATCGCTTCGTCCGACAGCTCAAAACGACGGAAGCAGCGATGCGACCGTACACTACGACCTTATAAGCGCGCTCATAAAATCCGTTCGCGGAAGCGATGCGGACGCTGCCGTCTATTACCTTGCACGTCTTATCAAAGCGGGCGAATCGGCTGATTTTATCGCAAGACGTCTGGTAATACTTGCAAGCGAGGATGTTGGAAATGCAAATCCGCAGGCACTGACGCTAACGACGTCTGCGATGAGCACGGTGGCAAAGATCGGCTATCCCGAAGCGCGTATCGTCTTGGCGCAGGCGGTGATCTATCTTTGTGCTTCTCCAAAATCCAATAGCGCCTACAATGCCATAAACAGTGCGCTTAAAGCAGTGGAAGAGGGGATTCTTCTTGAAGTGCCCCAAAATATCAAACAGCAAAATAAAGGCTACCTGTATCCGCACGATTTCGGCGGTTATGTAAAACAGCAATACTTAACGAAAAATCTAAAGTTCGTCGAGTTAAAAGATATCGGTTATGAGAAAAAGATGAAAGAGTGGATGGAGTTGATAAAAAATAGTTAAGAGCGAAATGCTCTTAACTTCTTAAAGTGCCGCTTTGGCAGAAGCAACTACAGAAGCAAATGCTGCTGCATCGTTCATAGCCATATCGGCAAGAATTTTACGGTCAAGCTCGATGCCGGCTTTTTTCAAACCATTGATGAAAGTCGAGTAGTTGATATCGTTTAAACGACAAGCTGCGTTTATACGAACGATCCATAGACTACGGAATTCGCGTTTTTTCTGTTTACGGTCTCTAAACGCGTAGTACATTGAGCGCTCTAACTGCTCTTTTGCTTTACGGAAATGTTTACGACGACCGCTATAAAAACCTTTTGCAAGTTTTAATATTTTTTTGTGACGTGCTCTACGCACAGTACCAGTTTTTACTCTTGGCATATTGTTTTTCCTTTCTTTACCGTATCTGCATCTTTGCGACAGGTGCCACTCTCTTGGTGGACTTTCCCACAGTTGCTGTGGAGATAGTTAAGAACGCTTGATTAAGCGATCATTGCCTTAATGTTTTTTTCATCGACTTTTGCCACTACTTTTGGCGTATTTTGGTTACGACGAGTTGCTGCATCTTGTTTTGTCAAGATATGGCTACGAAACGCTGTTCCGCGTTTGATAGAACCGTTTTTCTTAACTTTAAAACGCTTTACAGCGCCTTTTACCGATTTCATCTTTGGCATCCGGCTCTCCTTTTGTAAAATTCTAAAGCTACCCCGCAAGATAGACTTTAAGGGCGAAAGTATACCCAAAAAAAAGAAAATATGAAAGTTGTTTACCCTATTTTCACTTAACTTTAAGTACAATATGACAAACTTAATAGTTAGGATGAGTATGAATAATCATAATATAATGGATATTGCCACGAAAAATGTTTTGACGATTTCTGAAAACGGAACTATTAGAGATGCGATAGAAAGTATGTACAAAAATAACCACAGAGACGTTGTCGTGGTCTCTGAGAGTGATAAAAAATTCGGACTGCTTAGTGCGGCAGATCTGATAAAAATGAAAAAACTCGGATTGGATTTTAATCAAAAGATATCTTCCGTCCTTTATCCCACGATACAAACTCTGCATAAAAACAGCTCGGTATTCGATGCTATAAACAGAATAAACTGCAAAAACTATCCGATGTGCGTCGTTGATGATGCGAATAATCTGGTCGGATTCGTTTCTTACTACGATATTATCTCTTCGATAGATCCAAATTCGATGCTCGAGCGCAGATATATAGGCGAAGTATTGATAGGTTCGGAGCTCAAAAAAGCTTCTCAGGAGATGTCTCTTTGCGATATTATCGGCATGATGGATGATACCATGTATGACTGTGTCATATTGATGGATGAGAACAATAAAGCAGTAGGGATCATAACTACAAAAGACGTCATAAGATTTTTCAACGGAAATATTAATATGCAGGAAAGTGCTCGCCTGCATATGATCTCGCCGCTTTTGACGGTCGATTACAACACTACGATAAAAGATGCGCTGAGTTTTATAAAAGACAAACATTTTAAAAGGCTTATCATAACCAACAGCAGCGGCGATACGATCGGCCAGATAACGCAAGAGGAGCTTTTGGCCAGAATATACTCCCGCTGGGCCGAGATAATGCGCACCAGCCAAAACAAGCTCGAAGAGGTCAATAAAGTCCTTAACGAGAAAGCTTCACAGTATGAGATGCTATCCGCTACGGATAAATTGACCGGGATTTATAACAGAGGAAAATTCGAAGTCGAGCTCAACAGCGAGATCCAAAGAGCCAAAAGATATAAATCCGATCCCTTCTCGATCATTTTTTTCGATGTGGATAATTTTAAAAGGATCAATGATACGTACGGGCATCCGGTCGGCGATGTCGTTCTTAAAAAGATCACGAACCTCTTTAAAACTGGACTGAGGGCGACAGATGTTTTTGCCCGCTGGGGCGGAGAAGAGTTTGCAATAATCATGCCCAATACGATACTCGAAAAAGCAGCCGCAGCAGCCGAAAAACTACGTCAGATGATAGAAAAAGAGGATATGAAAGACGTGGGTTGCGTCACATGCAGTTTCGGAGTCAGCGAATTTTTGCAAGATGACGAGATGCAGTCGATAATAATCAGAACCGATAACGCCATGTATAAAGCCAAAAGAAAGGGAAAAAACAAAGTCGTGATCGCTTAAGCTGCCGATACATGTTTGTCTATTTTTAAATCGGGACGGATGATCCAAAAGAGGACCAATGCAAAGAGAGCCCCGAACATATCAAAAAGCATATCTTTTTGAGCATCCCAGATATCACCCTGTGAACCCAAGAACTCAATACCTGCCTGCCCGCCGTGAAGAACTGCGTATATCCATTCAAGTATCTCATACCATGCCGCAATGCTCATGATGAAAAAAAGCCCGAAAAATGTTGCCAGTACAGGACCTGACCATTTTTTTCTCGTTAAAAGTTCTGCTGCGGCAAATGCGTAAAAGCCGACGACGAGATGACCGACGCGGTCAAAGTTGTTCCTTTCAAAACCAAATAGATGGGTAATAAAATCAAAAGGTACGTTGGCAAAGGTATAGTGGCCTCCCACCGTATGCCAAAACATCCACGCAGACATCAAAGTATATGAATAATTGGAAAATCTAAAAAACCTGAAAGTAAAAACAAGAAGGATAAAAGTTATGACGATGGGAGTGTCTTCAACGATCCACACATCCCTGTCTACGGGATTAATCGCAAGCAAAACGAACAGGAGCATAAAGAGGATAGAAAGTATGTGGGGATATATTTTAAAGATACGCGCCGCTTTGTCTGTCATCTTTTTGCTCTTTATAAATAAGGTGTCTTTAAAATTCTATCAAATATAGTGAAGATTAATATTAATTTTACTATCATTCAAAGAAAAAAAGGTCAGGATCAATGATAGAACTGAAGATTACAGACGGAGAGATGGGCGTGCGCCCGCCGGTCACCAAACCGCATCCGGGTTTTTTCCATCAAGTAGGTGAAGAGAGGTTCCGTAAGCTTGTAAGCGATCATTATGAGCTTATAAGAAACAGCGACATAGCGTTTTTGTTTCCCGTAAACGATGAAGATGATTTTGATCAGGCGAAGAAAAACGCCGCCGATTTTCTGATCCAAGTCAGCGGCGGTCATGCTTATTTCAGCGAAAACCGCGGCGAGCCGAGAATGGTCGGCCGTCATGCACCTTTTCGTATTGACGAACATGCAAGAAGAAGATGGCTGGAGTTTTATGCACAGCTTCTTCCCGGGCTTGAAGAAGAGGGAGTGGATCCCGAATATATAAAATCCTTTTGGGATTATCTCGATATCTTTTCCATCTGGATGATAAATATCAAATAATTACCGCAGGAACGCTTGAACAAAGCGTTCCTTTCACACTCTAAAATTCGATAAAACTTCTGTCTCTGTTCTTAAACACCGCGCATTTTTTATAGCCTATTTGACGTGCCAGCTCGACTATACTTTCATCAAACAATCCTACCTGTGCGGGCGTATGCGCGTCCGAGCCGAAAGTTATGGGAATGTCCAGAGCATAAGCTTCGCCGAGAAGTTCATTTGAAGGGTATGCCTGTTTTATGGGTTTTCTCAGTCCCGACATGTTCACTTCAAGTACCGCACCGCTTTTTTTTATCGCTTTTAAGGCGTTTGAAGCGATAGATAAAATATCGCGTTTGGGCATGAACTTAAAAACCTTTATCAGATCGAGATGTCCGATAATATCGAATTTTCCGAATTTTGCCATCTCTTCGACTGCATCGAAATACTCCTGCCAGATCTTATCGATGTCCTCGGTGTGGTACCTGCCTATGAACTCCGGATTGTCAAACCCCCAGCCGTCGATAAAGTGGACGGAGCCTATAAGAAAATCCACGTCTGCATTCAGCACTCTTTCATCCATATGATTTTTAAGGTAATCCACTTCGTAACCCAGCAGTATCTCTATCTTGTCTTGGTACTTTGTTTTTGCCTCGCTTACCCATTTTTCATAGATCGGCATCTCCTCGAAACTCATACGGTACGAAGGGTCGAAATCCATAGGTGCATGATCTGAAAAACCAAAATATTTTATCCCTTTTTTGATCGCTGCTTCCACATATTCATCGATGGTTCCCTCTGCATGATTACAAAGTGTAGTGTGATTGTGCAAATCTACCAACATTTTTTCAATTCTCTTTTTTTTTAAAGTTTATCTTGCTATTATAGTACAAAATGTTAGTAGAAAGATATTTTGGAGTAGTTTTATGACACAAGAAGAGTTGGATGCTTTGATGAACGGCGATTTGGATTCTGTTGAAGATGATAGTTTAGAATCTGAAGAATCTGATGAAATAGATGTTGAACAAGACTATACAAACGAGATAGAGGTACCGACACCGGATGAACTCGAAGATCGCAGAGTTCATCCAAAAAAATTAGTACCGCCTCCTCCGTATGATGACAACAAAGTAGTGCATCAGCTTGATGATGTCACCAAAGAGAGTGAAGAAAAAGCTACCCAAATATTCGATATCGTTGAAAATATCAGCAATGACATGATGGAAAAAGAGGAAAATATATCTTCTTGCATCAAGATATTTGAAAACAACATAAAACTTTTTACGAACCTAACGGAAAAATTTCCCGATATTCAGACTTTTAAAACGGCAAGAGAGGAAAACGAAGAAGCGCTGGCGGGTGCGCAGGAAGTGTTTGATTCCATTCAAGAAAGCGGCAACTCTTTGATGAACGTCATGGATATTATGCAGTATCAGGATATCCACCGTCAAAAGATCGAGCGCGTCATAAATGTCATGAGGGCGCTTTCAAACTACATGAACGCACTCTTTGCGGGCAAAATAGACGATGACAAGCGCGTAAGTTCCGCAGTCCATCTTCCTGGTGACGAATCGACCGAAGATGTCGTCAATGCCGATGATATAGAAGCCTTACTTGCACAATTTGGCGCAAACGGATAAAATTCCAAGAAAATTCAATGCTTATTATTAAAACAGGCATGATTATAATAGAGAAAATATGCAAAAAGTAGAGTTACTTTCTCCGGCTGGAAATTTAGAAAAACTTCGTATTGCCATCGATTATGGTGCCGATGCCGTTTACGGCGGTGTGAGCCACTTTTCGCTTCGAATACGTTCGGGCAAAGAGTTTTCCTTTGAAGAGTTCAAAGAGGGGATAGACTACGCCCACTCGAAAGGAAAGAAGGTCTACGCGACCATAAACGGTTTTCCTTTTAACTCTCAGCTTTCCCTTTTAAAAAAACATATACTCAAAATGGCGGAGCTCGGTCCCGATGCCATCATCGTAGCGACGCCTGGAGTGCTGAAGCTATGCAATGAACTCGCGCCGCATATCCCGCTTCACCTTTCGACTCAGGCTAACGTTCTGAACGTTTTGGATGCAAAGATCTATTATGATATGGGTGCGCGCCGTATTATCGCTGCCCGCGAAATATCCTTAAAAGATCTGTGCGAGATAAAAAAAGAGCTTCCCGATCTGGAAGTAGAGGTGTTCGTGCACGGTTCCATGTGTTTTGCATACAGCGGAAGATGTCTGATATCTACGCTGCAAAGCGGCCGGGTTCCAAACCGCGGAAGCTGCGCTAACGACTGTAGATTTCCGTATGAGCTCTATGCGGCGAATCCCGAGACGGGAACACTTTTCAGACTCGAAGAGGATCCGGGCATCGGAACGTATATCATGAACTCAAAAGACCTGAACCTCGCTTCGCACATCAAAGAGATACTCGACAGCGGGTGTGTGGATTCACTCAAGATAGAGGGGCGTACAAAAACTTCATACTATGCGGCCGTTACGGCGAAAGCTTACCGTATGGCCATAGACGATTATTATGCAGGCTGTTATGAACCGGATAAATATCAGCATGAGCTTGAATCCATGCAAAACCGCGGGTATACAGACGCGTATCTTATAAGCCGTCCGTTTGAAAAGCATGACGGGCAAAGCCTTGATTTTACCATGCAGATGGGAACGCATCAGGTGAGCGGGATGGTCACGTTAGAGGGAACGCACTTTATGTGTAAATATAAAACTCTGCCCGATGAAGAGCTGGAGATCGTAGCACCTCTTGGATCTAAAATAGCAGAGGTGGATAACGAAACAGGAACGATCTATCAAAGAGACGGCAGATGGTATATGCGCCTGAAAAAACTGGTTGCAGAGAACAAGAAAGTCTGGGATGAAGTCCACAGCGGAAACTTAAACCCTATTGAACTGCCGACAATACTTCCGCCGTATACTTTTTTAAGGATACCGGCAGACGGCGATATGGGAACCCACCCGAAAATTTAATTTTACATGTAAGGAAAAAAATATGAAGTTTGTTTCGATAATTATCGGCAGTAAAAGTGATTTTGAAGTCATGAAGTCTTGTGCGGACACGTTTGAGGCATTTGGCGTTAACTACGAGCTTGTTATCTCATCGGCTCACCGTTCTCCCGAGCGTACGAAAGAGTATGTGGAAAATGCAGAGAAAAAAGGTGCGCAGGTGTTTATCGCCGCTGCCGGTATGGCTGCGCATCTGGCGGGCGTACTTGCCTCAAAAACGGTCAAGCCTATCATCGGCGTGCCTATGAGCGCATCGGCTCTCAGCGGCATAGATGCACTTCTTTCGACTGTCCAGATGCCGGCTGGAATGCCTGTTGCTACAGTAGCCATAGGAAAAGCCGGTGCTATCAACTCCGCATATCTGGCGATGCAGATACTTGCTCTTGAAAACGAAGATTTAAGAGTAAAGCTAAAAGAGGATAGAATAGCAAAAGCTAAAAAAGTCGAGATGGACTCTATGGAGATAGAGACTATTCTTTAATACCTTGAGCTACCAAAAGGGATCACTATGAGTTTAAATTGGATGAGTATTGAAGAGTATGCGGATCTGACAGGACTTGAACTGCTTGCTATCGAGGAGTTGATAGCAAGGGATAAGCTCGTAAGCAAGATCGAAAACGGTCAGACCTATATTGACCCTTCAAAAGGCGCCAGCGAAATAGTTCCCTCGGAACTGCAAAACGTGACAAAATCAAATACTCCCGGGATGACGGTTCCTGCACAGTTCGTCGAAAAGACGATAGGAACCATCATCAACCTTCATGAAAGAGTCCTTGACGCAAAAGACGAAACGATAGAATCGATCAAAAACGAGAATATGTTCTTAAAAGAAGCTCTCGCATCGCTTCAAGAACTTTACGAAGAGGACAGAAAAACCATAGAGACTCTGACGGATCAGTTGAAGCTTTCTCAGCAAGAGGTAGAGTTCTTAAGAAGAAAATATAAGCTGATGTGGGGGAAAGTCGTTGAGAACTACTCAACAACCGATAAAGAATGACGATTGATGAAGCATGTGTGGGTTGTATTATCAACCAAAGTTTAAAAGTAGCCAACGCTATAAAAGCCGATGAGGCCTTGACGCAGAAACTGGTCTCTGAAGTCACGAAAAGCTCTAAAGATTTTTCGTTTTCGCTTACTCCTCCCGAAGTGGCGACGGGTGTTTACGAGATGATGTCCGTCATCGCCGAGAAGCAAGACCTTTACGATGAGGTAAAGAGTCATTCTACGCAAAAAGCTCTCTCTTTCGTTCCTTTTTTACAATATAAGATAGACAACTCCAAAGATAAACTTTTAACCGCCGTAAAAGTCGCGATCGCGGGCAATGTGATAGATCTTGCTGCGGAAGTGGAGTTTGATCTTGCCGATGAAGTGGAAAAGATATTCGACACCCATTTTAATCAGGATGATTTTGACAAACTGAAAGCCTCTTTACAAGAAGCAAAAACACTGCTTATAATCGGAGATAATGTAGGCGAGCACATCTTCGATCATCTTTTTATACAGACGCTCAAAGAGCTTTATCCGCTTCTTTACATCTCCTATATGGTAAGAGGCCGCCCCATCATAAACGATGTGACGATGAAAGAAGCCGAAGAAGCCGGGTTTGACAAGCTGTGCAACCTTGTGGACAGCGGTGTGGACACTCCCGGTTTTATTTATGACAGAGCCAACGAAGAATCGAAAAAACTTTTTGACAGTGCGGATCTGGTCATTGCAAAAGGGATGGGAAACTATGAGTGTCTAAGCCCGGCGTGCAGAACGAATCTGACATATCTGTTAAAAGTAAAATGCAGCGTCGTAGCTTCGTCTTTAGATAAAAATATCGGCGATATCGTTTGTAAAATGGTATAAGGAAGAACGATGAGATTCAAAAAAACGCTCCTTTACGCAATGATCGTATCGGCTTTTTTCGCCTGCAGTGCGATAGCAAGTGAAAACCGTATCAGTTACTCCCTCTCTTTGGTCGGTATGAGCATGGATTATAAAGAACATAGCTCCGGCGGCGTGCTTTTGGACAGTGAAGACTCCAACCTCGGCGATATATCGGGATATGAGATGAGTCTTGGGTATATCTTCAGCAGATATGCGCGAAATCAGGATGAGATAGGGATAAGCCTTATGCAGCTTGCAGGCAAATCGACGTATAAGGGTTCCGTCTTGGGAAGCGGTGATCCGTACGGCAGTCTCATCAGTACTACAAGCAACAGCTTTATAGATACCAGTATAGATTACAGACATACATATTTTTATAAAAGATATCTTTCTTTTGTTTACGGGATCGGGTTTGGATACCATGCATGGGAGAGAAAGCTTTCATCTGTTCAAAAAGAGCTGTATGAGTGGTATTCTTTTCGTCCCATGCTGGGGGTGGATGTAAAGTATAAAAAGATGCAAGCAGGTATATCCGCGGAGTATCAGTACGGTTTTCACACCAGAATGCACTCCTCGAATCCTTCGCTCGGTTTTATTCTCGGCGGTGCCGATATATTTGAAGTGGCCGTTCCTGTAACTTATAACTATAGGGATAATATGGCTTTCTTTATAAAGACCGTTTTTTCAAAACAGACAATCGGAAAATCCGATTATGTCAGCAGCGGCGGCAATACATACTATGAACCAAGCAGTACGAGCAATGACGTTTATGTCAAATTGGGAGCCGTGTTCAAGTTCTAGGCTTTCTTTTTATCGGCTGCTAAAAGCGATTCGAGAGGTTTTGTCTGTTTTTGCTGCGCATCGAGTATCATTTGTACCAACGCGTTGCCGTTTACGGGAAGCGTTTTTTTGTCGCTGTCCAGACCGTTTTGCATCTCTTCGAGCAGTTTCTTCTTAAAATCCGCTACCAGTTTTTCGATCTTTTTCATCACTTCGGGAGAGTCTCCGAGCTCTTTTATCAGTTTTTCTTTATACTCTTCGGCCTGCTTTTCGATCTTTTCCATATTGAGATCGGCTAAAAACTGTGCGGCACCTTTTGTATGCAGGTCTTTTAGAAACTTAGAGACGTCATCGGATTGTTTTTCAGTGTCGGCGGTTTGTGTCTTGTCGCCTTTATATGCGGCGTTAAAAGCGTTCCAAAAAGCCGTAATGCTTGCTTTTGCTTCTTCTGAGGTATATGCTCCGTCTTTTGGATTTAAATGGTTTTGAACCTGAGTATCGAGATAGGCATAATCCATTTTTGTCGGTGTATAGGGCTTGCCGTTTAGCATAGAATCAAGACGCGCGGGATCGAAGGTGAGCATCATCGCCGTCATCCTGTCTTTATCGCTTAGTGAATTCATCGCGCTAATGTAGGCATCTTTTACCTCTTGAGGCATGTTGCTTGGAACTATGGACATCTTTTTTGCGGCCCCGACTTCTGTTGATCCGTCGTTATTGAAATCGAACTGTTCTTTGTCGTGCATCAAAAGGTTATATGCACCTTCATTGCTTAGCGAGTTGATGTCGATTCCATCCGCCAGACCGGAATATTTCTGCAGGGTCGTAAGTTCGCTAGATGAGAGGCTTTGCAAAAAATCTTTGGCGTTGGAGAGCTTTACATCCGCCTCTTGCGCTTTGTTGAAGATCGCTTCGAACTTCTGGGCATATGGGGCTTGATACTCTTTTCTCCCTTGGGACGGCCGGTAGTTTTGCATCGTTGTTAAGTAGTTTTGGTAAGCAGCACCTGTTTCCATGACAGCTCCTTTTCATAGCAAAAAACAAGCAAAAAATATTCCATAAAAGTTGTTTTTGCACAAAGAGATTTTCTAAAACATAAGCCTTTTTGGCTATAATTTCGTAATTTATTTGCGAGGCAGTTATGATTACTTTTAGCGAGATGTTACTAAAACTACAAGAGTTCTGGATGAAAGAGGGGTGCAATATCGTTCAGCCTTACGATATCCCTGCGGGTGCGGGGACGTTCCACCCTGCAACCTTTTTGCGTTCACTTGATTCAACTCCATGGTCTGTCGCATATGTGGCGCCTTCGCGCCGTCCGACTGACGGTCGTTACGGAGAGAATCCGAACCGTCTTGGAAGCTACTATCAGTTTCAAGTTCTCATAAAACCGAGTCCGAAAAACATTCAAGAGCTTTACTTAAAGAGTCTTGAATATCTGGGTCTAAACGTAGCCGACCATGACATCCGTTTTGTCGAAGACAACTGGGAATCTCCGACGCTGGGCGCGTGGGGCCTTGGCTGGGAAGTATGGCTAAACGGGATGGAAGTCACTCAGTTCACCTATTTTCAGCAGGTAGGCGGTGTGGCGTGCGATCCCGTAGCGGTGGAGATAACATACGGAACCGAACGTCTTGCTATGTACCTTCAAGGTGTTGATACAGTATTTGACATCGTCTGGAACGAGAACGAATACGGCAAGACGCTTTACCGCGATATCCATAAAGAGGGCGAGATAGAGTTTAGCAAATACAACTTCGAAGTAGCGGACACGGCGATGCTTTTTGCAGAGTTCGAAGCTAAATCGGCGGAGTGTAAAAAAGCGCTCGATGCGGGTCTTCCTCTACCTGCGTACGATCTTTGTATGTCGGCTTCGCACACTTTTAACACACTCGATGCAAGAAAAGCGATATCTCAGGCAGAGCGCCAAAACTATATCCTAAAGATCCGCGAACTTTCGCGCGGATGCGCACAGCTTTATAAAGATCAGGAACAAGAGCGCATAGCCAGAGTCAAAGCGTAAGCTCTCCTACAGGTTATGATACAGCAGGTTCGGGACGCTCTTTTAAGCTGGTACGAAAAACACGGACGCCATGAGCTTCCGTGGAGAAATACCGAGGATGTGTATCATATCTATCTCAGCGAGGTGATGCTTCAGCAGACTCAGGTCAAACGGGTTATGGAGGAGTATTATCCCCGATTCTTAGAGAAGTTTCCCACGCTTGGCGCGCTTTCTCTTGCAAAAGAGGAGGAGGTGCTCGCGCTTTGGAGCGGGCTTGGCTACTATTCAAGGGCGAGAAACCTCCACGCCACTGCAAAACTCTGTCCAAATACGCTTCCAAAGACACAAAAAGAGCTCGTAAAACTTCCCGGCATCGGGCGTTATACCGCAAGTGCTATCTGCAGTTTTGCTTACCATCAAAGAGTCGGGGTCGTAGATACGAACATCGAGCGCGTCATCAAGCGTTTTTTCGCTCACCATGAACAAAGTGATGCTCTCATCTGGCAAAGTGCCGAAGAGTTCGTGAACCCCGTTTATCCGACTCTGCATAATCAGGCTTTGATGGATCTGGGCTCGCTTGTCTGTACGGCGACCAACCCAAAGTGCGGCGAGTGTCCGCTTGAGCCTGCATGCAGAGGTAAAGAGGAAGCGGAATTTTACACGCGCAGGCAGAAAAAAGTGTATGAAGCACTTGAACTCTTTTACGGAATAGCCGTGCAGGAGGGTAAAATAGCTTTGAAGATCTCGAAGGGTCCGATGTATAAAGGGATGTTGGAACTTCCCGCCGTCGAACCCATAGAAGAAGACTTCATAGCCGAGTTTAAACACTCCTATACGAAATACAGACTCACCGTCAAACTGTACAAACTTGCAGAGGTGCAGGATGATGTCCTATGGTTTGAAAAAGATGCGCTTAAAGACGCACATATCTCTTCGCTAACAAGAAAGGTACTTAAATATTTAGAGGATATCGGATGACGCTCATAGGACAGATCGAGACTATCCTTTTTGAAGACGAGGGTTTTTTCATTGCACGTTTAAAAAACGGCGATAAAGTAAGCGGGACCTATTTTGAAAGCGAAGTCTCGCACTTAAAAGGTGCGGCTATCACCTTAAAAGGGGAGTGGGAAGAGCATAAGAAGTACGGCAGAACGTTCAAGTTTGAATCTTTGCGGGTCAATCAGAACGAACTTTTTTTCTTTTTAAACCGTATCGTAAAAGGGTTTACGAAAAAACTTTCCGCCGAACTCATCGAGAAGTTCGGAGATGAGGGGTTAGTCGATATCCTTGATAACGATATCGAGCGGCTGCTTGAGTTTAGCGGCATCAAAGAGAAGCGTCTTAAAAAGATCCAAGACTCTTGGAAGAAATTCCGATCTATGAGGGAACTCGGAGAATTTTTAAGTCCATACGATGTAAGCCCCGTGCTTCTGACCACCATTGCTACAGCCATGAAAGATGTTGCAGAGCCTTCAAAGCGTATCAAAGAAAATCCGTACGTACTGACGAGTATCAGCGGCATCGGGTTTAAACGTGCCGATGAACTGGCCTTGAAGATGGGAGTGGAGAAGGAATCGGATAACCGCATAAGTGCTGCGATGGACCATGCTCTTTTAAACTACTGCGAACAGCAGGGTAACAGCTGTGTTCAAAAGAGGGTGCTTTTTTCACTGCTTGACGAACTTCTTGAGTTTCATGACAGAGACGCTCTTTATGAGGCTGCGCTTATCGAGCGTGTCGGCGAGCAGAGTATAGTGCTGATGAAAAACGACAGGGTCTCGCCAGCGAGACTTTACGACGCCGAGAAATTTCTGTATGATGATTTCACTTCCCGTGCAAAAGCCGATCTCGGCGTCTTAAAAACCGATCTGGACGAGTTTTTGGCAAAGAGCGATTTGCAGCTTGGCGAAGAGCAGAAAGAAGCGGTGAAAATCGTCAATCAGGGTGCCGGTATACTCTTTTTGGTAGGGTATGCAGGAACAGGTAAAAGTACGACTTCAAGGACGATACTCAATCTTTTGAATACGCGTTACGCAGAGATCATGACCTGTGCGCTCAGCGGCATAGCTTCGCAGCGCATCGCCGATACCACCGGCTATGAGAGCGCCACGATACAGTCTCTTTTGGTAAGGTTCGAAGATAAAGACGAGTTTCCCTACTCCGTACTGCTTATAGACGAAGCTTCGATGATAAACTCCTCTTTGTTCGCCAGACTTGTCTCAAAAGTGAAAAAAGAGTGCGTACTTATCATCGTCGGCGACGATGCACAGCTTCCTCCCATAGGTGCAGGCAATGTACTAAGCGATGCGCTGACTCTGGAAATCGCGCCCATAGTAAAACTCACCAAGATATACCGCCAAAGCGAAGAACAGGCGATCACTCTCATAGCAAACGATATCCGTCAGGCGATTGTACCGCCGTACCGCCAAAAGTACGATGATTTTGAGTTCATCGATGTTTCCATACCCAACTATTATGCGCAGAAAAACTCTCTTTCGCAATCGGAGTTTTCAGCTTTGAGAGAGGAAAATTCTGCCGATATCCTAGCGACAATCATGCATGAAGTCGTAAAGGTGATACAAAAGGCAAGACTCAGACTCACTAACAAAGAGATAAGTTCCTATCTGAACTATTTTCAGGTAATAACACCGATGAAAGGCGGAACGCTCGGGGTAGACAATCTCAACAAAGTGCTGCAGGAGTATTTCAATCCAAATCCCAAAAAGTATGTAAAACGAGGCGGTGCGGAGTTTCGTCTGATGGACAAAGTCGTGCATACAAAAAACGAAAACATGACCTCATGGAGCGCCGAAGATTTCAAAGACGGCGAAGAATCAAAAGAAAGAAGGGTCTTTAACGGGATGAGCGGTCTACTTTTCCGTATAGACGAGGACGAGGAGCAGATTTATGTGTACTACCCCAACGAGGATATGGTGGTTCAGTACGAATATGAACAGTTAAAGACCCTTCTGATGCTTTCATATGCCCTGACGATCCATAAGGTCCAAGGGATGGAGTATGACATCGTCGTGATGCCCATTACTTTTTCTCACTATATCATGCACAATACAAAGCTCATCTATACGGCGATCACGCGGGCAAAGCACAGATGTATCCTCATCGGAGAGAGCGGCGCGTTCGAATCTGCATGCAAAAGAGTGGACGTAACGAAGCGCGATACCGTACTCTTAGAGCTATAAAATCCTGTTTTTGTGAGAGTTTAAAGATATATTCAAGATTTTCAAAGCGGGGTATGGCTACCATCAACACTGAACGTTTCTTATAAAGAGGTCGGAATATGTCTAAAAAAAGACGTGTATGGGAACAAAACGATTTAGACGCGGCAAATATTGCTATGTCGGTCATAGATCCTAACGGCTCGATATTATTGTTCAATAAACAATTCGAGGCCTTCTTTGACGGTAAATTCAAAGAGTTAAGTAAGAAAAATTGGTTCGATCTCTCATTGTCGACCGAAAAAAAGAGTATTGCAGATCTATTTAAGCGCGCCATGTCGGATGAGCCTGCTGCTGTTGCAATGCTGCATGAATTGGAAATAGTCGAAAAATACGCGGCAGAACTAATCACTTGGAGAATTTTTGTACTTCGCGATAAAGAGACCTCCATCGAAGGTGCATTATGTCTCGGTACAAACACTACAAAACAGGCGAAGATTGCCGAAAGTCTGCATCTTGAATCCGAAGAGCAGCGTGCGCTCAATTCGATTTTAAGTATTAGCCTGCAGAGTATCCCTTTAAAAGAACAATTACAACAGGTACTGGAAATACTTCTGTCTCTGTCATGGCTAACGATAAGCAAGACAGGCGGAATTTTCTTAGTCGATAACAATAGCGACACTCTTGTGCTTACGGTAGAGCACGGACTTCATCCCGCACTGCTGAGCGCGTGTGCGCGCGTGCCTTTTGGTCACTGTTTATGCGGCCGTGCCGCTGCCAGCAAAGAGATCCAGTATGCCGCGTGTCTGGACAAAAGACATGAGATCACATATGAGGGTATTGAGCCTCATGGTCATTATAATGTGCCTATTTTATCAGCTAACGGCGTCCTTGGGGTGATCGTCTTATATTTAACGCATGGACATAAAAAAGATGAAAGGGAGATAAAGTTTCTCGGTAGTGTCGCAAATACGCTGGCCGGTTTGATCGAGCGCTGTCATACGCAAGATGCTTTGTCTCTCAGTCTGTCAAAATTGGCGCAGGCGCAGCAGATCGCGCATCTTGGAGGATGGGAATGGGATATTACCGAAAATAAAATCTATTTTTCAGATGAAGCCGCAGATGTTATGGGTAATGCCAGATATAAAAAAGTTATGGGTCTGGAAGATTTTTTGGAGATCGTTTATCCCGACGACAGACCGATGGTACAAAGAGCTTCTGAGGAGGGGCTTAAGGGAAATGATCTAAATCTCGACTATCGGATACAGCAGTTGGACGGATCTGTGAGGAACTTGCAAACGCAGGCAAAACCTACATATGATTCCAGCGGCAAGATCATCGGTTTGAGCGGAACAATGCTTGATATCACAAAACGCAAACAGATGGAAGAGCGTCTCCGTCAGTCTGCTGCGGTCTTTGAAAACACGACAGAAGGTGTCATCATTACCGATGCCGACGAAAAGGTTATCTCTATAAACAAAGCGTTTGTTGATATCACGGGGTATAAAAATGAAGATATCATAGAAAAAGCCTCCTCTTTTTTTAAATCAAGTAGACATGATGAAAAATTTTATAGTGATATCTGGGAAACAGTTTCTAAAACAGGCAGCTGGCAGGGAGAGATATGGAGTAAACGTAAAAACGGCGATATCTTTCCTTTATGGCTCAATATAAGTGTCGTTAAAGATTCTAAAGGGGGCATAGTGAATTATGTCTGGGTCTTTTCCGACATAAGTGCCATGAAAGAATCCGAACAAAAACTTGATCATCTGGCCCATCATGATCCGCTTACCGGACTGCCGAACCGATTGTTGTTAAATGCACGAATGAGCCAATCCCTCTCAAGGGCCCGCCGCAACAAGAACAAGATAGCCGTTATGTTCCTTGATCTTGACCACTTTAAAAATGTCAATGATACATTGGGACATCCGGTAGGAGATATGCTGCTCCAAGAGGTGGCGGGTCGTCTGCTTGATTGTGTAAGAGAGGAGGATACGGTATCCCGTTTAGGTGGAGACGAATTTACCATTGTTCTTGAAGAGCTTCATGATTCGCATTTTGCCAGTGATGTCGCCCAAAAAATAATTATGAAACTGGCTGAAAAATACACTCTTCAAGAACATGAAGTATTCGTCACCTGCAGTATCGGAATAAGTCTTTTTCCCGATGACAGCGAAGACAGTATCACTTTATTTAAAAATGCGGACAGTGCCCTTTACCGTGCTAAGGAACAGGGACGAAACATGTACCAGTATTATACGCAAGAGCTTACTCTTTATGCAATGCAGAGAATGCAGATGGAAAATGATCTGCGGCACGCTCTGGAGCGCAAGGAACTGCTTGTATATTATCAGCCGCAGATCGATCTTAACAGCGGGCAGATCATAGGTATGGAAGCGTTACTGCGCTGGCAGCATCCAGAAAAAGGGTTGATATTGCCCGATAATTTTATTCCGCTTGCAGAAGAAACCGGATTGATCATCCCTATCGAGCAGTGGGTGCTGCATACGGTTTGCAAGCGTTTAAAATCATGGTTTGACGAAGGTCTGCCAAAAATGAGAGTAGCGGTAAATTTGTCTTCTGCCCAGTTTAATCAGCAAAATCTTCCCGAGATTATTACCAAAGCGCTTCATGAGAGCGGATTGGAAGCAAAATATCTGGAACTTGAATTGACCGAGCGGATAGTTATGAAAGATGCAAAAAGATCCGTTGAAATGTTGAACAAACTCAAAAAGATCGGAATAACATTTTCAATAGACGATTTCGGAACGGGCTATTCTTCGCTTAGCTATCTTAAGAAGTTCCCGATAGACCGGATTAAGATCGATCAGTCCTTTGTTCAAAATATAACTTCGGATCCCGAAGATGCCACTATCTCGCAAGCCATTATATCAATGTCTCACGGCATGCATCTAAAAACGGTAGCCGAAGGGGTAGAAACTTTAGAGCAGCAGGAGTTCTTACGATCGCGGAATTGTGATGAAGTGCAGGGGTTTTATTTTAGTCATCCTCTGCCTGAACAGGAGATGCAGCACCTTTTGCAAAGCGGAAATAAGATAGATACGAATTGATGATGAGAAAAGCGCGGTACTGTACTTTTAGAACTTTAAATGGTAAAATCTCACTTTCTTTTTATACTCTTCATCGCTTAACAGGATAAAGCAGTCCCCTCCTAAGGGATAGCTCCAGGTTCGAGTCCTGGTGGGGAGACCACCTATTTTAGGCTGTCACAACTTTTTTCGATTCTTGTACTTTTGTAATTGTGTCCATTCAAGGAATAAAGTTTGCTTTGTGAGTTTATATCAATTTATATACAAGAAGGTCTAAATAATGTCAGAATTGGGAAAAATGTTAATACAGGCCAATTCTTTATTAAAGGCCGGCAATCACCTTCAAGCAGCACAAGTATATCAAACTATTTTGCATTACCAGCCGACAAACAAACTGGCAAAAAAAGGACTCAAGAACGCCGCAAAAAAAATCCGTCCTTCTGATACTCCGACACAAAAAGAAATTGATATCGCACACGGTTTATACAATAACAAACAGTTTCAAGAAGCACTCATTTACCTTGCCGATTTAATTGAAAAGTATCCCCATGAACCTCAATTTTATATGCTTGCCGGTGCTATCTATGCAGATTTGGGAAAATTCGAGCAGGCTGTTGCATTACAAAAGCAGGCTCTTAGTATTGATCCCCTTTTCACGAGAGCTCATAACTGCATGGGAATCGCCTTATACGAACTCGGATATACGAATGAGGCGATTACATGTTATCAAGAAGCACTCAAAACCGATTCTCACTTTTTTCCTGCATTAAACAATCTTGCACAATCATTAAAAAGTGCCGGAAAGATCAGTGAAGCCGTCACATGCTATGAAGAAGCGATCAAATTAGAACCAAATCATGCAATGCTTTACAGCAATCTCGCTACAACATTAGAACTCTCGGGCAAGCTTGAAGAGGCTATACAGCATTACAAAAAAGCTTTACTTCATGAGCCTGAGAACCAGATCATTTACAGTAAAATGCTATTTGCTCTCTCATACTCCCAAGAACAATCTTCTAAAAGTTATCTTGAAGAAGCGCGTCGTTTTGGCCAAATTATTAATCGGCAGATCAAAACATCCTTTAACCGATGGTCCTGCAATGAAGCAGCGCAAAAACTCCGTATCGGTTTTGTTTCAGGTGGTTTACGCCGCCATCCTATCGGTTTTTTTATCGAAAGTATTATGAAACAGATGAAACCACTGAACATAGAACTCATTGCATACGACAGCAGTTTAAAAACAGATGACCTTACCGAACGGATAAAGCCGTATTTTGAAAAATGGCATTCGATCTCCGGTATTAATGACAAAGATGTCGCTTCGATGATTCATAACGACAAAGTTCATATTCTTGTTGATCTTGACGGACATACGGAGCATCACAGGCTGGCAATATTTGCATACAAAAGTGCTCCGGTGCAAATTTCATGGCTTGGGTATCATGCAAGTACGGGAATTGAGCAAATCGATTACCTTCTCGCAGATCCGGTATCGATCCGCTCGGAAGATCAGCCCAATTATCTTGAAAAAATCCACTACATTCCGGATACACGTTTTTGCATGACTCCTCCGCTTGGCGCCATCGAAGTAGCGCCGCTGCCGGCGCTCTCTAATGGCTATATAACATTTGGCTGCTACCAAAAGCTATCTAAAATAAACGACTCTACACTAGATCTCTGGGGAGCAATTTTGAATGCATTGCCTAATGCAAGATTGAGACTGCAAAACAGTGCATTGAGTGACATGACAATTCAAGAGGAGATAAAAAACAGGCTGCATGATTCCGGAGTCGACCTTGCACGGGTAACTCTCCAGCCGTCGCTTAACTATGAAGATTACTTGGCATCTTATGACAAAGTAGACATCTTGCTCGATACTTCTCCCTTTACCGGTGCTACAACGACCAGTGAAGCGCTTTGGATGGGTGTGCCGACGTTAACATTAGAAGGTGATCTTCTCGTTTCGCGCCAAGGCGTGTCTATTATGCAAGCAGCAGGCCTAAACGAATGGGTTGCAGGTGACCAGACGGATTATCTTAACAAGGCGGTTGAATTCGCTTCGAATATTGATGCACTTTGCACTCTTCGCCATGGTTTAAGGGATCAGGTCAAAGCCTCTCCTCTCTATGATTCTGAGCGTTTTGCAAAAAATCTTGAAAAAGCGTTTTGGGAAATGTGGAGAGAAAAAGGCATACCCGCCTTGGCAGCTCAACAATAATTGCGGCAGCCCATAAGTCTTTATTTTTTTTGTTTTTTAGGGTAATATCTTAAAAAGAGATGATGTAATGAATATATAAAAAGTGGATGCATGAAAGATTTAATTAAACTATTAGAAGAGAACAAGTTGGCACATTTTCAATTTGACGAAGAAAATAGCAGGTTGCTCTACACTCATGAAATAGGAACCCCCATACATAAAGATGATTTTCAAAGATTGATACAGCTCTTAAAAAAGAACGAGATCAAACATGATGATATAGGTATGGACGTGATCCTGATACAAAGAGATTAGGCCCTATACAGCAGGACTTGAAAGGGTATTATATATGACGGCTCTGTTTCGTCCGTCGGCTTTGGCTTTGTAAAGAGCTTCATCGGCACATCTGTAAATGTTTCTTATGTTGTCCGCAAACTCCTCTTCGATTATAATTATTCCCATAGATACGGTCAGATATCTGCTTGCGTTATTTTTACTATGTTCTATTTTTTCACTTTCTATTTTTTTTCTTATAGTATCGGCAAAAGAGAAGGCTTTGGATCGATTCTCCTCCGTATATAAGATACCAAACTCCTCGCCGCCGAGTCTAAAAGCCATATCGCCTGCCCTTTTCAAAGATCTTTTTAAATGTCTGGCAACTGTTTTTATGGCCATGTCGCCTGCCTGATGTCCATAGGTGTCATTGTATTGTTTGAAGTAATCTATATCCAAAATAATAAAAACGGGCGTCTGTTTTGCTCTCAATTGAATTTTCAAAAAATTATTAAAGATATCGTCAAAATGTCTTCTGTTGTATAAAGAGGTTAGGGCGTCCGTTATGGTCAGCTCTTCTATTATGTCGATATATTCTCTGTTCTTATTGTAAAAAACCCTATTGATATAGATTATGAACAAAATAGATAACAGACCGACACATAAAATAATGACAGAGAGTTTTCTGTTCTTTTTTAATTTTTTCTCTAAATTACTATGTAAGAGTTGTAAATTTGAATCATACAGAGTTCTTATGGAATCGAGATCGTTTGTCATTAAAGTGAAAATATTATCTGTTTCAAGTGCAGTTTTGTCCTCTTTGGACAGAGTAGCGCTTACAAGTGCAGCAACTTTGTTTTGCGTCTGCATAATATTTTTGCGAACTCGTTCAAGGAGGGCGATATCCTCTTTTTTCTGCATAAAAAGCTTGTTATAATCCAGCTTGTTCAATCTGTCTTTGATCTTGATCTGCAGGGTAGACAGCTGTTCTTTTTGCTCCGGTGTTAAAGTTTTACAGTGCATGCCTAGCGTTATTGCTTTTATCTGCCGGTTGTATTCCATAAGCTCAGGAAGGAGATAAACTACATTGTCCATCAAAACATAAGAGCTTAGATAGGGATCCAAAATAAGCTTGTAACGAAAAGCGATATTATTTGAAAAGAGCATAAAATCGTTTATCATATGAGTAAAGTATTCATCTCCTTTATCAGTGAGCGGGGTGTTTTTTGTTTTTTTCACATATTGCAGCAATTCGCTTTTTAAGGAAATATCTTTTTGAAGGATCAGTAAAATATTTTCCAGTGAAGTCAGATCTTTGGAAATATTTTCTTTTAAAGTTTCTATTGATTTTTCATTTGGATCTTTTATGCAGCTCAGATCTCTTAATGCTTGGATATCAAAAACGGTTTTTTCTATTCGTGATATGACCTTTAATCCTCTTATCTCGTAAGAGACGAAGTCCACATCATCTTGTACATGCAAAAATGCATAAGAAGAGATGATCAGGATACCTAAAACAGGCACTAACGTTATGAAAATAAAAAAGTACAGAGTTCTTCTCTTTTTCTCTTTGTTCAAGTTCTTCATAACTATCGCTTCTCTTTATCAGGTGTAGTAAAACTGAGTTATTCTTAATAAATCTTATCACAAAATACTTAATTAATATTTTGTTGATTTAAAATAATGCAACAAGTTCACTTATATTGTTGTTTTTTATGATATCATAGTGCCGATTTCATTGAAGGATGTTGTTATGCAAGAGTATATTCTCAAAAGTGATGATTTTTTAGTCTCACAAACGGATGAAAAAGGTATTATCCTTTTTGCAAACGATGATTTTTGCAAAATAGCAGGATACGGTATAGATGAGCTAGTCGGCAAGAATCATAACATAGTAAGACATCCTGATATGCCAAAAGCGGCATTCAAAGGTCTTTGGGACACGGTAAAGACCGGAAGAGTCTGGCATGGCTATGTGAAAAACAAGACTAAAACCGGCGGGCATTATTGGGTTTATGCGACGGTGTACCCGATGTATGACGAGATAAGAAAAGCCAAGACCTATCTCTCTTGCAGAAGAAAGCCGTCTGAAAAAGAGATACAAGACGCACAAAATCTATATAAAACTTTACAATAGGATAGATATATATGAACAAATTGCAAAAAAATGCGGTAACGGGTGCGGCGTTTGGTCTCTTGATACTCTCTTTGATATTTATCGATTCATTATGGGTTCATGTTCTTTTGACGGTCGCGGTACTGGGTGTAATAGTGGTTATGCAAAATTCATCGGCTTCAAGCGCCAGATCGGGCACAATGGAAAAACTTGAAGAGATCGACGAACTTTTGGATTTTGAAAGGAATAAGGTAGAGATAGCAAAAGATACGCAAGACGAACTTGAAAAAAGTCTGAACAAGCTGCTTTTAAAATATGAAAAGATCGTTTTGGACGATACCAAAGTGGCGGGAGAAATGGTGCTGCTTACCGACAAGGTCTCTAAAGGACACTATTCATGCAGGATCGGTGCGGATACAAAGACTCCGTATGTTCATGTATTGAGAAACAGCATGAACAACATGCTCGATTCCGCGGAAAAAAACTTGGACAATGCGATAACAACGCTTAAAAATTTTGCCGGCGGAGATTTTAAAGCGCGCAGCAACGTAAACGTGGAAGCTAAAATGGCGGAGCTTTTGGAAAATATAAACAGTCTGGGACAGTCGCTTGAGGATATGCAAAAACAAAATGAGGATTCAAATCAGCAGATCATCGAATCCGCAAATACCTTGAACAGTACCATCGAAAATATCACAAATACGACGATCGTAGATTTTAAAGATATGATAAACTCGATCGTCGAGCGCATACACGACGTATCTCAAAAAGAGAATGAGATGGTCGGTCATCTTCAAGCACTTGTACAAAATGCCAATGATACGAAGGTTATACTACAGACTATCGGCGATATAGCCGAACAGACAAATCTTTTGGCTCTCAATGCCGCTATCGAAGCCGCACGTGCAGGCGAACATGGACGCGGTTTTGCCGTTGTCGCCGATGAGGTCAGAAAGCTTGCCGAGCGTACGCAAAAAAGTCTGGCGGAAACCTCTGCCACTACGAATGTGCTTATTCAGTCTATCTCCGATAGTTCCGATGCGTTAAACAAAAATGCCGATGAGGTAAATGAGATCTCCGATGACGTGAGTGCGGTCAGCACTAAAATGGATGAGATCATAGATATGTTGAAGAGCTTAAGCAAATAGAGTATTTAACTGCTCTTAAAGAAGATGCCCCATCTCGTCGCGCTTGACATGCAGATAGTTCTCATTGTGTTTGTTGGGTTTGATGACGATCGGGATGCGTTCGACTATCTCTACATTTTCGATTGAGTTTATTTTTGTCGGATTGTTCGTCAGAAGTCTTATCTTTTTAATTCCGAAATGGTTGAGTATGAACGTTACCATCTCATATGTTCTTTCGTCTGCGGCAAAACCCAGCTGATGGTTCGCTTCTATCGTATTGAGTCCTTTGTCCTGCAGGGCGTAGGCGTTTATCTTGTTAAGAAGACCGATATTGCGTCCTTCCTGGCGAAGATAGATAACCATACCGCCCAGATCCTCTGCCATTTTCAGCGCGACTTCGAGCTGGTCTCTGCAGTCACATTTTAAACTTCCTATCGCATCGCCTGTCAAACACTCTGAGTGAACACGGACGACAGGCGTATCTTCTAAAGGTTCTTTATAGATGACGAGATGTTCTTTGTTTCCCTCTTTGAAGGCTTTTACTTTAAAATTTCCAAAGCGGGACGGTAGATTTGCTACCTCAGATATGGTTATTTTCATTTATTTTAACTTTAAATAGATAGAATTAGATAATATTTTCAAAATTATATCCAATAATGATAAAGGTACTATTATGTTTCAGCGTTTTCGTAGAACAAGACTAAATCCGCATCTCCGCAAATTGGTAAGGGAGACAGATGTAAGCGTCGATGATTTCATATATCCGCTTTTTGCGCGTTCAGGAGAAGGTATAAAGACGGAAGTTGCTTCCATGCCGGGCGTTTATCAGATGAGTATAGACGAGATAGTAAAAGAGTGCGCGGGGTTAAAATCACTCGGTATCTACTCGATCATACTTTTCGGTATTCCCGATGTGAAAGATTCGATAGGTTCGGATGCCTTAAGCGAAAACGGCATCATAGCCCAGGCGGTTCGTGCCGTGAAGAGCGCGCATCCGGACATGTTCGTCGTGACGGACCTGTGTTTTTGCGAGTATACCGATCATGGACACTGCGGCATCATCGACCATATCCATGAGACCGTCGACAACGATTCGACTTTGGAGATCTCCGCGACGCAGGTGCTTGTGCATGCAAAAGCGGGAGCGGACATGATAGCGCCTTCGGGGATGATGGACGGTATCATAGAGACTCTTAGAAATACCCTTGACAGCAACGGTTTTGAAAACCTGCCTATCATGAGCTACTCTACGAAATTCGCGAGCGGATACTACGGACCGTTCCGTGACGTGGCCGAATCCGTTCCCTCTTTCGGGGACCGTTCTACCTATCAGATGGATCCGGCCAACAGACGTGAGGCGATCGCCGAGAGTATTGCCGATGAGATGCAGGGAGCCGATATCTTGATGGTAAAACCTGCACTTGCGTATCTCGATATCGTCAGAGACATCAAAGAGAACACGTCGCTGCCTCTGGCGGTTTACAACGTAAGCGGAGAGTATGCGATGCTAAAGTATGCGGGAGCGAACAATCTTATAGACTATGAACGCGTCGTAATGGAGACAATGGTGGCTTTTAAACGTGCAGGTGCAGATATAATAATCTCTTATCATGCCAAAGAGGTGGCAAAGATACTTGCAAACGGATAGACTTATCTCTATCAAAGTTACTTATGAATAAAATAATCGTATTGTTCGATAATTAAAGGAAGTATTTAAATGAAGCATTTTTTAACGCTCAAAGATTTTACGAAAGAGGAGATTTTAGAGATCATTAATCTTGGGCTGGAAATAAAAAAAGATCTGAAAAACGGGATACATAAAGACTATATGTCCAAAAAAACGTTGGCGATGATCTTTGAAAAAAGCTCTACAAGAACACGCGTGAGCTTTGAGACGGGAATATACCAGCTCGGCGGACATGGTCTGTTTTTGTCAAACCGTGATATCCATCTCGGACGCGGCGAACCCGTAAAGGATACTGCGCGCGTTATCTCGAGTATGTGCGACATGGTTATGATCAGAACTTTTGAACACTCCAAGATAGAGGAGTTCTCCTCATATTCAAAAGTACCCGTGATAAACGGGTTGACCGATTCATATCACCCCGTACAGCTTTTAGCGGACTATATGACCATGATCGAGTACGGTGTAGCAGAAAATACTGTCGTAGCATATATCGGAGACGGAAACAATATGACCCATTCATGGCTTATGCTTGCGAGCAAACTTGGTTTTGAACTGCGCATCGCGACGCCGAAAGGGTATGAAGTGGATTCGAAGGTACTAGAAGACGCCTATGCGTTCGCAAAAAAAAGCGGGGCAAAGATATTTGTGTCAAACGATCCTAAAGAGGCGATAAGAGGTGCGAACGTCGTTACGACGGATACATGGGCGTCGATGGGACAGGAGAGTGAAAAAGAGCAGAGAATCAAAGACTTCAAAGGGTTTATGGTAGACGATCTGATGATGTGTATAGCCGATAAAAACGCTAAGTTCCTGCATTGTCTTCCCGCTTATAGAGGTCAGGAAGTGAGCGAATCGGTTTTAGAAGGACACAGCGATATCGTGTTTGATGAAGCAGAAAATCGTTTACATGCGCAAAAAGGTCTGATGGTCTGGCTGGATCGTCAAAGAGGCGGTTCTAAATAGTTTAGAGCCAGCCTTTAGAGTCTTTTAAAATAGCCTCATTGCTTGTATTGTATGCTTGTATGATGAGCGAGATCAGCTTTGTCCCTCTATCGAAATAATTATTTGAATCTACGCTGATTGCATCTTTAGAAAATTTATCTTCGGTAAGTTCGGTATAGTCTTTAGCCGCTTGATAGACGGCTTCTATCTCCTCGGGCATATCTACAGAGCTCTCTTTTGGAAAATCGTGAATAAGTTTATTTATCTGTATCTTTAGTTTTTCATTGAATTTTTGAATCTCATGTATAAGCAGGGAGATATGTTCAAACTCCTCTTTTTTTATGTTTCCTTTTGCAGCGATCCCGGAACCGTACCCTCTTAACTGGCCTACATATTCGGTCATTGGGAGCATGATCTCCATCATGATAGAGGAGCTCTCTTTGGCAAAAGCATTCAGGTCCTTCGTATTTCTTTTGTTGACACTTTGCGCGAGCATCAAAATCTGCCCGATCTGTTCGCTGTAGTCGGCAAAAACGTCATTGGCATGCAGTTTGAGAGCTTTATTGTTAAGTTTGATAAGAGCTTGAGAGATAGAGGTCGCTCTACTGTTTATGACAGGGTCTGCGGCAATTGGAAGCGACTCCATAGTACCGATGGCTCTTTTCATCTCGTCTCTGCCGTTGTATATTAAAAGCAGAACCGTATCGTTGCCGTTGAGATAAGAGTTTGTCAGGCCTCTGGTTCTCTGAGTCGAGATCAATAAGTCTTTTAAAGCCCCGATATAAACGCTGTTTTCTGCTTGTTGTTTATTAGTAAATAAAGATTTCGCGTCCAAATTAAGTAATAAAAGAAATATTATGATCAAAATACGCATATTCGTATCCTCGGTCTATGGTGTCTAGTACGCGAGGGAGTCTATCATTATTTAAAATTGTATTTATTGACAAATATCAAGAAATACGGCAAAAATAGATACAATTTAGTTTGGCTGTGTTATTATTACTCTATATATTATAACTGTTTATTATTTAAGTACTAAGAGGACAAAGATGAAATATCTCTTATCAATGCTTTTAATTTTCTCTTTTGCAGATGCCGCAAAAGTCGTCGCTGTAGGTGAAAAATATAAGAGTTCATCCGATTGTCAAGCCTGTCACAACCATATTGTAAAAGAATGGAAAAACTCTTGGCATTTTAATTCCCACTACAAAAAAGATGAATATTTCAGAGCTTCCGTTGATTATGTCAGCAGAAAAACGCATAAAAGCCTCAACGCGATAAAGGTCGAATGTGCAACCTGTCACAATCCTCGTATCTCAGTAACAAGCACCGATACAGACTATGAAATAGCCGCCGTTTTGGGACTGGACAAGAATTCTAAAGTAAATAAAGCTGTTCATGACGATACCTTGAACGAAGGGATAAACTGCGTCGTCTGCCACAATATAGATAAGATATACAGCGAACTGGACGAATCGCACAGAGGAATGAACAGGGTTTCCTGGTCAAAAACAGGCCTGATGAGCGGACCTTTTAGCGATGCAAACTCTCCGTATCATAAAACGGAGTACAGAGAGTTCATGGATAAGGACCCAAATCAGCTCTGTTTTGTCTGTCATGCGAACGACCATACCGCTACGGGCAAGATCTTTATAAATATGCAAGAGGAATACAAAGGCGCTAAGGAAAAATGCGTCACCTGTCATATGGGTGAAAAGAGAGAACTTTACGCTTCAACGCTGAGAGTAGACAACGGTAAACCAAAAGCACGCCGGATCAGAGCACATGGATTTGAGGGGGCACATACGGGTTCTATGTGGAAAGATGCTTTAAAAGTAAGTGCGGATATCTCTGGAGACGATCTTGTCATTACTTTGAAAAACGATCTGCCTCATAACATACCAAGCGGGTTTGGTTCCCGTGAAGTCCTTATTGAGATAGAGTATAAAAATTTTAACGGGAAGGTCGGCAAGGATTTTGTATCGCTAACCAAACACTATTTGAGCAAATACAAAAAACCGACCATTCCCCATATGGCAGAGAGATCTTCTGCGGATGATTCGGTGCCTGCAAAAGGTGAAAAGGTCATAAAGATAAAATATAATAAAAAAGCGACGACAGCCGTGATTACGGTCTCATACAGACTGGTAAACGACGAAGTGAGAAAGATACTTAAGCTCAAAGATCCTGTCTGGTCGCAAAAAATGCCTATCGCAAAAGTATCCGTAAAATATTAGTATAAGATACCCGTAAGCGATCTCACTTTTTCTATAATATCGCCTGCCGCTTCTCTTGCTTTGACCGCGCCGGCATGCAGTATATCCCTTACTTCATCTTGATGGCGTGCATAATATTCGCGTTTTTGTCTGTAGGGCGCGTAGTATTCCCAGATCACCTCCGAGAGATAAAGCTTGAAGTGCCCGTGGCCTTCTCCTCCCTGTTTGTATCTCTGTTCCAACGCGATGCGCTCTTTGTCGGCTAAGAACAGTTTTGCGATGTTGTATACGTTACACCCTTCGTACTCCTTAGGTTCTTCCATAGGAACGTTTTGCGTTACGATCTTTTTGATAGTCTTTTGCTGCTGCTTTTCTTCACCAAAAATATTTATGGTGTTACCGTAGCTTTTTGACATCTTCTGCCCGTCGGTTCCAGGAACTGTCGCTACATTTTCATCGACTCTGTATTGCGGGATCTTTAAAACATCGCCGTAGGCATTGTTGAACTTTATCGCTATGTCGCGGGCTATTTCGACATGCTGGATCTGATCTTTGCCGACGGGGACGATGTCCGGCGAAAACAGCAAGATATCCGCAGCCATCAAGACCGGGTATGAGAAGAGAGAATGGTTTGTCGTAAATCCGCGTGCCGTTTTGTCTTTGTAGCTGTGGGCACGCTCCAAAAGACCCGTAGGCGTGAACGAAGAAAGTACCCAGTAGAGTTCCAAGACCTCTTTGACGTCGGACTGCACCCAAAACGTCGATCTTTGAGGATCTATGCCGAGCGCCAAAAAGTCTGTCGCCGCCTGCATGGTTAAGTGCTTTAATTTTTCACCGTCGTTTACCGTCGTCATCGCATGGTAGTTCGCAATGAAGGCAAATACTTCATTTTTGTCCTGTTCCTCTATCATGGGCTTTATCGAGCCGAAAAAGTTTCCGATGTGAAGATCCCCTGAAGGCTGGATTCCTGTAAAAACTCTCATTTCATTTCCATTTTTCAATTATTTTTTTGAAATTATATCCAATTCAGTTTCGGTGTGCTATTCTTTAGATAAATAAAGGCATTTTATCGCCTATATAAAGGATACATTATGAGTATACAAATCAGAGCAAAAGATTTAACATTGACAGATTCTGCAAAAGCGCATATAAACAGTGCCATCGATACGTTTCGTAAATATGGTCTTGATACGACAAGTTATAATGTAAATATTGCAAAAGAAAAAAAAGGTGTCAGCGTCGAATTTGATATACATATCGCACATGCACAACCGGTGGTCATCTCACAAAGCGACGAAGATCTTAACGTAGCGATCGATCTTGCGATAGAGCGAACGACAAAAGCGCTCCGCCGTCTTCACGATAAAGTGGTTTCGCACAAAGGGACCTCTTTACGTGATGTGGAAGTTGCCGAAGTTTAATAACTTATACTATAATACCGCCAAAACTTCTAGGCGGTATTTTGAAAAAACTCTTTCTCCTCTTTCTGTGTTTAATAAATCTTTATGCTCAAAACGATTATGATGTAAGGGTAGCTTACGGCCGTGCAGATGCAAATGATTTCGGCCAAATAATCAGCTCTCAGATAGCTCCCCATCATGCAAGTACGCATGTGATGATGGTGGATGCAGGGTATAAGATAGCCGAGAACGTATTTGATCTCCCGTTTGATATCTATATAAAAGGCGGATTTGCCAAGTTTCTAGAGAACGGTTACCAAAAAGACGTGTATGAGAACACGCTTTATTTTAAAGGATATTATAATTTTGATTTTTCACAAAACCGTGTCCGCTTCGGCGCGGCAGAGGGTGCGTCGTACACATACGGGATCATATATATCGAAAAAGAGGAAGCAACCAGAAATCGGGACAATAACTCGAATTACCTGAACTATCTGGAGCTCAGTCTGGATTTCGATATAGGCAGACTCCTGAAATACAAGCCTTTGAAAGATACGTATTTCGGAGTCGTTTTAAAACACCGTTCGGGCGTATTCGGGCTTGTCAATAACGTCAGGCACGGCGGCTCGAATTATGAAGCTCTTTATATAGAGAAAAACTTTTAAATCAAAACAGGGAGAAGCGTTATGTATAATTGGATAATCTGGTTTCATGTCATATCTTTTGTATCTTGGTTCGCGGCTATATTTTATCTGCCTCGTCTTTTTGTCTACCATAAAGAGCATGAAGACAATGCAGGATTTTTGGAAGTCGTGAAAATAATGGAGTACAAACTCTATAAATATATCGGAGTTCCGGCAATGTGGGCGACGATATTAAGCGGTGGTTTGATGATATACCTGTCAACCGGCGAGTACGGCGTCAATCTGTTTAAAACGGGAGGATGGCTGCACGCGAAACTGTTTTTCGTAGCACTTCTGATAGCTTATTTCATCTCGCTTGATGTTATACGTAAAAAACTGCAAAGCGGTACTTGCACCAAAACAGGGAAGTTTTTCCGGTTTTATAACGAAGTGCCGACCATACTGCTTCTTCTTATAGTTGCGATGGTCGTGGTAAGACCGTTTTGATCTTAACGAAGAGGGCTTTTTAAGCCCTTATTTTCCACCGCCCCGTTTTTTGGCTTTAAAAAGTACCGGGACGCCGCTAAAGTCAAATGCTTCGCGGAGCTTGTTCGTCAGATATCTTCTATATGTAAAGTGAAGTCCTTTTGGTTTGTTCATGATAAGTGCAATCCTCGGCGGTCTGGTCTCGTACTGCGTCGCATAATAGATACGGATGATCTGTCCGTGCATACTTGGCAGCTGATGGCGGCGCATTGCACGGTTAAGAACTTCGTTTAGTTCCGACGTCGATATGCGTTGAGAGAAGTTCTCGTTTATCTCTACGATCATATCAAGCAGTTTGTTTACGCGAAGATGGCTTTTTGCCGAGATCGTTATGATCGGAGCGTAGTGCAGAAACTTGAACCTGTCGCGTACCTCTTGGATGATTTTGTCGTAGTTTTCTCTGTCTGCGATATCCCATTTGTTTAAAACGATGATACAGGCGAGAAAATTTTTATCGACAAGACCTGCAATTTTTTCATCCAGGTCTATAAACGGATTTGAAGCATCCAAGACGACAAGAGCCATATTTGCGCTCTCGAGCATCTGCTCCGTTCGCATCAATGCGAACCTTTCTATTCCCTCTATCTTTCCGCGGCGGCGGATACCCGCGGTATCGACAAAGGTCAAGGTTTTGCCCTGATAGTCCACGCTTTCATCGATCGGGTCTATCGTAGTTCCCGCAACGTCGCTGACAACAGATCTGTCCTCTTTTAACAGAGCGTTGAGAAGAGAACTTTTTCCGACGTTCACACGGCCGATAATCGCTATTTTGATGTGATTGAGATCCTCTGGATCGAACTCTTTTATCATGTCGTTCATACCGAATATAGAGTCGTCATCCACCTCCTCTTCGTCAAAATCAACATATCCCTCTTCACTCTCTTCATCTTCTGGGACATAGTCGTAGACGGAGGGTTCGAACTCATCTTCCTCTTCGTCCGTTTCATCCGCTTCGATTATTTTGTCCTCATCGGGAAGAAGATCATATATCCACTCTATGAGCGGGTTTATGCTGCGGTTATGTGCAACGGAGATGCCGAAGATAAGATCGGTGCCGAACTCGTAGTAATCCCAGAGTTTCTCTTTTTGGCTGTCGTTGTCTATCTTGTTAACGACAAGGGCTACATCTTTGTTAAGTGATTCGAGCTGATAAAAAAGTTTTTTGTCGTTTTCATCGGGCAGGGTCTTACCGTCTACCATGTAAAGAATGATATCCGCTTTGTTTGCAGCTTCAAGCGATTTCTCTTTTATTTTGTCAAAAAGCTCACACCCTTTGTCCAGTCCGCCGGTATCAAGAAGTTCTACCTGTTTATCAAGTATCTGGGCTATGCGGCGTTTTACATCGCGTGTTGTCCCCGCTTGTTCGGATGTGATTGCATCCCGTTTTTTTAGCAAACGGTTAAATAGTGAGCTTTTTCCGACATTTGGCTGGCCGATAATGGCGATTTTTTTCATAGTGTCTCTTTGTATGTGATTAAAAACATTTTTATAAACAGTAAAAGATCCCAACGATTTGTAAAAATGTTTTTGAAGTTAAATATTTTGCGTAATTATAGCGAAAAAGAGGCGTCCGCCGTTAAGGTGGACAAAAGTTTAATCCAAAACCATCCAGACAAAGAGTTCTTTCGTCTGGGGGTCCGTATATGTTGCTTCGATATGCGCCGTGACTTTTGAGTTTGTGACCCTCTGTTCACTTTGAATATCGCTTGTTGAGCGTACATTGTCGTTTTTGGAAGTCTGTTCCCGTTTTGCGACGAGGTCTATTTCTACGCCTTTTTGAAGAGCCAGTTCATCCAGAGCCCTGCTGATAGCAAGTTTACGCTGGTAAGCGGGACCTTTAAAGTGAGGCAGGCTGCTTCCGACAGAGCCGGTAACACCGCCGAGACACGGGTTGTTGATCCAAGCCGGATATGTTGAGAGCTGTTTTTTTGCAGGTGCAGCTTCATAGCTGCATCCCGGAAACAGTAGGAGTAGTAACGAGAGGAGTACTACTCTCATTTATCGGTAGGAAACTCTTTCTCTAGTGAATCTAACGCTTGTTTTGATTGAAATTGCTGCCATAGTGCGTCTTCGTTGTTATGAGAACTCTTAACGATCTCTTTTTTTGCTTCTTTATTGACAACGTCGTTTGGAACACCGACTAATACATACACCGTTTTGCTTTCTGGATTCTGCCAGAACTCTAATTGTTTAGAGCCGTTTAGCGTAGTTTTTGTCAGTTGTTTCGATACTTGTGTCGAGACGCTGTCTACGACCTCTTTGTCACCCACACCCGTACCGCGTACGAAATTTTCGACTTTTGCTTTGACTTGTGTTTCGATCTGTAAAGCAAGATCGTTACGAGCCGCAGCCATGGCATTGTTTCTTGTAAAATTCATTCCAGCTTTACTGTTTTGGGCGCTGCCGAGACCGACTATGGCACCTTCGTAACTTTGCGGATTACATGTCCATTTCGGAGCAAGTACGCCGTCTTGTTTACAACGGAAATCACCTTCGTCTTGTGCCGGTTTCGGTTGACCGCAGCCTACTAAAGTAGCCGCTACAACTACTCCCATTGCGATTGTTTTAAAGTTTTTGATCATGACATGACTCCTGTTCTGGATTAGTATAAATAATTATACATAGATATTCTTACTTTTTGATTAATCCCAAGAAGTCAAATATTCTTAAAGATCTGAGTCTGGCATTCATATTCGATTCCGCCTGCAGCTTTGCATCTTCGTAACTTTTATTCGATTTTCCCGTAAAGGTATGAGTCTTTACCGATATGATCTTCTTGTCTTTGGTCGCCGTAATGATCTTTACCGTCAATACTATGTTAAAAAATCGGGAATCTGTCTTTTGTGCTGCATCCGTTAGCATAAATATATCGTAACCGTTTTCTCTGTTTAGGGTTTTGTCTATAAAAATATCCTCTTTGCTGAGGCCCTGCTTTAACTGGTTTACCAATTTCAGGGAGTTAAAGTCTCCGAGGACTCTGACGGACATGGAGTTTTTGATGGCGGCAGTTCTTTCTTTGGTATCGTTGACGAAGGTAAAATATTCATGTGTATCGAATCCGGCCGAGAGCGTTTGAAGTAAAGCGGCAAGCACTGCGATCTTGTTTAGTTTTTGTGCTGCAGGTTTTAATCTGGCATACTGTTCGAGTGTACTCAGTCCGTCGATCGATTCGAGCTCTTTTTTTAAAGGCTCATAGAGTGCATCAAGCTTCTTCTTCTCTTTTTGAAATATCATATTTTTCGGCACGGCGAGGAGAATAAACTGATTCGAATGAAACTGGATGGTATGAAGAATCTTTATACTTTGAAAAACAATATCGTTCACCGCCTTTGAAGATGCCTGCATCAACTCTTTATATTCCAGCTCGTTTTTTATATGCAAAGGGCTGTTGGAAGCTTTAAATGTTTTCATGATTTGTGAATAGAGATTTCGGTTTATCAAAAGCAAAGCGTTGTTGCGGGCACCCAGAAGAGTTGTGGCAGATGCCGTTTCATAGATAAATTCGCTGTCTTTTGGAGGGTTCATATACCATGGCGGAGGCTTCTCTTCTGCTTTTTTTATACTGCATCCGCTAATAATAAGAGTCGCGATAAGGCAGAACAGAGCTTTATACATCGATATCTCTCGTGCCGTTCTTTTCGATATAAAGAGATTGAGAAGGGAAGGCGAAGGAGGCATGATTATTGTGAACGATCTGCATGAACTCCAGGTTTATTCTCTCTCTTATGTTCAGGTACTCTCCCCAAACGGTGGATCTTGTGAAGAAGTAGCAAAATATATCCAGAGAACTGCTGTTGTAATCCGTAAAGTTCACGAAAACGGTTTTTTGATCGATATCCGGGTCGTTTTGAAGAAGTTCTCTCATCTCTTTTAAGATGTTTTTCATCTGCTCGGGCGTCGTTGAATATGTCAGCCCGAGATACATCTTGATACGTCTTTTCGTCATTGCCGACCAGTTTATGATGGAAGCGTTGGCCATGACCCCGTTTGGAACGCTTACGAGTGCATCTTCAAAGGTTCTGACCTTGGTCGAGCGCATGCCTATCTCCTCTATAAAACCTTCCGTCTGGGGTGTTTGTATCCAGTCACCCACTTTAAACGGAGTATCCGCAAATATCATGAGCGCGCCGAAGATGTTTTTCGTAGTGTCCTGCGCGGCAAGTGCGACGGCCATACCGACGAGTCCAAGTGAAGCGATAAGCCCGTTTACATTGTATCCCCACAGATCGAGGAAGAATATCGCCGATACCACCCCGATGATTATCTTTACAAATTTTCTGGTGAGATTCATAAAGTTGTAAAATGATTGATTGCGGTTTTTTTTCAGCAGGATTTTAGAGCTGGTATATAAAAAATCCACCGCCAGAAAAAGGACCCATGCAACTAAAAAGATCCTAAAGGAGTGAGAGAGGGTGATCAAAACGGTGTTAATCCCTTTCTCGAAGTTCAGACTTGATATGGAGATATTGAATCCCACTAGCAAGATCGCCCAGCGCAGCGGCTTATGAATGATGTTAAAGAGCGGTTTGGAGACGTTTGACTGGATATTGTCCGATGACTGGATAGTGCTTGAGATCCTGTTGAGAATATTTTGTACAAGTCTTGTTATCTGTTTTCTCAAAAGGAAAAATATAGCGAACATAAAGATGGAAAAGGCCCATCTTGAAAGAGAGTTTCCGAGAACTTCGTTTGAAAAAAAACGGACTACTCCATCAGGAAGGGTTATCCATTTTGATAAAACATGTTCAAAAGAGTTATAGAGTTCTTTTCCCAGTCTCATCGTATACGTTGCATTGTTGTCCAAACCGTTTCCTTTGCTGCTTTTTTAAAATTCTATCTATAAAATATTGAAAAGAAGCAAAATATTTTTTTATTTACATTTTTTATATCATATAAACTTATATTTATATGATATGATATTCCCTTACAAGGAGTTTATTATGAACTTAAAAGAGTACTACATCAAATTTTCGGATTTTGGCGGGAAATTAAAGTCATTGTCACTGCTTCTTGCCAGATTGGTCTTGGCATACGGTTTTTACGGTCCGGCTATGAGAAAATGGAGCGATATAGGTGCCATAGGGGACTGGTTCGCATCTTTGGGAATACCGTTTGCGCATCTCAATGCCTATATGGCCGCAACGACAGAGATAACGGGCGTTGTATTACTTACTTTAGGACTTTTTACCCGTTTGATCTCGATACCGTTGATAGTTGTGATGCTTGTCGCTATCTTTACCGTGCATATCCACAACGGGTTTGAGTGCGGCAACAACGGTTTTGAGATCCCCGTTTATTACATCTTGTTCCTGCTCGTGTTCATATCGCATGGAGCGGGGCGTTTTAGTCTTGATAATTTCATATTTGAAAAAAAAGCTTGATATAATACCGCTATGATTTATTATAGCTATGAAAATTTTAGAGACGATACACGTAAACTTATCGGTGAGGTAAGTGGTTTTGAGCCGGAGGTCATAGTCGCCGTCGCGCGCGGCGGCCTGACGCTCGCTCACGCAATGGCCGAGGGGTTGGGCATAAGAGCGGTCGAATCGATCCGCACCGAGCTGTATGATAACGATGTCAAAAGAGAGGGTATCTGCATCTTCGGCGAATGTGATCTTTTAAATAAAAAACGCGTTTTGGTAGTTGACGACATAGCCGACAGCGGCGATACGCTCGAGGCGATAATGCAAAAACTGCAAAACGACAACCCTCAAGCAGAGTTTAAAACGGCAACGCTCTTTTATAAAAAGACATCGATCCATCAGCCGGACTTTACCGTTAACGAGGCGCCGGACTGGATAGACTTTTTCTGGGAGAGAGATTTTAAGTAAAACGTTCTATGAGCGGGCTTTTTTTATCATCTCGTACGCACTGTTTATCTCCTGCGTCTTGATCGTGGCTTCTTTGAGATAATCTTCGCCTTTTCCCTGTGCTTTTATGATATCGGGATGGTATTCGCGCACGAGCTTTCTGTATGCTTTTTTGATGGTTTCAAGCGAGTCTTGCGGGTGCACTCCCAATATTTTATATGCGTCATCAAGTGTTGCCTGAGGTCTGGCATTTTTTATCATGGACTCGAATTGATCGAAGATGCCGTGATAGATCTTCGGATCGATCTGCAGGGCTTCTGCGATACTTATCAGCACCTGTTCTTCGGATTTGCTTACCTCTCCGTCCACAAAGGCCAGCTGGATCAAAAAGCCCATCATCTGGATCTGTTTGTTCTTATCTCTGTAGATGAGTCTTTGAAGCGTTTGAGCTAAAGCTTCCGTATTCCCTGTTATATCTTTTTGTTCGTTAAATATCTGTTTTAAAATATCTCTTGTCTTCTCGGGTTCTGGAAACACGCGCGAAACATCGGTGAACATATTGCCGACAAGTTCGGCTTCAAGTGCATCTACTCTACCGTCGGCTTTTGCCACTTTTGCGACGAGAGAAACGAAAACACCGAGTTCACTGCGTTCGATCGCCTCTTTTGAGACGGAAAAGTTTTTAAACTGCTCTTCGTAGTTTGTATTGTATCTCCTATATCCTTTTGACAGATATAAAAAAACACCCAGCACCAAGATCATCAGTATGATCGTATTCAATTAAACTCTCCTTATCTGTTCTTATATATAAAGCAATTATACGTAAATCAAGCTAACGCCGATATAATTTTGCCTATGAAATTCAAAATTACAATCGATAACGGTGTAAAGTATATGCTTTTTTCGTCGTTGATCTTTGCCGTTATGGGTGCGTTTGCTAAACTCTCAAGCCAGCATATGAGTTCGCTTGAAGTAGTATTTTTTAGAAACGTGTTCGGTGTGCTTATCGTCGGATTTGCCGTATTAAAGAGTCCCATGAAACATGTCGGCGGAAAACCTTTTCTGCTTTTTTTCAGGGGTCTGATGGGGTTTACGGCGCTCTTGGCGTTTTTTTACAATATCGCGCACATCCCTCTTGGCGATGCGATGACGTTTTCAAAGACATCTCCCATCTTCACCGCACTTTTTGCCTGGCTTTTTTTAAACGAGAAACTTTCATTTAAAGGATGGAGTGCGGTCTTTTTGGGATTTGTCGGTATACTTTTCATAACACAGCCAAACGGACTGAGTTTCAGCAAATACGATATCTTGGGGATATTCAGCGGTGTGGGTGCCGCCCTTGCCTATACTTCAGTAAGAGAACTCAAACGGTATTACGATACGAGGGCAATAGTCTTGTCGTTTATGGGTGTGGGCACTATAGGTCCGGCGATTCTGCTTTTTATCTCCCCGTATGTACAGATTCCCGGCTTTGATTTTATGTTCGCAAAATTTGTTATGCCAAGCGGCATAGTATGGCTGTATGTCTTTGCAATGGGGCTTTTGGCGACTCTTGCACAGGTATACATGACAAGAGCGTACGGTGTGAGCAAAGCGGGTATCGTCGGTGCCGTAAGTTATACGAACATTCCGTTTTCAATCGTAGTGGGAGTATTTTTGGGTGATTCTCTGCCCGGTGCCCTCACAACAGCAGGAATAGTCCTGATCGTAACGGCGGGAATTTTAGTAGCAAAAGCGAAGTGATTTATCTTACATATAGCTCATTATGCTATAATCGTATCCTATTTTTATGTAAGGCACATATATGAAACTCTTGGCCGGACCTTGTGTTATTGAAAGCGAAGAAAATATTTTTAAAATAGCCAAAGCGTTAGAGGTCTATCAAAACGATCCGACGATCGATTTTTATTTTAAATCCAGTTTTGACAAAGCCAACCGTACCTCTTTGGAAAGTTTCCGCGGACCGGGTATGGACGAAGGGCTTCGTATTTTGGAAAAAGTCAAAAACGATTTCGGTTACAAGGTCGTGACCGACGTTCATGAATCGGTGCAGGTTCCCGCCGTGGCAGAGATTGCGGATATGCTTCAGATACCCGCTTTTCTCTGTCGTCAGACGGATCTGCTCGTAGCGTGTGCGAAAACCGACAAAGAGGTCAATATCAAAAAAGGACAGTTCATCAATCCGCCCGATATGAAATACTCGGTGCTCAAAGTCCTCAAGACCCGCGGATGCGACGAAGTAAGCTATGAGAACTCCGTCAAACACGGCGTGTACCTGTGCGAAAGAGGAAGTTCGTTCGGCTACGGCAACATCGTGGTGGATATGAGAAGTCTGGTCGTTATGAGGGAATTCGCGCCGACGATCTTTGACGCGACGCACTCTGTTCAATCGCCGGGTGCGCTCGGCGGAAAGACCGGCGGAGACAGTTCGATGGTGCCCTACCTCGCAAGCGCAGCGGCAGCCGTGGGCGTAGACGGGTTTTTTTTCGAGACGCATTTTGATCCGAGCATCGCTTTAAGCGACGGCCCCAACATGATAAAACTAGATGAGCTTGAAGGGCTTGTCAGCAAGATAAAGAAGATCAGAGAGATATGATTCTCTCTTTTGAAAAAAGAGAAGCTTTCGTGACTACGGCGGTCTTGGCGAAGTAAAAAAACTTGTTTTTTTTACGGATAAATTTAAATAATAAGGGAGATTGATTACAATGAATTTGATCGAAGGTAAATTAAAAGTCATTAACGGCAAAAAGATTGCCATAGTAAGTACGAGATGGAACCATTTCATAGTCGACAGACTTGTCGAAGGCGCAAAAGACGCATTTGCCCGCCACGGAGGCAACGAGGGTGATCTGACTCATGTACTTATTCCGGGTGCGTTCGAGCTTCCTATGGTGGTCGACAGACTTTTGGCAAGCGGTAAATATGACGCTATCTGTGCGCTTGGCGCCGTTATCCGCGGTTCGACGCCGCATTTTGACTATGTGGCTGCCGAAGCGACGAAAGGGATCGCCTCTATGAGTTTGAAATACCAAAAACCGGTCTCTTTCGGGCTTTTGACCACCGACGATATCGAGCAGGCTATAGAGCGTGCGGGAACAAAAGCCGGAAATAAAGGCTTTGAAGCGATGACGACGGTGATAGAGATGCTAGATCTTTATGAGGGTATCAAATAATGGCGACGCGCCATCAAGCCAGAATGGCGGTCGTGAGCCTGCTTTATGCTTATGACCTTGGAAACGGAGCCATTGCGGATTTTTCGGATGAGATACTAGAAGAAAAAAAGATCCGCAACAAGCAGCGTGATTTTGCTTTGACGCTTTTTGACGGCGTCATGCAAAATCTCGAGCGTGTTGACAAAGCGATCATAAAACATCTCAAAGACTGGGATTTTGAGCGCTTAGGTTCTGTCGAACGTGCGACGCTGCGTCTTGGAGCTTATGAGATACTTTTCAGCGAGCTTGATTCGGCCGTCGTTATCAATGAAGCTATCGAGGTGGCCAAAGCATTTGCTACGGAACAGTCTCCCAAGTTCATAAACGGTGTGCTCGATTCGATCTCAAAGGATAAAGAAGCGTAATCGCCGAGAGGATTATACCCGATGAAAAAGCTCATTCTTTTAACGGTTTTTACTTTATCGCTCTTTGCCGGCGATATGATCGTAAAAAACAGTATTTGCAGTGTCGATGACACGGTGAGTGTTATAAAAAGTATGGCCAAAAACGAAGGTATGAAAATATTCGCCGTTATAGACCACAGCGCAGATGCAGAGAAAATCGGTATGAGACTGAACGAATCGAAGATGGTAATCTTAGGAGATTCAAAAATGGGCTCGACCCTGATGAAACAAGATATTACCGCAGGACTTGATCTGCCGATACGTATCCTTGTCTATAAGAACAGCAGCGGGGTCGTTAAAATAGCATATAGAGACGGGAACTGGCTTGTATCAGAACATGCCTTTCATGCCTCAAAAACGGTACGAAAAATGAATGACGTACTTGAAAACATTACAAATAAAGCCGGACAATGCAAAAAAGACTGACAAAAGAGGAAGCACTAAAACTTATACGCGAGGCCGATCTTAAAGAGCTCGGACGTATGGCAAGCGCAAAAAAGAAAGAGCTGCATCCCGACGGAGTAACGACCTTTGTGGTCGATAGGAACATCAATTATACGAATATCTGCTGGGTGGACTGCAAGTTTTGTGCATTTTACCGCCATGAAAAGGACGAGGACGCTTACGTACTTACTTTTGAAGAGATAGACGCGAAGATAGAAGAACTTCTGGAAATAGGCGGAACACAGATACTTTTTCAAGGCGGAGTGCATCCCAAACTCAAGATCGAGTGGTACGAAGATCTGGTCGAACATATCCATACGAAATACCCGACAATCACTATCCATGGATTTTCGTCTATCGAGATAGACTTTATAGCCAAAGTCTCGCGTATAAGCGTCGAAGAGGTACTGATACGTCTGCATGCAAAAGGACTGGCATCCATTCCCGGCGCGGGTGCTGAGATACTCAGCGACAGGGTACGCGATATCATTGCGCCGAGAAAAATAGATTCGGAAGTTTGGGTCGATATCCACAGAAAAGCGCATAAGCTCGGCATAAAGTCAACCGCTACCATGATGTACGGAACGATAGAGAGCGACGAAGAGATACTGGACCACCTACAGATGATACGCGATCTTCAGGATGAAACGGGCGGTTTTAGGGCGTTTATCATGTGGAGCTTTCAGGGGCAGAACACTGAACTGCTCCGCTTGATCCCTGACATGGAAAAACAGACTCCAAACAGATATCTTCGTCTTTTGGCGGTGGCCAGACTCTTTTTGGACAATGTTCAAAACATTCAAAGTTCATGGGTGACTCAAGGTCCTTACATCGGTCAGATGGCGCTTAATTTCGGTGCAAACGATCTGGGTTCTACGATGATGGAAGAAAATGTCGTTAAAAGTGCGGGTGCGGGGTTTAGAATGGCGAAGGACGAGATGGTGGAGTTGATCCGTGACATAGGAGAGATTCCGGCGATACGCAATACGGCGTATGAAACGTTAGAGATTTTTGCACAATGAGATTCTTTTTAACTTTATTTTTATTGGGACAGGTGATAATGGCAGCAACTATAAACTACATAGAGGTCAAGGGAGTAAAGATCCCTTTGATATTTGAAGAGGAGAATCGTCTACCGATAGTGTCTATGCAGCTTGTCTTTAAGGATGCGGGCAGCGTCAGCGATAAAGAGGGGCTTGCGAAGCTGAGTTCGAAGATGATGAACGAGGGAACGCTTTCTCTTGGTAGCAACGGTTTTGCGACCGCACTTGATGAAAAAGCGATCCAGATCGGTTCGTCGATCGGAACGGAGACTTTCGTCATAGAATACAGTTCGCTCAAAGAGCAGTTTAAAGAGGGAATGAATCTGTTCTCATCTCTTTTAAAAGAGCCCAATATCACGCAAAAGAGTCTGGAAAAGGTAAAAGCCGATATGGTAGGTTTGCTCAGTGCAAAAGAGAACGATTATGATTATGTCGCGTCAAACGCTTTAAAAAAAGTGCTTTTCGAAGGAACTCCTCTTGCAAATCCCGCTTCGGGTACCATACAAAGCGTTAAAGACACGAACCTAGAAGAGGTAGAAAATTTTCTGGACAAACATATCGTTTTATCAAATCTCATCATCGTCGTTGGCGGAGACCTTACGCTTGAAGAAGCCAAACAAAAAGCAATCGAACTTGCTTCGAACCTGCAAGTGGGCGAAGCAGGCGAAGTCAAACACTATAATGTGAGTTCGCAGGAAAAAGATGTCGTACTCAAACGCGAGACCAAACAGGCGTATCTCTATTTCGGTTCGCCCTACGATATGAAAGTCGGAGACAACGAGTACTATAAAGCACATGTGGCTACTTACATCCTGGGAACAGGCGGTTTTGGAAGCAGGCTGATGGAAGAGATACGCGTTAAAAAAGGGCTTGCGTATTCGGCATATGCGCGTGTACATGTAGGCAAATCCGGTTCTTACCTCACGGGTTATCTGCAGACAAAACTCGAATCTCTAGACGATGCCAAAGCGACCGTAAAAAGCGTATTTGAAAACTTCGTCAACGGCGGTGTCACAGAAGAGGAGCTTGAGCAGACGAAAAAGTTTTTGCTTGGAAGCGAGCCGCTGAGAGTCGAGACGCTTTCACAACGTCTTTCCCGTACTTTTATGGAGTTTTATAAAGGTCAGGAACTCGGATATTCGGCTAAAGAGCTGGAGCTTATCAAGAATCTGAAACTCCAAGATCTCAACGATTTTATCAAAAAACATAAAGAGATACTTTCTCTCTCTTATGCGGTCGTAACAAAATAGTATTGCAATTTGCAATATAAATTTTAACTCTTGAGAACCGATGGTAAACTATCGGTAAAGGAGCTGATATGAGACTTGATAAAGAGGATGAGGCAAGACTTAAAAAGCTTGGTGCGTCTTCTTGTATCGACTTGGCTCTTATCGTACCTCATACTTATGAGGATCTGCGTTTACACGCTAATCTGCAAGCGGGAGCCGCACAGCTTATAGATGCGACTGTGAACTCTATCGTCAAAACTCCGCATTCTATCAAAATCAATCTCTATGTCCACAACTTTTCACACTCTTTAGAAGCCGTTATATTCAAGCCAAAACCCTACATGAGCAAGCAGTTTGTACAGGGTGAGAGATATTTTCTTTACGGCGTCATCAACTGCAGCGGCGGACACTGCATAATAACGCATCCGAAAAAAATCACAAACGCAGGCATAGTGACGCCGAGGTATAAAACAGCGCTTAGAAACGACACGATGATGCGTTTTATGCAAAAGCATCTGACATGGGAAAATTTAAGAGACGAGGGGATAAAAGAGGAGTATATAGAAAAGATACTGGATGTCCATTTCCCAAAAGCCGTGATTCCCTATAGATCAAAAACAGGCCTTTTAAAAGAGTACATCGACAGTTTCAAATATCTGGAACTCTATGACAACCTGAAGCGTCTGACAAAGAAAAAAAGACATTTTCCATGCAAGCACAAGTTTCTTTCAGATTATGACAAATGGCAGGAGTCTTTACCCTTTGTTTTAACGGATGAGCAGTTGTCGGCCATAGAGGATATTAAAGAGGATTTTTCAAAAGATGTGGCTGCAAAGAGGATGATAGTAGGAGACGTGGGAAGCGGAAAAACGATGGTCATGTTTGCTTCTGTGATGATGGCAAGACCGTATAAGGCCGTTTTGATGGCACCTACGACGCTTTTGGCGAACCAGCTTTATGAAGAAGCTTTAAAGTTTCTGCCGGATTTAAAAACGGTTTTAGTAACGAATAAAACCTCCAAGGTCGATCTTGGCGAATATGATTTTATCGTCGGAACACATGCGCTGCTGTACAGAGAACTGCCCGATATCTCGCTTGTCATGATCGATGAGCAGCATCGTTTCGGAACCGCGCAGAGAAGCCTGCTCGATAAGCTTGCAAGCGAAGGAGAAAGCAGAGCGCATGTATTGCAGTTTAGTGCAACACCGATTCCTAGAACTCAGGCCATGATCCAATCGGCACATATTGACGTGAGTCTTATCATAAAGACCCCTTTTAAAAAAGATATAACGACCCATGTCATAGGAAAAAATGATTTCTCAAAACTTTTAGAACATATAAAAGAGGAAACAACGCAAGGCCGGCAGGTTCTTTTGGTTTACCCGTTAGTCGAGGAAAGCGAAGCATTCAATTACCAGAGCATCAATGAGGCGAGAAGTTACTGGGAAGATAAATTCGATAATGTCTATGTCACTCACGGCAAAGACAAAGAGAAAGAAAAAGTTCTTTTGGATTTTAGGGACAACGGCGACATCCTCATAGCTACGACGGTCGTTGAAGTCGGAATCTCTCTGCCGCGGCTTTCGACCGTGGTAATAGTCGGTGCCGAAAGGCTCGGGCTCTCGACCCTTCATCAGCTGCGCGGGCGTGTAAGCCGTACGGGGCTCAAAGGCTACTGCTACCTTTTTACATATCAAAGCAAATCTGAGAGGCTTAAACAGTTCTGCACTACGCAAAACGGTTTTGATATCGCAGAGCTCGATTTGAAGTTCCGAAAAAGCGGAGACCTGCTAAAAGGGGTAAATCAAAGCGGTTCGGAGTTTAAATGGATCGATTTTAGTGAAGATGAAGAGATCGTCAAAGAGGTAAAAAAAGACTTAAATATTTGAATAAAAATATCTCAAAAAACTTGTTTTTTTGTAGCTTTTGGGGGTTGTAGGGACATTGTGCCCCTGCCATCATAATGGGCTTTTGCTCATTATGGCGCGTAAAGGCTAGTAAAGTCCGAAACGGCCGTCGTTTCTTTTGTAGAGTACGCGGGTCTTGTCTTCATGGTCTAAAAATATTTCGAACATCTTGCCGCTTTCTTTGAGTTCTTCTAAAACGTCTCCGATTTCACGGGGTTTATAGAGTTCGAGTTCGACGGGGACTATTTCGTCTTCAAGATTTTCGCTCTCCCGGCTAAGATCGATGCCGCCGTTTGCCTGTGATTGCGCTTTCGCTTCGTTGATGCCGACTTTATGATGATCCGTTCCCCTGTCATGCATACGGCGCAGCGCTTTTTGTGCACGGTCGATCGCTATATCGATAGCAGCGTAGAGATCGGTTTCGTTTTGTTTTATGACAACGGAATTTTTTCCTGCAAGATTTATAGTGAACTCTACGCTTACTCCGATCTTTCCTTTTCTTTCGTTAGCCGAAGCGACGGCCATTACCGATATGATGTCAAGATGAAATTTTTTAAGTGTCTCTATCGAAGCGTTTAGATGTTGTTTTATCGCGTCTGTAAGCTCTACATGACGCCCTACCAATGATATATTCATAGTATTATCCTTTTGTTGCAAGTAATAATATTATATCATTAAAACTCCTTACAAAATTATAATTTCTGCAATGTACGTCTAAAATATCTTATGGGTTCTGTTGAAACACCGGGGTCGCTCGTCACGGTAACATCCATCAAGACGGTGCCGTTTGATTCGGGCGTGACTATTGCAGGGATGTAGTCTGCACTGCCCCCGCAGCCTAAACCGATATACTTCATGGTAACGTTTATATCGAATATCTTATTTGTAGTGGAGGGGTAAACCGCATTGACGGAAGTAAGGCAGCCGCTTGTGGCTCTGTTCCATCCGGAGACCTTCAGGAGCGCAAGTTCGGCTGCACTCTTTGCCAGCAATACGGCCTGCTCTCTAAGGTACAGATCGCTCGTTTGTTTGGTCGTTTGAGAGGTAAGGCTTAAGGTGAGTGCCATAATCGTGGTGAGGACAACTATGAGGATGATCGCCATAATCATAGCAAAACCGCCTCTTTTAGAGGATCTTAAAATACTGTTTTTTCTTTGCATATCGAGTATCCTCCGTCTCTTGAGATATTTGAGTCTTTCACACACAGCTGAACTTTTATGAGGTCTCCTACCGTACGGAATCTAAAAGTGTCGACATCCTGCATGATCACTGCACTTTTACCGTTGGTATAGTTTTCTCCTTTCCATGGCTGATAGTCATAATAAAGGGTCAGTGTTCCGTTTCCGCTGTTTTCCATTCCGCCCACAGACTGCAGATGTGCCTGTCTTTCATTCTCTATGGATGTGCGTATGGCTGTTATCTGCTTTTTGACCCTCGCTTCGATGGCATCATCTCTGGTGGCAGTGAATTTTGGGATGGCGACAGCTGCCAATATGCCAAGAACTACTATGACAAAGGTCATTTCCAGCATCGTAAATGCTTTTTTATTATTTGCTATCAATTTCTCAACCTTCTGCAGATTTCTCCGGCGGCGGTCGCGTTCACGACACAATCAAACGAGCCGCTGTCTTGATCATAAGTAAAAGTGACATCCGTATTATGCACCTTTACGACATAGGTGTTTGCTGCGGTTTTCGTCCAATCGCCGTTTTTCGTAGCTCCCGTCACGTTCGTTATCGCCGTAGACATTAAGGGAACGCTGCCGTTTGTATCAAAGAGCGTTGCGGGATTTGCCGTTCCGTCATCGAGCCTGTTTATGTATTTTACCGCATTGGAGATAGTGTTACCGGTGTAAACCAGAGCGTACGCGCTCCATGCCATCTGGTAAAACTCATATATATCCTGTCCTGAAAAGTTACCTCCGGCCGTATTGGATGCCAGCAGATAGCTTGCCGTAGAGGATTGTATAGGATGCATCGTCTGGTTTTGATCCGTTATTCCGCCTCCGCCCCATAACCATCCATAACCGTTGATATCACTGTTTGCGCCTATAAAAAATATTGCACTGTCATTTATACCGCTTGTTCCGTTTGAGAGAGTGCCGATAAGAGTGTTTTCCGCGCTCGTGTTTGTTTCGGGCGAGTTCAGTATGGCGGTAGTATGGTTTGCATCAAGGTCTATAAACCCGCTCCACAGCGGAAGAGAAGAGGCTCGTAGCCCGTCGATATCGTAACCGATCCATTCCAATATCCTCTCTTGGGGTATATCTTGTGCATCGGCAAGCGGTTTGAAGGCATTGTTGTCGTTGCGTCTTACTATGACTGAGGATTTGATGCGGTACTGAAGACGGTTGGCTATCTGTTCCAATGCAACTTCGGTCTGTGTTTGAAGTCTGTTTTGAACGGTCGAGAATATGTAGCCGTCATACGCTTTTATAAGGAATTCCACCCCGAACTTTGCTATGATACCTATGACGACAATGACGAACACGAGTTCGATCATAGTAAACGCTTTACGTCTCATTAGTATCTCCTCTTAGCAAAATCGATCTCGCCGATATTTGCACTGTAAGCTCTTAAAAGTGTCAATGTTCCGTTTGTATCGCCTATATCTACCGTTATGAGTTTCATATTTGAAGGGGTATTGTTCCCTGTTGTTGGAAATACAAAAGGTGTACCCGTGTCGGGAATATAACTGATGGTGACGTTCATTTTGTAATCTTTTTTATATCCTGTCGCGGTAGCGGCGGCGTTCTCAAAGCTGATGTTTGTCGCGCCCCTGTCATCGATGGCATCTATACTGCTGTTATCGTCTACGTTTATGGTGGAGACGACTGCATCTGCCGAGTTGAAATTATGGAATCTTCTATGTCCGTCTTCGATGATATGTCCGACTCTGAAGCTTCCGTTTACGTCGGCATTGCCGTACATATCGTATGCTCGGCCGTAGCTGGCGGTTCCTCCCGGAATATCGACGACCTTTGTGTATGAAGCAAGGTTCTGGCTGTTTACGGAATGTTCGTCCCAAGGGTAGCTGAGAACCTGCATCATTTTAGCAGAAGACGCGAATAGTGCTTCTTGTACGACATTGCCCTCTATCGCATTTTGGTTCACCCGCATCATCACGGGCAGCGAGATCACCGTTATAGCGATAACGACAATGGCAAAAATAAGTTCTATCATCGTAAAAGCGCGGCGCATCACCAAAATATCCTTTTACTCGTAGTATCGCTGGCATTTGAATCTGTGGTCGTGTTCGTATTTTTCACACCTGTCCAATTGCCTCCCGGTCTATAAAATTCTACCTCGAACTCGTTTGTAGTCGCGGTATTGTCGTACTTGTTATATATCAGCCATCCCGCTGCACTGTTTTGCATCGTGGTTTTGTACGGATACCCGGCGGATTGGTTATAGATTATATTTGCATCTTCGGGATTGGTTCCGGCCAAACTGTTTAATGTGACGTTCGGCGATGACTTTCGCTCCGTGACCGAACCGACAGAGCCGTCTCTTACCGGGAGGTGATTGGTGTTGTTATACCAGTCCAGCTCGTCGATGCTTTCCGTAGTGGCCGTTCCGTTTGGCAGAAGCGCTTTGTTTCCGCTGCTGCCGCAATAAACTTCATAGTAGATAAAAGCGTCGCCGACATTTGTAGGGAATCTGTATCTCGGTGCATGTGTCCTTCCGTAGTAATGTTTTACGGTTTTGCTGACATTGAGATCGCCCTGCGTCGTTTTTGTCGTAAGATCCGCAAGGAAACTACAGTCTGTTCCCGGGCTTTGGCAATTTACGATATAGTCGTTAAACGTGATAGTCTGAGGATCTATCGGTTTGCTTATGTTCCTGTCGAAGTTCAGGTTCAGTATAGAATTTATGGAACCGAGCATATCTTTTAAAAAGTGCGTGGTGTTAAGCGCGATAGGACCGGAGGTATTGTTTATATCGGCAAACAATGTCGAGTTCAGGTCACCCGTACTGTTATAGTCATGGTAACGGTAACCGTAACCTGCTGCAGTGGTGGTATAGTTCGTTTTGCTGATACTGATATCGATCGGCTTGGCAAAACAGTTGTTTACGAAGTTGCTCAAGAGCGCTCCGTCGCGTCCTATCGGACGAATATTGCCGTTCATATGCACCGACATGTTCTCATCTGCAGGCACGGACATATCCGACATATATATAAACGTATTCGCGTTAAAAGTAGTATCGTTAGTGAGTCCGACGGAAGCAACGATACTTGATAAGTCGAACTTGTATGGATGAAAAGTTATATCGTAATCGTTGTATTGAAGCGAGGCATCGCTGTTGGTGTGCGAGCTGCTTATATTACAGCCGTTGAGTGTCGTACTTCCCACTGTCTGCGTAGCCGAGGTGTTTAAAGTACAATCAGGCACGTTGCTTGAGAGAAAATAGCTTCCCGTATGGTGTGTCATAAGAGTCGGATCATGATCGACTTTCGTCCAGCTCGTATCTATAGCATGAAGTCTGTAATCTCCGACCTGATCGACCGAAGAGTTCAGATCGACATAGCCGTTTAAGAATCTCAAAGAGATGGATTTATTGCCGATGTCGTTACATCCCGTGGTCACGACTCCGCCTCTTGGTTCCCAGATGTAAGAGACATTGTCATCCGAGGTATAACCGAAGGATTTTGTATATCCCGGTGCGGCGGTATTGTCTAAATGGTTAGTGGCCGTTATCTCGAGGTCATAGTTGTAGCCCGAAGAGATATCCACTACGGAGTTTACCGGAGTCGTCACACCCGATACACTGTCTGCAATTCTTGTTTTTGTAGTTCCCGATGTCTGGTTTTGATCGTTTATTTTGATCATCAGCGCTTCTGGACGTATGGCAAAGTTGTCTCTGGAACAGGTATAAGGGACATAGTGACCGTATATACACTCCATACAGACGTTGAGTTCATTTTGAGTCATCGACGAAGCGGATGATGTACCGGCATTGGCACAGGCTTCGGGTACTTGAGTATACGTTTTGGTATGTGTTGCCGCACCGGTATATATGGTGGCGGTGACGGGACTCACACAGGTACTTCCCGCATATCCCGGAAAGTTGACGAGGTGGAATTTGCCGGGAGCCGTTTCTTCGACGATAAGCGATCCGTTGTCATCCGAAGGAGGGTAGCTTACCCTAAATGCAACGTTTTCTCTGGCGGTCTGGTAAAACTTGCTTGCCGCCTGCGGATCGGCAAGCAGGATATTGTCTATGATGTCCTGCCCCGTGAAACTTGCGGTGCTAGAACTTTTGAAGGTGATCCAGATCCTGTCGCTTATCGCACTGGTCGGTTCGTCGCATGATGTCGTCGTATCATGAAATGCTGATGCGTCTATAAGTTCCACGGCTACCGTGGTATTGACGTCTTTTGGCGTATCGAGGCTACTTGGATCGTATGCGACGATCTTGTAGTTATCCGCTCTTGAGGCTATTTCCGTCGGCAGGTTGTTATAGTAATTGCCGTTGCTGTAAGGGTAAAATATGTCGTTAACGACATTGAATTTTCCTTTTACCGGTGTGTAGGTGAAGTTTGAACTCGAACACATCTGAATCTTATGACTGGCACCGATATTGTGCGAGTAGGCTATCGGATTGGTAGGGTCGACGGCGACATTATAGCTGACATTTACATTAAGAGGCATATTTAAACTCGTCTGCAGCGGATCCACTTGATAGTACAGATAAAAGGATTGATTTGAAGGCAGAGTGCCTATGGGAACACCGATGATGTTCGCATCATCAACGCTGCCTAGGGATGAATCGGCTATCGGTTGTGCCGTCAGCGAGCCTGTCGGTGTCAGGCTGGTCGTATTTCTTATATAGGTCGCCTGAGAGGTATTCATATCAAGGATGCTGACGTTCATGTCGCTCACCGTTACCTGCGTATCGACAAGGCTTCTCAGGTATATCGTTACTTCTATAGGTTCGCCCGTCACGACGCCGGCAGGAAGTTTTGCGGTGGAAAGGTAGGGATCTGTCGTTCCGTTGTTGTCTTCGGTAAAATAGACACCGTTTTGTCTGTATGCATAATCGTAACAGAACTGAGGTTCAAAAATATCGGTTGAAAACGCTATCATTCCCGGAAAGATCTGATCACCCGTTCCTCCGACGTTATATGCCGATAACGACAGGCTTGTCGATGATTGCCCCACATCCATCTGAGAAGATACGTCAAATTCGTCGCTGTCGAGTCCAGGATAATAGGTTATCGAGCTGTCGATAGGAACACCGAAGCTTGAAACGGAACCGTTAAAAGCATCGTCTACAGGGTTTGTTGCGTTATACAGATCGGTATAGGTAGCGGTTTTTCCCTGTTGCATTTGAAAAGTATCGTATTGAAGTTTTTTCTCTCCGCCGGCACCGTAAAAGAGAAGTTTCGCAGAGAGCGATTCTCCCGCCGGGATGGAGAGCGGAGTCAAAAAACCGCTTAAAGAGAGGTTGACGCTCTTTGTCGTACCGCTTCCAAGCGGAATAAGTGCGTCAAAACCCTGAAAGATAGTGACGTTTTTGGCTGTCGGCTGTGGTGATATTCCTATGATGGAACTATATTTATAGACGACCACAAGGTTCCAGTTCCCCCAAAATCCTATTCTGACTCCGTCGTAAGCATGTGTGTCGTCGCCCCAGAAATATGTGGCATAATCCGTGCCTATAGTGGATTTTATGTTTCCGACCGTAAAGTTGTTTACCGCGCGTGCGCTGCTGTATGAGGCTTTGACGATATCCGTTACGTCCTTATAGCCTTGATAAAAGGATCTATAACCGCCGTCAGAGCCGGTACCGTCGCCCCAAAAATCATGGTACCAAACCTTATCCGCGGTCAAAGTGTGCACGGTTCCGTTAAAATCCTCTATCGTTACACTGTCGCGTCCTACGATCCCGGTCGCATAATTTGCCGCATCCGCACCTGTTATGTTTCCCTGCCAATAAAGCCCCGCATATACTATGTTCGAACCGTCTATCTGGCTTGGAAGCTGCAGAGTTTCGGTCGAAGAGTTTAAAGGTATTACCGCAGTACTGACGGAATTGACATATCTTGTCGTGGCATCGAAGAGATATCCCGTATAGTTGTTATTACACCCTCCGCCTCCGTTATCCACACACTGTACGGAAGAAGCGATCGATTTATAATCACCGTATATATTGCTGGAGGAACCGCCGTAAACTACGGAAAAAGGATTTTCATAGCTTGTCGCGTGTCCGGCTCCGAATAAAAAAATAGGGAAAAAAACTGTTATTATTATAAAAAAATATCTCATGATTCATACCTCCTTACGTAGGTAAAACAAGAGCACTAAAAATCAGGGCTCAGTTTGCTTTTTATCTTCATTATATCTAATTATACTCACAAACAAGCTTTACAAAAGGTTAACTTTGGTAATTACTTATCAAGAAAATGTGTCAATATTTGTTATAATGACGGACAGATCAATCACAAAGAAGCTATGATGAACTTTAGATACATTGGAAAAACAGGTCTCCGCGTCAGCCCTGTCTGCATGGGGACTATGACTTTCGGTTCGCAGTGCGATGAAAAAGAAGCCTTCAAGATAATGGATAAAGCCTACGATGCGGGCGTAAATTTTTTTGACACGGCCGAACTCTACTCTATTCCTCCCAAAAAAGAAACAGTCGGACTCACAGAACAGATCGTCGCAAAGTGGCTGAAAACAAAGCCTCGTGACAGTATTATTTTGGCTACAAAAATCGCAGGAGCTGCCAACGGATGGTTCGTTCCGCCTGTGCGACACGGGCTTACGGCAATAGACAGATTTCATATAGAACGGGCCATAGAGGGTTCGCTAAAGCGATTGGGAACGGATTATATTGATCTGTATCAGATGCACTGGCCCGATACGATAGTACCGATAGAGGAGTCTTTGCGTGCATTCGATTCGCTTGTGAAAAGCGGAAAAGTCCGATATATCGGCACCTCCAACGATACGGCATACGGTACCTCAAAAGCTTTGATGACCTCAAAATATGAGAAGCTTTCCCGTTTTGAATCGATACAAAACAACTTCTCGCTTTTAAACAGAAGATTTTTAGATGAACTCGCCCTGCTTGCAAAAAACGAAAATATTTCGCTTCTTCCGTATTCTCCTCTTGCCGGGGGTGTTTTAAGCGGTAAATACAATCAGGCAAAAGAGGGTGAAGGAAGATTTTTCGATTATATGAACTCTAAAAACAACCGTCAAAGAGTGATGGCGCAGAGATTCCTAAATGACAAAACGCTGGCCTCCACGCAAAGATATCTGAAGATCGCGCATGAAGCGGGATTGAACCCGGTGACGATGGCTATTGCGTGGTCGAAACAGTTCGATTTCGTTGCATCGACCATTATCGGTGCAACGTCTGCAGGGCAGCTCGACGCTTCGCTGGCGGCGATGGATTTAGAGCTTGGTGCCGACGTATTAAAAGCCTGCGACGAGGTACATAATGATATCCTTTATCCTATGGGATGATATATGAAGGGATTTTGGCTTCTTGCGGTTTTTCTCTTTTTCGGATGCAGCGTAAAAGAGTATGAGATAAATCAATCCAAGATCATCGTCATAAAGTCTTCACAGCTTAGATATGCGGATCTTGGATATATACGAAGTACCAAGAATGCATTGAAAATAGAGCTTTACGATATGGGTACGCTTGTAAAGAGCATAGAGATAAACAACCTTATATGCGTTGACGACGGATGTATGTTAAAAAGTTCGTTTAACCAAAAATATCTAAATGAACATTACCCGACGGATATCTTGCAAAACGTGATCCTCGGAAAACAGATATACGGGGGAGAGAACATCAAAATGACTGATAACGGTTTTGTTCAAAATATAAAAGATGATTACGTGGATATTCGTTACGAAGTAAAAAACGGGGGGATAAGATTTAAGGATAGAAGAAACGGTATCTTGATGAAGATATCTCCATCAAGATAACAATCTGTTACGAAGCGGATTGATTGTTGTATTCAACCAGCATCTTATCAAGCAGCTCGAAGAGCTTGGTGCTGGCATTTTCCATTACCGTGAACTCCTCTATGAGTTTTGTATTGTTTTTCTCGTTGTAACCGTTTTTGGAGAGTTCGGATGAAGTGATAGAACAGTTGTGAACCAGAGTATGGTGTTTTTCTATCTCTTTATACGATTGTGTGGAACCGAACCGCTCTTTTGCCTCGTTTATGTACCAGCGTCCCAGTCTGCACGCGGTGTGCGTGGAGATCCCTTCTGCTCCTTTATGGCCTATAACCCTTCCGAAGGTATCGGATTTAAAGAGGATGTGGTCGATCTTCACAAGCGTGACCATGATCTCGCTTTTCAGCTCTTCGGCATCTACTTTCATGCTGTTGGCATTAAGGTTAAAGTTGTCAAGAACCTCTTTGAAGTTCTCTATGATCTGTGTCGATTCATCTGCAACACTGCTCATGATATCGGCAGAGCTGGAGATGGAGTCCGTCTCCTGCTGGAGTGTCTGGATGGAGATATTTATTTCGCTGGTTGCTTTTTGCGTACGCTCTGCAAGTTTTCTGACCTCATCGGCCACAACTGCGAATCCGCGCCCGTGCTCACCTGCACGTGCCGCTTCGATAGCAGCGTTGAGAGACAGCAGGTTCGTCTGCTCGGCTATATCTTTTATGAGGTTTACGACTTCGCCGATCTCGTTCGCTCTGCTTTGCAGAGATTCTACGGCGCCTGAGTTGTTGTTAATATGTTCGGTCAGGTTGTTGAGCTTGGAGATAACCTCTTGCGCCTGATCTATACTTTGGTTTGACGCAACTGCCGTTTCATCGGCTATATCGACGGTCTTGTTCAGTTTCTCGACGCCGTCGGTGAGCTGGTCTTGAATGATCTTAAAGCTGACAGAAAGAGGTTTTCCGGTTTTTCCAAGCTCCGTCGAGAAGTTTTTCTCTTTTTGTGTTTTATATTCCAGCTCCATTGCATCTATGGCCTTGTTTATCTTGTCTGCCGTCTTTTTAAAAGAGTGGTTCAGGCCGTTTGCGTTGACCCTTCTGAAATATTTGTTTTTGGAGGCATAGTCTATGGCAGTGTTTACCTCTCTCATAAATACTTCGAACTGATCCATGAAGTTATCGATATCCCATGACAGCTGACCGAGAACACCATGTTCTATGATATTTGTCTCGCGATATTCAAAGTTTCCTCCCACGGCGTTAGTGACGACGTTTTGGGACTCTTCGATGCTTCTTTCGGCTTTTTTAAGGTACTGGTAAATAAACAGCGCCAAAATGATGTTAAGCGCATTGAAAGTCGCCGTCAGAAAGTGAAAATCGTATAATAAAGATGTGATCGCCGTTGTACAAAATACCGTGACGAGAATGGCGATATTGGCGTAATGAACTTTAGAAAGAGAGGATAAATTCTTCATAAGAGAGCTCCTTTTCGTTTAAAATATTTTGAAGCTGTTTCATTGAAGCTTCCATCCCTTGATTCTTTTCCGTCGCTAAAAGCTGCTTGTATAGATTTTTTATGAACTCGAGCTTGGAAGCATCGGCTTTTCTTCTGACTGAAAAGTAGCCGATGATCTTGTTGTCTTTGTCAAAAGAGGGAGTGACGTTGGCAAAGACCCAGTAATACGAACCGTCTTTTGTGAGGTTCTTTATATAAGCGTTCATCTCGTTACCGCTTTGGATATTTTCCCAGAGAAGTTTGAATACGATACGGGGCATGTCGGGATGTCTTAAAATATTATGCGGCTGGCCTAACAGTTTTTCCTCCTCATATCCGCTCATCTGTATAAATAGTTCGTTGCAATAAGTTATTTTTCCTTTTGTATCCGTTTTGGATACAATAATATTATTTTCAGGAAAAACAATCTCATTGTTATTGGGTGTAGGTTTAGACATTTTATTCTCCATTGATATAAGAGTGCTATTTTACCAATAAAAACCTTTCTTGGGTATAACAATATTTTAAAAAACAAGGCAAAGCAATATGAAATACGTAGGCGCGCACACATCGGCAAGCGGAGGGGTTTTCAACGCCATATCGCATGCACAGAGCATAGGAGCCAAAGCATTCGCGCTTTTTACGAAGAATCAGCGCAGATGGGACGCCAAACCGCTTGATACGCAGACGATAGACAAATTTAAAAAGTTGCTGGAGCAAAGCAAAATATTTCCGCGTCATGTGTTACCGCATGACTCATATCTGATCAATCTCGGACACCCCGAAGATGAAAAGCGCGAAAAGTCGATGGAAGCGTTCTTAGATGAGGTTAAAAGATGTGAAATACTGGGACTTGAAAAGCTTAATTTTCATCCCGGGAGTCATCTAAAACAGATTGATGAAGAGATCTGTCTAAACAGGATCGCAGACGCCATGAACATGACACTGAACAAGACATCGGGCGTATCGCTCGTACTTGAAAATACAGCGGGGCAGGGCAGCAATCTGGGCTGGAAGTTCGAACATCTCGCATATATCATAGATAAAGTAGAAGACAAAGGCAGAGTAGGTGTGTGTCTGGATACCTGTCATATGTTCACCGCAGGGTACGACATACGCACACGCGAAGCTTATGATATAACGATGGCGCAGTTTGAGAACATTGTCGGGTTCAAATACCTTAAAGGGATGCATCTAAACGATTCAAAACCCGCTCTGGGTTCGCATGTCGACCGCCATGACAGTATAGGCAAAGGCAAGATAGGACTCGATGCTTTTAAGTTCATCATGAACGATGAGAGGATGGATGACATACCTCTTATTTTAGAAACGATCGATGAAAGCATCTGGGCACAGGAGATAAAACTTCTTTACTCTTTGGTAGATTAAGTTTTTTTTGTGTAATATATTTTGTTAAACATTGTTTATATTCTATAGAAATTATGAATTGAAGAGGAAACCAAAAAATGAAAAAGATCGTTTTATCGTCATTTGCCGCCGTTAGTGTTTTGATGGCAGGAGGATATAAGATACCCGAGAGCTCGCTCAATGCCGTTGCGCTTTCAAGTGCGTACGTGGCAAACGCTCATGGGGCCGACGCAGCTTACTATAATCCCGCAAACATGGTCTTTAGCGATAACAAAGACGGAGCCATAGAGGTAGATGCGACATATATCGGGCTTTCAAAGATCGATTTTAAAAACAGTGCCGGTACCGTGGACATCTCATCTAAACCCGAAAGCTTTGCGGTACCGACGTTTCATTATGTCTCGCCGGCGTTTGATGAAGCAAGATTCGGATTTTCTATAGTGAGTCCGGTGGGTCTTTCAAAAAGATGGAGCGATACTCCCGCATCATTGACCGCCAACGAGTTCACCCTAAAAACAGTAGAGTTCAATCCGAGCCTTGCGTACAAGCTCAATGACAAGCTTGCAGTGGCTTTTGGTCTTAGAGCGATCTACTCAAGCGGAGTCGTAAAAAATGCCGGGTATAAGATGGACGGCGAAGGATTTGATTACGGGTACAATTTCGCTCTCACGCTTAGACCGGACAAGGATACCAATATCGCACTAACGTACAGATCACAAATAGATCTGCATATAAGCGGAGACACGTTTATGGTAGCAGCGGGCAATAACGGCGGCGTAAAAGTCTCGGTGCCTGTTCCTGCCGTCATCAGTATCGCGGCGTCTCACACCTACGACAATGATACGACGGTCGAAGCGGTTTTTGAACATAACGTATGGTCGGCTTACGAGAAGCTGGATTTTGACTTTTCGGATCCGACGGCAGACGCTCTTTTTGGATCGGCGAGAGCAAAAAACTGGCAGGATACGGATACTTTTCGTCTTGGTTTGACGCATAAATATAAAAAGACGACCGCTATGGTCGGTTTTGCATATGATCCCTCACCGGTTCCAAACTCTACATTGGGATACGAACTTCCCGATTCCACGGGCAAGATCTTTTCACTCGGAGGGCGTTACGATATCAGCGATACGCTCAATGTCGGAATCGCGGGTCTGATCGATGTGAAAGACGACAGAAAGGTACATAATACTTCGATAGACGGTAAATTTACCTCTTCCCGTGCATATCTGGTAACAGCCGGAGTGGAGTATAGATTTTAATGACATTGGAGTATCCATATAAAAATTTTTATGAGATGATCGCAAAAAATACCGCGGTCATGCCAAACAAGAGAGTCGTGTTCATCGACGATGAAAAGCTTACCAACAGAGAGCTGCTGCAAAAGATAGACTCTTTTGCGGAATTTCTGAGTATGAATGGTTTTAAAGCAGATGAGAGGGCTGCTCTCATCCTCCCCAATTCATTGGAATTCTTAATATCCGTGTTTGCGGTATGCAAGCTCGGCGGTGTGGTAGTACCGATAAACAATATGCTCAAGCGCGACGAGTACGAATATATCTTAAACGACTGCGAAGCCAAGATCCTCATAACCTCCACGAACTTTGAAAAAGATACAAAAGAGCTTGCTGCAACAACGCCGCTTCAAAAAACGATATGGATAGACGAAGCTCCGTCCATAGATGAAAAAAACGTACTGTATAAAGAGGTGAGAACCGATATAAAAGTAACGGCAGCAGACAAAGAACTTGACGATACTGCCGTCATCTTTTACACGTCGGGAACTACCGGCAACCCAAAAGGCGCTATGCTCAGCTATAAAAATATCTTTTCCAATCTTATCGGGGGGAGCATGCTTTTTGACATCCGCCAAAAAGACAGGTTCATCATATATCTGCCGATGTTTCATGCTTTTACGTTCTCGATCATGATGCTTCTTCCCATATATTCAAGATCCTCCGTCGTGATCGTGAGAAAACTGTTGCCATTTAGCAATATCATCAAACAGACGCTTTTAAAACGTGTGAGTATTTTTTTAGGGGTACCCGATATCTATAATGCTCTTATCCGCGCAAAACTGCCATGGTATTTTTTATGGTTCAACTCTATCCGTATATTTATCTCGGGTGCTTCGGCGCTGAGCGAAAATACTTTGAACAGATACACGAAGGTCTTTAAACGCGCAAAAATGCTAGAAGGCTACGGCCTGAGCGAATGTTCTCCCGCTGTTTGTGTAAATACGCTAAACTTTCAAAAAGCATATTCCGTCGGCAGACCTCTGCCCGGTTATGAAGTAAAGATCGTAGATCATGAGATGCTCGAAGTACCTTTTGGCGAGGTCGGCGAGATAATCGTGCATGGAGACTGCGTTATGCAGGGGTATTTAAACAATCCCGAAGCCACCTATGACACTATTATCAACGGTTGGCTTCGTACGGGTGATCTTGGAAAAATGGATGAAGACGGATTCATCTATATCGTCGACCGCATAAAAGACCTTATCATATCAAAGGGGATAAACATATATCCCCGTCAGATCGAAGAGGAGCTTATGCATCTGCCTTATGTCAACCTTTGTGCGGTGATAGCAAAACCCGATGTGCACAGCGGAGAGATCCCTATCGCCTTCATAGTGCTTGAGGACGGGATAGATAAAACGCAGATAACGCAGACGAAGGTCAAACATGATCTAAAAGACAGACTGGCCAACTTCAAGATACCAAGGTTATTTTATTTTGTGGACGATCTGCCAAAAACAGCAACAGGAAAGGTTCTCAAACGCGTACTCAAAGAGCGTTTGAGAGAACAGGGAAAAATTTGAAAAACGTAATTAATTTTATAGAAAACGACGATGTAGCAAAAAGCGAACTGTTTGCGCAGTTAAAATGCAGCGAATCGGAAGTGAAGATACTGCAGCAGCTTGTCAAAAAATATCTTCAAGGCAACGAGGATATGCTCGTACTGGATATATTGCAGGATCTTTACGGATCTGAAAACTATGAGTATCTCGATCATCTGGCAGACATAAAAGTACTGCTCGAGCTCGGATGGATAAACCAGAGAAGTTTTACTCCGGTAAAGATCAGCGAAGTCACGAGTCTTGAGCTTTTAACGGGAGTAGTGGGGCTGACATCGTCGTTTTTAAAGCTTTTAGAAGAGGGAAGTCTTGAGATGTCCCTGCCCGACGTCAAACCCTATGCAGACCACTTGGAATATCTTCAAGACCAGTTCTTTAGAATAGAGATGTATCAAAAGATGAGCTCTATCCGTCATAATGTTCATGAGCACTCTCTTGGCATCGACCGTATCCAAAACAAGCTCAAACTGTTGGAGACGAGAATAGTGGAGAGGATCGCTCAAACGGCAGAAGATATAGTTCTGGATAAATTCTTCAAACAAAAAAAGCTGGAGAAAAAAGAGGAGATCATATTCTTGGCGCTGCTGCGCGAAGAGTACAATGCGACCGATGCCTCATTGCGGGAGATGACGGCGCTCATCGATCTTATCTCCTTTGACGATTACGACCGTATAAAAAACCGTTCGCTTCTTGAAGACGGCTCCAAGCTTATCAGCGAGGATATCATAGACTACGAAGAGATGCTCAATCCTTTTGGCGGGATATCAAGATCGTTTTATATCAGCGATGAGATACTTCAGTCGATCATCCACCCTCAAAAGAAGAAAAAAGTCACGAAGCTCAAACTCGATATGCTGATAAAAGATCAGGATATTTTTGAGTTGATCGATCCCGAGACGAATCTCGACGATGTCGTACTGAACCCGAAAACAAAGGATACTCTGCACAACCTTATGCGCCAAGTCGACAAAGAAGTAGTAGCGCGCCTCGTTACTTGGGGTATAAAAGACAAAAAAAGCGGTATCGATGCAAGGATCATCTTTTACGGTGCGCCGGGAACGGGTAAGACCATGACGGCGCACTCTCTGGCAAAATCGCTTAAACGCCAGGTTCTCAGTTTCGATTGTTCGAAGATACTCTCCATGTACGTGGGTGAAAGCGAAAAAAACGTCCGTAAGATATTTGATACCTATTATGAACTTTCAAGCAAAACAAAAACGGAACCGGTGCTCTTGCTCAACGAAGCGGACCAGTTTTTGAGTTCGCGTTCAAGCGGTCCCGGAGGCGGAGCCGAGCAGATGCACAACCAGATGCAAAACATCTTCTTGGAGCAGATAGAAAAGTTCAAAGGGATACTGGTAGCGACGACGAATCTGCTTGAAAATATCGACGTTGCGTTCTCAAGACGTTTTAACTACAAGATAGAGTTCAAAAAACCAGACGAGAAACAGCGCCGCGAGCTTTGGAAAAAGATGCTTCCTCACGGTGCTCCGTACGAGAAAGGGTTTGATATAGACAAGCTTGTCCGCTACTCGCTGACGGGCGGGCAGATACATCTTATTGTCAAAAACACCGCATACAGCGTTGCGGTCAAAGAGGAACCTCTTTTCACACTGGAGGACTTTATCGCTCATATCGAGAAGGAAAAAGCGGGTAATTTCGACAATGAAAAGTCTATGGGATTTTTGATATGAACATGTAAATAAACTACACAAAACTTTGCTCTAATATGTTACAAAACGATACGAAATCTAAAAAAACGCGATTTTTATGTTTCTCTTCGTGACATATTCCTATCTTCTGTAATTAACACTTCTTGCTTTAAAGCTCTTTTTGATATAGTGCCTCCAACTGTTTTTTCAACAGTGTCGGTAGTATTACAAAATTTAATGTAAACTATTTTATAATGTTTGAAAACAAATAAATAAACTAAGGTAGGGTGTATGGAGCATATTAACACTGCAAATACATATTTTGGGGTATTTGTACTATTTGCATTAACATTCGGTGCGTTCTTTACTACGACGATTATTGCAAGACTTGCAAGCCGTGCGATGGCAACAAAAGATACAGAAAAGATCAAACTCTCTGTGTATGAGTGTGGACCTGAGATAACAAAACAGCCCAACAGATTGTCTCCGCAGTTTTATCTGTTTGCGCTGCTTTTCATACTTTTTGATGTTGAGATCGTTTTCATGTTTCCATGGGCAGTAGATTTTAAATATCTTGGTTGGTTCGGATTCGTCGAGATGATGACGTTTATCTTATTGCTTGCAATAGGTTTTGTATATGCATGGAAAAAAGGAGCCTTAGAATGGCACAACATAAAGTAAATTATACGCAGAATGCCGGTCTACCGGTAGCTCTCACTACAATAGACAAAGTAGTAAACTGGGGACGTTCAAACTCACTTTGGGCGCTTACATACGGTCTGGCTTGTTGTGGGATAGAGATGATGGCTTCTGGTGCGTCGCGTTATGACTTCGACCGTTACGGAACCATCTTTAGGGCGTCTCCTCGTCAGGCAGACGTTATGATAGTCGCAGGAACGCTGACAAAAAAACACGCCGAGTTCATCAAGCGTCTGTACGATCAGATGACTGAACCGAGATGGGTTATCTCAATGGGTTCATGTGCGAACACGGGCGGTATGTTCAACACGTATGCGACCGTTCAGGGGGCTGACCGTATTATTCCGGTAGATCTGTATCTTCCGGGTTGTGCACCGCGTCCTGAGACGCTGCAGTACGGCGTGATGCTTCTGCAAAAGAAGATCCGTTCCGAAAAAGCGATCAAAAATCAAAAAGCAAAAAGGTTGATGTAATGAGAGCATATACGCCTAAAGATAATGTACAGGCAAAGCCGTACTATACCGATAGATTTTATGTGGCTCCGCAGGTACCCAAACAAGATGTTCAAAGCGATGAGGTCTTTGCTGCCGATCTGGCAGCGATAAAAGCAAAGTTCGAAGTTCTTGACGCTTATATCCAGGTATCTCAGATGGTGGTATACATCAATGCTAAAGACAACTACGGAGTTTTAGAACTTCTAAGAGACGAACTCGAATACACGCAGCTTTCGGAGATGAGCGCTATAGATTGGCTGGCAAAAAGCAATCAGTTCGAGATCTTTTATCAGATGCTCTCTATGGGAAAAAGAAAACGCCTCCGCATCAAATGTTTCATAGATAAGGACGAGGCAATCAACAGCGTCGAAAAACTTTTCCGCAGCGCCGACTGGTCGGAGCGTGAGATGTACGATATGTTCGGCGTAAAAGTAAACAACCATCCGTTTTTAAAACGTATCCTTATGCCTTACGACTGGGAGGGGCATCCGCTTCTAAAAACATATCCGCTTGAGGGCGACGAGTTTGCCCAATGGTATGAAGTTGATAAGATTTACGGTAAAGAAGCACGTGATATCATCGGGCCTGAGATCCGTGATACGGCACGCGTCGACCGTTACGACAGCGAGCGTTTCGCCCGCCTGGGACATGAAGTTCCTAAAGGTACGAAGATCACCGGCAAAGAGCCTAAGAATCCGCTTGCATACCAAGAAGAGGGCGGTGTGTTTATGATTGACAGATTCGATGAAAAAAAATCAGTGATTATCACAGACAGGGATAGGTAAGCTCATGCAACAACAAAATAGATTAAGACCGTTTTTTGAAAATATTACATTTGACCGCGCGGACAACGAACTCGTCCTAAACTTCGGACCGCAGCACCCTTCTGCTCACGGGCAGCTGCGTCTCATGCTTCACCTGCAGCAGGAGATGATAGTAAAAGCCCATCCGGATGTCGGATATCTTCACCGCGGTATGGAAAAGATGGCAGAGAATATGATCTACAACGAGTTCATGCCGACAACGGACCGTATGGACTATATCGCATCAAGTTCTAACAACTACGGATTCGCTCTGGCGGTGGAAAAACTCATAGGTCTGGAGGTTCCTCGCCGCGCTAAGGTGATCCGTATGCTTCTTGTGGAGATGAACAGATTGATGTCTCATCTTTTCTGGCTGGCTACGACCGCTCTGGATATCGGTGCTATGACCGTTTTCCTATACGCATTCCGTGAGCGCGAATATCTTATGGACCTTATCGAAGATTACTGCGGCGCGCGTCTTACGCACGCGGCTATCCGCATAGGAGGTGTCCCTCTTGACATTCCAAACAACTTTATTGCGGATCTAAAAGCCTTCCTTGATAAACTTCCTGCAAATATCAAAGATTACGAGGATCTTCTTGATTCCAACCGTATCTGGCGTATGAGAATGGAAGGAGTGGGTACGATCTCTAAAGAGATGGCCCTTTCTTGGGGATGTACAGGACCGATGCTGCGCGCAAGCGGCGTTGCCTGGGATATCCGTAAAGAGGAACCGTACGAGCTTTATGACGAAGTGGATTTCAAAGTTCCTGTTTCAGATAAAGGCGATAACTTCGCGCGTTACCGTATCTATATGGAAGAGATGAGACAAACGGCTCATATTCTTTACCAAGTGATAGATATGTATCAAGAAACCGTCAAGAACAATCAGACTGAACTGATGGCTCATGCACCGAAATATATCTCTGCTCCTAAGCTGGATATCATGACTCAAAACTATTCTTTGATGCAGCACTTTGTTCTTGTAACTCAGGGTATGCGTCCTCCAGTAGGAGAGGTCTACATCCCTACAGAATCGCCAAAAGGCGAACTAGGGTATTTTATAAACTCGCAAGGCGGTCCGTATCCGTACCGTTTAAAACTTCGTGCGCCTTCATTCTGGCATACGGGTATTTTAACAGACTTGCTTCCTGGTCATTATATTCCAGACGTTGTTTCAATTATCGGTACGACTAACATCGTATTTGGTGAAGTAGATAGATAAGGATTACCCAATGTTACGTTACGATTTACGTCATCTTAAAGACGATTTTGAACCAAGAATGAAAGAGATATTGAAATCTCATCCTGCGGGGCAGGTAGGGATCTTTTTATTTGAGATAGGTGATTTTACTCCGATTCAGCGTTCGGCTGATTTGGTTAAAGAATCAGGATATGAGCTACTAAACTCATTAAAGTTTAACGAAGTCGATTGGACTATCGTAGTTAAAAAAAGTTAGGAATTTATTTTGAGTAAAGTCTATTTTTCCACTTGGAATGGTGAATTTATCAACAACATAAACAAACCTGAAGATCAGTGGGAAGAATCAGCATATAACCTGCCGGTGCAATACGATGCGCATCGTGAATCCAAAGCGTTTATCGGCTGGGACGGCGTAGCGGTGTTCAATGAGGACGTCGACGTCATACGCCTGGCGGCGGAATATGCTGCACAGTATCAGGTTTATTCAGAAGCGTGCGGACGCTGCGCACCCGGAAGATGGGGCGGAAGAATACTTTATGACATGCTTGATAAAATTGCTCGCGGCGAGGGTGAGGTTTCTGATCTGGAGCATTTAAAAGAGATAAGCAAAAGTATGCAGATCACTTCAAAATGTGAGATAGGCAAGACCGTACCAAATCCTATTTTGGACATCATGACGCATTTTGAAGACGTGTTTATGGAGTGTATCGATAAAAAGAAACCTTCGAAGCATTATAAAGAGGATATAAACTATATAGCCAAAATCACTGCGCCGTGTACAGATGCGTGTCCGGCTCATGTCGATATACCGGGCTATATTGAAGGCGTAAGAGATCTTCGTTTTGATGATTCACTGATGGCAACGCGCCAGACTATGCCGCTTGCGCATACCTGCGGACGTGTCTGTCCCCACCCGTGTGAAGATGCATGCCGCCGTACGAATCTGGACGAGCCTGTATCTATCATGGAACTAAAACGCCTCGGTGCCGATTATGAGACCGATCACGGTTTTGGATTCTTCCATCCCGAAGAACAAAAACCGAAGATAGATAAAAAAGTCGCGGTTATCGGTGCGGGACCGGCGGGACTTACCACTGCGTATTATCTCGCACTCGAAGGTATCGATGTCGATGTTTACGAAGAGCTGCCTGTTCTTGGCGGAGAGGTCGCCGTGGGTGTTCCCGAATACCGTATGCCTATCGGAAAATACAACAAAGATATCGAGTGTATCAAAGATATGGGCGTTAACTTCATAACCAACACGAAAGTAACAGCAGATATGATGCGTCAGTTTGAAAAAGACTATGATGCCGTCATGGTAGCCACAGGAACGCGTATATCCAAAAAAGTATACTGCGACAACGAAAGAGCTGAAGTCAAAGGATACTGGGGAGCCATCGATTTCCTCGATAAAGTGAACCTTTTTGAGAAGTACGGATATACGATCTCAAAAGAGGATCAAGAGGAAAACCTTTTAACCACCGATTATGTCGATTTGACCGGAAAAACGGTCGTGTGTGTCGGCGGTGGATTTACATCTATGGACGTCGTGCGCTGTTCTATCCGTGCAAATGCGAAAAAAGTGTATATGATCTACCGCAGGGACGAAAAGACCATCATCGGTAATACGACGTATGAAGAGTATCATGAAGCCGTCGAAGAGGGCGTAGAGTTTCTGTTCCATTCGGCGGTTGCGGAGATGAAGGATGAAAACGATATCTTAAAATCTTTGATCATAGACAAGTTCGAACTGGTTCCCGATCCAAACGGAGGACGTGCGCAGCTTGTAAAGATCGAGGGTGCTTCTTATGAGATCGAGTGCGATTACCTTATCCCGGCGGTAAGCCAGAGTGCGGATCTTAAACTTCTTCCCGAAGAGTGGGAGATAGAGATGACCTCTTGGGCTACCATCAAAACAAACGGGAAAGATTATATGACATCCCGTAAAGGTATTTTTGCTTCAGGAGACTGCGAATACGGACCTATGACGATCGTTAACGCCGTCGGTCAGGCAAAACGGGCATCTTCGGTTATCGCCAGATATGTTCAAACGGGTGAAGTGAGCCTGACGGATGATGAGATCATGGAAGACCATCTGCGCAAACTCCGCGTCTATGACAAAAAAGAGAAGATCACGGGCTGGCTTCCGGGACTTCCTCGCGAAGTCAGTGTGAAGCTCGAAGTCGAAGACCGTAAGTACAACAACAAAGAGGTCAATCTCGGTTTCACTCAAGAAGAAGCGTTAAGCGAAGCCGATAGATGTATGCGTTGTTACTATATAGCAATGACAGCAGTTTAAGGGGATTGGATGGAAAATTTGATTAACTTTAAAATTGATGGCAGAGACGTAACAGCGAAAAAAGGCGAGACAATCTTAAGTGTGGCGCGCCGTGAGGGAATATATATTCCTACGATGTGCTACATCTCCAAGACTACGCCTTGTGCGTCTTGCCGTATGTGTGTCGTTGAAGCAAAAGGGGTCGAAGGCTTCGTGCTCTCTTGTAACACTCCTCCGACAAACGGCATAGAGATAACGACAAATACCGATGCCCTGCATCAAGAACGCACGAACATCATGAAGCTTTATGATGTAAACCATCCTTTGGAGTGCGGAGTCTGCGATAAGTCCGGCGAATGCGATCTGCAGAACAAGACTTTGGAGTTCGGTGTTGCAAAGCAGAGCTTCTCGGCAAAAGACCAGTATCGCAAACAGGAAGACTGGGGGCTGATCAACTATGATCCTTCTCTTTGTATCCTGTGTGAAAAATGTGTGCATGTATGTAACGAAGTGATCGGTGATGACGCTATTGACATTCAATTCGGGGGATATAAATCAAAAGTGATCCCAAAAAATGCCGACACGCTTGACTGTACGTTCTGCGGCGAGTGTATCGCCGTATGTCCTGTCGGTGCGCTTGTGAGCAGCGGGTTTAAGTACAGTGCAAACGCATGGGAGCTTTCGCGCATTCCTGCGACTTGTGCACACTGTTCAGCGGGATGCCCTCTTGAGTATGAGACGAGACATATGAGCATATCTTCCAAAGAGAGCTCGATCTACAGAGTCAAGAACAACTTTGAGTTCAGTTCTCTGTGCGGAGCGGGAAGATTCGGTTTTGATTTTGACAACAAAGCTTCAAAAGAGGAAGCGGCGTTTCATAAAGCGCTTGAAGCTCTCAAAGATGCAGAAGCTATCAGATTCTCTTCGATGATCACGAACGAGGAAGCTTTGATCCTGCAGAGACTAAAAGAGAAGCTCGGTATTAAACTTTTTAACGAAGATGCAAGAAAGTTCGCAGAGTTTATGAAAGCGTATGCGGGTATAAGCGGCAAAAAGCATCACAGCGCGACTCTAGAAGCCGTCAGAAAAGCCGATGCGGTGATCATCATCGGTTCAATGATAGCAACAGACAATCCTGTCGTAAGATATGCAATGACGACAGCCGCAAAACATAACGGCGCGAAGATAGTATATGCACATCCGGTAGAAGATGCACTTATGCAAAACACGATAACCCAGTTCCTAAAGTATGAAGTAGGGACAGAAGAGGGCGTTATCGCACTTTTAGCAAAATATCTTCTTCAGGGTGCCGATCTGAGCGACGAAGATAGAAAATACTTTGACGCTCTTGACGACGGATATCTGAGTGCGGAGAGCAACATCGGCGAAGATGAGCTTGAATTTATGGTGAAATCGCTGGCTCGTACAAAAAACAGAGTACTTATCGTCGGAAACGATATCATGGCGCATAAAGAGGCCAAAAACATAGCAAGACTGGCGGCAATGATCGAAAAATACAGCGATTTTTCACTACTTGTAGTGCCGCGCGACGTCAATACGCTGGGTGTGAGTCTTATATGCGATCTTGATGCGGAGGAGAATGTCAAAGGCGTTGTTGGATATAATTCTGCCGGTGATTTTGTCATATCAAGCCTGCCGGACGCCGATCTGCCGATCGCTGCGCTTAACCAGCAGGAGGGAACGTTCGTGACTGTAGACAATCGTGTCGTTCCTACGAATGCGGCATTGGCGTTTGAGGGTTATGAGCTTAACGATATAGCAAAAGAGTTCGGCATAGGCAAAGCCAATACGATAGAACTTACGCGGGAGCTGCCTGTAAATGGCGGCTTTAAAGCTGTTGATTTTGATAGTCTTGAGAACTTCCTGTCATCGTCGGGGGATGATATCAGAGGGTATCTGTTAGACGAGATCGAGGCGGATATAAACGGAGAGCTGAACGAGATAGAGGATCTGCCGGAGTTTAACGGGACGATCATCTACAACGTAAATCCTGTACTTCAGTTCAACGCTTATACAAATATTACTTCGCAGCTTGAACGCGATACGACTTTAAGGGGATCGGCACAATTCGCAGCTGCGGCACGCGTAAGTGACGGTGATGAAGTCGAGATCAGTTTCGGCGGCAAGACCGTTACGCGTACGTTTAAGCAGGAGGAGTCTTTAAAAGGCACGATCGCGCTAAATCCTATGTTTGATTTTGACGAAAGTGCAGGAACTTACAGATTTCAAAAATCTAAAATTATGAGAGTGAACAATGAGTAATATTACGATTAATATAAATGGTCGCGAAATACAGACGGCAGAAGGGGAATTCATACTAAACGCCGCCCGTGCGAACGACATATTTATTCCGGCTATATGTTACCTTACGCGTTGTAGCCCGACTTTGGCTTGTCGTCTCTGTTTGGTCGAAGCGGACGGCAAACAGGTCTATGCCTGTAACGCCAAAGCAAAAGAGGGGATGAACATTACGACGTCGACGGAAAATATCGAAGCCGAAAGACGCGCGATCATGGAAGTCTATGATGTTAACCATCCTCTGCAATGCGGGGTGTGCGATCAGTCCGGAGAGTGCGAGCTGCAAAACTATACTCTGGAAGTCGGTGTCGATTCTCAAAGCTATGCCATAAAAGACGTAGAGAGAAAAGATAAAGACTGGGGGCATATACACTACAATCCGGGTCTTTGTATAGTATGTGAAAGATGTGTGACCGTATGTAAAGATATGATCGGCGATAATGCGCTAAAAACCGTAGCACGCGGTGCCGACGCTATTGATGCCGAGTTTAAAGAGAGCATGCCAAAAGACGCATATGCTATGTGGAACAAGCTTAACAAATCTCTTATCGGGCTTACAAGCGGTGAAGAGATGCTTGATTGTACCTCATGCGGCGAGTGTGCGGCGGTCTGTCCCGTCGGCGCTCTTGTCGATACTCATTTCATATATAGTTCAAACGCATGGGAACTTCGTCAGATCCCTGCGACCTGCGGACATTGTAGTGCGGGCTGTCAGATAAGCTATGACGTAAAACATACTGATATCGAAAACTCCGAAGAGAAGATATACCGCGTTATGAACGAATGGAACTACGTATCTCTCTGCGGTGCGGGGCGTTACGGATTTGACTATGAAAACAGAGTCGAAGGAAAAGATGAAGCGGCGTTCACAGCTGCTGTGGAGGCGTTTCAAAAAGCCGATACCATCAGCTTTACCTCGACCATAACGAACGAAGAGGCGTTGATACTTCAGTCTTTAAAAGAGAAATTTGGATACAGACTCGTAAACAGTGAAGCAAAACCGTTTCAAACCTTCCTTGGCAATTACAGCGAAGTAAGCGGAAAATCACTCTACGGAAGTGATCTGAACGAATCTCACGGGGCTGATTTCATAGTTTCGGTAGGAACGGCGTTAAAGAGTGACAATCCTAATGCCAGATATGCATTTAACAACTCCATCTCTATGAACAAAGGAGCGGGGCTGTATTTCCATCCGGTAAAAGACCCTGTTATCGAAGGCATCGGCAAGAACGTGATGAGCATTAACCATGCTCCGCTTGCCGAAGAGGCCGTATTGTATCTTTTACTTGACCTTTTTGCGGACAAATCGAAACTGCCTGCAAGCATAGTCGAGTATCTGGCATCGTTTCACTCAGAGAAGACCATCACGGTCGAAGAGACGATAAAAGAGAAAGTTGTCGAGATCGTAAAAGTCAAAAAAGTGAACGAAGAGACCGGCGAAGAGGAAGAGGTTGAGGAAGAAAAATCCACCATGGTTCCTAAAACGGTCTCAAAAGAGGTTCAAGTCGATGAAAACCGTCTTTTAGATCTTGTCGGTGCACCCGAGAACTTTACGGAAAGTTTGGAGAAGTTCCTTGCGAAAAAAGAGAAATTCTCTCTTATCGTCGGACCGGACCTTTATACACATCCAAATGCTAAAAATCTGGCAAGACTCGTGGCGTTGATCGAAAAATACAGTGCGTTTAAACTCATGATGATCCCTTCGCTTACAAACACACTCGGCGTATCGCTTATCTGTGATCTTGACGCAGAGAAAGGCAGTTACACGATAGGATACAACACAAAGGGAGACTTCACTCTTTCTGCTCTTGGAGGCGGCGATCTTGATATGCCTGCGATCAATCAGCAGGAGGGAACACTGACAAGTATAGACAAGAAAGTAAACCCTACAAACGCAGCACTCCCTTACAGAGGATATGTACTAAACGATATCGCGAACGCTTTGGGACTTGCGGCTAAGTATACTGTAGATTACACACAAAAACTGCCGGTTGACAAAGGTTTTACGGCAGAGCTTTTCGATAACCTGCCAAACCGTTATGAAAACGACGGCACGGAAGTAAGAGGCTATGCCTTGACAAATCTCGATGTAAAAACTTCGGGTGATGAAAGCGTTGAAGCTGTAACTGAAGCAAAAATGGAAGGAACGATCATTTACTTGGCAAATCCTGTCCGTCAGTTTACCGAGTTCACGAACAAAGCTACCAATCTTGATGAAGAGGCGGGTATCTACATGAGCGAGTCCTATCTTAAAGAAAGTGACTTTAACGAGGGAGATACGGTCATGGTGAAAACACAGTTTGGTGAATTGAGTACCAAGATAATAAGTGATAACAAAATCGAGGGAGATATCGCAACTCTTCCTACGTTTGATTCAAATTTAAATTCGCAGGCTCTCTTTAGCGGTTACCGCTTTAGTCAAGCTACAATACAAGGGGTGTAAGTATGGATATGGCATATTTAATCGAGACGATCGTAAAGATCGTCGTAATTATGTTGATCTTTTCTGCATTGGCAGGATTGGGTACATATTTTGAGCGTAAGGTGCTTGCATTTATGCAACGCCGTTTAGGACCTATGAGCGTCGGTCCTTACGGACTTTTACAAGTTGCTGCTGATGGTATTAAACTATTTACCAAAGAGGATATCATTCCTTCAAACGTAGTAGCGCCGATATTCAAGTTCGCACCGGTCATCACTGCTGCTACGGCATTCATGGCTGCTGCTGCAATTCCGTTTTGGCCTCAGTTTACCGTATTTGGTTACACGGTACATCCGATCGTTGCAGATACGGAAATAGGGCTGCTTTATATTTTAGCCGTTATGGCGATCGGTTTATACGGTCTGCTTTTAGGTGGTATGGCATCGGCAAATAAGTTTTCTCTTATCTCTGCAGCGCGTACATCGGCTATATTTATCTCTTACGAGGTTGTAACAGGACTCTCTTTGCTGGCGCCGATCATGGTCGTCGGTTCATTGTCCCTTGTCGATTTCAATAATTATCAAGCAGGAGGCGTGACGCATTGGCTGGTATGGCATCAGCCTGTCGCCTTTGTACTGTTCTGGATAGCGGCATTTGCCGAAACGGGACGTACGCCGTTTCACCTTATCGCAAACGATCATGAGATCATCGACGGTTTTGGTACCGAGTATTCGGGTATGAGATGGGGTCTTTTCTTTATCGGCGAGTATGCGAATATGTTCTTCATTTCGTTTGTCATCTCATTGGTCTTTTTGGGCGGATTCGGAGACGGCGGTGTGATGGGTGCACTGGCACTGGTAGGCAAAGTCGCATTCTTCTTTTTCTTCTTCTTATGGACAAGAGCCGCTTGGCCGGATGTAAGACCGGATCAGTTGATGTGGCTGTGCTGGAAAGTGCTTATGCCGTTAGCTGTAGTAAACGTAGTCGTTACCGGCTTTGTGATGATGTTTTAAGGGGTAGTGATGAGTATAGAACAGTTTAAAAACAGAAATATAAGCGATGACTACTTTTTAGTAGACATCGAAGATTATCCCACAGACGGATGGGGTAAGTTCAAACGTGTCGTCAAACGTACGTTCAAAGGGGAGCTTTTTGTAGGTCTTTGGGTCGTTATCCGCGAGATGTTCAAGTTTGATATCCATACGGTCCAGTATCCAAAAGAGAAGATGCCTATAGGTCCTCGCTACCGTGCAGTCCATGAGATGAAGCGTCTTTGGGAATCGGGAACCGAGAGATGTATCGGCTGCGGACTCTGCGAAAAGATCTGTATATCAGACTGTATCCGTATGGAGACGCGTCTGGACGAGAACTCTCGTAAAGAGGTTACCGAATACAGTATCAACCTTGGACGCTGTATATTCTGCGGTTACTGCGCGGAGGTCTGTCCGGAACTTGCGATCACGCATGGCGGAAGATATGAAAACGCAAGTGAGCAAAGAGCGCACTTTGTAATGTATGAGGATATGTTGACTCCGATCGACATGCTCAAAGCTGGGAAACAGCGTGAGTTTGAAGGTTTCGGTGCAATTACACCGCATGAAGACGAGCGTGTCAAAAAGACACCTCTGGCATATTAAGGAGTAGAAATGTTTGAAGCGATCGCTTTTTATCTGTTTGCAATTTTGACAATTGTTATGTTTTACATTACGGTAACGACAAAACAGGCGCTGTTTGCATTAACTGCATTGGCAGCCGGAATGATTTTTATATCGGCATTCTTCTTTATGCTGGGTGCGGATTTTTTAGGTGTTGTTCAAATCATCGTTTATACGGGTGCCGTAATGGCGCTTTACGCTTTTGGTATGATGTTTTTTGATACGACTCGCGAAGTGAAAGAGCGAAGCGGCTCATCTTTTATCATATGGGGACTTTCGATTCTCTCTGCCGTATTTACGGTAGTTATCTTTTCGGCTCCGATCATCGGTTCGAAGATAGAGTCTCTTTACCCGTCGATAAAAGAGGCTACAAACTCTCAATCCGTAGGTATGGTTCTCTTTACGAAATATCTTGTGCCGTTCGAGCTTGCGGCGGTCATGTTGCTGGTAGCTATGATCGCGGGTATCGTGATGGCAGGCAAGAAAATGGATAGATCGTTGACCCTTATGCGCGAAGAAGATATCTTGGCCGAGGAAGTTAACAGAAAGGTGATTTTATGATGCAAATTGGTTTAACACATTATCTGGTATTGGCGACGATCCTTTTTTCAATCGGTTTGATCGGGGTAATGAAGCGTAAAAATCTTTTGATGCTGTTCTTTTCGACAGAGATCTTACTAAATGCCGTCAATGTCGGATTTGCGGCTATTTCACATTATTATAACGATCTTACGGGACAGATGTTCGCGTTTTTCATAATCGCTATCGCGGCATCAGAAGTTGCCGTAGGTCTTGGCTTGCTTATTATTTGGCATAAACGCAGCGGTAATATTAATCTTGACACTATGTCATCAATGAGAGGATAAAAGAATGGAATTGTACTTATATATAGCACTGTTTTCACCGCTTGTTGGTTCGCTGTTCGCAGGACTTTTCGGAGCTACGCCTAAGACGCTGCTGACGGGGGTCGTAAACTCGTCGCTTCTGTTCGCTTCGTTTATAGCGAGTTCGATTCTGCTTGTGCATGTAATGGAGGGTGAGACCATCCATGTGGAGATGATGACTTGGATCGCTGCAGGGAATCTGCATATACCTTTCGGTTTTGTCGTCGATCAGGTAAGCGTTACGATGATGATGGTCGTAACGATCGTTTCTACTATCGTTCACGTTTACTCTATCGGATATATGGATCACGATAAAGGTTTCAACCGTTTCTTCTCGTATCTTTCGGCATTTGTTTTCTCGATGATGGTTTTGGTCATGAGCGATAACTTTGCCGGTCTATTCATCGGCTGGGAAGGGGTCGGTCTTTGTTCGTGGCTGCTGATAGGATTCTGGTACCACAAAGAGAGCGCAAGCTGGGCGGCAAACGAGGCTTTCATCATGAACCGTATCGCTGACCTTGGTATGCTTATCGGTATCTTTTTGGTCTACTGGAACACGGGATCTCTTCAATACGACAAAGTGTTCGCTGCGCTTCCGGCACTTGACGGCACAACGCTTATGTATATAGGAATATTCCTGTTTGTGGGTGCAATGGGTAAATCTGCACAGTTTCCTCTGCATACTTGGCTTGCCGATGCGATGGAAGGTCCTACACCGGTTTCTGCACTTATCCATGCGGCAACGATGGTTACGGCGGGTGTATACTTGGTAGTTCGTGCAAATCCTTTATATGACACGATCCCTGAAATGGGATTGTTTATCGCAAGTCTAGGTGCATTTGTGGCTATGTTCGCCGCTTCTATGGCGATGGTTAACCGCGACATGAAACGTATCATCGCTTACTCTACGCTTTCTCAGCTTGGGTATATGTTCGCTGCGGCAGGTCTTGGAGCATACTGGGTGGCACTTTTTCACTTAATGGCGCATGCGTTCTTTAAAGCGTTGCTGTTCCTTGGCGCGGGTAACGTCATGCATGCTATGGACGATGAACTTGATCCGTTTAAGATGGGTGGACTTAAAAAGCAGATGAGAGGCACATGGATCATGATGACGCTGGCTTCTATCGCACTTGCAGGTGTGTTTCCGCTGGCCGGTTTCTTCTCAAAAGATACTATCTTGGAAGTAGGCTTTGTAGAACATCATTACGTCATCTATACCGTACTTCTTTTAACTGCGGGTCTTACGGCATTTTATTCGTTCCGTCTGGTCGCTCTTATCTTCCACGGCGAAGAGAGATACAAGCTGTTCGGTTTCCATCCGCATGAAGCGTATAAGTTCATGCTTTTGGCGATGAGTCCGCTTGCGATCCTGGCAGTGATAGCAGGTTTTTTCAAAAGTACGTATTTCGAAATGGTGACGAAACTGCTTCCGGGTACAGAGTATCATATACATTCAGAAGTAACCGAATGGGTTATGATCCTCGGAACACAGGCATTCGTTATCATCTCTATCTGGTATGCGTATAAAAAATATATCAACTTCAAAGGCGAAGATAAAGAGTTTGAAAAACGCTTTACATACAAGCTTCTTATCAATCAATACTATATTCCGCATTTTTATGAAGAGTATATAGCAAAACCGTACAGAGAGCTTTCTGATGTCTTCTGGAGAAAAGTCGACCTGAAAATTGTTGATGCAACAGTTGATTTAATAGCTATGACTATTTACAAAACGGGTGAAAATACACGCACTATGCAAAACGGCAATCTATCGAGCATGCTTAGATGGATGGTCGTAGGTATAGTTATATTGTTATCACTGGCGGTAGCTTTTGGGTTAACAGTTAGATATTCAGACGTTATCACGTCTGTCTTATCAGGTTTAGGAGTTTAATCGATGTTAGATCATATCTTATCAATATTAATATTTTTACCGGCACTGGCTGGAATACTGGGCTTTGTCATCCACAAAGACAGTGTCAAGACGTACGGTATAGCAGTTTCGATCATAGAGTTCTTGGGATCTCTGTATCTATGGTTTGCCTTCGATCCGAATGTTTCTGGTATGCAGTTTATGGAAAGTATGCCTATCATTCCGTCGTTTGGAATCAACTATCTCTTGGGAATAGACGGTATATCTCTGTTCATTATCATAATGGCGGCACTGTTTACGATGCTTGGGATCGCTTCATTGGGTGAAACGAAAAAGATCAAAAACCTTGTAATCACGCTGCTTTTCCTGCAGATGACGATGGTCGGAGTTTTTGCCGCTCTTGATGCGATACTTTTCTATGTCTTCTGGGAACTTTCTTTGGTTCCGATGCTTTATATCATCGGTGCTTGGGGAGGGCCTTTACGCATTTACGCATCGGTCAAGTTCTTCTTGTATACGTTCACGGGATCGCTTATCATGCTTGTGGGTATGCTGTTTACGGCGTATCTGTATTATCAGGCAACAGGAAGCTGGAGCTTTTCTATCTTAGAGTGGTATCGTTTGATACTACCGCATAGTTATCAGTTATGGCTGTTTGCGGCATTCTTTATAGGATTTGCCATCAAAGTTCCGATGTTCCCGTTTCATACCTGGCTTCCGTATGCGCACGGTCAGGCACCGACGATCGGTTCTGTGATACTTGCGGCCGTACTTTTGAAAATGGGTACGTATGCGTTTATCCGTTTCTCACTGCCGATGTTCCCTGATGCGGCAACATTCTTTATGTTCCCGATAGCCGTTTTAGCGATCATCATGATCATCTATACGGCAATGGTCGCATATGCGCAAGAGGATATCAAACAGGTCGTTGCCTATTCGTCGGTCTCTCATATGGGTGTCATCGTTCTTGGAACGTTTGCGCTCAATGTCGAAGGGATCACGGGTTCCGTGTTCTTGATGATAGGTCACGGGATCGTGTCCGGTGCACTGTTCTTGCTTGTTGGAGTTATCTATGACAGACGTCATACGAAGCTTATGAGCGAGTTTGGAGGGCTTGCACACGTTATGCCTAGATACGCGACGATCTTCGGTATCATGATGATGGCTTCTGTGGGTCTGCCTCTTCTTATAAACTTTGTCGGGGAGTTCTTGAGCCTGTTAGGATTTTACAACCAATCGCACATAACGACGCTTTTAGCCGGAGTAGCTATCATCGTAGGTGCGATCTATATGCTGAGTGCATTTAAAAAAGCTTTCTTCGGTGAAGTAACGAACGAGAAGAACAAAAATCTTCCGGATATCAACAAAAGAGAGCTGGTGGCTTTAATACCGCTTACTATCATAGCGGTATGGCTGGGTGTATATCCAAAACCGATCTTAAACCCTATCAACAACAGCGTTGAGTCGATTGTGGCTTTGATGCATGAAAAAGCTATATCGCCTGAAGCTAAAACCCGTATACCTGCGCTTGAAGGTAAAATCGCTATACAAAAATCTGAAGCGGAGGTAAAATAATGTTAAGCCACGTTAATGTTTCTTTAGAGTCGTTGAACATAGCGACTCTGGTGCCTATGCTAATCCCTATTATAGGTGCACTTTTTATATTGGTTATCGATCTTTTCAAAAAGGATCTAAGCAAATCCATGTACGTCATGCTGAGTCTGCTTTTCGTACTTTTGGATTTCGGTTCTTTGATAGATTTCGCTATCCGTTTCGATACGAACGGTACGCTGCTTGGTTATTTCGACCTTATGCTTGTAGACGGGCTTGCGCTTTTGGCACAGTTTGTCATAGTCGGCGCATCGCTGCTGTTTATTCCGCTTGCGCTTACGTCTAAACGTTTCCATGAGTTCTCGTACTCGGAGTTCTTTGCGCTTTTCCTGTTTATGATCGCAGGTTTTCAGTTCATGGTGGCAACGGACAATCTTATCCTTATCTTCATAGGACTTGAGACAGCATCTTTGGCGCTTTATACGCTTATCGCTCTGCACAACAGAACAAAATCTTTTGAAGCGGCAGTGAAATATTTCACGATGGGCGCATTGGCAGCCGGATTCTATGCTTTTGGTTCGATGATCTTTTATGCATTGAGCGGTTCTGTCGAGATACATCAGATAGCTGCGGTGTTTCATGCCGACGGTTTTGCAAATCTGCCGTATATCTTGATCGGTGTAGTGTTCCTGCTCGGTGCAGTAGGGTTCAAGCTCTCTTTGGTACCGTTTCATACATGGGCACCTGATGTTTATGAGGGAGCAAGCGCTTCTATGGCGGGGTATATGTCTATCGTTCCTAAGATAGCGGGTTTTGTCGTTGTTATGCGTCTGTTTGAGTTCCTTGTTCACAGCGGTGTAGTCTGGATGGACGTCATTCTTTACGCTACGGTTGTCATCACGATGACGGCACCGAACATCTGGGCTCTTGTCCAAACGGACGTCAAACGTATGCTGGCATACAGCTCTATATCGCATGCAGGATTCGTTATGGCGGCGGTTCTTATCGCCACCACTCAATCAAATTCTGCACTGTTCTTATATTGGACGCTCTTTACGTTTACGAATCTCGGATCGTTCTCTATGCTTTGGATCTCTCGCCAGAAGAATCTTCCGGCGGGACAAAGTTCGGATCACCCGTATACGAAGTTCTCCGGTATGATAAAAACGGCACCGATAGCAGCGACTATTATGGCCTTGTTTATGCTGAGCCTTGCGGGAATACCTCCTTTTGGACTGTTCTGGGGTAAACTCTACATGATATCTTCGGCGGTTTCTGGAGGTTACATCGTACTAGCACTCATCATGGCGCTTAACTCGGCAATAGCCGGGTACTACTATGTAAAACTGATAGTATATATGTTTATGAAAGAGCCTGTTCCTGGACTTGAAGGAAAAGTGTATTCCATGAACGCTTCTACGTCTCTTCGTACGATCATAGGGATCGCGGCGATAGGAACTGTTTTTGCTGTGATAGCTATAAACCCGTTATTAGAGTTTATTACAAGATTTGTGTACAATAGCGGATACTAAAAACTAAAAAAACATAAGGAGTAAGATAAGTGTTGAAATGGCTGCTGCTCCTTATGACTCCATTTTATCTTTACGCGCTTGAGATAACGTTTCAGGCGGGCAAAGAGAATTTTGACAAATACAGCATCTTACACATAAGAAACGATACACCCTTTATCTGCGAACCTCAGTTGGATGATTTTAAAAATATCAACAAGGTCGTCTGTGCATTTTCCAAAAAACCCGAAAAGCTGTTCAAACCTTTAAACGACGATTTTTTCAATGTCGTGAGCGAAGTGAAAAAAGACACTTTCTTTCTTATCGTCACACCCGTTTACAAGATGAAGCTTCTTCCAGATGTTTTTGACCTTTCGAACGAAACAACAATATATAAATCCGACGTAAAACTCTCAAGATCATGGATGATGGTGGGGTATAAGAACAAGTTTTCTATGCTTAAAGAGGACAAAACCCCTTCTATAGGGTTGAATATACCGATAACGTTTGCACATAAGGACCTGTTTTACATCGGAAGTCTGGATATCAAAGGCAATCCGGTACATATAAAAGAAGCAAGAGACGTGAGTGCGTACTTAAAAGCGAAAAAGCAATATGAAAAAGAGGATTATGCCCAGTCTCTTGCTATCATCAACGAGATCATGAACGCATATCCCGACTCCATCTTTATGAGCGAACTGCTGTATTATAAGATAAAAGCACTTTCTAAACTTCATAAATACGAAGAGGTCAGAGAGCTTTCAAAAGAGTATCTGCGTACGTACTCTTCTGATGAGAACGTTCCCGAAATTCTTTCGCTTACCGCAATGGCATATAGCAAGCTGAGCCTTAACAGCGATGCGGATTATTTTTATGACAGGCTGTTTTCCGAACACGCAGACTCCGATTTTTCAAAAAAAGGGATGATATACAAAGGGGATCAGCTAAGTGACTCGGGAGACACGAAAAAAGCACGGGAGTATTATATACGTGCGCTCAACGAAACAAAAAGTATCGATACGGCTGCTATTGCAGCAGAGAAAATAGCCAAGAACTATCTGGGAGGTACGGATTCGAAAAAAGCCAAGATATATGTGGATAAGATACTTGAGGCCGATCCGTCTTACTTTTTGAAAGATCCTCAGGATTCCATATTGCTTGCGCAGAGGCTGGCCGATAAAAAGATTTTTATTGAAGCATCAAAAATTTCTCAGATAGTGTTAAAAACATTGAAAAGACTCGATGACGATTATGAACCGCTTCTTAAAAACAGCGGAGTATGGCTTGCTAAATCCGATGAAAAATCAGACGCTATCAAACTCTTAAACAGGTATATCAAAGAGTTCGAATACGGAAGTTTTCTAAAAGAGGTCCAGACTACAAAAGACTCTCTCTTCTTTGATACGGGGGATAAAAATATAAGCGCAAAGCTTTTAAACTACGATAACCTCATAAAAACATATAAAGGCGATTCCATCGGAGAGAAGGCCATATATAAAAAAGCGGAGTTATTGTTAGACAAGCAAAGATATCCCGAGCTGCTTAACATGAAAGATGCGCTTGCAAAGCTGGATAAAACGACCTATCCCGGCGTAGACGGTATGATAAACAAAGCAGCGACAAACCTGATGAAAGAGCGTCTTAAAGAGGACAGATGCAGCGATGTCATAGATATATCGACCAAGTACGATATAAAGCTCTCAAACGAATTTGACGACGGGCTTTTTAAGTGTTATATGAAGGTTTCGAAGTTCAGCTCGGCAAAAGAGATCGCTTCAAAACATATAGACTCTAAGATATTGACACAGCGTATGAAATGGATGTATCAGTATGCTAACGTCGATTTTCAGATAGGCGAGTACAAGGACTCCATCACGATCGGGAATGATCTTATAAAACTTATAGGTAAAGATAAAAAAAGTCCCTACACGGATATTTATAGATTGATGTTCGATGCATATCAAAGGGCCGGCAACAACAATAAGATGATAGAGATGATGACGAAGATAACGGATATCTTCGGAGACGATTTTAAAGATATCGAAAGATATGTTCAAATGATGACTCTGGGAACGGCGTTAAAAGATGACAGTATCATCATCACGTATGCGCAAAAGGTGATGGACCTGCAAAACAACACATCCTCTTATACCCAGTCGCCGTATGTCGAGTTCGCACTCTATCAGGCTTATTTAAATAAAGACGATATAACACGGGCAATGGATACACTCTATTCGCTTGATGACAGGAAGCTGAACAAAGAGCAAAGAGCAAGACAAAAATATCTGCTCGGATCGCTTCTGCAAAAACAGTGGAGATACGACGAAGCAAAAAAAGAGTTCAAAAAATCGATAGAAGCCGATAAAGACTCCGCTTGGGCGAAACTGGCGGCAGACGCCATGAAACTTATTTAAAACCGTATTCTTTTTTCCAGCTCCAAAAGAGGTGCGGTGATCACATCTTGAAACTGGGTACGGTTGAAGGTCTGCTGGCGTTTTGCCAGCTGAGCCGTATGAGTGGAGATATTTTCAAGCATCTTCTTTTTATCGACCGATCCGTCAAGATACTCCAACACCTCCGATATCCCTATCGATTTCATGCAGTTTGGCTCTCTGGTGTATTTGTGTTCGAGATAGGCGACTTCATCGATGATCCCCATCTGCAGCATCTTCTGAGACCTTGCTTCTATGCGCTTTCTCAGCGTCTGTCTGTCGACTTCTATATCGTATATTTCAAGGTCCTGGATGATCGGTTTTGGAGGATGCTTTAAAAACCATTGTGAGGGAGTAAGCCCCGAAGCTTTATAGATCAGAAGCATTTTTTCGATTCTATAACTGTCGTTAGGGTCGATATTTTTCATGTACTCCTCATCAAGCGAGTAAAGAAGTTTATAAGAGTCTTTCGGGTGCAGGAGCAGCTCTGCGACTTCGTCTTTTATTTTTTGCTCGATTTTTGGGATCTGAGACAGCCCTTGTAGAAGAGATTTAAGGTAAAAAGTAGTGCCGCCGACAATAACCAGGTTTTTGTTATCGTGTTTTGCCTGCGAGAGAGCGTTTTTATAGATGTTTATAAAGATGTCTACGTTAAAATTCTCGTTTGGGTTTATCTCGTTTATACCGAAATGCCGTATCTTTAAGAGCTCCTTGGCAGAGGGTTTTGCAGAAGCTATATCGATCTCTTTGTAGATGCTCAGAGAATCGATGGACAAAATGTATGCATCGTGTTTTTCAGCGATGTTAAGCGCCAGATCACTTTTCCCCGATGCGGTCGGACCGATAATTGCGATTTGTTTCATATTGAAATTATATCAGCTAAAAGGTTATTTCGCTAAAATAAGAAAAAAATAGTTTTGTAGGAATTCTAGTGCAGAGATATATAAGCAGATTAAAAGATTTCAATGAGCTGGTCATGTTCCAGCATTCCATATTTTCGCTGCCTTTTATCTTTATAGCGATGGTGGTTTCGGCTGACGGATGGTTCGGGTTCAGACTGCTTGTTCTTGGGATCTTGGCGGCGATCAGCGCGAGAAATTTTGCTATGGGACTCAACAGATGGGCGGACAGGGAGTTTGACAGATCCAATCCGCGTACGGCTTCTCGTCCAAGCGTCGACGGAAGGCTCGATGCTACCTCCATCTTTATATTCACGATGGTAAACGCGCTGGTTTTTATTGCGGTTGCCTATCTTATCAATGCACTGGCGTTTTATCTTTCCGTTCCTATTTTGGTGGTTCTTGGAAGCTACTCCTATTTTAAAAGGTTCAGCGAGGGTGCACATATCGTACTTGGAATATCTTTGGGGCTTGCTCCTTTGGCGGGCGTTGTGGCGGTGCAGGAGAGCATTCCTGCATGGTCTGTACTGCTGAGTATCGGGGTGATGTTTTGGGTGGCGGGATTTGATCTTCTGTACTCTTTGCAGGATATAGAGTTCGACAAGAAAAACGGTCTCTTCTCGATACCTTCGAGATACGGCTCCGAAGCCACATTGAGCATATCGGCTTTTTTTCATCTTTTGACCGTCGTTTTCTGGAGTTTTTTCGTCGTATGTGCGAATCTCGGTATTTTCGCATATCTTGCCGTCATCTTCAGCTTGTTGATGCTGGCGTATGAACACTATCTGGTAAGAAAAGATTTTACCAAGATAGACAAGGCATTTTTTACCGTTAACGGTTATCTGGGTATAGTGTTTTTTGTATTTATAATATTAGATAAGGTGTTTTCATGAATATACGTTTAGTTCCGGCTCCAATATCTATAACTTTTAGTCCTGCCGCAGAAGATGAAGAGAATTTTTTACGCGAGTATCATAAACTGAGTCAAACCGACGACGATCCCATAGCACAGTGGCTCAAACTCGCAAAAGCCCGCGGTGATACTTCGCAGAGCGACCCGGTGTTGTTAAATCTGATGGTCGAGCTTCACAGAAAAATAGATGAGCTTGAGAAGTTTATAAAAGACGAAAAGCCCGTACGCATAGAGCTGATGCATCATGCCGATATCGAGAGCATAGGGTTTCATCACTTTAAAATAAAAGAGGAGATACTTTCCGCCGGAGTCGAATACTACGGAAGGATCGAGATGCCTGTTTATCCGAAGCGGGATATAGGCATATATTTTAAAGCCCTTGACGGAGATATTGCGGAGATAATCAAGATGCATGACAGAGACGAAAAAGAGTGGAACACGTACCTTACCGCTCGTGAACGTATATTGATCAGAGAGATGAAAGAGGGTAAAAGTGATACCGATTGAATACATTTTAATAGTTATCGGTGTCATCATCCTCTACATAATCTATTATATCTTTTCAAAAGATGCGCAGCTCACACGAAATATAAGAGCGATCGCTTCGGCTGTGGAAGATGCGAACCGTCAGATATACATGATAGAAAAAAAGCTGTATGAGATGGATAAAAAGTCATCTACGACGGACATAAAAAGAGGTATGAACGATGAAGAGATATATCAGGAGATAGAACGCAGTGTTTATGATTTTATAAATCCCGTTTCTTCGAATATCAAAGAGATAGAACGAAATCTGGCGGATCTGTCGGTCGCAGTCGATTCAAGGCTTGCTAATCTCGAAGGCGGGATACGTCAGATATCTCTGCCCTCTTCAGTCCATGGAAACGATGACAGCAAAATAACTTCACTGTTTAAACAGGGGGTCGATGTCGATACGATCTCAAAAGAGCTGCATCTTTCAAAGGCGGAAGTAGAGTTCGTATTGAAGATCAACCAGCTAAGATAAAGTGACGGGTATGGCAGATAGAAAACTTTTTGTTTTGACATCGATATTGATCTCTATGAGCATATTGATGTCCTATTCGCTTACGACGTATACGGTCGTACTTTTTGATATGGGAGAGTTCCATTTTCTTATCCGCCAGGCGGTCTTTGGAGTACTTTCTATCTTGATCATGTGGTTTTTCGCTCAGCTTGATCCCGATGTCTGGCTTCACAGGCTCGGTCTTATCCTGTTGATAACTTCGATGCTGCTGATGATTATCATGCCGTTTCTGCCTGCAAGTCTGGTCTCGGAAGTGGGAGGGGCAAAAAGATGGATAAAAATACTCGGTTTTTCATTGGCGCCGGTCGAGTTTTTCAAGATAGGGTTTATCTACTTTTTGGCGTGGAGTTTTTCCAGAAAACTCGGATATCACGGAGGAATGGGAATAAAACAGGAGTTTTTGCGTTTCTTGCCCTATGCCGTCATCTTCGTTGCCATCATGTTCATCATCGCTTTTGTCCAAAACGATCTCGGACAGGTCGTCGTCCTCGGATTGACCCTGCTTTTTATGCTGATGTTTGCCGGAAGCAGTTTCAAGTTCTTCTTGGTGCTGCTTTTTAGTGCATTCAGCTTTTTTGCTTTTTTTGTCTTGACGGCGGAACATAGGATACTGCGTATAAAATCATGGTGGTCTCTGGCGCAAAATTCCATTTTGCAGCTTTTTCCCGAATCGATCGCCTCACATCTGCGCGTCCCTTCTTCAACCGAACCCTATCAGATAGGACACTCGCTAAACGCCATACATAACGGCGGAATATTCGGCGTAGGTCTTGGAGACGGTACGTTTAAGCTTGGTTTTTTAAGTGAAGTTCATACCGACTTCATACTGGCGGGAATATCCGAAGAACTGGGATTTATAGGTGTATTGACGGTAACGGTTATATTTTTATGGATACTGCAGCGTATATTTAAAATCGCAAACCGTTCGAACGATTCGGTGAACTATCTTTTCAGTCTGGGCATAGGGCTGCTTATATCTTTTGCATTTTTGATAAATGCCTACGGTATAAGCGGATTGGCTCCTATTAAAGGGATATCTGTACCTTTTTTAAGCTATGGAGGTTCGGCCATCATCGCCGCTTCCATGGGTATCGGGATGGTGCTTATGGCATCAAAGAAGGTAAATATGGATAAAAAAAGGCTCAACGGGTGAAATTTTGTATCACGGGAGGCGGAACGGGAGGACATCTCAGCATCGCCGAAGCACTTTGTTCCTCGGCTATCACAAGAGGGCATGAAGTTGTGTTTATCGGTTCGACGAACGGGCAGGACAGAGCATGGTTCGGCGAACACAGCGGGTTTTCCCATACATATTTTTTAGAAACCTCGGGAGTCGTCAATAAAAAAGGTGCGGCAAAAGTCAAAGCCTTGTACCATATCTTTAAAGCGGTGCTGGAATCGAGAAGAATATTTAAGAGACACAAGATACAAGCGGTTATAAGCGTAGGCGGATTTTCTGCTGCTCCTGCGGCGTTTGCGTCCGTTATCTCCGGGCTGCCGCTTTTTATTCATGAACAAAACGCCGTCGTGGGGAGATTGAACTCCGTTTTAAGGTCCCGCGCAAAATATTTTATATCCGCATACGAAAAAGATTCGCCTATAAAAGGATATCCCGTAAAAGAGCTCTTTTTCAGTTCATCCAGAGTAAGAGAAGAATTAAAAACGATCATCTTCCTTGGCGGTTCTCAAGGAGCAAAAGCGATAAACGATCTTGCTTTGCAAACGGCCCTGTCCTTAAAACAAAAAGGGATAAATATCATCCATCAATGCGGTGAGCGCGATTTTAAAAGAGTTAAAGAAGAGTACGAAAAGATCGGTGTAGAGGTCGAACTGTACTCGTTTACCAAAGATCTGAACTCACTTGTAAGCAGAGCGGATCTGGCAGTGAGCCGCGCGGGTGCGAGCACTCTTTGGGAACTTTGCGCAAACGGACTGCCCGCGTTTTTCATTCCCTATCCCTATGCGGCGGGAGATCATCAGTTTTACAACGCAAACTTTATCGTAAAAAAGAATATGGGCTGGTGCGAGAGAGAGGGAGAAGATTTGAAAGAGAAGCTGCTTGATATTTTAGACGAGCCTCTGCAGCAAAAGAGTGAAAAACTCATCGAACATTCCCATAAGAACGTGGCCGAAGAGATGATAAAACTTTTTGAAAGTGCGATATAGGATGGATAGATGTTAGCGGAATTTGCACAGTGGCTTTTGGCGACGGTTTTTGATTGGGGATATCTTGGAATTTTTTTTCTTATGGCGGTTGAGAGCTCGTTCGTACCGTTTCCAAGCGAAATCATTTTGATCCCGGCAGGCGTATTGATCGCGGATGGAAAGATGAACCTGTATCTGGTCTTTGCGTTTTCGATACTGGGCTCACTGTTCGGTGCTTTGGTAAACTATTATCTGGCGATGTTCGTGGGAAGAAAGTTTTTGGACAGATTCGGAAAATATTTTTTCATCAGTCAAAACTCTTTGGAAAAGATGGATAATTTCTTTGAGAATCATGGTCATATCTCGACGTTTACCGGAAGACTTCTTCCCGGCATCAGACAGCTCATATCGATCCCTGCGGGGCTTTCAAAGATGAACTTGAAAATATTTCTCGTCTATACGGGAGCAGGGGCGGGCGTCTGGAGTGTTATCCTTATAGCTTTGGGGTACTTTATTGGAAAGAATCAGGAACTCATCCATGTGTATCTAAAAGAGATCACGATAGCGGCCGTCACGGCGGCAGTATTGTTGATAGCTGGATATGTCATTTACAAAAAAAAGAGAATCAAGGAGAAAGAATTATGATTGAAGTAGGAAAAACAGCACCGGACTTTTGTCTGCCGAACCAAGATGATGTAGAGATATGTTTAAGAGATCTGAGAGGCAAGTGGATAGTCCTGTACTTCTACCCAAAAGACAATACGCCGGGGTGTACGACGGAAGCCTGTGATTTCACCCAGACACAGATCGAGTTTGCGGATATGGATGCGATCATCATGGGCGTGAGTGCGGACAGTACGCTCAGCCATCAAAAGTTTATCGAAAAACATGATCTGGAGGTCACGCTGCTCAGTGATCCTTCTACTAAAATGATGCAGGATTATGATGTCTGGAAGATGAAAAAGAACTACGGCAAAGAGTATATGGGGATCGTAAGAACGACATATATCGTCTCTCCCGAAGGAAAAATCGCTGCGGGATGGGACAACGTAAAAGTGCGCGTAAAACGTAAGAAAGATGGTGAAACAATAGAAAAACTGCATGTAAACGAAGTCAAAGAGAAACTAAACGAGCTAAGAGCTTAGAGTTTACATACAGGGCTTTTATGTTTATATGTTAAAAGTCTTTAATATCTGTATCTCAGATAAAAACGGATGTCCTGCGCTTTGTCTACTACTTCGGAGCCGTGTCCGTTCGCCACTGCCTCGCTCATAGTCATAGGCGTTCCCGTTTCGCTTCCGAAAAATCCGTTGCTTCCGCTGTAATCGTAATCTATATACGTGTAACGGAGTTGAAGCGAAAGAATATTTCGTATCAGCGGTTCGGTAAAATAAGCTTCATAAGCATTCCCCCTGGCTGCCAGCTTCGAGCCGATATTCGTATCTTCTGCGTAGGTGATGCTTCTCCAGTATTTTGAGCCGTGATTGTATTCAAGACCCCATCTGCCGCTGTTGCTTATCAAAGAGGGAAACTGCACACCTATCCATTCGGAGTGGCCCGTTTTGGCATCCGGGCTGCCGAGCATGGTCTGTCCGCTTTTTGGATTTGTCTGAGATACTGCGCCGCTTATGAAAAATAGGGTATAGTCTAAAAAATCGCTTATTCCGTCGCCGATGCCGTTGACAACGAAATTAACGGTTCCGCTGTATAATCCGCCGACATTTTTGAACCCTGCAGAAGGATCGGAAGCATTGTTTTCATCGATAAGGTTGTTTGCATAATAAAATTGCGTTCCTATACTGTACTGCCCGTCATCATAGGGCACAAAGATCAATCCGGCCAAATCTATATCGTTTATGCTGTTTGTGTCTTTTGAATAGGGCGCCCCGCTGAATTTTGGCTGTGCATTGGTTCCGCCGCGGCCGGCGCAGAACTTCACATACATCCCCGAAACACCTGTCATTCTCTCAAGATCGAACTTTGAACTCAATCCGTCAAATTCGACATTGATAGTATGTCCCATAGGAGAAGCGGCAAGGTCGTCGTCGCGCAGGTTTACCAGATGACCGTTTGTGGAAGGTCGTCGCCCCAGACTGAAAGTCCACGGTATGTCTGTTCCTAAAAACGTATTGTTTTTGTAAAAAAAGTAAGCGGAACGAACTCTGATAGTGTCGTCGTAAGCATTTTCATTTGTTATCCAGTCAAAGTTTTCAAAGGAGTTGTTTGTACTTGCACCGCTTCTGGAACCGTAGGCTTTGTTATACGCGAGCTGTCCAGTAAAGCTGAGGTTATCGGTAGCCGCCCAGTTCATGCCAAGCCACAGTCTGTTCGTAAAAAAAGCATCGTTGTTGTTTGTCGAGCCGTCAGCCATCTTATACTGTATGTTTTCAACGGCACTTCTAAGATCGACGTTGAATTTTAAGTGGTTTCCACCAGTTTTTTTATGAAGATCGTCGATGCTCTCCTGTATATCGGCCAGTTTTTCCGACAGATCCTCTTTATCGTTTTTAGGCGTTTCTTTTACATCGATTTTTTTATTTTCCGCTTTCATTGAAGCGGATTCTTTTGCTTTTAAGTCGGCGATCTCCGCTTTTAGTTTATTTATCTCTTTTTCCATGGCTTCTAGCCGATCATACATCGAAGCTGCGCTTGCATTGCTTACAAGCAAAGTCGCTGCCATCAGAGAGATCATTACTTTCTTTTTCATTGGCCATCCCTGTTTTTATTATATTTTTGTAATATTTTTTGTTTGTGCATAGTAACTAAATATATTATAAAAACTAATTAAAACAGATCCCTTGCTTCTTGGAAAAATCGATCTTATAATTATTTTTACAGCAGTATTTAAACTAAAATTTTGTATAATTCCGCGATTTTCTTTCTGTAAAAACAAAGAAAAACAAAGCAAGTATATGCCGAAACGTTGGTGCGTCCCCTCTGAAATAATAGAGGAAGATGTCTGGTAATACCCAAGATAACCGACAAAACTAGAGAATGCGGTTTTGCGAAAGCAAAAAGTTTCTTTAGAAAATTTCTGGCTGAAAAAGCCTTTAAAGGACCTTATATGGTAACTATGAAAGACCTACTAGAATGTGGTGTACACTTCGGACACCAAACCCGTCGTTGGAACCCAAAGATGAAAAAATATATCTTCGGTGTGCGTAAAAATATCCATATCATCGATCTACAAAAAACATTGCGTTATTTCCGCAATACATATCAAATCGTCGTCGATGCTGCAGCTGAAGGAAAAACAGTCCTTTTTGTCGGAACAAAAAAACAAGCTCGCAATACTTTAAAAGAAGCGGCACTGAAATGCGGTATGCCATATGTTGAAAATCGCTGGTTAGGCGGTATGCTTACGAACTTCGAAACTATCCAAAAGTCTATCCGTAAACTTGAAGCTATCGAGCAGATGGAAGAAAACGGACAGATGTCGCTTTTAACTAAAAAAGAGGCGTTGATGCTTTCTCGTCAAAAAGAGAAACTTTCTTCATACTTCGGCGGTATCCGTGATATGAAAAAACTTCCGGATATGCTTTTCGTACTGGATGCGGCAAAAGAACATATCGCAGTTTTGGAAGCTCGTTGTCTAAACATTCCTATCGTTGCGCCGTTAGATACTAACTGTGATCCGGACCTTATCGATTTCCCGATCCCTGGTAATGATGATGCTATCCGTTCTATCCAGCTTTTCTGTAATGAAATGGCTGAAGCGATCAACGAAGGTAAAGCATTGGCAAACGGCGGTTCTACTACTGATGTAGAAGAGGAGATGGAAGCTGCAAACGCTAAAGAAGTTGAAGCGGAAGAAGCAGCGGAAGAAACAGCAGAAGAGGAAGAGTAATCATGGCAGAAATCACAGCAGCAATGGTGAAGGAGCTTAGAACAGCTACCGATGCACCAATGATGGATTGTAAAAAAGCATTGACAGAAACTGACGGAGATATGGAAAAAGCAAAAGAGTATCTTCGTGACCGCGGTATCGCCAAGTCGGCTAAAAAAGCTGACCGTGTTGCTGCTGAAGGTTCTATCGGTCTAAAAATCGCTGACGATTTCTCTAAAGCGACATTGGTAGAAGTAAACTCAGAAACAGACTTCGTTGCGAAAAACGACGGTTTCAAAGACCTTGTTTCAAAATCTGTTTCTCAAGCTTTTACAAATGAGTGTGGTGATGTTACGGCTCTTCGCGAAACTGAGATGGACGGTAAATCTTTTGCATTGGTATTCGATGAAGCAGTAGCAAAGATCGGTGAAAAAATCGAGATCCGCCGTATCGCTACATTGACCGGCAACGAGAACACTATTATCAACGGTTATGTTCACTCAAACACTCGTATCGGTGTTATCGTCGCTATCGAATGTGACAGTGCTAAAACTGCACAAGCTATGGTCGATACGGCTAAAAACGTTGCAATGCATGCATCTGCAATGAAACCTACGACTCTTAGCTACAAAGATTTCGATGCTCAGTACGTTGCAGATGAAACTGCAGGACGTATCGAAGTGATCAAAAAAGAGAACGAGGAACTAGCACGCCTCAAAAAACCTCTTAAAAACGTACCTCAGTACGTTTCTAGATGCCAGCTTACAGACGAGGTTATCGCTCAAGCTGAAGCAGACATCAAAGCAGCTCTTAAAGAGCAGGGTAAGCCTGAGCAGATCTGGGATAAGATCGTTCCTGGTCAACTTGCTCGTTTTATCGATGACAACTCTACATTAGATAAAGAGCAGGCTCTTCTAGATCAAAATTACGTTCTAGACGACAAAAAAACTGTTGCAGAGGCTGTTGAAGCAGCCGGTAAAGCAGCAGGCGGTAGTGCGAAAATTGCTGCATTCTTCCGTCTTGAAGTAGGTGAAGGTATCGAGAAAAAAGTCGACGACTTTGCTGCAGAAGTTGCTGCACAAATGGCGTAAGGGTTCTCCCTTATTCCACTTTTTTATTTTTTAACACTCCTAAAATAATTTTTACCCTTTCTTTTATATTCACTTTGTTATAATCCATTTTATGAATTTACTAAAAGCCACTTCCATATCACACTCATTTGATTATGAACTCTTTAAAGATATATCCCTGCATGTAAATGAGGGAGACAAAATAGCGATCACCGGAGTCAGCGGCAGCGGAAAGTCTACGTTTTTGCATATACTTTCCACGTTGCTCGAGCCTCTTGAAGGAACGGTGGAGCTGCTCGGCAAAAGAGTGCATGATCTTACTCAAAAAGAGCTTGTGCATCTCAAAAGCAATGATCTCGGTATTATATTTCAGGCACATTATCTTTTTAAAGGCTTTAGTGCCATGGAAAATCTCGAAGTGGCTTCAATGCTCAGTCGTGAAGAGATAGACGAAGAGCTGCTAAAAAGACTCGATATTGCAGAAGTGATGTACCAGAAGGTGAGTGAGCTTTCAGGCGGACAGCAGCAGCGGGTTTCTATTGCCAGAGTCCTTACAAAAAAGCCTCGTATAATCTTTGCGGACGAGCCGACGGGAAACCTTGACAACAAAACGGCGGAGGAAGTGATGAAGATCTTTGATGAGTATGTAGTTCATCATAAAGCTGCTTTAATCCTAGTGACGCATGATGAAAATATGGCAGACAGATGCGATAAGGTCTTTCATCTGGAAAACAAAGAGCTGCTGCAGGTAAAATAATGAATTACGCGACAATATTTACCGATACGAATATTGTAGGGTTTTTGCTTCTTTTTTTTCGTTTTGCTTCGCTTTTTATAGCCGTTCCTATTTTTTCACATCAAAGTATACCGATCGTAGTAAAGACCGCTATGGCTTTTTTCTTTACAGTGGTCTTTTATGCATCTATGAAACCTATCGCATTTGAGATAAATGTTGTAAACCTGATCCTTGCCACACTCAGTGAACTGCTGTTTGGGCTAATCATCGGGATCGTATTGCAGCTGGCGTTTAATGTCATCACTTTTGCCGGCGGACAGATATCGTTTGTCATGGGGTTTTCCATGGCAAGCGCCATCGATCCGCAGTCGGGAGTCTCTATGCCTATCGTCAGCCAGTTTTTGTCTTTGATGGCATTGATGATGCTTTTTTCGCTTAATCTGCATCATTGGATGCTTCTGTTTATCGATAAATCTTTAAGCGCTATCCCTCTTGGCGGTTTTATAATGAGCAAACATATCTTCAGCTACATAATTCACGCAGCCTCGAACATGTTTGTAATAGGCTTTACCATCGCATTTCCGTTAATAGCATTGTCATGGATGGCTGACATAATCTTTGGTATGCTTATGAAGACAATGCCGCAGTTCAACTTGCTTGTTATCGGATTTCCGATAAAGATAGTCGTCTCGTTCGCCGTTTTGATCGCTACCTTTGCATCGGCGATGCTGATATTTAAAATCCAGATGCAGGATTCGTTTAACTGGCTGGGAACTCTTTTTTAAACGAAACAGGCGGACAAAACATATAGATTTTCAGAGGTTTCAACTTTTTTTTGATACAATAAGTTAAATTCTATAAATCATTCAAGGATGTCCTACTATGAATATATTGCTGTTAAATGATAATCCTGTTGTCAGTAAACTTGTTACGTTGAGCGCTCAAAAAACCGGCAACAATGTTGAAATCATAAACAATGTAGACGATATCAAAGAAAGCACATATGATCTTGTCATAGTTGATGAAACTATCTATTCTCCTGAGATGATAAACGAATTAAAAGAAAAAATATCATATAAGCGTTCTATCTATATGCTTTCCCGCGGATCAGAAGGTATGGAAGGGTTTGACTATGAGGTCAAAAAGCCGTTTTTGCCGACGGATCTCGTAGAGCTGTTGAGTATGGTCTCAAAGAGTCTTGCAGGCTCCGCTGCGGATGATGAAGATCTGGAACTTGAAAATATAGAAGAGATGGATTTAGAAGATGAACCGGAGTTTGATGAAAATGAAGATGATGATGGAGATGGCGATAGCGATGAGATCGAAGATCAGCCCAAAGAGGAAGAGGAGAATCTTGACGAGTTGGAACACGATGATCTAGATGATATCGATTTCGATCATGACGATCTGAATCTTGATGATATCGATTTTGATGAACTCGACGATGAGGATCAAAATGAAGAACTCACCGGATCCGTACTCGATCAAGATGAAGTACAAGAGGTAAAAAATCTTTTGGATGAAACCGAAGCGGATGAGATAACCGAAGAAGATGAAGAGTTTAGTGAAGATGATCTTAATCTGGAAGATTTGCAGCTTGATGAAGAATCTCTGGAAGATATAGAAGGGTTGGATGATCTCGACGAGCTTGATGAGCTTGAGGAATCTGAGGAATCTGAGGAATCTGAGGAAGAAGCGGAGAGCGTGATCGAAGATATCGATACGGAATCTGAAACAGAAGAGGAAACGCTGTCAAAGCTGCAAGAACTGGAAGAAGATCTGGATTTGAACGGGGACGATCTTGAAGAAACCCTGGAAGAAGAACAAGAGCCGGATGAAGAGATATTAGAAGATGAAAGCGTTGAAGAAGAGCCGGAGTTGGACGAAGCGGATTTTGAAGAAATAGCAGAAGAGGAACCAGAATCAGATGAAGAAGAACTTGAAAATATAACACAAGAGGAAGTAGAATCTGACGAAGAAGATTTTGATGAAACAGATGAAGAAGAGTCTGCCGATAATCCTGTTACACAAGAAGATGAGATAGAAGCGGAGTTGGATGAACTGGATGATTTGGACGATGATCTGAATCTTGACGAGATGGAATCAAGTGAAGATGAGATCTTAGAAGAAGATAAAGTCCTGCAAGAGGATGATCTTCAGGATGAAGAACTGGCCTTGGAAGAAGAACCGCAGCCGGAGACTGAAGAAACAAATGAGGACCTCGGTCTGGACGATTTGGAAAATAAGATAGAAAACGCCGTAAACGATTTAACACAAGAAGATTTAGACCAGGAGATAGATTTGGAAATAGATACCGAGATCGGCGATCTTTCATCTTTGGATGAAAGATCACTTAAGATTGCACTAGGAGAAGAGATAGACGAAGACGAGACCGTACAAGACGATGCTCAAGAGGAAACAGAAGCAAGCGGGATCGATATGCAGCAAGATGAAGAGATACAACCCGATGAAGATACAGAAGAAACAGTAGAAAAATCATCCAACGAGGGGATAGAAGCTCTTAAAAACCTGCTAAAAGCATTAAGTGACGACAATATAGCGGCTTCGCTCAAAGGTGCGAATATAACCATAAATATTTCGTTCGGAGATAAAGTTGAAAAGTAGCGGAGCGATCCTTGTTCTCTCCGGTCCAAGCGGAGCAGGAAAAAGTTCTCTGATCAAGAAAGTTGCGCAGGAGATAGGTGCGCATTATTTTTCGATATCTACGACGACCCGTCCTATGCGTGAAGGTGAAGTAAACGGTATAGATTATCATTTCGCGGATATAGAAGAGTTTAAAAAAGATATAGAAGATGAGCAGTTCTTAGAGTATGCGCTGGTCCATGGAAACTATTACGGAACATCCGTGAAACCGGTGAAAGAAGCTTTAAAAGCGGGAAAACTCGTAGTCTTTGATATTGATGTACAGGGGAATATGTCCGTAAAGAACAGATTCGGCGATATCGCTACATCCGTATTTATTACTACACCCAGTTTAAAAGAGCTTGAACATAGGCTCAGGGTACGAGGTACCGACAGCGAAGAGATCATACAAAACCGTATAAGTATGGCAAAGCGCGAAGTGCAGCGTATATCCGAATATGAGTTTTTCATCGTAAACGACGACTTGGATAAAGCGGCAAAACATTTGGTCACCATAGCCAAAGCGGCAAGACTGAAGATCCCGACATCGGAGATCAATAAGTTTATAATAGATTGGGAAGATTAATACCAATTACAGCAAATCGTAGATATACTTCTGAATATTTAAAATATTGTGATATTATATGCACAAAAAGGAGTCTCATGGGTATGCCAGGTGGATGGGAATGGATAATTATCCTTCTTGTTATTGTTATATTATTCGGTGGTAAGAAAATTCCGGAACTTGCAAAAGGTTTGGGTAAAGGTATAAAAAGTTTTAAAAACGAGATGAAAGACGATGAGTCGGGATCTGAAACAGCGTCTTCTGAACAACCAAAACAGGTAGAAGCCGACAAAAAAGCTTCAGCAGCAGAAGAAACTACTTCATCAACAACAAAACAAGCATAAATCTTGAAACAACGTGTAGGATCGCTTTTACGCGAAAAATTTGATCGTGACGTTGTTTTAGAAAAGCCCAAAGACAGAAGTTTTGGGCATTTTTCTACTCCAATTGCATTCTCTCTCGCAAAAGAACTGCGTAGATCGCCAATGGTTATAGCAGAAGAACTCAGTTCATCTTTCGGTGAAGACGACATGTTCAGCGCCGTAGAATCCGTACAGGGTTATATCAATTTTCGTTTGAGCGAAACGTTTTTGAACGAATATGCTTCATGGGCTTTAAACAATCAAGACGAGTTCGGCAGATCTGACAAAAAAGAGAAGATACTTTTAGAGTTCGTCAGCGCAAACCCTACAGGTCCTCTTCATATAGGTCATGCCCGCGGAGCGGTTTACGGGGATACTCTTTTGCGTCTCGGCCGCCATCTCGGTTATGATATCACAGCAGAGTATTATGTCAATGATGCAGGAAACCAGATAGACCTGCTGGGTCTTTCTATTCAGCTTGAGGGACAGGCAAATATACTCGGGCTCGATATCGAGTGGCCTGAGAGTTTTTATCGCGGCGAATATATGACGGATCTCACACGTGACGCGGTTGAAAAATTCGGCAAAGAGATACTGACCGATGAGTCGCGTCAAAAAGAGCTTGCGCTTTGGGCAAAAGACAAAGTGATGGAGCTTATCGTCAAGACATTGGCAGATACGAACATCCATTTTGATACTTTTGTAAACGAATCCTCTTTATATGACGATTGGGACAGGGTTATGGCAAAAATGGGCGTGGGTATCTATAAAAAAGATGACAAGATGTTTATAGCCTCATCTTCAAAAGGAGATGATTCGGACAGGGTCGTTGTCCGCGAAGACGGACGTCCGACATATCTGGCCGGAGATATTGTCTATCATAATCAGAAGTTTGAAAGAGGGTATGACCACTATATCAATATCTGGGGAGCCGACCATCACGGTTATATACCGCGCGTAAAAGCCGCCGTCGAATTTTTAGGGTATGAGAGTTCAAAACTTGAAGTGCTTTTGTCTCAGATGGTGAGCCTGTTAAAAGACGGTGAGCCTTACAAGATGAGCAAACGGGCAGGAAACGTGATCCTTATGAGCGATATCGTCGAAGAGATAGGTTCCGATGCACTTAGATTTATTTTTGCTTCGAAAAAAAGCGATACGGCTTTGGAATTTGACGTAGAAGAGTTTAAAAAGCAGGACAGCTCTAATCCTATATATTATATACAATATGCTCATGCACGTATCAGAACCATGGTCGCAAAAAGTGATCTGTCAAAAGAAGAGATAGAAGAGGTGTCTTTAAAAGGCTTGAACGCCGATGCAGATTCGCTTCTTTTTGAAGCTCTTTTACTGCCGGAGGTGATCGAAGATGCTTTTGGTTCAAGACAGGTTCAAAAACTGACCGATTATCTAAAATCTTTGGCTGCAAAACTTCATAAGTTCTATTATGATTTCAGAATCATCGGAACAGAGGATGAGGCAAAACTTTTAAAACTTCTCGAAGTGGTGGCGCTTTCATTAAAAACAGGTATGAGTCTGCTTGGGATCGAAGCAAAAGACAGAATGGTACGTGAAGAGGAAGAGGCTTAAGAAACCTCTTCTTTAGCTGCCTAAAAGCTGAGAGACCATTGCAGAGTTTATACTGCTTTTATGGGCCTGAGCTATAAGCGAAGCATTGAGCATGATGTTTTGCTGCGCGAAGTTTGTCGACTCTTTGGCGATATCCGCATCGCTCAACTGAGATTTTGCAGACGACAAAGAACCTATCTGCGTAAGAATAGAGTTCGTCGAACTTTGTAAAGCATTCACTGTTGATCCTACGTTACTGCGCACGCTGTCCAGATTTTTCATAAATTCCGCGATACTGTCCTGCGAGTTTATATCCAGAGAATTTACGTTGACGTTGGATATGTTAGCCGTTACGGTACTCTCACCCAGTGAAAACTCCATATTTCTGCCGAAAATCGCCTGTCCGTTGAAAGAGGCATTGTTTATGCTGTCTTGCATGCTGGATTTGATAGCGTCGGCTTTGCTGCTGAGTGAAGCTTTTTGTTCACTGGAAAGAGCAGCACTGTTTGATTGTACCGACAGTACGTTAAGATCCTGTGCACTTTGAGACAGGCCGCTGAGAACACCGTCTGCGATCTGCATCATACTTGTCGCATCGGTCGCGTTTTGAAGACCTTGAGAAAGTGTACCGATATCGTTGCCAATAGCATCTGCTATGAGTGCCAAAGAAGCGTTGTCAAGCTGCTCATTTTTCGCACTGACTATTTTGCCCAGCGACGCTTCTGCGCTTTTTTTATGATCGTTTATGTACAATAAAGAGCTGCTCGTTGAATTATTTACTTGCATGATAACCTCCTTGTCTTTTATCAATAATAACGCTTTTAAACTAAAATAATGTTTATTTTATCATATTAATTATCGATAAGGATAAATAATAAATGAAAATCATACATTAATTAAGAACATATGAAATCAAAAATAGTTAGAATAGTGCATATCTAACCCGAATTAGATAAATAAAATTATTGGTGATTCCGACATGAAAAATATCTTAGTTGAGCTGCGTGAAGATATTCGAAAAACAATAATGAACGAGATAACAGACTATGATTATAGATATAGACGCTATAACATTAACTATTCTGTTTTGATAGGTTTTGCCGAAGAACTTGATTTAACAAGCTTCGAATCGTATATACGCAAAAGTGACCGTTTTATTGTTATAAAACCGAATTTATGTGCCATTGTACTGGATTGTACGGATGAAAAAGGCGGAATAAAAGCAGGAAATAATCTGCTGACGAGATTTCAAAACCTTTTTTTCTCTAAGAAGCTTTTTGCAAGTGTTGTAACTGCCAGTGCCCATAAAGACGCGATACATCTGGTTAATGAACTTTATCATTTATTGTCGTTTGGAATCACTCACAATATGGATAATATACTTATCGATTCTTCACAGCTTTTTAAATGATATTGCATCGGTACTTAACAACTCTTTGGGAATCTCTTTGATGTAATTCTTTGGTATCTGTATAAGAAGAGGTTTCTTATTTGGATCAAGCCATTTTAGAATTTTTCTCAGGTCTTCGTATCTCATCGATGTGCATCCGGCCGTCGGGTGGTCTTTTTCTTTTTGCACATGCAAGAAGATGCATGATCCCCTGTTTTTTACTTTATTTGGATTATAATCCACGACGACGCCTATTTTGTACTGTATGTCGTCCCTTTTCATATTTTCAAAACTTTTCGGCTGCTCTTTTGGCATATCAATAATCCGGTTATAAAAATCGGAATCTGCATCATCGACGCATATCTTTTCGGTCGTGCTTTTTATATAGGGCAGTAAAAAATCGTTATCTTCATATCCGAAACTGCTTTTTAGCAGAAACACGCCCGCAGGCGACTTTCCGTCGCCTTCCCGTTTTAAAGGTTCTTTTTTGTCGTGATGGAAATATTTGTCGTCGCCGTCCCAGGCAAGACCGTTTCTTCCAATGTTGACGTCGATACCCCTAAAAACGCTCTTTGAATCCTCAAAAGTGTACAATTTTGCTTTTGTCGAGTTGAAGTTTTCACTTACTACAAGGAGTATCTGCCTTGCATGTAAGATGTTAAATTGCAGCAGTATAAAAATTAAGAATATTTTTATCATAAAATATGATACTATTAGTAAGATTTAAAAAATATAAAGTGCGATTAATGAAAAAAATTGAGATTAGAAAAGCCCTCAGCGGCGATTCAAAATTTTTAGCTTTATCAATGTTGAAAAGTTCAAGAGCCGGTAAAAGGACGGGTATATTCGATCTTATCTTTGATATAGATAATAAAGAATTATTATTGAACAAATTAGAGCAGCTTATTACTTCGGAGATAAAAACATATTGTCATTACTCAAACTTTCTTATCGCTTCCATCGACGGTGAAGATGTCGGAACTTTATGTAATTATGAGCCGAGGATAGCGACGGAGGAACTGCTTTCAAAAGCTCTTGAAAAACTGGGAGTAAGCGAAGAAAACGAAGAACACTCTTCGATGATATCTCTTTGTGCTTTTCAAAGCGATAAAAGAACCTGGATGCTCGATTTTCTCGTAGAAAAAGACGGTTACAGCGACTTGGTCATTATAAAAGAGCTTGTCAAAAAAAGCCTGCTGACTGCCAGTTTAAAGGGATACCGCATAGTTCATACGGTTGTCGAGATAGGCTCTGCGGATATAATGCTCGTGTACAAAAAACTCGGATTTAAAGTGATAAATGAAAAAAAATGCGAAGTTTTCAAAGAGAAATTTGGGCGTAGCGGGGTTGCTCTTTTAGAATTCCACCTATAAGGAAAAAAAGATAGACTCTCTTAGTGTTCTGCCGCCTCTTTTAGCCATCATCCTAGCGTTATTTACAAGAAACGTTCTTATATCGCTTTTTGGCGGCATATTTTTGGGATTGTTCATATTGAACGGTTTCTCTTTGGCAGATACGTTTGGAGCGACAGCCGGACTTTTTTTTAAGCTTGTGTCGCAGGCTTGGATAGTAAAGACTCTCGGATTTGCGCTGCTTGTAGGTTCCGTCGTTCTCCTGATAGAAAACTCCGGAGGCATAGGCGGGTTTATCCACTATGTGCAAAAAAAGCACTCTATCATCACATCGGCCAGGGCCTCTTTACTTTTAGCATACTTTATCGGGATATTGATATTTGTCGAATCTTCCATTACGTCGCTTATAGCAGGCACTGTCAGCCGCCCTTTAACCGACAGTTACGGAGTGTCGCGCGCAAAACTTGCTTTTGTTTGCGATTCGACCTCTGCTCCCGTGTGCTCACTGCTGGCAATAAACGGATGGGGAGCGCTGCTTCTGGGACTTATCTCCACACAGATACTAGACGGCGTCCTTGTTGCAGACGATATAGATATTCTTCTAAGATCCATCGCATACAACTTTTATGCAATGGCTGCACTAGTCGTTACTTTTTTGGTCGTCTGGTTTAATATAGAGATAGGGCCGATGAAAAACGCTGTCGTTATAAACGACAGTTCAAAAAATTACGGATCCGGCAAGATAGGACATATGGTGTATCCTATCTTACTGATGATCTTGCTTGTTTTTCTTTTTTTATATATAACGGGAAGCGGGAACATACTAAAAGGAAGCGGCTCTTCTTCCATCTTTTATACTATGATTTTTACGGTCGTGTTATCGATTCTGTATTATAAAATTGACGGTGTCATGAGTATAAAACAGGGTGTTTTTCTTTCCTTGAGAGGGATAAGAAAGATGATACCAATCGCAACAATACTGCTTTTTGCATTCGGTATAGGAGAGGTGACCAATGAACTCAAAACGGGTTTGTTCCTGGCATCCTTTACATCAAATATTTTATCTCCCCACTATTTGGCTTTCATTATATTTTTGCTTGCTTCGGTTATGTCCTTTTCAACCGGAACCAGTTGGGGGACCTTTAGTATCATGACACCCATAGCAATACCGATGGCAGTAGCTATGAATGCAGAAGTTCCCCTTGTTATGGGGGCTGTGATCTCAGGTGGGGTATTTGGAGACCATTGTTCGCCCATTTCGGATACGACCATTATCTCGGCGATGGCGAGTGAATGCGATGTTGTAGAGCATGTAAAAACCCAGCTTCCCTATGCAGTAATATCCGGTTTGGCGGCATCCGTGATGTTCATCCTCTTTTCTTACATATGAGTAGTATCTGAATATCTTTGTCTTCAGTGATAAGTGTGTAGAATTGTTACATTACAAAATGTAACAATGTTACTTTATTGCACATTTTAATTAATTAGATATGAAAAAAAATCTAATTTCATTTAGATACATAAAACTATGTTACTATACTCCAATTTTAAAAATCTGATTTAGGAGTCAAGACATGGCACAGTCAAATCCAACTATTATCTGGTCTGTGATAGATGAAGCACCTGCTTTAGCTACATATTCGTTGTTACCAATCGTTCAAGCTTTTTCTAAAGAAGCCGGAGTAAACGTCGAGCCTAGAGACATCTCTCTTTCCGGAAGAGTTATCTCTACATTTCCTGAGTATTTAACTGAAGATCAAAGAATAGCTGATGAGTTGGCATATTTGGGTAAAGTTGCACTAGAGCCGGAAGGAAACATCATTAAACTTCCAAATATCTCTGCTTCTATCCCTCAATTAAAAGAGTGTATCGCTGAGCTTCAAGAAAAAGGGTATAACCTTCCGAATTTCCCTGAAAACCCGCAGACTGAAGAGGAAAAAGCCATTGCTGCAAAATATGCAACATGTCTTGGTTCTGCCGTTAACCCGGTACTTCGTGAAGGTAACTCCGACCGTCGTGCTGCTGATGCGGTTAAAAAATTCGCTCAGAAAAACCCTCACAAACTTCGTGCGTTTGAAAACCCTTCAAAAGCGTATGTTCAACACATGGACGGAGACGGTGACTTCTACGGAAACGAGCAGTCTGTTATCGTTTCAGGTGACCAAAAAGTTACTATCAACCTTAACGGTAAATGCCTAAAAGAGATCGACGCTCTTGACAAAGAAGTTCTTGACGGTACTTTCATGTCAGCGAAAAAACTTCAAGCGTTCTACCAAAAAACTCTTGACGATGCAAAAGCAAACGGAGTTCTTTGGTCACTGCACCTTAAAGCGACAATGATGAAGATCTCTGATCCTATCATGTTCGGTCACGCTATTAAAGTGTTCTTCAAAGACGTTTTCGCAAAATACGCTGATGAGTTCGCTCGTCTTGGTGTAAACGCCAACCTTGGACTTGGTGATCTTTACAAAAAGATCGCTAACTCTCCGATGAAAGCAGAGATCGAAGCAGCTATCATGGCTACTTACGGTACTCAACCTCCGATCGCTATGGTTGATTCTGACAACGGTATCACTAACCTTCACGCGTCAAACGACATCATCATCGATGCTTCTATGCCGGTTGTTGTACGTGACGGCGGTAAAATGTGGAACTGGGACGGAAAAGTTCAAGAGTGTGTTGCGGTAATCCCAGACAGCTCTTATGCACGTTTCCACCAAGGTATGGTAGATGATTGTGTTAAAAACGGTCAATACGATGTTACTACAATGGGTAACGTTGCAAACGTCGGTCTAATGGCACAAAAAGCTGAAGAGTACGGTTCTCACCCGACAACTTTCGAAATGCCGGAAGACGGTGTTGTAGAAGTTAAAGATGCTGCAGGTAACGTTCTTATGAGTCACAACGTAGAAAAAGGTGACATCTGGAGAATGAGCCGTGCGAAAGATATTCCGATCAAAGATTGGATAAGACTTGCGTTCGAGCGCGGACGTCTTACTGGAAGCCCGGTTGTATTCTGGTTGGATGAAAACCGTGCACACGATGCAAATCTTATCAAAAAGATCAACGACTATAAAGACGAATTCGATCAAAGCGGTTTCGAGTGGATGATCATGAATGTTCAAGATGCTACAGCTTATACAAATGCTCGTGTACGTAAAGGTGAGAACACTATTTCTGCTACCGGTAACGTTCTTCGTGACCACTTAACAGATATGTACCCGATCTTAGAGCTTGGAACATCTGCAAAAATGCTTTCGATCGTTCCGCTTCTTGCCGGTGGTGGTCTATTTGAAACAGGTGCGGGCGGATCTGCTCCTAAGCACGTTGACCAATTCCTTGCAGAGGGTCACCTACGTTGGGATTCACTTGGTGAGTTCTTGGCACTTGCCGAGTCATTCAGATATATCGAGCAAAAACATCCGGATGCTAAACTAGCTGCACTTACTGCTGCACTGGATAAAGCAAATGCCGGATACCTAGATAACAACAAAGCTCCAAGCAGAAAAGCTGGTGAGCCGGATAACAAAGCTAGCCACTTCTATGTTGCACAGTACTGGGCAAAAGCTCTTGCTGAAGGTGACAACGCTGAACTAGCTGCTAAATTCGCTCCTGTTGCAAAAGCACTAGAAGAGAACGAAGCGAAAATTATGGAAGAGCTTCTTTCTGTAGAAGGTAAGCCTGCTGATATCGGCGGTTACTACAAGCCAGTTGATGCTAAAGCTGCTGCAGCTATGCGTCCATCTGCGACTCTTAACGCTATCATCGATTCTATATAATCTTTCTTTTCCTAAAGGGTTTTGGCCCTTTGGGAACTTTCCTCTTTTTTTATTTTTCATCTGTTTTTTTCTTTACATGTAAGACTTTTCTCTATACTTTTTGACGGTTAAAGTAAGTTTATTTCATGTACTTTTTTCTCCGCAAAAAAGTACCAAAAAGCTCTTGCAACGGCTTCGAGCTTGACTGCGTCAAGTCCCCAAGAAAAATCAAATCCATTCCTAAAAACATAAAACTCGGCTTCGCCTCAAACAGTTATGTTTTCTTCACGTCATTGTTTTGCTTTTTCTTGGCTCTGCAGATGTTGCAACTGACGTATGGACTTTTCGTTAAACACAGAAAAATTAATGGGATATAATGTTCGTGAAATATGAGAATTGGTAAAAATATGATTAATTTTTCTCGTTGAGCATTCAGTAGAAAGTATAACGCATAAGTATATTTACAAATGGGTAGAACAAGTGGTTAGCTAAGATTGCGCTAGGATTAATTTATCTAAACGGATAGACTTTGTAATAGATCTATAAGAAAACTAAAAAAAGAATAAATTATGCATAATGAAGTACAATGGTACTTTATATGCTTGTTAATAGTATATTAGTTAGTAAGTTATGCTAAAATAAAAATGAAGTACTCATAATATTATGATAAAATTATGAAATTAAATTTGTCTGAAGGCATATAATGCAACAACCTCATCCTAGTAGACTAGGCATTACACCGATTGTTGAATCAAATTTAGAAATTAGATTTACATCTGTTATACCAAGTAGTGCTATCCCAGGTATGATATATAATGCTTTGAAAGATAGTTATCAAGAAATGCTACCTACTAATGTGTTGGAAATACCCGATAGCATTCGTTCTCATGCTCCAGAATTAAAATTTGCACCTCTGTATAGACTTGTAGGGAATGATAAAAAAGTTTCGGTTGGAGTAGGTCAAAATGTCTTAACTGTTTTTTACAATAAAGAGTTACATAATGACAATTATCCGGGGTGGACTTCATATATTCACGATGAAGTTATAGATATTTGTAAGAAAATAAATGCAATGAATATTATTAGTGAAACGGATAGATTAGGTTTGAGAACAATAGATTTTTTTGAAAAAATAAATATTTTCAATAAATCTGAGTTGGAATTAAACTTTAATCATACTTCTATTCTTGATGAAGTAACTACATTAGAAAGAGCTATTATTGAAGATGGGTTTAACTGTAACGTTATAATCAAGAGTCAAACAAGTAGAAAGTTCAAAAATGACATTCAACTTGGTTCTGTAATTGATATCGATACAAATGTGAAATTAAGTAATAATCTTTTTGCAGATCCAGACGATATAATAATGAGATGCCATAGAGCGAATAAAAAAACATTTTTTGACTTATTAAAAAAAGAATTTATTGATACTCTTGATCCAAGAGAATAGAAAGGGTAGGAATATGCAACCGTCAACAAGTTTATCTAGTACAATTAATTATACCGTTGCTGGTATGTTGGTATCTCTTGCTTTAGTAGGTTCAACAGATGCAGGGACTAAATCTGAAGTCGATATAGTCAATCAATTCCCTTCAGAAATTGTTAAATACTTATCAGAAGTCGATAATAAAGTGGTCTATATGAATAAAATTCAGATTGCATTAACTTCTTTAAAGGAAGATAATATGATTGATTCTTTTGATATTACAGAAGATAAGTTGGGAATAACTACGTTTCTTATAAATATACCAAAATCAAAAGATATTGAAAAGCTTGTTAATACAAATATAGCTATTAGTGAAGCTTTTGCTAGTATCCCAGATAATGCAATAGGGCAGATTACAACACATCAACAAATGGTATAAAATTTGTCACAAAGTCCTATAGCAACTAAAGCGATAAAATTTATAGAATTAGCAAAACAACTACATGCAGAGAGAGAAGTTGATACTTCATTGTATGAAGCAAAAGTTCGTACATCTATAGGACGCTTGTATTATGGGGTATTTAACTTATTGAAAGATCGCTTTTTAAATTGTGGTAAGTTTCGTTCCAAAGATAAAGCAAGTTTACAAGAAGATGATGCTCATTATACTTTAAAAAACTGTATATCAAACACTGAACCAACAATGAGAACACATATTGATAAATTACGTATATTGAGAAACTTATGTGACTATGATTTAGAAGTTGATGTAGCAAAAGAATTGACAATAAAAACCAACAGTGGATATTCTATTTCTTATGATGATATTGAATATGCTTATGCAGATGCTATAGCTTCTGCAATTACGCTAATATCAACGTATACTAATCATCGGAAATATTTTGATAATAGAGGATATGGGATGATAAATATTTCTCCTAAATAACCTCTTAGCAACTAATTTAATATATTATTACTTCTTTTTCTTCTTCTTAGTGGCCGTAGAAAGATAAATCCAGAGAACAGCGAATATAGTCGCTACCACTATGATGGCTATATACGGTTTTTCTACTATGTGATCGTAAAGTTTTACAATGGCGTTGCCTGAAAAGTAGCTTGCAAAACCTACCACTAACGTCCAGACGATTGCGGAGAGGATATTTAAGATCGTGAATTTTTTAACATCGTATTTTGTTAAACCGATGGCGATGGGGATGAGCGTTTTGATGCCGTAGATGAATTTTTGGATCAGGATGATCCATGAGCCGTACTGTTTCATCTTTAAGTGGGCAAGTGCGAGTTTTCTTCTATGTTTGCGAAGGTAGTCATGCATAGCTGTTTTTTGGTTGCGTGCGAGATAAAAGAGCAGGTTGTCACCTATGACGTTGGCGGTAAATGCGATAGCCATCGAAGTTGCCAGATCCATTTTTCCCATGTATGAGAGAACGGACGCTGCAACAAGAGCTACGAATCCCCCTCCTAGAGAGTAGATAAAAAGACCTATATATCCGTAAGTCGCAATGTTGCTCAACATATCTTCCATTTTTTTCCTTTAGTGTGTCAAGGGTTTTATACCCTAAAGTTTTTTGATCTTTGTTATTTCGCCGCGCAGGCGAGCTGCTTCTTCGAACTCCAGCTCGCGTGCGGCTTTTTTCATCTGTTCTGTAAGCTCTTTTACGATCTTTTTCTTTTCTGCTGCCGGCATTTTATCGATATTTTTTCTTTTTGAATAGAGGTCGCCGTGATCTTCGAGTTTCAGATTCTCGTCCAGTTTACGGATGGTCGTCGTCGGAGTTATGCCGTGGGCTTTGTTAAACTCCTCTTGATGCTTGCGTCTGTTCTTTGTTATGTCGATGGCGCGCTGCATAGAGCCTGTTATCTTGTTTGCGTAGAGGATGACGCGTCCGGCGGCATTTCTCGCCGCACGTCCGATGGTCTGGATAAGCGAAGTCTCGCTTCTTAAAAACCCTTCTTTATCCGCATCGAGTATGGCGACAAGACTTACTTCAGGCAGGTCAAGACCCTCTCTTAGCAGGTTTATTCCCACCAGTACGTCAAACTCCCCTAGACGCAGGGAGCGGATGATCTGGTTACGTTCTATGGTATCGATCTCCGAGTGCATATACTGCACTTTTATGCCCAGATCGGCAAGGTATTTTGTCAGCGCTTCTGCCATTTTTTTTGTCAGAACGGTGATAAGAACTCTCTCATTTTTCGCCGTGATCTTTTTTATCTCGTCGTGGATGTCTTCGACCTGGTTATCCAGCGGCTTGATATCGACTATCGGATCGAGCAGACCCGTGGGACGGATAATCTGTTCGGCTTTTACGGCTGAAAGGGAAAGCTCGTACTGGGCGGGTGTTGCCGAAACAAAAAGATAGTGAGGTGCTTTGTTGATGTACTCATCCAGCTGCAAAGGACGGTTGTCCAGTGCGCTTGGCAGACGAAAGCCGTACTCGACAAGTACCTCTTTTCTGGCACGGTCTCCCGCATACATTCCGCGAAACTGCGGAAGACTCACGTGTGATTCATCGACGATGACGAGATACTCTTTATGTTTGATCTCAAAATAATCAAGCAGGGTAAAGGGCGCTTCTCCCGGTTTTTTATTCGTTAAAAGTCTTGAATAGTTCTCGATCCCCTTACACATCCCCGTGGTCTGAAGCATCTCGAGGTCGAATTCCACACGCTGTTTAAGGCGCTGTGCTTCAACAAGCTTGCCCTCTTTTAAAAGAAAATCAAGACGTTCGCCGAGTTCGTCTTCTATGCGTTTTATGGCGATCGCCATACGATCCTGTGAGACGCTGAACTGGCTTGTCGCATAGATGTTCACGTTTTTATAGTCTTCGATGCGTTTGTTTTCCAAGACGCTTATTTTGTAGATGGATTCGACCTCGTCGCCGAAAAATTCGATGCGGATCGCTTCATCTTCGAAATAGGGTGGATAGATATCGATGACATCGCCGCTGACACGGATATGTCCGCTGTCAAAATAGCTGTCGTTTCTGGTGTAGCCCATCTCGACGAGCCGAAGCAGAAGTTTCTTCTGGCTTATTTCATCGCCTACGGTTACGGCTTGTACCATCTTGAGGTATTCTTGGGGGTCACCCAAACCGTAGTTTGCAGAGACCGAAGCTATAACAATGACATCGTCGTAGCTGAGCAGGTTCGCCGTACATGAGAGGCGAAGACGCTCCAGCTCGTCGTTGATGGCGCTGTCTTTTTCTATGAAAAGGTCCTGACGGGGTATGTAGGCTTCAGGCTGGTAGTAGTCGTAGTAGGAGACGAAATACTCGACATGGTTGTTTGGAAAAAACTGCCGAAACTCGCTGTAAAGCTGTGCGGCAAGCGTCTTGTTATGCGTCATGATGATGGTCGGCATCTTTACGTTTTCGATGACACGCGCCATGGTGTGAGTCTTACCGCTTCCCGTTACGCCTTCAAGAGCTTGGTAGCGGTTTCCTTTTAATATAGAATCGCTCAGAGCTTTGATGGCTTGGGGCTGATCTCCCGCAGGAGCATAGGGTGAATGTACTTTAAAATTCGGCATGTGAAATTATAGCCGATTTGGTATTTATATTGGGGTTTTTCTAGGATAGGATCGTGATTTTTTTATTGAAAAAGTTTATGAAATAAAGATTGTTCTACAGCATAAAACATGACCTCCGTCATTAATTGTCTTCCATGAAAATGTTATAATAATTAATAAACAAATATTAACAAGGTTATAAACGAACATGGCTGATACAAGCGTATATAAGACGATTTTTGAAATGACGAATGTAGGTATGGCCATTGCCGACTTGAGCGGAGGATTTATACAAGTCAATAAGAGCTTATGTGATCTGCTGGGGTATACGAAAGAGGAGCTACAGAACAGGACTTTTCAAGAGATAAGTCATGCAAGCGACCTAAAAGAAGATTTACACCATATTGAAGAGATCAATAAAGGGCTTATCGATACTTTTAGTATGGAAAAACGATACTTTAAGAAAAACGGAGAGTTGGTATGGGTGGACCTGACCGTCACGGCAGTCCGAAAAGCCGACAAGAAGGTCGATTATTATATTGCCGTTATCAAAGATATCGATGAGCTTAAACAAGCGCAGTTCGCATTGCGTTTAGAAGAAGAAAAAGCAAAGCTGTATCTCGATGTCGCAGCCGTCATGCTGCTTGCTTTGGACAGAAACGGAAAAATCCGGCTTATCAATCCCAAAGGCTGTGAGATATTAGGGTATTCGCAAGAGGAGCTGTTGGGAAAAGATTGGATCGAAACGGTTTTGCCAAAGCGTGTACAAGCAGATGTCAAAGAATTGATGCAGAGCATCTTCAGCGGCAACATAGAGCCTGTAGAGTATTTTGAAAATTCCGTGATCACCAAAGTAGGTGAAGAACGGACCATAGCCTGGCATAACGGTGCGATACGGGACCACAACGGAGATATTATCGGTTTGATGACATCGGGACAGGATATCACGGATGAGAAACAGGCACAAGAAGAGCTTCGTCTTCAAAAAGAGGAGTTCGAGACTATCTTTAAAGCTTCCAAGGACGGCATAGCCATTCTTGATCTGGAGTCTCACTTTCTTGACTTCAATGATGCATATTTAAAATTTACAGGCTTCAGCCGTGAAGAGATGCTCACAAAATCATGCATTGAAATGAGTATTCCAGAAGATGTCCCAAGAGCCAGACAAGCCGTACAAGAAGCGATAGAAAAAGGGTACGTCGAAAATTTTGAAAAATCCTGCATCGTAAAAAACGGAAAACAGATCGCCATCAATATGAGTCTTGCTTTGCTGCCGGATAAAACAAGACTGCTTATCACTACAAAAGATATGAGCGCAAAAAAAGCATACGAAGATCTGCTGAAAAAGACCATCGAGCAGCAAGAAGCACTTTTGAAGATAGAAACGGCAGGCTTTGTCCATATAAAGGACAGAAAATTTACCTGGACGAACAGGGCTTTTGAGAAAATGCTCGGATACGAGGCAGGCGAACTCGTCGGAAAAGATACCCGTATCCTGTATAGCAATGACGAAGAGTACGAGAGTTTCGGCAGAGAAAGTTCGATCGCGTTTGAGACATCAAAAACATACAATAAAGAGATAAACTGTCTTCGCAAAGACGGCAAAGCATTAGTGCTTATGAAAAGTCTGACAGCCATTGAAGGTTCTCCAGGCGAAGCTCTCGGCGTGTTTGTGGACATTACGCAGATGAAAGAGAACGAACGGGAGATACAAAAAGCGGAGACGAAGTTTTTTACCCTGTTCAACGAAGCGCTGAACCCTATTGCCGTCGTCGATCCGATCAAACATAAGATATTGGAAGTAAATCCTGCTGCAACCGAACTGTACGGCTATACAAATGAAGAGTTCAAGCAATTGGACATATCTGCCATCGAAATGCTGGAAGATCAAGCCGAGATAAACAAAAGACAAGAGGCTATGATCACAAAAGGCTGGGACAGATTTACCACCAAGCACAGGACAAAAGAGGGTTCGATCTTGGATGTTGACGTCAGCGTGCGTGCCATACAATTGGAAAACAAGCCCTATCTGTATGCTACGTTTCATGACATAACGGCTCAAAAGAATAACGAAAGACAGTTGATCGAAGTAAAAACGGAACTTGAAAAACAGAAGATATTTATAACGAGTCTTTTAGACGCACAGCCCAACATGATGCTTCTGACGGACGGGGAAATATCTTCATTTATGAATAAAGCGGCATTGAAATATTTCAACTGCAGGGATCTGGACGAATTTAAAGAACGCTATAACTGTATCTGTTATCGATTTATCAAGAACGATGCATATTTTCATCTCGGAAAAGTTCAAGAGGGACAAAACTGGATCGAAGTACTCTTGAGACTTCCTCAGGATCAGCATATAGTAACGATCCAGTCATTGAAAGACGGGATTGTCAGAGCATTTAACATCTCGGTGAGAAAGTTCAACAGTGATTATGCGGTGAACTTTACGGATATTAGCGAGACGGTCGTAAAACAACGCGATCTAGAGGATAAAACTACTCATGACAAACTTACAAAAGCGTATAATAGAGAGTACCTCGAACAAAATATCCAAAGGATTCTGTCTCAAAACGAAACCGTTGCATTTGCTATGGTCGATATTGATCATTTTAAAAAGATCAACGATACATACGGTCATGATGTCGGAGACAAGGTTCTTAAAGATTTGGTTAAAGTTCTTGATGACTTTTCAAGAAAAGAGGATATTTTGATACGATGGGGCGGGGAAGAGTTTTTACTGCTGTTAAAAGTAGATGAAAAAACAGCGCTTGCAAAAGTGCTTGAACATATCAGAAAAGCTATTGAAGAGCATAAATTTCCTGTCGCAAACAAGATCACCTGCAGTTTCGGTGCTGTTTTGCATGATCCGTCTCATGCGTGGGAGATGACCTTTAAATCGGCGGATATCGCGTTATACGAAGCTAAAGCTTCGGGAAGAAACCGGGTTGTAGTGTCTGTTTAACAACCGGTCAAAGGAGTGTTTTTTTGGATACCAACGCTTTTGCCAAGGCATTTTTTATGGATAGGTAAGAGGGTCTGTTCTGCTCCAGGACTTTTTCATTTCTATGTAATTGCCGCATGAGAGTATCCAGAGTTTTTCTTAGATTGTTGTATTGGGTGATGACGCTTTTTTGAACGGTTTGCGCTATGATCTGAGCCTTTTCGTCCCTCTTTTTTTGTATGATCTCCTTTAGCTCCAGTCTTTCCCGCGTCAGTACAAACTTTCTTTGCTCGTTTTTTACCGAGAGCAAAGTGTCTTGAACCCTGTCTAACTTTTTTTTCTCTTGAGTCAGGATATGTTCGATCTCCTCTTTCTCTTTTTGAAGCTTGTTCTGATACTCTAAGGGAGAAAACTCTCCGATATAGAGAACTTTTATCTTTTTATCGAGTTCGTCTATCTCTTTTTTCAGTATGTCTACGGATGATTTTATTTTGACGTAAATCTTTACTATGGAGAGCATCGATACGACGTTCCATTTCAGTCCGCTCTCCGTTTCCAGTTCCGGGACTTTGTATTTTTTCCCGTCTATGACAATGACGTTTAAAGAGTAGTATTTTAAAAAATCCATCATATATTCATTGGATATGGCGATCTCCGTCAGGATCAAGCTGGCGATATGTCCGAACACTTCCTCGAAGTGCACCCTGAAGATATAGCCTGCAAATCCCGTACAAAAATCTTTATTGCGGTTGTAGGTGTTGTTCAGCTGTTCTGCTATGATGGATTGGATAATCGAAAAGACTTTCTGCTCATATGTGTGGTTGTCAATCTTTTTTTCTATCATATGTACCGTAACAAAGAGTTTTGCCACATAGTAAAAAAAGCTTTTATTCTCCTCTTTTGAGAAGAAGTCGTCATAAAGAGATTTTAACTCCTCTTCGTTGATACCGTTATATCTGTTGGCTATGGTGTTCTTTTCATTTTCGCTGACTTTGCGCTTATATTTTTCATCGAGTTTCTTTACGAATATCTGATCCTCTTTTATGATAACGATATCATGGTCATGCAGTTCAAAAAATTCGTTGACGGCAAATCTTATAAGCTCTTTTTTATGGATCTCTTCGTTTTTGATGCGCTTTACGAAGTCATATATCTTTTTTTTCAGTTTCGAAGGTATCGATATCTGATTTTTATTGCCTTTGTAATCGTACTGGATGAGATCCTTGTGCAGAGAAAGTATTTCGAGAACAGCGGGTAGGTTTATACTGTCTTTTGGCTCTATTTTATACGCAAAGACTTTTAGAAGGATTTTGTTCTCGGTCAGTTTAAAGAGGATATATCCGACAGGCTCAAAATATTCTTTGAATGCCTGTTTGATCTTTTGCTGGCTTTTAGGGTCCTGCAGGCATCCCTCTTCGCAGTGCTCGTTAAAATAAGCGAACAGCTTGTTGTTCTCGGCTTCGCTCAGTTTGAATCCGACTGACGGTTTGCCTAGATGGGCTTTTAAATAAAATTTTAATTCCGAATCTAACATAACCGTCCTACATGAAATTTGTCCGCTTTTTAACACAAGCTTTTTTAATTTGTAGATTTTACAATAAGAAGTACAAAAAGAATATAAAGAGAGAAAAATATCTGATATTTGTCAGTATTTTACAAATCAAAATATGAAAGATTTGAGCATAGATAGAGTGAAAAATAAAAAAATCACATTTTTATCATGAAAAAAACGAATTATCTAAAAGTTTTCAGGATTACACAATGTTGTATAAGATACAATTATCTTACATTTCCGAAAAGAAGTCTTGTTTTCGGGGGGTATGCCGATTCCGGTATTTACAAAAATAAGAAAAAAAGAGGGTAAACATGATAAAAAAAGTTTTAGGCGCTGCTTTTGCATTAGCCATGGTTTTGACTATAAGTGGATGTTCTACAATGCATATGGGTTATACGGCAGTATTTAAGTCAGGTGATTTAGATGAGGGTGCTATGCCGGCATACGATGCTATGTTTACAAAAGTTGCTAAATACGGTGATCCGGCAAGAGCTATGATGAATGAGTACAAAGTAAACAAAGATGTTAAAAACGAAGATGTTGCGGATTCGATCAAAGCTTTGGCCGAAGAGTACAATATGCGTGTAACCGGCGATATCAAAATGTTTACAAAAGCGGATGCTAAACCGGATGAGGTCAAACATGCGAGAATCTTCTCTTTATGTAGTTTGACGATAGCAAAAGTATTTCTAAACCATTCTCGCTGGTACGGCGGTTTCATGCCGTGTAGAATCATGCTTGTGGAGTACGGTAACGGGGACAGATATCTTATCACTATGGATATGACGCTTGCGATCCATGGCGGTAGACCGCTTCCACCGGATATGCTGAAAATGGCGCAAAGTGTAGAAAAGGCTATGATAAACGTGCCAAAAAGAGCAGCTGTAGGTGATTTCTAATCACCTCGGGCTCTGCCCTCTGCTATAAAAGATCTTTTGGATCTTTGCTTAAAAACTTCTTCGAATAAACTTCATCCATTTAAATATTTTTCTCAAAATTCCATTTCTAATACGGTGGATTAAGCTTGATAATCTGATCCGTTGCGTTGTAATCGAAATGTACAACGTCTTCATCATGAGGTTTGATCTCTTTTACAAGTTTTGCATTTTTGTCGTAAACTGTTATGAGGGCACCGTTCTCATCATAATAGTAAAACCAGTAAAGAGAGCCGTCTTTGGTAAGAGAACAATCCATTATGTCACCCAGATGTTTGATGGAAACCGCTGATCCGTCGTAGTTTATTATGTGGGCATATTCTCCGCTATGCGACATATATCCTCCGCAGTCTAGTATCTGGTTGTTTTTGCGGGAGAGGAAAAACGGTCCGAAGTATTTCTCTATTTTGAGGGATCTTTTTTTTGTATTTATCTGCAAGATCGCGTAGCAGTTGTCCGTTGCATATTCACAGATCTGTTTTTGTGAAAAACTCAAAATCTTGTTTTCATCACTGTTTTTTGGATAAAAGTATACTAAAGCAAAAATACCGCCAAGAACGAGAAAAAGTCCGCGCATAAAAGTTTTATTGTAGATCATATCGATTTCGCTTTTAGTTCATCCGTGCAAAAATTGAAAGCGGTTTCAAAGATCAGCACGATTATCTCTAATTCGATCGAGGAATGTATAGGAAACTCCTTAGCGCTTTGTTAACGATTATAGCATAAAATCCAATGTTTCTCGGCAGGTAATATAGAAGCAGATCTTTCGTTATTTGCCTATAATCTCGGACGATAAACGCAGCGCGGCAGTCAAATCTTTTATTTTGTGATAGAATTATGGTATCGGATAAAGATGTAAAAAAATTATTTGGTAGGTTCGTGTATGGAAGAATTATCGATGTTGGACAAGTTAAGCTCAAAAGTTTCTGAGATTATACATCAGTATAATAATTTAAAAAATGAAAATGAAACCTTAAGAAACGAGGTGATCACATTAAAAGCCGAACGTCAAATAAAAGACAACGAGATCGAAAGACTTGCTCAGGAAAATGCCAATAAAGACATGGAGATAGAAGAGATAGTCAACAAGATCGAAAATATATTAAGTTAGTGGTTTATGAGTAAAAAAATATCTGTAACGATCGGCGGGAAACGCTTCGATCTCAATATCGACGACAAATTTGCTTCGTTTTTACACAAGCAGATGGCTTTGGATCTTAACGTTGACGGCAACAATGAGGTCAAGAGAATCCTCGAAGCTTATGTAAGAAAAACTTATGAACTTTACACGAAAGAGCAGAAGGTAGAAGAGATCCTAAAAAAATTCGATTGATTTATGTTTGTATAAGCTTTTTTATATATAATTTCGTTCTCTTTAAATACGTGCGTCCATAGCTCAGCTGGATAGAGCACCGGTTTGCGGTACCGGCGGTCAGGAGTTCGAATCTCTTTGGGCGTACCATCCTCCGACATTCTTTATTTCTTTTTTAGATAATCAATTTTTTACCGATTTGTATAGTTCGACTCAGAGTATCTTCATAGAGGTTTTTGTTGTAAAGCGAACCTTTTATGCTAATATATTGTCATGTAAAGTTTACAAACTACGTCATAACGACAAAAATAAATTGGATAAATATGGATATAAAAAAGATATTTACAAGCTTGATTTTTGTTCTGTCGGTTATTTTTATAATTTTGATGGTGATTAAAGTTGCATTAAAATCCGATTTTGCAAATGTAAGCAACAGAAACGGGCAGGGCAGCGATGCCGGCTATAAAATGAAAACAAAATTCTATAAAGAGTTTTATTATTCGACTAATTTTAAAAGAAATCCGAGCAACGACAACATGCTCTCTCTGGGTAATTTTACCGTCAATATCAACAGCAACAGAGAACAAAACAAGCTTATTATGAAGGTCTCTATCGAAACGAAAGAGGGTGTGATCGATGATATTATGGATAGACAGTCCGTGATACGAAATGACGTTATCGACAGCGTTATGAACCTGAGATCGTCAACGATCAATCAAGAAAACGTATCGACGGCGATCAAAGAAAATCTCAATAAGAGACTAAAAGGAGACGTCATAAAGAACGTCTATTTTGAAAGATTCATAATTCAATGATAAGTTTTTTCTTTTATGAGGAGTAGCCGTACGGTATGAAAACCTCTATAACGTACAGGACTATTTTTTTCTTATAGAGTTTTTATACTCTTCGCTTAGTTCAAGGTTCTTACATGGACGTATCAATCCGTACAGCTCGAGCTCCGCTCCTCCGACATGACAGAGAATCTTTCCTGTTTCGTCCAAGAAGACAAAGAGTTCGTTTTGATGGTTCTCCTTTTTTACATGCGGTGAATATATGACATAATCCGCATTTTTTAAAAAATGTATACGTTCGCACTCTTTTTTGTATTTTTCACAATCTTTATCCACCTGTTGAATATCTAAAAAATCGGTTTGCAGCGCTTCTTTGAGTACTTCTGCAAGATTTGGCAGCTCTTTTTCGATATTGGAATATTTGTCGATCGTTTTCATATAGCCCCTTTTTTCATATTATTTTATCTCTTTTAGAGATAATAGTGTAATAGATATCACAAACCTCTTAAAGTCACTTTGTTTCATAAAAGCAGGAGCTTAGATAGCCCACGACCCTGTTCTCGTCTCCGCTTGCATCCGCACTGGTTCGATAATCCAGTATTTTAGTATGCAGACCCGCTTTTTTCGCACTCATCATCATCGCTTCTACACCTGTGATCCCGCAGGCTTCGCACCCTTCGTTAATCTCTTTGAGATCGAGATTTTTGATCGCTTCTATGCATATGCCGTCAAGCTGATGTGCCATGTTTAGATCATAGAAATGGCTTAAGTCCGTACTGATTATTATCCCCGTATCCTCTCTTGTCAAAAGATAGTCTATGATCTGAGATATATGGTGTGGATCCGCTTTTCCGTAAATGATCTCCAGTATTTTCGCATTTTCCATATAGTGTTTTATAAACGGGAACTGGACTTCCGTACTATGTTCATAGTGGGCATCTGCAAAACAGCCTATATCAAACTTCTGTTTTAGTTCATGCAGAAGTTCCTCGGCGTTTTGCAGTTCGCCAAAAGGAGTCTTATATGCCTTGAATTCGCATAGACTCGTCCCGTGAAAGGCAACTCTGTGCGACGGGCCGATGATTACAAAGTTTTTGATACCGCTGTTTTTTAATACTCTGTATGCGATGTTGGCGCTAAACCCCGAGTATATATAGCCCGCATGAGGAACTATGACGGCTTTTGGTTTTAAAGCCGGCAGGGTGAATTTTTCATCATACACTTTTGTGAAGTGATTAAAATATCTTTTTATTTCCTCAGGAGTATTTGGATAAAACGTCCCAGATACGCTCATCTCTCTTTTCATGACCATCTTCCTTTTATGTTATATCCGCAATTTCCGCATTTACCGTCCGTAAAGTTCAAAATGTGCGAATGAAATCCGTTTCTGTCTATCAGTTTCTCTTTGCAGTTCGGACAGTAGGTACTGCTGTCGTTTGCGATATTTCCCAGATAGACGTATTTGATACCGTGTTTATATGCTATTTTTCTGGCGTTTAAAAGAGTATTAAGCGGTGTAGAGGGTGTGCTTTGCATCTTATAGTCGGGATGAAACGCACTGAAATGCCAAGGTATTTCACGGCCCAGCTTCGTGGATATGAATTCGGCCATTTTCTCTATCTCCTCGCTGCTGTCATTAACTCCGGGTATAAGAAGCGTCGTTATCTCAAGCCAGATATCGCTTTTTGCGAACTCTATTAATGATTCTAAAACACCTTCAAGATTCGTTTTTAAAACTTTTTTATAGTAATCATGCGAGAAGCTTTTGAGGTCGATGTTCGCCGCGTCCAGCCATGAGGGCATATCTTCTAATACCTCATGCGATTCATATCCGCTGGAGACGAAGACGTTTTTGAGCCCTTTCTCTTTTGCCAAAATACCGATATCCTTTGCATAAGGGTACCAGATAGTCGGCTCGTTGTATGTGTAGCTGATGCTTTGGCAGCCATGTTTTATAGCCAGGTCGACTACGTCTTGGGGCATCATCGTGATGCTTTCGTCTACGACCGATGTCTGTGAAATAGAGTAGTTCTGGCAAAACGGGCATCTGAAATTGCATCCGACCGTACCCAGCGAAAAGGAGAGGCTGCCGGGCAGAAAATGGTACAGCGGTTTTTTTTCTATCGGATCCACATGAACGGCACTTGGATGACCGTAAGTTTTATTTACGAGTTTTGAATCGATGTTGTAGTTTATTCCGCAGATGCCGTGCGAATCTTTTTTTAACGTACAGTAATGCTTGCATAAAACACAAACGATGGAATCTTCGTCTTTATAGCGGTAATACTTCATCGAATTTCTCCTCGATCGAATCGACCGTGTAACGGTATATCGCAGGATGTTCATTATATATGGACGGATTTGCCCCCGCTTTGTAGCTTAGATGTTCCAGGAATTTTTCTGAAGAGGGAAGCTGCTCCCACACCTGTGGTAAAAAAGTTCCTTGATATATCCCATGTTTTAGGATCAATCCGTCGATATGGGGTCTTACTTTGGCAAGAAGGTCTTCATAATCGTTATAATCCAAGATATGAGGAGAGCTTAAGAGCGATACTTCCAAGGTCAGATGAGAAAGCTCGTCTGCATCCAGAGACGAAAATCTCGGGTCATTGAATGCCGCGGATGCCGCATTGCTTAAAATATCGTCAAGCAGGTCTCTGTGTGCGACGATCGAACCTATACAGCCGCGAAGATTTCCGTCATAGTTCAAAGTCACGAAAGTTGCGCCGTCTTGGGCAAGATAGGGATATTTTTTAATAAGACTCTCTTTATCGATTTTGTAAGCAGAATCAAATCTGCTGAGGATCGCCGTTTTGGCAATGCGGAGTAAAATAGTGTCTAACATGATATCTCCTTTAACAAAGGTCTTGATTCATTATATAACAAATTTTTGTTTGAGAAGTTTAAAAAAAAGTCTTAATTGTGTAGAAATAAGAGGAGTAGGCACAAGTGGGGGTTTGTGCCTACGGAGTTAGATAGCTTCGTTATCCGTTTCGCCCGTACGGATACGAACGATCTTGTCGACCTCGCTGATAAAGATCTTTCCGTCACCGATCTTTCCTGTGCGGGCCGCATCGATGATGGCGTTTGAGACGGCATCGACCTGCTCGTCTGCGACTACCATCTCCATTTTTACTTTAGGCAGAAAGTCTACCACATACTCGGCACCGCGGTAAAGTTCGCTGTGCCCTTTTTGACGGCCGTAACCTTTTACTTCGCTGACCGTCATCCCTGTAACACCTATCTCTGCCAAAGCATCTTTGACATCTTCTAGTTTGAATGGTTTAATAACCGCTTCTATTTTCTTCATTTATCTGTCCTTATATTATAGGTTAAGTCCACGTTCACCGTGTACCGCTTCATCTAAACCGATAGTTTCGGTCTCTTCATCGACACGTCCGCCGCCTGTAAGCGCAGATGCTATGAAATAAACGACAACCGTACCGATCAAAGTCACCAGACCAACGGTGACTATCGATTCAAGTTGAACCATGATCTGTCCCATTCTATCACCGCTTGCTTTAAGCGGACCGTCCCATAAAAGATCTTTATCGTTGAGGGCAAATATACCTGTTGCCAATGCACCCCATAGACCTGCAAGGAAGTGAACACCGAATGCATCGAGGCTGTCATCGTATCCGAGTTTTTTCTTCAAGAATGCTACACCGAAGAAGCCTATAGCCGAACCTACTATACCGATGATGAAAGCTCCGCCTACACCTACGAAACCGGCAGCAGGAGTGATTGCAACAAGACCTGCTACAACACCCGAAGCAGCTCCTAGAAGAGTAGGCTTTTTAAAGATCATCCATTCGATTACCAACCATGCGATAGCTGCAGCGGCAGTCGCTATAGTAGTAGTTAAAAGAGCTACACCTGCAATAGCGTTCGCACCAAACGCAGAACCTGCGTTGAATCCGTACCATCCAAACCATAGTATAGCAGCACCAAGAGCCGTTAACATAACGCTCATAGGTTTCATAGGGATCTTTGGATATCCGCCGCGTTTACCTACTAAGAAAGCAAGAACCAAACCTGCAAGACCGCCGTTCATATGAACAACCGTTCCTCCTGCAAAGTCAAGTGTACCTGCATCGAACAGGAATCCGCCTCCCCATACCATATGTGCGATCGGAGCATATACCACAACTGTCCAGATAGCCGCAAAGACCAACCAGGTAGAGAACTTCATACGCTCGATGATAGAACCGCTGGCGATAGCAACGGTAATAGCTGCGAACGTACCTTGAAACGCTATAAACACGAAAGTCGGGTATGTACCGCTTAGGTCCGTCCATTTAATGCCGTTAAGCATAAAGTTCGACAAGCCGCCTATAACACCGTTCAAACCGCCTTGGCTATGACCGAAAGCCATTGAGTAACCTGCGATCACCCAAACGATAAAAGCAACACTGAAGCCGACAAAAACCATCGCATATGTATTAAGAAGGTTTTTTGCACGAGTCATACCTCCGTAAAACAAAGCAAGACCGGCCGGAGTCATCAGCAGAACCAATGCAGTAGATATCATCATCCATGCAGTATCGCCGCTGTCTAGTTTAGGAGCGTCCTCGGCCAGTGCCAAAGACGGTAAGAGCAATAATGCCGTTAAAAGCCATTTTTTCATTTTCTTTCCTTTTTACTCAATCGCTTGAGCGAATTAATTTATGAGAAAAGTATAACACTATGCTGTATATTAAAAATCTATTTTGTGATTAAAATTTAATCAATAAGAGAATGATCGGTCAAGTTGCTGCGTGAACGTTATATTAATGTATATAATAAAAAAAACAGGGCTTATATTTATTGGGTGGGAAGATAAAAAAACAAAAGATCGACCGATACAGCGGCTTTCAGGCAGACTCTTTCATCTTAATCATTGCATATTGACAAGTTAGTAGAAACTTAAGCCAAGTTTCGCTAGAATAGGCAAAAATTATTTCTAGGCATTATTGATGAACGATTTGTTAGAAAACAGTGATATACAAAACATAAACATAGAAGATACTTTACAGAGCAGTTATCTCGACTACTCTATGAGTGTTATTATAGGGCGTGCACTTCCTGATGTTCGTGATGGTTTAAAACCTGTTCACAGACGTATACTTTATGCTATGGATAAACTCAATCTGTCAGCCGGTGCAAAGTACAAGAAATCCGCACGTATAGTCGGTGACGTTATCGGTCAGTACCATCCGCATGGAGATACTGCCGTTTATGACGCGCTGGTACGTATGGCTCAGCCGTTTTCTATGAGTATGCCGCTAGTTGACGGACAAGGGAACTTCGGTTCGATCGACGGTGACAACGCAGCAGCAATGCGTTATACCGAAGCACGTATGACACGATATGCCGGCGAACTGTTAAAAGACTTAGAAAAAAATACTGTCAATATGATAGACAACTACGACGGTACGACGGAGGAACCCGATGTCCTGCCTACCCGCGTACCTAATCTTCTTATCAACGGTTCAAGCGGGATCGCAGTCGGTATGGCTACGAACATTCCTCCGCACAATCCGAGAGAAGTTGTCGAAGGACTGAAATTCCTTTTGGAAAATCCGGATTGTGAACTTTATGAACTTATGGAGTTCATCAAAGCTCCGGATTTCCCTACGGGAGGAACGATCTTCGGTAAAAAAGGGATCATCGATGCGTATGAAACGGGACGCGGCCGTATCAAAGTGCGTGCAAAGACTCATATAGAGAAAAAAGCGAGCAAAGACGTTATTGTCATAGACGAACTTCCGTACCAGGTAAATAAGGCTCGTCTTATCGAGAGCATTGCCAATCTTGTGAAAGAGAAAGTGGTAGAGGGGATCTCCGAGATCAGAGACGAATCCGATCGTGAAGGTATCCGTGTCGTCGTGGAACTCAAACGTGACGCGATGAGCGAGATCGTCCTTAACAATTTGTACAAATCTACGAACATGCAGACGACGTTTGGTATTATCATGCTCTCTATCCTTAATCAAGAACCTCGTATTTTCGGATTAAAAGAGATATTAAAACAGTTTATTAACCACCGTAAAACGGTTATCATCCGCAGAACTATCTTCGATCTTGAAAAAGCAAAAGCACGCGCACACATCTTAGAAGGTTTGAAAAAAGCGCTGGATATCATAGACGAGATCATCAGGGTCATCAAAACAAGCGCAAGTATCGAAGATGCGCGTGATAACCTTGTAAGCGAATTCGACTTTTCGCCTATCCAGGCTCAAAGCATTGTGGATATGCGTCTTGGAAGATTAACAGGTCTAGAGCGTGAGAAGATCGAAAACGAGCTAAAAGAGCTGATAGCATTTATCGAATATCTGGAATCTATCTTAAAAAGCGAAGAGGTTCTTCACGGAATCATCAAAGCGGAATTTGATGAGGTGCATGAGACCTACGCCATAGAAAGACGCACGGATATCGAAGACGATTATGACGATATCGATATAGAAGATCTTATTCCTAACGAACCGATGGTCGTTACCATCACTCACCGCGGATATATCAAGCGTGTTCCTCTTGCTCAGTACGAAAAACAGCGCCGCGGCGGAAAAGGAAAAACTGCCGTTACCGTATATGAAGACGACTTTATCGAGAAGTTCTTTACATGTAACACGCACGATACCCTGCTCTTTATTACGGATCGCGGACAGCTGCATTGGCTGAAAGTCTATAAAATTCCTGAAGGAAGCAGAACGGCCAAAGGTAAAGCGGTCGTTAATCTGCTTAACCTCGTAGCGGACGAGAACATCCGTTCTATTCTTCCGACCACCGATTTCAGTGAAGACAAGTCGCTTACTTTCTTTACGGAAAGAGGAATCGTGAAACGTACGAACCTTTCAGAGTTCTCTAACATAAGAAGCAACGGTGTAAGAGCGATCGTTCTTGATGATGACGACACATTGATAGTCGCAAAAATAGCAACAAAAGAAACAAAATATCTTTTCATCGTGACACAAAAGGCGCAATGTATCAAATTCGATATCGAAAAAACCCGTGAACAAGGCCGTTCGACTCGCGGTGTCAGAGGTATCAAGTTCAAAATAGCCGGAGATAAGGTCGTTGATGCGAACGTAATTGAAAATGATGAACAAGAGATATTGATGGTAAGCGAAAAGGGTATAGGCAAACGTACGGATGCCGGAGAGTACAGACTTACCAACCGCGGCGGTTCGGGTGTCATTGCGATGAAACTCAACCAAAAAACAGGCGTGAACGTTGTCGGATGTCTGATGGTTGATGAGAAGATGGATATGATGGCCCTTACGGTAGGCGGTAAAATGATACGCGTGGATATGCAGACGATCTCAAAATCTTCCAGAAACACAAGCGGCGTCTATATTGTAAAAGGTGACGATGTTGTAAATGTCTCCCGCTGTCCGAAAAAAGAGGAAGATGAGGATGAATCGGACTCTGATGAGGGCTTAGGATCAGAGTTGGAATAGTTTATGCTTAAATCTTTACAATAAACTTGCTATTAAGGATTGCATAATGAAATACTCACTCATTTTAGCGGCACTGCTTTTTACGTCTTCTGTATATGCCGAAGATGTAGCAGCTGCGCAAAATACCGAAGTAAAGACTGTCGAACCTGCACCGATGGTCTCGACTCCGCCTTCTACCACTAATGTTACTTGTAACTGTAATAATCGTGACGAAGCAAAAAAAGAGGAAACGGTTTCTCCGAAGAAAGCGGTTGCAAATACTGCAGAACAAGAACTTACGCCTACTCATGATATACGTATAAGCGTTACGGGGGAAGGTGTCGCGCCGATGAACACAAGTTCTCCGGCACAGGCGTATGCGCTTGCAAAACGTGCTGCGGTTGCCGATGCTTACCGTATGATCGCCGAAAAAGTCAAAGGTGTCAGAGTAGAGGGATATGATTTGATAAAAAACATGATGGTAAAACGCTCGACAGTGCGTACATCGGTAGATGCGATGGTGCGTAACGCAAATATCGTAGAAACAAATTTCAAAGAGGGTCTGTGCGAAGTAGAGATGGAAATTTTAATCTCCTATTCTCAATTTGCACATTAATATTTTGCTTAAGCAATCTTAATGGCGATGAGTATATCATCTCTTATCGTTATGCTACAAAAGATGCGATACTCTTAAACGACAGCTTGGATATCTCAAGAGCGATGACGCCGTGCAGCGGCGAAATCGGAAAATCCAAGCTGCTTCTTTCCGCTTCCGGCGACTCAAAAAATTTAAAAAAGATCATACTTGAAAATAGCGATCAATTCTTTACCTATATCAATTCACTGGGCCTGCATATAAGAAATGATGAACAGACAAGCAGCGGCGTGAACAGCTCTCTGACGATTGTGACTCTAAAGCCGACATGTTTTACAGTCGAGTTTAATGATAATTTGGTTAAAATAGCCCCTTTTAAATAGTAGTTTTAAACATTAAAAGTGAGGTCTGTGGTGAAAATTGCCATCGTTGAAGATGATATCAATATGCGTAAATCTTTAGAGATCGCTATGGAAGACTATAAAGAGTTCGATATTAAGACCTTCAAGAATGCCAAAGATGCGCTCAAAGGCTTGGACGACAGTTTTGAACTCGTGATTACGGATATAAATATGCCGGGAATGGACGGTATCGAATTCGTAAAAGCTCTAAACGGAAAGTACGAAGTCATCATAATGACAGGGAATGCGACGCTTCAAAGAGCAATAGAATCTATCCAGCTCGGCGTTAAAGATTTTCTACTGAAACCTTTTGAAGTAGATACCTTGGTCAAAGCCATTAAAAGAGCGGACGATGTATCTAAAGTGGTGAAAAAAGCCGCTTCAAGATCAAAATCCGAGAATCCTAACGGTTTTGCCGCTTCGTCGCAAGCACTGGAAAAAGTGATCGCTATCACCGACAAGGCTGCAAAAACGGATGCGACCGTACTGCTTTTAGGCGAAAGCGGAGTCGGTAAAGAGGTATTTGCCAAATATGTCCATGAGAATTCGCAAAGGGCCAAAAAGTCTTTTGTCGCCATCAATATGGCGGCGATCCCGGACAATCTTATAGAGAGCGAACTTTTCGGGTACGAAAAAGGTGCGTTTACGGATGCCGTAGAAGCAAAAGCGGGACATTTTGAAAATGCGAACGGCGGCACGCTTTTTTTAGACGAGATCGCGGAGATGCCATACGGTGTTCAAGCCAAGCTTTTGCGTGCATTGCAGGAAAAAGAGATAAGACGTCTTGGTTCATCCAAATCGATTAAGATAGATATCCGTATAATATCGGCAACAAATGCCGACTTGGCCGATAAGATAAAAAACGGCGAATTCAGAGAGGATCTGTATTATCGTTTAAATACGATTCCTCTGAATATTCCGCCTTTGCGTGAGCGTAAAGAGGAGATCTTGCCGATCGCCGAAAATATACTTGTGCAGAGCTGCAGCGAGTACGGGTTTTGTGAAAAAAGATTTAATGAAGGAGCAAAAGAGCAGTTGATGCTCTATGGCTGGCCGGGAAATATCAGAGAACTCATCTCTGTCGTGCAAAGAGCTGCGATATTGAGTGACGGAGATGAAATTACGCCGGAAGACCTTTTTTTAGAAAGCCGTGGATTACATTAAAAATTTAGGAGAAAATATGAGTAAGTACAATGTTGCCGTTGTCGGTGCAAACGGTGCTGTAGGAGAGGAGATACTGAGAGTTTTACAAGAGATAGATTTCCCTCTTGCTAAACTTGTTCCCCTTGCCAGCAGCAGAAGTGCCGGTACTACAGTCGAGTTCGGCACGCAAGAGATAACGATCAAGGAGCTTACCGAGACAGTTTTTGAGGAGGAAGATATCCAGATTGCACTTTTCAGTGCGGGCGGAAGCGTTTCTGCCAAATTTGCTCCATATGCGGTAAAAGCGGGTGCCGTCGTTGTAGACAACACAAGCCATTTTAGAATGGACAAGAACGTTCCGCTTGTCGTCCCTGAAGTAAATCCTGAGGATATAGCGCTTTGGGAAGATACGGGGATCATAGCAAATCCGAACTGTTCGACCATTCAAATGGTTCAAGCACTCAAGCCGCTTGACAAAGCATACGGACTCAAACGTGTCGATGTCGCCACATATCAGGCGACTTCGGGTGCCGGTAAGTCTGCCATGGAAGAGCTTGTAAATCAGATGCAGTCATTTTTTGCTTTTAAACTGGATGAAGCGCAGCACACGAAGTTTCCTCATCAAATAGCATTAAACGTTATTCCTCAGATAGACTCTTTTACCGAAAACGGATATACGAAAGAGGAACTCAAAATGGTCAACGAGACATCAAAGATCATGCATAAAAACATACAGCTGAGTGCTACGTGTGTGCGTGTGCCGACCCTGCGCGGACATGCAGAAGCGCTTACGCTCACGTTTGAAAACGGTGTCAAGGCGGACGAGGCAAGAGAGCTGCTTCGCAAAGCACCAAATATCGTGATCTTGGACAACCCTAATGAGAGCGAATATCCGATGCCAATAGCTTGTATGGATCAAAACGAGACATTCGTAGGACGTATCAGAGACGATCTCTTTAACGACAATATGATCCATATGTTTATCGTCGCGGACAATCTCAGGGTAGGCGCGGCTACAAATGCCGTCCGTATAGCTCAAAAATGGGTAGAGATGCAAGAGGCATAAAATGTTGGAAAAACTATTTGAACATGGTCTGTGGAGTACAAGATTTGTAGTTTTACTTGCCGTTATATTCGGACTGGTCGGTGCTTTTGCACTTTTTGCCGTGGCAAGTTTCGATATATACGATACTGCCAAAAAAGTTTTTTTGGCTTACTATAACCATCTGCATCCGGAGAACTTTCATGAGGATGTCGTAGGCGGTATCATAGGTGCGGTGGATCTTTATCTTATCGGCGTAGTAATGCTCCTTTTCTCCTTCGGCCTGTACGAGCTCTTTATTTCCGATATAGATGCCGCAAAAGAGGATGAGGAGAGAGAAAACAAGATACTGGCGATACATTCGCTGGACCAGTTGAAAGACAAGATATCAAAAGTGATCGTTATGGTCTTGGTGGTGAGTTTTTTCCAAAGAGTGGGACACACCGAGTATCATGGGGCATTGGAGATGATGTATTTTGCACTCTCGATCACTGCGGTGAGCGTAGGATTGTATTTTTTAAGTAAAGTAGGACATAAGCATTAAAGGAGCACAACTTTAGTTAATTGTGCTCTTTGGCTGTTTTAAATAAATGGAGGTTCCCTTCATTTTATGAAATAAAATTAAGGAGAATATTTTTATGAGTAAAATTTTTGTAGACGCATGTCTTGGCAAGGAAACCTCGTATGCCCCTGTCTGGATGATGCGTCAAGCAGGACGTTATCTGCCCGAATACATGGAAGTGCGCGCTCAGGCAGGCAACTTTTTAAACCTTTGTCATGATCCGAAAAAAGCGTGTGAAGTGACGCTTCAGCCTGTCGATATCGTCGGTGTCGATGCCGCGATCCTTTTTAGCGATATCCTGGTGGTCCCCGATGAGATGGGAATGGATCTCTCTTTTGTAAAAGGGGAAGGGCCTAAATTCGATGATCCTATCAGAGATGAAAAAGATCTGGATAGACTTACCGGCGGTGAAGAGGCGGCTTCAAAGCTTACTTATGTCTATGACACTATAAAACTCATTAAAGAGCAGCTGGCAGAAGATAAAGCACTTATCGGTTTTACGGGTGCACCATGGACGCTTGCCACATATATGATAGAAGGCGAGGGCACAAAGACCTACAATATCTGTAAAAAGATGATGTACTCCGAGCCGGAGCTTTTGCACAAGATACTTGCAAAAGTGACTGAAGTCGTAAAACTTTATATGGAAAAACAGATAGAGAGCGGGGTGGACGTCGTTCAGATATTTGACAGCTGGGCAGCGGCTATCGAGCCGGCAAAATATGATGAGTTCTCATGGAAATATATGGTCGAAATAGCAGAGTATCTCAAAGAGAAATATCCGCATATCCCCGTTATCATGTTCCCTAAAGGGATCCCTGCATTCCTAGATCAAGTGTACGGAAACTTTGATGTTTTCGGTGTCGACTGGTCGACACCTATGGCGTATGCAAAAGAGAAGCTTGGCGATAAGTATGTGCTACAGGGAAATATGGAGCCGTGCCGTCTTTATTCAAAAGAATCTACCACCGAATGTGTAGAAGCGCTTCAAAAGATCATGGGCGGAAAACGCCATATATTTAATCTTGGGCATGGGATACTTCCCGACGTCCCGGTCGAGAATGCGAAACACTTTGTAAACGAGTGTCATAGAGTCAGTGGAAAATAAGACCGTTTTTGGTCCGATCCATTCACGAAGGTTCGGAAGCTCTTTAGGCGTCGATCTCTCTCCGGCGTTTAAACAATGTAACTTCGACTGCCTTTACTGTGAACTTACTCCAGCTGCAACGATAGATAAACAGACAGATGTCGTAAGTGTACAGACGATCATAAAAGATCTGAGCATTGCGCTTGAAGAACACCGCAACATAGACGTCATCACGCTTACGGCAAACGGTGAACCTACACTTTACCCTTATCTGGATGAACTTGTCGATGAGATAAAGAGGATAAAAGGCGCTAAAGAGATACTTATCCTCACAAACAGTGCGGCATTGATAAACGAGAAGATATTTCATACGCTTTTAAAGCTCGATCAGGTAAAGCTTTCCCTTGATGCAGTGACGCTTGAAACCTTTAAAAAAATAGACAGACCGCATGAGGGTATAGATATCGATACTCTCATCAGCAGGGTGCAGGAGTTTTCGCGCTGTTTTAAAGGCAAGCTTTTCATAGAAGTACTTTTTGTTCACGGGCTCAACGACACGAAAGAGGAAGTAGAAGCTTTAAACGAAGTTTTGAAAACTCTCGAACATATACAGCGCATAGATCTTGGAACCATAGACAGACCTCCGGCATATCCCGTTCAGGGGATAAGCTACGGCGAGCTGTTCGAGATAGCCCGCATATTTGATGCCTCTCTTCCCGTACATATAGCTTCACGCACCCATGCAGAAAGCTGCATCGGCAGCTACGGTAATGATGAGATCATCAATATGCTCGACAAGCGTCCGCTTACTTTTGAAGACATAGAACTTCTATTTGACAAAGATTCAAAAACAAGGCTTGAAAAGCTGATAAAAAACGGTGAAATAACCGTAAAAAAAGTCGGAAATCTTGAGTTTTTAATACCATTGGGAAATCTAAAAAGAAAACGTCAAAAATCTTGACAATTAAGTTTGTTTAACATATAATTGCGGCTCATAAATATTCCGGATTAGCTCAGCGGTAGAGTAGGTGACTGTTAATCACTTGGTCACTGGTTCGAATCCAGTATCCGGAGCCACATTTTTATGGCCAATTAGCTCAGTCGGTAGAGCAAGTGACTGAAAATCACTGTGTCCTTGGTTCGATTCCGAGATTGGCCACCACTACAACTAGAAATCACTTTCTAAATTTTATGGCTCGTTAGCTCAGTCGGTAGAGCAAATGACTGAAAATCATTGTGTCCTTGGTTCGATTCCGAGACGAGCCACCACTTTTTTTTAAGCTCTTTTAATTTAATCATATAAGATCATATCACTTGACAAGAATAGAACTGATACACTAAACAAGAGCGTTTTTTTAGAAGATTTAAAAATGTAGAGCCGAGATATTTTAAAAGAACAGAATTGCATAAAAGTACAAGATTATTTTTACGCTAAATCGCTATCATGTAATAATCTTAACCGGCTATATAAAAAGTTTTTAGCCAAATTTGTGATATTATGTTGCTTTGTTTGTATTTTTATACTCTTTAATCGTTTTGTCTTGATGCTGTTATATTTATGCCAAAAGTATGACAGTCAATATTTTTTTAAACAGTAAAACCTACGTATAAAGGTCTTGTTATGAAAAAGTATAGTGAAAATAACGGCTCCTATAAAAAACTGCTCAAAGCTCCGTATCAGCTTATCATTATTATGGTGATCGTCGTTATCATCGTCACAAATACTTCTATCTACGGTTTATACAAGATCGGATTTGAACAGCAGAGAAAACGTTTGACGGAAATTGTTCAAAGCGAAGCGGTGATGATAGATGCTATCATAAATTACCAATTGAAAATGGATAATATAGATGCTTTGTCCGACAAAATATCAAAAGCCCAATCCGAAGCGATCGTTTTAAAAAAGCTTATGTACGCACATGAGAAATTCGTCGGTTTTGGCGACACCGGCGAATACACTCTGGCAAAACTCGACAAGAACACAATACACTTTTTACTGAGTCACCGTCATAACGAAGTTGACAGGATGGACTCCATTACCATAGACTCCAAGCTTGCCGCACCTATGCGTGAGGCGCTTCACGGTAAAAGAGGCAGTCTCGTCGGTCTTGATTACCGCGGCAGTACGGTTTTAGCGGCATATGAACCGATAAAAAGTCTGGGATGGGGTATCGTCGCAAAAATAGATCTTTCGGAGATACAGGCTCCATACATACAAGCTGCGGAGTACGGTTTCTTTGGAAGTATAATCCTTATCATAATAGGCAGTGTCATAGTCTTGTTCTTTACGCATCCTCTTATCAAGGAGATCGAAGAAAGCAGACAATACAACCGTATGCTTTTTACAAAATCTCCTATGGGATTGGTTTTAACCGATATGAAGGGCAATATGCTCGATGTCAATCCCGCTTTTTTGAATTTGACCGGATATACGTTAGAAGAGGTCTTGAATATGACGTATTGGGAGATTACCCCTAAAAAATATGCGTCTCAAGAACATGAACAGCTCAGTAAACTTTTAAATGAAGGAAACTACGGCCCATATGAAAAAGAGTATATACATAAAAACGGTCATCTTGTAAATGTCAGGCTTTCTGGATGCCGGCTGCAAAGAGACGGAAAAAGTTTTATATGGTCGAGCGTTGAAGATATTACTGAAAAAAAACGCTACGAGATCGCACTAAAAGAGGCTTCACTTGTATTTGAACATACGCATGAAGGTATCGTAATAACAGATGCGGATGTCAATATCATAAGGGTCAACAGCACTTTTACAAAGATCACCGGCTATACGTTTGAAGAGGTGGCCGGAAAGAACCCCAACTTTTTGCAGTCGGGAAAACATGATGACGATTTTTACAAAAAGATGTGGGATACGATCAATGCCAAAGGTACCTGGTACGGTGAGATAAACAACAGACGCAAGAGCGGTGAAAGTTTTACTACGCTGCAGAGTATTACGGCCGTCAAGAACGAAGACGGCAGCATAAGCGGCTATGTATCGGTATTTTCCGATATCAGCGAAAGAAAAAACAATGAGTTGAAACTGGCTCATCTCGCAAGTCATGATACGCTGACATCACTGCCAAACAGGATGCATTTTAACGATAATCTCGAACAAGCCATCAAGATGGCAAAACGGCGCAAAAACAAGATAGGGATACTTTTTATAGATCTCAATCGTTTTAAAGAGGTCAACGATACGTTGGGCCATGAGATAGGAGATCATCTTTTAAAAGAGGTTGCCAAGCGTCTTTTGGAGTGCGTGAGAGAGGATGATACCGTCTCCAGACTCGGAGGAGATGAGTTCGCAGTCATTCTAACGGAAATAAAAGAATCTCAAGACAGCCTGAATATCGTGAAAAAGATTATGCATGGCGTAGAAAGACCGGTTTATATTTACGAGCATTTTTTAGCGCCTTCGCTCAGCATAGGTATAAGTATCTATCCCGAAGATGGAGAAGAGCGCAGTGTATTGCTCAATAATGCGGATAAAGCGATGTATATGGCAAAACAGAAAAGAGAAGAGAGATATGAATTCTATAAAAAAGATCTTTAACTCAAATAATAGCTTGTTTGCATTATCATTTCATTATATGTAAAAGAGGAGATTTCTATTTATGGTAAAAGTAGCGGCTATTCAGATGAGTATGGGTGAGAACAAGAGTGCAAACGTCGAAAAAGCCGTAAAACTGGTGCGAACGGCCGCAAAAGAGGGTGCTAATATTATCCTTCTGCCCGAACTTTTCGAGGGGCTGTATTTTTGTAAAGATATGGATAAAGAGTATTTTGCATGGGCCAGAGAAAGAGAAGATAATCCGCTGTTAAAAACTTTTTCAGCTTTGGCAAAAGAGTTGCATGTGGTACTTCTTGTCAGTTACTTTGAAAAGAGCGGTGATGAGTATTTTAACTCTTTGGTCGTTATGGATGCCGACGGAGCGGAACTTGAAAACTACCGCAAGACCCATATACCTGATGGCCCTGGATATGAGGAGAAGTTCTACTTTAAACCCGGTGATACGGGATTTAAAGTCTGGGATACGGCATACGGCCGCATAGGTGCGGGGATATGCTGGGATCAATGGTTCTGCGAAACGGCGCGTGCGCTTGCTTTAAAGGGTGCGGAGCTGATATTTTATCCGACAGCGATCGGAAGCGAGCCTGAGATACATGTAGATTCCAAAGAGCATTGGCAGCGTGTCCAGATGGGACATGCAAGCACAAACCTCGTTCCCGTAATCGCAGCTAACAGATACGGGAAAGAGAAAGGAGAAAGCTGTACTCTTGATTTTTACGGTTCCTCTTTTATAACGGATAGTTCCGGAAAGAAGATCGCTGAAGCTCCGCGTGATAAAGAGGAGATAATCTATGCGGAGTTCGATCTGCAAAAAAACAGAGAATTTCAGGATTACTGGGGTCTTATACGCGACAGACGCCCTGAGTGTTACGATGATCTTGTAGAGTGATTTTAAAGTAAAATAAGAAGTTTTATATGAAAGAAAGTCCCTTCAATGTGAAAAGGGGAAACACATTGAAGGAACAAATAATTAGAATGCTATTTGTGCAGTAAGCATATACTCGTTGCCGTTTACGCTTGCATTAGAGCCTGTACCGCTTTCGTTGTCTTTAGTGATAACGTTTGCAACCCATTGAATGTTTTTATTCATATCCCATGCTGCACCGCCGATATATGTACGGTTAGCGTATTCCGTAGTACCTGACACTTCTTTAGGAGTCCATTTGTCGTAACGGCCGAATACATGGTATTGGTTTCTTTCACCCATACGAGCATCGAAGTTCACACTGTAACCGTCACCGGCATATACAGATACTGCGCTTCCGCTTGCCGTGTCGTTTGATTGGATGTATTGAGCAGCGACTAGTAACGGCTCAGTGTTAAATACAGTATGTACACCGATATAGTCTAGATCGTTTCCGTCAGATCCGTGTTTTGTATTGTGTTTACCGTAAAGTGAAGCATCCCAATATGTTTTCTTTGTATCTTTTGTATTGTTGCCAAGAACATGGAATGTAAGTCTTGCTTCATAATCCATACCTTTTTTTGCTGCATAATAAGTACTGTCATTAGAACCTTGTGCCGCATGGTAACCTTCACCGTTGTAGACACCGATCTCAGTTGAAACATATTTCGTATTAGTTTTGAAATCGACACCAAGGTCTGCAGAACTGTCAAGATGCGCACCGTTACCTTGCTCAGCGAACGTTTCTAAGATATTACGGTAATGCCAAGAGTGACCCTCTGCATAATCCAACCAAGTAGTATGTGATTGACCGATCTCTACGCCTGTGTTTGGAAGAATTTTATCTAAGTAAAGATAAGCATACTTGATACGCATAGTTTTATCTCCGTCTCTGCTTGTTGTATCTAAAGTGATACGGAAATAATCTTTAGGATTTTCTAAAAGATGAGCTTTTACCTGGAAGTACATACGTCTTAATTCAAATTGACTTTCGTCCGGCTTTGTAGAATTGTGTGTTCTGTAATCAGTATTTTGGTATCCTACATATGCTAGCATACTAAAGTCAAGTTTGCCTGATTTAGTGAACAGAGAAGTTGCTTTTGGCATTTCGATCGCAGTACGACCTTCGCCGCCTTTTGTGAAAACTTGACCGTTCGAGTCTGTATAGAATTGAGCATCTGCAGATGCAACTGTTGCGATTGACAATGCTGCCAATGTAGATAATACTATTTTTTTCATTTTTGAATCTCTCCTGTTTTTGTTACCGACATTTTAAAATCTAAAGATTACATAACGGTTACATAAAGACTGCGGTTAACACTCTGTTATCCTTATATATGTAAGCGTTTATGTTGTGGAACTTTTTTTGCTTTATTTGTCTAGATGCTTTAAAGAAGGGATGTAGATGGAAATTGTACTGCAGAACAATCTCATTTTGATCCGTACCGATTTTAATACATTGAATCAGGAATGGATAAGAAGCTTTTTGATAGAACACTCGAAAAACATGCTCTTTTTGCCCAGAGCCGTTTTGGTGTTTCAAAACCAATCCCTGGTGGAAAGCCGAAAAGAGTTCTTAGAAGAGCTCGGTTCTTATCATGCCAAAAAACATGATCTTTCGCAGGAGTTTTTTAAAAGGTCGCTGCTCAAACTAAAAAACAAACCGATAAAGATAGAACTTTTAAGTATGCAGGATATCCAGGCCGTAAGCGTAGAGTTATACGCAAGAGACAGGTATACCGTAGACATCTCTTTGTTTTACCCTAATTCATGGGTTATGAGCTTTTTAATAGGACAGTTCGGCATATATGTATTAAACACTACCGACAGTTCCATATCTCTGGATGTCAGCGATTCGAGATCAAGGACAATGCTCGAGCGTGTGCTGAACAAAAAAAATGTCCTGCATTATGAGATTCAGTACAGTTATGACAGCGATTTTTTGCGGCGTCTGTATAACGGCTTTTCCATGTTTGATTATGATGAGCACAGTGATGAGAACATCGATCAGATGATTCACTTCTACAATGTTTTGGAGTGTCCCGTAGGGGCGTCATTGGATACCATAAAGAAAAATTACAAGAAACTTGTACGGGTATATCATCCGGACCGAATTTTTCATACGAGCCCCACTATGCTCGATCATTATACGGAGAAGTTTCAGCTTCTTCAAGAAGCGTACAGTGCACTCAAGATCGTCAGTTAGACATAAGGCGGTTCAAATCCTTGGATCAGATCGTTTGGCGAGATGTTTTTTAACAGGATAGAAAAATCATCGGCACAGTAAAGTGCGAGATTGGGACTTTGGCTGTGTTGCAGTTCGTTTGAGAATCCGCGTTTTGAAAAAAGCAGAACTTTGTTGGGAGTTATCCCGAGTTTATTGCATTTTTCCAAAAGTTTGTGCACCTCTTTTTTATTTATTTTATGGTTCGTCCACTTGCATTCGCCAACATATATCTTCATGCTTTTTGTAATGGCCAGCAGGTCTATCTCTACGTTGGCATCCCAATAGCTGCCGCTTGTAAGTATCTGATCGTCTCTTGTATAATAATCGAGCAGTAGTTCTGAAAGTTCTTCAAAGACCAGACTGGTGTAGCTGCTTTGGTGTGTCTGGAATCTTTTTAAGAAGTTTTCGTAGTTTCCGACTTCGATCTCTCTTGCAAAGGGTGTTATAAAGTAGAACCAAAACCTGATAAAAGGTTTTGTAAAGCGCATTTTGTGCGAGATACGGTGGCGGGCGATCTCACGTTTGAGCTTTTGGTCGGGATGTATTTCTTTGGGATGTCTTTCTCGTGAGTGCTGCATCTCCAAGATGTTGTTATTTTGTAAAAAATCCAGTGCCGCTCCGCCGTTGCCGTTGTTGAGTCCCGCACGGCTGAAAGCTTTGAATATGCGTCTGTCGCCGATGGCGAGGGCGTGAAGCAGACGCGAGTATTCGCTCTCGTCAAGCGAAAGTGCGGCGAGTTCATTATGCAGATGTCCGTAGTTCTCAAGGATCACGGATACTATAAGCTCATCGAGCGGCTTGTCTATGTCTATCTGCCATCCCAGACCGCCGAAGATGGAAAAGTATTCTATCTGCTTTTCCATATCGTTTGGGTAGTGTCTGGCGTAAAATGACCTGAACTGTTCTAACAGCATTTAGCTTCTATTTTCTTTTGCATGAGTTTATTATAACGAATGTAGTATAATATTTTTATGATTTTACTGATGAAAAAAATATCATATCTTGTTTTGATGCTTCTTCTTATCTCCGTCATATCGTTCCTGGCGATCCACATCGCACCCAACAGTTTTTTCAGTGCTGGCGAATTAAATCCGAATATGACACCAGAAGCGCTGGCAAAGCTCAAAGCGGTCTACGGTCTTGACAAACCGCTTTTGTACCAGTATCTGGACTGGATGAAAAATATTCTGACGCTCAATTTCGGCGTCTCTTTCGTGACGGGACAGGATGTGAGCGCAGAGATCGCAAAACGCATCCCCATAACGCTGAGTATCAACATAGTCTCTCTTCTTCTTGTTTTTTTCATATCTATCTATCTCGGGATAAAAGCAGCTTTAAAAAACGGGCAGAAAAGCGATTATCTTATCCGTCAGTTCTCATTGTTCTCCTTTTCTATGCCCTCTTTTTATCTTGCTCTTTTGCTTATCATGCTCTTTAGCGTAAAGTTGAACATCCTGCCTTTTTCCGGGCTTCATTCTATGGATGCAAAGAGCGGGATATACTATTATCTTGATATGGCGTGGCATCTTATTTTGCCCGTCGGGGTCATGAGCTTTGTAGGTCTTGGAAGCATGGTGATCTATATTCGTTCATTGACGCTTGAGATACTCAAAAGCGATTACTATTTCTTTGCCAAGGCCAGAGGTCTGAGCGAGAAGATCATATTGCGAAAGTACATCATGCCAAATCTCCTGCCGCCCGTCGTGACGCTTTTAGGGCTTTCTCTTCCCGGGCTTATCGGAGGAAGCGTTATCTTAGAGTCGATATTCGGGATAGACGGAATGGGAAGGTTTTTCTATATGAGCGCGCTCAGCCGGGACTACCCTTCTATCATGGGGATACTGATGATAACCGCATTTTTGACGCTTTTGGGAAATATGATCGCCGATTTTATACTTTTCAGATTAAACCCTTATGCAAAAAGAGGCTAATTCATAAGACTTTTTATTTTTTTAAGCCCTTTTTTGCATCTTTGATGAAGCGGGTATCTGTAGCTCTTTTCTATAAATTTTTTTAAAAAATACGCTTTCTTTCCGCTGAATTTTAGAATGTTCATGACCTCTCCGCATCCGAATCTGCCGCCTAAAGATGCAAAAAATCCCTGCAGTTTTATACTTTTTGTCTGAAGTTTCTTATCCGATATCTCTTTGAGTATGTTTTGCGAAACATAATCCGCACTGAGTTCTGCAGTCTGTGCTGTAGGAGGCAGACGGGTATCGGATGCCGGGTCGAACATATCGGCGTTGTCGCCGATGGCGTATACTTCTTTATGATCTATGAGTCTAAAAAACTCATCTACTGCAAGTTGCCCTTTTTTATTCTTTTTTGCATCCATGTTTAAGACAAGATCGCTGGAGGTTATGCCTGCCGTCCAGATCAAAAAGTTCATATCTATTTTCTGTGAATTGTTCAGTATAACGCAGTCTTCCATCACTTTCGTGACACGGGCATTCTTTATGATGTTAATTTCAAGGTCGTTTAATCTTTTTTCGGCTTCCTCCTGCATAAAAGCGGAGTTTGAAGGTAAAAGTTTTTCATGGGAGTTGATAAGCGTGATGTTTATACCGCTGCAAAGATAGCCTGTGTCTTTGTAGAACTCTCTTGAATAGTTCGCCATCTCGGACGCTATCTCGACACCGCTGAGCCCGCTGCCGGTTATCACTATGTTGAAGTTGGCGTCTAAAGAGCATTTTCCTTCGCTTTCTATTTTTTTATAGATAAAATACTCAAATTTCTGCTTGAATAAAAGAGCGTTCTCAAGAGATTTGATTCCGTGATAATGTTCTTTCAATCCTTCGATGGAGTCAGGCAGCAGAGTCTGTGCTCCGCTGGCGATGATAAGATAGTCGTATTTGTAACGGTTTTTGGTCGTTATGATCTTTTTCTTTTCCAGATCAAAACGTAAAACCTCCTCATGTAAAAACGTTACTGCATCGTTATAGCTTGCACAGTACGTATAGAGATCGATCGCAATATCCGAGAGGTTTATCTGACTGGTCAGATAGTCGTATACGTCGGTCTGAAGGTAATGATAGGAGTTCTTATCTAGGAGATAAAGTTCTATATCCTTACATTTGGACAGGTGAGAAACCGCTCTTATACCTGCATATCCGGCACCGATAATAAATAGTTTCTTTTTTTCCATAGAGACGATTATACATTATTAACGGGAAATTTAATAGGAGGGTAAGAGAGATGAGATGTTGCGGGCAAGAAACTCTTGCCTGCAAAAGTTTTAGCTAAACAGAGCCTGAAGCGCGTCTACGCCGTCTTTTTGTTCACCCTCTTGAGTTGAAGCGTTTTGAGATGAACTACCGTCTTGTTCGATCAGTTCGATGGTCATTCCCGTCAGCATGGATGCCAGACGGATATTTATCCCGCTTTTTCCGATCGCTTTGCTTTTTTGATCCGAAGGAAGAGTGACGATCGCTTTTACCGGTTCGCCTTTTTCATTTTTTTCGATCTCGATATGTGAGATGATGGCAGGACTCATAACACGGGCCATAAAAAGTTCGGGGATGGTTGTGTACTCGATACAATCGATGTTCTCGCCTAAAAGCTCTTCACTGACAGCATTGATACGCACGCCTTTTACTCCGACGGTCGCTCCGACTGCGTCGACTTGCGGATGCATGCTAAGCAGCGCTATCTTCGCGCGCTCTCCGGGAATGCGCGCCGCTTTTTCGACCAAGACCACTCCGTCGGCAATCTCGGGTACTTCAAGTGTTAAAAGCTGCTCCAAAAATTTTGGCGAAGTACGCGAAAGTTCTATCTGAATACCGTTTTGTTTATCTATGTTTACACGGCGCACGACTGCTTTTAAAAGATCGCCCACTTTAAAATGTTCGCCTTTAATACGGTTTTTCATAGGCAGGACCGCACGAACCTCGTCCACTTCGATATAAGTGTTCTGGTCCGAATCCACAAGTGTCACGCGTCCGGTCACGATGGTGCCTATTTTTGAGTTGTATTTGTTGTAAAGTTCATTTTCTACGAGTCTTTGTACATGATACTCGATTTCGTTATGCAGACGTCCCGCTGCGGTGCGTCCGTAATCTTCCAGGCTGTGGTCGATCTGAAGCTGATCTTCAAGTTCGACATCCTCATCAAGTTTTTTCGCATCGCTTAAAGAGATATATCCACCCGATATCTCTTCGTCTTGTAATCTTTCGTCGTCGTCTGCTACGACGATGATGGTTTGAAAGAGGTGCATCTTTTTTGTTTTATTATCAATATCTGCTTCAAAAGTAAAATTAGGATTGATCACACGTTTTGCAGTTTGGACGAAAGCTGTTTTAAGCGCTTCGATAACATTGTCCGGTTGTAACCCTTTTTCGTGAGCAATTGCATCGACGATATCTAAAATTTTTTCCATAAGTATCCCTTGTTTAGGTGGTTTTCATAAAAAATAGTATATTAAAAAGGAGGTTTATTTTTATGAAGAGAATGATTATAGCAAAAACTTATTTAAAAAACGTTTTAAATACTATGACAACTACTTAATCGAATATTTATTGAATTTTTAATATAATGCAAATAATTATATAGCAAGGATTATAGATGGAATTAAAATTAGCTCGTGTTGAAGTTGACCAAAAGCCGAAAAAGATCGATCTGAAAAAGATCGAGGAGAGTGCGCAAAAAGAGGGATCGGTGATCTTTTATTTTGATCGTGAAAACTCGCATAAAGATCTTTTGGCACTGCAAGATCATATAGAAGCTTCGGGAAGAAGTTTTTATATGCGCGAAGTAAAATACGGACTGGCAGACAACGAGTATATGTACGAAGTTCACATACTGGCTTAAGGTATCGATGTGAGTAAAAAACTCTATATAGAGACTCTCGGCTGTGCAATGAACGTTCGTGATTCCGAACACATAATAGCCGAACTCAACGAGAAAGACGATTATACCCTGACCGAAAATTCGGGTGAAGCGGATCTTATCCTCATTAACACATGTTCAGTCCGTGAAAGGCCGGTGCAAAAGCTTTTTTCGGAACTTGGCATGTTCAATAAAGTAAAAAAAGAGGGTGCGAAGATAGGCGTATGCGGATGTACGGCGTCTCATCTGGGTCAAGACATCATAAAACGCGCACCTTACGTCAACTTCGTTTTGGGTGCAAGAAACGTTTCCAAAATAGGCGAGGTTCTGCATAAAGACAAATCCGTCGAAGTAGATATCGATTACGACGAATCGGATTTTGCGTTCAAGGATTTCCGCTCATCGCCCTATAAAGCTTATATAAACATCTCCATAGGCTGCGACAAGCAGTGTACGTATTGTATCGTTCCAAAAACGAGAGGCGAAGAGATCTCCATACCTGCGGATCTGATACAAAAAGAGGCGCAAAAAGCTGTTCAAGGCGGAGCAAAAGAACTCTTCCTGCTCGGACAAAACGTCAATAACTACGGCCGCCGTTTCAGCGGCGAGCATGAAAAGGTCAACTTTACGGAGCTATTACGCCGTATCTCCAAAATAGAGGGTTTAAGACGTATCCGTTTTACCTCTCCCCATCCGTTTCATATGGATGATGAGTTCCTAGAGGAGTTTGCCAATAATCCAAAAATATGCAAATCGATGCATATGCCGCTTCAAAGCGGTTCTTCCAAAGTCCTAAAAGAGATGAAACGCGGATACACGAAGGAGTGGTTTTTAAACCGTGTGGAGAAGCTCAAATCGATGGTGCCCGAAGTCAGCCTGAGCACAGATATAATAGTTGCATTTCCGGGTGAGAGCGACGAGGATTTTTATGATACGCTCGATGTCATGCGCCAAGTCGAGTTTGAGCAGATATTCAGTTTTAAATACTCTCCGCGCCCTTTGACCGAAGCTGCGGAATTTACGAACACGATAGACGAAGAGATAGGCTCTGAGAGGCTTTCTACGCTTCAAGAACTGCAAAACGAACTTCTGGATAAGAACGTTTTTAAACTGCTGGGCAAGGTCTATGAAGTTTATTTCGAAGAGCTGCGCGCCGACGGGTATGTCTCGGGCAGAAGCGATAACAATCATCTTGTGAAAGTAAAAGGGAGTGAAGAACTGCTCGGAAAGTTCGCGGACGTAAAAATAACCGAGGTCGGCAGAGTGTCTTTAGTCGGTGAAATAGTAAAATAAAGTAATGAAAAAACGAATATTGCGAGCGCTGTCCTTAGCAGTAGTCCCTTTTTTGGGTATGCTGCTGATGCGTTTTTTATATCTTACGAACAAAAAAATCTTTCATCTCCCTCAGGAGATTCCAAGCGAACCCGTCGTCTTTGCTTTTTGGCACGGCGACCTTCTTATGCAGCCGTATCTATATTATCAGTTTCGCAAAACCCCAAAGGCAAATGTTCTTATCAGCGATCACTTTGACGGAGCGCTTATCTCAAAGACCATGCGCTATTTTAGTCTCGGAACGATCGCCGGATCGACAAACCGTAATGCGGCAAAAGTCCTTATTCAGGCAATAAAAAGCCTCAAAGAGGGGTATGACATCGGAATTACTCCCGACGGTCCAAAAGGCCCGCGCTACAGTGTCAGCGACGGTATCGTGGTAATGGCTCAGAAAACGGGTGCAAAAGTAATAGTGTATAATTGTAAACCGACACGCTACTGGCAGCTTGGAAGCTGGGACAGGTTTGTCATACCAAAACCGTTTGGAACACTGGAGTTCTTTGCAAGCGAACCTATCGTTTTAGACGGTCTTGAGCTCGAAGATGCGAAAAAACTGATACAAGAGAGGTTGATGCAACATGTCGTATAGATATCTTTGGCTGATCGCCAGTTTTTCTTTGATCTTGATAATGGCGGTCTATCTGATCGTGAACCCCTCATATGAAAAATCTTTTGAAGCGAAATACTACTATCATATGGGTGATTATAAAAAGTCGCTCTCTCTTTCAAAAGAGGCTTTTGACCTCAATGTCTACAACCGTATGGCATCCACGATAATGGCACAGTCGCAGATATCGCTGCAGTATACGCAGTATATCCAACAGGCAAAAAAGTATATGAAGGATATAGATTCTCTGGCACATAAAAGCACTCTGAGTAATGCCGATAAAGCGAAGATGAGACTGATGTCGCAGATAGTCGTAGACGGATATATAAAACTTTCTCCGAGTGTCGTGACCGATAAAAAACTGGTTGAGGAGGCAGCGCATTATCATCGCGAATTCGTAAAGCTCTATGAAAAAATCGATTCATCAATATAAAAGGTCCTTTCTTATCTACCTGGAAAAAGCAAGGGGCTACTCGGATCTTACTTTAAAGACCTACGACGAAGCTTTGAGCGAAGCGTTTCAAAGTATTGTGATAGAGGAAAAAGCGGCAGGGACTCTGTTTGATCTTATGCCCTACCGTATAAAAATAGCTTCTTTGAAACAAAAGACCATCGCAAAAAAGCTGAGTGCCGTTCGTTCGTTCGCGGAGTATCTCAATACGCAGGGTGAACATATAACCCTCAAAGCCGATGACAGCATAAAGGTCGCCAAAACGCTGCCAAAACCCATCCCTCATGAGCATATAATGGAAGCTTTGCAAACTGCGCAGACGGATGAGCGTCTTATTGTAATCATGCTGTATACTTTAGGACTCCGTATATCCGAATTGGCAAACCTGAAGCTCGAAGATATAGAGAATGAATGGATACGTGTCGTGGGTAAAGGGAACAAACAAAGAGATGTCCCGTTGCTGGCTTCTACCTCTCGGATTTTAAGAGAATATGTGGATGAGATGCGGCCAAAAAAATATCTTTTTGAGAAAAATAGCCGAAAATTAAGCGAAAATAGTTTAAGATATAGCGTTACTAAGGTATTTAAAAGAGCAGCATTAAAGGTCACTCCCCATCAGCTGCGCCACTCGTATGCAACGGTGCTTTTAAATAATAATGCAAGAATAGCCGATGTTAGTGAGCTTTTAGGACACTCTTCCATGGCTACGACGCAGATATACACGAAGTTGGGCAGTGCGCTTAAGATGCAGAACTATAATAAGGCACATCCGTTATGCAAGGAGACAGATGATACTTTCTAAGATACTACATAGTCTGTATTTAAAGATATATATTAGTATTATCGTATCAAACTCCAAAACGAGTGTTTGTGTTCATGCTTTAAAAAACGGTACGTTAAAAGAGAGTTTTTTTGAAACATTTCCGAGCCGGGATGTTTCAGAAGAGCTTATCGAATATGTTCAGTCTTTTATAGACGAAACACCGTTTTATTATATATCTTTACTCGATTACTCCATTAGTCAGGGGGCGATGCCTTCATGCGAAGGGAGCGAATTTTTCCTCTACAGTGATCTTGAAACACCGCAGAAGATCTGTCATGACGGCTGGAACAGTTTTACGTCAAAGGTCGATATCATAAATTTTGAAAAGAAATATTCTGCGTTCGGTCTGGATTTTATCTTTTCGCCCTACACCGTCATAAAGAATTTTTTTAAAGACAAGATAAGCGGAGAAGCGGCGTTGTTTATTTTGGTTCAGGAAGACTCTTTGATAGTAACGGTGTTTGAAAACTCAATGCTGAAATATTCGGAGTTTATCAACATGAGAACAGAGCAGCCCGATGAAAGTATTTCGATGTTGGATGACGACAAAGAGGAGTTGAACTTTGATATGGAAGATCAGCATTCCGTGAACCTCGAAGAGATAGATATTGACGACGGATTCGGAGATATCGATGATCTGACGGACATCGAAGATCTGGACACCATGGATGATCTGGAAGATTTTGCCGAAGTAAAAGTCAAAGAGCCCTCAAAAGAAGCAAGCAGACATTTTGAGCCGGATGACAGAGATGCTGCAGGTTTCAATGAAGATTACAGACGTTTTAGTGTTATTCAAAGTTCGTTAAATCAATACTACACAGATGAAAAATATGAAAATAAATTTATCGAATCGGCGTATATCGCGGTGGCATGCCATGTGGATCATGATCTTAAGAATTACCTTGAAGAGGAACTTTTCTTAAAGGTCTATGTCCGTCAGCTGGAGATCTGTCAGGAGATTCTTGATCTGGCGAAAAGGGAAAACGTATGACGTATAGTTATATAAAACCCAGATTTAAAAAGATCGTTTCAGCAGAACTGCAGCTCGTACTTATATTTTTTACGATATCGATCGCTATGCTGTTTTTGACCTACGGATTTTTAAAACTAAAGATATACACTTTTGAACAAAATGCAGTAAAAATACAACAAAAAAAGGTTGAGTTAAATGACGCGATCGTCAAAATGCAGCATCAGATATACCTGATAGAGCAGGAGAGTGAAAAAGCGGAGAAGATCACTACGGAGAACAGCGTCTTAAAAGAGAGTATCAAAAACCTTTTCGATCTGGTTCCTGACAGGATCACTCTTTCTCAGGTAGATCTGAAGAAAAACTCGCTTGTCATTTATGGGACGACGCCGAGCAAAGAGGTGTATGAATTTTTGCTTCAAGCGCCGCTGCGTTCGATCTTCAACAGTACTTACACAAGTTTTTATCAGTTAGACAACGGATGGCTCAGTTTTGTTTCGACGAACAAGATGGATGATAAAGAGGTACTTAAATGAAACCCTTTAAGCTTTCCCGTCAAAATCTCTATCTTCTGATAATCACACTTTTTCTTCTTGTCTTCGTGCTTATTTTTGCATTTACGGTTTTGATCCCGTCGGGAAAAGAGTATAGACAGGCAAGAGCGGTGACCAACAGACACTCTATGGAACTCGGCGAATATGAGCAGCTAAGCGATCAAACGCTTGGGGAGTTGAAATCCCTGCAGGAAAAATATAGAAACGTCATAACCGCTTTTGACAACGATTTCGATGAAAACAGGTTCATATCCCAGAACAAAAAGTATTTTCAAAACTTGAAAGTCTCGAAACTATCAAAAATGGAAGAAAAACAGCCTTTTGACCTTTATGAAGTAAATGCGACTTCAAAGATAGACTCGCCTGTCGTTTTTTATAATTTTCTGGATAGTCTGAACAAAAGCGACTGGGTCATAGGCGTGAACTTCCCTATCCATTTTAAAAGAGACGGAGAGCTTATAAACTCATCGTTTACTATGAGAGTCTATGCGTTAAGCGAAGATAGAAACAAGACGGTTTCTCTAAAAGAAACGAACACTACAAAGCAACAATAGTATCAAAAACCTTTTGATTCAAAAAAAGATAGGGGCGCAGTTTTGAGGGGATTTTCAAGACTCTGCATCTCTCTTTGAACCCTTTGTCCATGGAGACATCCAAAAGATAAGGAGCTATAAAAACATACTCATCGGTTCTGCAGACCGCATATCTTCTTGAGACAACCGTATCGTCGCTCTCTTTTAGTTCATCTCTTGTATGAGAACTTATCATGACCCCGAGTTGCTTAAGTGTCTTGTCGATGTGATAGATGTCGCTTTTTAGATTTTTTGTACGTTTGAAATAGTAAAGCTCCTGCACCTGCAGGACTTCCGTGTTTTCTATGAGTTCGTCGGTATCGTTGTCGATATATTCAAAGCTTTTAAGGATCCCGTCTTTGTATTTTTTCAAAAGCGGTGCCGCATAGAGATGTCTGAACTCGTTTCTTTTTATGCTCATGTCTTGATTCGTCTCATCTTCGAACCATTTTTTCTCTTTAGCTTCAAGATAGGCGATAAGCTCGGATTTTTCTACATGCAAAAGCGGACGTATGATGTCATATCCCTCTCTTTTGGTAATGCGTTTCATAGAGTTCAGCTCGGCGCATCCCGCTCCTTTGCTCAACTGCATCAAAAGCCATTCGAGCCTGTCTCCCAAATGATGAGCGGTTAGAAGGTTGTTATATCCATGTTCAAAGATAAGCTCTTCAAAAAAATCGTATCTTACCGCTCTTGCCGTCGCTTCAAAGTTCTTTTCTATCGATTCGGAGGTAAAGACATAACAGTTCTTTTCATGTTCTAAAGCCAGCTCCTGAGCATAAGAGACCTCCTCTTTGCTTTGTGCTCTGAGAGCGTAATCGATGATCGCGATATCAAAAGGGATATCGTTTTGCAAAAGCAGGAAAAACAGGGAAGTGGAATCGGCTCCGCCCGAGAAGGCGAGAAGGTTTTTGGAGTTTTTTAAAAAGGTTACATCCTGAATCTTAAGCATTTTCTACGGTACACAAAAGTTTGTTGCCGACAAGAGAGGTGATCTTGGCTTTATATATCCTGCCAAGTTCAAGATCTTCATCTACATCTCTGTCGTTTACGTAAAGTTCCCCGTCGATATCCGGAGCCCAGAGAAGCTCTCTGGCACTGAGGATAAACTCGGACTCCTCGCTCTCTCCGTCGATGACGATATCGACTGTTTTGCCGACCTCTTTTTCAAGACTTTTCAGTTCGCATTCTGTGGCGATTTTGCCCAAGATCTCTGCTCTTTTTTGGATAGTTTTTTTGTCTATCTTTTCATCCATGCCGTATGCAGGGGTCGTTTCTTCGTCCGAATAGCTGAAGATGTTCATCCTGTCAAATCCAAAAGACGCGGCGAACTCGCACATCTCTTCAAACATAGCTTCTGTTTCATTTGGATGACCGACGATGAAACTGGTACGCACAAATGAGTTTGGAAGCGCTCTCATGGCTTCAAGCAGCTCGATCGTTTTCTCCTTTCCAAATCCGCGTTTCATCCTGTGAAGCATCTCGTCGTTGATATGTTGAATAGGCATATCGAAATAGTTGTGAAATATCTTCGATTTGCCAATGTTGTGGATAAGTTTCAAGGATGTGGTCGAAGGATAAAGATAAAGGATCCTCGCACTTTTTACGCCTTCGATGAGTTCGATCCTGTGGATCAAAAGGCTCAGTCCGTCGATCGTTTTGCAGTCTCTGAGGTATGAACTGCTGTCTTGAGAGACGAAGCTGAAATCATAATACCCTTTTTTCACAAGAGATTCTACCTCCCTTACGACCGAATCTAGCGAACGGGACTGGAGTTTGCCTTTAAAAGAGGGGATGGCGCAAAAGCTGCACTGCTGGTTGCATCCTTCGGAGAGTTTTATGTAAGCATGGTATGTCGAGCCCGTCACTACGCGCTCGGCTCCGTCGATGAGGTAGACCTGTTCGCTGAACTGAGATTTTTTATCTGCCAAAAGCTCGTCTATCTTTTCATAATCTCCCACACCCGTAAAAAGGTCGACCTCCGGCATATCCTTTGCCAGCTCCTCTTTATAGCGTTCGCTCAGACATCCCGCCATCACAAGAAGCGAATCCTCTTTTCTCGCATCATGCAGATTCAAAACGGTGTTGATAGACTCCTCTTTGGCCGCATCGATAAATCCACACGTATTGACGATGATGACATCGGCGTTTTCTTGATCGTTTGTAAGTTCATAGTTTTGAAGGCGTCCCATCATAACTTCGGTGTCGACAAGATTTTTTGTACATCCCAAAGAGACGATATGCAGTTTTTTGCTCATTAGTTCCACTTTTAATATATTTATGCAATTATATCCAATATTGGATATTACTTTTAAGAAATGCAGGTTCGCAGAATAAAAACACAAAGGGTAAGAAAGAGGCGGAGCAAACGGTTATTTTGAAAAGATAGTGTTTTTAGATACACACTTAATTCATTATATCGTATAATTGCGGCATGAGAACGATTATCTGGATTGCGGCGCTTATGCCGGTATTTTATATGTCATTTCGCTATTCACTGGGACATTGGTGGCAGTTGAATGAAGGGACGGCAAGGTTTTTAAACGATTATCTTCATCTGCATATCGGCGGACATCCTCGAAATATAGTGAAGTTTTTGGAAGATACGGCAGGCAAGACGGCTTTGAATCTGTTTATACTGACACTCGCGCTTAGGCCGCTTCACACCTATCTTAAATTTGACCTTATCAAATATAAACGATTGATAGGACTGTTTGGATTTTTCTATGTCTTCTTGCATGTAGCGGTCTTTGTATGGCTCAAACATCATTTTGACATGGGTGATATCTATAGAGCGGCAAGCCATCATCTGTATGTCATATTCGGAATATCGGCATTTGCGATCGTCTTGATGATGACGGTCACCTCCGTACCGTTTTTATATAAGAAATTTCACTCCTGGCATAAACTTTTTTACATTGCAATGGTCTTTGTCATGGTGCATTTTCTGCTGGCTCAAAAGTATATCTCGTTTACGGATATTATCTATGCTGCGGTGATTGCCGGACTTTTGGCGCTAAAACTCTTAAAGCGTTAGCGGATGTATGACGTACTTATCTTGGGCGCGGGTGCCGGCGGTCTTATGTGTGCGAGCGGACTTGCCGAGCATAAAACTCTCAAAATCGGCGTCATTGACGCGAATCAGAGTATCGGAGCAAAGATAAAGATATCGGGCGGCGGTAAGTGTAATATTACAAATACCAAAGTCAGCGAAGAAAATTACTTAGGAGAGGCCGCTTTTGTGTCTTGGATCCTGTCGAAGTATACAAAAGAGGACCTTTTGGAGTTTTTAGAGGCAAACGGATTGTCTCCTGTCATCCGCAAAGGCCGTTACTATTTTTGTCCGAAAAGTTCGGATGAGATAATCTCCATCTTCAAAAGACTGACAAAGAGCGTCGATTACCGTCTCGGCGAGAATATCCTGTATGCAGAAAAAAAAGAGGATATGTTTTTTGTCAAGACCTCAAAAAGCACATACCGAGCGAAGAGTTTGGTCGTAGCCACGGGCGGAGAGAGCTACAAAAGTTTGAACGCGAGTGATATCGGACTTAAGATAGCATCCGGTTTTGGAGTGCAGAGCATAGAGTTTTCTCCCGCTCTTGTCGGGATGACCCTTCAAAAAGAGCAGTTTTGGATGAAAGAGCTCAGCGGAGTGAGTGCCGAAGTCGAGATAACGGTCGAAGGAAAAACACTACGCGAAGATATGCTGTTTGCACATCGCGGCATAAGCGGCCCGGTCGTACTTAGCGCTTCTCTTTATTGGAAAAAGGGCAGTATGTCTATAAATTTTTTACCTCAAAAAGATATAAACAAGCTTATAAACGGTTCCAAAAAAAACATCTCATCTGTGCTGAACCTTCCCAAGCGTCTCTCAAAAGGCCTGCTTGAAGTTTTGAATATAGAAGACAAACCGTGCAGCAAACTGACAAAAGAGGATATGCAAAACCTTCAAAATATTCACAAATACGCATTCGCTCCGGCAGGAAACTTCGGGTTTACAAAAGCAGAAGCTTCCCGCGGCGGAGTCAAAACGGAGGAGCTGGATAAAAATTCCATGATGAGTAAAAAGGTCGACGGTCTTTATTTTATCGGTGAGGTCGTAGATGTGACGGGAGAGCTGGGAGGTTACAATTTTCAGTGGGCCTTTAGCAGTGCGGTCGTTTGTTCGAAGTATATAAAAGGACGCTATAATATGTAAAACGTCTGAAGGATCTTTTATGAGTGACGAGATAATAGGATTAACCGACAAAGATGTAGATGAACGTATACAAAAATATGGATATAACGAACTAAACGAAAAGACACAAAGTTGGGCCTTTCGTCTTTTTAAAAGATTCTGGGGACCTATCCCGTGGATGATAGAAGCGGCCGTCATTCTCTCCGCCATAGCAAAAAAATGGGAAGATTTCGTCATTATAACGGTATTGCTTTTTGTAAATGCCGTTGTTGATTTTTATCAGGAAACAAAAGCATTAAACGCAATTGCGGTCTTAAAAAAGAGATTGGCGCGCAGAGCACTTGTTTTTCGCAACGGAGCTTGGATCGAAACGGATGCCAAGATGGTGGTACCAGATGATATCATCAAGATAAAGATAGGCGATATCGTCCCTGCCGATGTGAAACTTCTCAAGGGTGACGACATGCTGCTCGTGGATCAGTCCGCACTCACCGGAGAATCGCTTCCAGTCGAGAAGAATGTGGAGGACGAGCTTTACGCCAATGCCGTTATCAAGCAGGGAGAGATGATCGCCCGCGTTACGAAAACGGGTAAAGACACCTACTTCGGCAAGACCGTAGGTCTTGTCGCAAAAGCTCAAAAAGAGGAGCACAGCCACTTTCAAAAAATGGTCATCAAGGTCGGAAACTTCCTTATTTTTCTTACCATAGCCATGATAGCCGTTATCGTATATCACGGTGTCAAAACGAATGAATCAATCTTAGAGCTTCTGATCTTTGCTCTGGTGCTTACCATATCCGCTATCCCCGTGGCGATGCCTGCCGTGTTGACCGTCACGATGGCTATCGGGGCAAGGGTCTTGGCTTCAAAAGATGCGATCGTGAGCCGCTTGGCCGCTATCGAAGAGTTGGCGGGGATGGATATCCTCTGTTCGGACAAGACGGGAACATTGACACAAAACTCCATGAGCCTGGCACAACCCTATACGGTCAATGAGTACACCCAAGAAAATCTGATGCTTTTTGCAGCACTTGCGAGTAAAGAGGAAAACAGCGACCCCATCGAAAAACCGATCTTCGAGTATATCAAAAGCAATAAGATGGAGGACGATCTTTTAAAATACAAACAGACGAAATTTCTTCCGTTTGATCCCGTACACAAGCGTACACAGGGGATATATAAGACCGGCGATAAAGAGATTGTGATAACAAAAGGTGCGCCGCAGGTCATCATAAGCCAATGCGACGAAAAAAAGTTTGACGAAAAAGAAGCGTTCAAGCAGATAGAACTTTTTGCATCCCGCGGCTTCAGGACTTTGGGTGTGGCATACAGAAATACCGATGAAGATCTTTACCATTTCGTCGGTCTTATATCGCTTTTTGACCCTCCGCGCGAAGACTCCAAAGAATCCATCGAAGCCGCACGGGCAAAAGGGGTGTCGGTAAAGATGATAACGGGCGACAATATCGCTGTGGCAAAATATATCGCAAGTCTGCTCAGCGTAGGCGAGAACATAGAAGATATCCATATCCTCAAAGGGGAATCCTTAGAAGAGTATCTTTATCTTTCAAAAGTTCTCTCCCAAGCGATCGTAAAAAATCTGAATCCGGAAGAATCCAAAGCGCAGGCGGAGCAGAGAGTCTCCGAGATATTGAAATATGTTCAAAGAGAACTTTATAACATGCCTCTGCCAAAAGGCAGTATCTTAAAACATGAATCGGAGATAATCTCCATCATTGAAGAAGCGGACGGTTTTGCCCAGGTTTTCCCCGAAGACAAATACTACATAGTCGAAAAACTTCAAAAAGCCGATCATATCGTAGGTATGACGGGTGACGGGGTCAATGATGCACCGGCCTTGAAAAAAGCCGACTGCGGCATAGCGGTAAGCGGTGCAACGGATGCGGCGCGCGCGGCGGCAGATATCGTTTTGATGTCGCCGGGTCTGCGGGTCATCATAGATGCCATCGAGGAATCCCGCCGTATTTTCGAGAGGATGAAAAGTTATGCCATCTTTCGCATCGCCGAGACGATACGCATCGTTATATTTATGACGCTCTCCATAGTGGTCTACGATTTTTATCCCGTTACCGCTTTGATGATCATTATTTTGGCACTTTTAAATGACATCCCGATAATGACCATCGCTTATGACAACACCAGGGTGAGAAGAAAACCTGTAAGATGGGATATGAAAGAGATATTCGTACTCTCCACATGGCTGGGAGTGGCCGGAGTCGCGTCGTCTTTCACGCTTTTTTGGCTGCTGGTAACGAAAGCACAGCTGCCTATCGACGTTATTCAAACGCTGTTTTTTGCCAAACTGGTTATAGCCGGACACGGAACGATATACAATACAAGGATCGACGATTGGTTCTTTAAACGACCGTTTCCCTCTTTCAAGCTTTTTACCGCAACGTTTGCAAGCCGTATTGCAGGAACTCTTATAGCGGTGTACGGGTTTGGCTTTATGACCCCTATAGGCTGGAAATGGGCAGCGGCGATGTGGGCTTATGCCCTCACTTGGTTTGTGTTCAACGATGTGATAAAAATGGGAGTCATAAAATATTATAGAAAAAGATATCATATAGAGGTTATTTAAAAAGATAGTTAGACCCGTATATCTTTTTTTTGTCCGGCCGATCTTAGTAAAGAATTTATATTTTTCTTTAAAATATTGGTGGTATAATGAATTATCGCTGAAGGAGAATAATGCTATGAAAAGATTGTTAAAGATTGGACTTGTTTCGCTGGCACTCGCCGGAAACATGGCGTATGCACAGGCGGATGATTTTACATACAACACACATAGTTTGATCGGAGTAGAAGGCGGTTTTGGCAGCTTCGATTTTGATCACGGTCTGGTAGGAAGCACCAGCAAAAACAGCAAAGGGTTCGGAGAAGTAGGGATCAAGATCGGTGCGCAGACCGATAATTATCGTCTTTTTTTAAGTGCCCGCCATTACAGTATGTCGGATTTTGATTATGCCAACAGTATAGGTGCCGAAGGTCAGTATCTCATCGATGTCTCAAAAAAGATGAATATGTTTGTCGGTTTGAATATCGGTGTCATGAACTTTAAATACAAAGCCGACTCGTCGGTGGCTAAGATCAGCGATAAAAAAGATTACGTCGGCGGCGATATAGGCGTCAATTTTCATCTCAGAAAAGAACTGGATCTTGAAGTAGGTGCACGTTACATGTATTTAGGATATAGTTATACGAATACGAGTACGAACGCAACGGCAAATATAGATCATATGATAAACGGATATGTCAGTTTGATCTATAAGTTTAAGATGGATTAATAAAACTTTATCCGCTTATGCGGATAAAGTTTGTCTGATCTATATAGTATCTTCTCTTCTACTATTAAATATTTGTAAACTTTATCATTTTTACTTTTAATTTAGGTTATCTAAGTGTATAATTTCACATTTAAAATGTTTACTAAAACATTGCATAAACTTTGAAGGCAAAATATTATGGATTCTAAAGAACTTGAGCAGCTTGGACTAAAAGATATAGGTAACATATATTATAATTTAAGTTATGACGATTTAATTCAACACGAGCTGGAAAACGGTGAATGTAGTATGACAAGCAGCGGTGCGACTGCGGTCGATACAGGTGTATTTACCGGTCGTAGTCCCAAGGATAAATATTTTGTTTATCAAGAACCTTCGAGCAAATATATCGCTTGGGGAGATGTAAATCAAAAGATCGACAAGAAGATATTCGATGAGCTCTTCGAACTTTCGAAAAATCAGCTTTCAGGCAAGGATTTGTATGTAACCGATGTGTTTACGGGTGCAAGCGCAGCGAGTAAGCGTTCTATCCGTTTCATTACGGAGATAGCCTGGCAATCGCACTTTGTCAAGAACATGTTCATTCGTCCGACACAAGAGGAATTGAAAAGCTTTACGACCCATTTTACAGTCTTAAATGCGTGTAAGGCCGTAAATAAAAAATGGCAGGAACACTGTCTGAACTCGGAAGTGTTTGTGTTGTTCGATATCGAGAACAATATGGCGATCATCGGCGGTACGTGGTACGGAGGAGAGCTGAAAAAAGGGATATTCTCGATGATGAACTACTGGCTGCCCTTAGAGGGTAAACTCTCTATGCACTGTTCTGCCAATATAGGCAAGAACAACGATACGGCTCTCTTTTTCGGTCTCAGCGGAACAGGGAAGACGACGCTTTCTACAGACCCTGAACGCCGTTTGATCGGTGATGACGAACACGGCTGGGACGATGAAGGTATTTTCAACTTTGAGGGTGGATGTTATGCCAAAGTCATCAACCTTGACCCCAAAAGCGAACCCGAGATCTTCGGAGCCATCACAAGAGGGGCTCTTTTAGAAAATGTCGTCACCGATCATGAAGGTGTCGTCGACTACTCAAACTACACAAAAACAGAAAATACCCGCGTCTCTTATCCTATAGATCATATCAAAAATCATGAGCCTTCTTTGACAGGCGGTCATGCGAAAAACATTATCTTCCTGACAGCGGATGCTTTTGGCGTCTTGCCTCCGGTGAGCAAACTTACAAAAGAACAGGCTATGTACTATTTCCTAAGCGGTTATACTGCAAAAGTCGCAGGTACGGAGCGCGGAATCACTGAACCGGTTGCAACGTTTAGTGCTTGTTTTGGAGAAGCGTTCCTGCCTCTGCATCCGACGGTTTATGCCAGACTTTTAGGCGAGAAGATAGATAAACATGGCGTGAACGTCTATCTGGTAAATACCGGTTGGAGCGGCGGCGGATACGGAGTGGGTAAACGCATGAGCATAAAAGATACCCGCGCTTGTATCAATGCCATACTTGACGGCAGTATCAACAATTGCGAATTTGATACTACGAGAACTTTCAGGCTGGCAGTCCCAAAAACACTCGGCGAGATAAATCCGAATGTTTTAAACCCTCGTAACGCTTGGGCGGATAAAGATGAATTTGACAAAACCCGCGATAAGCTTGCTTCTATGTTCATACAAAACTTCAAAAAATATCAGAGTGCAGATTCTGAATTTGATTTCTCCGAGGCGGGACCGAAGATAGAGGCATAAGCCTCTTAACCTGTGAGAGCTTTTTTTACAGTGCTTGGCTACAAAGCAGAGATTAGAGTTCTGTCGCTCTTTTATAAGCCGCTTCTACAGCCTTAATACAGCCGTTTCTAACACCGTTTTCTTCCAGTGCGCTATAACCTGCAGCAGTCGTTCCTCCCGGACTCATTACGGCATCTTTAAAGACTGCGGGATGCACGTCTTGGACCAGATCTGCAAATCCTGCGAATAATCCGCGCATCAGCTTCATTGCATCATCGCGTTTAAGTCCCTGTTTCACTCCGCCGTCTGCCAGCGCTTCGGCTATGAGGGCTAGATAGGCGGGACCGCTTCCTGCAACCGCCGTTGCGATATTGAGCTCTTTTTCCGATGAGACCCAAAGGGTATAACCGATTGAGCCGAATATATCCAGGGCCTCATCTTTGCAGGCAGTATCGCCTGTAAGCGTGGTCATGGACTTCTTGATGTTTGCCGCAAGATTGGGCATGGATCTTACATAGTTTTGAGCGTCAATGTTTGCTTTGAGTATCTCGATGCCTGTTCCCGCAAGGACGGAGTAAAGAGTTTTGGCTCTGCCTTTGATCAGTTCTTTCATAGATGTAATGTTTGCGGGCTTGACACAGAGTATCAGAGTTTTATCCTGTGCGTTAAAATCTTTATAAAGGGTTTTTTTGATATTCGTTTTCAATCTTGTTTCAAAATCATTCAGCTTGTTCATATCGCGCCCGACCACTTCCAAATCGTACGAAGAGATTAGTCCCGAAGCGATCGCAAAGGCCATGTTTCCGTTGCCGACAAGTGTTATAGATCTTTTCATTATTGGTCTTTATGTAAAAAGTTAGAAAGCTTTTCCGCAACTGCATATGGAGAGTTGTCTGCCAAGATAACCTGTGCCATCGTATTGTTGTCAAGATTAAACACCAGCGGTCCCACGAAATTCACAAAAGATTCTTCGATCGGAGTGTTGATGATCAGCATATTATATATTAGAAGATTAGAAGTCTCGTTTATTTCCATGAGCGTTTGAATGGCCGTGGGAATCTCAAAATCGTATTCGCGTAAAACAAATGGATTTATAAGCGTAAAAGACGGCTCTTGCGCATCTGTGACTTGAAGCCTTGCAAAAACATCGTCTATCTTTGTTAATTCCATTTTCGTGATGTTTTCAAAACCTAACAAGGGACTTTTTATCTCAAATATCATAAATAAACCTTTATAATAACATTGGCAATATTGTAGCATATTTGCATTAATTTGGTAACCGATTAATGTAGTGTAACAATTATTTTCGATAAAATACCAATCTAACATAGAGAAGGATTTATTTTGACACTGACAAAAACACTAGTATCTTTATTTTTTATCTTTGTCGTTTTTACCGGTTGCAGCAAGAACGACGATGAATATAATAAACCGGCTATGTATTGGTACTCTAAGATCATCGAAAGTGTTTCTGACGGGAATCTGGAAAAAGCCGATAACTATTACAGTTCGCTTCAGGGCGAGCATATAGGCTCTCCTCTGCTTCGTGAAGCGACGCTTATACTGGCCGTTGCACATATGTATTATGAAGAGTATCTCTTAAGCGAGCATTTTTTGGACGAGTATGTGAAAAGATATGCCAACGCGAACGAGAAGGAGTATTCCGAGTTCTTGGAGATAAAGGCAAAATATATGGCATTGCCGAACCCGCGCCGGGATCAGGCTTTGATCGATGAAGCGATATCAGCGGCGAACGCTTTTAAAGCCAAGTATCCGCATTCAGTCTACTACCCGATCGTAGACACCATGCTGTCAAGACTTTATATGGCAAGAGCCGCTTTAAATGAAACTATAGCATCACTTTATGACAGGATAGATAAACCAAAAAGTGCCGAGTATTACAGAAAAGTCAATCCTCAGCCTTGGATAAAATGGGATGAGGTGAACCGTGCAAACACGCCATGGTATAGAGAGTGGTTCGAAGGTAACGGAAAAGCCAGCTGGTACGGCTTCATGATACCAAATACCCGCAGCGTCGTATCAAGAAACAGTATTCAAAGTGATGGAAACATAACGGATAATGGAGTACAAAATGATGCAGCTAAGTAATTACAGCGAGTTTCCTACGGATATCCCCGTTATAGCAGAAGATGAAATATTTTTATACCCTTTTATGATATCTCCGCTTTTTTTAAGCGACGACAGTAACATTGCTGCGGCGAACAAAGCGATGGACGAGAACACTTTGGTGATAGTTTGTTCGACTAAACCCGAACAGGAGGGCAAAAGAGATTTTGATTCACTCTACAAAGTAGGGGTTATCGGTTCTATCATGAGAAAAGTCTCTTTGCCAGACGGCAGAGTGAAAGTCCTTTTTCAGGGACTAGCACGTGGTGAGATTCTTTCGCATGTGAGCGATTCTCCGCTTATAGCAAATGTAAATGTTCTAAAATCCAGTATTGCAAACGAACTTCGAATGGATGCGGTACTAGAAGTGGTCAGAGAGAAGGTGCGTTCGCTTTCGCAGGTGAGCAACTATTTTCCCCAAGATCTTTTGCGTACCATTGAAGAGAACCATGAGTACAACCGTATCGTAGATCTGATCTGCAGTACGATAAAGCTGAAAAAAGAGCAGGCGTACAGACTTTTTGCCGAAACGAACATCGAAAACCGTTTCCTTATCCTTATAGATTATCTTATCGAAGAGATAGAAGCCAACAAGCTTCAAAAAGAGATAAGAAGCAAAGTCCACTCTAAAATAGAAAAGGTCAATAAAGAGTACTTTTTAAAAGAGCAGCTAAAACAGATACAGCGGGAACTCGGAAGCGATACGCAGCGTGAAGAAGAGATAGAGGAGTATCGTAAAAAGCTGGCTGCCAAAAAAGAGAAGATGGGTGAAGATGCATACAAGGAGATCAACAAGCAGATCGAAAGATATGCAAGAATGCATCCTGATTCTGCAGATGCTGGGATGATACAAAGCTATCTGGAATGGACTCTGGATATTCCTTTTGGTGAACTTGCAAAAAAATCGCTGAAGATAGAAAAGGTCGAAAAACAGCTCGATGAAGATCATTTCTCACTTAAAAAACCTAAAGAGAGGATAGTGGAATATTTCGCCGTCAAAGAACTGCTCGAGCTCAGAGGCAAAAAGGATGCACAAAGTGCAGGAGCTATTCTTTGCTTCAACGGCCCTCCGGGTGTGGGAAAGACCTCTTTGGCGAACTCGATAGCAATAGCGCTTCAACGCCCTTTGGTGCGTATCGCACTCGGCGGATTGGAAGACGTTAACGAGCTCCGAGGTCACAGACGTACCTATATCGGTGCGATGCCGGGGCGAATAGCACAGGGTTTGATAGACGCCAAAAAGATGAACCCCGTTATCGTACTTGATGAAATAGACAAGGTCGCACGCTCGCACAGAGGCGATCCGACGGCAGTTTTGCTGGAGATACTCGATCCCGAGCAGAACAAAGAGTTTCGTGATTATTATCTGAATTTCAATATAGATCTTAGAGATGTGATATTTATCGCCACCGCGAACGATCTGGGCGGGATACCTGCACCTCTTCGCGACAGGATGGAGTTTATAACCCTCAGCAGCTATACACCTCAAGAAAAGCTTGAAATCGCCAAACGCTATCTGATACCTCAAGAGATAAAAAAACATGGATTAAAGAGCTCCGAACTTGTCGTTTCTAAAACGGCACTGCAGGAGATCATCCATAAATACACCCGTGAAGCGGGAGTCAGAAATCTAAGACGCAGGATCGCGGATATAACAAGAAAAGCGGCAAAAATACTGCTTCAAAATCCAGATCAGCCGAAGGTTTCCGTTTCTATCAAGAATATAAAAGAGTTCTTTGATAAAAGTGTGTTTGAGATAGAAAAAACGGACAAAGTGCCGGTTATCGGGATGGTCAACGGTTTGGCATGGACGAGTGTGGGCGGTGATGTTTTAAAAATAGAATCGATCCGCATCAAAGGCAAAGGAAATATGCAGCTCACGGGAAGCCTCGGCGACGTTATGAAGGAATCGGCGAGAATAGCCTTAAGCGTCGTAAAAACTTTGATAGACGACGGCAAGCTCGAGATAGAGTCCTATAATATTCCGCTCAGCTACAAAGAGCAGGAAGAGAATATAGCGGTAGACCATAGCGAGGTATACAAAAGATATGATCTGCATGTTCACGTGCCAGACGGTGCTACGCCAAAAGACGGACCAAGCGCGGGAATAGCTATGACAACGGTCATGGCATCGATCCTTAGTTCTAAAAAGGTCCGTTCCGACCTGGCAATGACGGGCGAAGTCTCTTTAAGAGGTGATGTACTGCCTATCGGAGGATTAAAAGAGAAGCTGATCGCAGCGCATAAAGCAGGAATGACGACGGTCGTAATCCCGCAGAAAAACTATGAAAGAGATTTAAACGATATTCCAAAAGAGATTCGAGACGATTTGGAGATAGTCGGAGTCAACAGAATAGAGCAGGTGCTTAAGCTGGCATTTGTTTAAAAGATAAGAAAACTGTCCTATATGGATAGTTTTCTTATTTGGTCCGTCAGATCATGAGCTCGGACGGGCTTCATCAAAAAGCCGTTCGCGCCGTTTTCCAACGCTTCTGTTTTCTTTGTTTCATCGGTCGTGAGCATTATGACCGGCATCTGATGGAGATTCTCATCTGCACGTACGACTTTGAGCATTTCCAGCCCGCCCATTACAGGCATGATGATATCTAAAAGAATGATATCGATATCGTTGGTTGATTTGAGTATCCCGATAGCGTCTGCCCCGTTTCTTGCTTCGAGCACTTCTGAGATGTTGTCATGTTTAAGCAGCATGGACTTAAGCAGCTTTAGATTGATCATATCATCATCTACCGCTAAGATTTTCAATTTTTTATTCGACATTTTTCATCCTTGATTAAACAAATTTTTCAAACACTAGGCGCAACAGATCTTTGTTCACGATATTTTTTATGATTTCGTGAACGAAGAGCGCATCGCTCTCCTCTTCTTTGCTGGACGGGTCTATCATCATTACGAAATAAACTTCCGAATCCATTTTTTTCATCTCTTCCGTCAGATTTTTTAGATCCAAACCGCGAAGTTCTTTATCAAAGAGCGCAAGCTTATATCTGTTTTCTTTGAGTTTCTCTTTCATCTCTTCGACATTTTCTGCCGTCTCATAGGTATATTTCAGTTCATCGAGTATATGAGAAAACAGTTTCGTTTCTATTTTATTCTTCTTTGTCAGAAGAATATCCGCTTTGTAGGGTTTTATCTCATTACTGTCGATATGATGATCTTCTACAAGCAGGATATTGTTTTCGTCTTGCATATGTTCTGTTTTTAGATCAGTTTCTTCTTCTTTTTCTTCATGTATATCGATATCGGCCGTTTCAACGATTTTTGTCTCCTGCTCCTGCTCTTGTGTCGACTTTTCGTCTTCTATCTGTTTTTTAATCTCATCATTCAGCGAAGAGGCAGCGCTGTCAACATCGATTTTTGTTTTGACATCTACGATCAGATCGGCAAGAAAGTGGTTTAGTAATGAAATTATTTCAGAGCGTACCAGCGGCTTTGTCGTATATTCGTCAAGCCCATGGCTCAAGAAGCGTTCTCTGTCGCCTTTTAGAGCATTTGCCGTAAGTGCGACTATAGGAACGTGAGCGACATTGAAATCTTCTTCGTAGTCGAGTATCTCCTGAGTAGCTTCGACGCCGTCAAGGACAGGCATTTGAATATCCATGAAGACTATGTCGAAGTCTCCGTTTTTACGTTTTTGAAAGGCTTCAAGGCCGTTATTGGCTATAGTGACTTCCAATCCAAGGTCTTCCAAAGTCCTTTTAATGAGTTTTTGATTGATGATATTATCTTCTGCAACTAAAGCTTTCGCTGCAAATTTCGAGCTCTTTTCATCGAATTTTTTCTGGCGGGCTCTTCTATTTTTTTGTTCGTTGAACGAAGATGTATCGTAATTTTCTAAAACAAGTTTCAATTTACTGGAGTTTAGCGGTTCGTAGAGTGTTTTGAAGATGTTGAGTTCTAAAGTCTCTATCTTTTTCATATAGTATGATTTCGTGATGAGTATCATAGCCTCAGGTGATTTGCTGTAGTTTATGAGGTCCTTTTCATCCGCAAAATCATAATCTACAAACATCAGATCGTAGCTGATTTGCTGTTCAAGAGTGTTTAACTCATTGAGGTCTTTGAACGAAGTATAGCTTACACCGTAAAAATCGAGATATTCACGCAGATATTTGCTTTGGGCTTTGTTCTTGTTTGTCGAATCGAGTATCAGTGCATTGATATTGGAGAAGGTTCCTTTGATCGTTTCGTTTAGCGTTTCTGCTTCTTCGAACTCCAAAGTAAAGAAGAAAGCGGTTCCATGTCCAACTTCGCTTTCCAGATCCAACTGACCGCCCATCAGTTCAACGAAACGGCTTGAGATCGTCAGTCCAAGACCGGTACCGCCGTATTTACGCGTGATAGAAGTATCTGCCTGGCTGAATGCTTCAAAGATACGGGATTTTTGTTCGCTCGTTACTCCAATACCGCTGTCTTGGACCTGGAATCTTATTTTGACTTTACCGCCGTGTTCAGACTCGATGCGGCGGATATCGACGTTGATTGCACCGCCGCTGTTTGTAAACTTGACCGCATTTGAAAGAAGATTGATGACAACCTCTTTGATCTTGGTAGGATCTCCTTTGATTGGGCGTTCGAGTTCAGGGTCGATGAAACATCCGAGATCGATATGTTTTTCGGATGCACGTACGGCGTAGACTTCGACCGCACTTTCAAACTCGTCGATAGGGTTGAAGACAACCTCTTCTATCTCGAGTTTATTGCTTTCTATTTTAGAAAGGTCGAGGATATTGTTGATGATTTCAAGCAGGTTCTCCGATGATTTTTCGATAATATCGATAAACTCTCTTTGCTCTTCACTGAGATCCGTATCTTTTAACAGCTCGGTGAATCCGACGATTCCGTTAAGCGGTGTTCGTATCTCATGGGACATATTCGCGAGGAACATGGATTTTGCTTCGCTGGCTTCCATTGCGTATTCTTTATCGCGGCGGGTCTGTTCGATGATATCTTCAAGAAGCTGATATGCCTGAGCGGTTCCCGAAGCGGTATCGAGATTGATGTTTCTGTTGTCTTCTTCGTCTCCGGTATCTTTTGCGACGCGTCTTAATACGGATTCGAGATTTTTGATATTTCTCGCAATGTCGTTTGAAAGCAGCAATCCGAGAATACCGACGATAATGGATATTATCCAGATGGAGATCGCGATAACAAGAATTTGAATAGCATGCTCTTGAACGGTTTTTGCCTTTTTATCCATCTGTTCGAGGATGATCTCTTTTGCCTGTGTTATAACGTTCTCTTTTTCCGAAAGCATTGTGAACCAGATACCCGATTCCGTGTCGTATTCGCCTTTTTTTGCCGCTTCAAGAATATTTGAGCGCTCTTCGGTGATATCATTGCTCAGGTCGGTGTTGTCTTCGTTTTTAAATAGATCGTTCAGTTTTTTATATATATCCGGATCCACCTCTTCGTAATTGATGGAATCGGCTTTGCCGATAAACGAAAGCCATTTGTTTATAGCATCGGATTCAAGAGGGATCGCCCGTGCCAGAGTATAGGAGATATAATCTCTTTCGGCTGCGGTGAACTCCTGTGCACGTACCAATGAAAGATATGCGGTCACCAATGAAGATATCTTTTCATCGACATGGATATTGGCGATATTCTCTATTCTTCTAAGGATATCGTTTTGAGCTTTTCCGTAAGTGTTGTAAAAAACGTCGTTAAACTCTATCTTCTGTTCATCGACAAGAGCTCTTACATCCTGCGTTTTTTTCATGATGGCAGATACTGCGGCACTGTTTTTGCATGCCTGGCAGTTTGCCGCACCGTTGGAATGGTCATGCAGGTAATCGTTGTTTTGAATATGAGACAGATACTCCTGTGCTTTTTGATCGACCAGGGCTCTTTGTGCGAGAAGCGATCTATGAGTCGTTGGAGAGGAGTTCCCAAGATACATAATGGTCATTCCGCGTTCACGCGATATATTGTCCAGCAACTGTGTCAAATATCTGTTTTCTTTTAATTTCGCCTGAAGCTGTTTGGCACTGTCGTAACTTATGTAAGCATTATAGACATAATATGAAGCTAATGAGAAAAGAATAATAATCGGAAATAAACTTATAAGTCTGAGTCTATTTTTTAATCCTATTTGCATTATCTGACTTCCTTATATTTGATTTACATAGTTTTTAAAACTGCTCAACAACTGCTCCGCTTTTTGGGTGTCTTCTACGAAAGTCAACTCTTCTAAAAGATGCGAGATCTTATTTAAACGAAGGTTGTCGGAAGTACCTTTTATGTTTATGGCAAAATTTTTCAAAGCAGTGAAATCGTTGTCGCGTATGGCAGCTTCCATGCCGTCGATCAGATCATTTGCCTGTTCTTTGAAGTCCGATAAAAGCTGATCGACAAACTCTTCATCAAGTCCAAGCTCGTTTGCCGTTTCTTTTTTATCGTAGTGCATCGTATCTTCTGTGAGCGTGCTCGGTTCTTTTTGGCTTTCTTCCTCGGGCGCTTCGTTGAGAACATCGTTTGTTTGATCATCTTCTTTTTCGCTGAGATCGTACATCTGCGGCATTGCAAGATCGTCGTCATGCATCAGATGATCATCGCCATCTAATATGAAAGGTTCGGATTCATCTTTATGCTCTAAAAGATCATCATCGTCAAAGTCGTATTTATCCAAATCTTCCTGGATGTTGAAATCGTATGGTTCAAGGGTAATAGGTTCATCTTCATGGTATTTTATTCCAACCTTGTATATGTCGTCATCCGTCTCTTCGGTTTCGTTGAGCTCTTGAGGATGTTCAATGCCGTCATCCTCTTTGAGACCTATATGCTCTTTTATATTTTCCTCTTCTGATTCGCCGGGCAGTTCAATAAACTCTTCAAGTTCCTCTTTTTCGGCTAAAGCTTCGTTTTTTAAACCGATATCTTCTGTTATGTTCTCTTCTGAGGACTGATCAAAGAGCGGTTCTTCCTCCAAAGGGGTTGTTGTTGCGGCAGTTTCGACAGGTGCCGTTTCTGCTGTCTCTTTTCCTTCAAGTTTCGCGATTATTTTGTAAAAATGATCCAGATTTGCTTTTATCTCGTTGATATTGTCTGAAGCGTTTATAATGCTTAGTACCTCAAATGCATCTTCGATCCTTAAGTTTGCCGCTACACCTTTTAGCTTATGCGATAAAAGTTTTACTCCATCAAAATCGCTGCTTGCGATATGGGTATACAATTCATCTTTGAAATCATGCGACTGCTGTATGAAGTCTCCTATGAACTCATTGATAAGATCAACAGGCAGGCCCAGCTCATCAGAGGCTACATGCGGATCATAAGTATAGTCTTGACTCACCTTCAGGTTATCAAGATATTTACTGTCGGCTGCGGCGGTGTAGTCGCCAAGCATAGGCTTGTTCAGTGGTTTTTTAACCTCTTTTTCTTCTATTTCTTCTGCTTCTGCTGTTTCGGCAAGGAAGTCCACATCACCTGTCTCTTTATGTTCGAACTCTTCCTCAAGGCTCGTTGTCTCTAAGGCTGCTTCCTCTTGAGGTTCCTCCTCGGACATATAGATATCATCGATATCCAAAGGAGCATTAAAGTCGAAATCATAAGGATCTTCTATGATTTGTGTCTGCACCGGAGTTTCAAATACGTCGGGCTCGCTCAGTTCTACGGATTCTTCGTTCTCAAGGTCTGGCAACTCTTCATCTATGGACTCTTCAGAAGGCGTTGCTATAGGGATAGGAACCTCTTTTAAATCTTCTTCGAACACTTCGCTTTCGCCGCCGTCTAGAGCTCTCAAGTTCAAAAGCGTTATCGCATAGGCAGGCTGGTCGGGTGCATCAGAAAGGTATAGGGTCTGCAGTTCTATCGTAGCGGTGAAGTTTTTCTGCTTGGCGTTTATGATGACCTTTGCTTCGTGTATGTCCGAATGCAGGATATAGTAGATCCAGTTAAAGTTTTTAAAATTGTGTATGTAGTTGGGTTTTTTTACGAAAAGGTCGGCAAAGTCGCTGCACTCAGTCTGCAGTTCTGCCAGGTTTTTAAAGCCTAATATTTTTAGATCTTTTTCGTCGATTCCGATAAACTCTTGTTTATGATTGTATATCAGCATACTTGTTCCTTACTTTTCAGCTTCGAGCATTTTTGCGTATAACGCGCTGGCTTCTTCGATATTTTTTCTGCTTGCAGGTTTACGTGCGGCTATATAGCCTGTTATGTTCTTATCATCGTCGAAAACGGGAGTTATTTCCGTTTCGACCCAGTAGTATAGGCCGTCTTTGCGTAGATTTTTTATAAATCCATGCCATGTCTGACCCGACTCTATATCTTTCCACATTTGAGTAAATACGGCTTTTGGCATGTCTGGGTGTCGTATGATATTATGAGGCTTTCCGATAAGCTCTTCTTTCGTGTATCCGGAAATTTCACAGAACTTTCTATTTGCGAATATGATTATGCCTTTTTCGTCGGATTCACTTACGATAGCCCTTCCTTCAAAATGATACTCTTCATCAACCGCATCTGGTCTATTCATTCTAAGAACCTTAAAATCTAAGTTGAGCACAATATAACATATTATTAACTAAAAAAGACTTAGTTGTAAAGTAATTTTATGGTTTTGGCGTCTTTTTCATTTAATACAGAAACGATTTCATCTTCCCCTGCGGCCCTAATCGCTTCAAACGTTCCAAAATAGCTTAAAAGCTTTTTGATCTTTGCTTCAGATATGCCTTTTAGCGATAAAAGTTTACTTTCCTGGTCGAGTTTCAGCTTTGTTTTTTTATGAAACGTAACGGCGCTTCTGTGAGCTTCATCTCTTAATCTTTGGACGAATTGAAGCCTTTTGTCGGTCGGCTTCAGGTTAAAGCTTGTATCTGCCGTGTGAATGATGTCTTTGGCTTCTCCTTTTGCTCTGTGGGCTTTTGCGTCTATCTTCTCTTTTGAGACGGCGATGACATCCAAAAAAACTCCGTTTGAATCAAGCAGATCGATAGCCAGTTTGAGAAGCGTTTCTCCTCCGTCGAGTATCCACAGGTCCGGCGGGGTGTTTTTCTCAAAGCTTTCGATCCTTTTTGTCAGCATCTCTCTCATCTGTGAATACTCGTCTTTGGAATCCAGATGGTACGTTCTGTACGCTTTTTTGTCAAAGATACCGCTTTCATATACTATCATCGCTCCGACAGTCGCCTGTCCGCTCATATGAGAGTTGTCGAATACTTCGATGCGCAGAGGTGTTCTTTGAAGTTTGAAAAGTTCCTGGACTAAAAGGGCGAGCTCGTATGAAGTGTCGTTTTTAGTTTTGTTTAAAAGCTCATCGGCATTGAGCATGGCAAGATCCGTCAATCTTTTTTTATCCCCTCGTTTGGGATTCGTTATTTGCGCTTTTTTGTTAAAAACGGCGGAGAGATACTCTTGGAGCAGTTTTTTTGATTCAAATTCATGGGCTACCAAAACAGGCGCGATTATCGGAGGTGCTTCGCTGCCGTAATACTCCATGACGGCACGGTAATATATCTCGTCCTCGTCAAAGCCTTCGTTGAGGTATATGAAGTCATGCGAGGATGAAACCACTTTGCCGTTTCTCATAAAGATTCTCACTACGATCGCACGATTCTCTTTATGCGAGATGCAGAAGATGTCGTAATTGTCGTTCGTGGCAAGATCTATCTGGGAAACGATGTTGGACTTTTGTATGTTCTGGATCCTGTTTTTGATCTCGCTGGCTTCTTCAAAACGAAGCTCCTCGGCATAAAAAGACATCTTTTCCTGAAGCTTTTTTATAAGCTCTTTTTTGTTTTCTATGTAGTTTACGGCTTTGTCTGTCTCTTGACGATAGCGCTCGCTTTTGACATCGAACTCGCATGGTGCCAGACATTTTTTTATCTGGTAGTACAGACATGCTTTTTTGCCTTTGAGACAGCCTTTTTTCTGAACGAGCATGCACAGTTCATACACAGAATCAAGAATGTCTCTGGCTCCTACGGAATAGGGACCGAAGTATTTTACATCTTTGGCGTTTATGATCTTTCGGGTTATCTCGAATCTCGGATACTCTTTTGAGTAGTCTATGTAGATATAGGGGTATGTCTTGTCGTCGCGCAGGAGAATGTTGTATTTTGGCTTGAGCTGTTTTATCAGAGAGTTTTCGAGTATGAGTGCGTCATGTTCGTTTTGAACGACTATGTAGTTTATGGATGCAGTCTCCTCCAGCATCTTTACGATTCTTGGATTGAGAGAGGGATTCGGCCGTAGAGACGGAGTGAAATACCAGTAGCTCTTTACACGGTTTTTCAGGTTTTTGGCTTTGCCGATGTAAAGCAGCTGCCCTTTGTCGTTAAAATACTGGTATATTCCCGCTGAGGGCGGCAGGTCTTTAATCTTGTCTATCATTTAAGATCCTGCGTATATCTTCGATGATCTCATGCAGGCGTTCATCCTGCGCGCTGTTTATAAATTCTGCGTGCGCGCGCTCCGAAAATCTTTCATCCGTGCTGGAACCCTCGTGCAGAGCGGTTTCTTTGTGCTGTTTGAACGATACGTAAGCTCTGATGTCGCCAATATCCGTATTTTGACACTCGGGCGGGGGAAGCTGCTTTAAAGGTGTTTTAATAGATTGTATTATAATATCGAATTCCTGTTTAGCCCAAGGATGGCTGAGTACAAAATTGAGGATATTGTTTTTTATATATCCGTAGATGATCATTTTTTGTAGATGCATCGGGAAAAGTTCTTGGATTTTTTTTATGCAGCGGAATTTGGATAATTTTGAAAATTGAGGTTTATTTTGCAAAGAAGAGATAATTTGGTTCGCCTGTTTCATATCGCCATTATAGCATTGTTATCGTTAAATATGTTCGGATGCGGATACAAAGCCGCTCCCTATTACGAAGACGATAATACGACTGTAAAACCGGTAAAAACCCTAAAGAGGATTGAAGTAGACTGCAAATGATGAAATATGATGTGATCATAGTGGGGGCCGGCATAGCAGGACTTTACGCCGCCGTAAACATACCAAAAAATAAAAAAGTCCTTATAATCAATAAGCGCGAAACGTTCAAATGCAACAGTTTTTATGCACAGGGCGGTGTCGCTTTGGCGGTGGACAAAGAGGATATCCCCGTACACATAGAAGATACTTTAAACGCCGGAGACGGACTTTGCGACAAAGATGCGGTGGATGTGCTGAGCCAAAGTTCCCGTGAAGCCATAGACAATATCATCAATATGGGATTCGAGTTCGACAAAGACAGCGAAGGCAATCTCTTATATACCAAAGAAGCAGCTCATTCAAGAGAGAGGATTCTTCACGCGGGAGGCGATGCTACGGGAAGATATCTGCATCTTTTTCTGCTTGAACATAATCCCCACCCTATGCTTTTTAATGCAAGGGTGGTCGATCTGCTTATAAAAGACAACGAATGTTACGGTGTCACGGTTTTGGATCACAGAGAACTGAGAAACATCTATGCCGAAAAAGTGATCCTCGCAAGCGGCGGTGTCGGTTCGCTTTACGAATACCATACGAACGCTCCTACGATCAGCGGGGATATGCAGGGTCTGTGCGTGCTTAAGGGCATAAAACTGGAGATGATGGAGATGATGCAGTTTCATCCTACGGTGTACGTGACAAACGGCTCCGCACAAAAACTTCTTCTTACCGAAGCGCTCAGAGGCGAAGGTGCAACGATCGAAGATAAAAACGGCAAAAGGTTTCTTTTCGATTATGATCCGAGGGGAGAACTGGCTTCGCGGGATATAGTCAGCAAAGCGATCTACGATTATAAGAAAAAGACCGGTTCGGAAGTATACCTCTCTTTTAAAAACTTTAGTTACGAATACTTCATACACAGATTTCCAAACATCTATAAGAGCCTCAAAACATTGGGGTACGACCTGCCTCAAGACAGAGTCCCGATCTCTCCGGCATTTCACTATGCGATCGGCGGCATAAAGACGGATCTTAATGCAAAAGTCGAGGGAGTAGGTTCGTTGTATGCGATCGGCGAGGTTGCATCGACGGGTGTTCATGGAGCGAACAGACTTGCTTCGAACTCTCTTTTAGAGGGGCTTGTCTTTGCAAAGCATGCAGTTGATGATATTTTAAAAGATAAAACAAAAAAAGAGTTCGTAGAGTTCGACGTATCGCATGACGTGATGAGTTACAAAGAGGATAAAGAGAAGAAAAACCTTCTTAGAAAGATAATGTGGGACAAAGTGTCCATAGTAAGGACAAAAGAGGGATTAAACGAAGCATTAGGGCAGATTAATGCTCTTTTAAATGAAAAAATTGGTAAACTTTTAAAATTTCGTTTATTGACGGCGAGGGAGATAGTGACTTCGGCTTTGAAACGGGAAAAATCTATCGGTGTGCACACCATAGAAGAAAACTAGGAGAGCGTAATGCACGAATTGGATTTAACGACCACATGGGTCGGAATACTTAGTTTTGCTGTTTTTTTAATAGCTTACTACTTTATAGCAACAGAGGAAAAATATGAGATAAACAAAGCAAAGCCTGCTTTATTCGCAGGAACGTTCATGTTTATGCTTGTAGGTATCTACTATGCTATGCACGGACTTGATCCAAACGCGCTTCATAATGAGCTGGAAAAACTTATTTTAGAAATAGCAGAGATATTCTTCTTCCTGTTTGTCGCAATGACCTATATCGAAACGCTTATAGAGCGAGGCGTCTTCGAGCTGATGAAATATAAGCTTATATCAAAAGGCTATAGTTATAAAAAGATATTTTGGCTGACGGGGACATTGGCGTTTTTCATCTCTCCTGTCGCTGACAATCTTACGACGGCATTGATCCTTTCAACGGTTCTTTATACGATAGATAAAGAAAAACGATCGTTTTTGGTACCGGGTGCCATAAATATAGTCGTAGCCGCAAATGCGGGCGGTGCATGGTCTCCTTTTGGCGATATTACCACGCTGATGGCATGGACGGCAGGCAAAGGTGAATTCGTCGACTTCTTGTTCCTATTCCCGGCTTCGGTAATCGGCTGGTTTATAACGGCATTCCTGCTCAGTCTTTCGGTGCCTAAAGGCGAACCTGAATTTGATGCGCAAACCGAGATAAAGCCGAGACTCAGAAAAGGCGGTATGGTCATAGTCTATCTGGGAATACTGACGATCGTTATAGCGGTGTTGGGACATCAGTTCTTCCATTTCCCGGCAATGTGGGGTATGATGTTCGGTTTGGCTATATTGAAACTATATTCCTTTAACTTGAACCGCAAAAGTACTGAAGGATTCGATATTTTCGTAAATATGAAAAAAGTCGAAAACGATACACTTCTTTTCTTCTTTGGTATCCTTTCGGCCGTAGGTGCATTACACTTTTTGGGATTCCTGCACTATATTCATAATCTTTACGGTGCTATCGGAAGTACTGCTTCAAACGTCGGAGTCGGTTTCTTGTCTGCCATTGTAGACAACGTGCCTGTTATGAGTGCCATATTAAAATCTTCTCCTACAATGGGGATAGATCAATGGATGCTTGTTACGATGACCGCAGGTATCGGCGGATCGCTTATCAGCTTCGGGAGTGCCGCGGGTGTCGGTGTCATGGGAAGAATGAAAGGGATCTATACTTTCGGCGCGCATATGAAACATGCATGGACGATTCTCGTCGGCTATCTTGCTTCTATTGCGATCTGGTATGTTCAATTTGAAATAATAGGTATTTACTAAATCAACTCTTAATATAATTTATTGTATCCTTTCATAAATTGAAAGGGTGCACTTCCCTCTTAAACTTATTCATTACTATTTATTAAAGGCATTTATAATGACAAATGTAAGCATTATCGTTTTAGATTTTGGCTCTCAGTACACCCAGCTTATCGCTCGTCGTCTTCGTGAAGAAAAAGTTTATTGTGAAATTCTTCCATACCATACGTCAGTCGATGAGATAAAGTCTAAAAACCCAAAAGGGGTCATTCTTAGCGGCGGACCCTCTTCCGTGTATAACAAAAATGCGTATGAAGTAGATCAAGATGTCTACAAGCTCGGAGTCCCTGTTTTAGGTATCTGTTACGGTATGCAGAGGATAGCCGTGGATTTCGGCGGTTCTGTCATCAGAAGCGATCATCACGAATACGGAAAAGCGGAGCTTACCATTCATCAGCATGACGGAAAAGTATCGCCTCTGTTTGACAGCTGCGACGATGACCGTATTGTCTGGATGAGCCATAGCGACAGAGTCGATGTGCTGCCTGAAGGATTTACTCCTATTGCCGTGTCCGCAAACTCTCCCTACGCGGCTATCGCAAATGAGGAAAAGCGTGTTTACGCTATGCAGTTCCATCCTGAGGTACAGCACTCCGAAGAGGGTTATCTGATGCTTCGCAACTTCGCCAGAAAGATCTGCGGTGTCGAAGAGAAGTGGAAGATGGAACACTTCTTAAAGGAGCAGATCAAACTGATCCGTGAGAAAGTGGGAACAGGAAAAGTTCTGTGCGGGCTCAGCGGCGGGGTTGATAGTTCCGTCGTTGCGGCACTTTTATATGAAGCGATCGGTGATCAGCTGATCCCGGTGTTTGTCGATAACGGACTTTTGCGTAAAGGCGAGAGAGAGCAGGTCGAAGAGGTTTTCAAGATCAACTTGAAAGTGCCTTTGATCACCGTTGATGCAAGTGCGAACTTTCTAGGAAAGCTTGCGGGTGTAAACGATCCTGAACAGAAACGTAAAATCATAGGCCACACTTTTATCGAAGAGTTTGAAAAAGAAGCGAAAAAGCATGACGGTATCAAATTCCTTGCACAAGGGACGCTTTATCCGGATGTCATCGAATCCATCTCGGTAAACGGTCCTTCAGAGGTCATCAAGTCTCACCACAACGTCGGCGGATTGCCCGATTGGATGGATTTCGAGCTTATCGAACCTTTGCGCGAGCTGTTCAAAGACGAAGTACGCAAGCTCGGCTTAGAGCTGAATCTTCCCGAATCGATGATTAACCGCCACCCGTTCCCGGGACCGGGTCTTGCGATCCGTATCATGGGAGACGTCAATGTGCCTGATCTTAATCTTCTGCGCGAAGCAGACGTTATTCTTATCGATGAGTTAAAAGCGAGCGGATACTATACGAAGACCTGGCAGGCGTTCGCGGTTTTACTCAACGTAAAATCAGTGGGCGTTATGGGGGATAACCGTACTTACGACAATACGGTATGTATCCGTGTCGTCGAAGCGGTCGACGGTATGACGGCGACATTTGCTTATCTGCCGCATGATCTTTTAGAGAGGATATCCCGCCGTATCATCAACGAGGTCGACGGAATCAACCGTGTGGTTTACGATATCTCGTCAAAACCGCCGGCTACGATCGAGTGGGAGTAAATTAAGAAAATTTCAGCACGCTTTGAAATGATCAAGGATCCAGCGTAGTGAACTACGCTTTAACCTTAAAACATTCCAAATCATACTAAACTTTCCACAATTTTGTGGATTTGTTTAGCAGTACAGTAAAGTTATTTTATGAAGCAAAGACCCATCTACCTTTTCTCTCTTACTTCCCATGACGGCGCTACGCATGTAAACTCTTTGCATGTAAGCTACTTTACGCCCGAAATAGATTTTAAAAAGTATGATTATCTTATCATCACCTCAAAGCAGGTTCTGCAAGCACTTGAAACATATAACGAAGAGTGGAAAAAGCTCGATGTCTTGGCCGTTTCGAATGTAACGGCAAAAGCTGTTAAAAACGAAGGCGGAAACATTTTGAAATACGGCAGCGGATACGGAGAAAATCTGGTGGAGATCATCTGTTCATACCCGAAAGAGAAGAGATGGCTGTATCTGCGTGCAAAAGAGGTCGCTTCGGATTTTGCTTCTGTATGTAGAGAAAAAGGGTGCAGTATAGATGAAGCCGTGATGTATGAGACCTCATGTTCGCATGATATCCTGCATACGAAAGTGGAAGAAAACGCCACACTCATCTTCACTTCTCCTTCGAGCGTGAACTGTTTTTTGAAACATCATATGTTCAAAGATACACATAATATAGTCGTTATCGGTAAAACGACGGCAAAGGCAATGCCCTACCATGTAAACTATAAAATAGCGGATGTTCCGACGATGCAAAGCTGTATCCAAAAGGCAAAAGAGTGAAAGATTCAAAAGAGTATCTGGAGAAAAAAGCGTTTTTTGAAAGAGTCATAACCGTTTACGGCAGAAACGTGGTGGCAGAAGTGCTGCAAGATGAGAACGTAGCTATCCATAAACTGCACCTTTCAACTTCAAATAAACCGGACGGCGTGATAAGTACTATACTTAAGCTTGCCGAAAAAAGAGATGTTGAGATAGTTTATCATGACAAGAACACTCTTTCGCGTATCTCTAAAAATGCGAAGCAGGATCAGGGAGTGGCGGCCGATATCATTGCAGATACCTATAAAAGTGCCGATGAGATAGCAAGTATGAAAAGTTATAGACTCTTAGCGCTTGACGGAGTACAAAATCCCCAAAATCTCGGCATGATCATAAGAAGTGCAGCTGCGGGTAATATTGATGGAATCATTCTACCGAAAAAAAACAGTGCAAAAATATCTCCGCTTGTCATAAAAGCAAGTGCAGGGACGCTTTTTAAGATACCTATCTATTATTGCAATGCCTTGGAAGATGTTTTGCAAAGAATTAAAAACGGGTGTGATATATTTGCTCTTAGTTCTTACGCAAAAGATGAGCTTAAGAGCTTACATATAAGCAGTAAGGCAATTTTTGTTCTTGGAAACGAGAACGAGGGGGTAAGCAAAGAGGTACGTTCTCTTTGCAACAACTCCGTAAAGATTCCGATGAACAGAGGAGTGGAGTCGTTAAACGTGGCTGTGACGGCAGCATTGATCAGTTTTTTACCAAGATAATATATAATTTTAGTAAGTGATAAAAAATATCAAAATTATTCAGCCTTAAAAGAGGCAGGTTTTAGCGTTATAATTCATGTAAAAGGAGTAATGATGAGAGTAGTATGTCCACACTGTTTGGCAGTCAATAATGTCCCTGCAAAAGAGTCGTATAAAAAAGCAAACTGCGGAAAATGCAAGGGCTCTTTGCTTGATTCAAAACCCGCAAGTCTGAGAGCGACCACTTTTGATGAAGCTGTCGTAAACAGCGATATTCCGGTAATCGTAGATTTCTGGGCTCCTTGGTGCGGACCTTGCAAGATGATGGCACCGACTTTTGAAAAAGTTGCAGAAAAGTTTCCTTTAAAAATGTTCTTTGCCAAAGTAAATACCGAGACCGAACAACTGCTCGGAGCAAGATTTGGCATAAGAAGTATACCGACGCTGATAATATTCAAAGGCGGTAAAGAGGTGCACAGAGTATCGGGTGCTTTAGATGAAAGAAGCCTTATGAGCCTGGCTTCGCAATTTAGCTCTTAAAGGTCAAAAATATCAAACAGGAGATATTAGAGTCATATTTTGGCTACGGTTCTTTCCGTCCGCTTCAAGAGAAGGCGATAGATGCGATACTGCAGCAAAAAGATCTGTTGATGATTATGCCTACGGGCGGTGGAAAATCTTTATGCTATCAGCTTCCTTCGCTTATGATGGATGGTGTTACCATTGTCGTTTCTCCTCTTTTGGCACTTATGTACGATCAGGTGAGAGCATTAAAAACAAACGGCATAAAAGCAGAGATGATCTCTTCTATGCAAAATGAAGAGGAGATACAAAACGTTCGAGAGCGGCTCATAAATGCAGAGATAAAACTGCTTTACGTGGCGCCCGAACGTTTTGCATCTTTTGAATTTGTAAACTTTTTGAAATCTATAAAGATAAATTTCTTTGTCATAGACGAAGCGCACTGCGTCAGTGAATGGGGGCATGAGTTTCGTGCCGATTACAGAAAACTCGATCTTTTGCGTGAGAATTTTCCTACAACTTCCATAGCAGCATTTACCGCAACGGCTACTTCTAAAGTGGCAGAAGATATCAAACATGCGCTTATGCTTCACAAACCCGTCGAAGTGCACGGAAAGATATTTAGAGAAAATCTTCATATCACCGTAGAATCGCGCATAAAAGACGGGAAGAAACAGCTGCTCGAATTTTTGTCCAGTTTTAAAAACGAAAGCGGGATCGTTTATGCGTTTTCACGTAAACAGACGGAAGCCTTGGCGGTCTTTTTACATACGAACGGCATAAAGGCAAAAGCGTTTCACGCAGGGCTTCCGACCCATGTCAAGGAAGATACCTATAAAGCCTTTGTGCATGATGAGATACAAGTCGTCGTGGCGACCATCGCTTTTGGCATGGGGATAGATAAGAGCAATATCCGTTTTGTGGTGCATATGAACCTGCCAAAGACGATAGAAAACTATTATCAGGAGATCGGGCGTGCAGGTCGTGACGGACTAAAAAGCGAAGTGTTCTTGCTTTACAGCGGAAGCGATGTCGTGATGCAGCGCGAGTTCATCGAGCAGCTCGAAGAATCGCCGTATAAACGAAATGCCTTTAACAAAATAGAGCAGATGTCGAGGTATGCAACGATGGAGGAGTGCCGCCACCACTACATAGCGGCCTATTTTGAAGATGATATAGAGAATTGCAAAGATGTCTGCGACAACTGCATCGCCCCCGAGACTAAACACTCAGACATCACGGTAGATGCTCAAAAACTGCTCTCTGCCATATACAGAACAAACCAGACATTCGGACAGGCGTACGTCATCGATGTCCTTCGCGGCAGTACTTTGCAAAAGATACTGGATAACGGGCATGATCAGCTTTCGGTTTATGGGATCGGTGAAGAGAAGTCGCGTGCCTACTGGGAAAGAGTAGTGGAAAGACTGATGGAACTCAGTGCCCTAAAAAGAGGCGAATTTCGTGCTTTGGTACTTGATGGTGCCGGGATGAAGATACTCAAAAACGAGTTGAAGGTCTTTATCAAAGAGGAGAGACTGAGTCTCAAGCCGAAAAAAGAGTTTGTCGTTCATAAAGACGAAGATGTAGACAGCGAAGTATTTGAGCGGCTTAGGATACTCCGCGCTGCGATTGCAAAAGCCGAAGAAAAGCCTGCGTATATCATATTCGGTGACAAGACACTCAAAGAGATGGCCAAAGCGCTTCCTAAGACAAAAGAGGAGATGCTGGAGGTAAACGGGATCGGAGAGGTGAAGTACCAACGCTACGGAGAGCAGTTTTTGGAGTTATGCCGGACTTTATGAGAACATGATCTCATAAGGCCTTTTTATCTCGTTTATAACTTCTCCCACGCTCATATGGCGGCTTTTTCTTAAAAACTCTCTGCCGTCTAAAAACACTAAAACGGTAGGGATGGCAAAGACACTGTAGTGTGCTGCGATATCCGCATCTGTCGAGATATCGATGCTGACGATCTCAAATGTTTCAAAGTTCTCGCTTACGGCTTCTAAAAGCTTTGGTTTTAAAGCATGGCATACATTGCACGTAGGCGCACTGAAGTAAAGCATCACAGCCGGATTTTCTTTTATGATATTATTGATTGATTCTATATTCTGCATAAGCAATTATACTATATCGTAGGTGATTTCCGTTTGATTTTTTAGCGTTTTGATATCTCTTACATGCAAGCCTTCGATATTCAGTTTGTTAAACTCTTCAAGCGAGATCACATTGTGCTTAGCAGCTTCGCGCAGAACCATTCCGCGGTACGCTTTTGCCCAGTGGCTGAGGACTTTCCCCTCTTTTAAAAACTTCAGGGTCGTAAAGGGTTTGTTGGGTTTGTAGAACTTGTCGTAGTATCCCGCGCGCAGATCGAGGATCTCTTTATCTGCCAGATAAAGATCAAGCTGATAAGAAAATCTATCTTTGTAAAACCTGTCGGGTGCGATACTTCCTATATCGTTACCCTGCTTGACCTTGTAGTTCGCGATAGTGTCGCCGCCGAGGATAGGTCCGTAAAGATTTGAAAAGATGATGACGTTCTTTTTAAGATACTCTTTCGCGTCGGTTTCGAGCGACCCGTAATCGAGGTAATCGTACGCTACTCCGCTGTATCTCTGAACGGCGTACATGAGCGAGTCCGTGTCTAATCCTTTAAGATACTGTTCGAACTCTTTAGGGTTTTTTATTCCGAAAAGCTCTTTTAGCTCCTCTTCGTTTTGCCGCAAAATTATTTCATTGTAACTGTTTAGTATCTCTGTTCTTGCTTTGTCTGAACAAAAAAGTTCTTTTCTTCGTTCGTCTCCACCTCTATTTTTGTTTTCGGAGGGTGAAAATAGTATTGCCAGCAAAATCCGCCTTCTATTTGTTTTTTGCAATTATATCGATATTCTTGCTATAATAGAGTATAAAAATGGGAGATGACGATATGCGTTTAATTATGTTCTTATTATTTAGTTCGATGCTCTCTTTTGCGATGTCCGCGGATAAAATTGCATCAGGCAGTATCGAAGGTATAGGTATTATCGAAAATGTTAAAGGCTCCGTTAAGATCATAAAAGAGGACAGTATAAAAAAAGAAAACGCAAAAAAAGGGATGAATATCTCCAAAGGCGATCTGATCAGTACTTCCTCTACCGCCACGGCGCTTTTAAAGCTGATAGACGGTTCGTCGGTGATATTGGACAACTCCTCGTCCATCCATTTTACCGATACAAAGAATGTGGAGCAAAAAGAGGGTTCTATCTTTTATAAGATAACCTCAAGAAGTGCAAAAAATTCGCTCAGCGTCAAGACCCCTTTTGCCATCATCGGCATTAAGGGAACGACCTTTATCGTCAACTCAAAAGATGAAGACAGGTCCGTTGCCTTAAAAGAGGGAAAAATAGGCATAGCCTCGATAAAAGAGGAGTTCGAGCTTTATAGAAAAAGAGTTCAAGAGGAGTTCACAAACTATAAAAATCAGCAGCAGGCCGCATATGAACAGTATTTAAAAGAGCTGGCGGGACAGAAGGCGGAGATGGTCAAAGAGTTTGAACTCGATTCGGGGAACAGAGTCGTTTTTGACGATAAAAAAGTCGTAGAAAGCGAGTTCAATGACGATACAAACGCTTCGTTTAAACGTTTTGAAGATATCGCAAACTCTATGAGATGAAACAAAAACTTCTTTATCTTCTCATACTCTTTCCGATACTTTTAACGAGTCTTGCTTTATACCATTATAAGGTCGAGCCGTTTGAAAGCTTCTCTTTGCGTTTTAACGACATCGATTTTGATCTGCAAAAAAAGAGTCCCGATAAAAGGATAGTTTTTGTTGCCGTTGATGAGCAAAGTGTCAATGAGTATGGAAGATGGCCTTGGGACAGGGAGATTTTGGCTAAAGGAATATCAAAATTAAATCAAGCCGACGTCGTTTTGATGGATATGATATTTTCAGAACCGACCGAAAAACAAAAAGACAGAGCATTGGCGGATTCGTTATCGGGTCTAAAGAGCAGCGTGTGCGGTTTTTTCCTGCGGCACAATGCAACTCAAAAGATAACGCCCGATCAGGAAAACGTACTCGGTGATTCCTCTTTAGACCTTCTGCAATCACAAATAGCATCCTTCGGTGACCCTAAGTTCATCTCCGCGGACAATGCAGAGATGAATATTCTGCCTATTTTACAGAGCTGCAGTATGAGCGGCAGCTTTTCTACCCTTAGAGAGTCAGACCACCTTTTGCGCTCCTATCCGGTTGCGGTATATTTTGACAATATGCTTTTTCCCTCACTTGCAGTGCAGGGACTCAGACTGATCTTGAACAAGGATATCAAACGGATCGATTCCCGGCATGTAAGCATAGGCGAGTACAGGGTAAATATCAATGAAAAAGGTTTTGTTCGGTTGAACTTCTACCAGCCAAAACAGTACAAAATAATCTCTTTTTTGGATCTGGTTCAAGGGAAGGTCAAACCGGATTACTTTAAAAACAAGATAGTGATACTTGGAATAACGGAAGTAGGAGCGGGGGATATCGCAGCAACTCCTATGGGCGCACTTTACGGTCCTTTGCTTCACTATACCTTTTTGTCAAATCTATTATCACATCATCTTATAACCGAGCCTCCTTATATAACTTCGGTTTTGATAGTCATAATGGTGCTTTTGCCTTTTATTTTGCTGCTGTTTGTAAAAAAAGTCGTAAACAGGGTTGTTTTGGATATCGTCGGGTATCTGCTCGTCTATCTCTTTGTACGATACATCTTTGTTTTTTACAACATATACAGCGATGCCTTCTATCCTCTTGTCGCTTTTATACTCAGTACCGTATCCGTTGAGGTTATGGCATTTACCATACAGGAAAAGGGCAGCAGATTTATACGAAACGCTTTTTCAAGCTATCTTTCGGCCGATCTGCTGGATAAACTGATAAAAAATCCCGAAGCGCTTTCTCTTGGCGGAGAGAAAAAAGAGCTTTCCATTCTCTTTAGCGATATCCGTGGTTTTACAACAATTTCCGAATCTATGGATCCGGTAAGTCTGATCAAACTTCTCAACCGCTATTTTACCCCCATGACCGATGCGGTACTGCAAAACGGCGGGATGCTGGATAAGTATATAGGCGATGCTGTCATGGCATTTTTCAATGCTCCCGTTGATGTACCCGATCATGCAAACGCCTCATGCAGAGCAGCTTTGCAGATGATCGAAGAACTCGACAAGCTAAACAAGGAACTCTCTTTAGAGGGGATAGATCCGATACGCATAGGGATAGGAATAAATACCGATGAGGTGGTTGTCGGAAATATGGGCTCAAATACGCGCTTTAACTATACCGTCATAGGAGACGGTGTAAATCTGGCCTCGCGTGTGGAGGGGATAACCAAAAACTATGCGGTCAATATTCTTATAACGGAATTTACTTTAAAAAGATTAAAAGAGGGATTTTTGACAAGGGTTATCGAACCTGTGAAAGTGAAGGGAAAAGATGAAGCGGTCCTCTTGTATGAACTGATGTCAAATAGCGACAGAAACGTAAATATTAAAAAAGATTATGACCGAGCCCTTGATTTATATAAAAACTCTAAGTTTGAAGAGGCTATAGTAATCTTTGAAAACCTGATCGGCGAATATGACGACAGCGTATCGAAGTATTTTTTACCGCTGGTTAGAGAGAGACATCCATGGGGTGTTCACAAGATGACGACAAAGTAGGTTGCAGGATGAACAATAACGTTGAATCATCGGAGTTTATCGAGATAATCTTTTCATATATAACGCAGATCACCGCGGAGCGCTCTCCCGATGCTATCTTGATGCTTCTTGCCGACATGGGGCGTGTATTGGTTCGAGCGGATAGATGTACGGTCTGGGTGGTATCACAGGATAAAAAACATCTGTGGACAAAAGCGGCGCATGGATTAAAGCACATAACGATTCCCATCAATTCGGGGATAGTAGGCGAAGCAGTAGTGAATAATAAAAGACTGATAATCGACAATGCGTACAGCGACGAGAGATTCAACCCGGAGATAGATAAGCAAACAGGCTATAAAACAAAAACACTGCTGGTCATCCCGATGCACAATACAGAAGGCGAGATCATAGGCGCTTTTCAGGTCGTGAACAAGCTCGAGGGAAAACTTTTTACCAAGGATGATCTGCGTTATATCATGCTCGCGTCCACATATGCCGCCGAAACGGTTACGACTTCGCTTTTAATGGAGGAGATAGAACAAACGCAAAAAGAGGTCGTTTTTACTATGGGAGCGATAGGTGAGACAAGAAGCAAAGAGACTGGAAACCATGTAAAGCGTGTAGCGGAGTATTCCTATCTTCTTGCAGTACTATACGGCATGAACGAAGAGGAGGCTTTGCGTCTAAAAGAGGCTTCGCCGATGCATGATATAGGAAAGGTGGCGATACCCGATGCCGTTTTAAACAAGCCCGGTCCTTTCAACGAAGAGGAACGCAAGATCATGGATACGCATGCCGAACTTGGATACGAGATGCTAAAATCTTCCAACAGAGCCCTGTTAAAAGCTGCCGCAATCGTTGCATATGAGCATCATGAAAAATGGGACGGGACGGGATATCCCAGAAGACTTGCAGGTGAAGAGATACATATCTACGGACGCATAACGGCTCTAGCGGACGTGTTCGATGCGCTTGGCAGCGACAGGGTATACAAAAAAGCGTGGGCAGATGAAAAAATATTCGAGCTTTTTAAAGAGGAGCGGGGAAAACACTTTGAGCCAAAATTGATAGATATCTTTTTGCAGTATAAAGATAGATTTTTACTGATAAGAGAAAAATTCGCAGACAGGTTTGATCATGAATGAGATTACTATACTCGGAGCATACGGAACGAAAGGTGAAGATGTCGGGACAAGCGCATTTTATATAGACGAAAAGAATGTTTTGGATGCAGGCAATCTGCTGATCCCGCTAAAGGAGAGATCGGCGGAGATAGAGTTTATCTGGCTCTCGCATTCTCATCTTGATCATATCATAGACATAGCGTATATACTCGACAGCTATTTCGCGGCAAGAAAAAAGACCTTAAAGATACGAGGGCTGCCTCAGACGCTTCAAGCGGTAAAAGAGGATTTTTTAAATGACAGGATTTGGCCGGATTTCTCGTCTATCACTCTTTTTGGATCCGATCTAAAATGCGTGGAATACGAAGAGATCGAGTTCAATAAAAAATATGAACTTTCAAGCGGTACGTATATAGAGGCATATAAAACGGACCATACCGTTCCAAGCTGCGGATATATCATCACGAAAAAAGGAAGTTCCGTCATCATATCTTCAGATACCTACAGCCTTGACAGCACTATAGAGATTATAGATTCAAGAGAGGATATAAAAAGTCTGGTGGTCGAGTGCTCTTTTCCCTCAAGAATGGAAAAGCTGGCAATCGATTCGAAACATTTAACGCCGAAGATATTATTTGAAAAATTAAAAGCGATGAAAAACAGAAAAATAGACATATATATTAACCATATCAAACCGCTTTTTTTAGAAGAGATGACAGAGGAAATAGAGCGTTTTCAAGGTGATTATAAAGTCAAAATATTGGAAGACGGAAGAAAAATTATTTTTTAATAAAAAACTCTTGACATTGAAAAATAATTTGTCTATAATTCTGGCTCAAATTCAAAGCCGGCATAGCTCAGTTGGCTAGAGCAGCTGATTTGTAATCAGCAGGCCCGGGGTTCAAGTCCTCGTGCCGGCACCATTGAATTTTGAATTTTGTAAGTAAAAATTGATCCAAATAATTATCGGTGAGATAGTCAAGTGGCCAACGACGGCAGACTGTAAATCTGCTCCCTATGGGTTCCCAGGTTCGACTCCTGGTCTCACCACCACTAATTAGGTGCGGGCGTAGCTCAGTTGGCTAGAGCGTCAGCCTTCCAAGCTGAGGGTCGAGGGTTCGAGTCCCTTCACCCGCTCCATTATTTGGATTTTTTGATAAAATCACCCCAACAAATTTAAAATAAAATCATATAATTTTTATTATTATTTTACTACAATAAAGTGGTAGAAAAGATACGCTGGTGTGGCTCAGGGGTAGAGCACTTCCTTGGTAAGGAAGAGGGCACGGGTTCAAATCCCGTCATCAGCTCCAGAGAATTATAAATTTTTTATTTTTATTTTTGTATAAGCAATAATTGAATAATTTTTGGGTATAATTCCATTTCTATTCATAAATACAGTCGGAGGACAATATGGCAAAAGAAAAGTTTGAGCGTACGAAACCGCACGTAAACATAGGTACAATTGGTCACGTCGATCATGGTAAAACTACTTTAACTGCAGCGATCACAGCAGTACTTGCAGTAACAAATGGTGCAAAATTGATGGATTACGATGCAATCGATAACGCGCCAGAAGAACGTGAGCGTGGTATTACGATCGCTACTTCACACGTTGAGTATGAAACAGATAAACGTCACTATGCGCACGTTGACTGTCCAGGTCACGCTGACTACGTTAAAAATATGATTACGGGTGCTGCTCAAATGGACGGTGCTATTCTTGTTGTTTCTGCTGCAGACGGCCCGATGCCGCAAACTCGTGAACATATCCTTCTTTCAAAACAAGTCGGTGTACCGTACATCGTTGTTTTCATGAACAAAGAAGATATGGTTGATGATGAAGAACTTCTTGAACTAGTTGAAATGGAGATTCGTGAACTACTAGATCAATACGAGTTCCCGGGTGACGATACTCCAATCGTTGCAGGTTCAGCACTTAAAGCTCTTGAAGAAGCTAAAACTGGTACTTTAGGTGAGTGGTCAGACAAAATCATTAAACTTATGGCTGAAGTTGATGCTTACATCCCTGAGCCGGTTCGTGAAACTGATAAAGAATTCTTGATGCCGGTTGAGGACGTATTCTCTATCTCTGGACGTGGTACGGTTGTTACTGGTCGTATCGAGCGTGGTGTTGTTAAGATCGGTGATTCAATCGAGATCGTTGGTATCCGTGATACACAAACAACTACAGTTACTGGTGTTGAGATGTTCCGTAAAGAGATGACTCAAGGTGAAGCAGGAGATAACTGTGGTATCCTTCTTCGTGGTATCGGTAAAGAAGAAGTTGAGCGTGGACAAGTTCTATGTAAACCGGGTTCAATCACTCCACATACAACATTCGAAGCTGAGATCTATGTACTAAGTAAAGACGAAGGTGGACGTCATACTCCATTCTTCTCTAACTACCGTCCACAGTTCTACGTTCGTACAACAGACGTTACAGGTGCGATCACTCTACCAGAAGGTACTGAGATGGTTATGCCAGGGGATAACGTAAAAATTACTGCAGAACTAATCAACCCGATCGCAATGGAAGAGGGAACTCGTTTCGCTATCCGTGAAGGTGGACGTACAGTTGGTGCAGGTGTTGTTTCTAAAATCATCAAGTAATTGATGTCGCTTCCATAAATTTATGGAAGTGAATTTTATATTAGGTTAACACTATGAGAGAAAACATTCACTTAGGTTGTGAGAAATGTACTCGTCGTAACTATCACACAACTAAAAATAAAAAGACTCATACTGAGAAATTTTCAGTACGTAAATTCTGTAAATTTTGTCGCGAACACACTGTTCATAAAGAGATGAAATTATAATTCAACCTATAAGTAGAGAACTTCTACTTATAAGTTTTACAGGCGAATAGCTCCAATGGTAGAGCGCCGGATTCCAAATCCGATGGTTGGGGGTTCGAGTCCCTCTTCGCCTGCCACTAGATTTTCAATAAATGATTCTTTAGAGGTTTATTTATCGAAAATGTAATCGTAGATAGGATTGATGATGAAAAATTTAAATAGTTATATCAGAGATGCGAAGCTGGAACTTAGTAAAGTTATTTTTCCAAGTAAGATGCAGGTAAAACAAGCTTACATCTCTGTTGTTATCGTTGTAACATTTGTATCGCTATTTTTAGCATTGATCGATCTTATCATGTCTTCAACTGTTTCAGCTTTATTAGGGTAAGGAATATATATGGCACATCAATGGTATTCGATTCAGACATACTCTGGAAGTGAACGTAGTGTTAAAGCTGCAATAGAAAACATAATCGTCGAACAGGGTCTGCAAGAAGCCATTAAGGATCTTCTTGTCCCGACAGAAGATGTTATTGAAGTAAAAGAGGGTAAGAAAAAGATAACCGAGAGATCTTTATACTCGGGATATGTCTTTATCTATATCGATCTAAACAACGAATTACAGCATCTTATTCAATCCTTACCTCGTGTTTCAGGTTTTGTAGGTGAAGCAAATCACCCGACTCCACTTAGTGAAAGTGATATCCAAGTTATTCTTGACCGTGCGAACAACCGCGCTGCGCCTAAGCCGAAAGTATTCTTTGACTCTGGCGAGATGGTACGTATTATCGACGGTCCGTTTGCGAACTTTACGGGAACGGTGGATGAGTACGATCTAGAGCATGGAACGTTAAAGCTTAACGTTTCTATATTTGGACGTGCTACGCCTGTAGATATTTCGTACACTCAAGTAGAAAAAATAATTTAAATCAACAAAAGGAAGCAAAATGGCAAAAAAAGTCACTGGTTACATCAAACTGCAAATCAATGCTGGTGCAGCTAATCCTGCACCTCCAGTAGGTCCGGCATTGGGTCAGCGCGGTGTCAATATCATGGAATTCTGTAAAGCATTCAATGAAAAAACAAAAGATAAAATGGGATTCAAAGTTCCTGTAGTCATCACTGTCTACAGCGATAAGAGTTTCTCATTTGTTACAAAACAGCCTCCGGCGTCACAGCTGATCATGAAGGCTGCTGGTATCAAAAAAGGTACTGACAATCCTCTAAAAAACAAGATCGGCAAAATAACGAAAGATCAGCTTATGGAAATTGTTAAGACCAAAATGGAAGATCTAAACACTACCGACGTGGAGATGGCGGCCAATACGATCGCTGGTTCGGCACGTTCTATGGGTGTTGAAATCGTAGATTAATATCTACGAAACTGTGTAATTAAAGATCAACGACCGCATTGATCTGTCATAAAATACACGACCTGATGACTTTAAAGTCATCTTAAATTTGCGGCAGAAATCTTAGGAGATATTCAAATGGCAGGAAAACGTTATAAACAATTAAAAGAAAAGATAGATACAACTAAAGTTCATTCGATCGCTGATGCATCGGTGTCTGTTAAAGATCTTAAATCGGCTAAGTTCGATGAAACGGTAGAGATCGCATTAAACCTTAATGTAGACCCAAGACATGCTGATCAAATGGTTAGAGGTGCGGTAGTGCTTCCTCACGGTACAGGTAAAGTCGTACGTGTAGCCGTATTTGCAAAAGGGGTAAAAGCCGATGAAGCAAAAGCAGCAGGTGCAGATATCGTAGGAACGGATGATCTGGTTGAACAAATCCAAGAAGGTGTCTTCAACTTTGATGTAGTTGTCGCCGCACCGGATTGTATGGGACTTGTCGGTAAGATAGGTCGTATTCTCGGGCCAAAAGGTATGATGCCTAACCCTAAAACAGGAACGGTCACTCCTGACGTAGCAGCAGCAGTTAAAAACGTAAAAGGCGGCCAAGTTGCATTCCGTGTTGATAAAAAAGGTAACATCCATGCAGGTGTCGGTAAAGTGAGTTTTGATGCAGAAAAACTAGCAGAGAACATCTCTGCGTTTGTTGCTGCAATCAACAAGCAAAAACCGGCTACGGCAAAAGGACGTTATATTAAAAACGGCGTATTAAGCCTCACTATGAGTCCGGCAGTTAAATTAGATGTAATGGAACTTGCTGATATCAGATAGTTTTTTTAACCGGGATCTTCTCGGTTAAAAATGTAAGATCTTTATTTTATGATATTCTTTATCCTAAAATAAAGATTTTCGTTTCGGAAATCTGAATTACTTGGACTAAAGACAGTTGGGGGCATCTGCTGTGCAGTAGCTTAATAGGCCTTTCCCTCCCCGCTTGAAGTTATGTCTGGAAAGGAGATAATACTATGTTGAAATCAAAAAAAGCTGAAGTGATCGAAAAACTGGCATCTTCCCTTCAAAATTCTACTGCGGTTGTAGTTTGTGATTATAAAGGGCTGACTGTTTCAGAATTGGAAGAGTTACGTAAATCAGCAAAAGTAAAAGACACGAGTGTTCAGGTTGTAAAAAATACTTTAGCTACTATCGCTCTTGAAAAAGCGGGTATGACTGGTCTTGATCTTAAAGATACGAATATCTTTGTATGGTCTGATGATGTTATTGCCGCTTCTAAAGTCGCATCCGATTTCGCTAAAGCCAACGATAAGTTTACGGTTAAATCCGGGTACTTGGATAAAGAACCTGCCGACGCTGCTAAAATTGCCGCATTTGCTAAACTTCCGGGACGCGAAGAGCTTCTTGGTATGCTTGCGGCTACTTGGATGGCACCGATTGCAAATTTCACGATCGGTCTCGATGCGCTTAGAAGACAAAAAGAGGAAGCTTAATCAAGCTTTTATAAATTTATAAAAAAAATAAAAAAATGGAGAACATTATGGCTGTTACTAAAGAAGACGTATTAGAATTCATATCTGGATTATCTGTACTAGAGTTGTCTGAACTTGTTAAAGAGTTCGAAGAAAAATTCGGTGTATCTGCACAACCTGTTGCTGTTGCTGGTGTTGCCGGTGGTGATGCAGGTGCTGCTGCTGATGACAAAACTGAATTCGACGTTGTTATCGTTGATGCAGGTGATAAGAAAATCAACGTAATTAAAGTTGTACGTGCTCTTACTGGACTTGGTCTAAAAGAAGCAAAAGATGCAACTGAAAACGTTCCTTCGACAATCAAAGAAGGTGTCGATAAAGAAACTGCAGAAGACGCTAAAAAACAATTAGAAGAAGCTGGTGCTAAAGTAGAAGTTAAATAATCATTTAACTTTGCTTGAAGGCATCTGCCTTCAAAAAGAAATAGGCACTTTTGTGGTATGATTTACATCATACTATAAAAGTGCCTTTCTGTCGTTTATATCCATATTAGCCTTAATTATGGTTCTGTTCAAGGACGCTTGAACACGATATTAATGATCTATGCTTATAGATTATGCACTAACTTACTTAGAGGTAGCCCATGTTAAACACTTTATATTCTGGAAATCGTTTACGTGTAGACTTTGCAAAAACTCCTCAGCAAATAGAAGTTCCAAATCTACTCCAATTACAACAAAGTTCTTATGACAATTTCTTAATGCTTGATGCAAATGATCGTTCAAAAAGTGGTATTGAAAATGTATTTCAATCGGTATTTCCTATTCATGATGCGCAAAACAGATTGACAGTCGAGTATATAGGCTCTGAAGTCGGCAAGCCTAAATATACCGTCCGCGAATGTATGGAGCGCGGGCTGACATACGCTGTTTCACTGAGAATGAAAACACGTCTTGTCATCTGGGAACGTAATGAAAACACGAAGGAAAAACTAGGTGTCAAAGATATAAAAGAGCAAAGTATCTTTGTCCGTGATATCCCTTTGATGACAGAACGTACTTCATTTATTATCAACGGCGTAGAGCGTGTTGTCGTTAATCAGTTACACAGATCTCCGGGTGTTATTTTTAAAGAAGAAGAAGCAACGACTTCCGGTAATAAACTTATTTATACCGGTCAGATCATTCCGGATCGCGGTTCTTGGTTGTATTTTGAGTATGATCCAAAAGATATCCTTTATATGAGAATCAACAAACGCCGTAAAGTTCCTGTTACGATCATGTTCCGTGCTTTAGGATATTCTAAACAAGATATTTTAAAACTGTTTTATCCGTTACAAACTATTACGATCAAAGACAACAGTTTCACCATTAAGTTCAATCCTGACGATTTTAAAGGAAGATTGGAGTTCGATCTAGTTGATGATAAAGGAAATACGCTTATCACGACAGGGAAAAGACTTTCTGCGAAAAAAGCTCAGAAATTCATAGAAGACGGTGTGACAAACATCATGTATCCTTTGGATGTTTTAGTCGAGCGTTATCTTGCTGAACCGATCATTAACCCTGAAACCGGTGAAGTCCTATTTGACACGATGACTCCGATCGATGAAACAAAACTGAAAAAGATGGCCGAAGCAGGCGTTGAGTCGTTTGTAATCGCTAATGATCTCGCCGAAGGCGTGGACGGCTCTATCATCAATGCTTTTATTGCAGATGCAGATTCATTAAAACTTTTAAAACAAACGGAAGATATCGAGGATGAAAACGATCTTTCGGCTATCCGTATCTATAAAGTAATGCGTCCAGGCGAGCCTGTAACAAAAGATGCAGCAAAAGCGTTTGTCAACCAGCTTTTCTTTGATCCGGAAAGATATGATTTGACTCGCGTCGGTCGTATGAAGATGAATCACAAGCTTGGTATGAGCATTCCTGAGTATGTTACAGTCTTAACGAATGAAGATATTATCAATACTGTTAAATACGTTATCAAAGTTAAAAACGGTCAAGGTCACATAGATGACAGAGATCACTTGGGTAACCGTCGTATCCGTTCTATCGGTGAACTTTTAGGAAACGAGTTACATAACGGTCTTATCAAGATGCAAAAAGCGATCAAAGACAAGCTTTCTACTATGAGCGGTCCTATGAATGAGCTTATGCCTCATGACCTGATCAACTCTAAGATGATCACTTCGACGATCATGGAGTTCTTCTCCGGCGGACAGTTGTCTCAATTTATGGATCAGACGAACCCGTTATCGGAATTGACGCATAAACGTCGTCTATCAGCACTTGGAGAGGGCGGTCTTGTTAAAGAGAGAGCAGGATTTGAAGTCCGTGACGTTCACCCGACTCATTACGGCCGTATCTGTCCGATCGAGACTCCTGAGGGACAAAACATCGGTCTTATCAATACTCTTGCAACCTATTCTAAGGTTAATGAGCATGGATTTATCGAAGCTCCGTATAAAGTTGTCAAAGAGGGTATCGTAACTAATGAGGTCGTATACCTTACGGCTACTCAAGAAGAGGGCAAGATGATCGCTGCTGCTTCGAATAAACTTGATGCAAAAGGACAGTTTATAGAGGATCTGATCGCTGTACGCCAAGACGGTGAGATCATCTACCGTTCACCGAAAGATTGTGAATATGCGGACCTTTCTTCTCATATGGTCGTCGGTGTCGCCGCATCACTTATTCCGTTCTTGGAACACGATGATGCCAACCGTGCACTTATGGGATCGAACATGCAGCGCCAAGCGGTACCGTTATTGCGTCCGCAGGCTCCTATGGTCGGAACAGGTGTCGAGAAACTTGTTGCCCGCGACAGCTGGGAGTGTATCTATGCGAAGCGTTCGGGTATCGTCGAGAAAGCCGATGCGAAACATATCTATATCAAAGGTGAAGATGAAGATGGTATCTTTATAGATTACTATCCTCTGCAAAAGAATCTTCGTACGAACCAAAATACGTCGTTCTCGCAAAAACCGATCGTAAAAATCGGTCAGTTTGTTGAAAAAGGACATATTATCGCTGATGGTCCGAACATGGATCAAGGTGAGCTTGCTCTTGGCGTCAATGCAATGGTCGCATTCATGCCGTGGAACGGATATAACTACGAGGATGCGATCGTCATCTCCGAGCGTATGATCCGCGAAGATGCATTTACATCCGTACATATCTATGAAAAAGAGTGTGAAGCACGTGAACTTAAACACGGTGTCGAAGAGATTACCCGCGATATTCCAAACGTTCGTGAAGAGGAGCTGGCTCATCTTGATGAAAGCGGTATCGTTAAAATAGGTACGAACGTCAAAGGCGGTATGATCCTCGTAGGAAAAGTAAGTCCTAAGGGTGAAGTTAAACCGACTCCGGAAGAGAGACTTTTACGTGCGATCTTCGGTGAAAAATCAGGTCACGTTGTAAATAAATCTCTTTACTGTCCGCCGTCTATGGAAGGTGTGGTAGTAGATATCAAGATCTTTACGAAAAAAGGGTATGACAAAGATCCTCGTTCTCTGGAACTTGAAAAAGAGGAGCGTGATTACTTAGAGCGCGAGCACTATGACCGTCTTCTTATGATAGATAAAGAGGAGATATTCAGAATAACTGCACTTTTAACAAAAGAGCCGTTAGGAAAAGATATCACTATCAACGGAACAGATTATAAAAAAGGCGACATCATCAACGGTGAAGACCTTAAAGACGTAAACCGTTTTGCTATGAATAACATTGTCAAGTCGTTCTCCGAAGATATTCAGAACCAATACAATGTTATGAAAAACTATTTCCAAAAGCAAAAGAGAATCTTCCGTGACGAGCACGAAGAGAAACTTGCTATTTTGGAAAATGATGACATTCTTCCAAACGGTGTCGTAAAATACGTAAAAGTATATATAGCGACAAAACGCCACCTCAAAGTCGGTGATAAGATGGCAGGACGTCACGGAAACAAAGGTATCGTATCTAATATAGTACCTGAGGTAGATATGCCGTATATGGAAGACGGACGCAGCGTTGACGTTTGTCTTAACCCGCTAGGGGTTCCGTCTCGTATGAATATCGGGCAGGTGTTGGAGATGCACCTTGGTATGGTCGGTCGTGAACTGGGTCATCAGATCCAAGCGGAATTTGATGCCAAGCAAGCAGAGTTCTTAGATAATATCCGTGCAAAAATGATCGAAATATCAGATGTTTCCGGACTTATGAATGCTGCTGAAGTTCTAGCGAAAATGAGTAACGACGAGCTGCTTAAATATGCGCAGGACTGGGCAAAAGGCGTGAAGTTTGCGACACCGATTTTTGAAGGTGTCGATCAAGCGGAATTTGCAAAACTGTTTGAACTGGCGAAGATGGACAGTGACGGTAAAACCGTTTTATTTGACGGTAAAACAGGCGAGAAGATGCATGAACGTGTAAATGTCGGTTATATGTATATCTTGAAACTGCATCACTTGGTTGATGAGAAGATTCATGCCCGTTCCACAGGACCATACTCTCTTGTTACACAGCAACCAGTCGGCGGTAAAGCGCTCTTCGGTGGTCAAAGATTCGGAGAGATGGAAGTCTGGGCTCTTGAAGCATACGGTGCTTCTGCAGTTCTTAAAGAGATGTTGACCATCAAATCGGATGATGTCGACGGCCGTGTCCGTGCATATAAAGCGCTTACAAAAGGTGAGTTGGTTCCTGAATCAGGTATCCCGGAAACATTATTCGTATTGACAAAAGAGCTGCAATCACTGGCTCTTGATGTAGAGATTTTTGACGAGGTTGAAGACGATGAGTAAATTAGTAGCAATTGAAGTAAAAGAAGATAATCGCCCGACAGATATAAAACAACTGCAGTTTCGCCTTGCATCTCCAGAAAAGATACTTTCATGGAGTCACGGCGAGGTAAAAAAACCGGAAACGATCAACTACCGTACTTTGAAACCTGAGCGCGACGGACTGTTTTGTGCCAAAGTGTTCGGTCCCGTACGTGATTACGAATGTCTGTGCGGTAAGTACAAAAAAATGCGTTATAAAGGCGTAGTGTGTGAAAAATGCGGCGTTGAAGTTGCAAGTTCAAAAGTTCGCCGTGTACGTATGGGGCATATCGACCTTGTAACTCCTGTTGCACATATCTGGTATGTGAGCTCGTTGCCGTCACGTATCGGTACGCTTTTCGGCGTAAAGATGAAAGACCTTGAGCGCGTACTTTACTATGAAGCATATATCGTTGAAAGCGGCGGTGAAGCTTATTACGATGCAGAAGCGAAAACTCCTGTCCTAAAATATGATGTTTTAAATGAAGAACAGTACCGTACTTTGGTTCAAAGATTCGGTGAGCTTGGTTTCAAGGCTAGAATGGGCGGTGAAGTTATCCGTGACCTTCTTGACGACATCGATCTTGTGGAGCTTTTCTCTCAACTTAAAGAGGAGATCGACGCTACGAATTCTGAAGCAAAACGTAAAACCATCGCTAAGCGTCTTAAAGTAATCGAATCGTTTCTTAACAGCGGTAACAATCCTGCGTGGATGATGTTGACGATCCTTCCTGTGCTTCCGCCGGATCTTCGTCCGCTTGTAAGCCTGGACGGTGGTAAGTTCGCCGTATCTGACGTAAACGACCTTTATCGCCGTGTTATCAACCGTAACCAGCGTCTAAAGCGTCTTGTCGAGCTTGAAGCACCTGAAATTATCGTTAGAAATGAAAAACGTATGCTTCAAGAAGCTGTCGATGCTCTGTTTGACAACGGACGCCGTGCAAATGCGGTCAAAGGTGCAAACAAACGTCCGTTAAAATCTCTTTCTGAGATCATCAAAGGAAAACAGGGGCGTTTCCGTCAGAACCTTCTTGGTAAGCGTGTTGACTTCTCTGGGCGTTCTGTAATCGTTGTCGGCCCTTCTTTACGTATGGATGAGTGTGGTCTGCCTAAGAAAATGGCGTTAGAACTTTTCAAACCGCATCTGATAGCAAAACTTGAAGAAAAAGGGTATGCGACAACGATCAAAGCTGCAAGCAAAATGATCGAGAGCAAAACAAATGAAGTTTGGGAATGTTTGGCTGAAATAGTCGACGGATACCCGGTACTTCTAAACCGTGCACCGACGCTTCACAAATTGTCAATTCAGGCGTTTCACCCTAAATTGATCGACGGTAAGGCGATCCAGCTTCATCCTCTTGTCTGTGCGGCGTTCAATGCCGACTTCGACGGGGATCAAATGGCTGTTCACGTTCCTCTTAGCTCTGCTGCTGTTGCCGAAGCAAAAGTATTGATGCTCGCATCTATGAACATTCTGCTTCCTGCATCGGGTAAAGCGATAGCTACGCCGTCTCAGGATATGGTTCTTGGTATCTACTATACCACTTTGGAGAAAAGCGGTGTAAAAGGTTCGAACAAACTGTTCGCGAACGTTGATGAAGTAAAGATCGCTATTCAGCACGGTTCATTGGATCTTCACGCAAAGATCCGCTCAAGTGTAAACGGAAGATTGATTCATACAACGGCAGGTCGTCTGATCCTTAAATCGATCATTCCTGATTTCGTTCCGGTTGAATTATGGAACCGTGTTATGAAGAAAAAAGCGATCAATGAACTGGTCGATTATGTTCAAAAACATGGCGGTATCGGTATAACGGCTTCTTTCTTGGATGCATTAAAAGATCTTGGTTTCAAACAAGCTACTGAAGCGGGCGTATCTATCTCTGTCGATGATATCATCATCCCAGAAGCGAAAGCTCCGAAGATAGAAGAATCGAAAAACAAAGTTCGTGAGATCCAAAAACAGTTTGAAGCAGGTCTTTTAACTGAGCAAGAGCGTTACAATAAGATCATCGACGTTTGGACAGATACGAACAATATCGTTGCAACACAGATGATGACGTTGGTACAGACCGATAAAAACGGATTTAACTCGATTCATATGATGGCAGATTCGGGAGCTCGTGGTTCTGCAGCTCAGATCCGTCAGCTTGCGGGTATGCGTGGTCTTATGGCCAAACCGAACGGCGATATCATCGAGACTCCGATTATCTCGAACTTTAAAGAGGGGCTAAACGTATTAGAGTACTTTATTTCGACTCACGGTGCGCGTAAAGGTCTTGCCGATACCGCTCTTAAAACAGCGAATGCGGGTTACTTGACACGTAAATTGGTTGATGTTGCACAAAACGTTAAAGTAGTCGAGCATGACTGTCATACGCACGAAGGTATCGAGATATCCGATATTTCCGATCATAACTCGCTTATCGAGTCTTTGGAAGATCGTTTGTTCGGACGTGTTCTTGCAGATGATGCGATCGATCCGATCACAAACGAGATCCTTTTCACTGAAGGTACTCTGATCGATGAAGTAAAAGCGAAGACTATCGTAGAAGCAGGTATCAGATCGGCTTATATTCGTACTCCGACAACATGTAAGTCTGAAGGCGGGATATGTGCACTTTGTTACGGGCTCAACCTTGGTACGGGTAACTTGGTTCGCCGCGGTGAAGCCGTGGGTATTATTGCTGCTCAATCGATCGGTGAGCCTGGTACTCAGCTTACACTACGTACTTTCCACGTTGGTGGTACGGCTTCAAGCACTCGTCAAGAGCGTCAGGTTATTGCAACCAAAGAAGGTTTTATCCGTTATTATAACTTTAAAACGTACACTTCAAAAGAGGGTAAACATATCGTTGCCAACCGTCGTAATGCCGGTATCTTGCTGGTAGAACCGAAGATCAAAGCTCCGTTTGACGGAAGAGTCGAGATTCAGTCTATTCACGATGAGATGATCATCAGCGTGGTCGGTGAAAAAGAGACGATCCGCTATACGCTTAGAAAGAACGAAGTAGCGCGCCCGAACGAGCTTGCAGGTGTCGGCGGACATATCGAGAGCAAACTGTATCTGCCGTACAAACATGGCGATATGGTCAAAAACGCGGAATCTATCGTTGAGAAGATCAATGACGGATGGAACGTTCCAAACCATATACCGTATGCATCTGAAATCATGGTAAAAGACGGTGATCCGATCACTCAAAAAATTAGAGCTAAAGAAACAGGTACTATTAAGTACTTCCTTTTAAAAGGTGATTATTTAGAGAGATATGAAGGTGTTAAAGCCGGTCATGAAGTAAAAGAGAAAGGTCTTTTTGCAAGTATCGTAGACAGTTCCGATCATGAAGCGATCCGTCACTATATCGCCCGCGGTTCTATCGTCGAGCAGGATGACGATGCGATCGTAGAAGCAGATACTATCATTGCAAAACCGGTTAAAGAAGAATCTATAGTCGTTGCAGAGTGGGATCCATACTCTAATCCGATCATATCCGAAGCTAACGGTAAAGTTACTTTTGAAGACGTTATCGACGGTGTTACCGCTTCGTCGCAATATGATGAGCTGACGGGTAAAACGCGTCTTATGATCAATGAACATATTTCGCCGGAATATAAACCGACCATAGTTCTTGCGACGGCAGAAGGTGAGATCATCAGATATGCTATCGATCCTAAATCGTCCGTTTACGTTCAAAACGGTGCAGAGGTCAAGATAGCCGATACTCTTGTGAAAACACCAAAAGCGCTTCAAAAATCAAGCGATATTACCGGAGGTCTTCCGCGTGTATCCGAACTTTTCGAAGCACGTCGTCCAAAAGTAAACGCGGTGATCAGTGAGATCGACGGGGTTGTGAGTTTCGGGAAAGCATTACGCGGTAAAGAGCGTATTTTGATCACTTCTGACAGCGGGATAATAAAAGAGTATTTTATAGACAAATCTCTTTCACCGCAGGTAAATGTGGGCGAATATGTACACGCCGGTGAAAAATTGACCGACGGTATCGGTTCTCCTCATGATATCTTGAGGATACTGGGTGTCAAAGCGCTGCATAACTACCTTGTAAGCGAAGTACAGCAAGTCTACCGTTCACAAGGGGTTAATATTGCCGATAAACATATCGAGGTTATCTTTACTCAGATGCTTCGTCAGATCAAGATCTTGCAATCCGGTGATACGAAATTCATCGAAGGCGATCTTATATCTAAAAACAAATTTATCGAAGAGAATGAGAAGATAATCCGCTTAGGCGGGCGCCCTGCGATCGCCGATCCGTTCTTGGTCGGTATTACGCGTGCTGCTGTTTCAGCCGACAGTATCATCTCGGCGGCATCGTTCCAAGATACGACAAAAGTATTGACAGAAGCGGCAGTTTCGGCTAAATTCGATGATCTGACAGATCTGAAAGAAAACGTTATCATCGGACGTACTATCCCTGTAGGAACGGGTATCTACAAAGATTCTGTCTTGAAATTCGAAGACATTATCAGCTAATTTTTCTCCTTGCATGTAAGCACATCCGCTTACATGTAAATAATCTAACCAACACTCTTGTATCAGTTTAATAAATACTTAAAATAAGCTAACTTTAATAGCTGATTATGTAAAATTACGCGTTTATAATTCTCTCTGTCATATGGGACTGAAGAGGATTAAATTCTACTGGAACATTTTAAGAAAGGAATTGTATGCCTACAATCAACCAATTGATTCGTAATGAGCGCAAAAAAGTGGTTAAAAAATCAAAATCGCCAGCGCTTGTTTCGTGTCCACAGCGTCGTGGTGTTTGTACTCGTGTTTACACTACTACACCAAAAAAACCAAACTCTGCTTTACGTAAAGTAGCAAAAGTTCGTTTAACTTCAGGATTTGAAGTTATTTCATATATCGGTGGAGAGGGTCACAACCTTCAAGAACACTCGATAGTACTAGTTCGCGGCGGTCGTATCAAAGACTTACCGGGGGTTAAATACCATATTGTACGTGGTGCGCTTGACAGTGCCGGTGTTAAAGATCGTACTGTTGCTCGTTCTAAATACGGAACAAAAAAACCTAAAAAATAATTTTTCACGAGTGTGACAGAAGCAGTAAAGCTTTTGAGTAAATTATCAAATTAATTGAAGACAAGGAAATTCAGAGATGAGAAGAAGAAAAGCTCCCGTTCGTGAAATTATGCCTGATCCAATTTATGGAAGCAAAGTTTTAACGAAATTTATAAACAAAATCATGCTAGACGGTAAAAAAAGTACAGCAGAAAAGATTATCTACAGTGCGTTAGATATCATTAGTTCACGTGGTGAAAAAACTGGTATAGACACATTTAACAGCGCTATTGACAACGTTAAACCGATTATCGAAGTCAAAAGCCGTCGTGTAGGTGGTGCAACATACCAAGTTCCAGTAGAGGTACGTCCAGTACGTCAACAATCTTTAGCGATCCGCTGGTTAGTTGACGCATCACGTAATCGTAATGAGCGTACTATGGCAGAACGTCTGGCAAATGAATTAATGGATGCAAGTTCTGAAAAAGGCTCAGCATTCAAGAAAAAAGAGGATACTTACAGAATGGCAGAAGCGAACAAAGCGTTTGCTCACTACCGCTGGTAATAGTTACTTTCCGTCGAACTTCACTTTTGTGAAGTTCTTACATGAAAACCTCTTTCATAAACTGAGAATCATCAGTTTATGAAAGAGGTTGGGCTCTCAAATAAAAAAAGTTTTTTAAGGTAAAATAAATGGCAAGATCACATAAATTAGAAGATGTAAGAAACATCGGTATTGCTGCACACATCGATGCAGGAAAAACTACTACAACAGAACGTATTTTGTTCTATACGGGTGTTGAGCACAAGATCGGTGAGGTTCACGACGGTGCTGCTACAATGGACTGGATGGAGCAAGAGCAAGAGCGTGGTATTACGATCACTTCTGCTGCAACTACTTGTACATGGGCAGACAAACAGATCAATATTATCGATACTCCGGGCCACGTTGACTTCACTATCGAAGTTGAGCGTTCTATGCGTGTGCTTGACGGTGCAGTTTCTGTTTTCTGTGCTGTCGGCGGTGTCCAGCCACAATCTGAGACTGTTTGGAGACAAAGAAACCGTTACGGTGTACCTTCTATCGTTTTCGTTAACAAAATGGATAGAACGGGTGCAGATTTCTATGAAGTCGAAAGACAGATCCGTGAGCGTCTAAAAGGAAATCCTGTGCCTATACAGCTGCCGATAGGTGCTGAAGATGGTTTCCAAGGTGTTGTTGATCTTGTTAAAATGAAAGCGATCGTATGGGATCAAGATGCTGCGATGGGCTCGAACTACCACGTAGAGGATATTCCGGCGGACATGATGGACAAAGCTGAAGAGTATCGTGAAAAAATGATCGAATCAATATCTGAAGTAGACGGTAACGAAGAGCTTATGGAAAAATTCCTTGAGGGCGAAGAGTTGACTGAAGACGAGATCGTCGCAGGTATCAAAGCTGCAACGGTTGCTATGCATATCGTTCCGATGACGGCGGGTACTGCGTTTAAAAACAAAGGTGTTCAAACTCTGCTTGACGCTGTTGTCGCTTATCTTCCGGCACCTACTGAAGTACCGCAGATCAAAGGTACGATGATGGAAGATGAAACTAAAGAGGTTACTGTCGAATCAACTGATAACGGTCCATTCGCATCACTTGCGTTTAAGATCATGACCGACCCGTTCGTCGGACAGTTGACATTTATCCGTGTTTACCGCGGGTCTTTAGAATCCGGTTCATATGTCCACAACTCTACAAAAGATAAAAAAGAGCGTATCGGACGTATCATGAAGATGCATGCTATCAAGCGCGAAGAGGTAAAAGAGATCTATGCGGGCGAAATCGGTGCGGTTGTCGGTCTAAAATCGACAACTACGGGAGATACATTGTGTTCGGAAAAAGATCTTGTAGTATTGGAAAGAATGGATTTCCCAGAGCCGGTTATCTCTGTTGCTGTCGAGCCTAAAACAAAAGCGGATCAAGAAAAAATGGGTATCGCTCTTGGCAAGCTTGCTGCTGAAGATCCGTCATTTAGAGTTCATACAGATGAAGAAACAGGTCAAACTATTATTTCCGGTATGGGAGAGCTTCACCTTGAGATCATCGTTGACCGTATGAAGCGTGAGTTCAAAGTAGAAGCAGAAGTAGGTGCACCGCAGGTTTCTTACCGTGAAGCGATCAAATCTGAAGTTGAACAAGAATACAAATACGCAAAACAATCCGGAGGTCGCGGACAGTTTGGTCACGTCTTCTTGCGTATCAAGCCTAATGAAGCGGGTGCCGGTTTCAAATTTAACAATGAGATCAAAGGCGGGGTTATTCCAAAAGAGTATATTCCTGCAATTGAAAAAGGTGTCAGTGAAGCGATGCAAGGCGGTGTCCTTGCCGGTTATCCGATCGAAGATGTCGAAGTTACTGTATATGACGGTTCATATCATGAAGTCGATTCTAACGAGATGGCGTTCAAACTTGCCGCTTCTATGGGATTCAAAGAGGGATGTAGAAAAGCGGGTGCTGCGATTCTAGAACCGTTAATGAAAGTCGAAGTGGAAGTTCCGGAAGATTATATGGGTGATGTTATCGGTGACCTTAACCGCCGCCGCGGTCAAGTCAACAACATGGGTGACCGTGCAGGTAACAAGATCGTCGATGCATACGTGCCGTTATCTGAGATGTTCGGTTACTCAACAGACCTTCGTTCAGCTACTCAAGGACGTGCAACGTACTCTATGGAATTCCATCACTATGAAGAGGTTCCGAGAAACGTTTCTGAAGAGATTATCAAAAAACGTAACGGATAATCATCTCAACACTCCTTTTGGAGTGTCCTCTGCAATTTATCTTTTTTTATTTTTGCCGATATCTATTCCGCTATATAATAACCGTTAGGAACTGTAATGTTAAAACTGTTTATTCTATCCGTTGTCTTTTTCTTTTCATTTGCCAAAAACCCTGCTGTTTACTCTCTGCTCGGCGATGTCGTTTATAATAATGTCAGCGAAATCAAAAGACTTTCCGATCTTTCTTTGTTTAGTTCCGAAAAACAAAATATCATCGAGTATGCTGCTGAGTGCGAAGAGTTAAAAAAGAAGGGGTTTTCTATCGAAGCAGGCGACGTGAAATATGATAAAATGGAGTATCTCAGCGAGCTTAGAAAGCTTTCTAAGATCAACGACCGTTTTGTCAGGCTTGCCAATACCAAATTTATAAAATCTATCGATGATAACGACATTGGAACATTTAAAGAGCTGATAGATCTGAAAATCGTAAATAAACAAGCAGAAAAAGAAAAAATAAGAAACTTTATATCCGAGCATAAAGCTCAACTTGAAACTACGCAGTATTATATGACGTATAAAGAAGAGATGGAAAAAGATAAGATAGAAAAAGAACGTTTAAGCAAGCAAAGAAATAAAAACTACGCTAAAGAGAAATATTCCAACATCGAAAGAATCAGGGATAAAGATAAAAAACGTCAGGAATCATTGAAAAAAGAGCTTGAAAAGATGGTGGAAGATAAAAAGAAACAGATATATAAGCAGCAAAAAGAGGGATTACAAAACTATTAATCCCATATATCCTCTTGCTCCTCCAATGGTCTTCCCTGTAGTGTCAGATAGGGTTTAAACTGACTTTTATAAGATAGGCTTTCGCACTCTTTTACGTAATATCCGAGATATATCCATTTTTTATCATATATCTTGGCAAATGCAATCTGCCTGTATAGAGAATATTTTCCAAGAGAGAGATTTTTATATTCGGGGTCATAATAAAAGTATATCGACGATATGCCGTTGTCAAGGATATCTATAAGATCCACTCCTATAAGTTTGTCTTGATCGTAATACAACACTTCATGTCCGAAGCTGTCATGTCCGCTGACAAAAGAGGTATAGTAATTTTTTGCATCGGTCTGATTGTTGTCCCATCCCTTTTTTTGATGCATATAGCGATGATACTTATTAAAAAGGTCAATGTGCTTTTGTGTTACCGTAGGGTGCTGCAATACGGTTTTGATATGACTGTTTTTTCTGATAATTCTGCGTTCTGATTTTGAAAAATTATAATTTTGCGCGTCGATTTTAACGCTTTGGCACTCGCTGCATCCTTCGCATATCGGTCTGAAAAACATTTTACCGAATCTTCTCCATCCCCGTTGTGTCAGAGTCATACAATAAGCACTGCTGCATTCGGACAATATCTTGTAATGTGCGGTCTGCTCTTTATTTTGAAGGTAGGAGCATTTGTCGGTCAGTGTGCATTCTTTTAATAGTTTCATAATAGAGATTTTATAATAATATCCGTAAATAGTGTATAATTTTGAATGCTTGAATTTATAATAAAACATAAAATAATGTTATTTCGTACGATCGGCATACTCTTTTTAGTAGGCGGAATCGCTGCTCTTTTTTGGACAAAACCCGATACCGCTTTGACCGAGAACCAGATCGCAGAAGCAAATATAGCCAGAATGGAGGCAAGTCTGCCTAAAAGCGTAGTCTCTGCGAAAAAAAAGCCCAAACCTCCCTCTTTTATGAAAGCATACAAAGAAAAACAAAAAGAACATATCCGCTATCTTGTGATCTTCTTTATAATAAGCGGTATTGTGTTTTTAGCGTATAGTTTTATAAAAAAGAGAGAGTAGGTTTTCTAAAGTAACCGCCTTATGAGCGGTTTTCCAAAGAAATAGATTAAGATCTATTTTCTGAAGAAATATTTTACTTCGTAAAAACGCTACTGCTTATTTTCTAAAGAAACAGGTCAAGACCTGTTTTGGGCGATAAGTACGCCTTCTATCATCGCATCTATATCACCGTCGAGAATAGCGGTGACATTTGTGAAGGCTTCGTTACTTCTGGTATCTTTTACCTGTTGATAGGGTTGAAGAACATAAGAACGTATCTGATGCCCCCATCCTATCTCGCTCTTTTCGATTCCCGCCTCTTTTGCCTTTTTCTGTTCGAGTTCATATTCGTAAAGGCGTGATTTAAGCATCTTCATTGCGGTAGCTTTGTTCTTATGCTGGCTTCTGTCGTTTTGACACTGGACGATGATATTGGTCGGAATATGGGTAATGCGGATGGCCGACTCCGTTTTATTGACGTGCTGTCCGCCTGCACCGGATGCGCGATACGTGTCGATGCGGATATCTTTGTCTTCTATGACGATGTTTATATTATCATCGATCTCGGGTGACACCATAACCGAAGTGAAAGAGGTATGACGTTTTGCATTGGAGTCAAAGGGTGATATGCGGACAAGCCTGTGAATACCGTTTTCGACCTTTAAGTAGCCGTAGGCGTTCTCACCGGATATCAGGATGGAGGCATCTTTTATACCGGCTTCTTCACCGTCTTGATAATCGAGCGTTTCGACTTTAAAATCATGTCTCTCTGCCCATCTTTTATACATTCTAAGGAGTATGGATGCCCAATCTTGAGATTCCGTACCTCCGGCTCCCGGGTGAATGGAAACTATAGCATTGTTGGGATCGGTCTCACCGCTCAATAGGACGCTTATCTCCATTTGACGGACATAGCTTTCCAGATTATCCGCTTCTTCAAAGAGCGTATTCATCGTATCTTCGTCGTTTTCGTCTTTTGCCATCTCATAGAGCTCTTTGGCATCGTTCAGTGCTCCAAAAGCATCTTTGTATTTTTTTAGTTTTCTTTCCAACTGGGTTTTCTCTTTTTGAATAACCGCCGCATTTGACGTGTCGTTCCAAAACTCCTGATCGTTCTCTAAGGCTTCGATCTCTTTGAGACGGGCTTCTATCTTATCCGGCTCGACGACTCCCGCGATATTTTTCATCTTAAGCTGCAGTGTTTTTAAAAGTTCTGTATATTCGTAATTATCCATAAAAGATTTCCTAATGTTGTATAATTGCGATTATATATCACAGAGGCTTAAAAATGAGAGTTTTTCAATCCCCCGCAGAGCTAAAAAACGAGTTAAGAAGTTTAGACGGCAGTATAGGATTTGTTCCGACAATGGGAGCACTCCACAACGGACATATATCGTTAATTAAAAAAGCAAAAGAGCAAAATGATATCGTTGTTGTCTCTATATTCGTCAATCCTACGCAGTTTTTAAAAGGGGAAGATCTTGAGAAATATCCAAGACGTCAGGACGCCGATAAACGTGTGTGTGAATTGGCGGGGGTAGATTATCTCTTTTATCCCGATGCAAACGACATATATGAAAAAGACGAAGTTTCTCTCTGTGCTCCTAACGTAAGAGGATATATCCTAGAGGGCAGCTCCCGTCCGGGACATTTTAGCGGGGTACTTACCGTTGTCATGAAACTTTTAAACATCGTCAGACCCGCAAACGCATACTTCGGTAAAAAAGACGCACAGCAGCTGAATTTGATAACTCTGATGGCAAAGCAGATGTTCATGGACGTGAACATCGTACCTGTCGATACTATGCGTGATGCTTTCGGATTGGCACTGAGCAGCAGAAACGATTATCTTTCCGCCCAAGAGAGGGAAGAAGCATTAAAGATCCCTGCATCTTTAAAGAAGGCTACGAGCATGATCATGTCGGGTATATGTGAGAGCGACAGGATAATCGAGCAGATGAGAGCTATACTTTCACCGCTTGAGATATCTTACGTGGCTGTGGTCGATCGAGAGTTTAAACCCCTTCAAAGAGTAGAACCGGGCAATACGATAATTCTGGTCGAAGCGGTATCGGGCACTACGAGACTACTTGACAATATTTGGCTTTAGGTAGTTTTCATCGATTAAAAGATCGACTATCTTTTTAAATACCGGCACGGCAGTCTGTGCTGCAAAATGATTGTTTGTCGGTTGTACGACCACGACACCGATTGTATATTTGTGGCTGGCATCGTTTGCAAAGCCCAAAAAGGATGTGTTGTATTTATAGACATACTCCCCCTCTTCGACTATATGAGCAGTTCCTGTCTTTCCTCCCACTTCAATGCCCGGTGTAATGGCTTTTTTCCCTGTTCCTTCCTGTACCGTTTTAATGAGAATTTTCTTCATTCTTTCTGCAGTTGCAGGATCTATAACCTGATGACTGGTATCCATAGGTATCTTTGTGACCTTTCCGTCTTTGTCTATAAGTGAAGAGACTAAGGTCGGTATCACTTCTCTTCCGTTATTATTAAAAGCGTCGTAGGCGTTTATCAGCTGTATAAGCGTCACTTTCATGCCGTACCCGTATGATGCGGTGGCTTTGTATATTTCATCGTCGAGCTGCGAAGATGTCGGGATCGATCCCTCTTTTTCATATGAAAGGTCTATATTTGTTTTATGAGAAAGTCCAAACCGGCTCAGTCCTTCATAAAAATCAAGTCCGCTTAACTTTTGCGCAAGCTGTGCCATACCGATATTGGATGAATAGACGATAACATTCTCCGCACTAAGCCAATCGAACTTATGCTCGTCGGTTATGACTTTTCTGCCTATCTTGAACTTTCCGTTGTGACCGTTTACCAGATCATAGGGGTTTACCAGCTTTTTTTCCAAGAGCAGAGTAAAGGTCAGAGGCTTGATGACCGAACCGGGTTCAAAAGCATACTCAATAGCCCAGGTGTTCAGTGAAGGATAGTCGCTTTTTAATATATTTTGAGGAAGATATCTGTTTGAGCTTGCCAGAGACAGTATTCTGCCGTCTTTTGAGGACATGATCACGGCCATTATATGTTTTGCGTCAAGCTCTTTTTTCATTTTGTCCAAAATTCTCTCGACTTTTATCTGGAGCGTCACAGGAATGTTCAGTTTAACGTCCAACCCGTCGATGCCGGGCTTTGTATAGCTGTCTTTGTTGAGTATCATATAGTTGTTTACGTCTCTTGGCGCGAACTGTTTGGCGTCCTGTTTCGATGAGAGCTCGTCTTCATAGCGTTTTTCCACGCCTTTGACCCCGCGTATCTTTGTGTAACCGTCATCTTCTATTTTGTGAGGATAGCCGATAACAGGAGTCAAAAGATTTCCGTACGGATAGATCCTTGCTTCGCCGCTTTCTATGATATTGAGGCCCTGCATCGAGCGTATATGCGTTTTTGGGTTTTCGATCTCGACGAACACCTTGTAGCGTCTAAGCTCAAATGCAAGATTCTTTAAGTATTGAGCCTGTTTGGAATTGATGTTGTAGCTCAACACTACGACACCTTTCTTTTTATACAGAAGTTTTTGTATCTCTTTTGGATCGATATTGCTGTATATGCTAAACAGCTGTATAAAGAGATCCATTTTTTTCGGATCGATATAGTTGGTATTGACGATCGCCTTGTAAAGCTTCTGCGTTGTTGCTATATGAAAGCCGTCGGCACTGATGATATTGCCTCTTTTGGCGTTGGACGTGTCGGAAGTGTAAAGGGAGGGGATATCTCTGGGATTTATCGCCGTAAAAAGCATAACGCTTAAAAAGACGACAAAACCTAGAACTATGATGGAAAAAAGAAGAAATATCTTATTTGATTTGGTTCTGTTTGAGATATTTTGCATGAAAAGCTGAACTGCTTACATTTGGGTTCTGCTGATCTCTTTGTATGCGTTCAATGCTTTGTTGCGTACCTCTAACATCAGTTTCATACTTATCTCCGCCTTGTCGATAGCAAGAGCCGCTTGATGAAGATCTTTTACCTGCCCCGTAGCTATGTCGCTCATAGCTTTTTCGCTGTCTTTTTGAAGATCGTTCACTTCGTTCATGGCAGATTTCAGTTTATCGGCAAAAGCTTCTCCCGTATTGGGTGTTTGTGAGACAGAAGACTTTTTATTTAAAAGATCGGCTGTTGAGAGGCCGTTGATATTATTGATTGCCATAATTTATTCCTTGCCTTACTGTAAAAGAGAAATAGCACTTGTTGCCATGTTTTTCGCACTTTCAAATGCGGCAACATTAGCTTGATACGAACGTGTCGCTTCAACTAAATCGGCCATTTCCACAACTGGATTAATATTTGGATACGCCACATACCCGTTTGCATCAGCATCGGGATGCGTCGGGTCATATTTCATCTTCGGTTTCGTATCGTCGCGCGATATCTTGTCAACTACTACACTCATTATAGCAGGATTTACTTTATTACCAACTTGACCTTCATCCAGCGGGTCTTCGTATCTTGCGGAATTCGTTTCGCCGTTTATAGCCTTATTTATCTCATCGTTAAAATTTATAGCCTTGAAAACGACCTCTTTGCGGCGATACGGTCCGCCTTCTGCTGTACGTGTCGTTTGTGCATTGGCAATGTTTGATGATATGACGTCTACACGCGTCCTTTGTGCAGAGAGTCCGTAACCGCTGATGTCAAAACTGCTTAAAAAATTACTCATGATCGATTTCCTAACTTAATTTACCCGAAGCGTCGATAACGCTTTTAAAGATATTCGCATCTTTTCTGATCGATGCAATAAGAGCGTTATACATAGTCGAGTTTTTACTCATTTCCGTTGTCTCTACGTCTATATCAACGCTGTTCCCGTCGTTTCTGGCCATATGACCGTCTCTGTAAAAAAGAGTGGCTTTTGAATTGTCGACTTCAGGCTGTGCGTCCAGATGCGCCCCGTCTGTTTTTGCCATAGCCAGAGTTCCTGATCTGTCGGCAAATATCTCTTTTTTCTTTTGTATAAGAGCGTCTTCAAATCTTATGTCGCGGGGTTTGTAAAACGGAGTATCTGCATTAGCGATGTTAGAAGCTATCATATCTTGACGCATAGAGCGGTAATCCAACGCCTTTTCCATTAAAGAATATGCTCGCGATATTTCAATACTCATTTTAAACCCTTTGTTTTTTCTAGTCAATGTTAACAAGCAATAATTATTCCATATATTGAGTATTTAAGAGTGAAGTATTAAAAAATATAATTTAAGCAGGGATTAATAATAACTGATGAATAATTGTTATTAAGGTTACTGGTGTAATCCTAATTTTTTATTTAAAAGGAGTTCTTTATGAAAAGAGCTGGTTTTACTATGATCGAATTGATCTTCGTTATCGTTATTTTAGGTATTTTAGCGGCTGTCGCTATTCCAAAACTTGCAGCAACTCGTACTGATGCGCAAGTTTCAAAAATGGCTGCAAATGTTGCTACTCTTGTAACCGATCTTGGTTCTTACTGGACATCAAAAGGTACGTGGGGAACAAATTGGGGTGATATGACAAATGTACCGTTGACTAATACGGGAGGTACAACTTCTTATATCACTACAACAACTCCTTACACAACTCAAGCTTTTCTAACAAATGGTACAACAGCGTCTTGTTATAGTTTTGATTTGAATACTACAAACGGAGTAGTGACGGTGACTGAGCTTGGAAGTACCGATGCAGTGTGTGCCGGCTCATATACGGCAACGGAAACATCCAATTTATCTGCTTCAGGAACTTCGAAAACACATTCATTCGGTAGTACAGGCGTAGTATATTAATATTCTTGAGAGGCCGGTTTTTCAGCCTGCTTCTCAATTAAAACATTATTGCAAAGAATAAAAATATGAGATTTTAAACTTAGTGAGTGAGAGGAGTTTAGAATTTGATATTTTCAACCAAACACTCAGCTTTTACAATGATAGAGTTGATCTTTGTTATTGTCATTATAGGTATCTTGGCAGCTGTTGCGATACCGAGGTTCACTGCTACTCGCGATGATGCAAAAGTTTCACAAATAATGATGAATATAAGTATTGCAACTACCGACATAACATTGTATGCCGTAGCAAAAGGTAATGTGTCTAATGACCTTTCTGTAATGTCGGATGCCGTGAAAAGCATGGTAGATAGAGGTGAAGCGACTTTAGATACGGCAAATAAAAAAGCAACATTTAAAGTCGGCGGTGTTGATTGTGTAAGTCTGGGAATAATGAGCAGCGCTACTAACGAAGATTTAAATGTCAGTTTGATAGCGGCAGGCTCTTCTAATGCATTATGTAAACATTTACAAGATAGTTTGAATGTATCCATGTACGCTATACCCTTACGCGGAACATCTGTAGTTCAATAAAATAAAGAGAGAAAATATGAATAAAAAAAGATCAGCGTTTACTATGATAGAGATGGTTTTTGTCATAGTGGTTCTTGCCATACTCGCAGGCATCGCCATACCAAAATTCACCGCCACGAGAACCGATGCCATTATAGCAAAAGGGCGTTCGGACGTCGCTTCGATACGTACGGCGATATCTACCGAGAGGCAGAAGCGCTTTATGAAGGGAGACAGTTCCTATATAAGCGTACTTGACCATCAAGCGGCGGCGCCGGGAGAAGGAGTCGTTCTCTTTGACAACAACGGCACTGCGGGAAGCACTCTTTTGACATACGGCATAACGACAAAAAATGCCGATGGCGGATGGATGAAAACGGCGGCGAACACATATACTTTTCAAGTTGCGGGTACTACAAATACATTTACATACAACAGCGCCAGCGGCACTTTTAGCTGTACTGCCGGCACATACTGCGACAACCTAACGAAATAAATAGTTAGGTTAAAGTATAATTCTTTTATGAATTACTACTTACTTTCTATCTTAGGCTCTCCTTTGCAGCCGCTTACGTATCAAAGCAAAGAAGATATAGCCGCCGACACGCTCGTAGAGGTTTTGTTAAACGGCAGACAAAAAAATGCCGTGATCATCTCTCAAACAAAGAAGCCTTCATTTAATACGCTTGATATATCCGGCATAAGCGATTTTTATTTTTCAAAAGAGCAGATGGAATTGGCGGTATTTATGTCCAATTATTATCTCTGTTCTCTTGGAGAAGCATTCTCTTTATTTGTTTCCTTTGATAGAAAACTTTCCTGTATGAGTGTTGAAAGTGATTTCGATGACGAGATAAAACTTTCTGCAAAACAAAACGAAGCACTTGCATTTATAAAAACAAAAGATGTCTCGCTTCTTTTTGGTGATACGGGAAGCGGTAAGACGGAGATATATATGAAGCTTTTTAGCGATGCCGTCCGCGAGGGCAGGCGCGCGATATTTTTGATGCCAGAGATCTCGCTTACGCCGCAGATGGAACACCGGCTTGAAGAGCATTTCGGGCAGCGCGTGGTGATGTGGCACTCGAAGATCACAAAAACAGCAAAAGAAAAGATATTAAAGCGTATCCGCAGCGGAGAGGTCGATATAGTCGCGGGAGCGAGGTCGGCACTTTTTACTCCCATGAAAGATGTGGGCGTCATAGTGGTAGACGAGGAACATGACGACAGTTATAAATCATCCAGCAAACCGCGCTACAATGCGCGCGACATGGCGATATATATGGGACAAAACATCGGAGCCAAAGTGATTTTGGGAAGCGCTACGCCGTCTCTTGGCAGTTATGCGAAATTTCCCTCTTTCAGGCTGAAGGGCGGGCATTTTAAAGCAGATCGGGAGTATGTTTATGAGAGTTCGATAGAAGCTATAACTCCGCGTATAGAAGATGAGATACGAAAAGTCAAACAAAAAAATGAACAAAGCATCGTCTTTATCCCGACAAGGGCAAACTTCAAATATCTTATCTGTACGGATTGCGGACATAAATATCAGTGTCCGTACTGCAGTGTCGGAATGAGCGTACATCAAAAAAGCAAGACCTTAAAATGCCACTATTGCAGTTTTGCGACGCAGATCCCTCAGGTCTGTCCCGAGTGTAAAGAACACTCCTTAAAAAGTGCCAGACTCGGAACGGCAGAGGCTCTCAAGCATCTTCAAGATAATCTAGAGAACGTGCATATAGAACAGTTTGACAGAGATGTGATCACTACGCAAAACAAGCTCATAAAGACACTTAAAAGGTTCAATGACAAAGAGATAGACGTATTGGTCGGGACACAGATGTTAAGCAAGGGACATGACTATCATGACGTGACGCTGGCCGTTGTTCTGGGACTTGACAATATGCTTAACATGAGCGATTACAGAGCAAGGGAAAAAGCTCTTTCCTCACTTGTTCAGATAGCGGGACGAAGCGGGCGAAAAAAAGAAGCAAAGGTCATAGTGCAGACTTTCAACCGAGAGTTCTTTGAAGCTTACATAGATGATTATGAAAGGTTTTTAAAAGACGAGCTGGAGTTCAGACGCGGGGTATATCCGCCTTTTAAAAAACTCTGCCGCGTACTTTTTGCACATAAAAACGGAATGAAAGCCCAAAGCGAGATGTTGGACATGGCGGAAAGGTTAAAATCTTTTAGTGAAGTGGAGATCGTCGGCTTTGGCCCGTCAGCCATCGAGAAGATAGCGGGAAAATATCGATTTATGATACTTCTGCGCGCTCAAAAAAGTACCGAGATCATCAAAGCCGTCTTAGGATGTAAAAACGAGCTGGCGCAAATCGACATGGATCCCATCGAGTTCGCATAAAGTTGGTTTCAAAGCAGTTTTTTAGACCAAAAGAGATATTATATCTTTATGATAAAAAGATACGAGACTAAAAAAATCTATGTCGGAGATGTTGCGGTAGGCGGGGATGCGCCCATAAGTGTACAGTCTATGACATATTCCAACACAAGAGATGTCGAAGCGACCGTGGAGCAGATAAACAGACTGCATTTTGCAGGATGTGATATCGTCCGTGTGGCAGTGCCTGATATGCAAGATGCCCTGGCGCTAAAAGCGATAAAAGAGCGCATCTCTTTGCCGCTTGTCGCAGATATCCATTTTAACCATAAATTGGCTTTAGTGGCGGCGGAAGTCGTGGACTGTATCCGTATCAATCCCGGGAATATAGGCTCAAAAGACAAAGTACGCGAAGTCGTAAAAGCATGCCGGGAGAGAAAACTTCCTATCCGCATAGGCGTAAATGCAGGGAGTCTTGAAAAAGAGTTTGACAACAAGTACGGTCCTACAGCTGAAGCGATGGTGGCCTCAGCCGAGTACAACATCAAATTTTTGGAAGATATGGGATTCGATGATATAAAGATCTCGCTCAAAGCCAGCGACGTACAAAGAACGGTCGAAGCGTATAGGATGCTTCGTCCGAAAAACAACTATCCGTTTCATCTGGGTGTCACAGAAGCCGGGACCATATTTCACGCGACCATTAAAAGCGCCATAGGATTGGGGACACTTTTGCTCGAGGGTATCGGCGACACGATGCGCGTCTCCATAACCGGAGAGCTGGAAGAGGAGATAAAGGTCGGCCGTGCCATCCTTAAAGACAGCGGTGCGGCACCTGAGGGGCTCAATATCATCTCCTGCCCTACGTGCGGGCGTATCGAAGCCGATCTGGTAAGTGCGGTAAGCGAAATAGAAAAAAGAACGGCACACATAAAAACACCTCTGAACGTATCGGTTATGGGCTGTGTGGTCAATGCCATAGGCGAAGCACAGCATGCTGATGTTGCTATCGCTTACGGAAAAGGAAAAGGGCTTGTGATGGTAAAAGGCGAAGTCGTGGCAAACCTGAATGAAGACAAATTGGTAGAACGTTTTATAAATGAAATTGAAAAGATGGCAAGCAATGACTGAGAACAACCTTTATAACCTGACATTTGAAAAATCTATTTTAAGTTCGATCATCTTCGAACCCAAGCAGTTCGACGAGCTTGAATCCCTACTCAAGCATGACGATTTTTATCTGCCTGCACATCAGGATATCTATAAAGCGATGGTCTCGCTTACGCGCAGGGATGAGCCCATAGATGAAGAGTTTATAAAAAAAGAGCTTTCCAAAGAGAAAAAATTTGATGAGAGCATCATGCTCGATATTCTTTCGGCGAATCCGATCGCCAATATCAAAGCGTATGTGAACGAGATAAAAGACAAATCTTTAAAACGCCATCTTTTGACGCTTACCACGGAGATAAAACGTGTAACGCTTGAAGAGGAACTGCCAAGCGATGACGTGGTGAATCTGGTAGAGAAAAAACTTTACGAGATAACACAGGATTCTCAAACGAGCGATTTTAAAGATTCTCCGACCGTGACGTATGATACGATGGAGTACATCAAAGAGATGAAAGCCCGCGGTAACTCTACTCTTGTGGGAGTGGATACCGGGTTTAATGAACTCAATAAAATGACGACGGGATTTGGCAAGGGCGATTTGGTCATTATTGCGGCGCGTCCTGCAATGGGTAAAACTTCTTTTGTCCTTAACACCGTAAACAAGCTGATACATGACGGAAAAGGGGTGGCCTTTTTCTCGCTTGAAATGCCTGCCGAACAGCTGATGCTGAGACTCCTGAGCATCCAGACATCCATATTTTTACAAAAGCTTCGCGTGGGTGATTTGAACGACGATGAATGGAGCAAGCTCAGCGATGCGATAGACAAGATGAACAGAGCAAAACTTTTTGTGGACGATCAGGGTTCTGTGAACATCAATCAGCTTCGTTCAAAACTGAGAAAGCTCAAAAATCAGCATCCGGAAATCGAGGTCGCCGTTATCGATTACCTTCAGATCATGAGCGGTACGGGAGGCAAGGATCGCCACTTGGAGGTCAGCGAGATATCCCGCGGTCTGAAAATGCTTGCCCGTGAACTCGGTATACCGATCATAGCGCTTTCTCAGCTCAACCGCGGACTTGAATCACGTAACGACAAACGTCCGATGCTCAGCGATATCCGCGAATCCGGCTCGATCGAGCAGGATGCAGATATCATCCTTTTTGTCTATCGTGACGACGTCTATCTCTATAAAGAGGAAAAAGAGCGTGAAAAAGCGGCTAAAGCCGAGGGAAAAGAGTTTCAGGCGACATATCAGGAAAAAGAGGTGGAGGAAGCTGAGATCATTATCGGTAAGCAGCGTAACGGGCCTACCGGACATGTAAAGCTGATGTTTCAGAAAAAACTTACACGCTTTGTGGATTATACAAAAGGGATCGAAACCGTGTATGAGAACGTAGATACAAGATCGGCCGAGATCAGCGTCAGCAGCGATTCTGTCTCAATGCCCACGCTTTAGGTTATGATAGAGCGTCCCGATCTTTTCAGCGGACGCGGCTATCTTTATGTCCTTCTTCTCTTTCTTACGCTGTTTTTACTTTCGCTCTCAATCGAATATTTTTCATACAAAAAACTTTCTTCGCAAAAAAATGCGACTCTTACCTGCAAGGTTGTAAACCAATATGAAAAAAGCAGAGGTTCTCATAGTTACTATATCTTGAAACTCGACTGCGGCGATACGTTGGTATATACCTCGCAAAGACTTTCTTTGGGCGATATGACCGGACAGAAAATAACTGCGGAGTTTTCTCTTAACAAACTTGATTTTTTAGGATATCTCAAAGGCTTTTATGCAAAAAGCAAGATTTTATACGGTGAGGACGAGGACGATTTTAAGACAAGGTTAAACACTTTGATCTCTGCACAGCATTCAAATAAAGATGCCGCCGAGATATATAAGGCGCTCTACACCGCTTCGCCGCTGAAAAAAGAACTCCGTCAAAAACTCTCATCACTTGGGATAAGCCATCTCATGGCGATCAGCGGATTTCATCTGGGCGTTTTGAGTACTGTTTTGTTTTTTTTCTTCGGGCTTTTTTATAAACCGCTGCAAAACAGATATTTTCCCTACAGATCGGCAGGCCGGGACCTGTTTGCCGCAGTTGCTTTCTTTTTGTTTTTTTATGTCTGGTTCTTGGATTTTACGCCTTCGTTGCTTAGAAGTTTCACGATGCTTGCAGTCGGGTATTTTTTATATGACAGAGGATTAAAAGTGCTCTCGATGCAGACACTTTTTGTGAGTGTTTTGCTGCTTGTCGCCTTGATGCCGAAGCTGCTTCTTTCCATAGGATTTTGGCTTTCTGTGAGTGGCGTGTTTTATATATTTTTGTTTTTGATCCATCTGGGAGGAATGAAAAAGCTCTCTATTTTTTTACTGCTTCCCGTTTTCGTTTATTTGTCCATGCTGCCGTTTTCTCTTTATATCTTCGGGATATTTTCCCTGCTGCATCCGCTTTCGATCATCTGGACGACACTGTTCACACTTTTTTATCCGCTTAGCATCTTGATGCATATGGCGGGCTTTGGAGGGATCTTTGACGGATGGCTTTTGAAACTGCTCTCACTTGGAGAAAGTTTTCAAACCCTGCATGTGAGTGCCACACTCTTTTACATACATATAGGTTTGTCATTTTTGGCTGTCAGATACAGGCTTTTTTTCTACGCTTTGGCTGTTTTCAGTTTTCTTTTCCTGATATATGCGATGCAGAATGTAGCATAGTTTCATCCCATAGATGAAGATGATCCATGAGATGTATATCCAAAAAAACAGGAATATGACCATCGCAAAAGAACCGTACATCGTTGCATAAGTCTTGTTGTAGACGACGTAGTAGATGAACGAAGATTTGGCGATAGAGAAGATAGTCGATGTGATAAACGAGGCTATGAGCGAAGCTTTGGGTTCTATTTTGATGTTTGCGGCTATTTGATAGATAAGGAAAAAAAGCGCCCAGATGATGAGATAGGGAAATATCTTGATGATGTTTATCCAACCCGACAAGATGCTTTCATCGACGATCATGGCAAGTTTTCCGGAGATATAAAACGAAACACCTAACGCAATTGGCGTCAATGTTATAAGTGTCCAATACGTCGTCACGGATTCCCATACCGTTCTTTTTTGCGCGTGAAATATGCGGTTTACGATATATTCGAAGTTTTGGAAAAAAAGCATGGAGGCGATGATGACGCTCGCAAATCCGATCACTCCCATCTTTACCGAGTTTTTCAAAAATCCATCGATATAGCCCATGATAGCCTGTGAGTTCACGGGCATAAGATTTGAGAAGATAAAGTTCTTTATGGTCTCGTAATGTTCACTGAAGCTTGGAAGGGAGGTAATAAGAGTCATCACTATCATCAAAAGGGGGATGATGGTAAAGATGGTGTAAAAGCTCAGGCTTGCCGCAAAGAGCGTCAATTCTTTATCGATAAATCCGAGAATTACCGCTTTTCCTTCCAGCAATAGGTCTTTTGTCTTTTTATTCATTTTATAGCGCATCCCTCAGCCTCCGACGAGCATTTTACGAACTTAGGCAGTTTTATATCCAGTGTCTTGATCTCTTTGAGAGCTTCCGTTCTAAATCTGTCCAAAGGGGATCTGACAGAGTAGTATGCCCAGGTTCCGCGTCTGTCGACCCGTAAAAACCCTGCGTCTTTAAGTATTTTTAGATGACGCGAGAGGCGGGACTGTATCATCTCAAACGACTCTTGCAGATCGCAGACGCACATCGCTCCGTTCTCGTCTATAAAGCGCAGAAGCTTTACTCTCGTTTCATCGTTTAGTGCCGATACGGTAGTCAAAAAAATTTCCATAGAAAATTATAGCACAGATTTTAAATATCAAGATATATTGATTTATTGATGAAAAGATGGTATAGTTTTACATGACGAATATAAAGGACACACTATGCAAAAAACAGTAAAAAGCTTCAAAAACGGTGTAAATATCTCTTTCACGGGTGAAGTCAAAAAAGAAAATATAGTGACTATGGTGCAAAACTGCCAGACTGGAAAATGCGACTGTATGAGCGATGAGACGAAAAAAAAGATAAAAAATATGGAAGTTTCGGGCAAAGACGGTGATGTAAACCTGACGCTTAGCGGCGATATTTTAAAAGAGGAGATAGAACAGGCTCTGTTGAAATCAAAAGTGATGAACGACAAATGCTGTTAGCTGGCGGCATCTTTTTAATAACGCTCATCTTTATCATCTGGCAGCCTAAGGGGTTGCAGATAGGCACGACAGCGGTTGTCGGAGCACTCATCAGCATAGTGCTCGGTGTGGTCAGTTTTAATGATGTTTTAACCGTGACTAACATCGTTTGGGACGCGACTTTGGCTTTTATAGGCATTATTATCCTTTCCATGGTGCTTGACGAAATAGGTTTTTTCGAATACGCCGCACTTAAGATGGCGCGTTACAGCGGAGGAAACGGACACTTGATGTTTGTTTACATCCTGCTTCTAGGAGCTGTAGTGGCGGCATTCTTTGCCAATGACGGAGCGGCGCTCATCCTTACTCCGATCCTGCTTGCAAAGATGAAGCATCTCAAGATGAAGCCCGTAGCCGTATTTGCCTTTTTGATGGCAGGCGGATTTATCGGTGACAGCGCTTCAAATCCGCTTGTCATCTCCAATCTTACCAACATTGTGACGGCGGGATATTTTCATATAGGATTTAGCGAATATGCAAAAAATATGTTCCTGCCGAATCTGCTTAGCATCATGGCTTCCATAGCGGTTTTATGGATCTATTTCAGAAAAGATATTCCAAAAAGCATCGACATCGCATCTTTGGCAGAGCCTCGTTCGGTCATAAAAAATATGACGATGTTTAAACTTTCTTGGTTCTTTCTTGCATTTTTGATGGCCGGATATTTCATGGGAGACAGATTTCATCTGCCGGTTTCGCTCTTTGCTCTTGGCGGAGCAATACTGTTTTTGCTTATAGCAAATCATTACAAAGCGGTTAAACCCATTATGACCATTAAAGCTGCGCCTTGGCAGGTTGTTTGGTTTTCGATAGGACTTTACGTGGTTGTCTACGGACTTAAAAATGCGGGTATCACGGATATCATCGCTTCATGGATAACCGAACTGATAAAACAGGGAGATACGATCGCCGTTATCGCAACGGGATTTTTGTCGGCATTTATCAGTTCGATCATGAACAATATGCCGACCATTATGCTGATGGATATCTCCATAAATCATGTAGGATATGCAGGAAACGAGGCCTTGGCTTATGCAAATATTCTAGGCTCGAACTTAGGACCGAAAATGACGCCTATCGGTTCGCTTGCCACACTGTTGTGGCTTCATGTACTGGCAAAAAAAGGTGTCAAGATCACTTGGGGCGAGTATATGAAAGTAGGTCTTGTGATCACTCCTCCCGTACTTTTCACGGCGCTTTTGGGACTTATCTGATCTGTGATGCGAAGAGTGCTGCTAAAAGATAGAGCATTGTAGCGGCTATGTCTTTGATGCCGTTGATGTTTTTTAACGGAGTAAACGATGCCAGTATTCCAAAAAAAGCGGAAAGGACAACGGCACTTATAAAAGGCTCTGCAAGCATTGTGTGCAAGCTAAGAAATTGAGATGCCAAACTGACAAAAAAACTAAGAGCCAAGAGAAACCAGTAGCGTTTGGGGCCGATATTGCAAGAACAGCCTATGCCGGAGCCTTTGAGCAGATTTTTAAGATCCAAATCCGTAAAGGTTAAAAAGATCATGGCGGGAAGCAGATTGTTTTTTAGTGTATGATAGATGCTCTTTATCTCCTGCGTATTTGCAAAGATTCCCAGATACGATAAAAGAGATGTGCCGATAAATATGAAGAGTATGATATAAATATGCGAAGAAAAAACTTTGAAACGGCTTTTTTGTTTCAAGTAGCCAAAAAATGTTCCGATAGCCGCAATGATTAACAGATATAATAGGGGTGATGTTATCATAAGCAAATTGTAGCATAAGCTTGAATGTGAGATAATAGTTTTATGTTTTATAATCTGGAATTTTCTTTTTGGTATCTGTTTCTCGGCTCGATCCTTACATATCTGGTATGGGGATTCATAGTCGCTTTTGAGGTGGTACTGGGGATGGGCGGTTCAAAAATAGCGCTGAGTTGGATAAAAAAACATCATACGTATAAACTTCTGTATAAGGAAGTTGCCGCTTTTTATCCTATGATCCTTGTCGTATACCTGTTTTTAGAACTGATCCCTCACTATATTTTTAAAGAGGAACCATTGATAAAATTCGATTTAGATAAATTATTCGAGGATTTATATGCAGACGATCGATAAGAAACGGCTGATCAAAGAACCGTTGGACAAAGATACGCTAAAACTTGCACAAGCCATTTACAGTACGTATATCGCCAATGAAAAAGATCCCTACATGTATATATCGTTAAAAAGATTGTTTAATCTTTTCGGGTTTGACGATAGTAGTGCGTCCTTGTCCAAAATAATAGAGATATTTATAGATCTGACGGAACCTATCGCAGTCGAGAACTTTGAATACGGCGGAAGAAAATACCCTAAAATCATACTTACTTTTTGTACTTTTGAAGAGATACAAAAGGATGGAGACGGACATATGGAGATAGAGTTGAACGAGATGTATTTAGAAGCAATGAAAAACTATATGTTAGACCCTTTTTTGGATATCAAGTAATGGCAAAATATATCATCTTGGATACGGAAACGACGGGTGCGGGTGAGAGTGACCGTATCATCCAGCTTGGGTACATGGTCCTTGGAAACGGCGACATCGAAGTGCAAAACGAATTTTGCTCCACAGACGTTCCTATCTCGTTTGGAGCGATGGAGGTTCACCATATCACTCCCGAGATGATCGCGGACAAACCCGTATGCAAAGATACACAGGCGTATAAAAGGCTGCTTGAGCTCAATACCGAGGAGAATTATGTCATTATCCATAATGCTCCTTTTGATATCGGTATGCTTGAAAAAGAGGGTTTTTCCCTAAAAATGAAACTGATCGACACGCTGAGGTGTGCAAAACATATCTTTGAAGATGAAGAAGCGCACAGACTACAGTTTTTTCGCTATAAGATGGGACTTTACAAACAAGAAGAAGCGGAAGCGAAAAAGCTCGGCATAGAGGTCAAAGCCCATGACGCTATAGGCGATGTGCTTACCTTAAAACTTTTTTTGACCGAGCTGAAAAAATCTATCGAAGAAAGATTTGCAGGTGAAAACCCGGTCGAAAAGATGGTGTATCTTACTCAAGAACCGATCTTTATAAAAACTTTCAGGTTCGGAAAATACAAAGGCAAAAGCCTGGCGGATGTTGCAGCCGAAGATGCCGGATATCTGCGATGGATGCTCAAATCGATGGACAATATCGACGTCGATCTGAAATATTCGATAGAAAAAGTGCTCTCTTTATGAAGATCGATGAGCTAAAAGATAAAACTCTCTTGCTTTTTGGTAAACCGGGAGCTTTTGAAAGAGATGAGTTTGATTATCAGCTTCATACTTTCAATATAACGGTCCTAAATGAGTATAGCGATAGCGTTTCATACATCGTAGAGGGCAGACTGATGACCCCTTATGAGCAAAACGAATCAGACAGGCTCTATGAAAAGGGTTTAAAGGAGAAGTTTATAAGTATCGATGTATTGGAAGAGACCTTGATCGAAAATATCGATGCCGATTCACTTTTAATGAGTTTGAAACTTTCCCATGACAGGGTCAGATTGTTATCGTATATTAAGAATCCGAAAATAAACGACGCTCTTTTTTTTCAGCTGATGAAACTTTACGATTGGCAGAATGAAGGATTCTTTGAAAATGATGAAAACCGTGACGTCACCGCGGCATTGATATCCAGATTTTACGAGAATATAGAAAGAAACCATAATGTACAATATGCGGCATTGGGGCTTATGCATTTGATAGAACAGACCACGGACGGGAATCTGATCGAAGCCATAAGCACGCTTTCTCCGATAAAAAACGGGTTTTCCAACGCCTCTTTATATCCGATAATACTTTCGATCGCAAAAAACAGTGTCACTCCCGACTCAGTGCTAAAAATACTGCTTAAAAACGGGAATCTAGAGATCAGAAAGATCATAGCGTCAAAAGAGAATCTTGATGCAGATTTGCAAAACATACTTTTTTCTTTGAACGAAGAACAGATCAATATATCGCTTTGCAAAAATCCGAATCTTGCTCCTGAGCTTGTGAAACAGCTACAAGAGAATTTTTCCGATATCATCGCGGAAAATCTTTTGCTTGATAATGAATCTTTTGAATTTTTTTCACAGATTTCTCCTAAATATCTGGCAAAGAACAAGACATTGACAAAACGGATGCAAGATAAACTTTTGTCGCTGAATAACAAAGAGGTAACGGCATCCTTGGCGACAAATTCGAATATCGACGAGAATATCGCAGATGAGATATTGCTTCTCGGCGACGATGAGATAAATCTCTCTTTGTTCTCAAACGAAATGGTAAAAGAGGAGAACCTGAGAGAAGCTTATCTGCATGAAAAAAACTACCTCTCTCTTGCCGGAAACTCGAAGACACCGGAAGATATTTTGCGAAAATTGGCATCTGAAGGAGATATTGAGATCATCAAGGCATTGTGTAAAAATCCTTCAACCCCGGTAGATCTTTTGTATGAATTCAGGCTCGATCAAAGACTGGAGCGTTTAGTGAGCCAAAACGAAGCGTTTGCAGATCATATAAAAACTCAAAACATAGGATGGCAGGATTGAAAGCAAGCGAGATAAAAAACTCCGTAGAAGCGATGGTAGAACAGAAAATACCGACATTTCTCTGGGGTGCTCCAGGAATCGGAAAGTCATCTATCATACGGCAGATAGCCGAACAAAAAGATATAGGCTTTATAGATCTGCGTCTCTCTTTGATGGACCCTACTGACTTGAAAGGGATACCCTTTTACGATAAGCATGAACACTCGGCCGTATGGGCCGCTCCCTCGTTTTTGCCAAAAGAGGGGAGAGGAATACTCTTTTTGGATGAACTCAACTCCGCACCGCCTGCCGTCCAAGCTTCGGCATATCAGCTGATACTGGACAGACGTGTAGGAGAGTATGAACTTCCTGCAGGCTGGGCGATCGTGGCTGCGGGAAACCGGGAGAGTGACAGGGGCGTGGTCTATAGGATGCCATCACCCCTTGCCAACCGTTTCGTGCATCTGGAGATGGATGTGGATGTGGGAGATTATAAGGAGTGGGCGTTTAAAAACGGTATCGATGAGCGTATCATCGCCTATGTCGGCTACAAGAACGAGAACCTTTTTACCTTCGATGCTACAAAGAACGAAAAAAGCTTTGCAACGCCGAGAAGCTGGGAGTTTGTTGACAGAGTCTTGAAATCACCTATGGACGAAAAGCTGCTTTTAGACAGTATAGGAGGGGCGGTCGGACACGATATCGCAGTCGATTTTTTGAGTTTTTGCAAAGTTGCCGGCAGACTGCCGGACATCGAGGAGATACTTGCTTCTGGTGAGGGTGAATACCCAAGCGATGTGGATGTACTTTATGCGCTTAGTGCAGGACTCGTTTCAAAGACTTTGAAAAATAAAGAGCGGCTGGACAACCTTCTGCGTTATACCTTGGAATTGCAAAGCGAATTTGCCGTCATGATAGTTCAGGAACTCCAACGCTACGGTGTAAGGATGGAACACTCGCAGGAGTTTAAGAACTGGGTGCGAAAGTTTAGTTATCTGCTCTCATGAGTCTGCAAGCAAAGATATCCCGCGCAAAGGCCAAACTTTTGGTCGATTATCCCTATTTCGGTACGCTTGCAAGCAGGCTAAAACTGATAAAAAATGAAAATATCTCCGCATTTCTAAGCGACGGAACGAAACTGGAATATAACGACGAGTATCTGAAATCTTTAGAGATAAGCGAGCTGGAGTTTGCTTTGAGCAACGGTGCGATGCATACGGTACTTTCACATCAAAACCGTAAAAACTCCCGTTATGGCTGGCTTTGGCAGCTCTCTACCGACTATGCGATAAACTCCATGCTCGTTCAAAACGGTCTTGATATGCCTTTGGGCGTTAACTATGATCCGCGATTTGAGGGTCTGTATGCAGAAGAGATATACGAGATACTTCGCGACGAGATAAAAAACGAGGAGTTCAGCGATAATGAGAGTGACGAGACGGGATTCAACGAAGATAACAAACGTCACAACAACAAACAAAACAGTTCCGGCAGCAGCGATAAAAAAGATGAGAATGCGCCGAAGATGGAGGTTGAGAACATCGTAGATGAGGAACTGCTCTCAACAATGAACGAAAAGCTGATCCAAGATGAACTTATCCGCGGTGATCTGCCTTTAGGACTTGATAGGTTCTTTGATCTGACTTCTTCTTCGAAGATAGACTGGAGAGAAAAGCTGAGAGATGCGATAGACCGCTTTTATAAAGATGACTACAGGGTTCTTCCGCCCGCTAAAAAGCTGTTGTATCTCGGCACCTACCTGCCTTCGCTTACAAGCAACAGGTTTAAGCTTACTATTGCCATAGACAGTTCGGGTTCGGTAGATGAACAGATGTTAAGTTCTTTTATGAGCGAGGTAAACTCCATAATGCTGAGCATTTCAAACTATGAAATAGATATTTTGGTTGCCGATGCGAAGGTATATTCCCATGAAACTTTTTATGAGGGAGACGAACTTCTCTACACGTTAAAAGGAGGGGGCGGGACCGATTTTAGACCTGTCTTTGAGTACATAGAACAAAATCTCTATGACACTGCATTACTGCTTTATTTTACCGATCTAAACGGGATGTTTCCAAAAGAGCAGCCGCTATATAACGTAGCGTGGATAGCACCTAAAAAAAGCGATATCCCTTTTGGAGAACTTATCGTTATGGACTAGTTGAAGAGTATCTGGTTTTTGCCGCTGTTCTTTGCATTATAGAGAAGCATATCGGCGCTGTTGACGCTCTCTTGCAATGTGTCTTCAGGAGAGGTCTGTGCTCCGATGCACACTGTGTAGGATATCTCTGTTTGGGCGCTTTTGACATAGGAAGTTTCGACTTGATGCTGCAGCGTCTGTAACCTTTCCCTTGCTTCGTTTTGCGAGATCCCTTTGAAAAGGATACAAAACTCCTCATTGCCAAAACGAGCCACTATATCTTCGACACCGCTGTTTTTCGTAAGGATGTTCGAGAGGTTGACGACCACGTCATCAGCAGCCTCATGACCATACGTATCGTTTATCTTTTTATAGTCGTCTATGTCTATCATAGCGATACAGAAGTTTTGTTCGCTCTCTTTGGCTTCATTGAAGTATTCATACGCTTTTTCATAAAAATGTCTGCGGTTATAGACACCGGTCAAAAAGTCTCTGCTGGCGTTATGCGTTATCTTTTCGATATTTTCCAAAGCCTCTATGGCGTTGTTGAGCCTGCAGGAAAACTCCTCTTTGGAAAAGGGCTTATATATGTAGTCGTTCGCTCCGTTTTTCAAAAATAGTGCGGTTATCTCATCATCCTGATTCGATGAAAGTGCTATGATGCTCAATTCGTTTTTAGAGTGAGTCTTTCTGATCTCTTTTGTCAGTTCAAGCCCGTTCATAACCGGCATATTATAGTCTGTCAGTACGATTTTTATGTCAGGATGGGTTTGAAGCATTCCCAATGCTTCTTCTCCGTGAGCGACCGTATAGACGTTGAAAAAAAGGTTCTTAACCATTTTTTGGAGCTGATTTCTAAACACAAGAGAATCATCGACTATGAGAACTTTATGGTTCTGGTTCTTCACAAGACGCAAGATAGTGGATATGATATAGTCGATATTCTCCACGCCGTCTTTTTTTATGTAATCGATCACATCTTTTTGAAGTATCGATTTTCTCAGCTCTTTGTTCATATTGGCACTGAGTATTATCGATTTTATATTTTTTGATATCATAAAATCGACGATCTCTCCGTTTGGTGCGTCGGGTAGGTTAAGGTCAAGAAGCGTCACGAAATATTCGTATTTTTTGGTAAAAAGTTTGGCTTCTTGCATCGAAAAAGCTATATCTATCTCAAAATTCAGAGAGGTTTTGAGTTTTTTTGCGATAAGTTTTGCCAGTGCCTTATTGTCTTCAACGATCAAAATTCTATGCATATTTTAAACTCCCTAGTTGTAACGGTATTGTACCGACTATAATGTTAATATGCTCTAATAATTATGATTTTATGTGCAGTTTACGGGAGTTGATGTAAAATAAAAGATACATAAGGAACGTATCTGAATTTTGAGGAAAATATTTGAGCATTTACAGAGAATATGATATACGGGGTATCTTTGAAAAAGAGTTGAACGAAGCAAGCGTCGTGCGCATCGGCTATGCGCTCGGCAAGAGAATAAAGGGAGAATATGTGGCAGTGGGATACGATGCCAGAAGCCATTCGCCGATCCTTTTTGAGTATCTGGTGCGCGGACTCAACGCAGGTGGTAAAAAAATACTTGACATGGGAATGGTCCCCACGCCGGTCAATTATTTTGCCAACTATCAGGAGTGGGAAGGCATCACTCCCGATGCCTCCGTTATGATCACAGGTTCGCACAATCCAAGTGAATACAACGGCTTTAAGATCACGATAGACAAAGCCCCTTTTTTCGGGGAAGATATCTATGAACTGGGTCAAGAAGTAGAATCGATGGATATGCCGCGTGAAACAAATAGGAGCGTAACGAAGATAGATGCCCTTAGCCGCTATGTAGATTTTATGGTCAAAGAGTTTTCCCATCTTCGCGGTATGAAAGAGCGTATAGTCTATGATTGCGGAAACGGCGTCGCCGGCATAGTGACACAGAGGATATTTGATGGTCTGGGATTAAATGCCAGAGGGATATATACGGATCCCGACGGAACGTTTCCAAACCATCATCCCGACCCTTCGGTCGAACATAATCTCAAAGATATAAAAAAACTGCTTAAAAAAGAGGGCGATATCGCTTTTGCGTATGACGGAGACGCAGACCGCATAGCGGTTCTTACACATAAAAACAATATCAAAGGCGATATGATGGCGCTTTTATACTCGCTGAAGATAAAAAATCCCGTAGTCGTAGGCGAAGTGAAATGCTCTCAGGTGATGTATGATGAACTAGAACGCCGCGGCGGTAGGGCTGTCATGTACAAGACGGGACATTCAAATCTTAAAGTGAAGATGAAGGAGATTGGTGCCGATCTGGCATGCGAAGTAAGCGGGCACGTTTTCTTTAAAAACCGCTATTTCGGGTATGACGATGCGATCTATGCGACTCTCAGGATGCTTGAGCTTGTGCAAGACGGTATCGATTTGGATGCCGAACTGGCGAAGCTGCCGGAAATTTTCTCGACTGAAGAGATAAAAATAGAGACGACCGAAGTCCAGAAATTCAAGATCATAATGAAAGTAAAAGAACTCTTGAAAAATCCTCCAAAAGACTTTCCGCACATTAGAGAGATCATAAATGTAGACGGTGTAAGAGTAGTTTTTGACAAAGGATGGGGATTGGTGAGAGCGAGCAATACGACGCCTGTTTTAGTGACGCGTTTTGAATCGACATCGAAAAAAGAGCTTAAAACGTATGAGAATGTTTTAAACGCTCTTATAGAAAAAGCAAAACAAGATTTATAGTAAAAGTAATAATAAATATAAATTTTACATATAATTAATTTTAAGTGAGATAGAATTGCAGACTTTTAAACCACAAGGAAGTTTGAACAATGATCTTTTTCACCGTTTTGTTTTTAGTATTTTTGTATTTCAAGATCGCCAGAGTCCATAAAAAAGAGGAGCTTATGAACACTGCGATGCTGGTGCAGCATCTGTTGGTAGGATTGAGCGCCGTCTCCCTTTTGTACTACGGCATCCTGTTTGTTAAGTGGTACTTTTTCATGCTTTTGGTCGTCTTGTTCGTGATCGTCGCATCTTTGGCGGTAACGACCGTTCAGCTGGGAATTTTTGTCGACGGAAAGCCGATGTTCGGGCTGAGCAAGACATATAAATATCTTCCGATCCTCACTATTGCGATCCTTTTATTCTCAACTGTTCTCTGGGGCTTTGAAACAGGGGTTATCTAAAGTTTTATTTGGATTTTGATATACTTTGTTTTATGACTAAAATAAGGAAAACAATGAAAACCCATACTCTTTTAATGCCTCTTGACATGCATCTTCATCTCCGTGACGGTGTTATGCTGGAAAACGTGGCGCCTCTGAGCGCTTACAGTTTCAGCGGTGCATTGGTCATGCCGAATCTCGTTCCTCCTCTGACGACAAAAGATGCCGTTTTAGCATATAAAGAGCGTATCATGGCGGCGGTTCCAAATGACTATTTCGAACCCTATATGACCCTTTTTTACCAAAATTACGAAAGAGCGTTTTTAGAGAGTGTCGTCGATACTATCTTGGCGATCAAACTCTATCCCGCCGGTATCACGACAAACTCCGAGAGCGGTGTAAAAGCCTTTGATATCGAAGCGATGAGACCTACATTACAAGCTATGAGCGACCTTGAGATACCTTTGTGCGTTCACGGCGAGACGGACGGTTTCGTGATGGACAGAGAAGCGGAATTCATGAGCATCTATGAACTCCTGGCACAGAACTTTCCTAAGTTGAAGATAGTCATGGAGCATATCACTACAAAAGCGGCCGTGGAGATGCTTGAGAAGTATGAGAACCTTTATGCAACAATCACGCTTCACCATCTTTTGATAACGCTGGACGACGTGGTAGGCGGAATGATGAAACCACATCTTTTCTGCAAACCTATCGCAAAGCGCCCCGAGGACAGGGAAGCTCTTTTAAAAGTGGCTCTTGAAGCACATCCAAAAGTGATGTTCGGTTCAGACTCGGCTCCTCATCCTCAGGATAAAAAAGAGTCTTGCGGATGTGCCGCGGGCGTATTTACCGCTCCTATCGCACTGCAGGTTTTGTGCGAAATATTCGACGAGTTTAATGCGCTTGAGAACCTTCAGAATTTTGTGAGCGACAATGCCCAGCGCATTTACGGGATATGTCCGGAGTTTAAAGAGGTCTCTTTAATCGCTTCGCCTTTTAAAGTACCCCAGAATTACTCCGGCGTCATTCCGATGTATGCGGGCGAAACTATAGGATGGTCGATAGAAAATGTCGAGTAAGATCCTGCTTTTAGAAGACGATCTTCTTTTGTGCGAGACTATCGCCGATCTTCTTGAAGACGAAGGATATGAGGTCACGCAGTGCAAAAACGGACAAGAAGTTCTTGACCTGACCTACAAAGAGAGGTTTGATCTGTACCTTTTGGATATAAACGTACCCATCATAAACGGACTCGATCTCTTAAAAGAACTTCGCCTCTCAAACGACAAGACTTCCACTATTTTTCTTACTTCGCACAAAGAACAGGAGATGCTTTCAATCGGCTTCCTTCACGGTGCGGACGACTATATAAAAAAACCTTTTGACTCCTATGAACTTCTTTTACGCATAAAAGCCGTTTTGAAACGCTATAAAGGCGATGAGAACGAGTGCATCGGTCAATTGTGCAACGATAAGAACAGAAAGCGTATCCACTATAAGCAAAAAGAGCTCGACCTCTCTCAAAAGGAGTATGCGCTTTTATCGCTGCTGATGAAAAATGCAAACGAAGTCGTAACCAAAGAGATGATAGTCTATGAGCTTTGGAACAACAATGAAGACGTAAGCGACGGAGCTATCCGTGTCTATATAAACCGTTTAAAACATTTTCTGGATGAGGGCATGATCGAGAATATACGGGCAGTGGGTTACAGACTTGTTTTACAATCTTAGACGATATATATTTTTATATTATTTCATAACGGTCATCATCTTCGGCGGGGGATTTTCTTATGTAAAAGATACCGCCAAACCCGTAGATGCGTATATAATAATCACGGTATTTTTGATCCTCGTCGTTATATCGGGTATCATCATATCAAAGCTTGCCATCGAACCCCTTGAAGAGTACGTAACAAATCTCGAAGAACTTTCACGCGACACCCTGCATGAACTCAACCTTCCCATCGCTACCATAAAAACGAATGTCGATATGATAGAAAAGAAGCTTTCCGATGAAAAATCTCTAAAACGTCTAAGCCGTATCAAAACCGCATGCAATATGCTGACGCAAAGATACAACGAGCTTGATTATATGATAAAGAGACAGACAAAAAGGGAGATCATAGAGCGTTTCGATCTCAAAGAACTCATAGATGAGCGTGTAGAATTTTTACGGAATATTTACGTAGAAGTGGAATTTACCAAGGATTTAGAAAATTTTATTATAAATATGGATAAAATCGGGCTTAGTAAAGTGATAGACAATATCATAGATAACGGCGTGAAATATTCACAAAATGCAAATAAGATAGATATAACACTCAAAAACAAGGTGTTACGCATCAAAGATTACGGAATAGGCATCGATGAGGTGGTGCTGCTTCGTATCTTTGACAGATATTATCAAAATGACGACAGTATGCCCGGATTTGGCATCGGACTCTCTATGGTAAAAAGATTTTGCGATACGCATCGCATAAAATTAAACATAGAATCGAAAAAAGGTAGCGGGACTACCATATTTTTAGACTTTAAAGGCAGCTAATGGAAACATCGACTTTTTTAACGTACGCGGAAAATACACTTGATTACGGAATAATGGGAATACTTTTTTTGATGAGTATCGTGACATTATGGCTCTTTATAGAGAGGCTCATGTTCTACAGATCGGTGAGACTGGAAGATTATGACAATAAAGATACGCTCGAACTCGATCTCAGCGATAACCTTTCGACGATCGGTGCAATGGGTGCGAATGCTCCTTATGTCGGGCTTTTAGGGACGGTTATCGGTATTATGCTGACCTTTTACAGTCTCGGTGATATAGGTGCAGTAGATGCAAAAAAAATAATGATGGGACTTGCCCTCGCTCTAAAAGCGACGGCTTTAGGCCTCGTTGTGGCTATTCCCGCCATCTCGTTTTATACGATCCTGCTTCGCAAAATGGAAAAAATAATTGTGAAGTTCGATATACTCCGCGAGGCGAAAAGATAGATGAAACAAAGAAGAAAGTTTGATCAGATAAACGTCATACCGTTTATCGATATTATGCTCGTACTTCTTGTCATGGTGCTTACTACCGCCACGTTCGTAAAACAGGGGATCATTCCCGTAAATCTTCCCGAAGCCAAAACAAAAGAGAAGAACGATCTTCAAAAAGAGGTCGCCATCTACGTCAACGCCAAAGGCGAGATCTATTACGACAAAGCCAAAGTGACACTAGAGGAGCTGGAAAAAAATTTATCGTTGATCGCTAAGACGCAGACGGTGGTTTTAAGAAGCGACAAAGAGTCGAGATTCCAAGATTTTGTGAATGTCATGAACATATTAAAACGTTTGAATCACGAGCAGCTTTATATCGTTACGAAAGAGTGATGTCTTACTTTGTCTACATCTTGAAGTGCAGCGACGATACTCTTTATACGGGAATAACCAAAGATATAACAAAGCGCTTAGCAGAGCATAACGGTTCGGTAAAAGGTGCAAAATACACAAAGACGAGAAGACCCGTAGAACTGCTGTATCAAGAAGAGTTCGACGACAGAAGCAGTGCGTCCAAAAGAGAATATGCCATAAAAAAACTAAGAAGGGACGAGAAGCTTGCGCTTATCATGAAAGGGGAGTAAAAAGAGACAGCTTTTACTCCTGCTTGTTTTATGTCTTAAAGTGTCCGAGTTTGCCGTTTAGCTCTTCTGTCAACGAGTTGAGATGTTCGGAGGCAGAAGCTATCTCTTCGACGTTTCTTGCATTGGTGGAAGAGATGGCGTTGATCTCCTCCATTTTAGAAACGATGGTTTGCACATGGTTGCCTGTCGTCTCAAAATCTTTTGCCGTTTTATCGCTGGCATGTACTGCGGAGAGGACTATATCGACGGTATAGTTTATCTTTGTCTCTACATCTTTGGATATTTTCGAAAGCTCTTCGATCTCTCTTGAGTTTTCGCTCATCTTACCCGATGCGTCGATAATGGACTGCACTACGACGTTTATCGTGGCATTTATCTCGGTGAGCGACTTCTGGGTACGTTCTGCAAGTTTTCTTACTTCATCCGCAACGACGGCAAAACCGCGTCCATGTTCGCCTGCACGTGCCGCTTCTATGGCAGCATTAAGCGCTAAGAGATTTGTCTGATCGGCGATATCGGAGATGATCTCCAAAACATTTTTGACTTCGTTTGCATCTTGGGATAAAGCTTCCATATTATGCGAAAGCTCTATCTCTGTCTGAGCGGTCTCCTGTACTTTTGAGGTCAGGGAGATGATATTGTCTCTTGCGCTGCCGAGGTTTTCGTTGGCTTGGATAATATTTTCCTTACTGTGCTGTGCTTCGGATATGGCGGAGAGTATCTCGGATTGTATATTCGAAGCAAAACTTGTCGCTTCGTTGACTATCTTCACGGAACGTTCGACGTTTGTTCCGACGGTCAAAGAGGTGGTCGAAAGTTCATGGGATATCGCCGCATTTTCGGATGAGGAGCTTTTTGAGTTCTCTATAAGATTGCGCAGCTGATCTAAAAAACGGTTGAAGCTTTTAGCCATCTCATGTATCTCCTGCGGGGCATGTTCATCGACATGGATACTCAGATCATTTTCATCGCCTATTTTCGTAAGAGTGTTTTTAAATTTGTTCAGCGGTCCGTTCAAACCGTTTTTGATGATATATACCGCAAGTATCACTCCTAAGAGCAAACCGAATATAAGGGTATTTATCATCACTGCCTTTGAACTGTTCAAAGAGCTCATGGAGGAGTTGCTCAGTCTTATTGTCCCTTGTAAACCTGCACTGTTCACACTGTCGACATATTTTAGAGCGTTGGCTCCGTTCTCTGTTACTTTCAGAGCATAGCTGTCTACCTCAAGAGAGACCGCATGGAGTTCTTGAAGGTTGACCTTATAGTCTTTGAGAGAGTTTTCCGCTTTTGCTATAGCTTCAAGATCGCTCTTTGAAGTGGTGGTTTTTCTGAGTTTGTCGTATAGAATATCGAGCTTGTCAAATATTTTTAGCCCGTCTTTTAAGACCTGATTATTTCTTCTGGCGGCGGATTTGAAGTTTGCGATGCGTATGCTGCTTGCAAGCAGGTTCGAATCATATAGGAGATGGATCCTTTTCAATCTGGCATCTATCTTGATACCTTTTTTCATATCGGATTTTAAAAGTTCTTTTTGGTGGCGGGTCAGCTCGTTGGTAACGGCGACAAAGGTGTTTGCATCATCGTCCAATTTGGCTCTGAGAATCTTCTTTTGTTTAAACGCCTGATCGATCGCATCCAGTGCTTCATGGTATTTTCCTATCCGTTCTTCAAGAGGTTTTATCTCTTTTTTCAACTGCAACAGGTTCGGGAATCTGTCCGAGTGCTGTTGAGCGTCTTTGATCCATCGGTCGACCTTTTTGAAGTCGCTGTCCACCGATGCTTTGTATTTGGGATCTTCGGAATAGAGAAATTTTCCTACGTTGATCTGTACGTTTGCGAAATCACGTGCTATCGCAGAGACTATCTGCACCTCTTTTACATATTGTTTGCCTAGTCTATCCGAGTTGTCGACGGCTTTTAAGATGTTGCTGACACCGACAAAACCCATGATTATCAAGAAGAACAATAATAGCCCGAATCCGATGCTTATCTGTTTGCTTAAACTTATTTTATTCATCGTTCACCTTATTGTATTTTTTGCAGAACCGACAAAAAAGCCGGTGTTTACAAGAATTTTATAAGTGAATATACAATAGTTAGTAAACGTTTTTTTTCATCAAAATAATGGAGGGATTTTTCTCGCTTGTTTTTTTCTTGGGTGTTTTTTTTACAGCGGGCTTCGCCGTGGTGTTTGTGTCAAAGACTTTTGTCTTCTCTTGTTTGATGTCATGAAAGAGAGTCGTAGCTATGAAGAACAAGATCATGATGACCACTATTGCCGCATAAAAGAGAAGATAGTTTTTTATCTGTCCCGATTCAAAGGGATTGTCTATTTTCATGATCGTCGTTTTTCTTTTTCGAAAAAGTAGTTCGTGGCCTCTACGAAGCCTTCGACGCTTCCACAGTCAAATCTTCTGCCTTTAAACTTATAGGCGAGTACTTTGCCCTGCTTTGCCATCTCTAAAAGAGCGTCGGTTATCTGGATCTCTCCGCCTTTTCCCGGTTTTGTTTCTCTTATGATATCGAAGATATCGGGCGTAAGGATGTAACGGCCTATGATCGCAAGGTTTGTAGGTGCATCGGCAGGGTCTGGTTTTTCGATCATATCGGTGACTTTTACGACGTCATCTTGAATGAAGTCGCCTGCGACGATACCGTACTTGTTGGAGTTTTTGATATCTATCTCTTCGACGGCAACGATACAGCATTTATGTTTTTTATACAGCTCACTCATCTGAGAAAGCACGGAGTTCCCGCTGTCGTTGTCACACAGATCGTCTGCGAGTATAACGCAAAAAGGTTCGGTTCCTATTAACGTTTCTCCCGAGAGTATCGCGTGCCCGAGCCCTTTCATCTCTATCTGGCGCGTGTATGAGAAGGTGCATTTGTCGATGACGTCGCGAATTTCGGTAAGGTAATGCTCTTTTGACGTGCCTTTTATCTGATGTTCAAGTTCATAGGAGATATCGAAGTGGTCTTCTATGGCGCGCTTGCCGCGCCCCGTGACTATGGCCATTGTATCGCATCCCGCTTCTATGGCTTCTTCTACGCCGTATTGGATAAGAGGTTTTGTAAGGATCGGAAGCATCTCTTTTGGCATGGCTTTTGTCGCAGGCAAAAATCTGGTACCGTATCCGGCAGCCGGGAATAAGCATTTTTTGATCATAAAGTATCCTATTTTTTACTAAGTCTGTAATTATATCTTGATATTTTTTAATGCAAGTTTGAATAAAGAGAAACAAAATTATAATAAACGCAGATAAAATCATAGAAAGGTCATAAATGAGTGTTTTGTTAGAGTTTAGTATGTTTCCAACATCCGATGAGTGCAGAGAAGGGGCTTCGGTGTCCAAACAGGTAAGCCGGGTCATAGATGCCATAGACAAGTCGGGTGTAAACTATCAACTGACGCCGATGGGTACCGTGGTGGAGACAGATACTATGAAAGAAGCGTTGAATATCATCGAGTTGGCATATGAACAGCTTGAAGGATGCGAAAGAGTCTACTCCTCTTTAAAATTCGATATCAGAAAAAATACAAAGAACAGGCTGAAAACAAAAATACAATCGGTAAAAAGGAATTTAAACAGGGAAATAAACACATAATCAAGCGAATTTTTATCTTTCCTTGTGCTTTGTCCTTTATTCAGCTATACTCTTTTTAACAAAAGATGATTCGAGTTATATCTTTGGCCTGCTTTATATTGATGACTTCCGGTTGACAGTTAAAAACACCTAAAAATAAAATTCATATTAGATTTTCGACCACTTTGGAAACAGGGTGTATTCAAACAAAAAGGTATAACAATGGCAACATTAGTAAACGGAACAGTTAAATGGTTCAACAGTGAAAAAGGCTTCGGATTTATCGAACAAGAAAACGGCGGAAAAGATGTATTTGTACACTTTCGTCAGATCAACAGCAACGGATACGGCCGTGTATCACTAGACGAAGGTCAAAAAGTGACTTTCGAAGTAGGACAAGGTGAAAAAGGTCCGCAAGCAGAAAACGTTACAGCACTGTAACTTTTTTGTGAGTGGGTCTCCCCGCTCGATTTTCTACCGCATTACCCTCACATTCTAAATCATAACGCACAAAAAATCAGACTACTTTTTTAAGAGCTTTTTTTGCGGCTTTTTTCGCTTTTTTTGCAGTTGCAGGCTTTTTCTTCAGTACTATTTTTGCAGCTTGCTTTGCAACAGGTTTAAGTTTCTTTTTCGAAACCACTTTTTTTGCCGCTTTCTTTACAACTTTTTTGACCTCTTTTTTCTTTAGAGCTTTTGCCATTGCCATATCCTTTTGAGATTTTTTATCACATCACCAAAAAATAGTAATATAATATTACTATTGTATAGAATATATGGATATATGTCAACTTTATATAGAGATTAGCTATAATTTGTATCATCAGGAGAGACAATGACCTTTATCGAATTTAAAAAACTTTTGCTTGATGCCGACATCACTTTGCCTAAATTCAGCAAGCTTATCGGAGTAAGCGAAAAAAATCTTCAATCCTATAAAAAAAAGGGAGAGGTGCCAAATACCATCGCTGTCGTAGCGAGCTGTTTTGCACATATGAACCTGAACAAGATCGATTACCGCACCCTCGTTCAAAAACTTGAGCTTCAACCAAAAAGTAAAAAAAATTCCGGATTCGCAAAAAAGAAAAAAGAAAACAGGCAGACAACGGATAAAGAAACAGCAAAATAGGGCGTTTTTCTATCTATTTTCTTTTTTAAGTTATTGTTTTGGTTCGTTAATTATGAATAGGAACAAAGATGAGAAAAGAGATTGTAGATACAAGAGTGCCTCAGATCATTATATTGTACTGGATAATCAAAATAGCTTCCACCACTCTTGGAGAAACAGGAGCCGATATGTTCTCGATGACATTTCAGTTTGGATATGCTGCTACTATCATGATCTTTATGACGATTTTTTTACTTTTTTTTGCAATCAAGCTTTCGCTTAAGAGATATGAACCCATCACATACTGGCTGACTTTTACCGCTACGGCGATCGCAGGGACGGCAATATCCGATTTTATAGACAGGACGCTTGAACTGGGATATAGCGTGGGCTCTTTGATCTTGGTATCTTTGCTGGGTATCGTTCTTTATGTCTGGCATAAAAAAGACAGATCCCTGTCGGTTGAAAAGATATATACGACCTCTTCGGAAGTGTATTACTGGATAGCCTTTTTGATCGCAAATACGTTAGGCACAGCTGCGGGAGATTTTCTGGCCGATGACTTGAACATAGGTTTTGTGCAAAGCGCCACGCTTATATCACTCGTTTTGATCAGTCTGGTAGTGATGAACTACTATACAAAAATCTCCAAAGTATTTCTGTTCTGGCTGGCTTTCGTGCTTACCAGACCTTTTGGTGCGACTTTTGGAGACCTGCTTACAAAGCCGATAGATCACGGCGGGCTAAATCTGGGAACTGTCGGCGCTTCTTCGTTTTTTATGACAGTGCTTGTAATCGCATTGTTTTTAGAGATAAACTACGAGAAGATAAACCACTATAGAAAAAAAATATTTTACAGATAGGACATAGAAAATATAGCGACCTAATGTAAAGTTTATGTTATTATTAACTGCACGTTTAATCCACTAATCTAAAAGGTTGTACTATGGAAGTAAAATATGTAGGCCCAAAACCCGTCATTTCTCATACAAGTATACATTTTGACAGCAATAAAGAGGATAAATACGTATATCTGAACATAGCGCTGCAGCTCGTAGAAGCGCTCGATCATGACTATATAAAAAATAAGACGTATGATCATCTGCTTGATGTTTCATTGTCGGATAGAGAGATGCTGGATATACTGCAAAAACGGTGTCCGAATTTTTCAGACCTTATGGACAGGACAAACAATAACGTAGAAGACGAAATAGAGGAAAATCTGCAAAGAACGCATGAAAACAGTATACTCAACGACGAAGAAAAAGAGGTTCTGGAGAAAAACATAAAGCTGATGCGCGATTATCTGATACAGCGCTCCATAAACAAAAAAGCGTACTACTGCGTGATGAAACTGCTGGCCGACATAGTCCAACAAGACCACATAGACCAGATCACTCTGCCTATGAAACAAAATTACGTCCATGTGCTTCACTCTTTGCAGGGAACTTTGGTAAAAGAGAAAATGCCTATCGATACAAAGCTGACTATGTTTGAAAAAGACAAAGCGTTCTATGTCACTCTCAAAGTCGTAAATCTGCTTCAAAGCGGTCATAAACCGATATAAAAAGGATCTTTATGGTGCTTAGCGATCTTGTTTCCACCCTGCAGCTGTCTATCGGACCGGTCATCCTTATCTCCGGCGTCGGTCTGATCATCTTAAGCCTTACCAATCGTTTTGGACGTATCATCGACAGAACACGCCAACTCTCCGTCGAGTACCGCAGTGCTTCGGGCGCAGATCTTCACCGTATTTTATCCGAACTCAAGATACTTACAATAAGGGCAAAAGTGATAAGAGGCAGCAACTTTATGGCCGTACTGAGCGTTTTGTTCGTCTCGTTTATTATCATCGGCCTGTTTTGGTCCGCTCTGTTTAAGATCAATATCGGTTATCTCATCGTCGCGCTGTTCATTGCAAGCATTATCAGCTTGATCTGGGCACTTTTTTTATTTATATATGATCTTGAACTCTCTCTAAAAGCGCTTTGGATAGAACTTCCCGACTCGATAGCCAAACCGGATAAAAAATAAGAATCGTTTTATAGAGTGATTTTCGTCATGAAAGTTTGAATGGTGTCAAGAGAGAGACTTGAACTCTCGACCTCCGGCTTATGAGACCAGCGCTCTAACCAGCTGAGCTACCTTGACATTCTTTTTAAGAGGCAGAATTATATATTACCAAACCTTTAGAAATCTTAAAAGACGGGTTCTTTTTTTGAAACAGTCTTGATGTTAAAAAAGTATAGTCCTTTATAGTAAATATAGTTTAGCTGTATCGGCTCAATGTATATTGACATTTTTACCTTTATCTTGTAGAATTTCAAAAAATTATTTAGGAGGACATATGAATTTTCAACCACTAGGAAATCGTATTTTAGTTGAACGTACGGAAGAGGCTAGTACAACATCCACTGGTATAATAATCCCGGATAATGCAAAAGAGAAGCCGTCTCAAGGCAAGGTCGTTGCAGTCAGCGGCGAAGTAAAAAGTATCTCAAACGGTGATACCGTGGTGTTTGGTAAATACAGCGGTAACGAGTTGTCTCTTGAGGGCACTAAGTATGTAGTTATTGACGTTGATGACGTTTTTGGAATAATAAAATAATTTAGGAGAGAGTTTTTATGGCAAAAGATATAGTTTTTTCAGACGAAGCACGTAATAAATTGGCAAAAGGCGTCGCACAGCTCTGCGATGCGGTAAAAGTTACGATGGGGCCGCGCGGACGCAACGTACTTATCCAAAAGAGCTACGGAAGTCCTGTCATAACAAAAGACGGTGTCTCCGTAGCACGCGAAATCGAACTTCAAGACAGACTTGAAAATATGGGTGCACAGCTTGTAAAAGAGGTTGCATCAAGAACTGCGGATGAAGCGGGTGACGGTACTACTACGGCTACCGTTTTGGCAAATGCCATCTTTAGCGAGGGGCTTAGAAATATCACTGCAGGTGCGAATCCTATCGAAGTAAAACGCGGTATGGATAAAGCATGCGAAGCTATTTTGGAAAATCTCAAAGCAGCATCAAAATCGGTAAAAGACAAAAAAGAGATAGCACAGGTCGCGACGATCTCCGCAAACTCGGATACACAGATAGGCGATATGATAGCCGAAGCGATGGATAAAGTCGGTCAAGACGGCGTCATCACGGTCGAAGAAGCCAAAGGTATCTCCGACGAGCTTGTAGTTGTCGAAGGTATGCAGTTTGACCGCGGATATCTTAGCCCGTATTTTATAACCAACACCGAAAAGATGACGGCAGAGATAGAACAGCCGTATATCTTGCTGAGTGACCAAAAGATCACATCTTTAAAAGATCTTTTACCTGTTTTAGAGCAGGTGCAAAAAACTTCCCGTCCGCTGCTTATCATTGCCGAAGATGTAGAGGGTGAAGCTCTTTCTACGCTGGTCGTGAACAAACTCCGCGGCGTATTGAACATCACTGCCGTGAAAGCTCCGGGATTCGGCGACCGCCGTAAAGCTATGCTGCAAGATATCGCAGTTCTTACAAACGGTACGGTGATCTCCGAAGAAACGGGACATACGCTTCAAGGTGCGACCATCCAGCATCTGGGTCAGGCGGGGCGCGTCGTAATAGACAAAGACAACTCTGTCATTGTAAACGGTGCGGGAAGCAGCGAAGCCGTGAAGATGAGAATCTCGGAGATAAAAACTCAGATCGAATCGACATCCAGCGAATACGACAAAGAGAAACTTCAAGAGCGTCTGGCAAAACTCAGCGGCGGTGTAGCGGTCATCAAAGTCGGTGCGGCGACGGAGACTGAGATGAAAGAGAAAAAAGACCGTGTGGACGATGCACTTTCTGCTACGAAAGCAGCAGTCGAAGAGGGTATCGTCATCGGCGGCGGAGCTGCGTTAGTGCGTGCTGCTTTAGATGTCAAACTCGAACTTGCAGGAGATCAGAAGATTGGCTGCGAGATCATCCTTCGCGCCGTAAAAGCTCCTGTAAAACAGATAGCGGTCAATGCAGGATACGATGCAGGTGTCGTAGTCAATGCAATAGAGAATGCGGATAACAAAAACGTGGGCTTCAATGCCGCGTCGGGTGAGTATGTGGATATGTTCGATGCGGGGATTATCGATCCTCTAAAAGTCGAACGTGTCGCACTTACGAATGCTACATCGGTCTCAAGCCTGCTTCTTACGACCGAAGCGGCTATATTTGAGATCCCTGAAGAAAAACCGGCTCCGGATATGAGCGGTATGGGTGGTATGGGCGGCATGCCGGGTATGATGTAACCTTTGGGGTTACAAGACCTCTTTTCCTCTTCTTTTTGAAGAGGATTTTTAAAACTACACAACATGCAAAATTTTTTACTTTATTTGTATTTGGTTGTCTTTGATTCATTACAATGGTTTTTGCGTTAATCTATAAAAGGGATTTAAGATATGAAAAGAGAAATATTAATAGTCACGGTTTTGATGACGAACATTGCGTTTGCTTCCGTTTTACCGGCCGGAGTAAGAACGATCCGGGAGATAGATACAAATAAAAATACGATAAACACTCTTTCAAGCGCCGCGAGTATGCGTCTTTATAAAAGAGGTCTTGAAAAAGAGACCGCAAATCAAAAAGTTTTAAGATCGCTAAACGGAGATGAACATACGAACTCTCTCATGGCACAAAACATCATGGATCATTTCAAAGAGATAAAAAACGAAGATATCGTCAGGTACATAAGTGACTGCGCTCTGTTTGAAAAAAAAGTAAATTTAAGTTCATATGACGATATCATAGCCCTTTTGCAAAAAACAAACAGATTCAAACTGGATGAAGATAGTTTGAAAAAGATTCAAAAGATCAGTTTGGAGAATCAAAAAATAACACAAGTATTGTCGTAAAATCTGCAAATCCGCCGTTTATAGGATAAAATTGTCGATATGAAAAAAATAATTTTAATCCTGTTGGCGGCGGTATCGTTCTCTGCAGCTCAAAAAGTGGTTTTACAGCTGAGCTGGCTGAATCAATTTCAATTTGCCGGGTATTATGTGGCAAAAGAGAAAGGGTTTTACAGAGATGTAGGTCTTGATGTCGATATCAAAGAGTTTCAAAACGACACAGATCTTTCCAGCGTCATCCAAAAAGGCAAAGCCGACTTCGCCGTAGGGCGTTCATCCCTGCTGATCGACAAGATAAACGGCAAAGACGTCGTCGCTCTTGGCTCTATTTTTCAAGAATCTCCTTTGATCCTGCTGACAAGAGACGATGCCAATATCAGCTCCGTAAAAGACCTTATGCACAAGCGTATCATGATGACAAACGACGCCAAGGACACGGCATCGATTATGGCCATGCTGTTTTCAAACGGCATAGCTCAAAAAGATATCAAGATAATACCTCATAGTTTTAATCTAAATGACCTTATAAACAAAAAAACCGATGCTATGGCTTCTTATATATCCAATGAACCTATCAGGATGGAAGAGAAAGGGATTGGGTATAAGATCTTCGATCCGAAAGATTACGGGTTTTATTTTTACAGCGATATCCTTTTCACCTCTTCTAAATTCATAAAAAATAATCCGAAATTGACAAAAGATTTTTATGAAGCCAGCATCAAAGGCTGGAGATATGCCTTCGATCATATCTCACAGACTGCGGAGATCATACATAACCATTACAATACGCAGCACAAAACATTGATCGAGCTGATAAAAGAGGGGGAAGTGCTAAAGCATTTAGCTTTAAAAAAAGATACGCCTTTAGGTTATTTGGACAGAAACCAGCTAAACGATATCGTAAAGGTTTACAAAGTACTGGGAATAGTTACGAAAAATATAGATCTGGACACGTTTATATACAAATATAACCATCCTACGGAACTTGCATTTAAACTGAAATATAGGGATATATGGTTTATAGGGATCATTTTCATACTGCTGCTGATAAGTTTGAACTTCATTCTTTTGTTCATAAGTCTCAGAAAAAGATGGATCCATACTCAAAGCCATCTGAAACAGACGATAGCCGATCAAAAAGAGGAGATAGACAAGCAAAATAAGATCATTATCGTACAGTCCAAAATAGCTGCCATAGGCGAAATGCTCAGTAATATTGCTCATCAATGGCGACAGCCTCTAAATGTCATCTCGCTTAGCACGGCAAAGATCGAGACCGCTTTGCTTTTAGGCAAAGAGATGAAAAACGAGGATTTTCTAAAAATCAGTAACGATATCAACCTGCAAACAGAATACCTGTCGCAGACGATCGATGATTTTCGAAACTATTTTAGTCCAAACAGTGAAAATTTTGCATCGTTTAATATAAAAGATACTATCGGCAAAGTGAACGAACTGACCAAAGAGGTCTTTAAAAGCAGCGGCATCGAGATGATCATGAGTATGAAAGAGTGTGTTATCACCCACAATGAGAATTTTTTGATACAGGCTTTGCTCAATATCTATAATAATGCCAAAGACGCGATCATCGAAAACGGTACGGCGCAGAGATATTTTTTTATCGATCTCAGATGTGATGAAGAGAAGATAGTCATTACGTTAAAAGATTCCGGCGGGGGTATCGACAGTGAGACGATAGAAAAGATCTTCGAACCTTATTTTACTACAAAATACAAATCCAAAGGGACCGGACTGGGTCTATATATTACGTATTCGATCATCACGCAGCAGTTAAACGGAACGATATCGGCGCACAACGTCAAGTATAGATACAAGGATCATGACCTTTCGTGTGCAGAGTTTGTTATAACCCTTCCGATCTATTTTTCTTAATGCAGCCTCATACCGCCCTTCTTCTGGTCAAAAAGATCAATACGGCAAGTGCCGTGATAATGAACGATATCCCTCCCATCAGGTATAGAGCGTTTACCATTTTGTCATAGTTTTCTATCGCGATCTTAAAGACGACCATCAGCGTTTCTATCGAAAGTGCTATCAGGATGGTGATAAGAAATTTTGTCAGCACTTTTATCTCGATCTTTGAATCTTTCGAATAACTTTTAAAGAAGACTTCCTGTTCGAGAATGGTCTTTGCCAGATCGAAGATGGCGAGTCCGAGTGTCGTTGCGATCACCGGCTTAAAAATAGCATCGATGTTCAGGCTTTCATGAAAGATGTTTTTTAGAAAGTCGAATCCGCCGTATATGATCGCAGCAGTCGAGAGGATCATCATGAAAAAACCTGCGATAAGATAAAATGCCTTGATAACCTTGCTAAAATATATATGCTTTTCGATCAGTCCGAGTCTCTCCAGTAGTTTCTCTAAGACAAAATCCATAAAGATTATCTTGTTTCCCTCTTTTTTCGATACGGTTACACAAAGAGTTCCCGTTGTAGCGCTTTGATAGGGAGCCGTAAAAGCGAAGTTGTTCTCTTTTATTTCGAGTTTGTTTATCAGATAGCTTCTGCTTTTATCTCTTTGGCTGTCGTCATTGTATTTACTGTAGATATTTGCCGATGTCTGGATCTTTGATACCGCATCTACCGTATACACCACCTCCAAGGAGGGAAAAGTGGCAAAAAGTTTTTGATAGTAGTTTTCAGCCTCGTTGCTGAGCTTAAGACTCTCTATACTTCCTTCAAGGATGCTTTCTATTTTCTCTTTGTTGTTGTTATATATTTCGATATATTCTTTCATTTTGAGCCTTTAACTATAATTGACGAACAAATTATAATTTAGTATGAAGAATATATATACAGTTTATTGATTATAAATTAAGCATTTTTGTCTATAAGGGAAAAACCGAGCTCGTTCATTTTTTTATCTATTGCTTCGAGAGCTTTGTCGATCGTCTTATAGCTTATATCGGGAAGTTTGTCTCCCCATATCTGTTCGGCTTCTTTAAAACCCTGTAGTATTCCCTCGCGTCCTGCTCTAAGAAGTTTTTCATCATTCCCTGCGCCGTTTAGCACAAAACCGGCTATTCTGTCCGCGGTTTGAGCGATACCGAAAAAACCGTCTTCGCTTACAAGTTTTTTTGCTTCCTCCTGCGATAGTGAAGCGATGTTCTTACCGTTATAGCCTATATCTTTTAAAAAATTCTGAAAATCCTCCTGATTGATATCCAAAGTACTCTTTTCGTTATTTGCTATTTTGGATTGGACATCTATGGAAACCGCACTGTAGCTCATCGAATTTTTTTGAAGCTTTGACTTTAAGTCGCTAAAACTGCTTTTTATCTCATCTTGTTTTTTGATCTTTATCTCTTCGTACTTTTTGTACAGATCCGCCTGCTTTATATTGGAGTTTATCTGCATTGTTGTCCTTTTTAGAATCACTAATATACAAAGTAAATCGGTAATAGAATCTTTTAGTAAAATTGATAGCTTTTTTTATTTAGCTCTCTCGAAGTACAAATGTACGACAATCACTTTTTAATAAAAAGGCCCTGCATATGGAGTATCTATCTATTTTTATAAATTCGCTTGTCGATCTGAGCAATGCTATGGCGCCATACATCCTTTTTGGACTTCTGTTTGCAGGAATATTGCATGAGAGCGTCCCTGAGACTTTGGTGACAAAGCATCTGGGAAAAGAGAGTATTGCTTCGGTCATCAAAGCTACGCTCTTTGGTGTGCCGCTTCCCGTATGTTCATGCGGCGTCATCCCGCTTGCAGCGAGCATCAAAAAGAGCGGGGCAAGCCGCGGGGCGACTCTTTCATTTTTGATATCGACGCCCATAACCGGAGTGGATTCCATTTTGGCGACTTACGGGATGTTTGGATGGGCGTTTACACTGTACAGAGTATTTACCTCGATGATAGTGGCCATGGCGGCGGGGATACTGAGCAATCTCTTTGACAAAGAAAAAGAGGTGGTAAAACCGAAGTTCTCGCTTTCTGTGAACAAACCCGCAGAGCAGAGCTGCTGCACGACCTCGGCATGCTGCAGTTCATCAGATAAAACAGCGAAATTCTCTATGAAAAAAGCTCTGAGATACGGCTTTGTGACACTGCTTGGCGATATAGCAAAGCCTTTGTTTTGGGGTCTTGTCATCGGCGCATTGATAAGCTCGCTTATCCCTCAAAACCTGAGTGATATCCTGAGCGAACACTCCTGGCTTTCATATGCGATAGTGATCGCCATCGCGGTGCCGATGTATGTCTGTGCCACCTCTTCGCTGCCCATCGCCGCGGCATTGATGCTCTCGGGTGTGAGTGCGGGAGCCGCGTTCGTATTTTTAAGTGCGGGGCCTGCAACAAACACGGTGACGATAGGCGTGGTTAAAAATATGCTGGACAAACGTTCGCTTTACATCTATCTGGCGAGTATCGTTCTTGGAAGTCTGGCCTTTGGGATTGGATTGGATCATCTCTTTAGCTCTTTTGAGATAAACCCGAAATCGCTTTTACATATGAACGAAGAAGCGGGGATGATATCCGTTTTGAGCAGTATTGTTATGTGGATGTTCATTCTTTATTTTATGACGAAGACCTATCTTAAAAGAGCAAAGGCCTGATGTGCGATTTCAATCTCTTCATCGGTAGGGATCACGTAAAGAGGGATACGGCTTTTCTCTTTTGAGATCAAAGCCGTCCGCGCTACTGTTTGGCTGTTTTTTTCATCGTCCAAAAGTATATCAAACGCTTCATCAAGCCCTTCGAGTATCATTTTTCTTATTTGTGGACTGTTTTCTCCGATGCCCCCGCTAAATACGATGGCATCGACACGCCCGAGAACGGCGACGTATGCACCGAGGTATTTTTTTACCCGTTTGCTCATGATCTCCAGCGCCAGTTTGGCATCATGGTCGTCTCTGTTTAATATCTCTCTGAGGTCGCTGCTGCCGCAAAGCCCCAGCAAACCGCTTTTTTGATTTACAAGATCGTCAAGCTCTTGTTCGCTAAATCCCAGTTTTAAAAGATACAAAAGTATGGCGGGATCGAAATCACCGCTTCTGGTTCCCATAACAAGTCCCTCAAGCGGTGTAAAACCCATGGAGGTGTCATAAGATTTTCCGTTTTTCACGGCGCTGGCGCTTGCACCGTTTCCAAGATGCAGCGAGATGAGGTTCGTCTCCTCTGTTTTTTTGTTCAGAAGCTTTGCACACTCTTTTAAAAGATAGCTGTGTGAAGTCCCGTGAAAACCGTAACGCCTGATACTGTATTTTGTATAGAGTTCCTGAGGCATGGCATACATATATGCCCAAGGCTCCATATCTTCATGAAAGGCCGTATCAAAAACGGCTATCTGCAAGACGTCAGGAGCCAGTTGTTTTGCAGTAAGGATACCGTCGAGATTTGCAGGATTGTGCAGAGGGGCAAGATGTGAGAGGGCGTCTATCTCTTTTATCACCGCATCGTCGATGATCGTGGCTGTTTTGAAAGAATCTCCTCCATGAACAACCCTGTGAGCGATAAAATCGATCTTTTCCATACCTTTTATAATCTTTTCGAGCTCTTTGTGGCGGTTGCCTTTTAATTCCTCTATGATCCCTTTGTCAAGGATATTTTCGGATTCCATGTCAAATATCTTATATTTTATGGAGGAGCTTCCGGAGTTTAAGATAAGCGCTTTCAACTGTTCTGCCCCGCTTGTATAGCGGTTATCGCTACCGTGTTCACGATATCCACGACGCTGCATCCTCGGCTGAGATCGTTTACGGGTTTGTTCAGTCCCTGCAGTACTGGGCCGATAGCGATGGCCCCGGTGGAACGCTGTACCGCTTTATAGGTATTATTGCCCGTATTGAGATCGGGGAAGATAAAGATGTTCGCTTGTCCTGCTACTTTTGAATCAGGAAGTTTTCTTTTGGCAACCTCTTTATCGATAGCTGCATCATATTGTATGGGACCCTCTACCAGCAAAGAGGGTTCTCTTTCTTTTACGAGTTTTGTAGCGAGCTTTACTTTGTCCACGTCTTCTCCGCTTCCCGAGCTTCCAGTCGAGTAGGAAAGCATCGCTATTTTTGGTTCTATGCCGAATTTTATCGCGCTTTTTGCCGTTGATACGGCGATTTGAGCAAGTTCTTCGGCTGTCGGGTTCTCGTTTATGGCACAGTCGGCGTATATCAGGACCTCTGTTTCCAGGCAGATGAAAAACAGGCTTGAGACTATCGAGATGCCGGGCTGTGTCTTTATGATCTGCAATGCTGGGCGTATGGTATCTGCAGTCGTATGGGCGGCTCCGCTGACCATAGCATCGGCATCGCCTAAGTGTACCATCATCGTAGCAAAATAGGTTTTGTCATGCATCGTATCAAACGCTCTGTCGATAGATATGCCTTTGGCTTTTCTCAGCTGATAAAAACTTTCTGCGTAACTTTGTAGTTTTCCGCTCATCTTCGGATCTATAATTTTTGCTTTGGATATGTCGATTCCAAGCTGCATAGAGCGCTGGTGTATCGTCTGCTCTTCGCCCAAGAGTATGATCTCTGCCAGATTAGAACGCAGGATTATTTCCGTCGCTCTTAATATCCTGTCGTCTTCGCTCTCAGGCAGAACTATACTTCTTTTATGGTTTTTTGCTATGAACGAGATCTTATATTCAAACATCATCGGGGTCATGATCTCAGAAGTCTTAAGCGCTATTCTTGATTCTATCGTCTTTGTATCTACATTGGCATTAAAGAGTCCAAGAGATAGGGCTATTTTTCTTTCATCACCTGCTTTTAGCTTCGCTTTTGTTGCGGTAATGTTTTGAACCGTAGTATATGTGTCCGTCTTTACGCTGAATATAGGGACGTTAAATCCGCCTATGCCCTTTATGAGCTTTAAGATGTTGGGATGTATCTGCATATCAAAAGGGATGATAACGCCTGCGATGTTGGCAAAACTTTTTGACTGCAATGCACAAAAGACTCCCACTATTATTTCCGATCTGTCGGCGGGAACGACGATGAGGTCGCCGTCTTGTATATGGTCTAAAAAGTTGTTCAGAGTAAGAGCCGCGACCTTTATCTGTCTTATCAATTTCGATCTGTCATGAAAATCCAGCATTATTGGTTTTGCCTGCAGATCGTCTATGATATCCCCCACGGTAGGCGTATCAAGCTCCTGTAATTCGGGAAGCAAAAAGATATTCTCTTTTGGGAGCTCTTTTACAAGCTGAGCGTAGACGGAACCCTCGATGCGGTTAATGAAGGTCGCAAAATGAAAACATTTTTGCGCCGCGATGTTTTTGGCGTTTATCTCTACGGATTCGATGATATCCGTTACTTCCATATCTTTGGCATTTATCACGTCTATGAACGAAGCTCCGAAATTTTGCGCAATCTTTATATTTATGTCAAAATCGAACGATTGTTTTAAAAAAGGTTTTTGTATGCCCTGACAGATGATGAGATCATACTTTTGCTCCAATTCTTTATATTTTTCGATAAGATTCTCAAGAAGCAGATCCGTTTTGTCTTTGGCTATCATCATCTCGATATGAGGAATGTCAAAACCGAAGCACTCTTCATATGCGGCGTCAAGGTTGTATCTGGACCTTATGAACTCTATATCGGCGTCGGGCTCGTTTGCATTCGAGATGATCGGCTTAAAAAAACCTATCTTTTGCACTTTGCGGCTTATTATATCCATCATCCCCATCGTGACAAGCAGACTGCCGGCATTTTTGCTGTTTGATGCGATATAGATACTTTTCATCGATCTTCTCCTTTTCACAGATTGAACAAGTTTTTATACTCGTCTATGTTATTTATGATCTCATCCGCCGGTAACGCTTTGGAATAATAAAAGCCCTGTAAAACATCTACGTTATTCTCTTTTAGGTATCGCGCATGTCTGTCTGTCTCGACTCCCTCTGCAGTTACGTCCATATTGAGCGCATGCGCCAAGGAAGTTATTGCGGTGACGATATGCTCATTGCTCTTTTTTTCAAATACGGGAATAATAAAAGATTTGTCTATCTTTATGGTATTTACGGGAAGCTGTGCAAGATACTCAAAGGATGAGTACCCTGTTCCAAAATCGTCCAGTGCGACTTTAACGCCCGCTTTGCAAAGCAGATCAAGCTCTTTTACGGTTAGAGCTATGTCGTTCATAAGTATGGATTCGGTCATCTCTACCTTTAAAAGATTCGGATTGACGCCGTAGTCGGCGGCATGCTTTAAGAAGGTCTCTGCAAAAGAGCTCTCTTTGAACTGCCGCGAAGAGATGTTGATCGATACGAATATCTCATGTGAACTGAGTTCGTTTACCCGTTTTGCGAATCGGCAGGCATTTTGCATCACGAATTCTCCGATTTTATGGATGTCTCCGGTCGCTTCTGCAACAGGGATGAACTTGTCAGGCGGTATAGATCCGTGTTTGGGATGGATAAGTCTTAAAAGCGCTTCAAAACCGTATAGCGTAGAGGTTGACGAATCTACAAGAGGTTGAAAATACAGCTCGAAATAATCATGTGCGATCGCATCTTTTATATGGGTCTCTACCTCTAAAAACTCTTTGACGCTGGTGTTCATAGCGGTATCAAAGAAACTGTATCTGTTTTTTCCCGCAAGTTTGGATTCATACATCGCTGTATCGGCAGATTTTATCAGTTCTGTTGCATTGTTTGCATCGTCTGGATATATCGATATCCCGATGGAGGAGGTTATAAAGAACTCATGATCTTCCACTTTAAAAGGAGAGGTAAGCGAATCTATGATCTGCTGCGCTTTTATGGTTATGTCTTCTTTGTTTTGCATCTGCATGAGTATGACGAACTCATCGCCGCCGAACCTTGTACATATTCCTTTTGTCCCGATGGTTCCGCTTAATCTGTGGCTGACCTTTACAAGGAGCTCGTCACCTATGTCATGTCCCATAGAATCGTTGATATATTTGAAGTTGTCGAGATCTAAAAACAGCACCGCAAAGTTCTGTTGGATGATCTGTGATCTTTTCAGCAGGGCGTTGATCTCGTTTTTTAAAAAAGATCTGTTTGGAAGAGATGTCAATACGTCATGATAGGCCATGAACTCCATGTTCTGCTGATCTTTTTTCTTTTGAGTGATATCATGCGTGACACCGATAAAGAAGTTTAAGGACGGATGATGCGTTATCGTGCTTGAAAGCCATCTGATGGACCCCTCTTTTTTTCGTATCCGAAATTCGATGCTGTCCGCTTTACTCGGCTTTATGCCATGGAAAAAATTCATGACGCTTTGTTTATCCTCTTCGTGGATCATGTTTATCCAAAGCGATACATCGTTTAAAAAGTCCTCTTTTTTTTCTCCAAAGATGTGTTCTATAGCATTGGAAACGTACTTGATTTCCATCGTTTTATCATCGATGTACCAGATGATCTCGTCTATGATGTTGATGATCTCGTCAAGCTGAAGCTGTTTTTCTACGATCTGTTTCTTATGATCGTCAAGCATGTCGGAGAGTTGTTTTGAGCGTTCTTCAAGCTCTCTTTTAGAGCTGCTTAGTTCATAGTTTATGCGTTCTATCCTGCTGACGTCTCTTATGTTGATGAAGATATACTCCTCATCGTCGATTTTTATCAGCTTCAGGTTTTTCGTCGTGGTCACGTGTTTTTTGTCTTTTGTTATGAAGATCGCGGACTGGTCTAGGCAGTGATGATTTTCATACAGTTCTACCAAACACTCCTGAACGATGGAATCGTCAATAAGATAGTTGATGATATTTTTATCTTGCATCTCGTCCGTTTCATAATTAAGAAGATTTGAAAACGATTCGTTGCAGAATTTTATGTTGCCAAGGGTATCGATGATAAGGATAGGGTCCGGCAGGCAGTTTAAAACATCGTTTACGTTCAGTTTTGAAAGAAATTCCATATATATTATCTTTTTTAAGTATCTTTTTGACGGGTGTATGATGAATAATGTTACTACAATATTGTTTTTGATATGCTTATATAAAAATAAATTATCAATGGATCGGTATATGGGATGTTTTTGCGGTTCGGACAAAAAGTTCGAAGAGTGCTGCGGGTTAATCATATCGGGCAAAAAAGGTGCGGCTACGGCCGAAGAGCTTATGTGTTCGCGCTACAGTGCGTACGTTAGGGCGGATGCGGAGTATTTGATAAAAAGTACGACAGAAGAGAACAGACATACCGAAGATATTCCTCTCATTTTGGAGTTTTGCAAAAATGTCGTCTGGCTGAAGCTCGAGATATTGCAGACAGAGCAAAAGGAGCAGAGCGGGGTGGTGGAGTTTAGGGCGTTTTATCTTGAAAATGATGAAATAGTCGTACTCCATGAAAGAAGTGATTTTGTAAAAAACGAAGGAGTCTGGGAGTATGACAAAGGCAGATTCATCAACTCAAAAATAGAGCGAAACGACCCCTGTCCATGCGGTTCTGGAAAAAAATACAAGAAGTGCAAAGAGCACTTAACAAGCCATTAAACTACACTTGGATATAATCGCAAAATATTAACCGCAGAAAATAGCGGTACAAGAGAGAAGATAATGTTAAAAACAGTAAATCTGACAAAGAGATTTGGCAACAGAATTTTATTTGAGAACATAAACATCAAGCTGGACCGTCATAAAAGATACGGTCTTATCGGTGCTAACGGTGCCGGAAAAACGACTTTTTTAAACATATTGAGCGGTCAGAACAAAGAGTACGAAGGTGAGGTCATCATCGGTTCGGGACTCAAAGTAGGGACATTGGGGCAAAACCAATTTGCGTATGAAAACTATACGATCATGGACGCCGTTCTTTACGGGAACAAGCGTCTGTACGATGCGGTAAAAGAGAAAGAGGAACTTTACACGACGGGTGATTTTGAAGACGATGCGGTAAACGACCGTCTTGCAGAATTAGAGATGATCTGTGTCGAAGAGGATCCTACGTACGAATATGAGATAAACATAGCCAAGATACTTGAAAACGTAGGGATCTCTGCCGAACATCATCATGATCTGATGTCAAGCCTTAAAAGCTCCGACAAGTTCAAGGTCCTGCTTGCTCAGGTGCTCTTTCCAAAACCTGACATCCTGTTCTTGGATGAGCCTACCAACAACCTTGATATTGAAACGATCAGCTGGCTGGAAGACGAACTGCAGCGTCATGAGGGGACTCTTGTTGTTATCTCTCACGACAGACACTTCTTAAATGCCGTCGTAACACACATCCTGGATGTCGATTATCAAAAGATAAGAGAGTTTACGGGTAATTATGACGACTGGTATATAGCAGCCAACGTTATTGCTAAACAGATGGAAGCCGATAACGCGAAAAAACTCAAAGAAAAAGAGGATCTTGAGGCATTTGTGCGCCGTTTCAGCGCGAACGCTTCTAAAGCAAAACAAGCAACATCACGTCAAAAACAGCTTGAAAAACTTAACATCGAAGAGATAAAACCCTCTTCACGCCGTGATCCGAGCATCGTGTTCAAACCAAAACGCCAGATGGGCGACGAAGCGCTTCTTGTCGAGAACGTTTCACACTCCTACGGGGATCTGCAGGTGTTAAAAGACATGACCTTTAGAGTCGAGCCGGGCGAAAAGATCGCGCTTATCGGCGGCAACGGTGTGGGAAAAACCACTTTATGTAAAATCATCATGGAAGAGCTCAAGCCGACGAGCGGCGAAGTCCACTGGGGTGCGACCATAGAGCAGAGTTATTTTCCGCAGGATACGACCGATCAGATCAAAGGAACGGGAACTCTTTACGAGTGGCTCAGAGGATTCGATCCTAAACGCGATATCTCCGAGATAAGAAACTGTCTTGGGCGTATGCTTTTCTCCGGAGAACAACAGGAAAAATCCGTTGAAAAGATTTCTGGAGGGGAAAAGCACAGAATGATGCTCTCAAAGATGATGCTTGAGCAGGGGAACTTCCTGATTCTCGATGAGCCGAGCAACCACCTTGACCTTGAGGCGATCGTAGCCCTCGGCGAAGGACTTTACAACTTTGACGGAAATGTTATCTGTATCTCTCATGACCGTGAGCTTTTAGATGCCTTTGCCAATCGCATCATCGAGATCTTCCCTGGTGGAAAATATATAGACTTCAAAGGTACTTACGAAGAGTATGCAGAAGCAAAACATAACGGAACTCTCGAGTACGCTAACTAGAAATATTTCAGATATCTCCGTAAAACTTTTTGCGGAGGATAGATAAAGGAACTCTTTGAATAAAGATTATAAAAATTTTCTCGGACTGGGCATAGCGGGAAACTTCGCACTTCATCTCAAACAAGCCGGAGAGCTTGAGGATTTTAAAGATGTCATCACCGTGGATGAAGCCGCTCCAAAGGGAGTCTTTCCTTTTTATATCCCAGGCGGTTCTACGTTCTTAGGAACATATCCTATCTCAAACGATACTATAAAACTTCCTTCTGAAGAGGTGAATGTACAAGCTGAACCCGAAGTCGCTCTTATATGCAGACTGACATACAAAGATGACAGGATCGATACGATAACGCCGACTCACTTTGGTGCTTACAACGACACCTCTCTCCGAAAGAACGCACCCAAGATCAGTCTGAAAAAGAACTGGGGAGCGCAAAGCAAAGGGATAAGCTCTCAGCTTATAGAGATAGACAGCTTCAGCGAAGGCGGAATCATGGACAACTACCGTATCTGCAGCTTTTTACGCCGCGGGGGCAATGTCTTTAGATACGGCGAAGATGTCGAACTCACAGGATACAGTTATTTTTACGAAAAACTTCTTGAGTGGATAAAAAATCAGATAAATACCCAAGAAAATTTTGGACCGCTTGAACCTGTTTTGGAGTATATTAAAGAAGCTGCATATCCGCAAGAATTGGTAATAAGCATCGGCGCGACCCGTTACACGGAGTACGGGGAGACGACATTTCTGCAAAGCGGCGATGAGGTCATCGTAGTGCTTTACGACAATAGGATCCATTGTAAAAATCCCGTATTTTCAAAAGTAGTTGCAGGCAGTTACGAGCATGAAGGGATGAGCATTCTGGCTCAAAAGGTCATAGATTGAGCAGAGGAAAAAAGCTGGATCTTTTTATAGGTGCGGAGATAGATGAGGGCTGGAGCGAAGTAACAGAGCGCCGAAGCACGGTCGCAAAAGAGATACTTGCTCCTGAAAAGCATTTTTTGGTGTTGACAAAAGAGAAGCGCAGAGGCAAAATCGTGACGCTTGTCGGGGAATTTTGTCTTGAAGACAGTGCTGCTAACGATGTAGTGAAAACTTTAAAAAAGAAGCTCGCATGCGGCGGAACATATAAAGAGGGCTGGATGGAGTTTCAAGGCGAAGTGCAGGAGAGATTGAAATCAAATCTGCAGGAACTGGGATTTCGATTTAAGAAGTAAAACCTTCTAACCTTTTTTGCAGTCTCTCATAAAACAGCTCAAAGCTCGCAAGATCGAGCTTCGCTTCACGCTGTTTCTCTCCCCACATGGGATTTGGAAAATAACTGTCATTTTTGTATCTAGCCATTACATGTATGTGTACACGCGGAAGCATATTTGCAAATGAAGCCATATTGATCTTGTCGGGGGAGAAGTAGTTTATCATTTCGACCTCTACGATATCGTAAAGCTCGAAAAGTCTGAGTCTTTTTTCACGGGGCAGATCGCTTAATTCTTTGTATTCGATCTGTGTAAAGATCTTAAGCCACGGGATTTCGCTTTCTTCGGTTTCGATAAAAAAGTCGGTATCCTCGTAGATCTTCATTTTTAAGCTCTTGGCTCGCGGGAACGGTTTCTATCTTTGCCCGGACGTCTTTCGCCGCTGCGGTTTCTGTCATTTGAACGACCTCTGTCTCCGCCGAAACGGTTTCCTTTAAATCCTCCGCGGCGGTTTCCTCCGCGGTTTTTGTTAGAGCCTTTGTCCGTACGGTTTATACGCGCAAGGATACCCTCGAGTCTCTCAGCAGGGATACCGATATTGTTAGGCCCCTGGATGGATTGTTTTTCTAAAAGCATAGAGATCATCTTAAAGAGCATCGTCTCTTCATCGATATCCTGTTTGAGCTGATCGAGTATTATGTGTGCTTCGTCATAGATGTTCTGCTCTTCGATAGAAGCGACAAGCGTAGCGATACTCGATGTTTTCATATCGCTTTTGCTCGGAACGTAAGCGTGCTCCATAGTCGTACCCACTTTTGCTTTGATGCGCTGAAGCTCTTTGAACTCTAAAGGAGTTAAGAGGGTAATGGCTTTTCCGACCCTGCCTGCGCGCCCTGTTCTGCCGATACGGTGAACATAGCTTTCAGGATCGAATGGGATATGATAGTTGAATACGTGAGAGATATCATTTACGTGGATACCGCGTGCTGCAACGTCTGTTGCGACCAGAACCTGAACATTTCCTGCTTTTACGGCTTTGATGACTGTTTCGCGCTGACGCTGTTCCATATCTCCATGAAGGCCGTTAGCCATGAATCCTGCGGCTGAAAGTACGTTTGCAAGACGGTCGACTTCGCGTTTTGTACGGCAAAACACGATAGCTTTGTCCATCTCTTCGGCTTCCATCAAACGGATGATCGCAGCATCACGTTCGCTCTCTTCGATAACGTAATACTCCTGCTTGATATCCTTGTTTGTCGTTTCGCCTTTTGTGATAGACACAAACGCCGGGTTTTGTAAGATGCGTTCGGCAAGAACTTTGATAGGTGCTGGCATGGTCGCTGAAAAAAGAAGTGTCTGGCGGTCTGTCGGAAGATAGGAAAATATCTCGTTGATATCATCCAAAAATCCCATGTCAAGCATCTCGTCGGCTTCGTCCAGTATGACGATCTTAGGAGCGAAATTATCAAGCATGTCGCGTTTTAAAAGATCAAGCAGACGACCCGGCGTCGCAACAACGACTCCGGCTCCGCGTTTGATAAGGTCAAGTTGGCGGTTGTACGAGCTGCCGCCGTAAATAGTTACGGTGTTTACTCCAAGGTTGCGCCCGTATTTGAAAAGTTCGTCGCTTACCTGAGTAGCAAGCTCGCGGGTCGGAGTGATAACAAGTACCTCTACGCCGGACTTCATACGCATAGCATTAAGGGCCGGCAGACCGAATGCTGCGGTTTTACCTGTACCTGTATGTGCTTGTCCGACTATGTCGCGTCCCTGCATAACCAAAGGGATGGCTTCGGCTTGAATAGGACTCGGTACTTTGAATCCGGCATAATCGATGGCTCTGAGCAGGTCTTTTTTGAAGCCGAAGTCTTCAAACGTCATTTGTTTTCCTTCAGTCGCCTGAATCTGTGTTTCGTTTTGCATATAATTCCATTGCTTAAGGACACGGCTCAACTCTACGTATAGAGTTGAGAGGTGCCCTATTAAATTTACCGCCGTATTTTTGCGGAACGGAATTATATCTAAATAATCTTATAAATAGGGCTTGAAAAATTTATAAGTTTATAATTAAGAAACAAAGCCTATAATATGTGTAAAAAATAATCGGAGATTCCTATGAAAAACGTGTGTATAGCGGCTTTAAATCCGATACTGTTTTTCATAAAACGATACAGAAGATGAAGATACTTACAAAATACACTTATGAAAAAAGCTGGCGCCAGACAAAAGAACAAGATCTTCTGCGGATCATAAAAGAGGAGATCGGAGAAGAGGGTGCCGAAGGAACACTTGCTTATGTAAAGGATGTCTGCAAAAAAGGCAGAAGCATAACCGTGGGTTCTTGCAGTTTTAAGGGTGAGGAACCTTCAGCTTAGAGTTCAGGCTCCATCCTATGAGTGCCATAAGAACTATGACCGCGACAGCAGGGATGAGTCCGTAAACATTAGACAGATAGACCAGCCACAAAAGGATCGCGCCAAGAGGGGTCGGTACGCCTGTGAAAAATTTCGATACCTCTCCCGCATCCGAGTTTATGTTAAACTGTATCAGACGGCGAAGACCCGAGATGACGTAGTAGATGCTTATAACGGCAGCTGCTGCAAGAGCTCCGCCGTTCAAACTTGAATATACCGCCTGAAATATCAAAAACACGGGAACAAGCACAAAAGATAAAAAATCCGCAAAGCTGTCAAGCTGGATACCGAACTCGTTTGAGAGTTTGAACTTCCTGGCGATCTTGCCGTCGAATATATCAAATGCACCGCCGATCCAGGCAAGTATGACGGCTGTAAAAAAGTTGTTTTGGGTAATGAAGTATGTCGCCATAAGACCGGCCGTGATATTGACCATCGTAAAAAGATTTGCCAGATTGAAGTGAGAAGTGGATTGCCATAAAAATTTCATTCATCGCCTTATCGGATTGGTGTTTATGTTCTTTATGGCTGGAATTATAGCATCAGTAGGCAAAAAACACTCTATGCGTATCAACCGAGCTCTAAAAGAACTCTAATTGATGCCAAGAAGCAGGACTGTTTTATAGGCTATAAATGCAAGGGAGTATGCTACGCCCGTTGTCAGCAAAAACAGATAAAACGCATATTTTATGCCGCCGGCTTCACGGGTAAATACGGTCGTAGCGGCAAAACATGGAAGATAGGTCATAATGATTATGATAAAAGCGACGGCCGAAGCGAACGAGATATTTTGATGTAGTCTTTTTTGAAGACCTTGATTGTTTTCGTCCGCATCGCCTCCGACGGAATATAAGACTCCAAGGGTCGAGACGACGACCTCTTTTGCCGCAAGACCGGTCTGAAGCGCCACAGCCATCTTCCAATCCATCCCGATCGGTATGAACGCAGGTTCGATAAATTTCCCGATACGTCCTAAAAAGCTTTGTTCAAGCAGTTTTTCGCCTAGCGAATTCTGCAGCGCTTTTTTCTCCTGTTGGCTTTGTGAGCGTTCTATCTTGGCTTGAAAACTTTCACTCAACTTTGTATCGTGAGGATAATTGCTTAAAAACCATACCAGCATAGAAGCCGCGGCAATAAAAGTTCCCGCTTTTTTGATATACATATAGGTCTTTGTCTTGACTGTATGCCAGATGAGAGAAAAGGAGGGAAGACGATATTTTGGCATCTCCATGACAAAGGGTTCGTCTTTTCCTTTAAACGCGGTCATCTTTAGAACTTTTGCTGCTATGAGGCCTATGACGGCTCCGCTTATGTAGATGGCAAAAAGCACGTTCCCCGCCGCATTTTGCGAAAAGAACGCCCCGGAAAAAAGAACGTAGACGGGAAGACGTGCTCCGCAGCTCATAAAGCCTATGATGAAAAGCGTAAGGAGCCTGTCTCTGTCGTTTTTAAGGATCCTTGCGCTCATATATGCGGGGATGGAACACCCAAAGCCCGTTACAAGCGGTATGAAAGACTGCCCGTGGAGTCCGAATTTATGAAAAAACCCGTCAAGCAGGAATGCCACTCTGCTCATATATCCGGTCGATTCCAAAAGAGCGATGCCTATGAAAAGTATCACGATGTTTGGCACGAACATAATGACGGCTCCCACCCCGCTGATGAGACCGTCGACTACCAAGGAGCGCACTTCATCATTTGGTATGGTCGTTCCGACCGTACTTCCAAGCCATGTGAAAAAGCTGTCTATCCAATCCATCGGAATGGAACCAAGCTCAAACGTAAGTTGAAACAGCCCCCACATGAAAAACAAAAATATCGGTATTCCAAAGACGGGATGGATCAGGACTCTGTCGATCCTATCCGTCGTACTTATCTCCTGAATAGCTACGTGATCCTGCTTTACGACCTCGGTGATGATCCCCTTGTTAAAAGCCATATACTCTTCGGCGAAGATATCTTGCATATCCTCCGTGCCGTGATGCAGGGCTACGTGTTTGTTTGCTTCATGCAAAATGGGCTGAAGTTCTATCCAGATCGGATCGTCATGCATCTTTTTATATGTCTTTTCCCTGTTTTGCAAAAGGTTGATGGCGATGCTTCTAAAGGAGTTGTAAGATTTGAAATGGTGCTTGTTCAGGCACTCTATGATATTTTCGATCTCCTCTTCTATCGGTTCGCTAAATACCAGCTTTGCCTCGTTCAGCTCATTCTCATAGGTTTGTATTATTTTGTCTAAAAGAGTCTTTATGCCCTCTTTTGTCACGGCGGAAACCTTGATGGCGCTTATTCCGAGCAATTCGCTAAGCAGGTCGGCATCTATTTCGATACCCTCTTTTTTCGCTTCGTCGCTCATATTTAAAGCGATGAGCAGTTTTCTGTTCAGATTTAAAAGTTCGCTGGTAAGCTGCAGATTTCTCTCCATATTGGTCGAATCCACAACGTTTACGATTATATCGTAAGGTTCATCGCATAAAAAATTTATGGTAACTTTTTCTTCTATGGAATAATCGCTCAGCATATAGGTACCGGGAAGATCGACTATATTTATCTCATAACCCTTGTATTTTAGGAGTACTTCCGTTTTTTCGACCGTTACTCCCGTGAAGTTTCCTACATGCAGATGGGCGTTGGATATAGAGTTTATAAGCATACTTTTGCCCACATTGGGCTGACCGACCAGTGCGATCTTTATCTTTTTCATTTCGTTTTTACCTCAATAGCTTTTGCTTCCTCTTTGCGAAGGGCGATATTCATCTTTCCGACTTTTATTTCGACGGTGCTTTTTGTCGGTGAATAGCCTAAAAAACTTATAGTAGCACCTTTGATGACGCCAAAAGAGATAAGCCTCTGTTTTAAAACGCCCTGTGTGTTAAGTTTTACAACCTCTAATATATCGTTTCTGTTACACTCTAAAAGATTCATCTAATGCCTTAAAAATTGTATGCTGCCATTATCTGCAATCTGTTAAAATTGGTCGCTGCGTCGCCTGGGATCTCTTTGTTCTCTTCTACGGCATATACCGCAGAGACTCTGAAGTTTTCGTTCATGTCATACTCAAAACCGACATTTTGTTCGACAATGTGCGCTTTTTGGTTTAAACTGTCTTTATCGCCTTTAAAATCTCCGTAGGCATAAAAGAGGTTCAAACTTTTATATACGTAGCTCGCTCCGCCGACAACCGCATCTGCATCTCTGTCGACGGCTATGTTGTCGAGTATCATCGTATCCATACTCGTAAAAAGCGTTCCTCCGCCGAATCCGGAAAAGCTCTGTTTTCCTTTTGGCACTACTGCTTTGTTGTAGGCTATGTTCACCCCGAACCCGTAGAATTGAGCTTCTGCCGAAGCTCCGTAGATATCAGCTTCGTTTGCGCTGCCGTTCAGCTCTTTTTCTATCAGTGCCTGAGCGCTTGCCGTGAGAGTGGTATTCTCGTTTATTTTGCGGTTCAGCGAGCTGTCTATGTAGTAGGCGTCAACGCTTTTTGTTATCTTGTAATACCATGCGGAACTTTCGAAGTTATCGTTTGAAAAAGAGACCGATGCCATCCATGTGCCGTTTTCTCCCGTTTTCTGCCAGCCGTCGTCCAGACCTGCGTCGTACCCCTGCCATTTTTGTATATTTGCGGCTAAAAACGTAAAGCTGCCCATGTTCAGAGTGGCTACGTAAGCTTCAAAAGTATTTGGGATCATCCTTATGTCGTCGCTGTCGGCAAGAGGAGTGTCGAGCAGCTGACGTCCGCCGCGAAAGTTAAATCCCTCTTTTTTATAGTTGATATAAGCTTCCGTCACGTCTGTATAATGGCCTTTTGATGAGGAAAGTTCGTTGTTTTGTTTTGCACCGTCGCCTGTTGCGAAGTCCAGGTCGTTTGCAGTGTAGAATGCTACGGCTCCGTTGAAACCGTTGAGCTGGGCAAGCTCATATTTCAGCTGACCGCCCAGAGAGGTTGCGTAGGTGTCCGTATCGTTTTTGAAATCGTATCCTGCGTACATCGCTCTTATCTGACCGGTTACTTTACCGTTTTTGAACATATTTTTAAATTTTTCGGCAGTCGAAATATTTTTTTCTTCCGGCTCTCCTATATTATTGATGACGTCTCTTACGGATTCGGCACGTTCGTTTTTTTGATTATCCACTTCGATATCGTGAGCCAACAGTGCGGAAGATGTTATTAAAAACGCCATTGTTACTATTTTTATTTTCATGTTTTTTCCTAGTTAGAAACATTTTATTTAGTAATGATAATAATTATCAACTTAAATAATGCTGAATAATGATAATAATTATCAAAAAAATAATTGTTTCGATTATTATCTAAATATTAATACAAATTGGTTAAAGTATCATTATGAATAAAATACTTATGATAGAAGATGATCTGGAATTAGCGGAGATACTAACGGAGTATCTTGAGCAGTTTGATTTTAAAGTGATTACAGAAGATGATCCGTTTAAAGCTGTAAGCATCTTAAAACTTGAACCTTTTGATCTGGTGATATTGGACTTGACGTTACCGGGAATGGACGGTTTGGAGGTCTGCGAGGCCATACGTGAACGTCAGGATATACCTATTATCATCTCTTCGGCGCGCAGCGACGTTACCGATAAGGTGAGCGCTTTGGAACTCGGAGCCGATGATTATATGCCAAAACCCTATGATCCTCGAGAACTGGAGGCCCGTATACATTCCGTACTCCGTAGATACGAGACCAAGATTCTGCAAAAAGATGAAATGAAAAGCGACTTTAAATGTGACGCATCATCCATGCAGATCAGCTACAAAGGACGTGCTTTGGATCTTACAAACGCCGAATACGGAATACTCTCGTATATGATCCAAAAACAGGGCAATGTCGTTTCACGAGAAGACCTTATCCATAACGTAAACGCCATAAACGAAGATTCGTCGAACAAAAGTATCGATGTTATGGTCGGGCGTATAAGAAACAAACTCGGTGACAAATCACTTATCGAATCTGTTCGCGGCGTAGGGTATAAACTTATTAAATGAAGCGCCACGCAGTATTACTAACCGTTCTGTTCGCATTGAGCGTGACGCTTATCAGCGTCAGCTACATCTTTTGGGAGTTTTTTCAGTTAAACTACAAAAGATATGTGAACAATATCTTCAATAAACACTCGATCATTACACAGCTTTTTCATGAGTACCAGCAAAACAGAAGTTCTCTTGCTATCTTTGAAGCCAATCTTGCTATTTATAATATGTCTACTATCTCGGAAAAATCGAGTAAGGAGATATTGAAAAAAGGAAAGATACTAAAAGAGGACGGAGAAAAGCAGATTGACAGTACGATCTTTTTCAGCAAAGATATGATCTACAGACAAAATGTCACCTCGCATATGAGAACCACCATGCTGCAGTATAAGCGTTCGATCTATTTTTATATAAACTCCGATACGGGGACCATTATGATCATAGACAACTCGTTAAAACCCTATAAACCCTGGAGCCTGATCTCGGCATATGTGAGTATCATATCCATTATCATCATCTCCTTCATGCTGATCCTACAGCGGCTGCGGCCGCTTATCAGGCTTTTTCAGCGTATCGCTTTGTTCGGCGAGGGTAACTTGAACGTTTCGTTCAAAGTAAAAGGAAGCGATGAGATAGCCGTTATCGCAAACGAACTGGAGACTGCAAGGATAAAGATAAACTCTATTTTAGAAGCGAGAACTCTGTTTTTGCGAAACATCATGCATGAGCTGAAGACGCCGATCGCAAAAGGTACGATAGCGACTCAGATGCTGGATTCGCAAAAACAGCGCGACAGGTTCACCTCTATCTTCGGGCGTTTAGAGACGATCGTAAACGATTTTGCGATGATAGAGGAGGTCACTTCTCTTACCTGCAAACAGGAATTTTCGGAATACAGGCTGGTGGACATCATCGACGGAGCCATCGATATGTCGATGGTTGACGGCGTACATGTGAGCGTTGATGTAAGCGCATCGGTGAAGATGAACGCCAATTACAGGCTTTACACGACGGCGATAAAGAACATGATAGACAATGCGATGAAATACTCTCCCGATAAACATATCAACATCGTGATGAAAGAGGAAGAACTTTGTTTTGAGAGCAACGGCGAGAAGCTCAAACATCCGTTAAGCTTTTATATAGAGCCTTTTAGTAAAGAATCGCCCTCAAAAAACAGCTTCGGACTCGGTCTTTATCTGGTGGATTCCATCTTAAAAGCGCACAAGCAGGTATTAGCATACGAATATGAAGAGGGCGTGAACAGATTCATCTTTGCAAAAGATGTCTGATCATTTTCCTTTTAGTTTCTCTTTTAAGATCACTTTGCCCATCTCGACGCCGGGCTGATCGTAAGCGTTTATGTCGAGCATCTTGGCTACCAGTGCGGTCAGAAGTTCGTAGTAATAGATAAGCTCTCCCATAGATTCTTCGTTTATTTGAGATATCTCTATGACGTCAAGAGGGATATGCTCAAACGATGCCAAAGATTCTATGATGGAATCAGCCTGCATGTTGATGAGTTCGGAGAACTTCAGTCCGTTTAAAATATCCAAGGACTCCAGATGTTTTAAAGAGTTGTTCGGCACTTTCATCGAGGTGTCGAAGTTATTTATCTTGATGACGGTGACGCTTTTGTCGCGTTTGCCGTCGACGATGAGCTGCAAAAACGAATGCTGATCCGTCGGTCCTATAAGCCCAACGGGGGTGAGTCCTACGTGAAGCTGCGAATGCATCTGCTTTTTCCCAAGGCTTTCGCCCCAGAGCTGGACATACCAGGCGTTAAACTCGCGGAACACCTCCGAGTAGCTGAAAAGACAGTTTATGTTGTAGGTATTTGAGGTCTGGGCGTAGTAGGTCGCTTTTTTTAAGAGCGAAGTGTCATATCCGTCTTGATTGAAAAACGAGTTATATATCTTTTTCGCTCCTGCAAGAAGCGCTTTTATATCCACTCCGATGATGCAAAGCGGTACAAGACCAACTGCACTCAGCACCGAGAAACGGCCGCCCACGTTATGAGGGATATGAAAGACCTTTATGTCGTTGTCTTGTGCAAATTTTTCAAGCAGAGAGTCTTCGTCTGTTATGACGGTACAGTTGTTCTTGTCTATCTCTACGATGGAAGCGATATATTTAAATACGGAGATGGTTTCCACCGTCGTTCCCGATTTGCTGATAACACAGAAAAATGCGTTTTTCAGATCGATCTTGTCAAGTTCGTCGCCTATGACGATGGGGTCTGTGGTTTCCAGTACGTGAAGCGTTTTTGCATAGTTGTTTGTGTATTTTAAAAATTTATAGATAGCGGATGTTCCAAGTGCGCTTCCGCCGATGCCTATGACGACTATATCTTTGGCATTTACCGTTTTTGCGAACTCTTCATAAGGTGTCACATCCGAGTGGCATAACTCGTAAAATCCTATCTCTTTTCTTTCCTCACTGATGAAATCAAGGATCTTTTTGTTCGGTTTCGTATCAAAATAAAACTTATTTTTCATAATTTCTACTTTTAAGTGGATGATTTCTTGACATAATAACATAAATGATTGTAAAATGGCGTATCTAAAGTGTAATATAAAACTTCAAAATCTACACAAATCTTTCAGTTTATAAAATCCAAACTATACAAGGTGAAGCAATTAATGGCTGAGCAAACAACAACCACAAGCACGAACAAAAAAACTACGAAGAGCCGTACTCATACTCCCGTTCAAGGGCATAAGATCGAGGATTTGAGAACCAAGACGACCGCAGAACTCGTTATCATTGCAAACGAGCTGGCGGTAGAGAATCCAAATGAGCTCAAGCGTCAGGATATCATATTTGAGATACTAAAAGCACAGGTCGCTCAAGGCGGATTTATCCTCTTTACGGGAATACTCGAAGTAATGCCCGACGGTTACGGATTTTTACGTACGATAGACAAAGATTTTGGAGACAGCGTACACGACGCTTACGTATCAAGTACACAGATCAAACGTTTTGCCCTTCGTAACGGGGACAGCGTCACGGGACAGGTGCGTCCTCCAAAAGATCAGGAGCGTTACTACGCACTTCTTAAAATAGAAGCGATCAACTACCTTCCGCCTGAAGAGAGCAAAAAACGTCCTCTTTTTGAAAATCTTACCCCGCTATATGCAACCGATCAGATAAAGTTAGAGTATCAGGCAAACAAGCTCACAGGGCGTATGATGGACCTTTTCGCGCCTATCGGCCGCGGTCAGCGCGGTCTTGTAGTCGCTCCTCCAAGAACCGGTAAAACGGAACTTTTAAAAGAGATAGCAAACGGTATTACGCATAACCATGCCGATATGGATTTGATGGTACTTCTAGTCGATGAGAGACCAGAAGAGGTAACGGATATGGAGAGAAGCGTAAAAGGAGAGGTTTACAGCTCGACTTTCGATATGCCTGCAAAAAACCATGTAAAAGTCGCAGAGATGGTGATAGAGCGTGCAAAACGCCGCGTCGAGCTTGGACGCGACGTCGTTATCCTGCTTGACTCTATTACCCGTCTTGCCCGTGCATACAACACCGTTACGCCTTCAAGCGGCAAAGTGCTCTCAGGCGGGGTCGATGCAAACGCTCTGCATAAACCAAAACGTTTCTTCGGTGCCGCACGTAACATAGAAAACGGCGGAAGCCTTACCATCATAGCGACCGCGCTAATCGAAACGGGTTCGAAGATGGATGAAGTGATCTTCGAGGAGTTCAAAGGTACGGGTAACTCCGAGCTTGTGTTAAGCCGCAAGATCTCCGACAGACGTATTTACCCTGCTATCGACATCCTTAAATCCGGAACCCGTAAAGAGGAGCTTCTTATCGCTCCTGAAATACTTCAAAAGGTGTTTATCCTCCGTTCTATGCTTCATAAGCAGGACGATGAGGTCGAAGCGCTCAAATTCCTATATACCACGATGCAGAAAAACAAAACGAATGCAGAGTTTTTAGAAAGTATGAACAATCAATAACCGAGGAGTTCTTTGATGAAAGTAGGTGTTTTTGACAGTGGTATCGGAGGATTGACGGTTGTTAAATCACTTCTTAAGCACCGGTTTTTCGAAGAGATCATCTATTTTGGCGACACTGCCAGAGTCCCTTACGGTATCAAAGACAAAAATACTATTATCCGTTATGCCATCGAGGCTGTAGAGTTTTTCAAAAACTTCGAACTGGATCTTATTATCGTCGCATGTAACACCGTGAGCGCGTATGCGCTTGAGGAGATGAGAGAAAATTCTTCCTGCCCCGTTATCGGCGTTATCGAATCGGGAGCCCTTGCCGCGCAGAATGCCATCACTTCTAAAGAATCCAATATTCTCATCATCGGTACGAAGGCGACGATAAATTCGAGATCTTATGAAGAGAAGCTTCACGCTCTGGGGTATACGAACCTGCAGGCAAAAGCTACAGGTCTTTTCGTTCCGCTCGTGGAGGAGGAGATATACGAGGGAGAGATAATACAATCTGCTTTTCATCACTATTTTAACGCCATTGAGGCTCCGAGTGCCGTCATCCTCGGATGCACTCACTTTCCTCTTATCGCAAATGCTTTGCAAGACTATTTCGGCAAAAAGTGCCTGCTTATTCATTCGGGAGACGCCATAGCGCAGCAGCTAGAAAAAGAGTTCGATTTTACAAAAAGATACGCATCTCCCGAGTTGAAGTTTTTTGCTTCGGAGAACCCTGATGCCTTGCGAAATATTGCGAAAAAATGGCTGGATTTATGATCAAAGACAATAAAAAATTCGATACTGCAGTAAAAAATCTCGCTTACGATGAAGAGAACAAACATCTCGGAGTATTGACGCAAGACGGAGATTTCAGGATATTCAATGATGACCTTTCAACGATGGTCTGGGGACTTCGCACACGTATCGTCCAAGAGCATCTCCTAAGACAAACGGAGTTTATTTCGGATGATTTGAAATATATCGTCTTGGCAAAACCAAAGACGAACGAAGCGTCTGTTCTTGACGTAAAAAAGAAAAAGATACTCTATACCATATCTAAAAACAGCGGAGAGATCGAGACGCTCTTTATAAACAACACCAACAAATACCTTTTATCAGGCGGTGTTGACGGCAGAACATATATATTTAACCTTCAGACCGGACATTTTCTCTATAATCTTCCTTCACACGCAGATTATGTAACGGCCATTACCGTGACAAACACTGCTCAGCTTGTCGCTACGGGGAGCTTTGACGGTACTATCTATCTTACGAACCTCAATACGTTGAAAAATCCAGTGAAACTGACGGGACATAGAGGGTATATCAGCGGAATAGAGTTTTTAAACAATGGAAAACTGGTATCTGCGGACAAAAACGGAAATATCATTATCTTTGATTTTGTTCAAAGAAAAATAAAGAAAAGACTTCAAAAAGTACCCGACGACATCACTAAAATAAAAGTCGACGCAAACAGAGAGTTTCTTTTTGTCGGCACAAAGCTCGGAAAGGTCTTGGTATATGATCTTACAAAAGAGAAGCTTTTTGCGAATAATTTCCGAAAGTTCAACGCATCTATCAGCAAAATAGCTTTGACAAAAGACGGATATCTGTATGTGGGACTGCAAAACGGAGAGATACATAAAGAGAAGCTTATAGATGAAGAGAAGTACGAAACCTTTTATGAAAAAAACGACTATTTAGCTATTTACGATGAGCTGGAGAGATCGCCTTTTGTCATCTATACACAGGCGTACAAAAAAGCGGAACGTACGTGGGAAGAGGCTTTGTTCTCTGCTAAAGAGCTCCTTTCGCAGCAAAAAACGCAAGAAGCGAAAAAGATGCTTGAGCCTTTTAACGATGTACCGAAAAAAAGAACCGTTATCAAGACCATCATAAAAGAGTTCGCGGAGTTCGAGAAGTTTAAAAGCTATGTCGAAGGCAATAAATATTCACTGGCATATCAGATGACGCTTATGAATACCTCTTTTTTGGATACGAAAGAGTATAAAAAAATGGAAGGCGACTGGAGCAAAAAGTTTAACAAAGCCCAGGATATTATCCTTGATCCACGTTCGGACGAGATAGTCAAAGAGCTGCTCAAAGATTTTCGCGGCATCCCCTCAAAAACCAAACAGATCCAGCAGCTTTTTAAAGACAAAATTGCTTATAACATGCTCAAAAAAAGGCTGGATGCGAAAAACTACAAAGAGATATTCGGACTGATAAAACAGTATCCTTTTTTAAAAGAATCTCAAGAATATGAGATGCTTATAAAATATGCCGACAACTGCTACATCAATCTCATGAAAGCGTTTTCGAAATCGGACTTTTCAAAAGTAAAAGAGTATTTGGAAATACTGGATGGTTTTGAGGACTATGACGAGGAGCTAAAAAGCATCCAAAAAGAGATAACGGCGCTGATACAGCTGACACAGGCATGTAAAAGCAACGACAGAGTTAAGATGTATGAAATACTAGACAGTCTCAGCCATACCGTTAACCTTGAATGCGTGCAAAAGATCAAACAAGAGTGGCAGGAGATTATGAATGAAGCGGATACGCTCACTTACGGCGGCGATGTCAAAAAACTGATCGAACTCTTCAAAGATTTTTTTATTATAAAATCAAAAAGTATGATCATTAAAAAATATATTTTTTCCGCATATGTCCAGGAACTTGAGCAGATGATGAAAGATGCGGGACCGCAAAACGAAAAGATCAAAGCGCTTGTAAAAGACAAGATAGTAAAAGTAAACGACATGTTCGGTTCTATCGAAGAGATACGATCCCTTTTATATAGCTATAACGGTTTTTACGGGGATACTTTCGAAATTACCGACGAAAAGCCCGAACAGGATATATCCAAGAAGGAATATATCGATTTTTTTGGATAAAATCTGCAAAACATACTATTTTAAAGGAGAAAAAATGACGATCACCAAACGTGTGACATTTATTGCCAAACCTGATGGAATCGAGAAGATGAAAGAGCTTTTAACTGCGATGGTCATACCTTCGCAGGCTGAAGACGGTTGTATATTTTACGAGATATTTCAATATGAGAACAAACCTGAAAAATTTATGGCGGTAGAGACTTGGAGAGACGAAGCAGCACTTGACGGGCATAAAGCTTCAGCACACTACAAGATATACAAATCAAGTTATGAACCTTACTGTCTTGATAAATATACGGATGAACTGGAAGTTCTGGGCTAAGAGTTTGAAATATCCGTCTTTAGACGCAAACGTCGACAAGCGGAAGCAAGGAAGTAAAATGAGTTATTTGATGGCCATAGACGCAGGAACGGGAAGCGTAAGGGCGGTGATCTTCGATACAAAAGGCAAGCAGATAAGCGTGTCTCAAAGAGAGTGGACGCATCTTGAAGAACCGGGTGTGCCAAACAGTATGAGCTTTGATTGTCAAAACAACTGGCTTCTTGTCTGCGAATGTATAAAAGAATCTTTGAAAAATGCGGATCTCAAAGGCGAAGAGATAACGGCTCTGAGCGCTACGAGCATGCGTGAGGGGATCGTGCTTTACGATAACGAGGGCAATGAGCTTTTTGCAGTAGCCAACGTAGATGCAAGAGCCTGTGATGAGGTAAAGTATCTCAAAGAGAACTTTCCCGGCATCGAAGAGGAGTTTTACGCCATCTCAGGTCAGACCTTTGCTCTTGGAGCGCTTCCCCGAATCATGTGGCTGAAAAACAACAGAGAAGATGTCTATGAAAAGGTATCGCGTATCTCCATGATAGGAGACTGGATACTTTTCAAGCTTAGCGGTATTATCGCGACGGATCCGAGCAACGGGGGCACTACGGGGATATTCTCGCTTAAAGACAGAGACTGGCAAAGCGAAATGGCGGCAAAGACCGGCCTAAAAGATGATATTTTTCCTCCATGTCTGGAGGTCGGCACGCTTATGGGAACAGTGAGCGAAAAAGCCGCACATGAGACGGAGCTTTGTTTATCTACAAAGGTCGTGATGGGAGGAGGCGACGTCCAGCTCGGTTCTGCCGGTCTGGGTGTCGTAAACGAAGGTGATGCGGCGATTTTGGGAGGATCGTTCTGGCAGCAGATCGTCAACATTTCAAGCGGTGTCATACCTCCAAAAGATATCTCTGTGCGCGTTAATCCGCATGTCGTAAAGGGGCAGTCACAAGCCGAAGGGATAACCTTTTTCAGCGGTCTTGTGATGCGGTGGTTCAGAGATGCCTTTTGCGACATGGAAAAACTCGAAGCCCAAAAAAGAGGCATGGATGTTTACGCGGTTTTGGAAGAGAAAGCCAAAAGCGTACCTGCGGGCTCGCACGGCATCATTCCCATCTTCTCCGATTCTATGAAATACGGCAGATGGTATCATGCCGCTCCGAGCTTTTTAAACCTCTCTATCGATCCAACTGTATGCAACCGTATTTCGATGTTTAGAAGCCTGCAGGAAAATGCGGCGATAGTATCGAGCATAAACCTGCAGAAAATAAAAGAGTTTACGGGCATCGAGATAGATACCGTCGTATTTGCCGGAGGAGCGAGCAAAGGCACCCTTTGGCCTCAGATACTCGCAGACGTCACGGGATGCAGTGTCAAGATCCCAAAAGTAACCGAAGCGACGGCTTTGGGTGCGGCAATGGCCGCTGGTGTCGGAGCGGGGATATACGAAGATATAGTGTCTGCGGCAAACAGATTGGTTGTCTGGGATAAAACGTATGAGCCAAACATGCAAAACAAGCAGATCTATGATGAGCTAAAAACAAAGTTCGAGCATGCTTACAGCGCTCAGTTGAAGCTTGTAGACGAAGGCGTGACGACCTCTATGTGGAAGGCTCCCGGGCTGTAAGAGCCTTGTAACAATTTTGAAATATTGTAGTGTTATATTGCTATTATGCAAACGACACTCACACAGACTTGGCTGGACAGGTTGGATCTTCTGGATATCGCCTTTCAGCCGATCTTAAATATCCATACCGGTAAAATCTATGCAGTCGAAGCTCTGCTGCGCAATGTCGAAGATGCCGGATTTAAGTCTATATTCTCTCTTTTTGACAAGGTATACAAAGAGGGTATCCTTTACCCTTTTGATATAAAACTAAGAGAGATCGCGTTTGAAAAATTCACTACCATACCCGGCTACAAAGAGATAAAACTTTTTTACAATCTTGACAACCGCCTTTTCGAGATAAAGAACTATTCTCACGGAAATACGAAAAGATTATTAGAACAGTTCGATATCTCAAAAGACAATATCTGTTTTGAGATATCCGAACGTCATGAGATAACTCAGGAATGCGATATAACCACAGTCTTAAAACATTATCAGGATGAAGATTTTTGCATAGCTATCGATGATTTCGGGGTAGGACATTCAGGGTATAAGCTTCTGTATGAAAGCACTCCAAACGTCATTAAGATAGACAGATTCTTTTTAAGCGGTATCGAAACGAACATGAAAAAAAAACTGCTTGTCAGAAACATAACGAACCTGGCGGTACAATTCGGTATAAAGGTCATAGCAGAAGGGGTGGAAACAAAGGAAGAGCTTCTAACCTGTAAGGATATCGGATGCCACTATATACAGGGGTATCTCATCCAAAGACCGACCTTGAACGCCAAAGAGATAAAACCTCGTTATGAGGAGATCGTGGAGATTCTAAAAAGTGATAAAAGAGCAAAAGATATAAACTCCCAGATAAACGCATACATAGACAGGGCAAAGCCGTTTGATATAAAGACAAAAACGGCGGAGGTACTCAAATATCTCAAAGAAAATCCGAATATAAGTATCATGCCCATTGTCAACTCTTTGGATGAACCGATGGGCATCCTGCAGGACAAAGAGATAAAGAACTTTTTGTATTCGCCTTACGGGATGTCGCTTTTAAACAACGATTTTACGCAAAAGACAAAACTGAAAAATCTGATGACACCATGCGGTACCGCCGATATCAACAGTGACATATCCACGATAATAGAGCTTTTTTCCAATAATCCCGAATCGGTCGGCATCCTTATTACAAAGAATTCAAAATATGTCGGATTTCTCTCTGCGCGTGCGATCATCACTATCATGAACGAACAGAATCTTATCTTTGCAAGAGAACAAAATCCGCTCACAAAACTGCCCGGCAATATGGCAATAGACAGATATCTTGCCGGTATTTCGGATGACAACTGCATCCTGTGCTATTTTGATCTGGACAATTTTAAGGCGTATAACGATAACTATGGATTTAGAAACGGGGACAGGGTGATAATGCTGTTTGCGGATATTTTAAAACAAAATCTTCCCGGCGAGTTTTTTAAAGCGCATATCGGCGGAGATGATTTCTTTGTCGCCGTCAAATTTCATAAAAACGGTGAGATCGCTTACGTAAATGCCATAAAAGAGATCATAGAAAAGTTTTCGCAAGACGTAAAGGCTTTTTATAGCCAAGAGGATCTGCAAAGAGGGTATATCGTGGCCAAAGACAGAGAATGCAAGACGAGAGAGTTTGCTCTGCTGAGCGTCAGCGCTTCTGTCATAGTGATAAAAACAAAAACAAAAAGAGATCTGGAGAGCATCAATATGGTTTTGTCTTTTCAAAAAAAGATCGCCAAGAACGACAACACGAAGATATGTATAAGCAGTTTGTTGTAAAACCCGGAGCGTAAAAGCGGTTATAGAGATAAAAAAAGGGAAGGATCCGATTCCGAAGAACCGGATTTATGAAGGACCGATCTGTTTGTACAGGGAGTTTAGATCCCCCAAGACGTTTATGCTGGCGATCTTTCCGTTTTTAAAGTGAAAAAAAGAAGCGCCGGAGTAGCTGATACGTTTTTTTGTCGGTTCATAATCGAGAAGTTTTCCTTCATGTTTGCCTGAATAGGTCACATAAGCTGAAGCTACATTTCCCTCAGAGATCAAGATCTCGACGGCATGATAAAGGTTGGGAAATGCCTCAAAGAGCATTTTCGCATAATCTTTAAAACCGTCTATGCCGTTGGCGACAATATCTAAAGAGCCTCTGAAACGGACGTCGCCATCGAGCAATAGATCCGCTTTTGTAAAATCATGACTGTTCCACATAGCATAGTATTCACTCACAAGTTGTTTGTTGTCCATGATCTTTCTTTAATCAACGTAATTTTTTTTGTGACCGAATTTTTGCACCGAAGGGTATTCATCGTCAAAGTCATCCATGTCATCATAATCTTCATAATTGATCGAGAAGATCTTCTCATAGCCTCTTTTTTCAAGCTCGCTATCGAGCACATGTGTGTCGTACCCTTTGCTTTTGCAAAGCTCTAAGATTTCAGCAATATCATCTGAATCAACGCCGTAAAGTTCCATTTCTAATTTAATATCAGAAATTTTCATTCGTTCCTCTTAAAAAACAATAAAAATAGCAGTAAAACACCGCTCTGAAAAGTTTGATTGTTCATCAAACACAGACATAAAAAACTAAATCAAAGATCTGACTCAATAGCGAAGCGCTATGAATATCTGAGTAGGAAATTATACAATATTTTGCAATTTTTTATAGTAACTCTTAATTTTTTTAATGCTAGAATCTATTTAAAATATATCGGAGCCGCGCGTGAAAGAAAATTCTGAAGTCTTAGCATTAAAATACCGTCCCAACAGTTTTGAGGAACTGATAGGCCAGGAAGCTATCTCTCAGACGCTTTCGCTTGCACTTGATTCAAAACGGCTCTCCCATGCCTATCTTTTCTCGGGACTTAGAGGAAGCGGCAAGACGTCCACGGCGCGTATCTTTGCCAAAGCTCTCATCTGTGACAGAGGGCCGACATCAAATCCATGCGGCAGCTGTGAACACTGCATGATGGCCGAACAAAACCGCCATATAGATATCATTGAGATGGATGCGGCTTCAAACCGCGGGATCGACGATATACGCGAACTGGTCGAACAGACGAAATATAAACCGGCATCTGCAGGATATAAGATATTTATCATCGATGAGGTACATATGCTGACGCCTCCGGCATTCAATGCTCTTTTAAAAACGCTTGAAGAGCCGCCGGAATACGTGAAGTTCATACTTGCGACGACCGATCCGTTGAAACTTCCCGCTACCATACTTTCGCGCACTCAGCATTTTAGGTTCAAGCGCATTGCACCTTTGAAGGTTGTGCACCATCTTTCACATATACTTCATCTTGAAAATATCGAGTATGAACCTCAGGCTCTGGAGATACTTGCGCGCAGCGGAAACGGAAGCCTTCGCGATACTTTGACTCTGCTCGATCAGGCTATTATCTATTCGAAGAACTTCGTGGACGTCAAGACCGTTACCGATATGCTCGGGTTAGTAGACCCTAACTTTATAACGGAGATATTTAAAGCGGTATTTGCCAAAGATTATGCTTCACTGGTCGAGTTTACGAAAGTACTTGAAGAGTATGAAGCCGAGATGGTTGTCGATGAGCTTGTTTCCTACTTAAAAGAGCGGATGTTTGCAAACGATCCGCTCTTTTCTACGCTTATATTGGATAGATTTTTCAGGATACTGAATGATTCGAAAAGTCTGTTCGCTATCAATGCCGACGGAAGTTTTGTCCTCTCGCTTCTTTTTTTCAAGATGGTCGAAGCCCTTAGAGTCAAAGAGATAGACCAGATGATAGAATCTCTGCAAAAAGAGGTGAAGCATCTGGATGTCGTGAAAGTTCCGGCTCCGGCTCAGATAGCCGATAAATATGAGGATGAAGAGCCTCTCAAACAGTCTCCTGCCGAGGTACCTGCGGTGCAAGAGGAAACTTCATCGGAAGAAAAAGCAGATGATGAATCGCTTAAAAAATATGAAAAACTCGTCGCAAACATTATGGATAGAAACATAGAACTGGGAGAGTGTTTTGTCCGACATATCCGTTTTATCTCTTTTGAAGAGGGTGTGTTGACATGGGAAAGCTGTGTTGATGAAGAGTGCAAAAAAGCGCTTAGCCGTGGTTTTAGTGTTATAAAACAGCTGGTTCGCGAGGTGTTCGGATTTGAAACGGTTATGAAAAACCTTCCATGCTCCAGATCAGAAGAACAGATAGTGCAAAACCAGCCAGAATCCCAAGAAGAGGAAGAATCTCAACCCTCTTCGATGGTGGAAGAGAGCGAAGTCGGAACGGGAAGCTGTGTGACGAACTGTTCGGAGGGCGACGAGTCGGTAAAAGAGTTTGACGGAGCTTCCATTTTGGATGAGCCGATGATACAAAAAGCCACAGAGATGTTTGAAGCTACGAAGATAACGGTACAGTCAAAAATATAACTTTGAAAAACAGATCTGCGAAAAACAAGTACGCCGTACATGGCTTTTTTATCTCCATTGCCACGACCATTGCCGAACCTGCGACCATTTTGCCTCTGATGGTGAGTTTTTTCGGCGGTTCGCATCTGCTTATAGGTTTTTTTACTTCACTTATCAAAGGCGGTTCTATTTTAGTACAGCTGTTTGCCGCTTTTTATGCACAGAGCTATCCCAAGATGATGCCTTATCTTTACCGCGTTTTTGCCGCAAGGTTCTTTGCCTGGTTTAGCATAGGTTTTGTCATCTTCTTTTTCGGCAAAGACCATCCCGATATCGCTCTTGTCAGTATAGGAACGGGATTATTTCTATTTTCGTTTGCAGCCGGATTTGGGTCGGTCTATTTTAACGAGATAGTCGCAAAAGTCTTTACCCATAAAACCCGAGGCAAAGCGATAGCCAACAGACAGTTCTTTATGGGGCTGGGTTCGATCATAAGCGGCGGGATAGCTGGCTGGATAATGTCGATGTATGAAGCTCCGTATTCGTACGGAGTGCTTTATATGTTCAGTGCGCTGCTTATGCTTATTGGCATCTATGCTTTTGCGACCATAGAGGAGCCGGTAAAGGAACAGGTATCGCAAAAAGAGGAGAAGTTCAGACATTTTTTAAAAAACAGTTTTAAAACTCTGCGGGCCGACAAAGCCTTGAGATGCCAGATCCTTGTTTACCTGTTTTCATATACCTATCTTCTGTCTCTGCCTTTTATTATTTTGGACATAAAAGATCAGATACACCTCAGCGGTTTTATCGTCGGCGGACTTATAACGGCACAGATGGCAGGCGGAATGATAAGCAATATCCTCTGGGGATATCTTTCTCAAAACAGATATATAGTACGAAGCGGGTTTGTTTTGCACATAAGCGCGATCGCCCTTATGCTTGTAAGTACGAAAGAGGAAGTTTTTTTTCTGGTGTTTTTTCTCATAGGTGCTGCGATGGACGGTCTTCGCCTCGCTTTTTCAAACATGATTCTTATCATTGCTCCCGAACATAAACGTCCCGTTTATATTGCGCTGCAGTCGAATCTGACTTCTTTAGGGCTTTTTTTCCCCGTTTTAGGCGCTTTACTGGTAGAGCGTTTGGGATATCATCCGCTTTACGGGTTCACTCTTCTTACGTTAAGTGCGGGATTTCTTCTCTCGCTGAGGTTAAAGTAGTTTATTTCAGGTTGCCTATAGCATCGACTATAAGGGATATCTCTGTTTTGGCTTCGGTGAGAGACTGCTGGGTGCGTTCGGCAAGTTTGCGTACTTCGTCCGCGACAACGGCAAAACCGCGTCCATGTTCACCCGCACGGGCTGCCTCTATGGCGGCGTTTAGAGCGAGCAGATTTGTCTGATCCGCTATGTCGTTAATGGTTTCTAAGACTTTGTATATCTCTTTGCTTTGAGATTGCAGCTGCGTTATATCCGTCTGCTCTTCGCTGCTGTGTACCTCGCAGCTTTCCAGTTTACTTTTTAGATCTTCGATTTGCAATGCCGTTTCGTTTTCAAGATTTGAGAGTTTTTCTTTGAGTTCATCTATCGTGATGAGATAGGAATCTTCAAGCTCTTTTTTTTCATTGACGATCTGCTCTTGCGTATCATGCAGCGAGCTGTTTTGCTCTTTTAATCCGTTATTCTCCTCTTGCAGTTCATGCATATCTTTTTCGATCTTTGAGATCTCATTTTGCAGAGACATTATCGTTTCGTCTTTAAAATCGTCGTTCGTATCTGTGATTTTTTCGATGATTGTCTCTTTTGTTTTTCCAAACAGCATATAACCCGCAAAAATTCCTGCGATCAGCGCGAGAAGAGCAGAGATAAATATAAAGACGTATGATGCAGACGATTTTTCGACGACCTTTTTGATAACGGGTTTATCGACATATACGGTGCGTATTTGAGGTTTGGGTGTCATGTCTTGCTTTTGTTGTTTTGTAGCAGGTGCGGGAAGATCTTTTTTCATCTGTAGATAACTCTTCTTTATCGATTCGATCTCTTCTTTTTGTACGGTTTTGTTTTTTAGCGAATCCAAAAGCGTGACAGTAGCGTTTCTTATCTTGTTTAAAGATGCGTCTTTGTCTGATGAAGAGACAAGCAGCCTCTCATGTGTTGCAAGAGTAAGGTAATAAAGGGAGATTTTATCTTCGATGCCAAGACGGGGTGCTATCTTGTCTATTTTGTCATTTAATTCTGCATAGTTCGTTTCAAGATTTTCTGCGAAAAGATTTACAAATATAAAAAAAGCCAATAGTATGATTTTCATACTTGTATTAAAGCATAAAACTCTTCAAAAATCAAACTATATTTAGCTAAAACAGATAAATATAGTAGAATTTCATTATGAAAAAATTGAAGATATTAATAACCAATGACGACGGATATGAAGCAAAGGGTTTGCGCTGTTTGATCGAAGCGCTAAAAGATATAGCCGATCTCACGGTCGTGGCACCTGCGACGGAGAAATCGGCCTGCGGACATTCGCTCACTCTGACGCGTCCGCTCAGGTTTGTGAACGTCGATGACAACTTTCATAAGCTTGACGACGGTACGCCCAGCGACTGTATCTATCTGGCGCTAAACTCACTTTTTGAAGGAACGAAACCCGATCTTGTCATAAGCGGCATCAACCGCGGTTCGAACATGGGAGAGGATATCACCTACTCGGGTACCTGTGCGGGAGCCATGGAGGCCGTACTGCATGACATTCCCGCCATCGCCATCTCTCAGGTAGTCGATTTTGCCGTTTCGAACAACGACTATACGCTTGCTTGTGAAACTATCAGAGAACTCGTACTGAAGATAAGCAGAGGCGTGTTTCCTCTCCCTCACAGAGAGTTTTTAAACGTGAACATTCCTATGGGCGTCACGGAAGCAAAGATGATGGTGACCTATGCCGGGTACAGATTTTATGCAAACGACGCACATCTTCACCGCAACCCAAGGGGAGAGGAGTTCTACTGGCTGGGGCTGCATCCTCTTGCTTTCAAGCCAAGAGAAAAGTATGCAGGGCTATGCGATTATGATGCCATAGAACAGGGCTATATTTCACTCACGCCCGTTCATCTGGACCTGAGTGCCTATCACTCCATGAACAAGCTCGAGGAGTGGCTTTGAGATATGCCAGAAGCGAGATGCTTTTTGGAGAAGATTTTAAGAAACTCCAAGATGCAAAAATCCTTCTTCTTGGTGTCGGCGGAGTGGGGAGCGTATGTCTTGACTGCCTCGTACGTACCGGTGTAACCGACATCACCATAGTAGACTTCGACAGTTATGACGAAACGAATCAAAACCGTCAGATGTGGTCTGAACTGCATCTGGGAGAATCGAAAGTAGAAGCGCTCAAAAAACACTATCCCAGCGTTACCGCCATACATGTAAAAGTGGACAAAGAGTGGATAGACGCTGTAGATTTTGATAAGTACGACCTGGTGCTTGATGCCATTGACGATATCCATGCAAAGCTCTATCTCGCCCAAAAAACATACAAAAAGCTTATCTCGGCAGTGGGATCGGCAAAAAGACTCGATCCTACAAAAGTTGAGGTTTCTACCATCTGGAAAACTCACGGAGACAGGTTCGGTGCGAAGATCCGCTATGAGCTTAAAAAAAGAAAATTCTCCAAAAACTATACGGTGATCTTTTCAAGCGAACCCTCACTCATAAAAGAGAAGGGCAGTTTTATGGGAGTTACGGGAACATTCGGATTGACAATGTGTTCGCAGGCTGTCATGAGACTCACGGGGAAGAAGTGATGACTTTTAAAGAGATAGAACAGTTCGATCCTATAAGTGCATGTGAAGGAGTTGCAGGGGACGGATGCGGCGGCGGACGGATCTTTTTTACGGACAAAGATTCGCTAAAGGTTTATGATCCGACTACAAAAAAAGTTTTCACTCTTTTAGAGGATATGCAAAATCCAAAGGAACTTTCAAAAAAAGGGTGTCTTCTCTTTTTTACTTGCGAAGAGAAAAATATGACATATGACCTTTCTAAAATGAGCCTGATCTAAAAGGATCAGCGGATTTTTAGACAATCCTCTTTCTCTATCGTATAGTCGAACAACGGTCTTGAAGAGAGATCCACGTAATGCTGTTCTATGATGACGTCTTTTTTCGTTATGATATAGTTCGTATAGGGATTGTTGCAGGCGATCTGGCAGTCGTATTTAAACATCAGTTTGTTGAACGTCTTTTCGTTCTTTTTCCATTGACCTTTAAACATCGGGTCGTTTACGCTCACCATCTTCTCTACAACGATATGGTTTTCGATCGCGAACGCTCTTGTCATCTTTGTTACCCTGTCTATCTGTATGGGTGCACTTTTTGCCATCTGAGTGGCTACTTCGTAAGCGATTTCCTTTGAAGACATCTTGTCAAATACGCTCATATCCAGAGGTTTGTTGTGCATTCCTGCATATAAAAAACTCGCCGTAAATATCAGAAAAAAAAGAAACTTTTTCATGCGGACTTCTTTTGATTGGATTTTATTAACTGTATCAGATTTAATCTTAATTTTCAAAATTTAACAGTATTAAATATCCCGCTCTTTAAAAAAGTTTGTCGCAGATCCCGTTGCTTGAAGCCAGCATTAGTGAAAAGCTTTCTTTGTCTATAGGTCTGGAACAGTAATACCCTTGTAGATATTTCGATCTTTTTTCATTTGCAAAAAAGTATTGTTCGTATGTTTCGATCCCCTCGATAACGACTTCGAGGTTGAAGTTTTTGGCGATCGTTATTATCGTGCTTATAAGCTCTTTGTCGTCGACATCGTCTTGAATGTCATGCGTAAAGGATTTGTCGATCTTGAGTGTGGTAAATGGCAGCTTTTTAAGATATGAAAGAGAGGAGTAGCCCGTTCCAAAATCATCGATCGAGAGGTTTACCCCAAGCTCTCTTAAGTGCAGCATCTTATCGCGGACGGAATCTATGTCTTTTACGATAATGGATTCCGTCAGTTCCAGCTCAAGATTGTTCGCTTTTATATCACTGCTTTTTATGATCTTTTCTATCTGCTCTAAGAAATCTTTGTTGTTAAACTGATAACTGCTTACGTTCACGGCTATTTTTCTGAATGTCGTTATATTGGGAAACCGTTTTTGCCACTGTGTAAACTGTTCTACGGCATTTTTAAGCACCCATTCGCCGATACCAAAGATAAGTCCGCTCTCTTCGGCGATTGGGATGAACTCATCGGGAAAGATCTCTCCGAGTTTAGGGCTTTTCCATCTTAGAAGGGCTTCCGCACCGGCGATTTCGGAGGTGGCGAACTCGACTATCGGCTGATAATGTATCTCAAACTCGCCGTTTTGCGCCGCTTGACGGAGTTCGTTTTCGATCTCCAAGCGTCTTTTGACCCAGTTATCCATTTCGCTCTGATAGAATCTGGTCGTATTTCTGCCCTCTTTTTTCGATTGGTACATCGCGATATCGGCATGTTTCAACAAGTCGTCCGCGTCTTGCGTATCATGGCTTATGAGCGTGATGCCTATGCTTGAAGAGATATTTAGGTTGTACCCTTCTACTTCAAATACCATGTTTAAAGATTCATGGATTTTTAGGGCAATATATTCAAGATGCGTCGCAGCTATCTTCTCATTGTTTGAGAGATCGGGTGCCAGAATGACGAATTCGTCACCGCCTATGCGGGCGACGACATCTTCGGCCCTTACGGCATCGAGAAGTCTTTTTGCGGTTTGTTTAAGAAGTTCGTCTCCTATGTTGTGTCCTAAAGAATCGTTTATGTTTTTAAAGTGGTCGAGATCCAAGAAGATGATCCCAAATATCCGGCCGTGTCTTTTAAATCTCAATATCTCTTTGTTTATATCTTTTAGGAGGTTCATCCTGTTTGGTATGTCGGTGAGAGTATCGTAGTTCGCCTGATGTTCTATATGCTGTTGTGCAAGTACTCTTTGCGTTATGTCCGAGACGATCCCGATTGCGCCGATGATCTCTCCGGATATATCTCTTAAAGGAGAAGTCGTCATATTGATCCAGATCTCTTTTTTTGCAAACAGGGTTTTGTATTCACCTTCGTAAAATCCCTGTATACCCTCAAGGGCAGCCTGCAGTGTCGGAAGTATCCTTTTATCTTTGATTGTATTGAGATCTAGTCCGGTGAGAAAATTTCGCGGTGCTTCAAGAAAATAGACAAACTCCTGGTTTACCTCTTTGATAATAAAGTTATTGTCATAGAAGAAGATGCCGATAGGCACGCCTTTAAAGATCGTCTCGAATTTCTGTTCGGATCTTGAGAGCTCATCTAGTTTGATCTGGTACAAAAGCTGCGATTTTATGGAATCGACATAGTTTTTATTGAATATTTTTGAGATATATAACAATAAAAGCAGGTAAAGCGAAATGATCGCGGCCAGCTCGTAATGGATAGATGTTCCTTGCAAAATGAACTGCAGGATAAGCGGAACGAGTATGATAGTTAAAAATATTCGAAGTTCTCGCAGCAGAGGGAGCAGGCTGCTCATAGCTCCCGAACTCAGACCGGCGATAAAAATAGCCGTTATAGTCTGGTATGTAAAATCACCGCTTATAAAGAACATGCACGGAGTCACGGCCCAGGTAAGCGCGGAGAGAATGACTCCCGCCAAAAATATCCGTCTCCATTTTTCGGTGCTGAAATGCTCTTTCTCTTTTTCAAATCTTTTTAAAGAGATAAAACGCCAAAGAGATACCAAGATCAGGGCGATGTCCCAGAAAATTAAATATTTGATATTAACGATTTTATAAAAAATCAGATTAAAAATAATTGCACTGGCTGCAACTCCGATCAATGATATTTTTAAGTTTGTATAAGCTTCTTTTACTAATCTTTTTATATGCAATTATTAAGGTCTTTCTCGAAAATAAAAAATTTTTATGTGATTATATCAAAACTTTATTTTGATTTTTTGATATAATCGTATCAATAAATTCTAATGTTGCCAAAAGAGAAACTATGCAGATACAAGAACCCATGACAAAATTCGGATACCAAAAACTTCAAGCCGAGATCAATCAGCTGAAACTGGTTGAACGCCCGCAGACAGTAAAAGATATAGAAGAGGCTTTGGAGCATGGTGATCTAAAGGAGAACGCAGAATACCATGCTGCCAAAGAGAAACAAAGACTCATAGATACAAGACTCATCGAACTGGCCGAACTGGTTACCAATGCCCAGATAGTCGATCCCGGCGAGCTTGAACATACAAGAGTCAGTTTCGGTTCTACGGTCACTCTTAGCGATATGAACAGCGGTGAAGAGGTGACGTATACCATAGTAGGCGGATGCGAGAGCAATCCCGATATCGGTCTTATCTCGTTTAACTCTCCTTTGGCAAAACAGCTTCTCGGACGCGAAGAGGGAGACGACGTGAAGGTGAAACTTCCAAGCGGTGTTAAAGAGTTCGAGATCGAAGAGATAAAATATCAGGAGATAGTATTTGAATGTCACTAATGTAGCGATCATAGGAGCCAGCGGATATACGGGTCTAGAGCTTTTAAAGATGCTTATAAATCATCCCTATTTTAATATCGCCTATGTCGCCAACAGCGAAGGAAATATGAGCTTAAAAGAGCTTCATCCTTCGTTAGAAGGCGTCTTTGAATGCGATGTCCAAAAAGCGGATATCGATGAGGTTGCAAAGATCTGTGAACTCGTATTTTTGGCGCTTCCCCACAAAGCGGCGATGGCGTATGTCAAACCGTTGCTGCAAAAAGGTCTCAAGGTCGTGGATCTTTCGGCTGATTACAGACTTGAGAAAGGGACCTATGAAAAGCATTACTGCCAACATACGGACCAAGAGAACCTGACGCATGCCGTCTACGGTCTTCCCGAGTTGTTCCGCCAGGAGATAAAAAAAGCAAAACTCATAGCAAATCCGGGATGTTATCCGACAAGCGTGATACTCGGTGCACTGCCGTTTATGCAGTACAAAAAAGCTGCGACTCCTTTCATCGTCGATGCAAAAAGCGGCGTGAGCGGAGCGGGTAAAAAACTAAGCGACGTCACGCACTTTGTAAACGTAAACGACAATTTTTTTGCGTACAACCCTTTAGAGCATCGCCATGCTCCCGAGATCGCGGAAAAACTGAACATCGATTTTTCGGATGTAAGTTTCGTGCCTCATCTGGTTCCTGCGACACGCGGAATGATATCGTCTGTGTATATGCAGGTAAGCGGTGATTTCGATCCTATAGAGATTTTAAAAGAGTACTACAAAGATGAAAAGTTCGTCCGCGTGAGAGAAAATCCCGTTGATATGAAAAGCGTTGCGGGAACGCATTTTTGCGATATTTTTGCCAAAAGAAACGGCGATACTCTGTTTATTTCCTCTGCGATCGACAACCTGTTAAAAGGTGCATCTTCGGCAGCCGTTGCAAATGCAAATCTTATGATGGGGTATGACGAGCATATATCTCTGCCGAATATAGCGTATGTCCCATAGTTTTGAACTCAAAAAGGGAGCATTCATCATTTCGGATGCTCACTACTCTTCGCATCACCGTCCCGAACTCAAATCACTTTTTGAAGATATTTTCTCAGGCAGGTTGAACCCGTCTCAGCTTATCTTGATGGGGGATATCTTCGATGCACTTTTTGCTCCCATCCCTTACACCGTACATGAAAATCGGGATATGATCGGCCTTTTAAACGGAATCTCAAAAAAGATCGAAATCGTCTATCTGGAAGGAAATCATGATTTTTGCCTGAAGGGGATCTTTGAAAACATCAAGATATACCCTCTAAAATCCCAGCCCGTCTCTTGCAGATATGAGAATAAAACAGTTCTTCTTGCCCATGGCGATCTTGGTGAAGGGATTTTGTACAAAATATACACGTCACTGATCAGAAGCCCTTTTGTTCTTTATCTCTTAAAATATATAGATATTCTAGGAAATCATTTTATACTTAAAAATCTTGACCGATACCTGCAAAAAAAAGAGGATTGTAATGATTTTGAAGCTTTTCAGGAGTATATTACGGCACGTATCGGTAAAAGATTTACAGGCAGATGCGACTACTTTATCGAGGGTCATTTTCATCAAAACAGAAGCTTTGAGATCGATGATTTCGTCTATATCAATTTGCCTGCTTTTGCTTGTAATCAAAGATATTTTATAGTACAATCGTCTCAACAAGAACTATTATTAGAAGCGCAAACTTCTAAGGGGTTAGGTAATGAAAAATGATTCATCGTTAAAAGTCGGCAGCAATGAGATGGAGCTCGTAGACTTTCGTATCTTCAAACAAGAAGACGGCGAAGTTTATGAAGGGATCTACGGTGTCAATGTCGCAAAAGTAAGAGAGATCATCAGAGTTCCCGTTTTAACGGAACTTCCCGGTGTGCCTGAATTTATCGAAGGAATATTCGATCTCAGGGGAGTGGTTATACCCGTTGTCAATCTGGCAAGATGGATGGGTGTCACCGTACCCGAAGACGCTGAAAAAAATGCACGTGTGATCATCGCAGAGTTCAATAACATCCTTATAGGTTTTATCGTGCATGAAGCAAGACGTATCCGCCGTATCAACTGGAAAGATATCGAACCTGCGGCGTTTATATCGAACTCTGATGGTATCGACGGAAGTAAGATAACGGGTGTAACGCGCATAGAAGACGATGCCGTTCTTTTGATACTTGATTTGGAAACGGTCGTACAGGATCTGGGGCTTTACAAACCTAATGTAGGAGACATTCCAAAAGAGATCGACAGTTTCAGCGGACTTGTTTTGCTGCTTGACGACAGTTCGACGGCAAGAAAAATAGTAAAAGAAGCAGTTGAAAAGATGGGATTCGATGTTATAGAAGCCAGTGACGGACAGGACGGTCTGGAGCGGCTGGACGAACTGTATGCCATGTATGAGGATAATATTGCCAAACATCTTAAGCTGATCATTTCAGATGTCGAGATGCCTTTGATGGACGGTTTTCATTTTGCTGCAAACGTTAAAGAGGACGGCAGGTTCAAAAATATCCCTATAGTGTTTAACTCGTCTATAAGCGACCATTTTAGCGAGATACGTGGAAAAGATGCTGGTGCTGAAGCTTATTTGGTTAAGTTTGACGCTAATTTATTTTACGGTGAAGTTGCGCGCGTAGTCCGTGCGCATATGAAGTAGGAGAGTAGTTTATGGATGAATTTCAAGAAATATTACAGGATTTTCTAGTTGAATCTTTTGAGCTTATAGAGCAGTTAGACCAAGATTTAGTCGAGCTAGAGACGAATCCTCAAGATCTGGATCTTTTAAACCGCATATTCCGTGTCGCACATACGGTCAAGGGCGCTTCATCGTTTTTGAACTTTGACGTACTTACCCATCTGACCCACCATATGGAAGATATCTTAAATAAAGCCAGACACGGGGATCTCATCATCACTCCCGATATCATGGACGTCGTACTTGAATCGATCGATCTGATGAAAGAACTTTTGACTACTATACGCGATACGGGTGCCGATGACGGTATAGACGTATCTGCCTGTGTAGCAAAACTTGATGAAAAATCAAGCGGCGTCGAAGCTTCCGTAGATATAGCATCCGGACAGGTCAAAGAGGAACAAGCGGTCGTCGAAGAGGTTCAAGAAGAACCGGAAGTTCAAGAAGAGCCGGAGGAAGAACCCAACTACGACGATATGAGCGAAGATGAAGTGGAAGCTGAAATAGCGAGACTTTTAGCCCAAAGACAAGAGGAAGACAAAGCAAAAAGAAAAGCGAAACTAGAGGCGGGCGAAGATGTTCCTCAAATGCCGGAGAACAAAGAAGAACCTGCCAAAGAACCTGAAGAGAAGAAAGAAAGTGCACCGAAGGCCGCTGCGAGCGCTATCGTTCCAAAAGCTTCGACGGCTCCTAAAAAACAGGAAGAGGCACAAGAAGAGATAAAAGCGGCAGCTCCTACGAAATCATCTCCTGCTATGGTCGAGCAGACTATTCGTGTTGACGTAAAAAGACTCGATCACCTTATGAATCTTATCGGAGAGCTTGTTCTTGCAAAAAACCGCCTGATCAAGATAAACGTCGATGTCGAAGAGCGTTACGAGGGAGAAGAGTTTCTTGAAGAACTCAACCAGGTAGTTTCCATCGTTTCTCTCGTAACGACCGATCTGCAAATCGCCGTTATGAAAACAAGAATGCTTCCGATAGGAAAAGTTTTCAATAAGTTCCCTCGTATGATCCGCGATCTTTCTCGTGAGCTGAACAAAAAGATCGACCTGGAGATATTCGGTGAAGAGACCGAGCTTGACAAATCCATAGTCGAAGAGATAGGAGATCCGCTGGTACATATTATCCGTAACTCCTGCGATCATGGTATAGAATCGGCTGAAGACCGTTTAGTACTGAGCAAACCTGAAACGGGCAAGATCATCTTAAAAGCCTATAACGAAGGAAACCACATTGTCGTTCAGATCGATGACGACGGAAAAGGATTGGATCCGGAGATGCTGAAAAGCAAATCTTTGGATAAAGGGATCATTACCGAAAAAGAAGCGGATTCAATGAGCGATAAAGAGGCTTTTGCTCTTATCTTCAAACCGGGCTTTTCGACAGCTGCTTCGGTAACAAGCGTTTCAGGACGCGGTGTGGGTATGGACGTCGTTAAAACGAATATAGAAAAACTAAACGGAATAATCGATATCGACAGCGAGGTCGGTCATGGAACTTCCATCAAACTGAAGATTCCTTTGACCCTTGCGATTATTCAGGCTCTGCTTGTCGGTGTACAAGAGGAGTACTACGCTATTCCGCTCGCATCGGTCTTAGAGACCGTCCGTATCTCTAAAGACGAGATATATACCGTAGACAACCGCTCTGTCATGCGGCTTCGTGACGAAGTTCTCTCTCTTGTTCATATCGGCGATATCTTCGAAGTCGAACGTATCATAGATGCCGGCGAACATGCTTATGTCGTCGTTCTCGGTCTGGCTGAGAGCAAACTGGGACTCATTGTCGATTCTCTTGTCGGACAAGAAGAGATTGTTATCAAATCTCTGGGAGAGTACCTCAAAGGTATGGAAGGGATTGCGGGAGCTACTATCCGCGGTGACGGAGGCGTTACTCTTATCGTTGACGTTGCGGCGCTTATGCAGATGGCTAAAGGGGTAAAAGCGAAACCTATGGTAGAATCGGGCGCATCAAGCGTCTCGAAAGAGAAGACAAAGCCGAGCGATTATGCCGTTATGATAGTCGATGATTCCAAAACGGACAGAATGATCATGAGAAAAGCCTTGGAGCCTATGGGCATAACTCTCATCGAAGCTGCAGACGGGCAGGAAGCATTGAATATTTTAAAACAGGGTGAACACAGTTTTGATGCGATGCTCATAGATATCGAGATGCCGAGAATGGACGGATACACATTGGCAAACGAGATCAAAAAATACAATAAATACAAAAATCTGCCGTTGATCGCGGTCACATCCCGTTCTAGCAAATCCGACCGTATGCGCGGCGTCGAATCCGGAATGGTAGAGTATATAACCAAGCCGTATTCATCGGATTATCTCGCTAGTGTCGTCCAGAGAAACATCAAGTTTAAAGCGGAGTTAGCATAATGAGTGATAAACTAAAAAATATTATCAGTAAGCAGAGTGATCAGCAGTTAAGAGGTACAGTAAGCCAATTAGAAGATGCCGTCCAGCTGGTCGGATTTATCATCGGCGATGAAGAGTACAGTGTGCCGATATTAAACATTCAAGAGATCATCAAGCCTATCTCTTGGACAAGAGTCCCTCAGACGCCAAACTATGTGCTTGGTGTTTTCAATCTCCGCGGCTCGGTCATCCCTTTGATCGACCTTAGATTGAAATTCGGACTGCAGTCAAAAAAACACAGCGATGAAACGCGTTTTATCGTGATGAAAGACGGTAACGAAGTTGCGGGGTTTGTCATAGACAGACTGACCGAAGCACTTCGTATCAGAAAGTCCGATATCGGTCCCGCACCCGATACTATGCAAGAGGATGAAAGCATGATCGACGGTGTGGGAAAACAATCCGACAGGATCATAACCATACTTAAAGTAAATAAACTTCTCGAGAGAGATTTTTAAAAATTGCTGTATGTCGTCCGAACAAAGATTATCGTACGCATCTGATCTGAACAACAGCCGGCTGGAGGTGATCCTCACCGGCGAAATCTCCTTATCTACTACACCGGAACTACAACGATACATAACAAACCGGCTATCAAATATTTCGGAACTGGATATCAACCTTGAAAACGTACTCTTTCTTGATACGGCGGGAGCGATATATATAAACGGTTTGACGGCGGCTCTGTCAAAAAAGAATATCCGAGTTTCTGTGACATGCAAAGATAAAAAGATATTAAGAACGCTTGGGGATATAAAAAATATCGACAAAGAGTTGAAGATCCCCGAACATAAAAGCAGATCGTTTGTAGAAAAGCTGGGTGAAGACTTTTATCTGCGTTATGAAAAATTTGCCGAGTTTTTGAACTTTTTCGGTCGGATCGTATACGGATTTTTTTATGTTTTAAGACATATATCCTCGCTGAGATATAAAGAGATATTCTTCGAGATAAACGAAAATGCCATAAGAGCCTTTTCGATCGTCGCGCTCACAAGTTTTTTGGTGGGTATCGTTATCGCATATCAATCGGCTTTTCAGCTAAAGATATACGGCGCCAATATCTTTATAATAGATATGCTGGGGCTATCCATACTCAGAGAGATAGCTCCTCTTATTACTGCTATCGTCATAGCCGGCAGAAGCGGTTCTGCCTTTACTGCGCAGATCGGTGCGATGAAGATAACAGAAGAGCTTGATGCCATGCGTACCATGGGGTTTGATCCCATCATTTTTTTGGTTCTGCCCCGTATCATCGCTCTTATGATAATGCTGCCTATGCTCATATTTTTATCCGATGTCATGGGAATAGTGGGAGGGATGCTCGTTGCAAAACTGGATCTTGGCATATCGACATCGCTGTTTTTAGACAGATTCAACGAAGTCATTGCCGTAAAACATTTTTACGTAGGAATATCCAAAGGGCCTTTCTTTGCATTTTTGATAGCTTCCATAGGTGTGTTTAGAGGTATGATGGTCAAAGACGATACGCAAAGCATAGGACTTAATACGACAAAAAGTGTCGTGGAATCGATCTTTGCGGTCATCGTTTGTGATGCCGTCTTTTCGATCATCTATACGAACCTGGGGATATAGATGAAAAAAATAATAAAGGTCAGGGATTTACAAACAAGATTCGGAGACAACATCGTTCATGAAGGACTTAACCTGCATGTATACGAAGGCGATATATACGGGATACTCGGTCCCAGCGGGTGCGGAAAAAGTACGCTCCTGCGGGAGATGGTGATGCTTCAGGAGTTTCAAAAAGGCATGATAGAGGTTTTGGGGTACGACATCTCGGACATCTCATACGATGACGCCCAGAATCTTCGTAAAAGCTGGGGTGTCCTTTTTCAAGGCGGAGCACTTTTTTCATCACTGAACCTCTATGAAAATATAGCGCTGCCTCTGCAGGAGTACACGAAGCTGGATAAAAAACTGATATCGGAGATAGTGGCATACAAGATAGATATAGTCGGACTCAAACAAAGCGATGCATATCTCTATCCTTCACAGATAAGCGGCGGTATGCGCAAAAAAGCGTCTTTGGCCCGTGCATTGTCGCTTGATCCGAAACTCCTGTTTCTGGATGAACCGACATCCGGACTGGATCCCATATCCGCCAGAGAGTTTGATAAACTGATACTCAAGCTCCGGGATATGCTGGGGCTTACTATCGTTATGGTTTCACATGATTTAAAATCAATTTATGATACACTTGATAGAGTCGCCGTCATAGACAACAAAATCATTGTTGCCGAAGGACGACTCGAAGACGTCGTCTCGATGGATTTACCGTTTATTCAAACATTTTTTAAGGCGGATATATGAACAATAAAGTAAATTTTACATTTGTGGGTTCAGTCGTTTTGGCGATCATATTGTCGATGGTCTTTACCGTGTACTGGCTTATGCGGCCGGCGGACGGGCACAGCCAAAAAGAGTATCTTATATATTTTAATGAATCCGTTTCGGGATTGAACCTGAACTCGCCCGTAAAATACAGAGGCGTAAACGTAGGAAAAGTAAGAGATATACGCATCAGCCATAAAAACACGAAGGAGATCGAAGTTCTGGTCTCCATCACATCCAACACGCCCATAAAGGAATCGACCACGGCTACGTTGAACGCTCAGGGGATCACGGGACTGGTATTTATCGATCTCTCTTTAGGCGACGAACGATCACCCAATCTGGTAAGAGAGGAAGGTGAGAGATATCCTGTTATCAGATCGAAACCTTCGCTTTTTAAACGGTTTGAAAGTTCGGTTGGAAATGTCACGGAAAAACTTTCAGGTATGCTGGATGGTACAAGCAGGCTTTTAAACGATCAAAACCAAAAGAACATAGCTGCCACGCTTGATGAATCTCAGGAATTCGCAAGAAAAATGAATCTTCTGCTTGATGAAAAAAGCATAAAACATCTCCACAGAACGTTTGAAAGTCTGGATAATATAACGTATAAAATGGACACGGTCATTATTCCTAAGGTGGAGCGTATGGCGGACAAAGGCAGTGCATTTACGGACAGCGTATCGGGATCGATGGCATCTGTTGCAAGCAGTTACAAAGTTATCCAGGCATCCATGGCAGAGTTCAATCGTGCGATCTCAAGCGGAGAGTTCAACATAAAAGAGATATCGAAAAATACGCTTGAGAATCTGGACGGTTCTTTGGAGAGCCTTCAAAACGTTATGACAGAACTCGATAATATTTTGAAAAAATATGAGAACAGTCCGAATGATTTTTTATTTAAAAAACAAGAGATCAAAAAAGGTCCGGGAGAGTAGAGTATGATGAGAATATTTTTTTACGGTTTGGTTTTGATATTCATATCGGGCTGTTCGTTTCAGACGGTGGTCAGTGCAAGTAACGAGTATAAGATCGATGTCGGTAACAAGATAGGCCGCTATGATTCTACGGGATGTAAAGGGTATGTTCTGCGGGTGAAGAACGTAGAGAGCTATACTCATATCAAGAGCCGTTCCATCTATTACGGCGTGGGTGATTACGAGCTCTCAACTTATACCAAATCAAATTGGCAGGAAGCCCCTTTTAAAAGTATAAAACACTCTATCATAAAAGAGCTGCGCGAGTCGAAGATATTTAAAGACATTGTTTCAAACCGCTCAAGCGTACAGCCCGATTATGTGCTTGAATACAGTGTCGAAAACTTTATTCAGCGTTTCAGTGAAGACATGAAGAGTTCGACGGTTGAAGTGAAGATACATTTTTCACTTATAAACTATAAAACTTCCAAGCTTCTTTACTCCACGACGATCGAGAAAAAACTGCCTTCTGCCTCCCTTGATGCCATAGGAGGGGTAAAAGCTATCAGCAGGGCTTTAGGCGATGTCATCGAACAAGACACTCTTTGGCTGAACGACAGATGTAAAGAAGATATAAAATGATAAAAGAGGAAATATACAAAAGCAGAAGAGAGTCTTTTTTAAGACGGATGAAAAAAGAGAGTGCCGCTCTGTTTTTCAGCGCACCGCAGAAAGTACGTTCAAACGATACTGAATACCCTTACAGGCAAGACAGCGACTTTTATTATCTTACCGGTTTTAAAGAGGATAATTCCGTCTTGCTTCTGATAAAAGGAAAAAAAACGACAAAAGAGATACTCTTTGTCCAGAAAAAAGACGAGACGCTTGAACTTTGGACGGGAAAACGTTTGGGTGAGACGGAAGCAAAGAAGCGATTTTCGGTAGACAAGGTATATACATCAAAGAGATTTGAAGCAAAGCTGAAAAAGTCGCTCTTAAATAAAAAAAGAGTCTATCTGGATATCTTCAGCGAAGATAAAAGAGTATTGCAGGTCAAAGAGCTTGTAAAAGAACTTTCAAAAAGCAGAAGCGCAAAATATACCCCAAAAGAGTTCTTGCATGCAAGAGATATTTCTCAGGCGATGCGCCTTAAAAAAACATCCCAAGAGATAGAGCTTATAAAAAAAGCCTTGAGCATCACAAAAGAGGCGCATCACAGGGCGATGAAGATGAAAAAAGCAGGGATCCGCGAGTATGAGCTTCAGGCGATGTTCGAATACGAGTTCAAAAAGAACGGGGCGTACAGTGACGCTTATACGACCATAGTTGCGGGCGGCAACAGAGGCAATACCCTTCATTACGTACAAAATTCCGAAGTATTAAAAAGAGGTGAACTCATCCTCATAGACGCGGGATGCGAATATGAGATGTATGCCAGCGACATCACCCGTACCATTCCGGTAAGCGGCAAGTTCACCAAATCGCAAAAAGAGGTCTATGAAGCGGTACTAAAGACGCAGCTTTTAGTGATAGATGCTATAAGACCCGGCATAAAAAAGAGTGAACTTCAAGAGACGGCAAGAAAATCTTTATGCGAAGCGCTCATAAAACTCGGTATCTTAAAAGGCGATGTAAAGACGCTTGTAAAAGAGAACAGGGACAAAAAGTACTTTCCTCACGGCATAGGACATTGGATGGGTATAGATGTTCATGACCAGTGTCCGTATAAAGATGAAAAAGGCGAAGAGATAACGTTGGAAGAAGGGATGGTTTTGACGGTCGAACCGGGATTGTATCTGCAACAAGACGATAAAGAAGTACCTAAAAGATACAGAGGAATCGCGATAAGGATAGAGGATGATATTCTAGTGACAAAAGAGGGATGTGAAAACCTCTCTTTTGATATCGCAAAAACCGTGCAGGAGATAGAATCTCTGTTTTTGCAAAGCCTTTAACTGTTTTTATTCTTAGAACCTACCAGCCAATAGGCAATGGCAAGGCTGATGATCACCGCACCGATGATCAAAAGCTCTTTTGATTTTTCCGATGAGAGCGAATAGATCAAGATTTTTCTGATGAGTGCTGCCATAGCCAGCATGATGAACGCACCTATGGCAAAACCTTTGCCCTGCAGATGGGTTATCTCTTCATGAATGAGCTCGATAGCCGCCCATAAGACGAGCAGACTGCCCAGAACCGTTAAGATCCCTTTTTCTATGCCTACATCCGAGAAGAAGAGCAGATAGATATCATAGACAAACAGACCGATGGCAAAGAAAGCGACAAGCGCCAAGGCTCCGGCAAGAAAAAAGTTGACATAGGAATTGAACTTTTTGAGACCCAGCAAAACGGTTTTTTCAAATTTCGATAGCGACAGAAACTTGCTCAATTCCTCTTCTCTGTAGGAGCTTGTAAGCACGTCGAGGTTCATATCTATTATCTTTTCGACGGCTTTGATCTCTTTTATGTGCTGCTCTTTATTGTAAAAATTGCCTTCAATGTTTTGCAGGATGAAAGTTCTGACAAAAGTGAACGCGGAGTTCACGTAATGTGTCGGCAATCCTATTTTTACGTGAACTTCGCCTATTTTGTAGAGGTGCATAAAATAAGACATGTCGTAGTTGCCGCAAAACAGATTGATAAACCACTCTTTTATCTTTTGACGGTGATGAGCTATGATATCTTTGTTTTTTAGGAACTGGGCCGTTTTTCCAAAACCCCAGATATAGTCGTAAAACCCGTCTATGAACTCTTCGGAAAGCTTTTCCATTCTCGGCTGCAACTCATGCAGTATGTGTGCTTCCTCTTCGGTGAACTTATAGTGTGTCTTTAAAGTACTGTATTGCTGCATGACGACTCCTTATTTTGATTCGTAGATATAGCTCCATCCGGTAAGACTTTTCGTTTTTACTTCTTCAAAGTAGGTGGAGTCCGCCAAAAAGTCTATGACGTGCATAGGTACGCTCGGTATGCTCATCCGGTCCTGAGGCTTTATCAAAAGCATCGGCATCGGAGTTTCATGCGAGGTAAGGGCGAATCCGACGGGCATGACCTGGCTCATCACCTCTGCAGATTTCGTTATATCGTAATCGGTGCAGAATTTGTCCAATATCAGCTCTTTTATATCTTCGCTGAAATTTTCCGAAGTGTTTAAAAAGATGCTTACATGAATGGGAGTATCTGAAAAATGTTCAGGTGCGGGAGCGGCCATGATGATATACTCGACATTGTCCAGATGAGCTGCGATTTCGTTTGTATTGAGATAGCTTTGAGTTTTAATGGCTTTGTTCTCTTGCATGTTCGTCCCTTTTACAGCAGTGATTTTATGACGTTTTTCACACCTTGATGCACATTATAGTTGGCTATGGGAAAATCAAGCGCTTCGTTCTCGAGGTTCACATTATATCGCGTCAGGTATGCCGCCAAAGTTTCAAGATCTATGGGTTCGTATGTGAGGCATTTGGCATCGTCTAGGGATGTTCTTAAAAGTTTTGAAGCATCGTTTGATGCCTGCAGCGTAAAAGCCAGCATCTTCAGGCTCACAAAATCCATCCATTCCAAAAAAAGTTCTGCAGAGAGGGAATCTTGATATCTTCCTTCGGGATTAAAAAGGAGGTCTTGTTCTCTTAGAGGGATGAGCACGGAGAGGATCGCCTTGCTAAAAGGCACAACCTTGTCCATCCAAAAAGGGCTTTCGTTTCTGCTTTTTAAAGTGGTATCAAGTGCTGTTAGTATCTCCTCTGCGGATCTTGAAGTAAAAAGTTCTCTTGTCGATTCGTTCATAAAGATTATTTCCAATACGTTTTTGCGCATTTTACATCGCATTGCATAACATAGGCTTTAAAATTTCAAGCTAAAAAGAGAAGATATGAAAAAGAGAGATTTTAATATGCATATTTTGTACTAAATTTTTAGACAATAATAAAATTGTAATTTTATAACTGATAGAATAGCTGTATTAAAACTTGGAGGCTGTAATGAAAAAAGTTGAGGCTATAATAAAACCTTTTAAACTTGAAGATGTGAAAGATGCTTTGGCGGATATCGGAGTGACAGGTATGACCGTAAGCGAGGTAAAAGGTTATGGGCGTCAAAAAGGGCATAGCGAACTTTATCGCGGTGCAGAGTATGTAGTGGATTTTATACCGAAAGTAAAAATGGAGATGATAATCGCCGACGAGCAGGTGGATACGGTAATAAATACAATCATCGAATCGGCTCGTACAGGAAAGATCGGTGATGGAAAGATATTTGTAACGGATATCGACAAAGTGATCCGTATTCGTACCGGCGAAACAGACAATGAGGCTATATAAGGATGGCTGAATTAGATTTTAAATATATTATAGATACGTTTTTCATGCTTTTTACCATGGTGCTCATCATCTTTATGGTGCCGGGTTTTGCCATGCTTGAAGCAGGATTGGTGCGTACAAAGAACGTAACGGCCGTTTTGACTACCAACGTCATGATTTATGCGGTCGCATCGACGGCTTTTTTACTTTTAGGGTATCAGCTGGCTTTTGGGACCTGGGAAAAGGTGGAGTACAGCATGTGGGCGGCATTCCTGTTCCAGATGGCGTTCGTGGGTAAGACCATCAACATCATGAGCGGCGGTGTGAGCGAGCGTGTCAGGATGATACCTCTGGCGATCTTTGCCGTCATCATGGGCGGGATCATCTATCCGCTTGTCGTTAACGTTACCTGGGGAGCAAACCTTTTAAAGGGCACGATGTTAGAACTTCATATGTTCGACCTTGCAGGTTCTACCGTCATCCACTCTACCGGCGGATGGGCGCTTTTAGCGGCGATCCTGGTCATCGGTTCCCGTAAGGACAGATACAAAAACGGGATGATAAAAGTCATTCCGGCTTCAAACATCCCTTTGGTCGTTTTGGGAGCTCTTCTTTTATGGATAGGCTGGTTTGGATTTAACGGAGGTTCGGTAGGTACTATCTCTACTAAAGAAGCGGCAGACAGTGTGGCTCTTACCATCTTAAACACAAACACGGCAGGTCTGGCAGGTGCCATTGTGGCGGGTCTGATCATGTACATAAGATACAAACTTTTCGATATCACGATGATATTAAACGGTGCCCTCGGCGGACTTGTCGCCATCACGGCGGGAGCGAACCTGTACGACATACACACGCCTTTGATCGTCGGCATCATCGGCGGGATACTTGTGGTCTTTGCAGTACCGTTCTTTGATAAGCTTAAACTAGACGATCCCGTCGGTGCTCTTTCGGTTCACTTGGTCAACGGTATCTGGGGGACGCTTGCAGTGGGGATCTTCGTCAAAAAGATTTCGTTTATCGACCAGCTCAAAGGTGTAGTGGTAGTAGCTGCTTTCACATTTACGGTCTCATATGTCGTGATATACATCATCAATAAAGTGATCGCATTCAGAGCCGAAGACGATATGCAGGTCCAAGGTATAGACGTCGTGGAATGCGGTGTCGAAGCATATCCTGAGTTCAAGCGCGCCATCTGATCTTTTTTCAATGCAAGCCGTTTCGTACACTTTTTAAAAGTGTGCGGAATAAACTCTCTTTTTCGCGCTATTTTGCATATTTTTTGATGAGACTTAATGCTTCTGTAACACAACCTTTGATAAAATCGTATCTATGATACGACACAGCAGTTCTTTTTCCATATCTCTTATTTTTCACATTCTTGTGCTTGTTTTTGCTGTGCTTATGTACAACTATGCTTCTTCGCAAAGAGAGAAAAGACGTGTCGCCGTCGATCTTTCCCGCTGTGTCATGAATTGTGAGTGCGGATGTATGCCAAAAGCGGAAGAAAAGATCAAACAAACTCCTCCAAAACCTAAAGAACCGCCAAAGAAAAAAATAGAAAAAAAGATAAAAAAGAAAATCGAGAAAAAAACTGTAAAAAAAGTCGCCAAAAAGGAACCAAAAAAGGTTCTTGTGAAAAAAACACCTGAAAAACCGATAGAAAAAGAGGTGAAAAAGATCGTGGAAACTAAAGAGGTTGTAGAAAAAACACCGCCTCCGGCAGCGAGCACGTCCGTCGAAGAGGAAGCACCTCAGGAAAAGGTCCCGGTCGAAAAAGAGGATACGGCAAAACAGGAAGAACAAAAACTCCAAGAGCGAAAAAGAACACTTCAAAAAAGATATATCAACGAGAACCTGCAAAAGATAGTTCAAATGCTCAAAGACAACCTCTACTATCCTACAAGAGCAAGAAAAAGAGGGATAGAGGGGGACGTTGTAGTTAAATTTACGCTTTTAAAAAACAGCGAGATAAAAGACGTAACGATCATCAAGCATTCACATGATATACTTGACTCTTCGGCCGTAAAGACCATTGAAAATCTACAGGGAAAACTTCCTGCACCCAGCGAAGAGATGGTTTTGGAAGTTCCCATAAATTATAGATTGAATTAGAGGGATCAAATGAAAAGAGTATTGATGTTTATATCTATCGCATTGTCGTTGTATGCAAACGACGCATCAAAAGCGGCAAAAGAGCTGGGTTATGTGAACTCGTTTGACAAAGGAATAGCAAAAGCGCAAAAAGAGCATAAGCTCATGATGCTCGTACTTGTCAAAAATGGCTGCTCATGGTGTAAAAAACTGGAGCGAGAAACTTTGTCCGACAGCTTTGTAAAGGACAAGATCAATAATTTCGTCAGGGTGCTCCTTGACAGAAACGACAAGATGCCCGATTACTATAGGACGCCTATCGTACCCGTGGTTTATTTTGTAGATCCAAAAACCAAAAGCAGTGTTTTTGAGACTGCGGGATTTAGAGAGCCCAATGAGTTTTTAGACGATATCCAAACGGCGGAGGATGATTATAACGCTTTGAAAAAATAGCTTTTAGTTTATAGGCAATTTCAATCTGAAGCGTGCGCCTCCGCCTATATTACTTACGTCTATAGCTCCTCCAAGATGGTTCTCGACGATCATCTTGCTCATATATAATCCTATTCCCGTACCGTTCTTGCCTTTTGTACTGAAATATGGTTCGAAGATCTTTTCTTTGAGATCTTCGCTGACCCCGCCGGCGTTGTCTTTTATGTAGATGTACACGGATTCGTCCCCGTCGCACTGATCTATGTTTATATTGACTACGGGATCGGCGGGATTTTTCAGCATCGTTGCATCTATGGCGTTGTTAATGATGTTTATGAGTACCTGAACAAGCTCGTTCGTATGCGTCTGTACGGTTATGTTGTTCTGGCAGTAGAAATCGATGGAGATATCTTTTGCCAAAGCTCTTGGAAGCGTAAATGTTACCGCTCTTTTTACGATCTTACAGATATCGATGGTCTCTTTTTCCTTGTTCGGCTGAAAATATGTCTGAAAATCGTCGATGGTCTCCGAGAGGTAGATTATGGTGTTTGAGATGTTTTCAAGTTTGTCCAGTATCTCTTTTGTCGTGACCTCGTTTAAGATGGAGCTGATCTGAAGATTGGATATCTGAAGCGTAATGTTTGAAAGAGGCTGTCTCCATTGGTGAGCGATCATGCTTATCATTTCGCCCATCGCCGCCTGTCGCGACTGTGCGACGAGAATAGTGTCTTTTTTCAAAAGCTCATTGACCTTTTGTTCGACCTGTTTTTCGAGATTTTGGTTTATCTCTAAAAGCTCTTTTGTCTTTTGGTTCACTTCGTTTTGCAGTTTTAAGGAGAAGTTTTCCAACTCTTTGTTCTGTTTTTGTATGGTCGCTTCATCCTCGTCTATCTTTTTTCTATAAAGCTGCAAAATTATAGATATGACGATCAGACCGAGCGCAAGATATGAGATCTGGTACAAAGTATAATATGTCGCGACAAATGATTGAATTTTGAGTATGAACATGACCGCTATAAAAGCAGACAGCCAGTAGACGCCGTTTTTATCCTTAAAATACAAAAGCACGACGGGGTAGGTGAATATCCAGATGTGCCTAAGTTCGGATGGAGGGTTAAAGAGTATAAGAAAATTGAAAAATATGAGGTATTCAAAACATAAGATCGTGGTTATATACTCGAAATATTCTCTTTTTATCCGCAGCAGACTAAAGAGCATGATGTTAAAAGAGACGATACCGATCTCTATATAAAGCAGAGTGAGCTCTTTTACCAGATAGTTGTGCACGGCGGCATACATGATCGCCAAGGAAGAAAGGATGAACGATATGTTTACCATGCTGTAGCGGTTTTGTATCTTTCTTTCGTTCTTGTCAAAAGAGAGACCGCTCGTTAAAAAGTTGTTAAAATCCATATACCGCCTTTAGGGAATATATATTTTATCAATAAGTTCTTTATATTCGCTTTGTACGTCGCTGTCTAAGGTTATACCGCCGCCGCTTTTGTAGATAAGTTTTCCGTCCTTTTTTTCAATGAACCGTATCATCACCGCGCTTTGAAGCTCTTGTCCGTCAAAAAAACCGAATATTCCGCTGAAATAGCCTCTTTGATATGCTTCGATTTTTTCGATGAGTTCGACGGTCTTTCTTTTAGGCGTGCCGCTGATACTGCCGGCAGGAAGCAGCTTTAAGAGTATTTGAGAAAGGTTCTTTTGCCAATCAAAAGGCAGGCAGCCCGTTATCTTCGAGCTTACATGCAGAAGCTTTTTTTCTCCTGCATTTATCACTTCGGTATATCTGAACTTTTCCACTTTGATATCTTTGGCGACGATGCCCAGATCGTTGCGAAGCAGATCGACTATCATCACATGTTCTGCCATCTCTTTTTCATTTGAAAGTATCTTCTCTTTCGCATTTTCCACCGAAGCGTCTATCGTCCCTTTCATTGGAAATGTAGAGATTCGGCTGCCCTGTATCGTGACGAACCTTTCGGGTGAAAAGCAGACAAACTCGTCTCTCACTCTTAGTTTAAACGGGGCGTTGGCGAGTTGAAATATCTCTTTTAGGTCATGATCGCATTCTACTGCCGTGGGCGCGGTCAAATTAAAAAGATAGGTGTTTCCCGCTTTGATGTTCTCGATCACTTCATCAAACTTTTTTTTGTACTCATAAAAAGAGATCGGGTGTTTGATAAGTGAAGCATCATGTTTTTTGTATGTGAAGTTTTCATCAAATGTAAACTCGATGTCGTTCTTTGCAAGTTCGTCGAGTCTGTAAACCTCTATGCAAGAGGCTTTAAAATCCGTGAAGAAGAGAAAGGGCTCTTTGGCGGATGCCAGAGAGTCTATTTTATTTAGCATCATATATGAGTTTTTTAAGCACCGCCATACGGATGTTCACACCGTTACTTACCTGATTTAGGACTTTGCATCTCTCATCTGCAAGAAGCGCATCGTCTATGTCGATGTTTCTGTGCACGGGTCCCGGGTGAAGTATAATGATGTCGCGGTCGCCGACAAGCTCTTTTGTGACGCAGAAATCGCTTGCATAGTCTTTTAGAGAAGCGTAGTTTTGAGAAGAGTGGCGTTCGGTCTGGGTTCTAAGACTCATAACGGCGTCCACGCTTTGTAACGCTTCTTTGAGGCTGTGCGTCGTCTTCAAAGGTGTTTTCGGCAGAAACTGCGGCGGAGCGACGAGAGTCACGTCCATACCGAATCTGCTCAGCAGTTCTATGTTCGAGTTGGCGACGCGGGAGTTTTTGATATCTCCGACTATCGCGATGCGTTTGCCTTTTACATCGCCGAAATGCTCTTTTAGGGTGTAGAGGTCAAGAAGTGCTTGTGTCGGATGGGCGTGAGCTCCGTCGCCGGCATTGATGATGGAAGCTTTCGTATGATTTGAGAGAATCTTTGGGACACCCGCGTTTTCATGACGCACTATGATGGCATGAGGGCCCATCGCATCGAGGTTCATAGCCGTATCTACCAGCGTTTCGCCTTTTTTCGTAGAACTTTTTGCGACGTCGAGATGTACTATCTCCGCACCAAGACGTTTTGCGGCTATCTCAAAAGAGCTTTTCGTCCTTGTGGAGTTTTCAAAAAAGAGCGTGATGATGATCTTATCCTGCAGGATCCGCTCAAACCTGCCGTCACTGAATTTTTTCGCATCTTTTAAAATGGTCTCTATCTCTTGTATCGTCAAGTCGTCTGTACGGATTAAATGCTGCATGATCACACTTCTTATAATTTTTTATAGATTATACAAGAGTTCACATATAGAATCAATATCATCGCTCACTTTTAAGACCTTTTGCCCTGTTTTTATAAAATAGGGCTCGGATACGACGCTGAAACTTTTTTCCTCGCCTTTGCAGTTGAAAACAGTGATATACGGTATATTCGCACTTTCTAGCGCTTTTTCGCTCAGCAGGGTGTCGTTGATGCATCCAAGCGAACAGTGCGTCACAAGAAGGGCTTTTGCGTTTAAGAGTTTGATGAGGTCTATCATCATGGTTTTTTCGTCAATAGGTACGTAAAGGCCTCCGGCACCTTCGATGAGGACGATGTCTGAAAATGCTTCCATCTCCTCTATCTTTTGGAGGATCTTTTTCAGGTCAAGCGGTGTGTTGCCCGAAGCAACAAAAGGAGCGGCAGGAAGAGGGTAGGTGATAGGGACGATATCTTCGACCTCCAGCGACCAGAGTTTGGGATTGAGCCCTTTGACGCACTCCAAAAGTTCTTCTCCGTCAAGCGGATAATCGACGACTCCCGTCTCGATAGGTTTGATCACTCCTACTTTAAGACCGCGCTCGGCAAAAGCTTGTAAAAGTAGTTTTGTCGTATAAGTTTTTCCGATATCAGTATTTGTTGCGGTTATAAAGATTCTTCTTTTCATATGCCAACTTTCGTTATAATGTCACAATTTTATAATAGGTTTGCTAATGAATCGCTTTGAGAACTTTTGTACGAGATTTGTCCAGTCGACAGGGAAAAAAGAGGGTGCGGTAAGCCCGGTTATCACGGGTTCCGCTTCATTTGCATACGGCGACAGCGAAACGGCGGAGGGTATATTTGAGGGAAGCGTGAAAAAACCGCTTTACTCGCGTATGGGCAATCCGACCTCCGCACAGCTTGAGAATATTTTGGCGGATATGGACGGGGGCATCGGCGCAGTCGTCACGAGTTCGGGAATGGCGGCTACGACTCTTGCTACGATATCGCTTCTAAAGAGCGGTGACGAGCTGATAAGTATCGGAGGCCTTTTTGGGGGTACGTACTCATATTTCAGCGAAACGCTTCCCCGTTTTGGGATAAGTACCTCTTTTTTTGACGTGGACGAACTAGATGCTATCAAAGACGCGGTCAACGAAAACACGAAGATCATCTTTTTAGAAAGCGTAGGAAATCCCAACATGCGTCTGCCCGATATGAAAGCCATAGCCAAGATAGCAAACGACGCGGGCGTGGTTCTCATAGTCGACAACACGATAACGCCGATGAGCATAGCGCCCCTAAAGCTCGGTGCGGATATCGTCGTTTACTCGACGACAAAGATCATCAGCGGAAACGCTTCTGCTCTGGGCGGTGCTGCGGTGTTTCGTGCTGTTGCCGAAGGTGAAGACAAGTTTAAGAGCGCAAGATATGCGGATATTCATAAGTTCATAGAGAAGATAGGCAAAACCGCGTTGATAGCAAACGCCAAAAAACGTGCGATGCGCGATTTTGGGATGAGTGCGAGCGCATATAACAGCTATTTGACCATGCTCGGTCTTGAGACCTTGCCGCTTAGAATGGAAAGGATCATCGGCAGTGTAGAAAAAGTGGTAAAAGGACTGAATGAAAGAGGGTTGAAAGTAAATCATCCCTGCCTCTCTTTTCATCCTCATCATGAAAGATACATAACCGATTTTAAAAACGGATGCGGCACGCTTTTTACCTTGGATATGGGGAGTAAAGAAAAAGCGTTCTCTTTTTTAAACAAAACGAAAATCGCGACTCTGACGGCCAATATCGGAGACAACAGAACACTGGCTCTGCATATGGCGTCGACCATATACCGCGATTTTGACGAAAAGACAAGAGTGTTTCTCGGGATAACCGAAGGGCTTGTCCGCGTATCGGTAGGGCTTGAAGATCCTTTGGATATCATTGATGATTTTTTAAATGCGGCGAAATAGATATTTTTTTAAGCCAACTAATACGAAAAAATAGGTAGAGTTAATTATATAATATACAAACAGACTATTTTTAGGAAACCATTTTGGATACAAAAACAGATAATGAGCTGGACAGTGAACTTTCGCTGATGACGCCAAAGCGTTATAAAGTGCTTCTTTTAAATGATGACTACACCTCTATGGATTTTGTGATAGATATCTTGATGAACGTCTTTCATAAAAACTATCAGCAAGCAGAGGTCATCATGCTTGAAATACACAGAACGGAGAGAGGACTTTGCGGAGTGTACAGTTATGAAATAGCCGAAACAAAGGTGATGCAGGTTCACAAACTGGCACGGGAACAGGGATTCCCTCTAAAAGCAGTAATGGAGGAAGAGTAATGATAAGTGCGGAATTAAACTCTATATTTCAAAAATCTCTCTCATATGCAAAAGACCAAAGACATGAATACCTGACGATAGAGCATGTATTTTTCTCTATATTAGGCTCCCCCGAAGGTATGGCGATTATAAAAGAGTGCGGAGCCGATCCGCATGTCATGCGTGAAGAACTCGCCGAATATATTATGACGAGCATGGAGTCTCTCCCCGAAGATGTCATAAGTGATCCTTACGAGACTGTCGGACTCTCCCGCCTGATAGACAAGATGATACGCCATATACAAAGCGCACAGAAACCGAGTGCCGATGTGGGTGATCTGATTGCTGCGATATATGAGGAGGAAAATTCCTACTCTTGCATGCTGTTAGAAGCTCACGGGATAGAGCGGATAGACGTCTTGGCAGCTATCTCCCATCAGGAGAGCATTTCTGTTTCGGATGAACAGCAAGAAAGCGCGCTTGCAAAATATACGATCAACCTTCTGCAAAAAGCAAAAGAGGGTGCTATCGATCCGATAATAGGAAGAGACAATGAGATTCAAAGGGTGATACAGACCCTTTGCAGAAGGAAGAAGAACAACCCTCTGCTCGTAGGCGAACCGGGAGTTGGAAAAACTGCCATAGCCGAAGGACTCGCGCTACGTATTAGCGAGGGTGATGTTCCCGACATCATCAAAGACGCTCCCGTATTTGGACTGGATCTTGGAGCGCTGCTTGCGGGGACAAAATACAGAGGTGATTTTGAAAAACGTCTCAAAGGCGTCATAGATGAACTCAAAGGTGTCAAGAATGCAATACTTTTCATAGACGAGATTCATACGCTTGTCGGTGCGGGAGCGGTAAACGGCGGAGGTATGGATGCTTCAAACCAGCTCAAACCCGCACTCGCTTCGGGCGAGCTCAAATGTATGGGTGCGACGACGTACGGGGAGTTTAGAAATATTTTTGAAAAAGACAAAGCGCTTTCTCGCCGTTTTGCGAAGATAGACGTCGATGAACCGACACTGGAGGACAGTTACCTGATACTAAAAGGACTGGCTCCAAAGTATGAAAAACATCATGACATAAAATATACCGACAAAGCGCTTCGTGCGGCGGTAGATCTGTCGAAAAAATATATTTCGGACAGATTTTTGCCGGATGTCGCGATCGATCTGGTGGATGAAGCGGGAGCATCATTTCATCTGCACCGTCGCAGACGCAAAACGGTGACTCCGCATGATATAGAGGCGATCATCTCTAAAATCACGGGCATGCCAACATCGAAGATAGGTGAAGACGATATCGAAAGACTCGCTTCTTTACAAGAAGATCTTAAAGCCGTGGTCATCGGTCAGGATGAAGCGGTTCAAAAAGTAAGCGAAGCTGTAAAACGCTCCCGCGCAGGGCTTATGGGTGAAGATAAACCGATTGCATCGTTTTTATTTTCCGGACCTACGGGCGTCGGTAAAACAGAACTTTCCCGTGCTCTTGCTTCGGTGCTCGGAGTACATTTCGAGCGTTTTGACATGAGTGAGTATATGGAGAAACATTCGATTTCACGTTTAGTCGGAGCACCTCCCGGTTATGTCGGGTTCGAGCAGGGCGGACTTTTGACCGAAGCAGCAAGAAAGCACCCATATATGGTGTTGCTGCTTGACGAGATAGAAAAAGCGCACCCCGATCTTATAAACATACTGCTTCAGGTGATGGACAGCGCCGTTCTTACGGATAATAACGGGTATAAGGCAAACTTCAAAAACGTGGTGCTCATTATGACCTCAAACGTAGGTGCGACCGAGCGCAATGTCATGGGATTCAATGCAGACAGTTCGCTCTCCCGCGGAGAAGCTTTGAAATCTTTCTTTACGCCGGAGTTTAGAAACCGTCTTGATGCAATCGTCGAGTTCAAACCGTTGAAAATGGAGATAGTCGAGCGCATAGTGAGAAAATTCGTCAACAACATAAATAAAGAACTCGGCAAGAAAAAGATATCTCTGCATATAAGCGACAAGGCTGTGGGATATATAGCGCAGATGGGCTACGACAAAGAGATGGGAGCAAGACCTTTGGTGCGTTTCATCCAAGAAAACGTCAAAAATCCGCTGACCGATGAGATGCTCTTTGGAAAACTCAGACATGGCGGAAACGTATATATCGATTTTAATAAAAAGCTGACGTTCGATTTTCAAGAGAAATAGATATTGTATATCCCTAAACTTACGCATCGGTTAAGCTTCCCGGATCCAGAAACCGCCTGTGAAGAGGGCATCGTCGCATACGGAGGAGATCTGAGCCCCTCACGCCTTATGCTTGCGTATCAAAGCGGAATATTTCCATGGTATGCAGAAGGTGATCCGATCCTTTGGTGGTCGCCCGATCCGCGTCTTATCCTTGAACTCTCCGATTTTAAGCTGCGCCGTTCTCTTAAAAAAAGGATGAAACACTTTACCTATAGGTTCGATACGGCTTTTGCGGAGGTGATAAAAGAGTGTTCCAAGATTCCACGCAAAGGACAGAACGGAACATGGATACGGCCCGAGATCATCGAAGCTTATACCGTACTTCATGGAATGGGCAAAGCTCACAGCGTCGAAGCTTATCTTGACGGCGAACTTGTAGGAGGTGCCTACGGCGTGGTAGTGGGCGGCGTATTTTGCGGCGAAAGCATGTTCGCCAAGGTCGATGATGCTTCAAAAGCCGCATTTGCAGTGCTTGTCGAACATCTCAAAAAATGGGGTTACAGTTTCATCGACTGTCAGGTTCCGACACCGCATCTGCTGAGTCTTGGAGCAAAAGAGGTAGCACGCGAATATTTTCTGACCCGTTTAAAAGATGTCGTTTACGATGAAATAAAACATGAGTGGCAGATAGAAAAATGACCAATATATATCTAAGATATCATTAAACCGCTTCTTTTAAAAAAAATATATCCTTAAGTTAATTTATTTATAATTGTGTTAAAAAGGAGTGAAAGATGAAATATATGAAGTTACTGATGACGGCAATGGCCGCCATACTGTTTTTTTCGGGATTTTGGTCGGGCAAGAGTAACAGCGATCTGAGAAAAGAGCGTTTAAAAACAAACAAAGAGACATTGGCTTATCTTTATAAATATGCTCCAAAATCCAAGGAAATGATAAGAAGAGCCTACGGATACGCAACGTTTACGAATCTTGGAGTAAACCTTGTCATCCTTTCCGCAGAGGGCGGAAAAGGTGTCGCACACAACAACAAAACAGGCAAAAACATATATATGAACATGGCTTCAGGCGGAGTGGGACTCGGTCTGGGAGTCAAAGACTTCAGGGTCGTTTTCATCTTTGAGAACAAAAAAGTGTTTGATAATTTCGTAAATCACGGATGGGAAGCAAACGCGCAGGCCGATGCTGCTGCCAAAGCCGGAAAAAAAGGCGGTGCTGTAAATGCCGCTATAACGGTTGCACCGGGTGTCAGACTCTATAAGCTTACTCAAAACGGGCTTGCTCTTCAAGCTACGATACAGGGGACAAAGTACTGGAAAGATGGAGATTTGAATTGAAAGATGATATAATCTTCATCAAAATATAATGTAGGTGAATGTATGTATATAAAAGATCTGAAGTTTTCTCTGTGGGCCGATTTTATCGAGCGTGATTATCTGGATAAAGAGTTCAAGCAGCTTATAAACCAGGGCATCATAAACGGTGCGACAAGCAATCCTGCTATTTTTAAAAACGCCATCCTTTCCTCGCCGGCTTATAAAGAACAGCTCTCATCATTAGACGGTCTGTCGGCAAAAGAGAAATACGAAGCTCTTGCTATTTTTGACATACAAAAAGCGGCCGACATTCTCAAACCGCTTTATGATAAAGGCGATGACGGGTATGTAAGCATAGAGGTCGATCCGTTCTTATGTGACGATGCGCAGGCTACCGTAGCCGAAGGCAAACGCCTTCACGATATTATTGCCAGAGACAACATCATGATAAAAGTGCCGGCGACGGATGCCGGATATATCGCCATGGAAGAGCTGAGTGCATCGGGTATCCCGGTAAATGCGACGCTGATATTTTCTAAAGAACAAGCGGTGTCATGCGCAAAAGCGTTTGCACGGGGACAGCAAAGATCAAGTAAAGAGGTCGATACGGTCATCAGCGTGTTTGTCAGCAGGATCGACAGAGCATTGGACGATATCCTGATCTCCAAAGGGATGACCCCTTCACTGACGGGAGTCTATAATGCCGCGGATATCTACAACAGCGTCGAAGCTTTGCAGGTTAAGGGATGCAGGACGCTTTTTGCAAGTACGGGAGTCAAAGGCGACAATCTCAGAGCTTCATACTATGTCGACGAACTGCTGGCCGGTAACAGTGTGAATACGGCACCCATCGATACGATAAAAGCGTATGTGCAAGGCGGCGATAAAACGGCAAAACTTCCTTTAGCACAAGAAAAGATCGATGCTCTTTTTCAAGAGCTAAAAGAGGCTGAGATAGATTTTGACGAGGTCGTCCGTATTCAGATCGAAGATGGGCTCGAAGCGTTTAAAGAAGCATTCAAAGAGATATTGGAGAACTTATGAACAATCCACAACCCGACGGAAACGTAGACGTATCAAAACTTACGTTCGAGACGCTAAAAAGGATCAGAGCATATCTGAAACGTATGATAGAAGCAGGAGGGAGCGACCTGCACGTAAAAGCGAATTCGGTCGTACGCGCCCGCATAAACGGTGAGATCATTCCTCTTTCTGGAGAGGTGTTCTCTTACGAGAGCTCCATCATTTTTGCAAAAGAGCTTTTAAGAAGCAGGTTCGGCGAATTCGTCGAAAAAAAAGAGCTAGACCTTGTCTATCCGTTTGACGAAAACAACAGGTTTCGTGTAAATATCTTTTTTCAGATGGAAGGGGTATCGGCAGTTTTTCGTCTTATTCCGGTGAAGATATTGACCATTGACGAACTTTTACTGCCTCAAGTCGTTCATCAGTTCACCCATATGGAGCGCGGGCTTGTTCTAGTTACGGGAGTAACGGGTAGCGGTAAATCAACGACGCTTGCAGCGCTTATAAATGAGATAAACTGGTCAAAGCGCAGACATGTCATCACCATCGAAGACCCGATCGAATTCGTACATAAAGATCGAAAATGTATCGTAAACCAAAGAAGCGTGGGTCAGGATACGCTCTCTTTTGCAGCGGCGCTTCGTGCAGCGCTTCGTGAAGATCCCGACATCATACTTGTCGGGGAGATGAGGGATAGGGAGACCATAGAGATCGCTTTGCATGCCGCCGATACGGGTCACCTTGTCTTTTCCACCCTGCATACGCTCGATGCCAAAGAGACCGTAAACCGTATCATTTCGACATTCCCGACAGATGAGCAGAACAGGATACGTTTGACTCTGGGAAGTGTTTTAAAGGGCGTTATCTCTCAACGGTTGATACCGACGATCGATAATAAACGTATCGCGGCGTTAGAGGTTTTGGTCCGTACTCCGAGGATCGAGCAGCTTATCAAAGAGAATCGCGACGACGAGATAGTCGATACGATGTATGAAGGTAAAGATATTTATGGTTCCCAGACCTTCGATCAGGCTATTTTAGACCTTTATCAGATGGGAAAAATATCACAGGAAAAAGCTTTTGAATTTGCTACGTCTCCGTCTGATTTGAAACTGAAAATGGAAGGTCTCAACGACATATCCGCGACGCCTTCATCTTCAGATGAAAAGAGCGACGGCAAAAAAGAGTACAGACAAGACGAGATATTTGAACTAAAAGAATAAATTTACATTTTTTTTGATATAATTACGCCCATTTTTAAAATTAAGGATTTAGTATGTTAGAAGGCATAATTAGAGAGAGTATCGGTAAACGTGGTACGAAAGCGTTGCGTCGTGATGGATATCTAATTGCAAATATTTACGGAAAAGGTGTTGAAAACATCAATGCTGCATTTAAATCAAATGAGTATATCCGTGCTGTTCGCAACAAAGAAACTATCGCATTCCCTGTAAACGTCGGTGGAAATGAGTTGAATGTTGTCGTTCAATCATACGAATCTCATCCTGTTACGGGCGAGCTGCTTCATGTTGACCTTATGGTAGCGCAACAAGGTGTAAAAGCACATTATTTTATCCCTGTTGAAACAACGGGTACGGCATTAGGTCTTAAAAACAAAGGTATGGTAAACATCTCGAAAAAACGTTTACGCGTAAAAGCTGCCGTTGAAGATCTTCCAAGAGCGATCGTCGTTGACGTTACAAATATGGATGTCGGCGATTCAAAAATGATACGCGACCTTGAAAAAATCGAAAACGTGACTTTTACAGACTCAGACCGTGTGGCTGTAGTAAGTATCATCAAAGCAAAATAATATGCTTATCGTCGGACTTGGCAACCCGGGTCCGATGTACGCTCAGACGCGTCATAACATCGGCTTTATGGTGATTGACGAGCTGGTGCGAAAAACTCACGCTACCCCTATCTCCAAAGCTTCGTTTGAAGGTGAACTCTTTAAGTTCAAAGATCATTACCTGCTAAAACCCATGACTTTTATGAATCTTTCGGGCCGTTCGGTATCAGCGGTGAAAAACTTTTATAAAATTGATGATGTTTTAGTTATACATGATGATCTGGATCTGCCTTTTGGTGCGCTCAGATTCAAAAGAGGCGGCGGACACGGAGGGCATAACGGACTAAAGTCGATAGATTCTGCGATCTCAAAAGAGTACGCCAGAGTCAGGATGGGAATAGCAAAACCGCCTTATAAAGGCGAAGTCGTAAACTATGTTCTATCTGCGTTCAATGAAGCGGAAAAAGAGCATTTGGACAAATGGATCAAAGCGGCTGCCGATGCGGTAATGAAACTCGACACAATAAGTCTGGAAGATGTTTCTTCACAGTACTCTATTAAACAAATTTAGATAAAATACCATATGCTCGCATTTAAATATATATCTTTTCATTATCTTAAATATTTTTTGATCATTATGATCGCACTTGTTTTGTTTATGGTCGGTTTCGATTATCTTCAAAACGTGAACGACCTTCCAAAATCGGCCAACCTTCTTTTGATATATCTTGTGTACAGAATATTTTTCGCCATTGACATGCTTTTGCCTCTTGCCCTCGTGTTTGCTATGATATCGACGAAAATATTTCTTATCAGATCCAATGCACTCGTATCTTTTTTCTCATTGGGTTATTCTCGTACGGATATTTTAAAACCCTTTATTTTCGTATCTACCTCTATCATTATTCTTTTCATAGGTGCGCATGCCACGAATTTTGCAAGAGCCGACGAGTTTGCGAACAACATAAGAAAAACGGAACAGTATCTCAATCCTACGAGAAATCTGTTCTTTACCTATGAAGACAAATACATCTACTTTTCAAAACTTTCCCCTTTGCAGAAAAAAGCAACGAACGTAAGAGTGTTTACGGTAAAAGAGGGTGCTTTGAGCGAAGTCATTACATCCAAAGAAGCCGTATATATCGATGGCGACTGGCATCTTAAAAACGCTCATATCATTGAAAAACCGAGCATAGTCGGATTGAAGAATCCGGGAATAAAAATAACCGACAAAAAAGATCTGGCAATATTGCATGATTTTAAACCGAAGATCCTCGATCAGGTCTATGAAGGCAAAGTTAATTTTACGATCGGCGACGCTTTGGATGCTCTTTATCTTTTAAAAAACCAAAATATTAATACGTCGCAGATCAAAAGTGCTCTTTATAAGATATTCGTATACCCTTTCTTCGTACCTGCACTGATAATTATCATCTTTTTCTTTGTTCCCGCCAGCAGCAGATTTTTGAACATATCTTTTTTTACGTTTGTGGCGATACTTTCGACATTGATAGTCTGGGGGATACTGTTCATGATGATAGAGTACGCCAACAACAAGACCGTTTCAAGCGAAGTCGGTATCATTCTTCCCGTACTCCTTTTATTTATAGCTTCTTCGGTGCAATACAGACGTTTTAATATACGCTGATCCTTTTACATATCTCCTTAAGCAAATTTTGGATAGAATCAAAAAAAAATTAAGATTTTTTAAGGATAATGGGTGATCAATTTTCAAGAGTTAGCCGACAAATATAAAACTCCGCTTTATGTGTATGATTTTGACTATATGAGCGAGCAGTATCAATCGTTAAAAGAGGCATTTAGAGGAAGAAAATCGATTTTGGCCTATGCCGTAAAAGCAAATTCAAATCTCAGCGTTGTAAAGCACTTCGCTTCTCTTGGAAGCGGTGCGGACTGCGTCTCTATCGGAGAGGTTAGACGTGCTTTGATGGCAGGAATAGCACCCTATAAGATACTTTTCAGCGGTGTAGGAAAGAGCGACGACGAGATTCGTGAGGCGATAGAGCATGACATTTTATATATAAATGCGGAGAGTATCGCGGAGTTGGAGCGCATAGATATTATAGCCCGCGAACTCGACAAGATCTGCCGTATAAGCGTGAGGGTGAACCCAAATATCGACCCTAAGACACATCCTTACATCTCGACGGGGCTCAGTGCAAACAAATTCGGTGTCGATATCGACAGCGCAAAACGCATGTATATCTTTGCCAAAAACTCTGCGAATCTCGATCCTGTCGGCATTCACTTTCATATAGGAAGCCAGTTGACGGAGCTTGATCCTATCCGAGAATCATCGGAGATAGTCGCCGACCTTGTGCGTTCGCTAAAAGTGATAGATATCGAACTGAAGTTCTTTGATATCGGAGGCGGTATCGGCGTGCAGTATAAAAATGAAACCACGATCGCTCCGTATGATTATGCACAGGCTATCTTATCGACTTTAACGGGACTCGATCTGACCATCGTCTGCGAACCGGGCAGATTCTTAACGGCGAATGCGGGATATTTTCTCACAAAAGTATTGTATGAAAAAACGAACAAAGATAAACGCTTCGTTATCGTTGACGGCGCTATGAACGATCTGATCCGCCCGAGCCTCTACACTGCATACCATAAGATCGAGGCGTTGAAACAAAGTTCTGAAACGACAAAAGCGGATATCGTCGGTCCGGTTTGCGAAAGCGGCGATTTTCTGGCAAAAGATTATGATCTTCCTGCACTTTCTCATAACGACCTTTTGGTAGTTCACAGTGCCGGAGCGTATGGTTTTGGAATGGGAAGCAACTATAACACCAGAGGACGCAGCGCGGAAATCGCACTGCAAAAAGGTGCGCACAGGATCATCCGCAGACGCGAGACGTTTGAAGATATCATCGCTTTAGAGAAAGATTACTTAAAAGAAGACGACTAGAGATATGAATAGACAAAAAGCATACTTTATCGATGTCCAAGGCACTCTTATTGATGATGCAAAAAGAATGCCTGTTCGCGGGAGTATTGAGTTTATCGACAGTCTAAATCTGCAAAAGATTCCCTATATGGTTATCACAAACAATACGAAACATTCAAGCGAAGATTTTTTAAGCTATTTGAACTCTATAGGCTTGAATATTAAAAAAGAGCATTATCTTGATCCTTTGATGCTTTTACAGAGCAAGATCGCTAAGGATCAGGGTCTTGCGGCTTACGGTACGAAAGAGTTTTTGGATGTCGTCGTTTCTATGGGGTACACTTTGGATTATGAAAATCCTCAAACGGTTCTGGTATCGATCAAAAACGATTACAGCTCCGAAGAGTATGCCAGCATCATAGATTTCCTGCTTAAAGGAGCGAAGCTTGTAGGAATGCATGAGACGACCATCTACGCAAAGAATTCAAAAAGATATCCCGGTGTAGGTGCTATACTCAAGATGCTCTCATTTGCTACTTCCGTTTCTTACGAAGTCGTTGGAAAGCCGAGCGATAACTTCTACGCAGAAGCGCTAAAAAGGATTAAAGAACAGATGAGTTCGATCGCGTTTGAGGATATTACGATAATAAGCGACGATGTAAAAGGCGATCTGACGGGCGCCGCAATATTTGGAATGAAGACGGTCTTTGTACTCAGCGGAAAATACACAAAAGCAGAAGAGATCATCCCTTTGCTCAAAGAGGATGAAAAACCGGACTTTATATTCGAGGATATGCAAGACGTGATGGAGAGACTATGAAGAACTTGGAAGAGTGCAGACAGCATATAGATAAGATAGACGATCAGATATTAGAGCTTTTAAACAAGCGCATGAAGGTTGTCGAGCGTGTCGGCGTGATTAAGAACGAAACGGGCGGAGCGATATACAGACCTGAACGTGAAAAAGCGATCATCAAGCGCTTAAGCATAAAAAACAGAGACAGCGGCGGATTATTGAACGATTCGGCGATAGAAGCGATATATCTGGAAATATTCGCCGTAGCACGTAATCTGGAGCTGCCTGAACGTATAGCGTATCTGGGACCGGAAGGAAGCTTTACCCATCAAGCTGCAGAGAGCCGTTTTGGAGCGATGAGCAGCTATCTTTCGCTTAGTTCCATACAGTCGGTCTTTAAGACCATCGAGGCGGGACGCGCAAAATTTGGTGTAGTGCCTATCGAGAACTCCCGTGACGGAGTGGTAGGCGAAACACTGGACCTGCTGGCAAAATCGCCTATTAAAATAGTCTCCGAACTCTATATGCCGATCCATATGGCGTTTGTCTCAAAAGCAAGAGAGTTAAAAGATATAAAACGTATCTATTCAAAAGATAAAGGATTCGGCCAGTGCAGGGAGTTTTTGCAAGAGCATGAGCTCATCAATATAGAGCAGATCCCTGTCGAATCGACCGCAAAAGCCGCGATACTTGCAGCTGCCGATCCCGAAGCTGCTGCGATATGCAGTCATATAGCGGCAAAACTTTACGGCGTACCGACAATGTTTGAGAATGTGGAAGATACAGTGGACAATACGACCAGATTCGTAATACTGAGCGATTTTAAAAACGGGATCAGCAAAGAGGACAAGACATCGATACTGGTTAAACTCAAAGACCCTTTAAAGGCAGGTTCGCTTGTGAATTTTCTGCAGGATTTCAATAATGAGAAAATAAACCTTTCTAAGATAGAATCACGTCCGTCAAAAGAGAAAAACAAGATGGGATACTGGTTCTTTATAGACTTCTTCGGACATATCGATGATGAAGCGGTGCAAAGAGTCATAAACAAACATCCAAAAGAGGTTACCTGGCTTGGCAGTTATGTAAAGGAAAAATATGGAGTTTAACAAACATTTAGAGAGTATAAAGACGTATGAAGCCGGTAAACCTATAGAGCTTGTCGTAAGAGAGTTCGGTATAGATCCCAAAGATATCATAAAACTGGCAAGCAACGAAAATCCGTTTGGATGTTCGCAAAAAGTACAAGACGCGGTATCGAAAATAGTAAAGAACATGGCTCTTTATCCGGATGATTCGATGTTAAAGCTTAAAAATGCTTTGGCAAAAAGATTCGGCGTGGATATCAAAAACCTTATTATCGGCTCGGGAAGCGACCAAGTCATAGAGTTTATAGTCCATGCAAAACTTGATGAAGATTCGACCGTACTTATGAACAGTGTCACTTTTGCGATGTATGAGATATATGCAAAACAGGTCGGCGCAAAGATAGTAAGAACAGCTTTGCAAGAACATGATCTGGATGAGTTTTATGCGATGTATCAAGAGCATAAGCCCTCGGTCATTTTTTTGTGTACGCCGAACAATCCTACAGGCGATGCGATCGATGCAAAATCTTTGCTCGAGTTTATCGCAAAGATCGATGATGAGACATTGGTCGTCATAGACGGTGCGTACATGGAGTATGCGATCGCAAAAGACGCGTCTAAAAAGATCACGCCAAAAGAGATCGTCGATAGATTTGACAATGTCATCTATCTTGGAACATTCTCCAAAGCCTACGGGCTCGGCGGTATGCGGGTAGGATACGGCGTAGCCTCGTCTAGTATCATCGATGCGCTCTATAAGCTTCGTCCTCCGTTTAATATTACGACCCTTTCGCTTGAAGCGGCAAGCGTTGCTTTGGAGGATGAAGGGTTTGTTCAAGAGAGCATAGAGAACAACTTCAACGAGATGAAACGATACGAAGAGTTTGCTTCGGCAAACTCTATTGAAATAATACAAAGTTATACCAACTTTGTTACATTGTGTTTAAATAAGGGACAAAATTCATCACAATTAGCTGATTCTCTGCTTAAAAAGGGTATGATTGTAAGAGATTTAAGTGGTTATGGTCTTAATGCTGTCAGGGTGACCGTGGGAACACCTGCTCAAAACGATAGATTTTTTGAATTGACTCCACAATTTTTATAACGGGTTTGTATGGATTTTAAGGTACTTTTTTCACAGCTGGTTGTACTTTATTCAAAGCTAAGTAAGGCTCAGCGCATTATAATCGGCGGCGCTATCGTCGGGATTGTCGCATTTTTAGTCTTTTTGGTCGTCTTTACGTCAAAAGGCGAAATGAAGGACAATTATGAGATCCTCTTTGAAAAGCTCAGTAATGAAGATGCCGCCAAAGTGGTGCAGCAGCTCGACAAAGAGAACGTACCATATTCGCTTTCAGACAACAACACGATAAAAGTTCCAAAAAACATAGTCTACAAACAACGTATCTCGATAGCTTCCATGGGAATTCCGACAAATAAAAACGTCGGTTTTGAACTTTTTGATTCCCAGGAGTTCGGCGCTACGAGTTTCGATCAAAATGTCAAATATCTAAGAGCGTTGGAGGGTGAGCTTTCGCGTACTATCTCTGCTCTTGATCCCGTCGAAGGTGCAAGCGTTTCTCTTGCCCTTCCTAAAGAAACTCTATTTGTCTCAAAACAAACAGAGCCGACGGCTTCGGTGATGGTCAAACTCAAAGACGGAAGAACACTTACTCCAAAACAGATCCGCGGCATCAAAAACCTTGTGGCTTCCGCAGTTCCCAAACTTACGATCGAAAATGTTGCCCTTATAAACAGTAACGGCGAAGTGCTTGGCGACAATGACGATTCGACACAGCTCGGAGAACTTTCCGTCGTAGAGCAGAGATATAAATCAAAAGAGGAGAAAAAAAGCGAGCAGAAAATAGTCGACGTTCTTGCTCCTTTCTTGGGCGGAAGCGATCATGTTGTGGCTAAAGTTACCATAGAGTATGATTTTTCGCAAAAAAGTTCCACGTCCGAGAAATACGATCCTGAAAATGTCGTCAGAAGCGAGCAGACGGTAGAGGAAAAACGCGAAGGTTCGACTCCTGCCAAAGTCGGCGGTGTTCCCGGAACGGTAAGTAACATCGGTCCTGTGCAGGGGCTTAAAAGCAATACTACGACCGATAAATATCAAAAAAACAGCGGTACGACGAACTATGAGATATCTAAAACGGTTTCGACTCAAAAAGATCAGTTCGCCCGTATAAAAAGGATCACTGCCGCAGTCGTCGTAGACGGAAAATATCAACATAAGGTCGATAAGAACGGAAATCCGACAAACGAGATGGAGTATGTAGCCCTAGACCAGTCCCAGCTGGATGCGATTGCTTCGCTCGTGTCGCAATCCATAGGGATCAATCAAGAAAGAGGCGACCAGGTATCGATCAAGAATTTTCAGTTTAAAAGTTCCGGTGAAACGGCTACGGGCAATGAGGGCATCACCAAATTCGTATCGTTTACGGATATGTATATTACACCGTTTGCATCCGTGTTTAAGTATGCTTTTGTTCTTATTATTCTGTTTGTACTATACAAAAAAGTCATATCTCCGTTTGCAGAAAGGATGCTTGAGATATCACGCGAGGATGAAGATATCGAGAGACCTGTCCTTGCCGTAGAAGATGATGAAGACGATGATCTTGTAGAAAGGGTGCAGGAGATGCGTAAAAAAGTCGAAGACCAGCTCGGCGTCGGTCAAAACTTTAATGAAGACGAACTCAAATACGATGTCCTTTTAGAAAAAATAAAAACGATTGCCGATGATCATCCGGAAGATATTGCCGCACTTATTCAAAGTCTGCTAAGCGAGGAGTCTGTCGCCAATACACCGAGTTATTCAAAATTGGAGGGACTATAAGATGAATCTTTCTTCAGCACAGCAGGCTCAATTCGAAGAGATGTCGATGACCGAGAAGATCGCAATACTCCTATTACAGCTTGGAGAAGATGTCACGGCCAATATATTTTCGCACCTTTCTGTGGATTCGATCACCGAGATATCAAAGTTCATCGCCACAAACAGATCTATAGACAAGGCAGTGGCTACCGCGATATTAGAAGAGTTTCACGCCATTGTACAGTCAAGCCAGTATTTGACTTCAGGCGGTATGGAATACGCACGAGAGCTGTTATACCGTACGCTGGGACCCGATGAGGCGAAAAAAGTTTTGGACAAACTTTCAAAAAGTATGCAGAACTCACAAAACTTCGCATATCTTTCCAAGATCAAACCGCAGCAGCTTTCCGACTTTATTATCAACGAGCATCCTCAGACGATCGCGCTTATTTTGGCTCATATGGACGCTACGGCAGCGGCGGACGTCTTGGGATATTTTTCAGATGATCTTCGTGCCGAAGTCGCTATGAGGATGGCAAAGCTCGGAGATATTTCACCGTCTGTTATCAAGCGTGTCAGCGCCGTGCTGGAATCGAAACTGGAATCTCTTGCAAGCTACAAGGTCGAAGTCGGCGGACCGCGAGCCGTTGCGGATGTATTTAACCGTCTGGGTGCAAAAGCCTCCAAAGCTACTCTCAGTTCTATCGAACAGATCGATGAAGAGCTTGCATCTGCTATTAAAGAGATGATGTTCACGTTTGAAGATATCTCCAAACTCGACAATAACGCGATCAGGGAAGTGCTCAAAGCTTCGGACAAGCAAGACCTTATGCTTGCGCTTAAAAGTGCGGCTGAAGATCTCAAAGAGAAATTCTTTGCAAATATGTCCCAGCGTGCGCGTGATACGTTTGAAGAGGAGATGCAGTTTATGGGTGCGGTTAAAATGAAAGATGTCGAAGCCGCACAGCGTAAGATCGTAGAGGTCGTAACACAGCTTGCCGAGCAGGGACTTGTTCAGATGGGCGAATCAGAAGAGATGATAGAGTAGACCGATGGATATTTTAATAACGACGGACCGTCTTGACAACCATACGATAGACAAATATAAGTTCAAAGTTTTTTCTCACGGAGATAAAGAAGTCAAAGAGCTCGAAAGTTCCGAAAATTCACAAGAGATCTTTAAACAATTCGATGCAAAAAAACAGGACAATGAAGAACAAAAGCATACGGCTAGCGAAAAAAAGGATGAGTTGGTCGAATCTCTTTTGCAAAAGACGGACGAGATGTCATCAAACTTTATCAAGCTTCAAATGAAACTCGAAGCTTGTGAAGAGGAGTGTGCACAAAAGCTTGAAGCGGCAAAGAAAGAAGCCTATCAAAACGGTATGGACGATGCCAAGGAGCAGTTCGATACAAAACTCGACAATGATAAAATCGTCGCGGTCAATCAGTTTGCCGAGTCCGTTAAAAAGCTTGATGAAAGTGCAAACGAGTATATAAACGTGCTTGAAGGCATAAAAAAGGAGCTCCTGGAAGCCGCTTTGGACATCGCAAGAGAAGTCGTAGAGGTCGAGCTTACTTCCAGCTCATCGAAGGTTGCGGTCACTCTTGCGAACGAACTTATAAAAGACTTGCAAAGCGCGAGCAAGATAAAACTCAAAGTCAATCCCAACGACCATGGTGCAGTATCGGAAAAAGTCGGTTCTCTAGGAAATATCGAGATAATCTCGGACCGTGCGGTAAGCCCCGGCGGCGTGATCGCTATCAGCGATGCAGGCAATATTGACGCACAAATATTAAATCGTTATGAGCGTGTGAAACAAGCGGCGTTAAAAGAAGATTAGGAAGATATGAAAATAGATATAAAATCGTACAATATAGAACAGTTAAATAGATTATGTAAAGATATCAGAGAAAGAATTTTAGAGGTTGTCAGTAAAAACGGCGGGCATCTGAGCTCGACACTGGGTGCGACCGAGCTCATAGTCGCAATGCATAAAGTTTTTGATTCGTCAAAAGATCCTTTTATCTTTGATGTCTCCCATCAGGCATATGCGCATAAATTGCTTACCGGCCGCTGGAAAGAGTTTGACACGCTCAGAGAGTTTGACGGAATCAGCGGATATACAAAACCGTCTGAAAGCAGCGATGATTATTTTGTCGCGGGACACAGCTCTACATCTATATCGCTTGGTATCGGCGCAGCAAAAGCCATCGCTCTTAAAGGGGAGCAGAACGAAAGAGTTCCCGTCATTATGATAGGAGACGGCTCTATGACCGCGGGAATGGTTTACGAAGCGCTAAACGAGCTTGGAGAAAGAAAGTATCCGATGATCATCATTTTAAACGATAACGAGATGAGCATTGCATCTCCGATAGGTGCAGTCAGCCGCATGCTGAGTTCGGCGATGGCATCTCCGTTTTATCAAAAGTTTAAAAAAAGAACAGAGCAGTTCGTAGACAATTTCGGTGACGGCGCGAGATATATAGCAAAAAGGCTTGAAGAATCTTTGAAATTGATCACACCGGGGATCATGTTTGAAGAGATGGGCATAGATTATATAGGACCCGTTGACGGGCATGACCTAAAATCTATCATCGATATCCTAGAACGCGCAAAAGGGATGAAAAAACCCGTTATCATCCATGCACAGACCTTAAAAGGCAAAGGTTACGAGATTGCCGAAGGCAAACATGAGAGATGGCACGGTGTAGGGCCTTTTAATATCGAAAGCGGTGACAGTTATAAAAAATCACCCGCAAAATCAGCGACTCAGATATATACCGAAGCACTTTTGCATGCAGCGGCGCATAACGACAAGATCGTGGGTGTCACGGCTGCTATGCCGAGCGGAACGGGATTAAGCGAACTGATGGAGAAATATCCGGAACGTTTTTGGGATGTTGCCATTGCCGAACAGCATGCGGTCACATCGATGGCGGCGATGGCAAAAGAGGGTTTTAAACCTTTTTGTACCATCTACTCTACATTTTTACAGCGCGGTTATGATCAGATCATCCATGATGTCTGTCTGATGGGCGTACCGGTAGTATTTGCTCTTGACCGTGCCGGAATAGTCGGTGAAGACGGCGAGACCCATCAGGGAGCTTTTGATATCAGTTTTTTAAGAGCAATACCCAATATGACCCTGCTGGCACCTTATGATGAGAGATCCTTTCATCAAGCCGTAGGTTTTGCCTCGACGTATGATCGTCCATGCGCCATCCGTTATCCAAGGGGATCTTTTATGGAGTGCGAACTGCCCGATTCCGCTCATTTTGAACTCGGAAAATCCCAGCTTCTTAACAGTGGCGAGGGCGACATACTCTTCATAGGCTACGGTAACGGCGTGGGACGCGCATACCAGACCATGAAACTGCTTGAGAGAGAAATTTCGCTGCTGGATCTGCGTTTTGTAAAACCGCTTGATACGGTGATGCTGCGGGATTTGGCCAAGAAGCATACGAAGTGGTTCGTCTTCAGCGACAGTTCAAAAGCGGGCGGAGTGGGCAGCGCTATTTTAGAGTTTTTGTCCGAAGAGGGGATCTCTGATGTCGAAGTAGTAAGTTTTGAATATGAAGACGATTTCATAAAACACGGCAACACGTCTTTAGTGGAAAAATCTCTTGGTATCCGTCCCGAACAGCTTGCAGAAAAAGTAAAGAGTACATTGAAAAAGGATTGATGTTATGAGGTTTTTATCGAAGTTTCTGTTCGTATTGATTCCTTTGGCACTAAGTGCCGATAGCGTAGAACAGCTTGCCGCCGATATGAACCTTTTAGCCGGGACTAAAGCTACGACGCAGTGGCAGAGAATTTTTTCGAGTTATAAAAAACAGCTGCAGTACGGTATAAATAATTTAAACGAGATCGAAAAGATGCGTTTAAAAGAGTATCTTATAAAGCATGCCGCCGATTCCGATCAGCCTGTTATCCCGGGATTGTGATGAAAAAGATCGTTTTTTTTCGATAAGCACGGATGCCGGATTTGAGAAGCCATGAAGTTTAAAAGAAAACTCTATCTATACGTGTCCATCGGAATGGCTTTTATGGCTGTCCCTTTGTATCTCAGTATTCAAAGTATGAAGTCGACAAATAAGATCATCGATTTCATAGTAAACGAACAATTCAGACTCTCAGAACTTGCATACAAACTGGATAACGACATCAAGATAAACAATTCCGATGTCCTGACTGCCATTATATTGAACAATCAATCAACAAGAGACAATCTTCAAGACTCTTTTACAAATATAAAAAACGACGTGGACAACGTGGGCAGATTTTTAAAAAATATCGATATCGAGCATGACAAGCTGGCTGAAAAGATCGATATTATCAGACGCAGAGTGGTCGGTTATGAAGCGGTGAATCAATCCATCAACGAGGCGTTAAACAGCAATAACACAGAAGATATAGAAGACGCTTTGCTTGGATTTAGCAAGATAAACAAAAAGTTCAGCGAAGATACGAACGCTTTGCTAGCGCTGGTGAAAAATGAACTTCAAAAAGATATACATAATCTCAGAGCTACCAATGCCGATATGAAATTCAGGATATTTTTATCGTTCAGCGTTTCGTTCTTGATTATCTTCTTTTCCATATATAAGCTTATCGCATTGAATTCTAAAGCAAAGACACAGCTCAAACGTGCCGAAGACGCGGAAAGAGAACAGAGATATCTCAAAAGCGAACTCGCAAAGTATAACGACGATTTGGAAAAAGAGATCGAGAAAAAAACAGAGGAGCTTCACTCCAAGATATATACAAGCTATTTGAGTGGACTGCCCAATAGGAATCAGCTGCTTTTGGATATGCAGGAGACCGATTTTATATACATGGCAATACTCGATATCGATAAATTTCAACAGTTCAATGATATTTACGGTGAGGATACGGGAAATATAGCGCTGCGGATGAGTGCCGATTTTATAAATAAATATATATCAAAAGACGGCTACAGACTGTACCATATCACAGGAGACGAGTTTGTCATAGCTGTAGAAAAAACCAATCTTTCCAAGATCGATTTTATCACCGCGATCGAGCAGCTTCTTGAAGAGTATAAACATAATGAGTTTCGATACGAAGATGAAAAATTCAATCTCATCATGAGTGCCGGGCTCTCTTTTTCCGGTGCCTCGAAGATGCTCGCTTATGCCGATATGGCTTTAAAAAATGCCAAAAAGAAAAATATCTCTCTAGGGATATTTGAAGACGATAAAAAAATAGAAGAGGAGCATATCAAGATAATCGAGTGCTACAATATTCTTTTGAGATCTTTTGAGAACAATACGGTAATATCCTATTTTCAGCCGATACTGCCGCTTAAAGATAAAACAAAACCGAAAAAATATGAATCTCTCGTAAGAATTATGGAAGAGGGTAGGATCATGGCTCCTGTCACCTTTATCGATGTGGCCAAAAAGCACAGGCTTTACCAAAAGCTTACGCAGGTAGTGGTGGAAAATACACTGGATGTCATTCAAAAATATAAGATACCATGTTCCATAAATATTTCCGTCGATGACGTGATAAGCAAAGCCACTTTGGAGTTCATCTATAAAAAGCTTGATAGTTTTGAGTATAATAACCTCATAACTATCGAGCTTTTGGAGACCGAAGACTTTAAAGATTACGAAGAGGTCTTGGAGTTTTGTAAAAAGATCAGGTCATACGGTGCAAAAATAGCGTTGGACGATTTTGGGAGCGGATATTCCAACTTTTCGCATGCGCTTAATCTTCCTATCGACTACATCAAGATAGACTCTTCGATCATATCCAACATCGACAGAGACAAGAACTCCCAGATAATGGTCGAGACCATAGTGGACCTGGCGCAAAAGATGAAGGTGGAGACGATCGCGGAGTTTGTATCTTCGGTAGAGATACTCGAAACGGTAAGATCGCTCGGGGTAGATTATGCCCAAGGTTTTTACATAGGAAAGCCGGAGCCGATCACGTATTATATAACATAGCAAAAGGCAGAGTTTTGAACAGATATTACAGTTATCCTCCTACACTGACGGACGATGGCGATAAACGTGAAGAGATACGCAGGTATTTTCATAACAGTTATGATATGTTTGAAAAGGTTTTTGACCTTTTAAAAGATGAAAGTGTCTTTTACAGGCAATCCGAGCCCTCCCGCCATCCTATGATATTTTATTTCGGTCATACCGCAGCCTTTTTTATAAACAAGCTTGTGATTGCGGGGATCATCAAAGAGCGGATCAATCCCGAATTTGAATCGATCTTTGCCATCGGCGTGGACGAGATGGTTTGGGATGATCTTGACGAAGAGCATTACAGATGGCCCAAAGTAAGCGAAGTACGACAATACAGAGACAAAGTAAGAGAAGTCGTCGATGCTCTTATCACCGACCTTCCCCTTACATTGCCCATAAAATGGGAAGATCCTTTTTGGATCATACTGATGGGCATCGAACATGAGCGCATACACATAGAGACATCTTCGGTCCTTCACCGTCAGATGCCCATAGAGTTTATAAAAGAGGTAAAAGAGTTCGATATCTTTGATGACGGACGGGAAGATTTTCCTTTAAATGCCATGGTAGACATCAAGGGTGCTGCGCTGCGGCTTGGAAAAGATTTCAATCATCATCTGTACGGCTGGGATAACGAATACGGAACGTTTATGTGCGGAGTAGATGATTTTAAAGTCTCGAAGTTTCTGGTAAGCAACGGTGAATTTTTGGAGTTTGTAAAAAGCGGCGGTTATGAGGATGAGACGCTTTGGGATGAAGAGGGTTTGAAATTCCTGCAGATAAGAGGTGCGAAATATCCTCCTTTTTGGGTCAAAACAGAGACAGGCTTTAAATACAGGACTATAAGCAGGATCGTAGATATGCCAAAGAACTGGCCTGTCGACGTTAACGCTCTTGAAGCGCAGGCGTATTGCAGGTATATCTCCAGACGCGACGGCATTACATATTCGCTGCCGAGCGAAGCTCAATGGTACAGACTTTATGAGCATGCCGGATTGAAAGACGTACCGAGCTTTGATGATAAAAATGCCAATATCAACCTTTCTCATCATCTTTCCTCCTGCAGTGTGGACAGATTCTCTTTTAACGGCGTTTATGACGTCGTGGGCAATGTATGGCAGTGGACGGATACGCCTATAGACGGATTTAGCGGCTTTAAAATTCATAATGCCTATGACGATTTCTCTACTCCTACGTTTGACGGCAAGCATAATCTCATAAAGGGCGGTTCCTTCATAAGTACAGGAAATGAGATCATGAAGCATGCCCGTTATGCCTTTAGAAGACATTTTTATCAGCATGCGGGTTTTAGATATGTCGTAAACTCTATGCAAAACGATGAGAAAAAAACGGATATATATGAAAGTGACGAGCTTGTATCCCAGTACTGCGAGTTTCAATACGGAGACGAATATTTCGGAGTAGAAAATTTTGCCCTTGCCTGCGTAAAACAAGCTTCGGCATATATAAAAAACAGGACAAAAGCATTGGATCTAGGATGTGCGACGGGAAGAAGCTCTTTTGAACTTGCGGCTTATTTCGATGAGGTCGAAGGGGTTGATTTTTCTGCCCGTTTCATCTCCGTGGCTACAAGATTGAAAGAGGAAGGGTACATAGCGTATCGTTCAAAAGAGGAGGGTGATCTCTACAGTTTAAAAAGAACCACTCTCAAAGAGCTGGGCTATGAAAATGTAAAAGATAAAGTGAGTTTCTGGCAGGGTGATGCCTGCAATCTTAAACCCAATCTGAACTCTTATGACCTTATTATGGCGACAAACCTTATCGACAGACTTTATGATCCTGGACTCTTTTTGCAAACGATCGGTACGAGATTGAACAAAGACGGGCTATTGATCTTGACCTCACCTTATACATGGCAGGAGAGTTCTACGGCTAAAGAGCTTTGGCTCGGCGGATACAAAGACGGCTTTGGCAACGAGATACGAACCATCGATAATCTTAAAAAGATCCTTGCCGAAAAATTTGAGTTCATAGATATGCGGGAGATCCCTTTCGTTATAAAAGAAACGGCTAGAAAATATCAGCATACGATCTCGCAGATGAGCGTGTGGAAAAAAAGATGAAATACGATTTTTTTGTATCTTCAAATAGAGAAGGGACGAATGCCGAAAAATATGTTCTAAGAGAAAAACTTTTCGGCAGGAGCGATCTCATCCCTATGTGGGTTGCGGATATGGATATAGATACGCCTCCTTTTATCATAGAAGCCTTGAAAAAGCGGCTCGAGCACCCTAACTTCGGATATGAAGAGGCCCCTTCGTCTATGTATAAAGCGCAGATAAAGTGGATGAAAAAGCATCACGGCATCAGTTTTGAAGAGAAGGATATGCTTTATTCTCATTCGGTCGTAGCAAGCATTAATGCGGCCATTGAAGCCTTTAGCGGCGAGGGTGACAAGATAATCGTACAGACACCCGTCTACCCTCCGTTTTTTAAGAGCGTGGTCCGTCATAACAGAAAAGTTCTGTTTAACCCTTTGAAAAGAGAGGAAGACGGAATGTATGTTTTTGATCTAGACGACCTGCTTTCAAAGATAGACAAAGACACGAAACTTCTGCTTTTGTGCTCTCCGCATAATCCGGTAGGGCGGGTCTGGAAAAGAGAGGAACTTGAAAAGATCGCGCAGATATGTCTCAAACATAACATCGTTGTTTTTTCCGACGAGATACACAGCGACCTTGTATATGCGCCTAACAAACATATCCCTTTTGCAAGTCTCGGCGAAGATGTAAGGAATATCACGTTGACGGCCCTCGGCGCGGGAAAAAGTTTTAATCTTGCAGGGTTTGCCATAAGCACAGTTGCGATCTCTAATGAAAATTTGAGGGAAAAATTTAAAAAAGTATATGACAATATACATTTCGCCCAAGGAACGATACTCGGGCATACGGCTACACAAAGTGCGTACAGTGAGGGTGAAGAGTGGCTCGGCGAATTAAAGACGCATCTTATGAAAAATATTTCGCTTTTAAGTGATATTTGCAAGAAATATAATGATAAAATCTCATTTATCGTTCCCGAAGGTACCTATTTGGCATGGCTGGATTGTTCTAAAATGGGATTTAGCGACAAAGAGCTAAGAGATTTTTTTGTAAATAAAGCCGGGCTCGGTCTGTCTTCTGGCATCTCCTTTTCAAAAGAGGGAAGCGGATTTATGAGGTTGAACTTTGCAGTATCCGCGCAGATAATGAAAAAGGCCATGAAACAGTTAGATGAAGCATTGGGGGAGGTTCTATGATAGAGATAAACTGGGAAGAATATAAGATACACAAGCAGACAAAGTTTATAAAAGACAACGAAAAAGACAATTTTGATATCTTGATAGATTTTTTAAGAAGCTACTATAAAATAACGAGCGTCGTCGAGATATTCGATACGATAAACCAGGATGAGATCGGAAAAATGATGCTCTTGAAAAGAGAGATAAACGAGATTGAGCTTTTTGAGAAGTATCTCTATAAAGATATAAAGTTTTAATGAACAAGCATTTAGAAAAGATCGTCTCTTTTTTAGAGAAACATCATACCCTTTCGCTCGCTACATGCAAAGAGGGTGCACCCTCTTCATGTACCCTTTTTTATGCTTATGATAAAGAGAAGAACGCTTTCATCGTGGCGTCGGATAGAAAAACAAAGCATATTCAAAACGTCCTGTCAAATCCGAAAGTATCCGGAAGCGTTCATCTTGAGACCGATATCGTCGGAAAGATACAGGGTGTCCAGTTCGAGGGAGTGATGCTTACATGCGAAGATGAAGCAAAGAGTTATTTTAAAAGATTCCCCTATGCTTTGGCTATGAACCCGACTCTTTGGCGCATTGAGGTAGAGTATTTTAAGATGACCGATAATAATCTCGGATTCGGAAAAAAACTTATTTGGGAGAAGGCGCAGGCTTCTGTCTGAAAAACGAACATTCGACCCCGCTGCTCTGTTTTACCACCATTGAAGGGATCATCTTGGATTTGAATCCGTACGCTTTGCACCCATGGGGCTGCGAAGAGTTCCAGGTAACATAGTAGTAGATACATCTTCTGCAATTGACACGCTGCATAACACTCATTCTTCTCTTTTTACAAAATTTTATCATATTATAAAGCAACGAGACTTAGGTAATAATCTTTTTATTAATAAATCAGTAGAATACAGCAATAGTTTTTTAAAGGTTAGAGATGGACAAGATATTGATGATGTTACAGCTGCAGCAGCAGTTAAATGATTCGACAAACGGTGAAAACTGGACAGAGGGCATCACGAAAAACGGCAAAGAGATAAACTGGAAGAGATGTATATACATGGAGTGTGCCGAGATGATAGACAGCTTTTCATGGAAACATTGGAAGAACATATCGCAAGATCCCGACTGGGACAACTTGAAGATAGAAGTCGTCGACGTGTGGCATTTTATTATGAGTCTTGCCATTGAGGAGTATGCCAAAAACATGCGCGGTCAGTTAGAGGATCTAGCAGCACAGATCGCGGAACTTCCGGCGTATGAAACGGTACAAAGAGAGAACTCTTCATTTGCTTCGCAGAGTGAAATAATAGAAAAGGTCGAACTTTTGATGATCGACGCGCTCAGCCGCAAAAGCCCGGACATCTCGAATATGGTAAACCATTTCTTCGAACTCGTCACTATGAGCGGACTTGATATCACGAGTCTGTATCGACTGTATGTAGGGAAAAATATATTGAACCAGTTTCGTCAGGATCACGGCTACAAAGAGGGATCGTATATCAAGATTTGGAACGGGTCGGAAGATAATGTTATAATGAAACGTATCTGGGAAGAGAACGGCGATATAAAACCTGAACTTTTATACAAAAAACTAAAAGAGGTCTACGACACTTTGGTCTAAAGACCGATCTCATATCAAAACTACTGTTTTATTCGGTATGAGAAAAAAATGAGAGGCGTTAATATGGAAAATTTTTTAAAAGAGGCAAAAGCATCAAGTCGGGTTCTAAACGAACTCAGCGGAGCGGATAAGAACAGGATACTGCGAGAGATGGCCAACTCTCTTCGTTCAAATACGATGAATATCATAGAAGCCAATGCTTTAGATATGAGAGAAGCCGATGCGAACGATCTTTCGTCCGCTTTAAAAGACAGACTTTATCTTGATGAAAAGCGCATAGAAGCGATGGCAGTCGCCGTTGAAGAGATAGCGGCATTGAAAGAACCCGTCGGGCGCATACTTGATGGCTGGGTGACGGAAGACGGACTGAAAATAGAAAAGGTTTCCATTCCTATCGGCGTTATAGGGATCATCTATGAATCTCGTCCGAACGTCACAAGCGATACCGCAGCCCTCTGTTTCAAAAGCTCCAATGTCTGTGTACTAAAGGGCGGAAAAGAAGCGGAAAACTCCAATGTCGCCATCGCTGAAGCACTAAGAGGAGTATTGGCTAAGAACAACCTGCCAAGATCCATGGTCTCTCTTCTGCCTGATTCTTCGCGCGAAGGTGTCGCAAAACTCATCAAGATGGACAAATATGTCGATCTGATCGTTCCCCGCGGCGGAGAAGGGCTTATCCGCTATGTAAGCGACAATGCCACCGTTGCCGTCGTCAAACATGACAAAGGGCAGTGTCATACCTATATCGACAAGGATGCGGATATAGAAGATGCGATCAAAATCGCAATCAATGCAAAAGTGCAGCGTCCGGGTGTTTGTAATGCCATGGAGACGCTTTTGGTCGATAAAGAGATAGCAAAAGACACGCTTCCTAAGCTCAAAGAGGCGTTCGATGCAGAAGGAACATCGCTTAAAGGCTGTGTTTCGACTCAGGAGATCATCACGGTCGCACAGGCAAGTGACGAGGATTTCGATACGGAGTATCTTGCCAATATCCTTAACATAAAAGTAGTCGAGGGAGTAGAAGGTGCGATCGGGCATATCGTAAGATTCGGTTCGGGGCATTCAGAAGCCATTATCACGCAAAATGTCACGACTGCCGAAAAGTTCTTAAACTCGATCGATGCGGCCGCGGTATATCTCAATGCGTCTACAAGGTTTACAGACGGCGGGGCATTCGGTTTTGGAGCAGAGGTCGGTATCAGTACGAACAAGCTTCATGCCCGCGGACCTATGGGCATAGAGGGACTTACGACATATAAATACAAAATATACGGAAGCGGTCAGATACGTTGAGTGAAAAAGTCCTGCATGTAGAAGATCTGACTTTCGGGTACGGCAGAGACAAGCTGCTGTATAAAGACTTTTCTCTGTCTCTGCACAAAGGAGAGATAAAAGCGATCGTAGGGGAGAGCGGAGCAGGCAAATCCACGCTTTTTGAGCTGATCCTCGGTAATCTAAAACCGCATAAGGGAACGATCACCTGTTTGAATGTTTCTCAAGTCTTTCAAGATCCATACAGCTCTTTTCATCCAAGCTACAAGATAATCGATCAGATAAAAGACGTAGCCGACATAAAAGAGATTCAGACCTATCTGGATGCGATGAACCTTGAATCTTCACAGCTGCATAAACTTTCTCATGAACTTTCCGGCGGACAGCTGCAGCGTGCTTCTATTATCAGAGCATTGCTGATGAAACCGAAACTTCTGCTCTTAGACGAACCGACATCCGCACTTGATAATGTGATCCAGCTTGACGTGATGAAGATGCTTTTGACCCAGCTTTCGGATATGGGGATGCTTCTTATCACTCATGAGATCGATCTTGCGGCATGGTGTGCCGATGAGATCATAAGGATCAGTTAGCCGCGTCGATAAAGTATTTTGCGGTATAAAACCCGCCGCCTGCCATAAGGACGGTTCCAAAAACGTTTAATCCCATATTGAGGAATGCAAGAGTCAGGCTTCCCCTTTCAATAAGCATAAAGCTTTCGATCGCGAAAGTGGAGTAGGTGGTAAGTGCTCCGAGTATACCCGTGGAGAGAAAACTCTTTATATGCAGAGAGAAAAATGCAGTGTACATGAAATATGCCACAAGCACACCCATGATGAAGCTTCCTATGAGGTTTACGCCCAGCGTCCCAAAAGGAAGGTCATGCGGCACTCTGTGAGAGATCACTCCGTTTAAGTATGATCGCAGGACAGCTCCTATAAAACCTCCGCTACCTATTGCCAGTATTGTTTGCCAACTCATCATCGTACACCTTTTGCATCTTTATTCTAAGATTGTTCAACCACTCGGCATCGTCTTTATCTGCAATAAACGAGTCTAAGAATATCACCTTGACCTTTTTTGGTTTGTAGTAATATTTTTTTATATTATAGCAGGATGATGTTGCGATAAAGACTACCGGCTGGACGCGAAGAGCATATTTGTCCGCTACCATCTTTGCACCCGGCTTAAAAGGCAGCATCTTTCCCGTGGTACTTCTTGTCCCTTCGGGAAAGATAGTTATGACTCTGCCTTTATCAAGCCTGTCCTTGCTTGCTTTTAGCAGTTTGACAAGCGAGCTTTTGCTTTCACGCTCGATAGGAATGTCGTTTGGCAGACGAAGGGTAAGTCCGAAAAAGGGAATATCGAAAAGCTCTTTTTTTGCGACCCATGCCAGATCTCTTGAAGATGAAAGTTCCATAAGAGCAATATCGAGATCGCTTTGATGGTTGATCAAGAACATCTGCGCATGAGGATCTTCTTTGCCTTTTTTTTCAAACGACCAGAGTGTCAGCAGCTGTATGAATCTTACAGCGATTTTCTGTGCTTTTGGCTGTGGAACCAGTTTAAATATCGCTATCATCAATGCCATAGCGGTAAATATTATGAAAGTGGCGTATGCCCAGCTAATTCGAGCAAATATCTTCATTATTGACCCATCCGATCTTGTTATTGTCTAGTTTTATTTTTTTGTATCCCTTTGTAGTGCCTTCTACTTCGAGATAGTTTTTTGCAGGCAGCTGCTCAAAAACAGTTCCGTTCTTTAAGGGAAGCAGGTATATATTCGAACCCTCTTTTACACATATTATCTGTGAGGGTTTCAGGGCATATACGATATATCCTATCGGTATTATCAAAAAGATAAGATAGATATATTTTTTCTTCCAGAGTACCAAGATCAATAGAACTACCAGAACAAAAGCCGCCGCCGCTATTTTGATCTTTGAAAACTGCTGGTCTTTTGGTTTGAGGTCGCTTTGAGTGGTTACTCTGTCATCATCTACGACTACGGGAAGAGATATCTTTTTAAATCTTTGTTCTTGAAGATTGAAATATGAAAACGTAAAGTTCTCGATATCTTTTCTTATGATCGCATAGTAGGTCACTTTCGGACTCATAAAGTTGTTGTCAAGCGATTCGATCCCCTGTTTTGCTACATTGTTTATATGGAAATTCGAAAGATCGCTTCTTGCTGCTACGGCCGTGAAAAGGACGATGTTGAAGTTTTTGTCATAGCTCGTGATCTTGTAGTTGGTTATACTGAACGAATCGGCAATAATATTGGAAAAAGTGTCTTTTGGATTTAGGGTGATGACATTAAGGTCTTGCCCTTTGAGCCTTGTCGTCGTCGGGTAGGGAGCACCGTTGGCATCTGAGACCGAAGCTATGAAATCGGGAAGTATGGCATCGTTTTTTTCAGCTTGAAAGTAAAAAGTATCATAAAAATACTTTCCGTTTTTGGTATGGCTTGAACTCTCTTCGATGAGGTTAACGCCGCTGCCGTTTTCAAAAGAAAAAGTGATCTCCTGATAATTGGGTTTTGTCGAAAGAGATTTGATCGTCACGGGAAATATCTCTCCGTTGATGACTCTTTGCGGAACGGAATCGTAAGAGAGATATACTACCTTCGGGTTTGTCTGCTGCGTATCTTGAGACTGTACGATAGCGTCTTGTGCATAGGAGAAGCAGAAGATGAGCGAAACAAAGAGTATAAAGCGTATCACGCGCTTAAAAATCCTTCTAGCATCTTGATCCCGTCGTCGCTTCCAAGAAGAGATTCCATGGCGCGTTCAGGGTGGGGCATAAGACCAAATACGTTTTTGTTCTTGTTACAGATACCCGCTATAGAGTCTACAGATCCGTTAGGATTTGAGATCTCGCCGTCTGCATCCGTATATTTTAAAAGAACTTGATTATTCGCGTAAAGCTCTTTTAGACCCTCTTCGTCTATGTAGTAGTTTCCGTCATGGTGTGCGATAGGAACATTCACGACATCATCCACGTTTAGTTTTTCCAAGAATATATTATCGTTGGATACGACTTTTAGATGGTGATGACGGGAGATAAAGTGAAGCTTGTCGTTTCTCTTTAAGGCGCCAGGAAGCAGTCTGGACTCGGTAAGTACCTGAAAGCCGTTACAGATACCGAGCACTTTTCCGCCTTTGTTCGCATACTCTTTGACGGCTTTCATGATAGGTGAAAACTTGGCAATAGCACCGCTTCTAAGATAGTCGCCGTAGCTAAATCCGCCTGCGACTACGACAAGATCAATATCGCTTGGCAGAGATTCATCCTTGTGCCAGACCACTTCCGTATCGGCACCGAGTTTTTTAAACGCGTAAACCGTGTCGTATTCACAGTTCGTACCTGGAAATTGCAGTACCGCTACTTTCATTTTATAAGCTCGATATCATAATCTTCGATGACTGTGTTGGCAAGCAGGTCTTCACACATCTTTGTAACCTCTTCGCGTGCTTTGTCATGATCCTCGGTATCAAGTTTTAAAACTATCTGTTTTCCCACTCTGACATCTTTGATCCCTTCGAAATGAAGGGAATCGAGTGCATGGTGTACCGCTTTTCCTTGAGAATCCAATACACCGTTTTTTAGAGATATGTTCACAATTGCTGTCATTTTTATTTTCCTAATATTCTATTTAAAACTTCTTCGTAGGCTACTTTAAGTCCGCCCAGACCCTGGCGGAAACGGTCTTTATCCATTTTCTCGCCTGTTTTTGCGTCCCAGAAACGGCAGTTGTCCGGAGAGATCTCATCGACAAGGATAATATTTCCGCTGCTGTCTTTTCCAAATTCCAGTTTGAAATCCACAAGGTTCAAGCCTTTGTCGGCAAAGTAAGGGCGCAGGATATCATTTATCTGTCTTGCCATGCGGCGGATCTTGTCAAGTTCGTCCTGGAACTCGACAAGTCCGAGTATCAAAGCGTGCTGATCGTTTAGTTTCGGATCGCCGAGTGCATCGTTTTTGTAATCAAATTCGACCAAAGTGAACGGAAGAACTTTTCCGTCTTCGATGCCGAGATTCTTGCTCAGGCTTCCCGTCGCGATATTGCGCACGATGACTTCGATCAGGATAACGTCGACTTTTTTATGCAGCATATGGTTGTCATCAAGCATCTTTACAAAGTGAGTTTGAATGCCGTTTGCCTCAAGCAGTTTGAAAAGCTCGGTAGAGATCTTATTGTTTAGAGCTCCTTTACCCGTTTCGCTCGATTTCTTTAGACCGTTGAACGCAGTTAGATCATCTTTAAATTCAGAAATTACCAAATCTTTGTCATCTGTCGTAAACAGTTTTTTAGCTTTCCCTTCATAAAGAAGTTCACGTTTTTCCATGTTTATTCTATCCTTTTGTTATGATTAATGCTTTTATTATTCCGACGGCTTCTTTGAGCTGAAGGTCTTTTTGAAGCTGTTCTTGCGTTATGATGTGGTCTTTAGACTCTTTTTTCGTATCTTTTTTTACGACTTTGCCCGAATCTTTTTGCAGCTCTTTTTTAAGATGCTCTTTAAGGTCGGCTTCTTTTATCATAAACTCGTTAGTGCCTTGTGTTTTCACTTCACCCTGGTCTACTTCGATATCAGGCGTGATACCGACGGCTTGTATGGTACGTCCGCTCGGCAGATAGTATCTGGCGATAGTCAGCTTTATCGCTTCGTCTTCGGAGATCGGAAGTACGACTTGAACGCTTCCTTTTCCGAAACTTTTCTTACCTACAATGACGGCACGTTTATGATCTTGAAGAGCACCCGTTACGATCTCCGATGCGCTTGCGCTTCCGCCGTTGATTAAAACGACTATCGGCATCTTGGTGATAGTAGCGCTCGATGTGGCATTGTAAACTTGATTTTCTGATTTCGTACGTCCTTTTTGCGAGACGATAACTCCTTTGTCCACAAAAAGATCGACAAGCCCGACAGCCTGATCGAGCAAACCGCCCGGATTGTTTCTAAGATCTAGAATGATCCCTTTGTCTTTTTTCTTAAATCTGTTAAGAGCTCTCTTGACACCGTCGACGACTTTTTTGTCAAAACTTGTGACCCGTATATAGAGAATATCGTTATCTATCTGTTTTGTATATACCGATTGGATCTTTATATTTCCTCTTACGATATGGATATGCAGAGGCTTTGCTTCGCTCTTTCTTACTATCGTTATATCTATCGGCGTTCCGACCTTTCCGCGCATAAGCGAGACCGCGTCGTCGATGGTCATGTTCAGTGTCGATTTATTATTGATCTTTAAGATGATATCTTCGGCTTTGAGCCCCGCTTTGTCCGCAGGGGTGCCTTCAATAGGCGCGATCACGGTCAAAACACCGTCTTTCATGCCTACTGTGATACCCAGACCGCCAAATTCTCCGTCCGTCTGAACTTTTAAATTTTCGAAACTTTTTTTAGTTAAAAATGTGGAATGCGCATCAAGGTTGGTCATCAATCCTTGAAGGGATTTGTCTATAAGCTCTTGAAGCGTTATGTCATCGACGTTATATTTTTCAACGATTCCTAAAACTTTAGTGAATTTTGCCAAAGCTTGTAGTCTTGATGCTTCCTTGGTAGGTTCTTGCGGAACTGTCGCAAAAAGCGATGTAGAGTATAATAAACTAAGTGCGGCAGCCGTTGAGATGAAACCCATTGTAAGAAATTTTTTATTTAGCATTATATACCTAGCTTGTGTTGAATTTTAAGATTGGATATTATACTTAAAACTCATTTACATAACAATAAATTTCGGTACAGCCCGAAAAAGTTACTTTTCTATTATGAAAATAGACTAAAATAACTTGACAACGATAGACTCAATTAGATATAATTTTTTATCTTTAAAGCAAAGGTAGACAAATGAATAATATTTTTGAAAAACTAACACATAATATGACACAGGCCATTGAATCATCGATATCGTTGGCTTTACACAATAAAAACATGGAGGTTGACCCGACACACTTCTTATGGGCGCAGCTGACGAATACGAACTCTGTTTTAAATCAGGCGTTGAATAAAATGAATGTCGATAAAACGGCGATAGAACTGGACATAAAAAGTATAGCGGGTAAGTTCCCGACGTCGTCGTCGGTAAACAAAGAAAATATAAAGCTTTCTAAAAAATTTGTAGATTCTCTTCAGCGCGGTGCGGGAGAGATGACCAAAAACGGCGATTCGTTCTTGGCGGTAGACAGCTATATCATCGCGAATCTGAACGAATCTCCGTTTAAAGAGATCATAACCAAATATGTAGATACAGTGGATCTGACAAAAACGCTTGAATCGTTTCGTGCGGGACAGAAGATAGAATCCCAAACGGCGGACGAGAATCTTGAAGCATTGTCAAAATACGGCATCGATCTTACAAAAGAAGCAGCGGAGGGAAAACTCTCTCCGGTGATCGGGCGTGATGAGGAGATCAACCGCGCGATGCAGATTCTGATCCGCAAGACGAAGAACAATCCGATCCTTTTAGGCGAACCCGGCGTCGGAAAGACTGCTCTTGTCGAAGGTCTTGCTCAGCGTATTTATAACAAAGAGGTACCTCTTTCTCTTCAAAACAAACGTGTCATAGCGCTTGATATGAGCGCTTTGATCGCGGGAGCAAAATACCGCGGAGAGTTCGAAGACAGACTCAAGGCAGTCATAGAGGAGGTAAAGCAGAGTGCCAACATCATTCTTTTCATAGATGAGATACATACGATCATCGGAGCAGGTGCAAGCGAAGGCAGTATGGATGCGGCAAACATCCTAAAACCGGCACTTGCGCGCGGCGAACTGCGTACCATCGGCGCCACCACTTTAAAAGAGTACAGAAAATATTTTGAAAAGGATGCGGCGCTGCAACGACGTTTTCAGCCTGTGAGAGTGGATGAACCCAATGTAAATCAGGCGCTGCAGATCCTTCGCGGAATAAAAGAGAACCTTGAAGCGCATCATAATGTAACCATTACCGATTCTGCACTTGTGGCAGCGGCAAAACTGAGTGAGCGCTATATAACGGACAGATTCCTGCCGGATAAAGCGATAGACCTTATCGACGAAGCCGCCGCAGAGCTGAAGATGCAGATAGAAAGTGAACCCAACGCGCTGGCTTCCATAAAGCGTAAGATCCAAGAGCTGCATGTAGAAAAAGAAGCGCTTAAAATGGAGGAATCAGCAGCAAATACAAAACGTATCGAAGAGATAGATAAAGAGCTTGCCGATACGGAAGAGGAAAAGCGCTCTTTAGAGTCCCAGTTCAATCATGAAAAAGAGATATTCGAACGCATCGCGGTTATCAAGTCCGATGTCGAAGCGAAAAAACGCGAAGCCGAGACGGCAAAAAACAGCGGTGATTACAATAAAGCCGCCGAAATAGAATACGGTGTGGTCCCAAAACTTCTGGAAGAGGAGAAATCGCTTCAAGAGAAATGGAAAGAGATGCAGCGTGAGGGAACGCTCCTTAAAAACAGCGTCGACGAAGACGCGATAGCTTCTATCATCAGCAGATGGACGGGTATCCCTGTCAACAAGATGCTTCAAAGCGAAAAAGAGAAGATCTTGCATGTTGAAGAGGAGCTTAATCTATCGGTCATCGGTCAGGAACGTGCGACGCATGCCGTGGCCCGGGCTATAAAAAGAAACAAAGCCGGACTTAGCGATAAGAACAGACCGATAGGCAGTTTCCTTTTCCTCGGACCTACGGGAGTCGGAAAGACGCAGACGGCCAAGACGCTTGCCAAATTCCTCTTTGACACCGAAGAGGCGATGGTGCGCATAGATATGAGCGAATACATGGAAAAACATGCCGTTTCACGTCTGGTAGGAGCGCCTCCGGGATATGTCGGGTATGATGAAGGAGGTCAGCTCACAGAAGCGGTACGCCGCAAACCGTACAGCGTCGTGCTTTTGGATGAAGTGGAAAAAGCGCATCCCGATGTGTTTAATATCCTGCTTCAGGTGCTTGATGACGGACGTTTAACGGATAACAAAGGTGTTACGGTCGATTTTACCAATACGATAATCATCATGACGAGCAATATTGCAAGCGATAAGATCATGAGTCTCAACAGCGATTATGAGAAGATGCAAGATGCGGTGATGGGCGATCTGAAAACAGCGTTTAAACCGGAGTTTTTAAACAGGCTTGACGACATAATCATATTTAACCCTCTTGGAAGCGAGCAGATCAAGGGTATAGTTGATCTTTTCTTCAACGAAATAGTCGCAAAAGTACAAGAGAGAGATATAACGATCAGTCTGACCGAAAATGCAAAAACGTATATATCCGAAGCCGGATTCGACCCGGTTTACGGTGCAAGACCGTTAAAACGCGCATTGTACGAGATAGTAGAGGACAGGCTGGCGGATCTGATACTCGGCGGCGAAGTCGTCGAGGGCTCAAATGTCGTATTTGACGTGAAAGGCGATGAGATAGACGTCAGGGTATCGTAAATCAAAAAAGGGTTATAATTTCTGCATGAAAATAATATCTATACTTGCGGCAGTTTATATCTCTTTGATGGCATGCACGGGTGATTGTCTCAGCTGCCATCCGAAACTGCTTCCTACTATTCATCAGGATACACGTCATAAGCCGATGCTTACCTGCATAAAATGCCATTCTGCAAACCCCGACAAGATGGCGGATTGCGGAAGTGACTGTTTTGCTTGCCACAGTATAAAAAAGATAGAAGAAGCCAATGTTGTCGAACATAAAGTGATACGCGGGTGCAGAGACTGTCATATGAAATTAAAAAAAGAGCTGTTTTCCGCGCCTCCGCAGCAGTCGGTAAAACAGCCGTTGAAAGATTTCCTGCTCAATTAAGCATATAAAGCTTTGACTGTTTTGTCGAAATCGCTTAGAGTTTTTTTCAGCAGTTTTTGAGCTTCATCGAACACTTTGTTGATGTCTTTGACACTTTTTGCCGCTTTGTCGAACATATCTACGATACCGTTTTTGGCATAATTCTTCGTATCTTGATCTTTTGTGCTCACCGGTAAAAAAATATCCGATATCTGCTTGGCTATTTTACTAATAGGCGATTTTTGTTCGCCGCTGTCCAGTTCTTTCATGTATTTGTCTATATAGGGCTGCGCTATCTTCATTAGATTTTGGATCTCTTTTTTATCCTGCTCGTTCAGACCGTTGCCCTGGATAGAGAACTGAAATGACTGCATGGATGAAAACGAGAGCGAGTCTTTTGTTCCGTTTTGACCCTCTTTATGGTTCATGGAGAGGTTTTGTTCATTTGAAAAATCCATTTTTATAACATCGCCGCTGGATGTTCTCATCATAATGTTCAGATCATGCGATCTGTACGCGTCCAATGCAAAAGAGTTGTTCATAAAAAGTCCTGTATACAAATATTCTTTTGATATATCGGCAGATTCCCTCTTTTGTGAAGCTTAACCGATATTTAAGTAATATTTTTGTACCATTGCGGACTTAAATTTTAACAGAGGATCTGGCATGAAAAGAACATACCAACCGCATAGTACACCACGCAAGCGTACTCATGGCTTTAGAACTCGTATGGCTACAAAAAACGGCCGTAAAATAATCAATGCTCGTCGCGCTAAAGGTCGTAAATCATTGACTGTTTAAGTCATTTTTCATTATTGAAACAGCATAAAGAGTTTCAATATATCTACAATAAAGGTAAAAATGCGCACTCAAGCAGTGTCGTTCTTTTTTATCTCAATGCTAATGGAGCGAAGAAAGTAGGTTTTACCGCCAGCAAAAAAGTCGGCAATGCGGTTATCCGAAATCGTTCTAAAAGAAGATTTAGAGCTCTCTTTAGCGAATACTCCTCCTTTTTAAATGACGGAACATATGTTTTTGTCGCCAAAACAGCTTTAAAAGAAACATCATACCTTTCGCTCAAAAACGATTTTAAAAAAGTATTGACAAAAGTTGGTGCTCTGGGCAATGATTAGAAAACTCCTTTTATCTTTTTTACGCATTTATCAAAGATTTTTCACGTTAATCGGATACGGAAGTTGTAGATATTACCCAACTTGCAGCGAATATGCCAAATGGGAGTTTGAAAATAATAAAATTTCAAGTGCTTTTTACCACACTTTGACTAGAATACTCAGATGCAATCAGCTTTTTGAAGGCGGGATAGATTATCCAGTGTTGAATAAACTCTCTTTAAAGCCCAAAAAACTGAGTGTTGATACTATAAAATATTGGTTGGTTCCAAATAAAAAAAACCAGTTTTATATAATTAAAAATTTTGCTTTTAAAGGGTAGATGTGTTTGACAAATTGACATCAAATCAGAGATTATTAGTGGCCGTCGTGCTATCGTTTGTGTTTTTTATAGGGTATACTACAATATTTCCGCCGAAGTCCGCGAAGCCGGAGAGTAATGCGACCATGCAGCCAAGCAGCAGCAAAGAGGTTGCCGTCAAAGAGAAAAAAGCTGTCATTGCCGATGAATCGGTTAAGCTTGACAATAGTTTAAAAACAGGAAATAAAGGCGATCTGATAACTATCAAATCAGAGAACTTTGTTCTTAAGATAGATACGTTGGGGCGTATCTCTTCGGATCTGCTTTTACAAAAGAAATACGACAAGAGCGAAGGGCAGCATGCCGAACTTGTCGATTCAAGCAGTGTAAAACCGCTTCTCATAAGATTTGCCGACGACGCACTGAACCAAGAGGCCGTAAAGACTCCGTACAGCAGCGACCGCTCGGAGATCGTACTTGCAGACAAACCTGAGACCGTCGTTTTGACTCAAAAGCTTTCCGAGTTGACCGTAACAAAGACCTTTACGTTCTATAAAGACGGTCATTATGACGCTAAAATCTCTTTATCCAAAGATGCGCGTTATTATATAGACTTAGGTCAGCGTCCGCGTGTCGAGAAAAAGATGATGACGGTCGCCGGGGCGATGGTCTACTACGGTGAAGGGAAAACGACGATACTCAAAGACGGCGACGTCAAAGGCCGCTCTACGTTTACGGATGTTCATCTTATTTCGGCGTTCGATCAGTATTTTGCAAACGTCATCTACGGATTTGACAAAAACCTCAATATCTTGGCCGACAGCGATGCAAAAGAGGATCCGCGCGTTTATATAGACGCATCAAAAGAGATCGTCTTTAAAGGATACATCGGACCAAAGACATACAGGACGCTAAAAGCGATCGATCCTGTCTTGGTAAATGCGATAGAGTACGGTTGGTTCACGTTTGCTTCCCGTCCGATGTTCGTGGTTCTTTCATGGCTACATTCTATATTCGGCAACTGGGGATGGGCTATCATAGGCCTTACCGCACTGGTCCGTCTGGTCTTGTATCCGCTTACATACAAAGGCATGGTCTCTATGCAGAAGATGAAGCAGATAGCTCCTAAGGTCAAAGAGGTTCAGGCAAAATACAAAGGCGACCCTCAGCGAACCAACGCAGCCGTTATGGAGCTCTATAAGAAACATGGTGCCAATCCGTTAGGCGGTTGTCTGCCGATGGTCTTACAGATTCCTGTGTTCTTCGCAATGTACCGCGTATTTTTGAATGCTCCCGAACTTCAAGGCGCTCCTTGGATCCTTTGGGTGCACGACCTTTCACGCATGGATCACCTGTTCATATTACCGATCCTTATGGGTGCAACGATGTTCTATCAACAGCGTATCACGCCGAGTAATTTTACAGACCCTATGCAAGAAAAAGTGTTTAAATTCCTGCCGGTTATATTCACTTTCTTCTTTGTAACCTTCCCTTCGGGTCTGGTTCTTTACTGGTTTGTCAACAACCTCTTCTCGATAGCGCAGCAGTATATGGTAAATAAACAGTTTACGACGGTAGAAGCGGTAGTTGTAGAGAAGAAACCGGAGAAAAAAGATGATTAAAATCGAATCGGCTACTTTGCAGGATGCTTATGAAAAAGCAGCTATGCATTTTAGCTGCTCCGTTACGGAACTGCAAGTAGAGGTATTGCAGCATCCGAGTTCAGGATTTTTAGGATTCTTTAAAAAAACGGCGATCATCGTTGCCTCTTGCAAAAACGATTTTGCAAAACCACAGCCTCAGTTAAAAGCAAAAAAAGAGACTTCAAATACAAAACCGGAAAAGCAAAAACACGCGGAAGAAAAAAAAGAGATACAGCAATCCAAAGGTAAACAGAAAAACTTCACGAAACAAAACATTTTAAACGATACAATTCTCCCTACTTCATTTGTCAGCGGTCAGGACGATGAATATTATGAAGAAGAACTTTCAGCCCAAGAGTATAAAAACAGCTACAGCAATGATATGGACAAAAACTATTTTTCCGACAGCGAGAACGAAAGAAACATAGAAGAGATCTATCTGATTGATGAGATCGTACCTGTCGTAAAACAGGAGATAAACAACCTTTTTAAAGATATCTGTTTCGATATAGAGGCTATAGAGGTAAAGGCTTATGATCCGTCTACTCTGTTGGTCGAGATAACGGGCGAAGACTCGGCTCTGTTGATCGGTAAAGAAGGGTACAGATATAAAGCGCTTTCATATATGATCTTTAACTGGATAAACTCAAAATACCAGCTGCAGCTTCGTTTAGAGATAGCGGAATTTTTGAAAAATCAAGAAGAATCCGTATCACGTTATCTTGTCGGGGTCTGTGAAACTGTCGAGAGGGAAGGGCGTGCGCAGACGAAGATCCTTGACGGCGTTTTGGTCCAGATAGCTCTAAAACAGCTTCGCAGTACCTATCCTGATAAATATGTAGCGATTCGTTCGACCCGCGACGGACTCAAATTTATCATTATCAACGATTATAACGGATATTAGAACTCATCTCAAAAATCCAAGCATAGGTAAACAGAGATGTTTTTTTGGTTTAATCAAGGCAGTTTTTTGAAGCCCTAGCCACAGCTAAGGCAAAAAAAACTAACGCGGAGTGGAACAAAAAACACTCTGCCCAACTATTTATATAATGCTAGGATTTATGAGAGGAGTTCCAAATGAACGATACCATCAGTGCTGTCGCTACGGCACATGGGATAGGTTCTATCGCTATCATAAGGCTCAGCGGCGCCGATGCGCTTGATATTGCAAAAACACTTTCAAAGAGGTCCGGTTTTAAAGTCAGACATGCGACCCTTACACCCCTATACAACCAAAAAAACGAACTCATAGACGAAACGATCGTCATATATTTCAAAGCTCCTCAAAGCTTTACCGGAGAAGATATTGTCGAGATACAGTGTCATGGAGGGATGATAGTCGCCCAGCTCATCCTTAAAGCTACGCTTGATGCGGGTGCGAGGCTCGCAGATCCGGGAGAGTTCTCAAAGCGTGCTTTTTTTAACGGCAGGATAGACCTGAGCGAAGCCGAAGCGATATCCAAGCTCATCGAGGCAAAAAGCGAAGATGCCGCGAAAATTTTGGCTGCCCAGATAAAGGGTGCGCTAAAGAACTATATAGAAGAGATCCGCGATGAGATGCTTCATATCCTTGCGTATTCGGAGGTCAGTATCGACTATGCCGAAGAGGATCTGCCTAAAGATCTGATACAGCAGATAATCGCCAAGCTCGATGCTTTACATACAAGCTTGACAAAAACACTCCGTGCAAGCGAATCAAGACAGGGATTGATGCAGGGTTTTAAAGTCTCTATCATCGGTAAACCGAACGTAGGTAAAAGTTCCCTTTTAAATATGCTCTTAAACTATAACCGCGCCATAGTCAGCGACATAGCGGGAACGACGCGCGATACGATAGAGGAGCAGGTAAAGATAGGTACGCACCTGATCCGCATCATAGACACCGCAGGCATACGCGATGCAAGTGACGAGATAGAACGTATCGGTATAGAACGCTCCATAGAAGCGATAGAGAAAAGCGAGATAGTCGTGGCTCTTTTTGATAATTCAAGAGAGTGTGACGGTGAAGATGACGTGATACTCGAGTGGCTGGAAAAATATAAAGATTCCAAAGAGATAATCGTCATTGTAAATAAAGCCGATCTGCCGTGCAGGTTCGATCTTTTTAAACTTAAGAGATACGATTATATAGAGCAAAACTCAAAAGAGAGCGCAGAGCAGCTGGTCGGTAATCTTGAAAAGATAATGGACAAAAACAATATCTCAGACGAGATGATGCTTATCTCCCTGCGTCAGATAGAAGCCGTCAAAAAGACGCTCGGATCGATAGAAGAAGCAAAAGAACCTCTTGTTGACGGGGAACTGGAGATATTCTCGTTTCATATTACAGAAGCGATCAATGCTATGAGCTCGATCACCAGACCATATGAAACCGACGAGATGCTTGATAAGATGTTTGGCAGTTTCTGTTTGGGAAAATAGGTGAAGTATATCGCTATCGACCTCGGTCTCAAACGCATCGGTCTTGCTTATTCTCCGGATGCAAAGATGATCACGCCTCTTAATGCTGTAGAGCGGAAAAACCGTTATCAAGCAGCAAATGAGGTAAAAGAGATATTAAAAGAGTGGGATGCGCAGGCCGTAGTGGTAGGTATTCCCATGGGTGGAAGTTCTGAAGATGAGATGCGCCGCCGTGTGGCTCATTTTATGAATCTTGTTGATTTTAAGGGTGAAATTTTTTATCAGGACGAAAGCAACTCATCTCTTGAAGCCGAAGAAATAATGAAGGGACAGATGCGGTATAAAAGAGACGGAAGGGTGGATTCCGTCTCTGCCATGATAATACTTGAGAGGTTTTTAAGAACTAAAGAACCTTAAAATATTCGGCAGCTTCCAGCTCGTCGTCTGTCAACTCATCTTCGGCAAAGGCATCATCCTCTGCTATCATCTTCTTTATTTTTTCTTGGCAGTATTTGTAGAGCGTCTCGTATGCGTTGTTATTGTCATATACGAATCCAAGACCGCTGAACTGATACGGTTCATCCTGTTCGATGCAGATCAAAGTCCCGTCGCATTTTTCTTCTAAAATCTCTACGAGGTCGCGGTAAGAAATATTGAACTCGGTTGCATGCCAGCCTATCTCTTCGAGGTCTTTATCGGAAAATTCGGAGATCCCGTCACCCGTCGTGTCATCGTAAGACGCTCTTAATGCGTTGAGTCTGATGATCTCCTGCCATGCCGGAGAAGCTTTGATGAGAACTCTGTCATCATCTATCACTATTCTCAGATCTTTTCCAAGAGCGCTTTCTATGTCGATAGCTGTGTTTTGTGCAGGGGCGTGCGTTCCTTCATAGATAAGTATCTCACCGGCGTCAAAAGGTGTAAAGACCGCTTTGCCGTGAATATTGATACCGAATGTTTTTTCCGAGTTGATAGCTTGTAAGAGTTCGTTTTTCGATATGACTATGATCTCGTTAAAAAGATTGAACTTTTTCATCGTGTCCTCTACCTTTTTTGTCGAATTATACTTAGTAATAAATACAATATTCTTAAATAATTCCCGTATAATGAAAATTTTTGCTTAATTGGAGTATAATTCGCAAAATTTCAAGAGTAAAGCACGGCTTTGCTCATTTATATATGTAAGGAAATAATGATGGCATTGAATGTTTACTATGATAAAGATTGTGATATCAGCATAATCAAAAGTAAAAAAGTTGCAATGATCGGTTTTGGTTCTCAAGGTCACGCTCATGCAGAAAACCTACGTGACAGCGGTGTTGAAGTGATCGTCGGTCTGAAAGAGGGCGGAGCGAGCTGGGCGAAAGCCGAAGCAAAAAACTTTAAAGTTATGACTGTAGCTGAAGCATCTGCTGCAGCTGACGTCGTAATGATTCTGCTTCCTGATGAAACTCAGGCTCATATCTATAAAACCGAGATCGAACCTAACCTTAAAAACGGTGCAACTATTGCTTTTGGTCATGGTTTTAACATCCATTACGGAAGAATTCATCCAAGAGCCGACATCAATGTCACTATGATCGCTCCAAAAGCTCCGGGACACACTGTTCGTTCAGAGTTCGTACGCGGCGGCGGTATCCCTGACCTTATCGCTGTAGGTCAAAACCCAAGCGGAAATACAAAAGAGCTTGCTCTTTCTTATGCATCTGCTATCGGCGGCGGTAGAACAGCTATTATCGAAACTACTTTCAAAGATGAGACTGAGACTGACCTTTTCGGTGAGCAAGCGGTTCTTTGTGGTGGAGCAGCGTCACTTGTTCAAGCCGGTTTTGAGACATTGACTGAAGCTGGTTATGCTCCTGAACTTGCATATTTTGAGTGTCTGCACGAACTTAAACTTATTGTTGATTTGATGTTCCAAGGCGGGATCGCCGATATGAGATATTCTATCAGTAACACTGCTGAGTACGGTGATTATGTCTCCGGTAAACGTGTTATCAATGCTGAGAGTAAAGCTGCTATGAAAGAGATCCTAAAAGAGATCCAAGACGGCAGATTTGCAAAAGATTTCATCCTTGAAGGCCAAGCAGGTTATCCTCGTATGAATGCAGAGCGTGCAAACGCAAGAGCATCTTTGATCGAGCAGACAGGTGTGAAACTAAGAGCTATGATGCCTTGGATATCTGCAAACAAAATCGTAGACACATCTAAAAACTAAAATAGCGGCGCATTTTCTGCGTTGCTCAACCTTCGACGCACTTTGTGTGCGTCTTCAGGTTTCTCGCCTTGAAACTACACCACTCTTTTTGTTTTTAGCAATATAGGAGAGTTATTTTGGAAATCCTTTTTTTTCTTAAAAAATTTATTGCTTTTTTTGTCGAACCTTTTGGTATGATTTTATTCTTTTTATCCCTCGGTTTGTATTTTTTAACTCGATGTAGCCATAAAAAAGCCAAATTTTTTATATCTTTGTCTTTGTTATTGCTATTTCTTTTTTCCTATCCTCCGTTTTCAAATATGCTTGTTACAAATCTGGAGAACCGTTATACGAAATTTGAGTCTACCGATCTTGATATCTCATATATACATGTACTTGGTAACGGAAACAACGACGACTATACCCAGCCTCTCTCAAGCATGCTCAGCGCAGCGGGTACGAAAAGAGTTCTCGAAGGTGTTTTGATCCAAAAAAGATATCCGAATGCAAAACTGATCTTTACGGGATACGAAGGTGATACAACGCTCCCAAATGCCATAGCCAATGCTGATCTGGCAGTTGCATTAGGGGTGAAAAAAGAGATGCTCATCGTCAACCCTCTGCCTCATGACACAAAAGAGGAAGCGCTTTTTACAAAGACCTTAGTAAAAGACAAGCCTTTTATATTGGTGACGTCTGCCGCTCATATGCCCCGTGCGATGAAGCTGTTTAAAGATTTAGGAATGAAGCCGATCCCTGCGCCCACCGATTATAAAAAACAGAAAGTAAGGTCACTTTTTTGTAAACCGAATATAGGCTCTTTTGAGAACTCGCAAAGTGCCATGCATGAGTATATCGGTATGCTGTGGGCCACGTTAGTTCGTTAGATAGATCTTAAACGTTACTCTTCGCGAGCTTTTCTTATCTTCGTTACCCTTTTTGTCGAGCACTTTTTTAGAGTAACTGTAACCGCTCTGTTTTAGTATTTTGGTCAGCCATTTTTTCGTGGACAGATCCTGTTTGTTAAAGATATAACTTATAACGCCAAAAGATCTTTGATATGAAAGGTTCGTGTTGTTCAGATATCCTTTTGAAAAGTCCGCATTGGCCCATTCGCTCGAAGTATGCCCGTTTATTTCCAGAGTCTTTATGTCACTTTTGTATTTTGTCATAGCGGTATCAAGCTTTTTCCAAAAGGCGTCTAGAAAGTTTTTTTGAACCTCCGTGAGTTTGTATTGTCCGGCTTTAAAGTAGAGATTTTCGTCATTAAGGGATATGCTTAGATCCTCTTTTATCATCACTTTGCCGGCTTTGATCTCCTCTTTGAATACTTGGCATAAACGGTCGTAAAAAGATTTTGCGGATGTAGATTTTTGTGCGACGGTTCCGTCACTGTTTAGTTTGAGTATCCACATATTGGATATTTCGCTTCCCTCGAGTGTTTTTGTTCCGACTACCGCATATTTACCGTTTCTTAGGATCGCTACATGATGAAAAACGTCATAACCGTCATAGCCGAAATGCTCCTGCCAGGAGAGTTTAAGCGAAGCATCGAACTTCATAGCGAGCCCGTCCGTATCGGAATTATCAAAGTCGCGGACCTCTCCCACTCCTATGATCGAACCGTTGGAAGCCTGTTTAATGTCATATAAAGCCGAAGCGTAAGCGGTATGTATCGGATTTGTCATCAAGATGTTTTTTTGCAGATCAAATTTGAGAAGGTTTATCTGCTCTTTCTTGTTCTCTTCTATCGAACCCACGGAGGCTAAGAAAGTACCGTCTTTCAGCGCGGTTAATGCATAAGGCTTAAGAGGTTTGTCAAGAGCATAGGTCTTAAACCATATCTTGTCTCCCTGCTCGTTTAATCGCATCAGTACGACATCTTCGGTCGAATCAAAAGAGGTGCTGCCCAAAACGACGATAGATCCGTCAAACCCTTCAGCGGCGTCTATGCCTCTGTCATCGTTTTGCGTTCCGTATTTTTTGCTCCAAAGTATTTCTCCTTTTCTTGAGAATCTGGTGATGAAGATATCGTTTAAACCTAGCCCCGTATTGTACAAAGGATCATATGCGTCGCGCGTCGTCGTTGAAGAGCCTACGGCCAATACTCCGCCGTCTCTTAAAGCGATAAGTCTACTCATCTTGTCAAAATTCTTCGTGCCGAACTCTTTTATAAAAAGCTGATTTCCCGAAGCATCGAGCTTTGTGACGAGAAGCTGGCCGTTTAGGGTATATCCGCCGATAAAATAACCGTTTTGCGTTGTTTTTATAAGAGAAACGGCTTTGTTGAAGCGTGAGAGGTTCGCACTTTTTTCAAGAGTGATCTTTGCGGTGTTGTCGACTCTTACGATATGCATCTGCGTTCCATATGCCGTATTGATGCTTGAGAGATAATCAAAAGGATTCGTATATGTCTTATGAGATACGTTTGAACTTTTAAGATCATCCAAAAAACCAACCGCGCTTATCTGATCGTCATTATCCTCAACGACATCGTACAGGCTGCTGTTGAACCTTTTGTTTATAACCAATTCATAGTCGTTGGTAGAAGCGTTCAGCCAGATCGATAAAAAACAAAGAGCCAGGATATATTTCATATTAAATCTTTTTTAGATTCAAATAGCAAATATTATTCCTTATTTGTTGTGTTCGTATGCGCCGTAGTCTTTGAGCAGGTTGACGAGATCAAGATTTTGCTGCTGCGTTGCTATTTGCAAAGCCGATTGTCCGTTATTTGTCACTATGTTGCTGTTGGCACCCGCGACAAGAAGTCCTTTTACGACATCTCTTTGTGAATAATATACCGCAAATATAAGTGCACTCCATCCGAAATTGTCCGTCCTGTCGATATCTGCATAGTTTTCGATAATCCGCTGCAAAAAGTGGCTGTTGCCCACCGATGTCGCAAGCATGAGAGGAGTTCTTCCGTTTATATCCGTCTTGTTCAGGTTTGCGCCGAGCTGGATCAGTATTTCGAAATGATCCTTTATCATAGAGGTTTCTTTTTGTATGCAGCAGTGCATTAGCGGCGTCCAGCCCAGTTTGTTGATACTCATGTCGACCGTCGCGCCTTTGGCGATAAGTTTTGTCTGTATCTCTCTGAATTTGTCCGCTTTGTCCCTGTATGTGTAGATGGCAAAATGGCACAGCGTTAAAGAGGTATTGACGTTTTCGACAATGTTCACATTGGCACCCGTCTCTATGAGATAGTCGGCAATTTCGTCAAAACCGTATTTTATGGATACCAATAAAGGCGATTGTCCATGTCTGTTCTTTATGTCGATCTCTGCGCCTTTTTTGCATAAAAATTCGACAGTATGCAAAGAGGTCGAGTTTAAGATGGCATATATCAGCGGCGTGTTTTGGTTAATATCCCTTTCATCTATGTTTAAACCTTTGTTGCACAGGTAGTTCATCATTTTTATATCGCCGCTCAGCACGGCCGCGTGCAAGAGGCTTTGGCCTATGCTGTTCTTTTCAAAAAGTACATTCCTGTGTTTTAGGTTTCTTGAAAGATCATAGAGGTTTGCGTTTTTTACGCATGTAAGCAGATTGCTGCTGTGCACTGGTATCTGTTCGGTCGTCTGTAAGAGTTTGATACTTTTTTTGTCTTTATAGTTCAAAGCGTAATCAAGAGCGCTGCGGGACTTTTCATCCTTTTGATCGGGGGAAGCTCCATATTTCAACAAGAGATACACAAGTTCGTAAAGGCAGAGGTTTACTGCAAAATGAAGCGCTGTCCTTCCGTCTTTATCCGATATGTTCACATTCGCGCCGTTTTGCAAAAAAAGATTTATACAATCGACCCTGTTATGGATCGTCGCATAGATGAGAGCAGGAATATGGTGAGAGCTTTTAAGATCTACATCGTATCCGTTATATATCATCTGCTGGATCTTTTGCACGTCGTTTTGTTCGATCGCTTTATATATCTTTTTTTCGGGATGTTCTACGATATTGGTCTCATACATCTGATGCAGCGAAGTCTTTAATATCATAGCGCTTTGTAATCTTTGCATAAACGGCATACATAATCCTCTATAATAAATAAAACTATTGTAATGTATTATCGGATTTTTTTGTTTAAATAAAAAGATAGGAAAGTTTAAAAAGAGTTTTGTAAGGTTTGCGAGTGTTTAAAAACACTCGCGGGATCTACTAACGTAGATTCTCAAACGGTGCAGTAACGACCGCTTTACGAGTAACAGTGTATGGTACCAATGCCGCTGCACGAGCACGTTTGATAACTGTAGATATCATATCTTGGTGACGTTTACAGTTGCCTGTAAGACGACGAGGCATAATTTTGTAACGCTCTGAAAGAGAGAAACGTAACGATGCAACGTCTTTGTAGTCCATGAAGTCTATTTTTGCTTCACAATATTTACAAAATCTTTTTTTGTATTTTCTTTTTTCTGCCATAGGTTTTTCCTTATATTATTTTCTAGAACGGTATTTCATCTTCATCGATGTCGATTACCGGAATATTCGGCTCAGGCATCACTTTTCTTGTTTGTTGTGCAGAGGGCTGCTGGTATGACTGTTCAGCATTTTTTTGCTGTGGAGCGCCATATGATTGATTCGGCTGAGAATAGTTTTGCTGCTGTGTATAATCTTGATCTGCATCAGCAGAGTAAGCAGTTCCGCCGCTATTGTCGCCTTTGGAATCGAGCATCTGCATAGTTTCAACAGTAACAGAGTGCTTTGAGCGTTTTTGTCCGTTTTGATCTACCCATTGTTCAAATGTCAATCTTCCTTCTACGAGGATCTTACTCCCTTTGCGAAGGTATTGGTTTGCGACTTCGGCACTGCGTCCAAAGAAAGTGATATCTACAAAACATACTTCCTCTTTCTTCTCTCCGTTAGCAGAGAATTTGCGAGATGTAGCTATAGCGCTTTTTGCTATACCCATTCCTGTTTGTGAATATCTTAATTCGATGTCACGAGTCAAGTTTCCTACCAATATGATCTTGTTAAACATGGATATTTCCTCTTAATATTTACGCTTGCGCTTCTTCTGTTACTTCTTCAGCAGCTGCAGCTTCCTCTTTTACAGGAGCTTTTTTAGGATTGTTTACTTTTTCGACAAGTTGGTTCCAAGCCGTCACTTCGCGTTTTGTATCATATTTGATAGTAACGAAACGTAAAAGTTCTTCGTTGATTCTAAAACGTCTTTCGATCTCGCTGATCGCAGACGGTTCGACCGTATAATATATTACGTAAAAATATCCGCGCTCGTTTTTAGCGATAGGGTATGCAAGTTTGCGGATCCCCATAGCGTCGCGTGCAGAAATTTCTCCGCCGTTTGATGTGATCACTTCTTCGACAGCAGCGATGCTGCTTTTGATCTCTTCTTCAGTTAATGTTGGTTTTACGATTACTAAGTTTTCGTAATGTCTCATAGAGTATAGTCTCCTCTTGGAATATAGGCCTGTAACAGGCTTTTGTTTCCCTTTCGGATATCAATACATTGCACGGCGTGCAATACAAAGAGAAAGGAACGCGTGATTATACAAAAATTTTACTTAATCCTACTTTTACCCAAAAAGGCAGGAAAACTATGGCATGATGCAATAATAAGTCTTTTATTAGTTCTATTTTGGTTTAATGCTATTCATGAAAAAGAAAAGAACAACAAAAAATAAGAACAGCACGAACAAGATATTAAAGAACTTCATCTGGGTTTTGGTTGCGGTGCTGCTGTCGATAGTCTCCATCGGAATCGGTTATTATTTCGGATATGAAGACGGTTCGAGATACAGCGACATAAGCAGTGCCAAGCAGAAAGAAAAGACGTTAAAAGCGTTGAAAAAGCTTGAAAAAGCCACTGCTTCCTCACAAGAAGAGGATATAAAAGACAGGCTCAAAACCGTTTTAAAAGAGGAACAAAACAGATATGCCCAGGAGGGTGCTTCGCATGAGTATGAAGAATCGCCCGAGCAACTGGAACATCCTCCGATAGTCAAAGCGGTAGCAAAAGAGGGTGTCAAGAGCAGACCCAAACTGGCGATCATCATCGATGACGTCTCTTTTGCAAGAGACGTCAGGGAGATCAAAAAGCTCAACTTGAACGTCACTATGTCTTTTTTACCGCCAAACGCGATACATCCAAACTCTGCCATACTCGCTTCAAAAGAGCCTTTTTACATGGTCCACCTGCCTATGGAGGCTATGAATTTTCATGCTTCCGAGCCTATTACGCTAAAAGTGAGAGATTCGCAGCAGGTCATCATGAAAAGGATAGATCAGATCGTAAAACTGTTTCCGAGGGTCAAATACATAAACAACCATACGGGAAGCAAGTTTACTTCAAACGAAGTAGCTATGAACAGACTGATCTTTGCTCTGAACAAGTATCATATAAACTTCGTCGACAGCAGGACGATAGCCGAGACAAAGGTTCCAAAAGTCATGAAAGCCTACGGAAAAAGATATATTGCAAGGGATGTTTTTTTGGACCACAAGATGGAAGTCGATTATGTGAAAGGCCAGATAAGAGAAGCCGTCAAAGTTGCGAAACTAAAAGGCTACGCGATAGCCATAGGGCACCCGCATGAAAACACGTTAGAGGCTCTGCGCGAATCTAAAGATATACTTTCCCAAGTAGATCTGGTGCAGATAAACAAGATATAAAGCATAGCTATGAGAGGAGTGATCGAAGAAGCTATCGAAGCGCTCTCTTTGATGCAGAACTATCCCCAAAAGCTTTCTTACAGCGGAGACCCGTCTCTGCTCAAACGTAAAAAAATATCCGTCATCGGAAGCAGAAAACCGAATCCCTATACAAAAGCAGCGACACATCAGCTCTCTCAGGCACTGAGCCGTGCAGGGATCTGCATCGTCAGCGGCGGAGCGATGGGCGTGGACGCCATAGCCCACGGTGGTGCAAAAGCTTCAAACACCGTTGCAGTGCTGCCAAACGGATTAGATCACAAGTATCCCGCCATCAATAAAAAACTGCTTGCCTCCATAGAAAAAGAGGGGCTGCTGCTCAGTCAGTTCGACGATGATTTTAAAGCGACTCCGTGGAGCTTTGTCGTAAGAAACGAGCTGGTCGTCGCACTCGGCGAAATCCTTGTCGTGACCCAGGCGGATCTTGACAGCGGAAGCATGCGAAGCGTAGAGTTTGCGCTTGATATGGGCAAGGAGATATACGTCCTGCCTCACAGACTGGGCGAGAGCAAAGGAACGAACTCGCTCTTGCAAAAGGGTCTTGCTAAAGCGATATACGACATCGACGAGTTCGCCGCCCGATTCGCAGGCATTCAGAACATACTCAGACCCGATGATGAGTTCATAGAGTTTTGCAAGGGTGCTCCTACTTACGACGAAGCGATGCTAAAGTATCAAGACAAGGTGTACGAAGCCGAGTTAGAGGGTCAGATAAGCGTACGAAACGGGAAAGTGTATGTGATCTAAAGGATGAGCATCGCGTCGCCGTAGGAGTAAAAACGGTAATGCTCTTTTATCGCCTCTTCATAAAGCCCAAGCGCTTTTTCCACGCCCACAAAAGAGGCTACGAGCATCAGCAGCGTCGATTTGGGAAGGTGGAAGTTCGTCAGCAGATAGTTCACCCTTTGGGGCGGATTGTTCGGGTGCAAAAAGAGGTTTGCTTCGCCTCTGGCTTTTTTGCCGTGTTGGACGTAGTACTCCACCGTTCTTGCCGATGTCGTTCCCACACAAAGAATAGGCGTGTCGGAATCGAGCAGCTTTAGCGCTTCTTCTGAGATATCGTAGTATTCGCTATGCATCGGATGTTTTAGTATCTCTTCCTCTTCGACGGGTTTAAATGTCCCTGCGCCTACATGCAGGGTCACAAAAGCGTGTTTAAAAGTCCTGCATACTCTTTGGTGCTGTTCTTGCGTAAAGTGAAGCGATGCGGTGGGAGCCGCAACGGCTCCCTCGTTTCTGGCAAAGACGCTTTGGTAATCCTTTTCGTCCTCTTTGGCATCTTCTCGCTGCATATATGGAGGAAGCGGGATATGTCCTATCTTTTCGATGATGGGCAGAAGATCTTCAAATCTCAGCTCTTTGCCCTCTGTAAAGAAGAGGACATCGCGTGAGCCGTCTTCATGAAGTCTGATGATCTTTGCATAAAGACCTTCATCAAAGAGTATCTTTGTGCCGGGTTTTACTCTGCCTCGTATATAGACGTTCGTCTCGACGGCGTTAAGCGGTCTGTTTATGAGCAGTTCGACCTTGCCTCCGCTCTCTTTTGTGCCGTAAAGACGCGCTTTTATGACTTTTGTGTCGTTGAATATCAAAGCCGCGTCTTTTGGGATGAACTTTTCAAGTTCGTAAAAGTATGTGTGGGTAAGCATGTCGGTCGCTCTTTCATACACAAGCAGTCTGGCAGAGTCGCGGGGCTCGACGGGGTGAGTAGCTATAAGCTCCTCTGGGAGCTTAAAATCATAGCTGGAAGTTAAAAGAGGGTCGAGTTTATTCAATCTCTTTTTTTTCTTCCTCTTCTTCTTCCTCATCATCCTCTTCGTCTTCGTCGCTTTCTTCTTCCTCATCGTCTTTAGGGGCAGGATTGACGAATTTCACTATCAGGATCGACAGTCCGTACAATCCGATGAGAGGAAACGCCATAAGAAGCTGTGTCAAGACATCAGGAGGCGTCAGCAGCGCCGCGAGTATAAAGATGATGACGATCGCATATTTGAAAAACGATGTCAGCGTCTTGTCGGTGATAAGCCCGATAAGCGCCAAAAAGTATGCAAATACGGGAAGCTCAAAAGCGATACCGAAACCGAACATGATCTTGGTAAAGAAACCTACGTAATCTTCGATGTTTATTAAAGGAGTAAACTTGAAACTACCGAAGGTGATGAGAAAATCAAAACCAAAAGGGGTGACGACATAGTATGCAAACGCAACACCGATGGCAAACATGATAGTCCCGCCGAACACGAACGGCAGAAGCATCTTTTTCTCGTTGTCGTACAGTCCCGGAGCAACGAAAAGCCATATTTGAGCAAGTATGATCGGAAGAGAGCCCAGAATCGCGGCAAAAAAGGCGACCTTCATCGCCACAAAGAACGCTCCACCGACCTGATTGGTCGTTACCATACCATTAGCAGCAAGAGCAGATACCCTTCCGACGTCAATAAGCGCTTTGTTTAAGGGTGCCGTCATCCAAGTAAGCAGCGGCTCGTGAAAATAGAACATGACTATGAACATAACAAAAAGTGTAATAGCCGATATCGTCAGTCTTTTTCTCAGATCGGCAAGGTGCGGTTTTAGGTCTTCAAACATTATTCATTCTCTTCTTTGGGTGTTTTTTCTTTTTTCTTGAACGTGACTTCTTCTTTTTCTTTGACCGGTTCTTTCTTGGTTCTCGGTTTTGGTTTCGGCTTTGGTTTGGACTCTTCTACCGTTACGTCATAAAGATCTTCTTTTATGTTGTTTATGGGGTTGATGCTTTTTAGATTATTGCCTGCGCTTGTGAGCTCTTTTTTGTATGCCAGCGCTTCGTCTTTGATGTCGGCGAGATGGAGTTCCTCTTCAAGGGAATCTTTTGCCGTAGCAACGAGTTTTTTTACTTTTTTTATTGTTCTTGCTATCTCTACCATAGCTTGAGGAAGCTTATCTGGCCCTAAAAATATTATTGCTACAACGGCGATAAGTAGTAATTCAGTGAAACCCATACCAAACATTATTGTTTCCTCATAAAAAAAATTTTCCGATTTTATCTCAAATAAGATTTAAATCCACTTATACCGATTCAATCACTGTGTTTAGAATTTCGGTTTTGATATTCTATCAGTTTATGATAAATAGTGATATCTCATCGCTCAAGAGATAATCAAGATTGTAAAACGTATTACCGTTTTTTACAAGTTTTTTCTCATCTGCAAGCAGTTGTGCTCTTTTTAACTCCTTTTCGGAGAGTATCTTTTCATCGACACCGACAATGCTTCGCAGACCCAAAAACAGTTTTTCCTCTTTCTGCTCCTGTGCAGTGAGCTTCTCCTCTCTTGCATGCAGAGGATCGCGTATGTAAGCTTCCAGATCGCTTGAAGGATAGTACCTTACTCCGTTTTTGCATCCCACGGCTCCGCTTCCCGCACCTATGTAGTCTTTGTATTGCCAGTATCCCAGATTGTGTCTGCTTTGGTATCTGCCGAAGTTGGATATCTCATACTGGGTGAACCCTTTTTCTTTGATGGTTTCAAAGACGAAGTTTGTAAGCGAGAGCTTCTCAAGCGCGGCATCGGGTTTTTTCTCAAAAGGCGTACCTTCCTCTATGGTCAGTGCGTAGGCGCTCAGATGGTTGATGGGCAGTTCAAACGCCTGTCTGAAGTCTTCTTGCAGAAGCTCTTTGGTATCTAACACCGTGGCGTAGATGAGATCGATAGAGATATTTTGTATCCCTGCATCTGCGGCATCTTTTACAGCGCGCAGGGCATCGTCTCTGTTGTGCGCGCGGTTTAAGAACTTTAGTTTTTTATCATCGAAGCTCTGAACGCCGAAACTTATGCGGTTGATGCCGAGCTCTTTCATCTCCTCTATCCAAGTACGCGTCGCGCTGTTTGGATTTGCTTCTGTTGTTATCTCCGCATCATCCGCTATGTAGGGGTTTATAAGCTCGAATATCTTTTTATAAAGTGCGGCGGATACGGTCGAAGGAGTGCCTCCGCCTATAAAGACGGTCTCGATCTCCTTTTCTTTGACGTCGAATCTTTTTAACTCATAAAAGAGCTGCAGGTACAGGGCGTCCATATAGCTTTTTTTGAGATGAAACTTATCGACATAGGAGTTGAACGAACAGTAGAAGCATTTGGAATCGCAAAAAGGGATATGTATATAAAGCAGCATACGAAATTATAGCCAAATGTGTCAAGAAACTGTCAAGAAACTGTCCTGTGCCTCTTGATTGTTTTGGGGAATAATTTTGACTGTAAAGATGATTTCAGGAGAAAGTTATGAAAAAGATTTTGACGATTTTAGGTCTGTTTGCAGTGATGGGTCTTGCCGCACCGATCGACGGATATATGCAGACGCTGGCAGCAGAAGCGAAAAAAGCCGATGCCGGCTTTAGCGGATTTGACGCCAAAAGAGGAGAAAAGATATTTACCTCCGAGCATATCGGTAAAAAAGGCAAAAGCATCTCTTGTGCGAGCTGCCACACTGGCGACTTGAAAAAGGCGGGAGAAAACACGTTCACGGCAAAAGCCATAGAGCCTCTTTCGCCAAAAGCGAACGCGAAAAGACTTAGCGACGTAAAAAACGTGGAAAAATGGCTGAGACGCAACTTTAACGACGTCTATAACAGAGAAGGCAGTGCGCTTGAAAAGGGCGACGTGCTTACATACATCCAAAACTATTAAGAGGAGAAGATCATGAAAAAATATCTGATAATGGCGCTAAGCGCCGCAACGCTCATTGGAGGAGCCGTACTTTTTGCGGATGATGATGAAAGATACGAGAAAAGAGTCTATGAGCATAGTAAAACAAACATGCAGACGAACACGCCAAAGAGAGCTTTAAACGAATTTGAAAAAACATATCAAAAGGAGTGCGGTTCATGTCATATGGCGTATCAGCCGGAGTTCTTGCCAAAACGTTCATGGAACAAGATGATGGAGGGCCTTGACAACCACTTCGAAGTGGACGCGACGCTTGATCCAAAAGACCGTAAAACGATACTCGCATATCTGACAAGCAATGCGGGAGATTCAAAATACAGATCAAAACATTTTTCAAAGATGTCAAACAGCGTGGCAAAAGATGAAGCTCCGCTAAGGATCAGCGAGACTCCGTACTTTATCAAAGAGCACAGAAAGATCCCAAAACGCCTCATAGAACAAAAAGAGGTCAAAAGTATCGCCAACTGTACGGCATGCCATACGACAGCAGATAAGGGCATCTATTCCGAGAGAGCCATAAAGATCCCTAATTACGGAAGATGGGACGACTAAGGAGGCCTTAGATGAAAGCATATGTCTGGAGTCTTCCGACCCGCGTATTTCATATGATGTTCGCCGCTTTTATTGCAGCGGCCATTCTTAGCGGGGATGAAGACAGTCTTTTAAACATCCATGCGAGTCTGGGTTACGCCATAGGCGTGCTTGTCGTATACAGAATCGTATGGGGATTTGCGGGACCTCGGTATTCAAGATTTTCGGATTTTCCTCTAAGTCTTAAAGAGTTAAAAGAGTTCATGCTGAACATATTCGATCATAAAAAATATGCGGGACATAATCCTGCGGCTTCTTTTGTGATGGTGACTATGCTTATCGTCGTCTTTTTGACGGTCGCGACGGGAATACTGGCATACGGCATTCAAGAGGGAAGAGGGATACTCGGTTTTTTAAACTCTCCCTATTTCAAAGAGATGAAACTCTTTAAAGAGATACATGAGTTCTTCTCCACTTTTTTGATGATACTTATCGCTGCGCATCTGGGCGGAGTGGCGTTTGACAGGCTGATAGATAAAAAAACGGATACTCTGGGTTCGATCGTAAACGGACATAAAAACATTGATGCGCCTAGCGTGACGCTGAACCTGTTTCAAAAACTGTTTTCGTTCTTTGCGCTTACTCTGGCAGCGGGTGTGCTTTTTTATTCGCTTTTTTTTAACTCTGTTTTGACAAAGAGCACTCACAAAGAGATCTCTTATGAAAAAGAGCATTCTGCATTCGTAGCTGAATGCGCCTCCTGCCATACTCTGTATCCGCCGCATCTGCTGTCCCGCGCATCATGGGAAAAAGTGATGAACAGTTTAGATGATCACTTTGGCGACGATGCTTCTTTGGATGAGCAGACAAGGGTTTCTATAAGAGATTATCTGATGAAAAATTCCGCGGAAAGCTCGACAAAAGAAAGTGCGTTTTATATTTTGAACTCATTAAAAAAGAGTGAAGATATCATAGCCGTAACGCAGACTCCGTATTGGAAACACAGGCATAAATCGATAGATAAAAATATATTCAGCTCAAAAGAGATAAAATCTAAAGCGAACTGTAAAGCCTGTCACTCTGATATAGAAAGAGGGCTTATCGAAGACAGTAATATAAAAATACCTAAGATCGGGGTATGAGAATGAAAGCGTTTTTAATCTTTTTGCTGCTCTTTTCCTTTGCTTTTGGCGAGGAGAAACATAAACATGGGGATCATGAATTCCATATGCCGCGGGATATGGGATACCTGCATCTGGATGAAGGGCAGAGAGACAAAATCTCAAAAATCCTTTCTAAAAACGAAAGAGACCTTGAAGAGCTTCATAGAAGAAAAGAGCTTGCCGAGATGAAAACAAAGCGTCTTTTTTTAGAAAAAGATTTCGATATAAAAGCTTATAAGAGACTGATGGTAGAATTAAAAACAGAGTCCGTACATATTCAGGCGGAAATGTTTCGGCAGATGCATGATATATTGACACCCAAACAAAGAGAGCTTTTTTTATACTATATGAAGGAGTGGGAAGTTGAATAAACGGATACTTCTTATAGAAGATGAGATCGAGATGCAAGAACTCATCTCAAACTATCTCCTCAACTACGGATACGATGTCGTATCCTATACAAAGCCCAAAGACGCGATCGAAGATTTTAAAAAGAACGCGGATAGATACGACATCGTCATCTTAGATCTTATGCTTCCCGATATGGACGGCTTTGATGTCTGCAAGAATTTAAAAAGCTATGCCGATATTCCCGTTATCATCTCCTCCGCCAGAGGTGATATCGGCAACAAGATACACGGTTTTGAGATAGGTGCGGACGACTATCTTGCCAAGCCGTATGAACCCAGAGAACTTGTCCTTCGCATAGAAGCGGTGCTAAAACGTGCCCAAAAAAGCGATAGATTGAAAATATCCGATTTTACGGTCGATGAATCCAGCCGGGAAGTGATGCTTGAAGACTACCCCATAGAGTTTACCAAGGTGGAGTTCGAGATATTCGTATATCTTTTAAAAAACCGCAATAAAGTGGTTTCAAGAGAGCAGCTTATCAACTCCACTTCATTGCATCATGACACAAAAAACAGGACGATCGACATGCACATAAGCAACATCCGCCAAAAGATAGGCGATGATTCAAAAGATGCCAAATATATAAAATCCGTGTGGGGGATAGGGTATAAATTTACAGGATAGATAATGTCTATACAAAAAAAGATAACCATTCTCTTTCTCAGCAGTCTTGTGACCATGAGCCTTATTGCGCTGTGGGTAGAGAGAACAAATTTGCAAAAAGCCCGTACTATCGAGCAAAACAGCTATCTTACAAGTGCAAAAGAGCTTTTTACCCCTCTTGTCAATAAGCAAGAAAGCGAGCTGAACAAAAGGATAGAAGAGCTGGGGCTTCAGATCATCACAGACGGCAAGATCATTAAAAACGCAGAGATCGTATTTATGCAGCCCCACACCTTCGGCGTCCTTAAAATAATCAAATATTCTCAGAGATATTACCTTTATATCAAGTATTTGGATCAAGAGCTGCTTTTGTACGACACTGCTCAAGACGAGAGCAGGAACGAGCGTTATATAACCAATTCGCTTGTTGTTTTGGACGTGGTATTAATGGTCGTTATCTATCTTGTGATACTAAAGATACTTTCTCCTCTCAAATATATCAGCCAGAAGATGAGACAGTTTTCAAAAGGCAATCTTTTTGCGCGTTCAGCCGTAAAGACAAAGGATGAGATAGGCGATGTCTCACGGAGCTTTAATGAGATGGCCTCGCGTCTGGAGGAGATGATAAACGCAAGAGAGGAGCTTTTAAGAGATGTCGGTCATGAGCTCAGAACACCTATAGCAAAAGGAAAATTTGCATTGGAAGGAGTGGCGGAATCCAAAGAAAAAGAGATCATAAAAAGAGCTTTTAACGATCTGGATACTTTGACAAGCGAGATCCTTCAAATGCAGCTTTTAAACAAGGAAGATCTGCTTGAATACGGCAGATTCAAAGCGCAAACGCTCATTGCCGAAGCTCTTTCGAAGCTGTACATAGAAGATGAGGACGATATAAAAGTAGAGATAGAGGACTTTGAGATAGAGGGCGATCTGCATTATCTCTCAACGGCACTGAAAAATCTCATAGACAACGCTTTGAAATATTCGACCTCAAAACCCGTCATTATAAAAGCACAAAAGAGAAAAATATCGATATGCAGCAGCGGCGAAGAGCTGGACAGGGAACTCGAACATTATCTTCAGGCGTTCACTCAGCAGGAGCGATTACAAAAAGGGTTCGGAATAGGTCTTAATATCGTGAGCAAGATTGTCCAAAAGCACGGCTTTAAGCTCGATTATGCATATTTGGAAGGAAAAAACATATTTACGATCGTTTTTGTTGCCTAGAGTTATATTAATTTAATTACTTTTTTACTATAATCGCGTTATTAACTTTAGGATTTTTTATGACAAACACAAAACCGTACCGTCCAAACGTTTCAGCTATAATAGTATCAAGCAAATATCCCCAAGAGAAAGAGATATTTATAGCAGAACGTTCGGATCTTGCGGATGTTTGGCAGTTTCCTCAAGGCGGGATCGATATGGGTGAATCTCCAAAAGAGGCCCTGTACCGTGAGCTGAAAGAGGAGATAGGTACCGATGATGTCAAGATAATTGCCGAGTATCCTGAATGGATCGCATACGATTTTCCAAAACATATCATAAAACGTATGAAACCGTATCACGGTCAGACACAAAGATATTACTTGGTGAGGCTGAAAAAGAAAGCAACTATTAATCTAGATACAAAACATCCGGAGTTCGTAAAATACAAATATGTTTCGCTCGATGAGGTGATGAACATCACGGCGGATTTTAAAAAACCTGTTTATAAAAAGGTGATTGAATATTTTAAATCAGAGGGTTATCTATAATGTTAATTGTACAAAAGTTTGGCGGTACTAGCGTCGGAGACTTGGAGAGGATCCAAAATGTCGCAAACCGTGTAAGCAAAACAGTCAAAGAGGGTCATAAAGTCGTGGTCGTTGTTTCGGCCATGAGCGGTGAGACGAACAAGCTTTTAGGCTATGCCGAGCATTTTAGCAAGAACCCTTCAAGAAACGAAGTCGATATGCTGCTCAGCTCGGGCGAAAGAGTCACTGCAGCACTTCTCTCTATCGCGTTAAACGAGATGGGGCTGCCTGCCGTGTCTATGACGGGACGTGCTGCGGGGATCGTAACGGATGCCGTACACACAAAAGCAAGAATCGAGAAGATCGATCCTTCAAGGATGCACAATGAACTCGATGCGGGCAAGATCGTAGTCGTAGCAGGTTTTCAGGGCGTGGACGAAAACGGAAACGTGACGACTCTTGGACGAGGCGGGAGCGATCTTTCGGCTGTAGCCATCGCAGGCGCGCTCGAAGCCGATCTGTGTGAGATATATACCGACGTCAGCGGTATCTATACCACCGATCCGCGTATCGAGCCAAAAGCCAAAAAACTTGACCGTATCTCTTATGACGAGATGCTTGAACTTGCCAGTCTGGGCGCCAAGGTTTTACAAAACCGTTCGGTGGAGCTGGCTAAAAAGCTGAATGTAAACCTTGTGACACGCACAAGCTTTACGGATGAAGAGGGAACATTAATCACTAAGGAAGAAAATATTATGGAAAAACCACTAGTCAGCGGTATCGCACTGGATAAAAATCAGTCTCGCATCTCTTTGATGGGCGTAAAAGACCGCCCGGGCATCGCTTCGGATATATTCAACAAATTGGCTAAGAACAATGTGAATATAGATATGATAATCCAGACGGTAGGTCATGACGGCATGACAAATCTTGATTTTACCGTTCCGAAAAACGAGGTAATGGATGCAAAAAGCGTCGTAGATACTTTCCTTGATGCCCACGAGATACAAGAGGTTTCTTATGATGATAATATCTGCAAAGTCTCTATCGTCGGCGTAGGAATGAAATCGCATACCGGAGTCGCCGCAAAAGCGTTCTCGTCGATGGCGGATGAAAACATAAATATACTTATGATATCTACTTCCGAGATAAAGGTCTCCATGGTCATCTGTGAAAAATATGCAGAACTTGCGGTGCGTTCTCTTCATAACGCATACTCTTTAGATAAGTAAGCAGCGGATATGCAAGATTTTGAGAAATGGACTTTAGACGCTATCCGTAGCGACGGTGCGAGTTTAAGCTGGCTTGAAGAGTGCAGGTTTGAATGGACTACCGTCGCCGAGTTCGCCGTTTCTCAGATTATGGAGGGCAAAACCATTGTCCTCATCACCGACCGTGAGCGAAAATGGTTCGAGCAGTATGTACTTTCTGTTTTGAACAAATCTTCAAACGACCGTCCGATAATACCTATAGTCAGTATCGACAGCGTATATACCCACTACGACGAAGTTTCGGGTGCGAAGATGATAGATATGATAGACGATATGCTCTCTATCTCTTATAAAGAGGATTATTTTTTCTGGTATATAGGAAAAGGCGAAGATAAAAGAGTAGACATAGCAAAACGTAAAGATAACAGTTTTTTGTGGATATTCGATGAAGACTTTCAAAACTCTTTTGTTATGAGATCGTATGATTCGCTGCTTGACATAAAGCTTCTGCAGCTTTTTAACCTCTTTAATCTCTCTTTGAGCGCTGCGCTCTTTGGAGAAGTCGAAGTTGAATGATCTCGGTTCGCACATCATAATCAGCCAAGAGGTGGAAGAGTCTCTTTCTTCTCTTTTGCAAGAGCTTAAAAGCGCAAGAACCGTAACCTTTGTCGAAGAGGATTTTAAAGTAGAACATGCAAAAGCGGTCGTAGCCGAAGCTTATATAAGTGAAGAAAATAAAAAATACATCGTTATCGCAGCGAAAAATTTTAACTCCATTTCTCAAAATGCACTTTTAAAGATCTTTGAAGAACCGCCCAGAAACATCGTTTTTATCATTATCGTCCCTTCAAAATCGATCCTTCTGCCGACTATACGCTCACGTCTTCCTATCCTTAAAAACAGATATCATCAAAAGATAAAAGAGATAGAGTTCGATTTCTCAAAGATCGACAATGCTATGATATTCAAGTTTTTAAAAGAGAATGAAAGGGTCAAAAAACATGAGGCAAAAGAGATCCTCGAAGCCCTTTTTTACAGAGCGACGGCAGTGGACAGGCTGATACTTACCAAATATCAGTTGGAATGTTTCGATAAGGCGTACAGGCTGATAGAACTCAATTCAAGGGTTCAAAGCGTATTTGCTTTGGTACTGATGAGCTTTTTGGGAGGCAGTGATGCAGATTGAAAAACTAAGCAACGACATAGACCGTAAAAAGTATCTTAAGAAGCTGGGAGTGGACAGCGGTGGGATCGATATCCTTGCCTCAAAGATGAAGCATCATGTCTTTTATATCAAAGATATGCATGTGGGTGCTGCAAATATACTCAAACAAGACGCTCTTTCCATCGGTGCCGATCTGGCGGTTCCAAGAGGCACCGTAACGGCAAAAGAGAAAAAGGTCGATGCGATGCTCATCGTCACACAAAAACAGCTGGTGGAGCTCAGCAGAAAAGAGCTTGCTCAGCCTTTGGGTTTGAAGGAACTCGCCAAAGAACTGAAGCTTTTTTCAAGATCGGTCATGCCAAAAAAAGTCGATGTGATGGGAGTCATCAACGCGAACGACGACAGCTTTTTTGAAGGCAGCCGTTTTCAAAATTTTGAGGCGTTAAGCAAGATAGAAGAGATGATAGAGCAGGGCGCTTCTATTATAGACATAGGCGGTGTCTCTTCCCGTCCGGGAAGCCTTGCTGTGAGTCCAGATGAGGAACTTTCACGCGTAAAACCTTTGGTAGACGCTCTATATGAAGAGAAACTTTTTGAAAAAGCAGTTTTTAGTATAGACAGTTATGAGCCAAAAGTGATCTCTTACGTTTTGGAGCGGGGATTTAAAACGGTAAACGATATCACCGGACTGGCAAATGATGAAGTGTGCAGGCTTTGTGCGGCTTACGGCGCAACGGCGGTGATCATGCATATGAAAGGCACTCCGCAGAGTATGCAGCAAGATCCCGTCTATGACAACGTTGTCTTAGAGGTAGAGGATTTTTTTAGACAGAGAATGGAAAAAGCCGACGCTTTTGGGATAAAAGACATTGTCCTTGATGTGGGGATCGGATTTGGAAAGACGCTTTTGCATAATCTGAAATTGATAAAAAATCTGGAACATTTTTTATATTTCGGGCATCCTCTTTTAGTAGGTGCGAGTAGAAAGTCCATGATAAATACCATAAGCGGTTCTGAGGCAAAAGACAGATTAGCAGGGACATTGGCTCTGCATCTTAAAGCCGTAGATAACGGTGCTTCTATCATAAGAGTACATGACGTTTATGAACATATGCAGGCTCTGCGCGTAAGAGACGCGCTCAAGGAAGCGTAAAGGGTCAGTCTCTGTCAAATGCCGACTGAGGAAGTGCGTGGATACGTCTTTCGAGCTTTTCTATATGTTTTAAAAGTTCATCGGAGATGTTCTTTAGGTTTTCATAATATCTTCTGGCGATATCCTGTTCGGGTTCGGAGACTTTTTTTCTTAGATTGAAGAGTTTTGAGAAAAGGGATTTGTTGGCGTCTCCAAAATATATCTTGAATATTTTTATATACTCATCATGCAGATCCTGGTGTTTTCTGCCTATCTCGCCTATACAGTCCATCCCCGGCATTAAAGCTATCTCCTGCCCGTCACTGTAAAACCACTGTCCAAACATACATTCGGTATAGTCAACGGGAATGGCATCTTTTTCTATGGGAATATTCGATATCAAGGCTTTTGCGCGTTGAAGCCATTTTAGGTGGGCTTTTTTCGCTGCTCTTAAGTGTTCTAAAACTACATTTTTATCCATCCGCGATTCCTATGATAAGCATGTCTGTCTGAGTATGTTAGTATACTTCTTTATATGGTAACATATTTTAAAATATAAAACTAGCTTTTTTGTGTTAAATGAGTTTATAAGGCTTTTTGCAGTTTTATGAGCGCGGAAAAGAGTATCGCTTCTTTATCTACACCGCTGGATTTGATTTTTAGTTCCGATGAGAGCAGAATATCGAGCATATTTTTGTATGCGGAGGGTTTGAATTTCAGCGAGAAAGTGGCTTTTTCATTGAGTATGAATTGAGGCAGATTGTATCCGAGTATCTCAAGGGAGTTTGGAGCGCCGTTTACGCGGATATATATATTGAAAAGATAAAGCTGCGTTATAAATGCGGTAAATGCGGTTATGATTCGTATTTCGTCCTCTCCTGCTTCGAGTATTCTTTGCAGGTTCTCTTTGAAATCCTGTTTCATAAGGACTTTGTTTATCAACTGCTCCACTGTTATATGCGCCAATCCGTATACAAACTCGTCTATATCTTTTGTGGTTATCTCTTTATCGAACAGTTTGAGTTTTTCAAGCTCTGAAGCCGCAAGGAAAAGATCGCTGTTTTGGGCTTGTAAAAGATGGTTGATCGTGTATTTGTCCATTTTTATTCCGGCTTTCTGCGCTTCTTGAGAGATAAAAGCTATCGATTCGCCGTGTGTGGGATCGAAAAACCTTACGCCCATTCCGCCCGTTTTTGAGGTAAATGATTTGTCGCAGGTTTTGTGATCGCTCCCGTAATAGGCATAGATAAAACGGTTTGTTGGATTTTTCCGGCATGCTTCGACGAGTTTGTCAAGATCTGCTTTGGGTACTTTTTTCTCCGTTTTTATCAAAAGCAGGTTCGCATCCCCAAAGAGCGAACCCTGCGACAGATGTGCAAAAGCGGTCGAAAAATTGTACTCGTCGTGGTACATGGCAAGTTTTGAAGCATCCTCTATATCCGATAATGCCTTTGCGTATCTGTCGATGAAGAAGTGGCTCTCTCCAAAGAGGATAATCGCATTTGAGAGGGTGTCGTTGGATATATGCTGGTCAAACTCTTTTTTATACATATGCCGTCTTATTTTGCGATTTTTTGTACGACCGTCGTACTTATCTTTGTCGTTGCAATATCCACTTCTTCGATGATCACTTCCACGTCGTCAAAAAGCATTACGGGGATCTGCGATCTTACATGCAGGGTCGCTCCTGTTATCTCGTCGTTGAGCTTGGCTATGAGATGCGGGTCTGTCGCTTCGATGCGCGCTTTAAATTTTTTGCCGATATGCTTTTGCGCCCAGCGGGCGTATTTTCTGTCCATAAACCGAAACTCGACATCCGCACTCTCACGCTCTTTTTCGCTCACGGCGATGGTTAAAGACTCTATATTTCTTAAAACGTAGGAGCCCTCTTCGGTATCGTTGGCTTTGATCGCTTTTATAAGCCTGTGTACAATGAGATCGGAGTAGCGGCGTATCGGAGAGGTGAAGTGCGTGTATTTCTCAAACCCCAAGCCGAAGTGTCCGTGGTTGTCGGGCGAATAGCGTGCACGTCGTTGTGCCTGAATGATGAGCGTATCCACATCGGACTCTATACCCATCTCTCTGGCTTTTTTCTGGATGAAGCCGATAGTCTCTTTCATATTCTCCTGAGGTTCGACGAATATGCCGATACCCGCGAGTTCATTGTAGAGCGATTGTATCTTTGTCTGAGAAGGAGGCTCATGAACCCTGAATACACCTCTGTCGTACATCGAGGCTGCCGCTTTGTTTGCCAGCAGCATACAGTCCTCTATGAGAGAGTGAGAGGGAGTCTCTTCAGAGACGGTCGTGGAGATGATCTCGCCGGCTTGATCGAGCTTCATCTCGATCTCGTCTGATCTGAAATCAAATCCGACCTTGAGTCTTTTTTCTCTCAGTCTGTCGGTTATCCTGCGCAGAGGGTTTATGTAGTCCAAGACCTCTTTTTCGGCGTCGTTTTTCGGTTTGAGTCTGCCTTCAAAATATTCATCGATCTCCTCGTAGTTAAATCTTCTTTTTGAGTGGATGATCGTCTCATATACATCGCTGTGGACGACCTCTAAAGTATCTTTGTCCAGATGGATTTCAAAAGCATAAGCCAGCCTGTCTACATCGGGCTGCAGTGAACAGAGTGTCTCGCTCAGTTGACGCGGGAGCATCGGGATGGAGCGGTGCGGAAGATAGATCGAAAATCCTCTGTACATCGCTTCTGCGTCGATAGGGCCGAACGGTTTGACATATTCGCTCACATCGGCGATCGCTACGTAAAGGATATGTTTTTTGTCGTCCCAGCAGATGGCGTCATCGAAATCCTTTGCCGTGACCGGGTCGATCGTACAAAAAGGCAGATGCCGAAGATCTTTTCTTTCAGGATAAAAAGAGGCATCCACCTCTTCAAATGATTTTGCCAGTTTTATCACTTCGTCGCTGAACTTGTCGTGTTTATTGTACTGGGCAAGGACTATTTTTTCATCGACAAGCGGATCATCCAGATTTCCAAGGACCTCCATGATTGTCGATGTCAGGTTGTCCACTTTAAAAACGGTACCGATATCATAACTGCTAAGCTCTTTTTCATCCATGACCACGCCCGCGGGATGAAGCGTTCTTATATCTAAAAGCGATTTTCTCTTCTCTTTGTATGAGACGAACGCAACGCTGTAGGTTTGTGCGCGTCCTACGACTTCAACAACCTTTGCGCTGGGAGTGCCGCGTTTTGCGAGCAATCTTTTTGCCACAACCAGATCGCCGTTCTTTGCATCTCCGAGGTCGCCTTCATCGATAAAAAGGTCTTTGACGTTAAGTCCGATGCTGTTGAGATACGCCGTGCCGTTTTGGGCCAGAGTTATTTCGCCTGCACGGTATTTGGAGTGGAATCTGTAAAGACTGCCCTCTTTGATGAGGTAGTTCTTTGCCAGCCACTCCTCTACGAAGGGGCGTTCCTGCTGATCGACATCCTGGTCGTAAAGACCAAGGGTTAGGCGTATGAGAAGAGATTTCAAATCAGAATTTATGAACGTACGTTTTCGATAGCTTTTTCGAAGCTTTCCATATCAAGCCCGTAAGCGGTAACGAGTTTTTTCGCCTGGGCAACGCTTTCATCCGTGATAACACCGTTTATCGGAACTGCAACACGGGCAACATGCAGGCTTTGCGCACCTTTTTTGATATCATCGTCCGCGTTTTGAGGTTCGACGCAATGGCGGATAGTTTCCACCAGCTTCTCCTCAAATTTCCAATGCGTAAATATGGATGCGCTCACTTCGGGTGCATGTACGCCTACGACTTCGATCTCCGTTGCTTCCACGTTTTGAGAATCTTTAAGTGTGTCTCTGAATTTTTCTTGCAGTTTTTCCTCTATGACGTATTGTGAGATCAAGACTTTACCGATCTCGACCAAAAATGCAGCAGGAGACAAAACACCAAGAAGCTTAGGATCTTTTTTAATGTACCAGGAGGTAACGATCGCATGCTGCTTTTTAGAGAGTTCCGCGAACTCGGTATTTGTTATACCGTAGGAGGAGAGATCTAACGGAAAGCTTTTTTTAACGATGCTCGCCAATGCAAAACCGCGGACGGTACCCATACCAAAAAGGCCTACTGCCTGACTTATGGCGTTTATCTCACGTGAAAATCCGTAAAGCGGCGAGTTTGCGGCTTTTAAGATGTCTGCGGTCAAGAGCGGATCTTTTTCCAAGATCTTTACCATATCGTTAAAAGTCGAGTTAGGATTTTGATACACGGCTTCTATCTGCATCGCAGATTCGGGAAGAGGCGGAAGCTGTCTAATTTGTTGCAATAGTCTATCGTTCATATAGTATCCTGTAACCGTTTATTTATGTAGCATTATATTACAGCAAACGTAAAGTAAAATTAAAATTAAAAATAAATATGTTAAAATCCCAAAAAACTGACCCGCAAGATATGTCGTTTTCAGGTGATTTGGCAATCGCTGCGGGCTTATTTGAAAAAGGAACTTTTAATGCAGACAAGCGCAATGTTAAATCAGCTCGGATATACGCCAAACGATACTTTGGTCGAACAGTTTCACCGTATCAAACAAAATACGAACGGCTATGACAAAATAGAGAAGCACATTATGGATCTCAACGATTCTCTCAAGCCGATAGGCGGATATGTCGCGATGTCGAATTCGAACGATTTTTTGAAGATCAAGGTCGAGGCGGCAAACCAGGCATTAAAAGAGGAAGCTTTTGAAAAGATAGATCATTTTGCCAAAAAATTCAAAGTCGAACTTCAAAAGGTGGACGGGAAAGATACATTTTATATCATAGGTTTCGGTAAGGAACTTTGATTTGAAAGAACCGATGACGCTTGAGGGTTACGATCTGCTTTTGGAGGAGTTCAAATATCTTCTGGAGGTGGAAAAACCCCGTGTCACACATGAAAAACAGGTCGCCGCAGCACAGGGCGACAGAAGCGAGAACGCAGAGTATCACGCTGCAAAAGAGCAGCTCCGCCACATCGACAAAAGACTTTTTTATCTCAACTCCATGATCGAAAAAGCCGTCGTCATAGACCCTTCGGAATTGGATCATTCCAGAGTTCATTTCGGAGCTACGGTGGAGGTGGAAAATCTGCAGGACGACAGCAGCGAGACATATACGATCTGCGGCGTTTTGGAAGCCGAACCCGAAAACGGACTGATCTCGGTGCATTCGCCGCTGGCAAAAGCTTTGATCGGAAAATCCGAAGAGGAGCAGTTTTTTATAAACCTGCCCGGCGGAAAAAAAGAGTATGAGATCGTAAATATCTCGTACACACCCCTGTTTCAACTAAAGAAAAACATCCGTACGAAAAAAGATTTTGGATTTCACTGATTTTATCCGGCCTTTGGCTCCAAGGCTGTTTATGGATCAAAAAGATTTTTTGTTTCATCAAAGTTTTACCACTATTTGGATATAATCTCCCTTTAAAAACCAATAACCTTAGGAATAGTACGTGAGCCAACAACTTCCAGATATAGATAAACTACTATCTCAACATAAACTTTCTCAGCTAGATTACGCAAACATCAAAAAAATACTCGGGCGTGAACCGAACCTTGTAGAACTTGGAATATTCTCCGCGATGTGGAGCGAGCATTGTAGTTACAAATCTTCTAAAAAATATTTAAGAGGCTTTCCGACACAAGCGCCGTGGGTCATTCAGGGTCCGGGAGAAAATGCGGGAGTCATCGATATCGGCGGCGGATATGCAGCCGTATTTAAAATGGAGTCTCACAACCACCCGAGCTTTATCGAGCCGTATCAAGGCGCAGCGACAGGTGTAGGCGGGATCATGCGTGACGTCTTTACCATGGGAGCCCGTCCTGTAGCAAACCTAAACGCACTGCGCTTTGGTAATGTTCTTCGCGGTGACAAAGTCAGCGCACACCAGCGTTTTTTGGTTCGCGGTGTCGTTGAAGGTATCGGCGGATACGGTAACTGTATGGGAGTACCGACTATCGGCGGTGAGACAAGTTTTGACGACTGTTACAACGGAAACATTCTTGTAAACGCGTTTACTTTGGGTCTTGCAAAAAGCGATGAGATATTTTACGGAAAAGCAGAAGGTATCGGCAATCCTGTAATTTACGTTGGAAGTAAAACGGGACGCGACGGTCTTGGCGGGGCTGTCATGAGTTCTGACAGCTTCACAGAGGAGTCCAAGTCTCTTCGTCCGACAGTCCAAGTGGGTGACCCGTTCACTGAAAAACTTCTGCTGGAAGCTTGTCTGGAACTTTTCAAGACCGACTACGTCGTAGGTATCCAGGATATGGGTGCCGCGGGTCTTACATCAAGCTCGTTTGAGATGGCTGGGCGTTCGGGCTCGGGAATGATAATGCATCTTGACAAAGTACCTGCCCGCGAAGAGGGAATGACTCCGTATGAGTTTATGCTCAGTGAATCCCAAGAGCGTATGCTTCTTTGTGCGAAAAAAGGAAGCGAACAGGCGATCATCGACATCTTTGAAAAATGGGATCTTGACGCTGCGGTCGTAGGTGAAGTAACAGACACCGGAAGAATGGAGCTTTTCTGGCACGGAGAAAAATGTGCGGACGTTCCGGTCGATCCTGTAAGTGAAGAAGCACCGGTGTTAGACCGTCCGACTACTCGTCCTGCATACTTAGATACGATTCGCGACGTGACACTGAACGACTTTGACAAAGTGAGCAACCAAGACGCGTTTGCTAAACTCATCAGGTCTATGGAAGTGGTGGACAAGTCTTGGATATATGAGCAGTACGACTCTATGGTACAAACCAACACGATCAAAAAAGGCGGAAGTCTTGACGCATCCGTTATCCGTGTAAAAGAGAACGGCGCGGCACTTGCCATGAGTGCTGATTGTAACGTCCGTTACTGTTACGTTGATCCTAGAAACGGTGCTGCGGCCGCGGTCATAGAGAGCGGAAGAAACGTAGCGATGTCGGGAGCCAGACCGCTTGCCATTACCGACTGTCTCAACTACGGAAACCCTGAGAACCCTGAAGTCATGTGGCAGTTTGCACAAGGGTGTGAAGGTATCAAAGAGGCGTGTGCAGAGCTTACGACTCCGGTCATCGGCGGAAACGTCTCTCTTTACAACGAGACTGACAAGATCTCCGTTTTCCCTACGCCGTCTATCGCGACCGTGGGTGTGAACGAAGATGAAAACAAAGTGTTGATGTCGAGCTTCCAGGCTAACGGAAATCTCCTTTACCTTGTAGGGGATACAAAAAGCGAGTTCGGCGGATCGCTTTACATGAAAGAGCTTTACAGCGTAGTAGCAGGAAAGATGCCTGAGATCAACTACGTAAAAGAGCTTGCTCTTTGGGACTTGGTCATCGAAGCGAACAAAAAAGGTCTCTTAGAGTGTGCCAAAGACTGCAGCTCAGGCGGTGCGGTGATGGCACTGGCGAAGATGAGTGCGGTCAGCGGTCTTGGATGTAACACGGGTATGGATGTAAGCGATGAGAGAGATATCTTCTCCGAGAGCTTCTCACGCGCCATCATAGAGGTAAAACCTGAGAATGCTAAAGCGTTTGAGGAGATGGCTGCAAAACTGCCTTTTCAAAAGATAGGAACGGTAGGCGGAGAGCACTTTACATGTAACAATGTCTTTATGACCATGAGAGAGCTTCAGGATAACTACTTCAATACTTTCAAGACAGTTATAGAGAGTGATCTGTAATCTCTCTCATATAACCTTTCAAGCCCGATTCTGTGGGCTTTTTTTTCTTACATGTAAGCAAATCTTGATACATAACTACTTCTCAAACAGATTGACATTTAAATGTAATTACAATATAATTACTTAAAAAAGGAGTTGAAGATGACGACTTTAATTAAGATCGGTAACTCGCAAGGTATTCGGCTTCCAAAAACTATCATCAAACAAGCTCACTTAGAAAGTGCAAATCTGGAGTTTGAAGTTGTGGAAAATGGCTTGTTGATCAAACCCGTCAACAATGTTGGCAGAGAAGCATGGAAAGAAAATATCAATAGTGTACTATCTGCCCATAAAAACAAAAAAGATGAAGCACTTTTAGATGATCTGCTCGATGACAGTGACTTGGATGACTACGAATGGTAGTCGATACAAAAAGATTTGAGATCTATCTGGTGAAATTAAATCCAACAGTCGGCTCTGAGATACAAAAAACACGCCCCTGCATCATCATCTCGCCAAATGAGATGAATGTGTTAAACACCGTCATAGTAGCACCCATGACAAGCAAAGGGTTTGATTTTATATTTAGACCGAAGATAAAGTTTGAAAATAAAAACGGACTAGTACTGCTAGATCAGATCAGAACCGTAGATAAGGCAAGGTTGGTAAAAAAAATCGGCGAGGTCGATGAGAAGGTGTCGAAAAGTATTTCAAATATGCTTGTGAAGATGTTTGAGTATTAAATTACAGATGAGAGAATTTTTCATTCTTTTTAGTATAAATATTTCTTACATGTAAGCATTTTTTATTGACTTCTCTCATACTTTTTTTTACCGCAAAAAAAGTATGCAAAAAAGCTCGAGTCACGGTTGGATTTTTTCACGCCTTTTTTCGGTCGTTGCGTCTAAAAATCAAAAACTCACTTCGTTCAAACAGTTTAATTTTCTTAACGACTCCACTCGGTCAAAAAAGCTAAAATCCAAAGTGACACAAAAGAGAACGCCGACCAAACTCTTTTCGTCAGTTGCAACCCCTGCAGAGCCGAGAAATAGTAAAGTAATGACGTAAAGAAAATGCAACTGTCTGAACGAAGTGAGTTTTGCATTTTTAGGAATGGATTTACTAGTTCTTGGGAACCTAACGAAGTTAGGCTCGAAGCCGTTGCAAGAGCTTTTTGGTACTTTTTTGCGGAGAAAAAAGTACAGAGAGAAACTTTTTATATGAAAGTATTTATTTCTTTTATTATATTGAGATAAATAAGTATAATATTTATTTAATGAATGCTTATGCTTATGCTTATGAATAAGAAATTGTTCAAAAAGAAAAGGAAATTAATGGAGTACATGTTAGATACAAATATATTTAATATTATTTTAGATGAAGAAAAAATCAATATTAGTGATTTCAAGAATAATATTACGTGTTATGCAACACATATCCAATATGATGAGATAAATAAAACAAAGTCTGAAAAACGAAGAAATGAATTAAATCAGATATTTTCTCTTGTTCGAGATGCAATGTTACCTACAGAAACTTTTGTTTTAGATAAGTCAAGATATGATGCAGCAAGACTTAGTGATGGAGTTCTTTATCAAGAAATAAAAAACTATATGAATACACTAAATAAAAAGAAAAAAAAGAATGAAGAAGATGCTCTTATTGCTGAAACTGCAATAAAAAATAATTTAGTACTGGTTACTAGTGATCCAGAACTTCGTCAAGCTATGAAAAAATTTAATGGTAAGGTTGCTGAATTTACTGATATTTATCCAAATGAGATTTAATATATTTACATATAAAGGAGATCTATAAAACTAAATCTCCTCCATCCTAAAAACCTCATAAGCCACCTCTTCATAGGGGTGAGTCTCTTTTAAGACCTCCACAGCCTTTTTGATGAGCTCATCTTTACATATCATCTCGACTTTATACTCCTCGACCACTTCGAGCTTGTCGAGCTCACCGATGTGGGGATTTGCACCATTTACGGGCTTGAACTGTCCGTGCCCCAGAGTCTCGAAACTGCAGCACTCGTAGTTCTCGTATCTTCCCGCGCCAATGTCGAAAAGGGCTTGTTTTGTTTTCTCTTTCGCTTCTACGGGGACGAAGTAGGTCAGTTTGTACATGAAAGGCTCCAAGTTCGTTTGGAGCTATTGTAACGAAAAAATCCCTCTTTACAGATACATGAACTGCGAGAGGAAGATCATGATGATGACGAGGGAAAGAGGGAAGATGTGGCTTTTAAATACCCAGGGGTTGATGCCGAAGAACTTCTGATTTATCCCGCGCAGTCCCAGCCACAGACCGAAAAACGCTTTAATGGCGAGCATGATCTGAAAACGGCTCAGTCCGTCGCTGCCGATCTCTCCAAAGATCTGAGAGAACATGTACAGTCCGCTTGCAACCGCGACCATAAGTGCGTAGGGGACCACTTTTCTTACATGGACCATGATGGCTTCTTTTGCTTTTTTCGCTTCCTCTGCGGGAAGGTTAAGAGGCATTTTTGATAAGAAAAGATTGTCGACAAATAAGAAACCGCCGTATATGAAGATGGCGTAAAGATGGATTGTGTGTACGATTGTGTATACGATAAGAGACCCTTTTTTTATTTTTATTATATATTTTTTTATAAAAGGAATCGTTGACACCAATCAAGTCATGTGTTCGTTTGAAGTTTACTTTTATCTAAACTCTATTTGGGTAAAATTTCGCAATTTATTTATACAAGGTCATGAATGAAAAGAGCATTACTAAGTGTCAGTGACAAAAGCAACATCGTCGAATTTGCAAGATCACTGGTATCCAATGGATTTCAGATAATCTCTACGGGCGGAACATACAAGATTTTGGTCGAAAACGGCATCGAAGCGATAGAGATAGACGAAGTAACGAAGTTTCCTGAATGTTTTGAAGGGCGTGTTAAAACACTGAACCCATACGTTCACGGGGGTATCTTACATCGCCGCGACAAACAGTCTCACCTGGATCAGGCAAAAGAGCTCGGTGTTGAGGCGATAGACCTCGTATGTGTGAACCTTTACCCGTTCAAAGCGACTATCGAGAAAACGGATGATTTTGAAGAGATCATCGAAAACATCGACATCGGCGGACCTGCGATGGTAAGAAGTGCTGCAAAGAACTTTGAGGGCGTCATCATCGTAACAGACCCGAGTGACTACTCTGTAGTTCTAGATGCTATAGAAAAAGACACGAACACGGTAGAGTTCAGACGCTCGCTCATGATAAAAGCGTACGAGCATACAGCAGCGTATGATTCTATGATAGCAAACTACATGAACAGCCGTTTCAACGGCGGAATGGGTGAGAAACAGTTCATCGTAGGGAACAAAGTGATGGATACCCGTTACGGTGAGAATCCGCACCAAAAAGGCGCACTTTACGAGTTTGACAAACAGTTCTCTAATAACTTCAAAACGCTCAAAGGCGAAGCAAGCTTTAACAACCTTACAGACATCAACGGCGCCGTAAAGATCGCTGCCGCGTTTGGCGATGACAATGCCGTATGTATCGTAAAACACGGAAACCCTTGCGGTTTTGCCATTAAAGACACTCTTTTAGAGGCGTATACAGAAGCACTGAAATGCGACCCTATCTCTGCTTACGGCGGTGTTGTTGCAGTTAACGGTACGGTAGACAAAGCCTTGGCTGAAAAAATAAACGAAATCTTCATAGAAGTTCTTATCGCAGGGCGTATTACACAAGAAGCTCAAGATGTTTTTGCTGCTAAAAAGAAGATCAAACTCTTTGAGTACGCAAGTGAAAAGCTTGTTCTTGCAAACGATACCTACGACTTCAAACACATCGACGGCGGGTTTGTTTTTCAAGATGCCGACTACGTACGCGAAGACGAAGTGAAAAATGCAAAACTAGTTAGTTCTAAGTCTGCAAGTGAGCAAGAACTGAAAGATATGGAGATCGCTTACAAAGTGGCATCTCTTACAAAATCCAACTGTGTCGTGTATGTAAAAGACTCTGCAATGGTAGCGGTCGGTATGGGTATGACTTCCCGTGTTGATGCAAGCCAGTGTGCACTGAAAAAAGCAAAAGATATGGGTCTTGATGTTACCGGTGCTGCTCTTGCATCCGAAGCGTTTTTCCCGTTCCGTGACAGCATCGACGCTGCTGCGGCAGCGGGTGTAAAAAGCGTGATCGAGCCGGGCGGTTCGATCCGTGACGATGAGGTCATAGCCGCTGCAAACGAGCACGGTATGGCGCTTTATTTCTCTGAGACAAGACACTTCTTACACTAAAAACAACCCCGGCAGACAGGTGAAATATCCTGTCTAGCGGCATAAAAACTCTTCAAAAAAACTTGATTGACATCGACTCAACTATTGTGATATAATCCGACATAAACAATTAATATATATTTTCAGGATTTAAAGATATGAGCAAATCATTATATGAGACATTGGGTATTTCACAAAACGCTACGGAAGCGGATATAAAAAAAGCATACAGAAAACTCGCACGTCAATATCATCCCGACATCAACAAAGATGCGAATGCCGAAGAGAAATTCAAAGAGGTCAATGCGGCTTACGAGATACTGAGCGACAAGAAAAAACGCGCGCAGTACGATCAGTATGGTGATACAATGTTCGGCGGGAAAAATTTCCATGATTTTGCAAGCTCGCAAGGCGGCAACGTTGATCTTGACGAGATACTGCGCAATATGTTCGGCGGCGGCGGTTTTGGCGGCGGCTCTTCGGGCTTTGGCGGATTCGGCGGTTTTGGCGGCGGTTCACGCGGCGGCTTCGGCGGCGGAGGGTTCCATCAAGAACCGAACCTTGACATCGAATCAAACGTGACCATCCCTTTTAGCGTCTCGATCATGGGCGGATCCCACTCCGTCTCGGTTAACGGAGAGAGATTTGATATCAAGATTCCTGCAGGTGTAAAAAGCGGAGAAAAGCTGCGTGTTCGTGGTAAAGGTCACGCACAGGGCGGACGTGCGGGAGATCTCTTCTTAAAGATAAACGTAGCCTCTTCTCCTGAGTATGAAAGAGAGGGAGACAATCTTGTAAAGACGATAGACGTACCGCTTTATGCAGCGCTTTTTGGCGAGAAGATCACGGTAAACACGCTGGAAAAAGAGATAAAACTAAAAGTTCCTCAAAATACCAAGAACGGCCAGCGTTTCCGTGTCAAAGAGATGGGCGTGCTCAACCGCAAAACGAATATAAGAGGAGACCTGTATTTAAAAGCGAATATCGTCCTGCCTCCGGTCGAGAGCCTAAGTAAAGAGCTGATAGACGTTATGAAAGAAAAGTTACCAAAGGAGTAGATTATGCCTCACCATTATGATGAACCGGTATATTTGATAAGTGTCGTCTCCAAGATATTGGAGATTCACCCTCAGACTCTTCGTCAGTATGAAAGAGAAAACCTCATTACTCCTTCCCGTTCGGACGGCAGGATACGCATGTATTCCCAACGCGATATCGACAAGATCAAAATGATCCTGCGTCTTACCCGCGAGCTCGGCGTCAATCTCGCAGGTGTGGATGTGGCTATAAGGCTTAAAGATCAGATAGACTCTATGGAACAGGAGATCGCCGAACTCCGCCATGAGATAGCCCGCCTTAGAAACTCAAGCTCTATTGCTCCGGATAAGTCGCTTGTCACGAAAAAAAGCATCTACGAGATGATAATCTTCGAAAAATAGAAAGACCTACTCTTTTAGTCTCTCTATTTTCGCTCCCACGGCTTCCAATTTTTTCTCCAGATTTTCATATCCGCGGTCAAGATGATAGATACGGTGTATGTTTGTTTCGCCCTCAGCCACCAGTGCGGCCAGTACCAAAGCGCTTGAAGCTCTCAGATCGGTTGCCATGACGTCCGTGCCCGAGAGAGTCGTAGGTCCTTTGATACTTGCCACGTGGCCGTTTAACTTTATATCCGCGCCAAGACGCTGCAGTTCGCTCACATGCATGAAACGGTTTTCAAAAAGACGTTCATCGATGGTGGAAGTTCCTTCTGCCTGAGTTGCAAGAGCTAAGAACTGTGCCTGCATATCCGTCGGAAATCCAGGATATTCCTGAGTGATGATATCGACAGATTTTATCTTCTGGGCGGGATGGATAGTTATCTTGTTCATCTCTTTTGTAAATTTGAATCCCATCTCTTCGAGTTTGGATATGATAGAACCAAGATGATCGATCCTAACCTTGTTGAGTGTGAGTTCAGAGTTTGTGATGGCCGCAGCACAAAGATAGGTACCGCTTTCTATGCGGTCGGGTATGACGCTAAAAGAGCTCATGTCTATAAGCTGTCTGTCGGTTCCCTCTATGGTGATCTGGGATGTTCCGATACCGTCGATGGCAATACCGCTTGCTTTTAGCACTTCGCACAGCTGGGCGACCTCGGGTTCGCGCGCAGCATTTGTGATGGTCGTCTTTCCGCGGGCGAGAGCTGCTGCCATGACTATGTTGGCGGTTCCCGTAACGGTGATTTTGTCAAAAATGATATCGCATCCGACAAGACCTTCGGGTGCTTCGGCTTTGACGTAACCGGCTTCTATGGTGATCTTTGCGCCCATCAGTTCGAGTGCTTTTAAATGCAGGTCGATCGGTCTTTGACCTATGGCGCATCCGCCGGGAAGAGAGACTTCGCAGTGTCCAAAACGCGCCAGCAGCGGACCGAGGACAAGGATGGAAGCCCGCATGGTCTTTACGATGTCGTAAGTCGCTTTTGTATGGTGTACTTCAGAGGTATTTATATCCAGTCTGTTATCTTCAAAAGTGTAAGATGCACCGAGGTTTTGAAGAAGTTTCAAAAGAGTTCTGATATCGACGACGTCGGGCATATTTGTGATCGCAAGATCGCTTTTTGCCAAGATCGTCATCGCTATGAGCGGAAGAGCTGCGTTTTTCGCGCCTGAGATGTCTATCGAGCCGTTTAGTTTGGTGTTGCCTTGAATCTTTAAGTAATCCATATTTATCTTTATCTTTTTAATGATATTATATCTTTTTAAAGTTTGTTTTTGGATAAAAGGAAGTTACGAAGCCATGAGTACCGCACTAGACAGATTAAAAGATATAACATCAAAAATATCGGGTTACGAAGTAGCAAGGAAAGAAAACCTCAAACTCCTAAAGGAGCTGTTCTTATCCCTGCATGTAAACGAAAAAGTAGAAAATTTTTCCGATATTTTTGAGTTTAAAGCGATCAATCTGTCCGGGATCTCGCTCAAAAGCGAAGAGCTCGGAGATATAAAAGAGGGAAAATATCTTCAGATTCTGGCCATCTCTTACGACAAAGAAGCCGTCGTAAAAAGCAAGAACATCTCTCTTGCGTATTTCGGGCGCGTCGAGAACGTCGAAGAAGCCTTAAAAGAGAACATAGTCGAGTTCGTGCTGAGATGGAGATATGAAAAGAGCTTTATGACATTGGAGCATTACCATAACATGCTGGAGAAGTATTCGCGTGCATAGGTTTTGGTTCAGGCTGTGGCTGGAGTGGGCGCTCAGATTCACGTTAGAAAGCGTGTTTCTGGCGTTTTTACTCTCTTTGATCGTCACGGCCGCCATATATATCGGTAAGGGAGCAGCCGCGATCGACAAGGATGTCTTAAAAGCGCTGCTGGATATCTTTAGATTTTGGTTTCTCATCATTTGGAACCTGACTTTATTGATCTCTCTCTTTCGCGGAGTGAAATATTTTTTTAACCGCTGTCATGAAGGCTATGTGCTAAAACTTCTTACCTGCAGGGGCGAAGAGACCATAGAGAAGATAGGCTACGGCGACATCCCCAAGGTTTTTAGAAAATGGATGATGGCCATGATCTGGTCTGTCAGCGCTTTGATGGTACTCTCTTTTATCGTCAGTTATCTTTTTGCAGATTCTCATCAATGGTACAACATCTACGTATTGTATCTTTTCATCCTCATATCGGGGGCGATAACCATCCCTTTGATGGGAAACAGATGTAAGAGGGTCAGGTTGATGAAATGTTGATATATCTGGATGTCGAGACGACGGGATTTGAGCAAAACGACAGGCTATGTGCTCTTGGGATGATACTCTATGAAGGCGATGTGGCATCGACGTATCGGGAGCTTGTAAAACCGCCTAAAAAAGTACGTCCCGAAGCATCGGCACTCAACCATATAACCAATGAGATGCTTAAAGACAAAAAAGATTTTGAGAGTTCTGAAATAAAAGAGATCCTGCACAAGTACAATACCATTGATACCGTGTTTGTAGGACATAATATCGGTTTTCACATAGAGATGCTCAAAAAAGAAGGGTTCGTCTTCAATGCAGCGTTTATAGATACTCTCAAATGCAGCAGAAACCTGATACAAGAATGCGAACGATTCTCTTTGCAGTTTTTGAGATACGAGTTGAGACTTTACAAAGAAGAAGATGCGCTTTTTGATGAACTCGGCATCGAGATACGCCCCGGAGACGTGTTGAGCGATGCGCTGCATACAAGACTTTTGCACAGATATCTAAACGAAACGGCAGACGATGAAAGACTTCAAGAGATAAGTGCCGGTCCCGTTCTTGTCGAGAAACTAAACTTCGGCAAGTACAAGGGCAGGTTTATAGAAGAGATCGTCATGAACGATGCTGATTACCTTGAGTGGGTTTTAAGCAGTATGGAAAGTTTGGACGAGGATACAAGATACTCCATCGAGCATTATATGAAGATGATATAATACGGCGTTGGAATGAAAAGATTTTAATAGGACACATAATGACAATCTCGCAAGACAGTAAAAAGATTCTGCTTTTAATAGCGGTTGCATATCTTTTCAGCGTCGCAGTACGATTTATCTGGATTTATCAGTTTCACGGATATGAACCTTTTATGTACAACGGCCAGTTTATGATAAATACGAACGACGGTTATTATTGGGCCGAAGGTGCAAGGGATCTGCTTTCGGGAGTTCATCAAGAGGGGGACCTTTCTCCGATCCACAGCGCTGCTTCGCAGCTGACGTACTTTTTTGCGAAGATACTGCCTTTTTCTTTTGAAAGCATCATCTTTTACATGCCGGTTTATCTGAGCTCGCTTATAGTGATACCTGTCATACTTATCTCATACAGTTTCAAACGTCTTGACGTCGGATTCGTTGCGGCTCTTCTCTCCTCTATCGCCTGGAGTTACTACAACCGTACGATGGCGGGGTATTATGATACGGATATGCTCAATATTGTGATCCCGATATTTTTGCTTTGGTCCCTGATCTGGGCGATCAGCTCGAATCAGCATAAGTTTCTGCTGATAACGGCACTCGATATCCTGCTGTACAGATGGTGGTATCCGCAGAGTTACTCTTTGGAGTTCGCGTTTTTTGGACTTATATTGTTTTATACGCTGGTATTTGACAGAAAGAACCTTTTTAACTTTAAACTATTGGCGATCATGCTTTTTGCCATGATGATGACCGATACCCTCATCCGTCTGCCTTTGGTAGTCGGTCTGTATTTTTTATTTAAAAATGAAAAGTTTGATAAATATGTCTACTATATCTTTGGTCTTGGAGTCATAGCTGTTTTTGCCACAGGTGGGTTTATGCCTATCTGGGGGCAGCTAAAAGGGTATGTCTTTAGAGAGACCCTCGACAGTTCCACCCAGGGGCTCGGACTTCACTTCTTTACTGTCATGCAGACGGTCCGTGAAGCGGGACATATCTCTTTTACCACCTTTGCCAACAGGATCAGCGGCAATGTTGTCACGCTCGGTCTGTCGGTCATAGGATATGCTTGGTTAAGTTACAGGTATCGTGTCATGCTTTTGGCTCTGCCTTTGATAGGTCTTGGGTTTTTAGCACTCAACAGCGGACTCAGGTTCACCATTTATGCCATTGTTCCTATGGCCTTTGGGATCGCCTTTATCATCTCCGAAGCGGCAGATAGAATGCCGAGTTATTTCCTGCAATATGCGACCATATTTATCGGTTCTGTTCTTGTCCTGCTTCCCAATATCGTACATATAAAAGAGTATAAAGTTCCGACGGTCTTTAATAAAAAAGAGGTTTCTTTGCTTGAGGATCTGAAAAAAAAGACCGGCAGGGAAGATTATGTGGTAAGCTGGTGGGATTACGGATATCCTCTGCGTTATTATAGCGATCTGTTTACCCTCGTAGACGGCGGGAAACACAGCGGAGAGGTCAATTTTCCGGTAAGTTACATCCTAACAAGCCCGCAGGAAGCCGCCGCAAGGATGGCAAGAATGGATGTCGAATACAATGTAAGAGCATTTGCCATATCCCAAGAGAATAAGAAAAAATCAGAAGCGAATCAGACCAAGATATTTTCCAATATAGAGGAGATGACAAAAGCCGGCGGGTTTAACGATACAAACGATTTTTTGAGCGCTTTGCAAAACGGTAAGGTCACGCTGCCTAAAAAGACAAGAGATATCTACTTCTTTTTGCCTTACAGGATGCTTGGTATCTATCCGACGATCACACTGTTTTCGAATCTGGACCTGATGAGCGGAGACAAGTTCAAGCGATCGCTGTTTTTCTTCTCGCCGGCGGTCAATGAAGACGCTCAGTATATTTATCTGCAAAACGGGATTGCAATAGGAAAATCCGATGCCGTCGTAAAAATGGGGAACGAGAGTGTCGGTATAAACCGTTTTATAAAGACCTGGTATGCAAAAGACGGTAAGCTCCAGACCGATACGAAACGATTTAATGTCATGTCGAATCTCAATGTCATATATATGGCAAGTTACGGAGAGTTTCTGATAGTAGACGAAGCCACGTTTAATTCTTTGTATATTCAGCTCTTTGTATTGGAGCATTACGACAAAAATCTTTTTGAGGCCGTCGAGATGACCCCATATGCAAAAATTTATAAATTAAAGATATAACCATGAAAGTAGCCGTAAAATGTGAATCACCGCTCCTTCAAAAAAGTTTGGAACTTTTTTTGGGAAAATATTTAAGTCCGCTCAAAAGCTGTGATGTCGTGATCAGCGACCAAAAACTCGATATCGATAAAAAAAGTATCTACATATCCGATGATGAAAATGCAGATCTCGTAAAGCCTTTTTCAAGATCACAGCTTATTTTGGCTTTGGAAAAACTCATCAAAAGCGACAAAGAAGCAAAGAACATCCTTTCTCTTGTCGAAGATATAGATCAAAAAGAGGAGGCCGGATATAAACACGGTGAACTCGATTTTAGATTTTTACAGGAGCGGATTGAGAAGCTCACCAAAGAGTATCAGGAAAATCTGATAAAAACGATAAGAGCCTTTTATGAAAAATAGTTCCAGTCTCACAAAAAAAATAGTAGCGGGAAAATACAAAGGAAAAATTTTGAAGCTTCCCTCAAAGACGACGACGAGAAGTTCTAAAGGTATAGTCCTGGAGTCTTTTTTCAATACGATACAGTTCGATATTCTCGATGCTGTTTTTGTCGAGGTTTTTTCAGGAAGCGGTTCCATCGGGCTTGAAGCATTGAGCCGCGGAGCAGGCAGGATCATCTTTATGGAAAAGGATAGAGATGCCCTTCGTACGCTTCATGAGAATATCGCTCAGACAGATCCGTCTGCGTGCGAGGTGATAAGCGGGGATAGTTTTATCAATATAAAGACGGTCATATCAAGACTTAAAAATCTAGATACAAGCGCATACATCTACATAGATCCGCCGTTTTCTATAAGAGAGGGAATGGAAGATATCTATGACAAGACGATAGCGCTTATAGCAGGGTTCCCAAAAGAGCTTTGCGAGATGATAATCATAGAGCATATGAGCTCGCTGAAACTGCCTGAGACTATAAGTAAATACAGCAAAATCAAAACGAAAAAATTCGGTAACACCTCTTTGACATACTACAACTGATTATTGGAATAGATTTTGCTACCTTCTTTGCAATACGCAAGGACGGTATATGAAATCTTTTTTAATACTTTTATTTTTATCATTAACACTTCAAGCAACCAAGATAGGGGATATTTCATCCATAGTGGGAGTCCGGGAAAATCAAGTCATCGGTTACTCTTTGGTCGTCGGTCTTCAAAAGACGGGTGACGGTACGACTTCGAAGTTCACTCTTCAATCAATTGCAAATATGCTAAAAGCGATGAACATAGATATGAACCCTGTGGATATAAAATCAAAAAATGTCGCGGCAGTGGTCGTAACCGCAAAGATAGGACCTTTTGCAAAACAGGGAGATAAGCTTGACGTCACCGTTTCATCTATCGGAGATGCAAAGTCGCTGCAAGGCGGTACGCTTTTGATGACACCTTTAAAAGGGGTCGACGGTAAGATATATGCACTTGCACAAGGACCGGTCAGTATAGGCGGAAAAAATGACCGCGGGGCGGGAAGTGCATCTCATCCTACTGCCGGTATCGTCTATTCCGGCGGTATGATAGAACGCGAGATCAATATCGACCTTTACCATCAAAAATATGCAACGCTCTCCTTAAAGGAATCGAACTTTGAAAATGCCGTCGCGGTGCAAAAAGCGATAAATGCGCTTTACCACACGCAAATAGCGGTCGCACTCGACCCCCGTACCATCAAACTTGAACGCCCTACGAATCTTTCGATGACGGAGTTCTTGTCTCAGATAGAAAATATCGATATGAACTATACGCCCGAGAACAAGATCGTCATCAACGAAAGAACGGGAACTATAATTGCTGGAGTTGATATAGAGATAAAACCGGTGATAATCACGCAGGGTGACATAACCATCAAGATCAAACAATCGGATCAGCCACAGACCCCTGCGGGAAGTATGAAGATAGATAACGATCTGGTTATCGGATTAAATGAAAACGAGGTTTATACGAAAAAAGGGACTACAACCGTAGCCAATATCGTAAGATCTCTCCAAAAACTAGGTGCGTCGCCTAAAGCGATCATATCGATACTCGAAGCTATGAAAAGCGCGGGTTCTATCTCGGCAGATCTGGAGGTGATTTAATGAGCTCTTCTATAAATTCCGCTTTTTTACAGCAGGCGATGTTGGCTAAAGATATAAGTTCAACGCCAAAGATAGAAGCGACGACGGATAATAAAAAACTGCGCGAACAGACGGATGCGTTTGAGTCGATCATAATAAAGATGATGATGGATAATGCAATGAAAGATGAGAAAAATCTTTTCTCATCTCAGAAGGATCCTGGAGATAAAATATATAAATCCATGTATCGTGAGGAGTTGAGTAAAGCGAGTGCGGGAAGTTTTGGTTTTTCACAGATGTTATATGACTATCTAAGTCAAAAGTCGGGCAAGATAAACTAAAAAAAATAGTTTATCAGCCGATATAGAGATATAGATCATAAACTAAAATAAATTCTCATTTCGAGAAAAAAGGAATATCGATGATATCTCAATTGAACAGTGCGGGTATCAAAACGGCGTATCAAAACGGCGGCACTGAACCCAAGACGAATGCTAAAAAAACCCAGGAGATGAACAAAGAGGCGGATATGAGCAAAGTAGACCAGCTTAAAGAATCTATTCAATCCGGCGAGTACAAGATCAATTTACAGGCTTTGTCCAAACGCATAGCCGACGAGTTGATGCCAAACTAAAAAACATAGGAGTTTATGATGCTATTACACCATTTAAAAAGTGCTTTAAAAGATCTTGAAGATCTTATAAGCATAACGCAGACTGATATAGAAGATATAAAAGAGGCGAAACAGAGTCCTCAGTTTGATCGCATACCTTTAAAAGATGAAAAGATCAAGAGCTTCGAATCGAAAAAGGCGATGATCGATCATGAAATATCCAAACTCATGAGCGCAAACCCGCAAAAAGATCTCTCTGATCTGCTTAACGACGAGCAGCATAAAGCTCTTGACGAGCTCAAAGAGGGATTGTCGAACTTGAGAGATATAAATCAGAGATATGCGAAAATGGTCCTTACGGTAAGTTCATTCTACAATACGCTGTTGGAGCGTATTGTTCCGACAGAGATGAACGGATACAATAAGGTAGCATCAAAAAAACCATCATTTTTGGAAATAAGAGCGTAGATCATGGCATCAATATTCAATACATTAGGCATAGGTTATTCGGGGTTGAACGCGGCACAGCTCGGTATCGATACGACCGGGCATAATATATCAAATGCCAACACTGACGGCTATACCCGCCAAAGAGTGGTTACAGAGGCCGCTCCTCCTATAAGCAATGTAACTCCGGGCGCCGTAGGAAACGGTACTCAGGTTCAGCAGATAGCCCGTATCTTTGATCAGTTCGTATTTAACAACTACAGCTCTACCTCTGCAGACAAAGAGGCTTCGGATTTTACAAAAAGCACGCTGCAGCAGCTATCGACGTTTTTCCCTGAGATAGACAATGTCGGTATCAAATCGGATATGCATGCATATTACGATCTTTGGCAGTCTCTTTCGGACAATCCCGATAACAATGCGGTCAAAGTAGCTCTTGCACAGCAGACACAGACGCTTACACAGCATATACAAAGTACAAAATCTCAAGTGACCGATCTTCAAAATCAGTTAAATGATCAGTTAAAGATCAATATCGATGAAGTCAATAAGATCGCAAAAGAGATAGCAAGCATAAATCTTGCCATAAACAATGCCGAATCCGGCGGAATCAATAATGCCAACGATTTAAGAGATAAAAGAAACACTCTTGAACTTTCGCTATCCAAACTGGTGGGAGCCACCGTCTTTAACGGTACAGTACAGTCCAATACCGCGGTCGATTCGAACATCGCGACCGCATCGGGAAGTTATAATATAAGCATATCGGGATTTAACCTGGTCGACGGTACGTCTTATCACCCGATAGGAATAGACAATACGGATAACGCTAGCGGGATGTACGATCTTTATTACGAACGTCAAGACGGTGTAAAGATACCGTTTGCCCAGGAGATACAGGGCGGCAAAGTCGGTGCCATTCTTGACCTGCGGGGTTCTACGTTAAATACGACGGACGGTGTACCGACGGACGGCGTTTTGCAAAATGTCAAAGATCAGCTGGATTCGTTTGCCGCGGGGCTTATAGAAAACACGAATAACGTGTATGCAAAAAGTTCCGATACCGTGATGCAGTCAAATCCGGTATATCTGGATCCATCAGGTACTTTGGTGAGTTCCGGTCTGAATGTAAAAAAGGGTAGTTTTGATGTTGTCTTATACGATATAAACGGAAACGAAACAGCAAGGCGTACGATCACTATAGATGATCTTACAACGCTTACAAGCGGAACCGATTCGATCAAAGACCAGATAGAAACCAATAAAGACGATAACGGAGACAATAACGCCAACAACGATATCGACGATTTCCTATCTGTAAATTACGACACTTATCCTCCGGGCGGTTCTTTGTCGATCAATCTAAAAAATTCCGATCTGGTATCTCAGGGGTATACGTTCGCGATACAGGATAATCTCGACAGTAGCAACAGCTTTGGTTCGGGGACCAATTTTGCAGGAGCGTTTGGAATGCATAAATTCTTTGACGGAACGAATGCAAGCGATATCGGTCTGGCATACGATCTCAAAAGCGATCCTACGAAGATATCGGCGCATGCCGCTCCGATATCGGGAAATAACGACGTATCTCTTGACATGGTGCAGTCACAGTTTGAAAAAATAGATTTTACGCAGACCAACAGTGATGTAACATACAACGATACCGTTTATGGCATGTTCGATACGATTGCAACGGGAGTCGGAACACAGACAAATGCTGCAGTACTTGCAAATGATACTATCACGGCAAAATACAATGCCGTACAGCAGGAATACAATTCCGTTTCGCAGGTCAATATAGATGAAGAGATGAGCAATCTCATCCGCTATCAGACATCTTACGGCGCCGCGGCAAAGGTGATAACGACCGTAGATCAGATGATGAACACGCTGCTTGGTATTAAACAGTAGAGAGTAAAGAGCATTGATTCCCTATTTTAGCATCGCTGTCCTTGTGTCGGTGATGCTTTTTAGTTTTACAGGTTCTTTTTTTTACACGGTATCTCCTTCGGATCTTCACACAGGGGCTATTCTCTCTCCCCCTTCGACACATTTTCTTCTCGGTACCGACAGGCTCGGACGCGATCTTTTGGCACGTTTGATAGAGGGTGGAAAAGTCTCTTTGATCATCGGTATCGTAAGTGCTTTTATTGCGACTTTTGTCGGGCTTATCATTGGTGCGACCGCAGGATATTTAAGAGGAAAAGTGGATAAGGCTTTTGTCGTTATTGTAGATATTTTCTTGACCTTTCCCACTTTTTTTCTGCTTTTAGCGCTTGTCAGTTATGTCAACGCTTCGGTCTGGGTATTGATCGTCATCATCTCCATAACGGGATGGATGACGACGGCAAGGCTGATCAGAAGCGAGAGTTACGCTATCACTTCACAACCTTTTATTAAGATCTTAAACATTGCAAAAGTCTCGAAGTGGAAGATACTGCTGAAGTATTATGCACCGCTTTTAGCACCCATCTATTTTGTCAGTTTTACTTTTGGCGTGGGCGGAGCGATCCTTGCCGAATCCGGGCTCAGTTTTCTCGGTCTTGGCATCGTCGCTCCCCAGATGAGCTGGGGAACGATCATAAGCGACGGCAAAGAGGTTATAGAGATAGCGTGGTGGGTAAGTTTCTTTCCCGGGCTTTTGATATTCCTTATCACGTTCTCACTGATAAACATATCGAACTATCTGCAGCAGCTGACAAATAAAAAAGAGATCAGAGAATAATCATTCTGTGCTCTCATCCTCGATATTTTCCAGATTTGAATAACCAAAAAGTCTGCGGTATAAAACGCCGTTTGTCATAAACGACAGAGGCAGTACCCATATAAAACCTATTCCAAACGTCAATAGGCTGAGTATGCTTAAAAATATAAGGATAAGATAGACTCCGAAAAACTTGAACCATCTCTTTCGTACGACCTTAAAGGAGGTTTTCATCGCATCTAGGATGTCAAGCTGTTTATCGATGATAAGAGGGATGACAAAAGCAAAAGTGATGCTTAGATATATTCCCGGTATTATAAGCAGAAGAAAGCCTATGATGACAACTGCATTAACAAACAGCGATGCAAATACCAGCGGCCACACCAGGACATAATAGTTGAAAATGGAAAGAACTTCTATTTTTTTATGCGCCGCTCTTTTGATAGCCATCATCACGATACCGGAAATTATTGGCATAAGGATAGGAAGAGAAAGCAGGGATTGCGCTTGTTCACTCAAAAAACCTTTTAAAAACTCATGCGAATCGTAATAGATTTTAGGATCAAAAATGTACGATAAAAGGGTAGACAAGACGACGGCTACCAAGATATATAGGATGAACGAAACATTTAAGATGAGTTTTGCGCCGTTTGTCAGCTCCCATGCTTCGGATAATATCTCTTTTATAGTGAAGTCATACTCTTGGTTGAGAGCGCTGTCAAGTGAACCATTTTCCTGCATTGTGTCTTTTCCATGAATTTTATTTGATATAATCATAACATACATTAGAAAATTAATGATGGAGAGTGCATGTTTGAGACTGTAAAAGATGAACTTATGAAATTTGAAAATTCCAATTGTGCCGAAGACAGTATCTTCTTTCAGGCTATGGAGGAGGTCATATATTCGATATCTCCGCTGCTGGAATCTGATCCGAAATATAAAAGGTATGCGATTCTGGAACGTTTGGTCGTTCCGGACAGAGTTATCAAGTTCCAAGTTACATGGCTGGACGACAACAACAAGATACAGGTAAACACCGGATACAGAGTCCAGTTTAACAATGCGCTGGGACCGTATAAAGGCGGTCTTCGTTTCCATCCGACGGTCAATGAAGGGGTGTTGAAATTTCTTGGTTTTGAGCAGATACTGAAAAATTCGCTTACGGGTCTGCCAATAGGCGGTGCAAAAGGGGGAAGCGATTTCAATCCGAAAGGAAAAAGCGATTTTGAAATCATGAAGTTCTGTTCTGCTTTCATGACCGAACTGCATAAATATATCGGACCGCGTATCGATGTTCCGGCAGGTGACATAGGAGTGGGATCCCGCGAGATAGGGTATCTGTTTGGTGAATATAAAAAGATAACATCTTCATATGACGGGGTGCTTACGGGAAAACCCTATATGTTCGGCGGTTCTCTTATGAGACCAGAAGCGACGGGTTACGGACTTGTCTATTTCACCCAGGCGATGCTCGAACATGAAAAGAAAGACCCTTTAACGGGAAAAGTATGTACAGTCAGCGGTGCGGGGAACGTGGCTATCCATACGATAGAAAAACTCCAGGAGATCGGAGCCATAGTCGTCACCTGCTCGGATTCCGAAGGAATGCTGTATGACAGCAGAGGCGTGGATTTAAAACTTATAAAAGAGATCAAACTCGAAAGAAGAGGAACACTAAAAGAGTATCTGGAGGTCTATAAGGATGTGAACTATATTCCGGTAGCCGATTATCCAGACGGCGGACACTCTGTGTGGACGATACCTTGTTATGCGGCATTCCCCTGCGCAACGCAAAACGAACTAACGGAAGTGGATGCCAAGAATCTCATTGCAAACGGATGTGTTTCCGTGAGCGAAGGTGCGAATATGCCTTCGACTCCCAAAGCTACGGAGCTTTTTCTGACAAATAAAATATGTTTTGCGCCCGCAAAAGCTGCCAATGCAGGCGGTGTTGCCGTCAGCGAGTTCGAGATGAGTCAAAACGCTTCTATGCAGAAATGGTCGTTTGACATGGTCGATGAAAGATTAAAAGAGACGATGACGCAGATATGTAAACGCGTCGCTTTAACGGCAAAGGATTACGGAGTCGAAGGCAACTATGTAGACGGTGCGAATATCGCAGGATTTAAAAGAGTCGCCGATGCGATGATAACAGAGGGTATATAGCCTTTAAATACAAAGGCTATGAAAAGTACTGTTGCAGTTTTAAGATTATCTGCCAGACAAGCGCAGAGGATATTCCCGCTGCAAATCCTGCAACGATATCGTCTGCCATCACTCCGAGTCCCCCTGTCATCTTTTTATCTATCCTGCCGATAATAGAAGGCTTCTTGATATCAAAATATCTGAAAAACACAAAAGAGAGAATCGCTTGAATGACAAATCCGTTTTCATAGTTGAAGATATTGTCAAAATCAAGCATAACGCCAGGTGCGATGCTAAGGGCAAGCCACATGCCTGCCAGTTCGTCTATGACAATGCGTTTGTCGTCATGGACTGCGCTTTTTTGCTCATATTTGTTTATCTCTTTGACTGCGATTGCGGAGATCAAAAGCGTTAATGTGAACATAAGCTGAGAGCCGAGATACGCCGATAGGGGTATGCCGAGGATAAGGGCGACCAAAGAACCGACGGTGCCGGGTGCTTTTGGAAAAAGTCCGCTGTATCCCAATGTTATGAAAAACCAGTTCATCATCACCCTTATGTCAAAGATGTCGTTTGATAAAGTGTCATAAGCTCTTTATAAAAATCTTCTTCGGTATGGTTCTCTAGGAGCCCTCCGATAGGAAGAAGGTTATAGTAAAGCTTTTCAAGATTTGTAAACCTGTTTATAAACATTTTGGAGAGCAGTAACGCCGATATCTCTTTTCTCACTAAAACGGCAGGAGGAACGATGCCGAGTTTTAAAAGCTCGAGTATCGACTCGGCATGATAAGAGATATGGTGATGCTGTCCGTGCGGGCAGGTACTCGTACTGACTAAAGTCTTGCAGACATTGCAGTAGACATATTCGCTTGCGATAGAGATCTCGATATCCAGATCCGTTACACGGTCGAGGATGGATTTGTGCGTGTTGCTGTCATAGTACATCCCAAGTCCTGCATGGTTTTGCCCGATAGTAAGTTTTGTACAGCCGTAGTTCTTCGCGACGATCGCATCGATGATTATTTCGTTGATCCCTGCAAAGATATAGTTTGATTCAAGAGGAACAATGATAACCCTGTTCTTTGGCAGATAGTTGTCCGTAAAATGTTTGAGAGCTTCATATCTGATACTGTATTTGAGGTCTGCCGTCTCATATGGCTTGAGCAAAAAGATGACTGTCAGATCGCTGTTTTCCAGCGACTGTCTGATAAGGCGTTCATGTGCTCTGTGCAGAGGATTTACCGCCATCATCAAAGCTGTGATGTTTTTTGCACCGATAAGATCGATAGAGTTCTTTATGTAATCTTTGTGAAGATTGGGTACCTCTTTAGCAAGTGTATATTCACCGCAGACCGCATATTTTCCAAGGCGTTTGCTTGTCTGTCTTACGCCGGGATGTGTTTCGTCATCCGTTCCGTATATGTGGCGGAGTCTCTCTTTTGGATCTATCTCAAAAACTTCGTCGACGATAAGCGTGGCAAAAAGTTTTTCGTTACAGATAAGGTCGAGTTCGTCGCCTGCTTTTGCTTCTTTAAGGACGCTCGCATTGCGTTTTCCCGAAGGAGCGAGGATGAACGGAAAAGGGAATGTTTTTTTATTTATCGTCGAAGTGGAGAGTACTTCTGAAACTTCTCTTTTATTCATCAACGAAGTCGCAGGGTATAACAGGCCCGCTTTTAAAAACTCTAAAGCCGATGCTGCTTCAGGATCTATGAACAGGGAATTATTTTTTCTTTGTGATGCCATATTTCTTTCTCTTTTCCCATAAGCTTTTTCTTGAGATTCCAAGTTTTTTGGAGAGTTCCGTATCAGGAAACTTGTGTTGATAATTTAAAACAATATATTTTACATAATCTTCGATAGGAAGTATATCGCTTTGGTCGAATATATTATTGTCGCTTTTGATCTCTACGATATCAAAATCCACGTCATCTATCTTATCCGTACTGGATACTATCACATTTCTGTCTTTTATAAGGTCTAAAAACTCTTTTTTCTCGGATTTTTTGATTACTTGAAAATCCGTAACATAAATGATGGTACTGATCGGCAGGGAAGCTATCTCGCTCATCGCTTTTGGATTTGTCAGTGAGACAAAATAAAGAGGTTTATTTTGCTTGTTCGCATATTTAAAAGCAAAGGAATCCGAATATTTTTGAAAGTTGCACGAGATAAATAGAGGCAGCTCAAGATTTTCAAAATTATGTTCGCTTGAGATTGAGGAGAAACTGTGGTTGAGATATCTTTCATACGATTCGGACTGGCGTTTGAGTCTTTCATAATCCTGAAAATGATTGATCTTGCGGATCAGTTCTTCGATCATAAACGGTTTTAAGATGTAATCCTTTGCACCCGCCGAGAGCGGTTTTGAAACGGTATCGTTGCTGATATATGATACCATCAGGATGACAATAGAGTTTTTAAACGCTTCTATAATCGGGTTGAAGTCCTGCCCGTTTATATTGGTAGAAAGAAGCACGACATCGTAAAGATTGCTTTTAAGCGCATCTTTCGTTGATGTACACATATCACAGATGTGACCCAGTTCCCCCAGCTTTGTCGCAATGCTTTGTGCCAGATAAATTTCATTTTCGATGATTAGTATTTTCACTTATTTGTCCAATTAAAGTAGTTTAACGAAGCAGTAGACTGTACGCCTACTCCCTCTTTTCTTCCGATAAAACCCAGTTTTTCCGTTGTCGTTGCTTTTACGTTGACACGAAAAACAGGGATCTGCAGTATCGAAGACAATGTCTTTCTCATAATCTCTTTATACGCTCCGATCCTTGGAGTTTCGGCGATTATGGTTATGTCTACGTTTACTATACTATACCCAAAACTATAAAGACTCGTAACTACCTCTTTGAGCAGTATTTTCGAATCTATCCCCTTATAGCTTTCATCACTGTCGGGAAAAAGCGTACCGATGTCGCCCATTCCCGCGGCTCCCAAAAGAGCATCTATAAGTGAATGAATAGCTACGTCCCCGTCGCTGTGAGCTTTGAATCCAAAACTGTTTTCGATCTTCACTCCGCATAAGAACATTTCGCCTTTGTCGTCAAATGCATGGACATCAAACCCGTTTCCTATTAAAGCGGCGTTTGCGGGTCCTTTAAGACATTCCATCTCTTTGACATCACCTGCAAACGTAAGTTTAAAAGCATTTTCTTCTCCTTCAACAAATATCCTGCTACCCCCGCTTGCGGCTATAGCACTGCTTTCGTCCGTATATTCGATGTCGGTATCCAAAGCCTTTCTCAGCGTATCGGTGCGGGAGAGCTGAGGAGTCTGGATGCGGAGAACTTTGTCTCTGTCGATCGTGTTTTTGTCATACACGACGGTATCGTTTACGTTCAAAGCCGGGACGATGCAGTCGGCCTCATCTTTTTTTTCTAAAATTTTAGCGAGCATCGCGTCGCTTATACAGGATCTTGCCACATCGGTAACAAGGACATACGGCGTATCTACATGCTTTAATGCATTTTTCAAAGATGCCTGACGGGATGCTCCGCCCTCTACTATTTTATTTTGTGTGTAACTGTGCATAAAGGTAACGTCGTGCTTTGATGCCGTTATAATGATATTTGAAAATATTTTTGCTTTTTCAAATCGGGAAGCTACAAAAAGCCATAACGGTTCATGACCGATTCTTAACCATTGCTTCTTAATAGGGCTGTTAAAGCGGGTAGAACCGCCGGCTGCAAGAATAATTAGTGTTAAATCAGACAAAAATTCTCCTGTTTTTCCTAAAACTGTTACGAAATTATACAGTGAAAAAGCTTTTTTTTATCTTGTTTGTGTAAAATTCTGGAAGTTTAAAATTAGTTGAAAATTTTTTTATTGTTAAATATACAGATGGTAATTTTTTGTGCGGTCTTGTATAAGTACAAAAGAGTTTGTAATAAGGAGAAATAAATGAGAAGCGAATGGCTTAAAAAACGCCAGAACGATCCTGTTCGTACTCAGATGTATTATGCCAAACAGGGCATAATAACTGAGGAGATGGAATATATTGCAAAAATAGAGGATCTTTCGCCCGAACTGGTTCGCAGCGAGATTGCGCGCGGAAGACTTATTATTCCTGCAAACGTCAATCATACTTCATTGGAGCCGATGGCTATAGGCCTTGCCGCTAAATGCAAGATAAACGCAAATATAGGTTCGTCTGCAATTGCAAGCGACGTACAAGGCGAGATAGAGAAGGTTCAGGTTTCTCAGCATTATAAAGCAGATACGGCGATGGACCTCTCTACCGGCGGAGATCTCGATGAGATACGAAAAGCTGTAATTGCAAACTCTAAAATACCTATAGGCACGGTGCCTATTTATCAGATACTGCATGATGTAGGAAACAAGATAGAAGCTTTGAGCATAGATGTTATGCTTGAAGTTTTGGAACGTCAGGCAAAGCAGGGCGTGAGTTATTTTACTATTCATGCCGGTTTCTTACTGGAAACGATGCCTAAGGTTGCAAAACGTAAAATGGGAATAGTCAGCCGCGGCGGCAGTCTTATGGCTGCATGGATGATGCATTATCATAAAGAGAACCCTTTTTATACGGCGTTTGACGAAATACTCGATATCTGTGCGAAATATGATGTGTCTTTGTCTCTGGGCGACTCTCTTCGTCCTGGATGTTTGGCTGATGCAAGCGACGATGCACAGTTAGGAGAGCTTAAAGTACTCGGTGAACTGACACTTCGTGCATGGGAGAAGAACGTTCAGGTTATGATCGAAGGGCCAGGACATGTTCCTCTTAATCAGATTGAACGCAATATGAAAATACAGCGTGAGCTTTGTCATGAAGCGCCTTTTTATATTTTGGGACCGCTTGTCACGGATATCGCTGCGGGATATGACCATATCTCCTCGGCGATCGGTGCTGCTGTGGGAGGATGGCACGGGGCAAGTATGCTTTGTTATGTTACTCCAAAAGAGCATCTGGGCCTTCCGAATGCAGAGGATGTCCGTGAAGGGATCATCGCATACAAGATCGCCGCCCATGCCGCTGATATCGCCCGCGGCCGCAAAGGTGCCAGAGACGTGGACGACGAGATGAGTGACGCAAGATATGCGTTTAACTGGGAGAAACAGTTCGAACTCGCGCTCGATTCTGAACGTGCCCGCGAATATCATGACGAGACACTGCCTCAAGACGTGTTCAAAGAGGCAGAGTTCTGTTCGATGTGCGGACCTAAATTCTGCAGTTATAAGATAACTCAAAATATTATGGAAAATACCGAAGAACTTGAAAGAATAATAGAAGAAAACAAAGCAGTGTAAACAAATTTTAGATAGAAGGAGTTAGCCCCTTCGTCGTAATAAATCAAATGAAAAGGAAAATAAAAATAGATGACTCAAGAGATTGTTAAATCAGCACTTTCAAAAGTGATGTATCCGGGATTTACGAAAGATATCGTAACTTTCGGATTCGTAAATAATATAAATATCAGCGGAACAGCCGTTAGTTTATCGGTGGATATCACATCAAGTGCGCCTGAAGTAGCCGCACAGATAAAAGATGATGCGACGGCTGAACTAAAAGCAGCAGGTGCGACGGATATAAATATTACTATCAATGCTCCGAAAATGCCTAGAGAAAGTTCATCTCACGGGAAGAACATCGCTCCTCAAGTCAAAAACTTTTTAATGGTCAGTTCAGGAAAAGGAGGAGTCGGTAAATCCACTACATCCGTAAACATCGCTATCGCACTTGCGATGCAGGGGAAAAAAGTGGGACTGCTTGATGCTGATATCTACGGTCCGAACGTTCCTCGTATGTTAGGTGTCGAAACGCTTAGACCGGAAGTAAACGGGAACAAAGTCCTTCCGATCAAAGCGTACGGAATCGAGATGATGTCCATGGGCTCACTTATGGAAGAGGGACAGTCGCTGATCTGGCGCGGTGCTATGATCATGAAAGCGATCGAACAGTTCCTGCGCGATATATTATGGAGTGAACTGGATGTCTTGGTCATCGACATGCCTCCGGGAACGGGTGATGCGCAGCTTACTCTTGCTCAAAGCGTCCCTGTTACGGCCGGTTTGACCGTCACGACTCCGCAGATGGTTTCACTTGACGATTCAAGACGTTCGTTAGATATGTTTAAAAAACTTAACATTCCGATAGCGGGGATCGTGGAAAATATGAGCGGTTTCATCGCTCCTGATACCGGTGTCGAGTATGACATCTTCGGTAAAGGTACGAGTGAACCTATGGCTAAAGAGTTCGATACGAACATAATTGCCGAGATACCTATCGAGCCTGCCGTAAGAACGGGAGGAGACGAAGGAAAACCTATCGTTTATGCTACGCCTGCAAGTGAAACGGCAAAACGTTACATGGCGGCAGCTGAAAAGATTTGGGCTATGATAGAAAAGATAAATGATGAGGGCGGTGTGGACAATCAGGCTATTCAGCCAAATACACCTCCTGGCGTGAGTGCATGTTCGACGGCCGCTTCGACACCGAAAAAACATGAAGAAAATTCAGACGGCTGCGGCTGCCATTAATCTTTATTCCTTATATGCAAAGTCGCGCATATAAGGAGTTTTTTTCTTAAAACATATCAGACGCAGAGTTTGATTAGAAGTTATCTCCTTCTCCTTCGAACATTTCCTGTTTAAATTCAATGACCTGATCCCTGCCGTGTTCTTTTGCATAATAAAGTGCCGTATCCGCGTATTTTATAGCTTTCCAGATAGAGTTGGCATCATCCGGGAATTGTGATATTCCGATACTGATGGTCTTTTGTATCACTTCTCCATTAACGTTAAATTTCCTTTTGTTGAACTCATCATGGATCTTTTGCGCGACCGACAATGAGCCTTCAGGAGTAGCGTTATGTAAGAGTATGACAAACTCTTCTCCTCCGTAACGTACGGCAAGATCGGCTTCTCTGATAGATGTTCTTATAACCTCTGAAAGAGCTTTTATGACGACATCTCCCATATCATGTCCGTAAGTATCGTTGACCATCTTAAAGTAGTCGATATCAAGCATCAAGACACTGTATTTCGTATCGTTTCTCAGTGCCTGTTTTGCCAGCTTGTCAATAAACTGTTCTAGGAATCTTCTATTGTACAGACCCGTCATTCCGTCGCGGAGGGTCGTGTCTCTGAGCTTGTCCGTCAATATTTTGGATTCGATCACGGGTTTGGCGGCTTCTATATAGTTTTTAATACTTGACACGCTCATGGCAATATCTTCGAAATTCGAAGCGTTATCGACAACGACGTTCAATGTCAGCGACACTTCATCACTTATATCAAACGGGATGCAGATATATCTGCTTTCGTTATGGTGGCAGCTGGTACAAAGATCAGGAAAATCCGTCGAGATTATGTCCGTATCGGTTCGGTAGGCCCTGCATAGATTCACATTTTTGTCTACATTGGTATTGCAATAGCTTTTATGAGAAATATAGATAGCCTCTCTGGTCTTGTTTATTCTGTCGATCTCATAAAAGGAGAAATTGTGTATATCGTACTTCGTTTGTAAAACGGTGGTGATTCTTTCATAGACAAGCTCTTTTGTATCGTCAAGTTCTATCGTTTTTTTGAACTTATAGATGTCGGCGAGCTCTTTTATAATGATCTTCGCTTCAAAAAGAGGATCAGAACATGCAAGATTCGATTTTGTAACAAAAGTGGAAAGACTGTGTTTTATCTCGCCGAAAGTTTCCTGCATCTTATGAAAAAGAGTATTGATCTGTTCTGCGACATCTTTTCCTTCTCCAGAGACTCTCGTTTCGAATCTATGTGAGAAATCGCCGCTGTGGGCTTTTTTGATTCCGTCTCTTAGATTGGAGAAAAGTTCCATATAAGGCTTGATATAATGGTTTAGAACTAATAAAGCGATAAAGATAAATATAACGTTGATACCGAATATCTTTGCAATTGTCAGAGTGCTGGCGTTTCTGACGCTGTTGATATCGAACTCCATACTGATCGCGCCGAGAATGGCCCCGTCGTTCACACTGTGACATTCCAAACAGCTTACCTGTGCCGTACTTTGTGCAATATATGGAATAGTTATACGAAGTTCCGCAGTGTCGGGAGTCTCCGTTACTTTTTTTACCATTTTTCCGGATCCGAGTACCTCTCTGTCTATCTCGTCACGGGCGTTTTCGTAGCTAAAACCCTTGCCGTACTGTTCGATGACATTCTGGCCTCTGGCTATCCAAAGGTTTTTGACTTCGTTGTTCTGCGTGATGGTATTTAAAAAGTATTTACGCTTATCCATTATATGGTTGACCATATGGGCGGTAAGACCGTCTTTGACTATGTTGGCGGTAAGCTTTGCTTTAGCTACGGCTGCATTTATGGCAAACTCTCTAAAGTTCAAGCCGACATTGACTATTGTTGCCGTAGCAAGAGCCGCGAGCATCAGAGTAACCATTAAGAGGAATTTATTTTTTGTATTCATTCTTGTCTCGATTATTATAATTATTTATATATTATAAAATAAATTGTTAAGATTAGATTAATCTTATTCAACCGTAACACTTTTTGCCAGATTTCGTGGCATATCTACATCATTTCCGAGTCTGATTGCGATCTCCATGGATAAAAGCTGCACGATGACCATCATCTCAAAAAATTCAAGCATATAGTCTTTTACATCCGATGTCTTGACATAATCGTCTGCTTTGTCGAACTCGACGGGACTGATGGCGCAGATAGTGGAATCTCTTGCGCTTAACTCTTCGACATTGCTTTTATTCTTTTCATAAAGCATATGCCGAGGAAGCAGGGCGATAGTAAAAAGCTCTGGATCGGCCAGAGCGATAGGTCCGTGTTTCATCTCTCCCGAAGGATATCCTTCTGCGTGAAGATAACTGATCTCTTTTAATTTCAACGCACCCTCTAACGCGAGAGGATAAAATACGTCGCGTCCTATAAAAAAGAAGCCGTGTCCGTGAAGGTATCTTTTGGAGAGTCTGGTTATCTTCTCATGCAGTTCCTCTTTTATCTTTAATAAGCCCGGTACTTCGCGAAGCAGAGATATCTGTCTGGCTATTTCATCGGAAGAAAGAGAACTTTTTATCTTTGCGAGATAAAGCGAGAGCATCCACAGCACTACAAGCTGCGTTGCAAACGCTTTTGTCGATGCGACACCTTTTTCTATTCCCGCACGGGTCAGCAGGGAAGCATCCGCAAGGCGTACCATGGATGAGTTGTCCACGTTGCACACGACAAGGGTTTTGAGTCCTGCTTTTTTTGCCATTTTAAGCGTTTCAAGGGTGTCTGCCGTCTCGCCGCTTTGTGATATGACCACAAAGAGAGTGTCTTTGCATAAAAGAGGCTCTTTATATCGAAATTCGCTGGCGATCTCGACGGAGACCCTGATCTTTGCGTATCTCTCAAAAAGATAGCTCGAAGCAAGTGCTGCATGGTAAGAGGTGCCGCATGCGCAGAGCTTTATCTCGTTTATCCCCTCAAAAAGCCGGGAGTCAAGTTCTTCAAAATGTATCTCTTTGTCGGTTATGCGGCCTGTCAGTGTGTCTACGATGACTTCGGACTGCTCATAGATCTCTTTTTCCATAAAAAATCTGAAACCGCTTTTTTGAGCTGAGAGTTTATTTGTCGAGAGTTTTGAAAAATAGGGAGTCTTTTTCTTGGAGTCCTTATCAAAGATGGCTATCTCATCGGGTGTGACATAACCGTAATCGCCGTCGTCAAGATATATGACTTCGCTGCATCTGCCGATGAGCGGAGTATCCGAAGAGGCAAAATATTTTTCCGAATCGGCATCTTTGCCTATTATCATAGGCGAGCCCTGTTTTGCAAAAAAGATGGTTTTGTCTTCGGATTTCGTTACGAGCAGGATCGCAAAAGAGCCGTGAAGCTGTGATACCGTTTTTGTAAAGGCATCAAATGCGGATGCGGATGATTTTAACTCTTTTTCAAAAAGATGCACGATCACTTCCGTATCGGTCTGGCTTAAAAATTTGGCACCGTTTTTCTGCAGGGTCTGCTTTAAAACGGCGTAATTCTCGATGATACCGTTATGGACTACATAGGAGCATTCGCCTAGATGCGGATGTGCGTTTAGCTCTGTCGGTTTTCCATGTGTGGCCCATCTTGTATGACCTATTCCGACCGCAAATCCCGTCGGGTCAAACGATGAAGCTTTTTCTTGCAGATTTATAAGTTTTCCGACCGCCTTGTAAACCGAAAAGTCGTCGTTTTGTAAAACGGCTATGCCTGCAGAATCGTATCCGCGATACTCAAGTTCCTGCAATCCGTCAAGTAAAATATCCTTTGTCTTTTTAGATCCTAAGTATCCAACAATTCCGCACATATATAACTATCCCTCACTTAGTAACTTAAAAAGATTTTCAACATTATTGCACATATTGCTTTGTTTTTCGATTAAAAAGTGATCTCTCGCTTTAGTTTTCGTAGAATGTACCTTTGCAGTTGCTACATTGATACTGTTTTGCTCAAAAATGTCCATAATATAGGCTAAGAGACCTCTTTGGTTTTTTGTGTGAATGCTTAATTCTGCATATGCCTGAGAATGCTCGCAGTCCATATTTATCTCCTCTTTTTTAATATTTGGTTTTTTAATATTTATGGTCTTGCTCATATCAAAAGAATTTTCTATTATATGTTCTATCTGTTCAATGGCATCGTTTTCGATATTTTCGGAAAACTCTATTTTAAAATACTTGACTCCGTTAAAGAGCGTAAAGACATCCATGGAACCGACATCCAGATAGCTGAGACTCGCCAGTAGATAGGAGATGTTGAGCGGAACCCGTCTAAATATCTCTATGCTCAGTCTTGTTTTGTTCGTCACTTTAAAACTAAACTCTTCTGTTTTTCTGGCTTGTCTTGCTATCTCTATGATCTCTTCAGGAGAGTGTTTTAAATAGAAGAGATTCGATTCTATCTCCAGAACTTTTTTCTGCTCTATTTTTGAGAGCGTCGCATACTGATCGGAGTTTTTTATGCGTTTTTCTATCTGAATACGCTTGGTCGCGTCGCTGATCCTCTTTTTTTGTTTGGAGACTTCAAGAGCATTTATGTAGAGTTCTTTGAGCAGTTTTGAATTAAACGACGTATAGACATCTTCACCGACACCGTTGATATCCGAATAGGTCAAAACATATAGAAGTTTCAGATTCTTTTCGTCTTTTATACTCGAGAGGAATTTGTACAGAGTCTCCTCGTGATGTATGTTTTCTCTAAAAGCGACGTTACTCATAAGAACATGGTGTTTGACTATGGTCACGGCCCTGTCAATATGTTCATCTTTGAACTTCAGCTGTCTGGCAAACTGTGCGATAAGTTTTGCGCCGACTTCGCTGTGATCCTGTTTCCTTCCTTTTCCCGTATCATGAAGCAGTGTGGATATTTTCAAAAGCAGTTTTTCATCCATGTTCAGCGTTTCGTAAATATCTTGTATATACGGTTCTTTGATACTTTCCAGTGCTTGTACGCACTTTATAGAGTGAATATCTACGGGATAGTGGTGGTACCCGTCAAACTGAGGTAAAAACATTACTTTTCTGAAACTGCTGATAAGCTGGTGGAGTATTCCCGCGTTGTAAAAGAGTTTTAAAAAGCAGTAGCTGTTGTTTTTTTTGAATATCTCTTTGAGCTGCATATATATTTTTGTTTTTAACGGGTGCTGGATGATGGAGTATGTAAAAAGATGCAAAAATCCCGAATCGTATCTATAATATCTGTCGGGCAGGGATATAAGGATATCCAGAAGTCTTTCTATCGGCTGGGCTTTGAGATTGTATGAAGCATACAGCCTGTTTTCCATAAGAAAGATACCTTTTGTCAATCGGGAGTTTTTCAGCTCCTTGAAGTTATCTGTACGGACTATATAGGACCTGACCATTTTTTTGACGAATATCTGTGTAAAGTTATTTACGCGCCATTGTGCCTGAAAGAGCTTTGTCGCCATTTTTCGTTCATTGCGAAATCCAAGCATATGGCTGACTTGGGGCATCTGTTCTAATGAAAGCCTGTCCTCTTGTTTATTGTTGATAAGGTGCAAAGCGCTTCTAACGCGAAAAAGCAGTTCAAGAGAAACACGATACTCGTTATACTCCTCATCGGTAAAAAGTGTTCCGCTGAGGTCTTTGAGCGAGCGGATATCATAGATCGTTTTGGCTATCCAAAAAATGAGCTGCGAGTCGCGAAGTCCGCCGATGCTTTCTTTAATGTTTGGCTGCATGGATGTCGGATATTTTTTTCTTCTGGCAGTTGCTTCATCTATTTTTGCGAGAATAAACTCTTTTTGATTATCCAGTCTGACCTTGCCCAGCTCTTTTTGTGCACCGTGCCACGTAAAATTCGAACCCGTTATAAAACGTGATTCCATGAAAGCTGTCTTAATGGTGATATCTTCGCGGGAAGCCTTGATGAGGTCTCCCAGTTCATGGACGCGGTGTCCGAGTTTCAATCCCGCATCCCATGCCAGATACAAAAACTTTTCTATGATAAGATCGGTGTTGTATCCTTCGCATTTCGAGTAAAGTATCATAAGGTCGATGTCGCTGTGGACACACAGCTGCTCGCGGCCGTAACTGCCAAGAGCCACAATGGTTATGGGGATGGAAGTGCTCATCGGAACATAGATGCCAAAAGTGCGTCTTAGAACGGTTTTGTACATCAAAGAGATGATCTTGTCCAGTTCATTGGTGTGTTTGACCAAAAAATCTTTTCCCTGGTTTTTTTGAAAAAGGGCAGAAAGCGAATCTTTGTATTCTTTTATATATTGTTTGAAAATTTTTGAAAGTTCGAAATCGGAGCCGTTGTTTTCAATCGTATTTTCTATCTGAAGTATGATGTCCATCTTAAAATCTTTTTTTATATTTTTAACATTATAGTATATTCGATATAATTCGAGTCCATTATGATAAATTAAATTTTAATCAATTTTTTAAAAGGCGATATATATGAGCAGAATCTCTTTTGAGCAGGCGTTGAAGATGTATGACATGGATTTTTTCGAACTGGCCGAGCTGGCCGATGCAAAAAGACGCGCCTTGCATGACAAAAAAACCTATTTCAATATCAACAGGCATATAAACCCGACAAATGTCTGCAAGGATGTCTGCAAGTTTTGTGCATACAGCGCAAGCCGTAAAAATCCCAACCAGTACACCATGACGCATGACGAAATAATGGAGATCGTCAAAGATATAGATTCCCGCGGTATCAAAGAGGTCCACATCGTCTCGGCGCACAATCCAAATACGGGGCTGGAGTGGTATCTGGAAGTCTTTAAAAAGATAAAGACGGCGTATCCGCATCTGCATGTAAAAGCGCTTACAGCAGCAGAAGTCAACTTCTTGGCCGAGGAATACGGCAAAAGCCATGACGAGATACTCGATCTTATGGTGCAAAACGGTGTGGATTCCATGCCGGGAGGCGGAGCCGAGATATTTGACGAAAAGGTCAGGGAGTATATCTGTAAAGGGAAAGTGACGTCCGAGCAGTGGCTTGATATCCATAGAAAATGGCACCAAAGAGGTAAAAAAAGCAATGTAACGATGCTTTTTGGCCATGTCGAAAACCGCGAACACCGCATAGATCATATGATGCGCATCCGCGATCTGCAGGATGAGACGGGCGGTTTCAATTGTTTTATCCCTCTCGTGTATCAGACGGAGAACAACTTCTTAAACGTGAAAAAAGATATCACCGCAAACGAGATACTCCGCACTATGGCGATAAGCCGTCTGGTACTCGATAACGTGCCGAACTTAAAAGCTTACTGGGTGACCTCCACGGTCAACCTTGCACTCATAGCTCAGGAGTTCGGAGCAAACGATCTTGACGGAACGATAGAAAAAGAGTCCATAAACTCGGCCGCCGGAGCAGCGAGTGCAAACGGCATGAAAATGGATGAGTTTGTGCAGCTTATTAAAAACAGCGGATTTGTGCCCGTTGAGCGCGACAGCGTCTATAACGAGATTAAAGTATGGTGATTTTGTAAAGATTAAGTATCGCTTAGGTAGAATCATAAACTTAGTGAAAAAATATGAAGCAGGGTAAAGATGAATCAAAACAACGAAAATAATATGCAAGAAGATGAGATAGATATAAGAGAGCTTTTTAAAACGATTGTAAAATATAAAGTATTTATTTTTGTTTTCACGATTTTAGTTACAGTAGGGGCTGGGATATATGCCTTGATGAAAACACCAATATATGAAGTGAAATCTGACATACAGGTAGGATATATAGGTGATGCCTTGCTCGGAGAACCTATAAGTATTAACAAAGAGCTTCGTGTTGTATTTCATGTGGATGACCAAAGCTCTAATAAGAAAATAAAAAGTTTAGTTACAAACATATCTGTAAACAGACAAGTGAAAAATTTTATAGAGATCACTACGCAAGGTGTTTCTAATAATGAAGCGCTGAAAAAGAACAAAGAAGTTTTAACGTATGCACAAAACATTTACAAAAAGAAGATCGATAACTTTATAGAAAATACAAAAAACAGTATTGAAAATAGAAAGAAAGCTTTGCAATACGTAGATGAAATTGAAATCCCAGAAGTACAAAGAGAGATAGAAAAGCTAAAAACGCAGAAAATAGTTGAAGTTGACAACCAGATTGTTTTTTTACAAAAAAATGAGATATCTTCTTTAAATGAAAAAATAAAATCATATCAAAAACGCCTTACGGATTATATGTATTCCGTCGAAAAGCTGCAGCATTATGATCTTAAAGATAAGTCTGAAAACATGATAGTTGCTATTCAGATGATGAACTATCAAAATCTTATACAAAATGCTCAAAACCAGATACAAAATTTAAAACTGAAAAAAGATAAGATCGAGATGGAAGCCATTCCGAACCTAAAAGTTCAAAAAACGAATATACAACGCGATGATATCAAAAAATTAGAAGATAAAATTAATATCACTTTGAGAGATAAAAAAATCGATCTACAAAAAAATATCGATGATTTGGAGTATCTGACGAGTAGTGCAAATATTAAAAATACGGATATCGTAGGAAATTATGTCATTCATGATCATCCCGTCAAACCGAGAAAAAAACTTATTGTCGGTGTTGCGTTCGTAGCAGGATTTGTATTGTCCATTTTTTTGGTATTTTTTATGGAGTTCGTAAAAGGAATTAAAAAAGAAGAGGAAGCAGAAGCGTGAACGTCCTTATAACAGGCGGAGCAGGGTATATCGGTTCACATGTTGTAAAACAGCTTTTGGAAACAACGGCATATAAAGTGACCGTAGTGGATAATCTCAGCACGGGAAGCAGAAAGACTCTTGATACGCTACGTGCTATTGGAGACTTCAAATTTATTGATTTGGACCTTAAAGAGTTTGATAAAGTAGCCGAACTTTTCACCAAGAGCAGCTTTGACACCGTTATCCATTTTGCCGCAAGCATCGTTGTTCCAGAATCGGTACAAAATCCTCTGAAATACTACATGAATAACACAGTCAATACGACAAATCTCATTAACTGTGCAGTGCAAAACGGCGTTAAAAAATTCATCTTTTCAAGTACTGCAGCAGTCTATGGAGAGCCTCAGGAGATACCTGTTCTTGGCTTAGACGAGAAATTTGCCGTTGAGCCGATAAACCCCTACGGTATGAGCAAACTTATGAGCGAAAGAGTTTTGCAGGACACGGCAAAAGCGCATAAAGATTTTAAATATGTGATATTTAGATATTTCAATGTCGCGGGTGCAGATATTCATTATGAAAACGATACTCTCTTGCCGCGTATCGGACAAAGCTTTCCAAATGCTACGCATCTCATCAAGATCGCATCGGAATGTGCTTTGGGCAAACGCGACAAGATGGCGATATTCGGAGATGATTTTAATACAACGGACGGTACGGGAGTGAGAGATTACATCCATGTAGACGATCTGGCCGAAGCACATATAAAAGCGGTGAAATATCTCAAAGAAAACGACAGTGATATCTTTAATATCGGGTATGGTAAGGGGTATTCGGTTAAGGAGGTTATCGAAACTATGAAAAAAGTTACATCTAATGATTTTCAGGTGGAGACTGCCCCAAGACGCGCAGGCGATCCTGCGGCACTGATATCGGATAACAGAAAAATAAAAAAGAAGATGGGATGGATTCCCAGATATGAAGATCTGGGACTTATCTGTAAAAGTGCTTACGAGTGGGAAAAAAAACTGTGACGAACATAATTTTGTGCGGCGGAAGCGGAACGAGGCTGTGGCCCGTAAGCCGTACCTTGATGCCAAAACAGTTTGTGAAGCTTTTTAACGATAGATCGCTTTTCCAGTTAACGGTAGAGAGAAACTCCAAGGTATGCAGCGGGCAGTTCATCGTTTCAAACGCTGAGCAGTATTTTCTGGCACTCGATCAGCTTGAAGAGCTCAACCGCACCGGCAGTTCATATCTGCTTGAGCCCGTCGGAAGAAATACCGCCCCTGCGATCGCTTTGGCGTGTCTGGCGTTTGATGAGGAAGAAATACTTTTGATAACCCCTTCGGATCATCTTATAAAAAATCAGGAGGAGTATGAAAAAGTCCTCAAAAGAGCAAAAGAACTTGCACAAGAGAATTTTCTCGTTACTTTCGGTATAAAGCCGACATTTGCCGAAACGGGTTTTGGTTATATCGAAGCGGATGATGAGGATGTCAAGGCTTTTCATGAAAAACCTGATCTTGATACGGCTGAGAGATATATACAAAAGGGGAACCATTACTGGAACTCCGGAATATTCTGCTTTAAAGCGGGGGTGTTTTTAGAAGAGCTGAAAAAGTATTCTCCCGATATTTACGAGAGTTCACGCGAGGCATATGCAAACAGCAAAAAAAACGAACTTATACGAGTAGCCTACGAAGATATGATAAAGATACCCGAAAACAGCATAGATTATGCGGTTATGGAAAAATCGGACAAAGTAAAGATCATCCCTTCGGACATATCCTGGAGTGATGTGGGGAGTTTCGATTCTCTCTCCTGCGAACTCCAAAACGACGCCAGTAACAATTTCATTATCTCAAATAAAAACGTAGAGACCATAGATATACAGGATTGCATTATCGTAGATACCAGTGATGCGCTTTTGGTATGCAAAAAAGGCAGCAGCCAAAAAGTCAAAGATATCGTGGCAAGATTGAAAAAAGAGAAGTCCGAACTACCGAACATCCATCTTACGGGGCATCGCCCTTGGGGGACATATACCGTTTTGGAAGACTCCAGCGGCTATAAGATCAAGCGCATAGAAGTCAGAGAAGGAAAAAGACTCTCTTTGCAAAAACACTACCATAGAAACGAACACTGGGTAGTGCTGAGCGGGACGGCAACAGTGACCATAGAGGATAAGACATTTACGGTAAATCCTAATGAAAGCACATACATAAAAGCAGGTGATATCCATCGTCTTGAAAACAAAGGTAAGACACCTTTGGTTATAATTGAAGTCCAAGTAGGCCGATATACTGGAGAAGACGATATAGTCAGACTCGACGATGACTTTACAAGGCAGTAGATGAAAAAGAAAAAAGTAGCATTAATAACAGGAGTAACAGGGCAGGACGGTTCGTATCTTGCGGAATTCTTGCTGAAGAAAGGCTATCTTGTCCACGGCATCAAAAGAAGAAGTTCCCTTCTAAACACAGACAGGATAGATCATATCTATGAAGACCCGCATGTAGAAAACAGAAACTTTATCCTTCATTACGGCGATATGACGGATTCTATGAATCTGACTAGAATCATTCAAGAAACACAGCCTGACGAGATCTATAATCTTGCGGCGATGAGCCATGTGCATGTAAGCTTTGAAACACCGGAATACGTAGCAAATGCGGACGGCACGGGAACTTTAAGGATCCTTGAAGCAGTAAGGCTGTTAGGATTGGAAAAAAAGACGAAAATATACCAGGCATCGACCTCGGAGCTGTACGGAAAAGTGCAGGAGACCCCTCAAAACGAGGCTACGCCTTTTTATCCGAGAAGCCCGTACGCAGTTGCAAAGATGTATGCGTATTGGATAACCGTCAATTACCGCGAAGCTTACGGCATATTCGCGTGTAACGGTATTCTTTTTAACCATGAATCTCCCGTCAGGGGAGAGACGTTCGTGACCAGAAAGATCACAAGAGCTGCAAGCAAGATAGCACTTGGTCTTCAGGACAAACTCTATCTAGGTAATCTCGATGCAAAACGCGACTGGGGTCATGCAAAAGACTACGTGCGTATGATGTGGATGATCCTTCAGACCGACGAGCCCGAGGACTGGGTTATCGCAACCGGACAGACGACGACCGTAAGAGAGTTTGTCAAGATGGCGTTCTTGTATGCGGGGATAGAGCTGGAGTTCAGAGGCGAGGGCATAGATGAAAAAGCTTACGTCAAATCCTGCTCAAACCCTCAGTACAAGATGGAAATCGGCAAGGAAGTAGTGGCTGTCGATCCGAGATATTTCAGACCGACCGAGGTCGACCTTCTTTTAGGCGATCCGACAAAAGCGGAGCAGAAACTGGGTTGGAAAAGAGAATATGACCTGCAGGATCTGGTAAACGATATGATGCGGTCCGATCTGAAACTGATGACAAAAGACGTGTATCTTCAAGAAGGCGGCTATAAAACCATGAGCTATTTTGAATAGGACTGTTTGAGAAATGGATAAAAACGGTAAGATCTATTTGGCAGGTCATAAAGGGCTTGCAGGCAGCGCCATACTAAATAACCTTTTATCCAAAGGCTATACGAATATAGTCTGCAAAACACATGACGAGCTCGATCTGACGGATCAGCAGGCGGTAGCTGCTTTTTTTGAAAAAGAGAAACCGGAGTATGTCATACTTGCAGCCGCCAAAGTAGGAGGCATAGCCGCCAACAACACTTACAGGGCAGATTTTATCTATGAGAATCTGCAGATACAAAATAACGTTATACATCAAAGCTATCTGCATAAAGTAAAGAAGCTGCTTTTTTTGGGTTCTACCTGCATCTATCCAAAAAATGCTCCTCAACCGATGAAAGAAAAGTATCTTCTTACAAGTGAGCTTGAATATACAAATGAGCCATATGCAATAGCAAAGATCGCCGGTATCAAGATGTGCGAGAGTTACAATATCCAGTACGGTACGAACTTTATAAGCGTAATGCCTACAAATCTCTACGGCCCAAACGATAATTTTGATCTTGAAACTTCCCATGTGCTTCCGGCACTTCTTAGAAAGATACATGAAGCAAAGGTGAACAATGTGTCAAAAGTAGAGATTTGGGGAAGCGGAGAACCCAGACGAGAATTTCTTTACAGCGAAGATATGGCCGATGCCTGTATATTTTTGATGGAAAACATAGATTTTAAAGATATGTACGACAAAAACGCAAAAGAGATAAGAAACACACATATAAACCTCGGTACGGGAAAGGATATATCCATCAGAGAACTGGCGTATCTTATAAAAGATATAACAGGGTATCAAGGCGAGTTCTATTTTAATGCGGATAAAGAAGACGGAACGATGGTCAAGCTTACGGATTCGTCAAAACTTCATGCACTCGGATGGAAACATACTATTGAGCTAAAAAAAGGTATTGAAACTGCATATGAAAGGTATGTAAATAATGTTAGATAACATAAACCTAGAAGATATAAAAGATATAGCTAGACAGGCCGGTGAGGTTATTATGCAAATTTACAATAAAGACTTTGATATAGAATATAAAGATGACAGTTCACCCTTGACAGAAGCCGATCTTAAGTCCAATGAACTCATCTGCAGTGCTTTAAATGCACTGTATCCTGCTATTCCTATCTTATCGGAAGAGAATAAGGTCATTGAGTATGAAGAAAGAAAAAGCTGGACATATTATTGGTGTATCGATCCGATCGACGGTACAAAGGAGTTTATAAAAAAGAACGGTGAATTTACCGTAAATATCGCATTGATTCATAAAAACGAACCCGTTTTGGGTGTTGTCTATGCTCCTGCGCTAGGCGATATATATTATGCAAAAAAAGGATTCGGTTCGTATAAAAATGTAGAAAAACTGCCTTTAAAAATAAATACCTTCCCAAAAGAAAAACTTTATGTGGTTGCATCAAAATCCCACTTGTCACCGGAGACGCAAGCCTTTATCGACAATCTTGAAACCAAAGAGATCGAACAAGTTTCAAAAGGCAGTTCTTTAAAGCTTTGTATGGTTGCAGAAGGAGAAGCGGATATCTATCCAAGACTGGCACCTACGATGGAATGGGATACGGCAGCTGCAGATGCAATAGTGAGGGAAAGCTCAAAAATGAGTTATCAATTCGATACGAACGAACCTTTGAAATACAATAAAGAGAACCTGTTGAACCCTTGGTTTGTGGTGAAGTAAATGGATAAAAACATAGTCTGGCATGATCATCGTGTGACAAAAAAAGAGAGAAGCAAAATCACAAAGCAAGAACCCTGTGTTTTATGGTTTACTGGACTTAGCGGAAGCGGCAAATCTACTATAGCCAATACTCTTGAAGAGATATTGCATAATAACAAAAATCTTACCTATGTGCTGGATGGAGATAATATCCGCCATGGATTAAACAGCGACCTTGATTTTAGCGATAAAAGCAGAAATGAAAATATCAGGCGGATAGGGGAAGTGGCAAAACTTTTTATCGATAGCGGATTGATAGTAATCACGGCTTTTATCTCTCCTTTCATTAGTGATAGAAAAATGGTTAAAGATTTGGTAGAAAAGGGTGAATTTATTGAAATTTTTGTAGACACTCCTCTGGAAATCTGCGAAAGCAGAGATCCAAAAGGTCTTTATAAAAAAGCAAGAGCAGGTGAAATAAAAGACTTCACGGGAATCGATTCACCGTACGAACCGCCTGTTTTACCTGACATTCATATTATAAACGATAATATTTCTGTAGAACAAGCCTGTCAACAGATCATCAATTATTTAGTAGAGCATAAATATATAAGTTGGAGAGAGAACTAAATGTTGAATGAGCAAAGATTAACACATTTAAAACAGTTAGAAGCAGAATCCATTTTTATTCTTCGTGAGGTAGCCGCGGAATTTAGCAATCCTGTCATGATGTATTCGATCGGAAAAGATTCATCGGTAATGCTTCACCTTGCGCAGAAAGCTTTTGCCCCGAGCAAGATACCGTTTCCGTTATTGCATGTGGATACTCTTTGGAAGTTTAAAGAGATGATAGAGTTTCGTGACAAACGTGCCAAAGAGATCGGATTTGATTTAATCGTACATAGTAATCCTGAGGGTATCGATATGGATGTATCACCCTTTGAACATGGAAGTAAGGTCCATACCGATATTATGAAAACAGAAGGGCTGAAGCAGGCTTTAAATAGCGGCGGTTATGATGCGATCATCGGTGGAGCAAGACGCGATGAAGAGAAAAGCCGTGCAAAAGAGCGCATATTCTCTTTTCGCGATAAAAATCATAGATGGGATCCTAAAAACCAGCGCCCGGAACTTTGGAACCTTTATAATACGAAGATTCAAAAAGGCGAAAGTGTAAGGGTATTTCCGATATCGAACTGGACGGAACTGGATATCTGGCAATATATATATCTGGAAAAAATACAGATACCCTCCCTTTATTTTGCAAAAGAGCGTCCTGTTGTCGAGTATGAAGGTACAAAGATCATGGTCGATGATGAGAGAGTACCAAACGAGCTAAAAAAGAAAGCTAAAAAAGAGATGGTTCGTTTTAGAACACTCGGATGTTATCCGCTTACGGGAGCAATCAATTCGACTGCTGCTACATTGCCAGAAATAATTAAAGAGATGCTTCTTTCAACCAGCAGCGAAAGAGAAGGCCGTCTTATAGATAAAGATCAAGAAGGTGCGATGGAACGTAAAAAAATAGAGGGATATTTTTGATGGACATAGAAGCTTACTTAAAACAGCATGAAAACAAAGATATGCTTCGCTTTTTGACTTGCGGCAGTGTCGATGACGGAAAAAGTACGCTGATCGGCCGTATGCTTTATGATTCAAAGATGGTTTTTGAAGATCAACTCTCAGCAGCCGAAAGTGAGAGTAAAAAGTACGGTACTACAGGTGAAAAGATAGATATGGCTTTACTGGTAGACGGTCTTCAAAGTGAAAGGGAACAAGGCATTACCATAGATGTGGCATATCGATTCTTTGCGACGGAAAACAGAAAGTTCATTATTGCCGATACTCCGGGTCATGAACAATATACACGAAATATGGTCACGGGCGCGTCGACGGCTGATGTTGCCATTATACTCATAGATGCCCGTAAGGGTATTCTGACACAAACCCGCAGACATAGCTTTATAGTGTCTTTACTCGGTATAGAACATGTCATAGTGGCGATCAATAAAATGGATCTGGTCGATTTTTCCCAAGAGGTTTTCAATGAGATCGGTGTCGCTTACGATAAGCTGGCAGATAAACTCGGGATCAAGCATAAATATTATATTCCTTTAAGTGCATTAAATGGAGATAACGTCGTCAATATAAGCGAATCAATGTCATGGTATGAAGGCAAACCGCTTTTGACCCTTCTTGACACGATGGATATAACAAAAGAGCAAAAAGCAGAACAGTTCAGATTTCCCGTGCAATATGTAAATCGTCCAAACTTGGACTTTAGAGGGTTTTGCGGAACTGTCGTATCTGGAAGTATCAAGGTCGGTGATGAAATCACTGTTCTGCCCTCAGGTAAAAGCGCAAAAATAAAAAGTATAATTAATGCAGGCGATATTACGGAAAATAACTTGTATGTAACTACCCAAGAAGCGTTTCGTGATATGGCTGTTACGATAATGACCGAAGAGGAGATCGATATCTCCCGGGGAGATATGCTGGTACATTCAAACGCTCTGCCGAGCGTATCGAATAATATCAAGGTTATGATAGTTTGGATGGATGAAAAACCGATGGAACTTCATCGAAATTATGATATCAAAAGAGCCACGACGATTTTATCCGGAAGCATTGAAAAGATAAACTATAAAATAGATGTAAATACTTTTGAGAGGATGCAGGTAGAAAGGCTGGAGTTAAATGATATAGCGTCATGCAGAATGGTGTTGAGCCGTCCTATCGCAGCTGATGCGTATAAAGAGAATAAACCGACAGGGAGTTTTATAGTGATAGACCGCATTACGAACAATACGGTCGGTGCAGGTATGATAGTAGGCTTAAGCAGAAGAGATAACGATACAATAAAAAAAGAATATACGATCGAGGAAAAAGAGCTCAATGCGTATGTTAGAAAACATTTTCCTGAATGGGACTGTAAAGCAATCTAATGTATAAAGAAACGAACCTGAGATCCATTGTAAAGGGAATGAGTTGGCGATTATTCGCTACAGCGACAACAGTTATCATTGTTTATGTGTTCTTTGGAAGGCTTGATCTTGCAATTGCAGCAGGTATTATTGAAACAGTCGCAAAAGTTGCACTTTACTGGGCACATGAACGTGCATGGGTCAAGATCAGATGGGGCAAAAGAAAAATAGAACCGTTCAACCTTTGGTTCACAGGACTTCCGCTTTCTGGAAAAACGACTATTGCCGATAGGGTATACAAAGAGCTTGAAAAACTCGATATTCCGCTTGAAAGAATCGATTCTAAAGATATAAGAGAACTTATTCCGCATATCGGATTTAGCAGAGAAGATAGAAACAGGCATATGCATCGTATCGGTCATCTCATAAAAACACTTCAAAATAATTCTATCTCAACGGTTGCTTCATTCGTGAGTCCCTATAAAGAGTCTAGAAAAGCGATCCGGGAGATGGTAAAAAACAATGTTGTCGTATATGTGAAAGCCGATATTGAAACTTGTAAGGCGAGGGATTATAAAGGAGTATACGAGAAGGCTCTGAAAGGTGAATATCAAAACTTTACCGGTATTAATGACGTATATGAAGAACCGCAGCATGCAGAAATAATCATAGATACGGATCAGCTCAGTGTAGATGAATCGGTAAGCACAATACTAAAATATATAAAAAAAAGGTATATTACATAGGATGAATAAAATACTAAAATTAATAGGCAGAGAAAAAGAACTTTTTACCGAAGATATTCAATTTTATGAAAAAGAACTTTCACAAAAAGTTTCGTCATCATCTTTTTTAGTTATAGGCGGAGCCGGCAGTATCGGTCAGGCCGTAACAAAAGAGATATTTAAACGCCACCCTAAAAAGCTCCATGTCGTAGATATATCCGAAAACAATATGGTCGAACTTGTACGTGATATACGAAGCAGTTTTGGATATATAGAGGGTGATTTTCAGACTTTTGCACTCGATATCGGAAGTATCGAATATGACGCTTTTATAAAGGCTGACGGTAAATATGACTATGTTTTGAATTTATCTGCACTCAAACATGTAAGAAGTGAAAAAGATTCTTTTACTCTGATGCGTATGATCGATGTTAATATTTTCAATACGGATAAGACACTCCAGCAGTCTATTGAAAACGGAACTAAAAAATATTTTTGCGTCAGTACGGATAAAGCTGCAAATCCGGTAAATATGATGGGTGCAAGCAAAAGGATCATGGAGATGTTCGTGATGAGAAGGTCTCAGCAGATAGATGTTTCTATGGCACGATTTGCCAATGTTGCTTTTAGTGACGGTTCGCTTCTTCACGGATTTAATCAAAGGATTCAAAAACAGCAGCCGATCGTAGCGCCGAATGATATCAAAAGATATTTTGTAACTCCGCAGGAGAGCGGCGAACTTTGTCTAATGAGCTGCATATTCGGTGAAAATAGAGATATATTCTTTCCAAAGCTCAGTGAAAATCTGCATCTTATAACTTTTGCGGATATTGCGGTAAAATATCTAAAAGATTTGGGTTATGAACCGTATCTGTGCGAAAGTGAAGACGAAGCGAGAGAGCTGGCGAAGACATTGCCTCCGCTTGGCAAATGGCCCTGTCTTTTTACTTCAAGCGATACGACAGGCGAGAAGGATTTTGAAGAGTTCTTTACCGAGAGGGAAATTTTGGATATGGAGCGGTTTGAAAACCTCGGTATCATCAAAAACGAGCTTCTCTTTGATGAGAATCTTTTAAATGAATTTGAAGAAACTGTTAAAAAATATAAAACAAAACAATCCTGGACAAAAGAGCAGATCGTTGCTCTGTTTTTTAAGATGATCCCGGATTTCGGACATAAAGAGACAGGTAAATACTTAGATGGAAAAATGTGATGCAAAAGATTGTTAATTTTGTTCAAGATATTTATAACACGAAAGAGTTTATTTCTTTGCATGAGCCTAGGTTCATAGGCAATGAAAAAAAATACCTGAACGAATGTATTGACTCTACTTTTGTTTCATCAGTCGGAAAGTTTGTAGACGAATTTGAAAAAAAGATCGCTGAATTTACGGGGGTAAAATATGCCGTTGCCACAACCAATGGAACCAGTGCTTTACATATTTCATTGCTTTTGGCAGGAGTACAAAACGGCGACGAAGTAATAACTCAACCTTTGACGTTCATCGCTACATGCAATGCGATAAGCTACTGTAATGCACAACCGGTCTTTGTAGATGTAGATCTCGATACACTTGGACTTTCTCCTTCATCATTAGAGAAATTCCTGAACGAGAACTGTGAGGTAAAAGAGAACCGATGTGTCAATAGAATTACGGGAAAAATCGTAAAAGCCTGTGTACCGATGCACACGTTTGGACATCCATGCAGAATTGACGAAATAAAAGATATCTGTGATAAGTGGCATATAGTTTTAGTCGAAGATGCAGCAGAAAGCCTGGGAAGTTATTATAAAGGCAGACATACCGGAACTTTTGGGAAACTGGCCGCTATCAGCTTCAACGGAAATAAGATAATCACTTCGGGCGGCGGCGGCTGTATTATCACAAATGATGAAGAACTGGCAAAAAAAGCCAAGCATATGACAACGACTGCAAAAGTACCGCATAGATGGGAATATACCCATGATATGATAGGTTACAACTATCGCCTTCCCAATATTAATGCAGCACTTTTAGTGGCTCAACTAGAACAATTAGAAGTGTTCTTGCAAAATAAAAGAGAACTTGCAAAAGAGTATGAAGGTTTTTTTGCCGACTTGACAGATATAGAATTTATAAAAGAACCGCAAGACAGCAGATCAAACTACTGGCTGCATGCAGTATCGTTAAAAGACAGAGCCCATAGAGACGCGTTCTTAAAGTTCACTAATGAGAACGGCGTGATGACAAGACCTATCTGGACACTGATGAACAGGCTTGAGATGTTCAAAGAATGTCAATGTACGGATATCTCAAACTCGGTCTACCTTGAAGACAGAATAGTGAACATCCCAAGTTCGGTGAGAATATAGATGGAAAAGATCATCCTTATCGGCGGCGGCGGTCATTGTAAATCTTGCATAGATGTGATTGAGCAGGAAGGCAGATTCGAGATAGCCGGTATAATCGATCAGGCCGAATTGATAGGGAAAAAGGTCTTAGGTTATGAAGTCATAGGCAGTGATGCCGATCTCGATACATTGGCGCAGAAATACAGATTCGCATTTATTGCGGTCGGGCAGATCAGATCTTCGGAGGTAAGAGTAAGGCTCTTTGAACTGGCAAAAAGAGCAGGATTTGAACTGCCTGTGGTGATCTCCCCTAGAGCTTATGTGTCAAAACATGCCAAGGTAGAAGAGGGGACTATCATAATGCATGACGCTCTTGTAAATGCCGATGCAAAAATCGGCAGGAACTGCATCATAAACTCAAAAGCACTTATAGAGCATGATGCGGTCGTAGAAGATAACTGTCATATATCGACAGGTGCGATCATCAATGGCGGAACAGTAGTGAAATCAAATACGTTTTACGGAAGCAGTGCGACCTCAAAAGAGAATACAGAAGCATCAGGTTTCGTAAAAGCCGGGAGTGTCGTAAAATGAGTAAAACTTTTATTATCGCAGAAGCCGGAGTAAACCATAACGGTTCGATCGAACTGGCAAAAAAACTTATAGATGCAGCGGTTCAAGCCGGCGCGGATGCAGTAAAATTTCAAACGTTCAAAGCTGAAAATCTAGTGAGTAAAAACGCTGCAAAAGCGGATTATCAAAAACAGACTACCGATAAAGAGGAATCTCAATTCGAGATGATCAAAAAACTGGAACTTGACGTTGACACGCATAAAGAGTTGATGGCGTACTGTAAAGTAAAAAATGTTATGTTCCTCTCTACACCCTTTGACCACGATAGTATTGAGCTCTTAAATGATCTTGGGTTACAGGTATTTAAAATACCTAGCGGCGAGATCACTAATCTTCCGTATTTAAGACATATAGGCAGACTCAATAAAAAGGTCATTCTTTCTACGGGAATGAGTGACATCGGCGAGATAGAAGATGCTTTAGATATATTGATAGATGCAGGTACATCTAAAGCAAACATTACTGTTTTACATGCAAATACCGAGTATCCTACACCGTTGGAAGATGTAAATCTAAAAGCTATGGTGACGATAGGCAGGACGTTTGACATCCCTTATGGGTATAGCGACCATACATTGGGCATAGAGGTTGATATAGCTGCCGTCGCTTTAGGTGCAAGCTGTATAGAAAAACATTTTACTCTTGATAAAACGATGGAGGGTCCCGATCATAAGGCAAGTTTAGAACCGGATGAATTACAGACCATGGTACAGGCTATACGCAATATCGAACTGGCTCTTGGAAGCAGTGTCAAAAAACCGAGTAAAAGTGAACTGAAAAACAAACCGATCGCCAGAAAGTCCATAGTATCAGGCAAGGCAATAAAAAAAGGCGATATCTTGACGCAAGAAAATCTTGCCGTAAAAAGACCCGGTAACGGTATAAGCCCGATGAGATGGGATGAGGTCATCGGAACTGTTGCGACACGAGATTATAAGAAAGATGAGCTGTTATGAGTAAGAAAAAAATCTGTGTAGTTACCGGAACCCGTGCAGAGTATGGGCTGCTTTATTGGCTGATGAAAGAGATAGAAGCCGATGATACGTTACAGCTACAAGTCGTGGTGACGGGTATGCATCTGTCTCCTGAATTCGGGTTGACTTACAAAGAGATAGAGAAAGATTTTCATATAGATAAAAAAATAGAGATGCTGCTCTCTTCTGATACTTCTGTGGGCATATCAAAATCTATGGGGATCGCCCAGATAGGTTTTGCAGATGCTTATGAAGAGTTGCAGCCGGATATCCTTGTTGTCCTCGGTGACAGATATGAGATATTTTCAGCAGTAAGTACCGCTATGATAGCTCGTATTCCTATCGCTCATCTTCATGGCGGAGAGACGACAGAAGGTGCTTTTGACGAAGCTATAAGGCACAGCATAACAAAGATGAGCCATCTTCATTTTACTGCTACACAGGAGTATAAAAACAGGGTAATACAACTCGGTGAACATCCTGAGAGAGTCTTTAACGTCGGCGGCATGGGTATAGAAAACATCAAAAGACTTCAACTCTTGTCGAAAGAGGAGTTTGAAAACTCTATCGATTTTAAACTCGGAATCAAAAACATACTCGTCACGTTTCATCCCGTGACTTTAGAAAATGCGACTGCAAAAGAGCAGTTTCAAGAGCTGTTGGATGCAGTTGACGAACTTACAGATACAAAGATCATCTTTACCAAAGCAAACAGCGATACCGACGGAAGAATCATAAATAAGATGATAGATGAATATGTATCAAAAAATTCGCACAAAGCGGTTGGTTTTACATCTTTGGGACAACTTAGATATTTAAGTGCTTTGCAATATGTTGATGCAATGGCAGGAAACAGTTCGAGCGGTTTGATCGAAGCACCGAGCTTTAAAGTTGCCACTATTAATATCGGAGATAGACAAAAAGGCCGTATCAAAGCGGACAGCGTAATAGACTGTACTCCGGCAAAAAAAGATATTTTAAAAGCTTTTGATACTGTTTATTCCGATGCTTTTAAAAATAGGTTGAAACATATTAAAAATCCTTATGGTGACGGATGTGCAAGTCGGTTAATAATAAAAGAGATCAAAAACGCAGATTTGAATCAAATTCTTAAAAAATCTTTTTATACAGTTAAGGTTTCTCAATGAAAAATTATAAAAACATAATATTAAATCCAAGTTCCAGCATAAAAGAAGCATTAAAAATCATCGATAGCGGAGCGATGAAAATTGCTCTTGTTGTTGATGAGAATGAAAAACTATTAGGCACGCTTACTGACGGCGATATCAGAAGAGGTCTTTTAAATAATCTTTCGCTCGACGATGCCATCGAACCTATTATTTTTAAAACACCGACAACCTGTTCAATCGAAGATACAAAAGAGAAAATACTGGAGATAGCCGTAGAAAAAAAGCTTTATCAGATACCGGTAGTCGACAATACGGGAAAGCTTATAGGCATAGAAGAGGTCGATGAGCTTTTAAAACCTAAGAATAGGAATAATAAGGTCGTTTTGATGGTTGGCGGACTTGGTACCAGACTTAGACCTTTAACGGAAAAGATACCAAAACCGATGTTAAAAGTCGGAGATAAGCCTATCTTAGAGACCATTATATTAAATTTCAAAAAATATGGATTTTCAAATATCGTTCTTAGTGTAAGTTACAAATCGGAGATGATCGAAAATTATTTTGGCAACGGTTCAAAGCTTGGAGTTCATATAGAATATGTTCATGAAGAGAAAAGAATGGGTACGGCAGGAGCATTAAGTCTCATACAAGAGAAGTTGAATGAGCCGTTTTTTGTGATGAACGGTGATCTGCTTACAAATATTAATTTCGAACATATGATGGATTATCATATACAAAATAGTTCGGTCGCGACAATGGGGGTTCGAGAATACGATTTTCAGGTACCTTACGGTGTTGTCAATATAGACGGAATAAATATAAAAAGTATTGCGGAAAAACCGGTACACAATTTTTATGTAAGCGGCGGAGTGTATATACTTGATCGGGCAGTATTGGATTTTATACCGAAAAACCAATTTTTTGATATGCCGACACTTTTTGAAAAAGTTATTGCGAACAATATGAAAAGTATCTCTTTTCCTATACGGGAGTATTGGCTGGATATCGGCAGAATGGAAGAGTTCGAAAAAGCGAATAATGAATATCATAAGGTGTTTTGATTGAAAGTATTGATTATCGGCTATGGTTCAATCGGTAAAAGGCACGAAGATGTGTTATCCAAGTTTGAAAGTATTAAGAATATCGATATCGTTACAAAACAAACATTGAAAGACAAAACAACATATATATCTTTAGAACAAGTACCTGATCTAGGTTTATATGATTATTTTGTCATCGCATCTGAAACAAATAAACATTATGAGCAGCTTGTATATTTGGAATCTCAAATTTCTGACAGATTGATTTTTTGCGAAAAACCTCTTTTTGAAACAAAAAGAGAGTTAAAAATAGAGAAAAATAAAGTTTTTGTCGGTTATGTACTTAGATTTCATCCATTGTTGAAAAAACTGAAAGATCTCATAGATAAAGAAAAAGTATTAAGTGCATATGTAAATTGCGGACAATACTTGCCTGACTGGAGACCCGATATAGATTATAGAACTTCATATAGTGCGAAAAAAGATGGAGGCGGTGGAGTTTTACTTGATCTGACTCATGAAATAGATTATGTACAGTGGTTATTCGGTAAAATAAAAGAGGTCAAAAGTTATCAGTTAAAAATCTCCGATTTAGAGATTGAGACGGATGATCTTACTACATTCATCGGCAAAACGAAAAACGGAACCATTGTTAATGTATCGATAGACTATATAAGTAAGATTACATATAGAAAAATGCTGGTGCATACTTTTGAACACAGCTATGAATTAGACTTTATAAACAATCATCTAATCCAAAAAGATAAATCCGGTCTAGAGCAGGTTTATAATATGCAGATTTTGCAAAGAAATCATATGTTCGAACAGATGCATAAAGCGATTTTGGATAATCAAAACGATGTATGCAGTTATGAAGAAGGATTGGAAACTATGAACACGGTATTTATGATTCAGGAACAAAATAGATGAAGAATGTACTATGTACTATATGTGCTCGAGGCGGTTCCAAAGGTGTGAAAAATAAAAATATCAAAGAGATAAACGGTAAGCCTCTTATAGCTTATACGATCGAACAGGCTAAAGCTTCCGGATTATTTGAGCATATTGTGATCAGTACCGATTCGGATGAAATAGCTGATACTGCCAAAAAATACGGTGCTGAAGTGTTCTTTAAAAGAAGTGCTGAAATGGCAGGTGATACCGCAGGTAAGCTGGATGTCATAAAAGATGCTTTTATGAAGAGTGAAGAATATTACGGTAAGAAATTTGACTATTTGATAGATCTGGATGTAACCGCACCGCTTAGAAGCGTTGAAGATATAGTAGATTCGTTCGAACAGTTCATACAAAACGACAATGATAATCTTATCACGGCTATGCCGAGCAGACGAAGCCCTTATTTTAATCTTGTAGAAGTAGATAAGAACGGTAAAGTAGAACTCTCCAAGAAACTGGACGATACGGTTGTAAGAAGACAAGACGCACCAAAAAGCTATGATATGAACGCCTCGATCTATATATGGAAAAGAGATACCATATTAAATGAAAATTCTATCTTTTTGGAAAGAACAGGTCTATACGTAATGCCCGAAGAAAGATCGATCGATATAGACAATGAACTTGATTTTGAATTTGTAGAGTTTTTGATGAGGAAACAAGATGCTAGATAGCAAGGTAGTAGTCGTTACCGGCGGTGCAGGACTTATAGGAAAAGAGTTTATCAAAGCCATAGTGGAAAATGACGGTATAGCTGTAATCGCAGATATAAATGAAGAACTCGGTACAAAGGCAAAAGCAGACCTGTCAAAAGAACTGAACAGTTCAAATATAGATTTTATAAGACTTGATATCACTTCTACGGATTCATTACAAGAGTGTCTAGAGTATCTTGACGGAAAATACGGCAGGATAGATGCGTTGGTAAATAATGCTTACCCGAGAAATAAAAACTACGGTAAGCATTTTTTTGATGTAAAGTATGAAGATTTTGTAGAGAACATAGGTTTAAACCTGGGCGGGTATTTTACTGCTTCACAGCAATTTGCTACCTATTTCCAGAAACAGGGATATGGAAATATCATCAATATCAGTTCCATATATGGGGTAGTCGCTCCAAAGTTTGAGATATACGATAATACGCCGATGACAATGCCTGTAGAGTATGCCGCTATAAAATCAGGACTTATTCACCTTACAAAGTATATGGCAAAATACTTTAAAGGGATGAACATCAAGGTAAACGCGTTGAGTCCCGGCGGTATATTTGATAATCAGCCGGAACCTTTTTTGGAAGCATATAAAAAACAATGCTCAAATAAAGGTATGTTAGATAAAAGTGATCTAAAAGGCACTCTGGTATACCTGCTTAGTGATATGAGCAGGTATGTGAACGGACAGAATATTATAGTTGATGATGGGTTTAGCTTATAATATACGCCATTAAAAAACTAGAATGAAAAATTAAATAAAGAAGGTCGTAAGGAGTTTTCTATGCAACTGTCTATAGTAACGACGCTGTATAAATCATCATTTTATATAAATGAGTTTTATGAAAGAATTACACAGGAAGCTAGAAAAATTACGAACGATTATGAAATAATTTTTGTAGATGACGGAAGCCCGGATGATAGCTTACAAAAAGCGATAAATTTACATCAAAAAGACAGTAAAGTGAAAGTTATAGAACTTTCACGGAACTTTGGACATCATAAAGCAATTATGACAGGACTCTCTCATACTGAAGGTGATTATGTTTTTTTGATAGATAGTGATTTAGAAGAAGAACCTGAATTATTAGCTAAGTTTTGGTCAGAGATGCAAAATAGTCAAGATATAGATGTCGTCTACGGTGTCCAAGCTCAGCGGAAAGGCCATTGGTTCGAAAAATTAAGCGGTACAATTTTTTGGAAGATAGTTGATGCTCTATCATCAATACAAATTCCATCAAACATATTAACAGCCAGGTTGATGAATAAAAAATATGTCAAATCCTTAATCCTTTATAACGAATCCGAGGTGTTTTTAGGAGGAATTTTAGCTGATACCGGCTATAACCAGTTAGGTGTAAAAGTAAAAAAAGGATCACATAGTAAAACAACATATACTTTCAAAAAAAAAGTTTCATTGTTAACTAATTCTATAACTTCTTTCAGTAGTAAACCTTTGGTGTACATTTTTTACTTTGGATTTTTTATAACTTTAGTATCTGCCATCTTTATTTTAAAACTCATTTATAATAAATTGGTTTTAAATATTGCATTTCAAGGCTGGACATCCCTTATTATCTCAATATGGTTTTTTGGAGGTTTAATCATTTTGGTGCTTGGAATAATGGGAATTTATTTATCTAAAGTTTTCAAAGAAGTGAAAAACAGACCATATACTATTATAAAAAATATTTACGAACAGGAAAACAGTCATGAGCTTTAAAATGGTTGGAGATCAAAGAAAAGTATCAAATTTGCTTGGAACAGGGATACAATATATTCCTGGACATATAGAGCCTTATGTAGATGAATGTGTTCAAGAAGTTCAGAAATATAAACCGAAAAGAATTTTAGAAATAGGCGGTGGAGGATTTCGTTTCATATCTGAAGTAATTACTAATGAAGCGATAAAGGAAGCTTTAATTATTGAACCAGATTATTATGCGTTAGATTATAAAAAAATTTTAACTAAAATTGATCAATTGGAACTTATCGACCTGATGGAGAAAAAAGTAAATTTTTTTATTGGTACTGATGAAAAATATTTTGAAATTAATAATATAAAAATGCAGTTTGACTGTATTGCAGCATTTAGAGTTTATCACTTTTCGACTCCTGAAAAATTTCAAAATATAATTCAAAAATTCAGTGAAATCATGAGTGAAAATGCGTTGCTTTTTCTTTCAGGAATGTGTAGTTTAGACTATTTAACAAAAGAAGAAAATATTTTTTTTACAAACTCAATGCCGATAAACAGTGAAAAATATTATAGAAAACTAGATCAAACAAATGAAATGGTCAGAGATGCAATTACAAAACAAAACTTACCGGAAAATATTTTATTTTTAGATATGGAATTCATTGAAAGGAGTATTGGTAAAAATTTTAAAGTTCTAAAAGGGCCTATTATGAGTACTAAAATTGTTGCCGGGTACATATTGCAAAAAGTATGAAAAAAATAGCAATATTACAATCTAATTATATTCCATGGAAAGGTTATTTCGATCTAATAAGCAGTGTAGATGAATTTATTTTTTATGATGATGTTCAATATACAAAAAATGATTGGCGAAACCGAAACAAAATAAAAACATTTCAGGGTGTTCAGTGGATAACGATCCCAGTAGAACAAAAAAATTTGGAGCAAAAAATAAAAGATACTAAAGTTGCAGACAATAGATGGAATAAAAAACATTGGAGTACAATATCCCAAAGCTATGCAAAAGCAAAATATTTTCAAGAATATAAAGACATTTTTGAAGAACTATATTTAAAGGGTGAAGAGAAGTATTTGAGCGAGATAAACTATAAATTTATAATGACTATAAATAAGATACTCGGTATAACTACGAAAATCAGATGGTCAGATGAATTTGAATTGTCAAATGGACAAACTGAAAAACTGTTGGCGATTTGTAAACAGTGTGATGCCAATGTATATCTGAGTGGACCTGCTGCAAAAAATTATTTTAATAAAAATCTGGCAAAACAGGAAAATATTCAAGTAGAATGGATAGACTACAGCGGTTATCCCGAGTATAACCAACTTTTTTTGCCATTTGAGCATAGCGTGAGTATAATAGATCTTATTTTCAATGAAGGACGAAATGCAACCCAATTTATGAAGAGTTTTGAATGCTAAGGTCTAATATATGATTTTACAGGAGTATAAAAATGTTGATAACATCAAAATTTTTCATGAAACTATCGATGGTCATGCAGATTACAATGTAAAGGGTTTAGAAAACCTTTATAAACAAGAAGAAAAACATTTTTGGTTTATTGCACGAAAAGAGTTTATCTTCAACAATATAAAAAAATTTATTGAAAAACATGAAAAAATCATAGAAATAGGTGCGGGTACAGGTAATGTATCAAGGTACTTGATAGAAAATGAGTATAAAGATATATCTGTAGGAGAAATGCATTTAACAGGATTAAAATATGCTCAAAGCTACGGTATAGAAAAATGTTATCAATTCAACTTACTTGACACTCCATTTGAAAATGAATTTAATGCAGTTTGTATGTTTGATGTGCTTGAGCATATCGAAGATGCAAGCGCGGCATTAAAAAATGTTAACAGAATGCTTCAGGAAAATGGGAAAATAGTATTAACGGTTCCTTCGCATATGTGGCTTTGGAATAGAAGTGATGCTATTGCAGGACATAAAATTAGATATACAAAAAAACAATTGATGCAAAAATTAGAGGAAGAAGGTTTTGAAGTATTGAGTGCAAGGTATTTTTTTATAAGTATAATTTTACTACTTATATTAAGGCGACTACTTGAAAAAGATAACGGTAGAGAAGTCAAAAATCAAGAATATGATAAAGATATTTCAATAATTTCACCTCTAAATCACTTATTGCTTTGGATATCAAGAATAGAAAATAAATTAAACCGATTTTTGCCAAACTTATGTGGCGGAAGTTTATTTATAGTAGGAAGGAAAAGATAAATGATACCGTTTAATAAACCTCCTTCGACTGGGAATGAAGAACAATATATATTGCAATCGATAAAAAGCCTTAAAATCTCAGGAGATGGAGACTTTTCAAAAAAATGTCATCAATGGTTTGAAGAAAAGCTAAATTGTGAAAAGGTACTTTTAACGCCGTCATGTACTCATGCGCTTGAAATGGCAGCAATACTTCTTGATATAAGAGAAGGAGATGAAGTTATTATGCCTTCATATACATTTGTCAGTACAGCAAATGCTTTTACTTTAAGAGGGGCAAAAATTGTTTTTGTAGATATCCGTCCCGATACCATGAATATAGATGAAACAAAAATAGAGCAAGCGATCACAAATAAAACAAAAGTTATAGTTCCTGTTCATTATGCCGGCATAGCATGCGAAATGGATGCGATTATGAAAATTGCATCACGATATGGTCTTTTTGTTGTAGAAGATGCAGCTCAAGGAATGATGAGCAGTTATAAAAACAGACCACTAGGAACGATCGGGCATTTAGGAACCTATAGTTTTCATGAAACAAAAAATTATACAAGTGCGGGAGAAGGCGGACTTTTAATAATAAATGATAAACAGTTTATTGAAAAAGCAGAAGTCATAAGAGAAAAAGGAACCAACAGGAGCCTGTTTTTCAGAGGGATGGTCGACAAATACACATGGGTAAATATAGGAAGCAGCTATCTTCTCAATGATGTTAGTGCAGCATATTTATGGGGTAATCTTGAAAAAGCAGATGAAATTAATCAAAACAGATTAAATTCTTGGCAAAGTTATTATAAGGAATTAAAACCACTAGAAGAAAAAAGATTAATAGAACTTCCCAATATCCCAAAAGAATGTATTCATAATTCTCATATGTTTTATTTGAAAGTAAAAGATATTGAAGAAAGAACAAAATTTTTAGAATATTTAAACAAAAATGGAATATTTGCAGTATTTCATTATGTACCTCTGCATTCGTCCGCTGCCGGTAAAAAGTTCGGTAGATTTGTTGGGAAAGATATTTTTACAACACGAGAAAGTGAAAGATTGGTAAGGCTGCCCATGTATTATCAATTAAAGCCAAAAGATATTTACTATATTAGCAGGATTGTTCATGACTATTTCTCAAACTAATAAAAGATATATGATACTGTTTCTCATTTACTGTATTACAAATATTCTTAATTTTTTGAATTATGATGGGATATATTGGGATGATTATTCGCTTATAGGGCATGATTATAGCTTTATTCATAATATTTTTAATCAGGCTACAGGTGGCTTGGATTTTATATCGCCAATACATGGAATATTATTGTACTTTGATAATAGTATTGTCATATATAGGTTTATTACTTATTTTTCATATTTTTTTACAGGTATTTTGATATTTAAAATCTTACAATCTCTCGATAAGTTACGAGATGAAGATATTTTTTGTATAGTTTTATTATATCTAGTAATACCACTTAACAGTGCAAAAATCGCATTAATTAATTTACCATCAAACTTTTATTTGCTTTTGTTTTTTATAGCATTTTTTTTATTTGTAAAATATATTCAAAACTCTCAAAATATATTTAAAAGAATTCTAATATATATATTATTTTTTCTGTCGTTCAGTGTCAATTCACTACTCGTATTTTATGGGTTGGTTTTATTATATGCATTGCAATATGAATTTTCAAAAGAAAACTTTAAAATTAAATCATTTCTTTTTAAATATATAGATTTTATATTACTACCGATTATATATTGGTTAATTAAAATAAACTACTTTCCTCCTTATGGAGCATATGAAAATTATAATAGCATACATTTTGATTTAATCAAGCTCTTTGATCTATTCCATCGATCTATTTATAGTTCCTTTTATGAACCAGCAGAAATTGCATTATTATATAGTTATAAACATTTATATTTTTTTACTATTGTTTTGTTGGGATTATTGTATATATTTAGAAATTTACAGATAAGTAAGAAAATTTCATATACATTTATTTTTATAGGAATAAGTGGTTTTTTGTTTGCAGTTTTTCCATATATTATGGTAGGTAAACTACCCAGAGTATATGATTGGGATTCACGTCATCAATTGTTAATGCCTCTAGGTATATCAATTTTAGTGTATACAAGTGTACAATTGATGAGGAAAATAAATAATATGTTTGGTAAAATACTATTACTTAGTATAATATCAGTTTTTATAATGCAGTCTTTTTATACTAGTTATAGGTATAATCAAGATATCTTTTATCAATATGCAATTGAAAACCATTTGAAAAAGTCTGAATTAGTTAAAACTCACACAACATTTTTAACAGATAGAAAAATCATGAGTTGCTTTTCAAATTATAGAACAGTAAGAGATTATGAGTATAATGGTTTTCTTAAAAATGTTTTTAAAAATGAAAAACGTGCGATGTTCTCCAAACTAGATACATTAAATTATTATAAAAATGCTCAAAAAAATCCTATAAATGCAGAAGATTGGGTTTATAAAAAACCTGTTGTTTTTGTTGATATAGATAAGAATAAAAAGTTCGAATTAAACTATAAAACGATTGTACAGTTGTTTTATTATAAATTTTTTAATAAGGAAAAATTTGATTTATTAATTGAGCAGCTTATTACATTAAAGGCACATATAATTAATGAAAAATGATAAAGTAAAAATACAAAAGGACAAAATATAGTAGATGATGGATTTTAGCCTATGATAATAAACTTTTTAATTAAAAATGCAAAACAGTTTCCGGACAGAGCAGCTATTATTGTATCTGATAAAACGTATACATATTCGGAGTTGACGGAAGATGTTAAATGTTTATCTCAACTTTTAGAAAATGTTGGTGTTCAAAAAAAAGAACATATATTGATTTTATTAGATAATTCATATGAGTTTGTTGTAACAATGTTTGCAGTTGCCAACTTAGGTGCTGTTTTAGTGCCGATCAACACAACTATGAGTGATGATGCTATTGAAAAAGCAATGAAAAGTTCAGATATTCAATATATTATCGGCTTGTCAAATGTTATAAAGCAGCACGCAGACAAATTACAAACCATTCTGGATAGTAAAAAATGGATTGTTGTCGGTGAAAAAGTTTTAGAGAGTAAAGTTTTTCAAGATATAAAAAGATATAGAACAAAGACATACTCTTTGGGGCAATATGATATAGATATAACCAGTCCATATATTCTAACGATGACATCTGGATCGACAGGTGAACCAAAGCCAATCATTTTTTCTCAAGAAACAAAGATTAATAGGGCTATGCTAAGTGCAAAAGAACTTTATGGACTGATTCAAGAGGATGTTATAATCGCATCATCGCCTATGTACCACTCTCTAGCACAGCGACTTGTTTTACTCCCTATTATGTTAGGTGCTACATCAGTGCTTCTAAAAAAATTCAATCCTCAGGTTTGGTTAGAAGCTGTTGAAAAACATAAAGTTTCTTTTGCAATACTAGTTGCGTCTAACTTGGAATTGTTATTACTCAAATTAAAAGAGAAGACTTTTAATTTGGATTCATTGCGCACAGTTGTTTCATCTTCAGCGTTATTAAAAGATGATATAAAAAGTGAATGCATTAAACAGTTTAATGCTGATTTCCATGAAATGTATGGGGCATCAGAAATAGGAACAGCAACAAACTTATCACCTAATGATAGTAAAAATAAAGTGAGCAGTGTTGGAACGCCTCTAAGATATGTTGACTTAAAAATAGTTGATGATAATGGTGAAGAAGTTGTTGCAAATACTGAAGGTGAGATTATTTGTAAGACTCTTACAAAATTTGTAGGATATTATAAAAATGAAAAAGCAACGAATGAAAGTGTAAAAAACGGATATTTTTATACAGGAGATATCGGATACGTCGATGATGAAGGGTTTTTATATTTCAAAGGAAGAAAAAAAGATGTCATCAATGTCGGAGGTACTTTAGTGTACCCAAAAGATATAGAAGATGTTATCAGTAAATTTGAATTTGTTGAAGAATGTGCAGTGATAGGTGTTGATGATATCTATTTCGGAGAAGCGGTAGTTGCTGTAATAGTGCCGAAAAAGAATATGGATTTTAATTTAACAAAAATTAAATTAGAGTGTAGAAATTCTTTAGCCGATTTTCAACAGCCCATGGGATATGAAATTATTGAAGCTTTGCCGAAAAATTCAATGGGAAAAGTGATGAAGTTTAAAATTCAAGAGATGTTCAAAGATTATGATGCCTCGGCTTTAATTAGAAAGTTAATGAAGATATAAAATGATCTATATAGTTTGTGGCGTATCAGGGGCGGGTAAAACTTCGGTCGGTATTAGATTGGCAGAACTGTTGACCTGTCCTTTTTATGATGCAGATGATTATCATTCTGATATCAATATTGAAAAAATGGCAAATAATATTCCTTTAACGGATGATGACAGATCACAGTGGCTTGAGAAGTTATCTCAAGAGATCAAGGGCTGGAATGAGCACAATAAGATGAGTGTTCTTGCATGTTCTGCATTAAAAGAAAAATATAGAAAAATATTGTCTAAAGGATCGTTTGATATCGTACAATATATATTTTTAGATATAGATTATGATACTGCTTATCGACGTTTAAAAGCGAGACAGAATCATTTTTTCTCAGAAGAGCTTTTAAAAAGTCAATATGATATTTTGGAAATAAACAATAATGTATTGACCGTCTCTATGGGTAATGATAACTCTGTAGATGAGATATGTAGTAAAATAATGACTCAAATTGGTAAGGATATGTTGTGAAATACGATATAGGTGTATATGGACTTGGCGTCATGGGACAAAATATTGCATTAAATTTTGCAAACCATGGATTTAATGTGGCAGTTTTCAATCGGTATGATGTCAATGAAGAGAAAGCCGTACAAAAATTTATGGATAAAAAATGTAGAAACAAAACTGTTACCAGATTTTTGAACATAAATGATTTTGTAAGCTCTCTTAAAAATCCTAAAAAAATCTTAATGATGATTACTGCAGGTAATGCGGTGGATAAGGTTATAGAAGAAACAATTCAGTATTTAGCCAAAAATGATATTTTGATAGATGGCGGGAACTCACATTACGAAGATACAAAAAGAAGACTTGACTTTTTAGCATCAAAACAGATCAGGTATCTTGGATGCGGTATTTCCGGAGGTTCTGAAGGCGCTTTAAAAGGTCCGTCAATAATGGTCGGCGGCGATGTAAGTGCATGGAACGATACAAAAGAGATACTGCAGGCAATAGCTGCTAAAGATAGAAACAATGAATATTGTTGTCGATGGATCGGTTCTGAAGGTTCCGGGCATTTTGTTAAAATGGTGCATAACGGTATCGAATATTCGTTAATGCAGATCATAGCAGAATCATATGATATGCAAAAAAGAATGCTCAATATGCAGCCTGATGAAATTAAAAAAGTGTATGATGATTGGAATGAAGCAGAGGGACGCAGTTACTTAATGAAAATCACTGCACAAATAGTTACGATGACCGATAAGAATGGTAATTATATTTTAGATGAGATCCTTGATAGTTCCAGTCATAAAGGAACAGGCAAAGACACCTCTATCGCTGCATTAAACCTAGGTGTCCCGGCACCGCCGTTAACAGCCTCTGTAAATGAAAGATATATATCAAGTCTATCAGATTTACGTTTTTGTTACTCTTCCAAAAGTGTAAGTGAAAAGGAGTTATATGCTCAAATACAGACGCATTTATTGAGATTGAAAGATGCTCAGTATTTAGCACAAATTATTTCATATGTAAACGGACTGATGATCATTTCTGAAGCCTCTGATAAATTTAATTGGAACATAAACATTCAAGAAGTTGCCAAAGTTTGGTTAAACGGATGTATTATTGAATCAGAGATATTATATAAATTAGTGGATATTATTGAGAAACAAAATACGAATAATAAAAATCTTTTACTGTCCCGGCAAATAATAGACTGTGTAAACTTAAAAGTTGAAAATTTAAGAGAAACCGTACTTACAGCCATTACGCACCGTATTCCGATACCTGTGATGTCATCCGTTTTGTCTTTTTTAGATTCAATATCGTCTGAAGTGCTGCCTGCAAATCTGATACAAGCGCAAAGAGATTATTTTGGTCAACATGGATATCAAAAAAAAGGTATGAGCGATACAATGACTTTTCATTTAAGGAATGATAATGAAAATATTTGATGTTTCTGTTCCGGTTTCGAAAAATATGATATCCTGGCCTGGTGATCCGTCCGTTGAACTGTCGAAGTCGGTATCCATTGCAAAGGGCGATCTCTGTAACGTAACGAATTTATGCATGGGAGTCCATAGCGGTACGCATATAGATGCTCCGTATCATTTTATTGAATCCGGCGATACGGTCGATGCGATAGATATTGAACTGCTGATCGGTGACTGCCTCGTAATAGAGGTCGATGTTCAAACAACCATAGAGTATGAAGATATCAGATCATATAACATACATGGGTATACGAAGATTTTATTTAAAACTAAAAATTCTACGTTTTGGAAAGATGATTTTTTTCATAAGGATTTCATCTCATTGGGAATGAGTGCTGCCAAATATTTAGTTGAAAATAATATAGGTCTGATAGGTATAGATTATTTGTCTATTGAATCATTTAATTCTAAAGATGCTAGTATTCATAAATTTTTGTTAGAAAAAAACGTAATTATCCTTGAAGGTTTGAATCTGGCGAACATTAAAAGTGGAAGATATGAGCTTATATGTATGCCTTTAAAACTGATAGGAACGGATGGTGCACCGGCAAGGGTAGTTCTAAAAAGCCTTGAAAATTGAATTTTTGATATATTAAAATAGGATCTAGTATGGATATAGTTAATAAAAAAAATGAAGATATTATCTTTAGTATCATAATACCGACATATAACTCCAGCGGTTTTATCTATAAATGTTTAGATAGTCTGAATAGACAAAATTTTCCGCATGATAAATTTGAAGTCGTTGTCGTAGACGACGCCTCAAGTGACGATACGATAAAAAAAGTTAAAAAATATAATAAATTGAACCTAAAATTAATTGAGTTAACTGAGAACGGAGGTCCGGGTACTGCAAGAAACCATGGCATCGATGCTTCAAACGGAGAGTGGCTATTATTTATAGATAGCGATGATATCGTAACGGAGGATTATCTGTCTTCATTAAACTCGTATATCGTTCATAACGATAAAAATCTGATGGCAGTCGGATTTGACTGGGCAAGAGATTCCGCAAAACATAATGAATCAAGAAAAGATTTTTATACCGGGAGAAGAGACGGTAAATTTTTATTTGATAAAAACACGTTAATAGATAATTTTCTTTCTGCAAGAATGGACGGTTCGGTCATTTATACCGCAATGAGAAAGGATCTTATAAAAAAACATAATATATATTTTGCAGGTGGTCTGCATGAAGATATAGATTTTATATATAAAATTTATCAATTTGCAGAAAAAACAGGCTATTTAAATAAAATCCTATACTTAAAAAGCCATAGAGAAGAATCGATTATAAATACAGTCTCGCAAAAGCATATTGAGGGGTATATTAGAGCATGGCGTGAGATAGGAAAGACTTTAAAAGATGCTATTAGCAGCGGGTTGTTGTCAGAAAAATTTCTAGAAAGCTATTCTTTAGGTTTAATCGGTATGGTTGCAAGCCGTGTGAAGGAGATTAGGAGACACTCTTCAAATAGGGAACAAATTATAAAACTATATGAATTTTTATATGACCATTCTTTAAAGTTAATAAGTATTGATAAAATAAAAAATATAACATCAACATGTAAGACCTCGTATTGTCAAATCACAAAAGAGTTTATGGACATAATGTCTAAACGAGATATGAGTCTTGCCAAGAGAGTAGAAGCGGTGCTTGATTATGTCAGCAGTATGGAAGGGAAGAGCTGGAGTTGTACCGATCTGCACTATTCTGTTTTTCTAAGACCAAATGAAGTCAATACCTGCTGTCGAAGATTTTTTGTAAATAACCAAAGAAAAGGGGATGTGACCATACTCTCTGTTGAGAAAGATCCTGAGCAGATAATTAGCAGTTATGATATTTTAAATGCGAAAAAAGAGCTGCATCATCAAATAAATACCGGCATTGAAAATCCTTGTGACGGCTGTCCTTTCTTGGAATATAAAGAATGGGATGCGATAAACTCTCTTGACATCAGATATCTTTCGTTCGAATATCATTCAGTGTGTAATTTAAGATGTTCCTATTGCAGTGATGAATATTACGGCGGATCACAGCCTTCGTATAATATTATGGGAACGATAGACGCATTTTTAGAGGAGGGCAGTTTAGACAACTGCCATACCGTTGTGTGGGGCGGAGGAGAGCCGACTATCGATAAAAATTTTGACGGCATCTTAGAACAGATCTCAAATAAAATTCCAAATGCAAGACATAGGCTGGTTACCAATGGAATAAAAAGATCCGAGATAGTAGAAAAATTATTATCAGAAAATAAACTGCAATTGACAACAAGTATAGATTCGGGATCTGAAAAAACTTTTGAGTTGGTCAGAGGCCGAAATAATTTAAAAGACGTTATAGGCAATCTCATAGAGTATTCGTCCATAAATCCAAACTTAGTAACGATTAAATATTTATTTACTGAGGGTAATGGAACGATTGAAGATCTTGAGAATTTTGCAGATCTGATAGAAAAGAACGAACTTCAAAATTGCTTATTTCAAATTAGTATGGATTTCAAATATGAGCATCTTGATATCGATTTCACAAAAAATATGATAATCCTATACGGGTTATTGAAAAAGATAAATTGTAAAACGGTTTACTTCGATGAGATTGTTTTACAAAGAATAAGAGATATAAAGTTCGTAAAAGAATTAAATGTGGACGAGATATGCCGGTATGTAGGACTTGATTTTATTGCAAAACCTAGCGAATATCCTAAAATAGTCATATGGGGTGCAAGCGGGAATTCAAAAAGTTTACTTGAAAAAAGTATATTTTTTAAAGATTTTGAGATAGAGTTTTTTGTTGATAGCGATGTAAAAAAGCATACAAAGAAGTTTTGCGGTAAAGATGTTAAACCGCCGGAAGTTTTAAAAAATACCGATTACAATATATTGATAACGGCAGTTCAAGGGTATGGAGAAATATTAAAAGCGTTGGAGAAGATGGATTATCCGTTAGAGTATGTAATAGATAAGTTGATCATTTGATGACTACAGTATAAAACTAAAAGATGGAGATATATTATGAAAAAATATAAATTGGCTTTTATCGGAGGAAGTAAATACTCAATAGCGGGGACTCCTCATTATATTGCAAGTCAAATGGATGACAGGTTTGAGGTTGTAGCAGGCGTGTTTAGCAGTAAATCTGAAATTAATCATGAAATGGAACAAGCATGGAATGTAAAAAGTTATAATAACTACATCACGATGCTCGAATGTGAAGATATCGATATCGTTGCGATATTGACGCCTACACCGTTGCATTTTGAAGCATTGGAATATCTATTAAGCAAAAATATTCCCGTGATCTGTGAAAAACCATTGGTTTCTTCATTAGCCGATGCCGTAAGACTGGAAGAACTCTCTAAAAATAAATTTTTGGTAGTAACGAATAATTATAGCGGATATCCAATGGTCAGGGAACTAAAAGAAAGAATAGTGAACAACGAATTAGGCGAAATAATAAATATTAAACTAGAGATGCCTCAAGAAACATTTTTAAGACCTCCAAAAAGTGTAAAATATCCGCAGCCTTGGAGATTGAAAGATGATTACATTCCAATGATCTGTCTGGATTTAGGCGCACACCTACATCATTTGGCTTATTTTCTCATTGAAGAGGAACCTGATGAGATTATAGGGCATTTCAGTACATTTTCCTCATATAATGTCATTGATGATGTGAAAATGCTTTTAAACTATAAGGACAATAAAAAAGCTTCGCTTTGGATCAGTAAAAGTGCCATTGGACATAGAAACGGATTAAGCATAGAAGTATATGGAACAAAAGGAAGTGCTAGCTGGGTTCAAGAAAAATCAGAAGAATTAAAGATGTCTTTTTTTAACGGCGATAAGATTATTGTGGATAGAGGCAATGATTGCATGATCGCAAATGAAAAAAGATATAATAGAATGACGTCGGGACATCCTTCCGGATTTATCGAAGCTTTTGCAAATTTATATACTGATATAGCAGAACAGTTCGATAATTTTAATCAGAAAAACTCCTATAAAAGCAAATATGTCTTTGGAATCGAACACGCGAAGAACGGTTTAAACCTGTTTCATAAGGCAAAAGAGTCGTTTGAAAAGAAAGAATGGGTCAAATTATAAAGGTAAAGGATACTATATGAATGAATATAAAGAATTTTTGATCTCTTGGATCTGCGAAAAAACAGGAATAGAAAAAAACAAAATAGATAGTGAGATCAATATGTTTGAGAACGGTTATGTGGATTCTCTTTCCTTATTCGGTTTATTGCTGGATATTGAAACGAACTTTGGCGTAACACTGGACACGGATGATATTTTAAATGATCGGGCAGCGACCGTAGATGGATTGTCTGAAATCCTTAAAAATAAAAGTAATAGTTAATAATGAACATATCTTTTGCGACTATTAACGATACAGAAAAGATCATGGAGTTTTTAGATAAATATTGGAAAAAAAATCATATTCTTTCTGTTGATAAACATCTTTTCTTATATGAATTTCAAGACAAGGAAAAATTAAATTTTGCGATAGCTCAAGATGCTCAAAATGAAATAATCGGTCTTTTCGGTTTTATTAAATATAATTTTTTGAAGATTCCCGATCTGGCAGGATCATTATGGAAAGTACGAGATGATTGTACCGTTCCTCTTTTAGGATTGAAACTCAGAGATTTTGTTATAAAAAATGTTCCACATCGATTTTTTGCCGCACCCGGTGCAGGTATTCAAACAAAGCCGATCTATCAGATCATTAAAATGAATTGGAATAGAATGGAACAATACTTTTTGGTTAATGATACGATAGATGAATATAAAGTGTTAAAAACCAGAGACAAATCCATATTGAAAACTTATAAAGCATTTCACGAAAGTAACGATGTCGTAATAGAGTTGGCTAAAGATATTAGTGAGCTGCAATCATTTGTTTTTGATGACTTTAAAGAGATTGTCCCTTTTAAAGACCTAAAATATATCGAAAAAAGATTTGTGAACTATCCGATATACAAATATGATATCTATACGGTTAAAAAATCGGGTTTGATTAGTAATATATTTATTTGCAGAACGGCTGCATATCTGGATAGAAAAGTTTACCGTATTGTAGATTTTTACGGTGATGAACGCAACATGGGATATATAACGAATTTTTTATATAAATATATAGTCGATAATCATTATGAGTATTGTGACTTTATTTCATATGGATTTGAAGATATCCATATGCTTAACGCCGGGTTCGATAGATTGGATTTTGAGAGCGAAGACATAATCGTGCCAAACTTTTTTGAGCCTTTTGTGCAAAAAAATATTTCCGTTTTTTGTGTATCGGATAAAACAGATGGCCTAAAGTTTAGACAATGTAAGGCTGACGGTGACCAAGACAGACCAAATTATGTGAGTAGCAAGATATGAACAAAAAACTAACAGTTGTCATGTACCACTATGTGAGAGATTTAAAAAACTCAAAATATCCAAATATAAAAGGTCTAGACTTAAAACTGTTCAGAGAACAAATAATGTTTTTTAAAAAACACTATCGGTTTATTACTATGGAAGAGTTGATTTTTAGTATGGAAAATCAAAAAGAATTACCTCCAAAGTCAATTCTTTTGACATTTGATGACGGTTATATCGATCATTATAAAAATGTCTTTCCTGTTTTAGCAGAGAATAAAGTTCAGGGAAGTTTTTATATCCCCGCAAAAACCGTTTGTGAAAATAAGGTTCTGGACGTGAATAAAATACATTTCATTTTGGCATCCCAAGTCGATACGATCAAGATCGTCGATACCATTAAAGAGCAGTTGAATATTTATAGAGATGAGTATGGACTTGATAGTTTTGAATATTATTATAATAAACTTGCTTGTGCGAACAGATTTGACGATAAGGATGTCGTATTTGTAAAAAGGCTGCTTCAGGTTGAACTTGATGAAGAGGTAAGATATAAGATCACGGATTTTTTATTTTCACTTTTTCTAAATAAAGATGAGCAAGAGTTTAGTGATGAACTATATATGAGCAGATCGAACATAAAAGAGATGTTAAAAGAGGGGATGCACATAGGATGTCATGGGTATGATCACTATTGGTGGAATAAACTTTCCAAGAAAAAATTAGAGCAAGATCTGACCTCGTCTTTAAGTTTTTTACAAGAAGTGGGAGTCGATATAGATAATTGGACCGCTTGTTTTCCTTATGGCTCATATTCAAATGAAGCCGTTGATATCCTGGCTAAATTAAATTGTAAAGCGGCATTTACAACCGATGTCGATGTAGCAGATCTTTCTGTCGGCAGTAGGTTGTTGATACCTAGATTAGATACTAATGATTTCCCCGTAGATCAGAAAAATGATCCGAACGAATGGTATGTGAAAGGTTAAGAGATTTATGTTTTTGGATATAATAAATAAAATAAGATTTGACATAAAAAATGACAGAGTGGGACCGGATTGCCCTTTTACACATTGGAAATTATATTTTAAATCCAGCATGCTGCATCTTTGTAAAAAAAAGTTTGAAAGTTTTGACGATACGGCAGAATTTAGAGCAGGTGCCTATGCAATATGCTGTTCAAAGATCTCTATCGGGAAAAAAGTCATTATTAGACCGCAAACGATGATCTTTGCCGATCCTCGCGATGAAAATTTAGGGAAAGTGATTATTGAAGATTTTGTCATGATGGGTTCAGGCGTACATATTTATACGTCAAACCATAAATATGATGATAAGGAAAAATATTTAATAGAACAATATAGTTATGAGGCAGAGAATGTTTACTTGAGAAAAGGTTGCTGGATAGGTGCGAATTCAATAATACTGCCCGGCGTTGAAATAGGTGAAAACAGTATAGTTGGAGCAGGCAGCGTTGTCACTAAAAATGTTCCGTCTAGAACAATATATGCTGGTAACCCTGCAAAATTAATTAAAAAGATCTGATAAACGTGGAAGATAGTCTTAAAAAAAGATACATCATAAAGTTATTGTCTAATATTGTGACCGGTATTATAAATGTTATATTGGTTGCGATAGTGCCAAAAGCACTCGGCCCTGTGACCTATGGACAATTTAGTTTTATACAGCAGTTTTTTAATCAGGTAATTGCTTTTTTGGATGCTAGTACGTCCATAGCGTTCTTTACAAAACTTTCAGCCTCGCATACACGAAAAGACCTGCTCTCTTTTTATTTTCTATTTGCATTCTTGCTATTGACCGTATTATCTATTTTTATAGTCAGTATAGATGTATTTGGATACACAAATACCTTTTTACCGGCTATTCCCGTTAAGTATATATATTTTGGTATGTGGTTTGGTTTTTTTACATGGCTTACACAAGTTTTTATAAAAATATCGGATGCGCATGCTTTGACGGTTTCTGTAGAGTTAATTAAAATATTGCATAAAATAGCTATATTGTTTTTGCTTTTATATATGGTTCATTATACACTTTTTGATCTATCTTCTTATTTTTATTTTCATTATATTTCATTACTGTCCTTCTTAATGGTAATCACTGTTTTATTTATAAGAAAAAGTATCTTTACAAAGCAAATATTCAAGAAAATAAAATATATAAGTTTAATAATGGAGTTCTATAGATTTTCATCGCCGCTGTTCGTTTTTAATTCTGTCGCTATTTCAGTTAGCCTGTTCGATATTTGGCTTTTACAAAAAGTAAGCGGTTCCGTTCAAACAGGGTATTACGGCTTGGCGTATTCTCTTGCTGCGATGTGTTTTGTGTTTACAAGTGCAATGACACCGGTTATCACTCGCGAATTCTCAAAATCATATGCTTCTAAAAATATCGAAGATATCCAAAAGCTTTTTAAAAGATACGTTCCTATGCTCTATGCAATAGCAGCATACTTTGGAGTGTTTATATCTTTTCAAAGTGAAAATTTAATACATATCTTTACAAATGAAAGTTTTAAGGGCGCTTTTTTTGCATTGGTAATAATTGCATTTTTTCCTATTCATCAAACATATGGACAATTAAACGGATCACTGTTTTTTGCAATGGGAGAAACAAAACCGTATAGCAAAATAGGTATATTCGTTTCATTTTCCGGTCTTGTCCTTAGCTACCTTTTTATTTTTCATTATAAACTTGGTGCAGAAGGTCTTGCATTGAAAATGGTGTTGACTCAAGTAGTCGGTGTGAATATACAATTGTTTTTCAATGTAAAGGTTTTAAAAATCAAGATGTTTCCATTTCTTTTTCATCAGTTTTATACAGTCGTTTTCTTTGTTGTTTTGGCATTTTTTGCAAGTTCGATTCCTGACATAATGTCAGGTTATCTAAGTAATTTTATACTGAAGGGCATGGTGTATACGATATTGGTCTGTATCGGAGTATTTATTGTTCCCGTTGTTTTTTCAACGAATAAAAACGAATTGTTCTCTATAATGCGTAAGATAAAAAATAAGGTTAATCTATAAAATATGAAAAATAAATTTAGAAAAATTTATGTAATTGATTCTTTTTATTATTTTCATAGTATCAGCGATCAATATCAGCTCAAAGACGATCTAGTGCTCACTTACGATCTCAGATTAAAAAAAGAGATAGAATCTATTGGCGGAAGTGCTTTTTATATTGATCACTTGTCCGATTCAGACACAATGGAAATGAATAACATGATAGTTTATAAGTTTCTCAAAAACTGGTACAACGACCCAAAAGGCAACGATATATTTAGTTATAAAAACGTATCTTTTGGAATCTCTTTTAGACTGGAAATTTTAAATGATTGTTTGACCTATATAAGGTTACATTTATCTTTGTCAAAAATAAAGGATATGCAATTCGAACAGCTCTTTATAATTTCCGATACTGATCGTATATCAAGTGTATTGGATGCTTTGGCGGTGAGCTATACGATAATCGAACATGAGACAAACAATCAAAATAGTTTTTATTTTCCTATAGATAAATGGTTGGAAGAAAGAACACAGCCAAAAGGTTTTCGTAAAGTTTTGCATCAGTTAAAGCAGACCGTTACGCTGATACATGCAAAAAGTATGTTGTTTATGGATAAGATGATTTTTACTGCAGATAAAAAAAGTATTTTTGTAGAAGAGTATTACCCAACACGAAGCATCATAAAAAAGTTAAAATCAGACAATAAGATCAATGTCGTTCAATCCAGTTTTTCGAGAACTTCCAGTTTAAAAGAGAATCTTTTATCCAGAATCATACCAGTTAGCGTATTCGTAAAAGAGTATAAAAAAATAAAAGATGATTTGCTGGAGAACTTTAAAAAGCAGCGATATTATCAATTGGTTTTGAGCAATGGTCATAATGTGTCAAAACAGATATATAAGATCATTGAAGCCAAGTTGGAAAAAAGCTGCATAGAAAAACTGAAGATTATAGATGATGTGATATATTATATTGACAGACATCCTCTCAATATGAATATTTTGATTTCCAATATCGGTAAGGTCAGTATACTTGTCGATTGCGTTTGTAAGAGCAGAAATATTCCCAGCTATTTTATAGCTAACGGACTTCTTTTAGGCAAATACGGCGATGAGGGAAAATACGCAACAATGATAAATGCATATTCCCAAAGTGTTAAAGATAATTATTTTGAAGGGATGGATAATGTGGTTGCTATCGGTGATCCGCGAATGGACATGTATTCATCGATGAAAAAAAACAGTATAGATCGAACTAATCCGACCGTAACAATAGGTGCTTCAGGTTTTGGAGTGAGTAGTTTAAACTCATATGTAGCTACGGAGTTTGATTTTGTATATGATCTTCTTGCAGCATTTCAAAAAATTAAAGATAATAAAACAGAGGTAAATATAAATATAAAAGTCAGATCAAACGGATATATAAAGCAGTATCAAGATTTTGCAGCCCAATATTTTCCGAATTTGGCGGTAAGTGTTTATGATTCAATTTCAATGAATGAGATCCTTTTAAAAACAGATCTGTATATCAGTATACATTCCCAAACACTGTTTGAAGCTTCATGCATGGGAATACCGGTGATATACTATAAAAATGATACGGAGGTATTTACTCCTCCGTTTGATAACCATTCAGAATTAGTTACTATAAACAACGTAGATGATATGGTTCAGGCTTTTTATGATTTTAAAAACAAGCATGAAAGATACGAACCTTTTTTAGATCGTAAAGTTATGGAAGAATATATCGGACCTCTGGACGGAAAGAACTTAAAAAGAAATATCGATTTTATTTATAAGTTATTAGAAAATGACATTACACGCGAGTAGGTACAATGTTAAAAAAAATAAAAAAAACGATCAAGTACTTTTTATTGCTAAAGAAGTACCCCCACAGTAAAATACACTATGGTGCTTTTTTAGACAAAGATAGTTCGATCGGAAGAAATACAGTTCTGTTTGACGATGTATTTTTGCAAAATACGCAAGTTGATGATTATAGCTACATTCAATCATCTTCCACTCTGGTCAATACGAAAGTCGCAAAGTTCTGTTCGATAGCGAGCCGAGTACAGATAGGGTTATCGGAACATCCTACACATATGGTCAGCACGAGTCCTGTTTTTTATGACAATACACAGCCTCTGCCGTTTTTCTTTATAGATACGAACCATTACGTCGGTAATCAAACAATAACAAATATCGGCTATGATGTCTGGATAGGTTATGGAGCCATTATAAAAGCCGGAGTAAATATCGGAGTGGGTGCGGTAATCGGCGCCGGTGCTGTTGTAACAAAAGATGTAGAAGCATACAGTATTGTTGCCGGAGTACCCGCTAAACATATTAAGTTCCGGTTCGATACAGCAACAAGGGAAGAACTTTTATCCTCAAGATGGTGGATGTTAAGTGAAGAAAAATTAAAAAAGCTGTCTAAATACTTTGAAAATCCGCAAGAGATGATCGAAAAAATTAAATATGAAAATATTTTAAACACATAGAAGTTAACATTTATAGTTAATTTGATAAGATAAATAAAAAAAAAAGGAAATTGAATAGATGAGTAGTAATATATTAAGTTTTACGATGAGTGGACATGGATTTAGTGGCGTTTTGGTTATAGATGGAGAAGTAAAAATTGCTACTAGTTTAGAAAGACTTACAAGAATTAAAAATGATATTTTATTACCTATATCTAAAAATGATCTAAAAACTTTTGGATGGAACTCTAATCCGGCGATATATGAAAAAAACGTTGACCTGCCGTTTGATCTGCAAAACGACTATTCTACGGTAGATTTCAGCAAATCAGCAAACTTTTTAAAACTTTTGAACTACTTATTAGATTCCCAAAATTTAACTATCGATGATATTGATTACGTAGCTTACAGTTATAGATATAATGAATCAATGAAGCAGTTTTTCTATAATCAAAATCCAAATATAAAATTTGTTGAGTTAGAGCATCATTTCGGTCACGCCTGTCAAGCCTTTTTACCTTCTGGCTTTGAAGATGCAGCAATTATGGTCGTTGACGGACAAGGCGTGCCTTTGAAAAGAACAGGAGGAGATCAATTATCGGGATGTCTGGCTTATGGTCAAGGAAATCAGATAGATACATTCTATGATTTACCGGTTCGGCATAGTCTGGGAGGCATGTATGCAGCCTTTACAAAAAAAGTCGGCTTTAAAACGAATGAAGAGGGGAAAACGATGGGGCTAGCCCCATACGGATCACCTAGATACTATGATATATTGAAAAAAGATCTGATTTTTAATACAACGGAGTATAGTATTAAGGATTTTAAACAACTGGTAAAAAGAGGTTTTAGCAAAAGAGAGGTGTTATATCAATTACCGGATTATAACAAGTTTTTAAAATCTTTTCCGACAAGATTAAAATCGGAAGAGATCACTGATGTACATAGAGATTTAGCATATGCTGTTCAAAAATTAACAGAAGATGTAATGATCTTTCTTGCTAACTGGCTTTATGAAAAAACAGGTTCTAAAAATCTCTGTATAGCCGGTGGCGTGGGTCTTAACTGTGTCGCAAATTATCAAGTCCTCATACATTCTAAATTCGATAATATTTTTATTCACCCGAATTCAGGGGATAACGGTTTAGCAGTAGGACAAGCCCTTTATGTACATAATGTTCTTAATAATAACCCGAGAACCTACGTAGCGACAACAGATTCCCTTGGTAAAGAATATACTGATGATGACATAAAAGAAGCGATAAACAAATATTCAAATGACGAAGATCTTGAAATAATACACTATACGAATCTAGATGAATTATATGATACGTTCGCTTCATATATTGAGCAAGGATACATAACGAGTTGGTTCCAGGGACGAAGCGAGTTTGGACCTAGAGCACTTGGTAATAGGAGTATTATTGCAGATCCGAGAAGAAAGGATATGAAAGACATCCTTAATTCTAGGGTTAAATTTAGGGAAAGCTTTAGACCGTTCACTCCTTCGGTTTTAGCAGAAAAAGTAAATGAGTTTTTTGAGTTAGAGATAGATTCTCCTTTTATGTTATTGGCCGCATACGTAAGAAAAGGCAAAGCGGAACTGGTTCCGGCAATTACACACGAAGACAATACGGCAAGGATTCAAACAGTAACAGAAGATATAAATCCGCCATATTATCATTTAATTAAAGCATTTTATAAACGAACGGGTATTCCGTTAATTTTGGAAACATCATTCAATATAGCGGATGAGCCGATCGTTGAAACACCTTCGGATGCGATTCGAACATTTAAATCAACGGATATTGATATACTCTGTTTAAAAGATTATATTATAAAGAAAAAGAGTAAGGGTATATAGCAGCAAGTACAGAATGAATATCTCAGGCAAAAACATTTTATTTATTGCACCAAAGTTTTATAGTTACCATAAAGACATCATTGATCTTTTAGAACGAAAAAGCGCGAGGGTGACTTTTTATGAAGAAGATTTATATACCCCTTTATATCGAGTTTTAAATAGAACTGTTAAAAGAGCTGCAGATTATTTAAAAGATAGATACCGAAACAAGATATTACAAAATATTTCGCATGATATGTACGACATAGTATTTGTGATACGAGGCGGGATATTATCGCCGCAAATGCTGGAGTATTTAAAAGAGCGGCTGCCGAATGCAAAATTTGTAATGTATCAATGGGACTCTATGTTGCAAAGTAAGTATGATTCCATAATCAAATATTTTGATGTAGTAAAAACATTTGATCGGGAAGATGCAAAACAGTATGGACTGAAATATTTGCCATTGTTTTATACAAAAAAATATCAGGTTTTGGCACAAAATAAAAAGAAGAAACGGTATGATCTTGTTTTTTTTGGGGCATACCACAGCGATAGGCTTAAAATAGTAAAAGAGATCGATGAGATATGTAAAAAGAATGGTTTGAACTTTAAGTATCATCTCTTTATTACTAAAATGGGTTTATTGAGGCTTATACTGCTTCAAAAAATAAATATCAAAGATTTAAAATACTTGAAAACTTATTCTGTAGGTACCGATAAAATATTAGAAGTATACAAAGAGTCCAAAGCAGTGTTGGATATAGAACTAAACATTCAAAACGGCTTAACAATGAGAACGTTCGAGGCGCTCGGGGCTGAACTGAAACTGCTGACAACAAATTATCATATAAAAGATGAACCTTTTTATAATGATAAAAATATTATCATTATAAAAAGAGATCATTTAGAGCTAGATCTAGGTTTTTTTCAAAGCGATTTTTGTTCTGACCCTGTTTTTGAACACTATTTATTTGAAAATTGGATAGAAAATATTTTTGGTGGAGTTGATGATAATGGTTAAAGTCTTAGTTACGGGATCAAAAGGATTTATCGGAAAAAATCTATTAAAAAAATTAGAAGATAAGAAAGTAAGTATTTTAGAATTCAATAGAAACGATACTGCTGATAAATTAAAAACCTTGGTATTGGAGAGTGATTTTATCTGTCATCTCGCAGGAGAGGTCAGACCCGGTAGTACCGAAGAAGATTTTAAAGAGTCCAATGTAGTATTGACAAAAGCAATTATTGATATATTGACACAGGCTAATAAAAACATTCCCATATTACTGGCTTCTTCTATCCATGCAAAACTCTTGAAAAACGAATATGGAAAAACAAAAAGAGAATCTGAAATATTGATTGAAAGATATTCAAAAGAAAACAGTATCAATTGTTTTATCTATAGACTGCCGCATCTGTTTGGTGAAGGATGTAAACCTAACTATAACTCGGTAATGTCTACATGGATATATAACAGTATAAAAAATTTGGAAATCAATGTTTTTGATAGAAACATCAATATGCGCTACTTATACGTTCAGGATGTGGTTGACGAGTTTACTGATACTGTTTTTAACCAAAATAAACCGCTGTATATAGAAAATATCGCTGCATATGATACTACATTGGGAGAAGTAGTAGATTATATCAATGAGTTTAAAGAAAATGTTAGAGATACAAAATTTACGATCAAAAATAATGAATTTAAAAGTAAGCTTTTTAGAACTTATCAGGATTACTATAATAAATTCATTGAACTATAGTTTGATAAGTTACAATAAAAAATATTTTTAAGAGGATAAGCAATGAAAGTACTACTATTAGCCGGCGGATTTGGGACAAGGCTGAGCGAAGAAACAGATATCAGACCAAAACCAATGGTAGAGATTGGCGGTAAACCGATTTTATGGCACATAATGAAAATCTATTCTCATTACGGCTTTAATGATTTTGTAGTATTGCTTGGATATAAAGGGTATTACATCAAAGAGTACTTTGCAAACTATTTTTTACATCAAAGCGACGTAACCATTGATTTAAAAAACAATAATATGGAAATATTAAATAACTCGAGCGAGCCATGGAAAGTCACGTTGATCGATACAGGGCTTAACAGTATGACGGGCAGTCGTATCAAAAAAGCTCAGCAATACGTAGGCAATGAATCTTTTATGTTGACATATGGAGACGGTGTAAGTGATGTGAATATCGCAGAACTCGTTAAATTTCACAAATCTCACGGTAAAGCTCTTACTATGACCTCAGTACAGCCCGAAGGCAGGTTCGGAGCTCTTAATATCACGGATGATTTTCAAGTAACACATTTTAAAGAAAAACCAAAAGGTGACGGCGGATGGATAAACGGCGGTTTTTTTGTATGTGAACCAAAAGTATTCGATTATATCATAGATAATGAGAGTACGGTTTTTGAACAGGCTCCCTTGCAAAACCTTGCAAATGACGGTGAGATATTTACATATAAACATAAAGGCTTTTGGAAACCTATGGACAGCTTAAAAGATAAAAACGACCTCAATCAACTTTGGGATGAAGCTCAAGCACCGTGGAAGGTATGGTGATGTTTAAAAATATATATAAAAACAAAAAAGTCTTAGTAACTGGCCATACAGGTTTTAAAGGCAGCTGGTTAACGACGTGGCTTTTAAAGTTGGGAGCAGATGTTATAGGTATTTCAAAAGATATTCCCACCAGCCCGTCTATGTTTGAAGAGCTCAAACTGGAAAATAAGATCAAACATTATTTAGAAGACATCAGAGATCTTCAAAAGATGATAGAGATCGTCTCTAACGAGAAACCGGATTTTTTATTTCATCTGGCTGCGCAACCTATCGTTTCCACATCATACAGCGATCCGATAGAAACGATCTCGTCAAACGTGATGGGTACGACAAATATTTTAGAGGCTCTGAAAATATCGAATCATATTTGTAAAGCAATCATTATCACCAGTGACAAAGCCTATGATAATGTCGAGCAGGTGTGGGGATATAAAGAGGATGATAAAATGGGCGGTAAAGATATATATAGCGGTAGCAAAGGCGCTGCGGAGCTCATAATAAAATCGTATTACCACTCTTTTTTCAAACGTAAGGAGTGTAATGTCAGATTGGCTATAGGCAGAGCCGGTAATGTTATCGGCGGCGGAGACTGGGCAAAAGACAGGATCGTCGTAGACTGTGTGAAAGCATGGAGCGAAGGAAAGTGCGTAGAGATCAGAAGTCCTAGGGCAACACGACCTTGGCAGCATGTGTTAGAACCGATAAGCGGATATTTGAATTTGGGTGCAGATCTGTATAACAATGAAGATTTACATGGTGAAGCATTTAATTTTGGTCCAAGAGCAGAGCAAAATCATACTGTCGAAGAACTGTTGATCGATTTAAGCGAATATTGGCATTTTGACAGTGTCTCTCAAGCTTATAAGGTTACCGATAATATACCTTTTCATGAAGCAGGGCTGTTAAAATTAAATTGTGACAAGGCGCTTTTTTATCTGAAATGGCAGGCTAACTTGGAATATAAAGATACTATTCGGTTTACAAGTGAATGGTATTATGATTTTTATAAAACAAAGAACAATATTTTTACAAAAACAGTCGAACAAATAGAAGAGTATGAATCTATGGCTAAAACTAAAGGATTGGCATGGACGGAGTAAGCTTAACACCATTAAAACAGATTTTTCATCCAAAAGGAGATCTTTTTCATGCAATGAAGAAAAGTGATCCCGGATTTGACGGATTTGGAGAGGCTTATTTTTCTACGATCAATAAAAATTATATCAAAGGATGGAAAAAACATACTGAAATGACGTTAAACTTGGTTGTGCCTGTCGGTGAGATAGAGTTTGTTATATACGATGAAAAAACAAAAGAGTTTTTTAGTGCAAAACTTTCACGAAACAACTATCAAAGGCTCACGATCAAACCAAATCTATGGATGGCTTTTAGAGGATTGGAAGATTATAACATGCTTTTAAACTTGGCTGATATGGAACATGACCCCGATGAAGCAGTAAATATTGATTTAAAAGATATTGAATATGAATGGTAAAGTTCTAGTTACCGGAGGATTGGGAAATCTAGGAAGTTGGATCAGTGCACATCTGGCCAATCTGGGTTATGAAGTTTATATTTTATCAAGAAGTTCAAAACAAAAAATAGCAAACATCAAATATACATTAATTGAAGCAGATGTAACAAAGATAGATGAGCTAAGAGAAAAATTGAATTTTGATCTGGACTTTTGTGTACACTTGGCAAGTTACAATGAGTTTTTCTTACCAGATTACGCAAAAAATGCGTTGGATATAAATACTTTCGGTACTAGAAATCTACTTGAAGTATTAAGTGAAAAAAAATTAAAAAATTTTGTTTACTTAAGTACGTTTCATGTTTATGGTGCAAGCGAGGGAACAATTACGGAAAAAAGCGAATTGAACCCGAAAAATGATTATGCATCTACTCATCTTTTTGCAGAATACTATGTGAAACAGTTCGGATTTACGCACGATTTAAAATATACCGTTTTAAGATTGACCAATAGTTATGGTGCACCGACTTTTACAGAGAGTGACAAATGGTATTTGGTATTAAACGATTTGACAAGATCGGCTTACGAGAATGGTAAAATCATTTTAAAAAGTAACGGCAGAGCAAAAAGAGATTTTATATATATGGGAGATGTATCGGATATAATAGAAAAACTTCTCAGGATAAATGCAACAAATGAGATATACAATCTTTCATCAAATAGAACCTACGAAGTAATTGAACTTGCATACCTAATAAAAAATGAGTACGAAAAACGATATAAGCGTCATATAGATATAGAAATAAATAAAGATGATAAATCGTCTTATAATGACGTAAGCGTGAAAAACGACAAATTAAGATCGCTGATAGATTTTGAGACAAAAGACAAAATGAAAGAAGAGATAAATAAAATATTTGATCTATTGGAATGCAAATTATGAACGAAGAAATTTTAGTTTCCATCATCACGCCTATGTATAATGCGGAAAAATATATTTTACAAACCGTTAAAAGCGTCATAGATCAAACATATCAAAATTGGGAAATGCTTATAGTGGACAACTGCTCTCTTGATGAAAGCAGGACAGTAGTTGAAAATATTGCAGACCCAAGGATAAAGCTAATAAAATTAGAATACAATAGCGGTGGACCGGCAAGACCAAGAAATATCGGGCTTGAGAATGCTAAAGGAGAATATATTGCATTCCTGGATGCGGACGATGTATGGTTACCTGAAAAACTTGAAAAACAATTAGCTGTTCTTAGTGAGTTTGATAATATAGACATTGTTCATTCTCTTGCATACACTATTGATATACATAGTAATAAAATAGGTAAGTTCAATAATCAAAAAACTTTTAATAAATTAAAATATCTTATGAATGATTTTTTTATTTTGACGCTTTCAAACTATATAAACATCAATACTGCAATTATGAGAAATAATTCTAAAATAAAGTTTAGAGAGGATCCGCATTTAGTCGCATTAGAAGACTGGGCCTTTTGGATAGATAATGTGTATAGCGGGAAAAAACCTTACTTAATGAATCTGAACCTTATAGATTATAGAATAGATATCAATTCTATCTCTGATCGAAAAACAGATAAAAGTTATCGAAAAGCTTTTTATTTATACGCTTTATTGCTCAATGAAGAGAAGATCTCACTAGGAAGATTTCTGTTTAATTCAACTGTTAATTTAATAAAAATCATTTTTAAAAATGTTAAAAGTAAATATTGATAATGAATTTCTTGCTTTCTACGACGGTTCTATTTAGTATTTTTATCAGAATAATTAAAATATATAGCGGAAGTATTATATATGTGGCATTATTCCCCCTCTTGATCGCGACATTTTTTCAAGCTTTGTTAAAAAAGAAATTTTCTTACAAAATCCATAAAATAGATTTTAGTGTCTTTCTCTTTTTTATTTTTATTTTTATAAATTTAATCGTATCTTCAATAAGGGGAACGCTTTTTTCACAATTTATTTTTGTTTTATATGTAGTTGTTCCGCTTTTTATTTATCTTTATATTAGATTGATTAATTATGATATCTCATCATTTACCCGTTTAATATATAGGTTTACTTTGTTGTATGCGTTATATGTGATCGCCGAGTTTCTTCTTTATTACTTTTTCCCTGAATTAAAGGGTGTTATAACGCATTATCTTCAATATATTGTCAAAACAAATAATTTTTATCCTCCTACAGTTAAATATCCTATTATAGGGGTGGCATCGAAACCTTGGGGACCGATGTTCGATACATCGGCCACGGGAGCTTTTTTAGTGGTTCTTTTTGCTTTTATTTTTGATTCACGCAAATATATCAAGAAAGATTCTTTAAATATTTTGATTTTTTTAGCTATAACTGCTATCTTTCTAAGCGGTTCGAAATCCGCCTATATGATGTTTCTTATTTATATCGTATTGAGAACGACTTTGTTTAAACAGGCCAAAGCAACTAAATTGTATCTATTTTTTTTAACATTGATTTTTTTTACGGTCATATTGGCAATTGTTTCGTTCATTAATTTTTTCTTTACAGATGAACTATTAAATTGGTATATTTATGCAATGGTTACGGAACCTGTAAGTAAATTGATAAGCGGATTTTATCAAAACGGAATTTTTACATTGATCGGTTCCGGACAGGAAAATGGGTATTATAAAATATTTGGGATGGGAGAAATAGATTTTTTTAATGCTATCTTTAGATATGGTTTGTTTAGTATGATGACTTTTCTAAGTTTAATAGTATATTTAATAGTAAAATATAAAAGAAAGTATGCACAATTCTCTATCATGTTTATCATGTTTATTATGTCTATGGTTCATTATCAAGTGATTTTAAAATTTCCGGCATCAATGATATTGTTTATATCTATCGGCGTTTTAGCGAACGAAGAAATTAAAAAAAACAGATATGACTGTAATAAAGGACAAGTTGTATGAATTGTGTTGTAATAATGTCGGTATATAAAAATGACAAGTTAAAATATTTAAAAGAAGCCCTAGAAAGTTTATATGCTCAGACAATAAAGGAGTTTGATATATTTGTTCAGTGCGACGGTAAACTCCCGGATGAACTAAATGATTTTCTAAAACTTGAATATGAGTCGAAAAAAATCACTTTTTTAAATAAACGAGATGAAAACAAAGGGTTGGCATATTCCTTAAATGAATTACTGGAAATCGTCTTAAACAAAGACTATGAATATATTGCAAGAATGGATGCAGATGATATTTCTGTCAATACTAGACTTGAAAAACAGATTGAAGTAATGAAAAAGAACATAGATATCGATGTATGCGGCGGATATATTGAAGAGTTTAACATGGACACGAATCAAAAGCAGTTAATTAAATATCCTGAATTGAATGAAGATATCCTTCAAGGCATGAAAAGAAGAAATTCTATGGCGCATGTAACAACACTGATAAGGAGAAGGTTTTTTATTGAAGTCGGTTTGTATGATTCTACAAAGTTCAATGAAGATATGGACCTATGGATTAGAGGCTTTCAAAATAATCGTAAATTTTATAATATTCAAGAAACTTTAGTAAAGGTTCGAACGAATAATGCTTTTTTTAATAGAAGAAGAAATATGCAAAGAGCTCTGGAAGTAATGAAATTAAAATTTAAAGCAACACGTTTATTTGGTTTTGGATATAAAGGTTATGCTTATGCTGTCGCACATTTTATACTTTTTATGCTGCCCGGTGCAATAAAGCAATTTATATACAGGAATATGAGGTAGTTAATGATTTATTTTGCATTTTTTATTTTATCGACCATACTTACCTATTTGATAAAAAACTATGCTATAAAAAAGTCGCTTTTTGCTCATGTAAATGAACGAAGCAGTCATACGATCCCTGTACCGCATGGAGGAGGTATTGCCATAGCCGTTACTTGGTTCGCAGGCCTTTTGTATCTATATTTAAACGATCAAATAGGACAAAATCTGTTTTATGCCTTGATAACGGGAGTGATTATTTCAGCCGTATCTTATTTGGATGATCTGTTTGAGTTAAGTGCAAAATTCAGATTGTTTGCTCAAACTCTGGTCGCTGTTTTAGGATTATATTTCTTAGGAGGATTTGAAAATCTAGACATTGGAATATTTGTGATCAACAATCAGATCATTACAAATATTTTTGCATTTTTCTTAATAGTATGGTTTGTCAATTTATATAATTTCTTAGACGGTATAGACGGCTATGCGGGAAGCGAAGCCGTATTTCTTGCTATTGCGGGATATCTTTTTTTTGGCGGCGGTCATTTTCTTGTGTTGGCCGTCACGGTTTTAGGTTTTTTGGTTTGGAACTGGCATAAAGCAAAAATATTCATGGGAGATGTCGGGAGTACTCTTTTAGGCTATAATATAGCCGTATTTACGATATATTATGCAAACCGGGATAGTTCGAATTTATGGGTATGGATAATCCTCTTTGGAGTTTTTTGGTTCGATGCCACTTTAACACTATTTAGAAGATACAAAAATCGTGAAAAATTAAGTCAGGCACATAGAAAACATGCATATCAAAGACTTACGCAAAGCGGCTGGGATCATAGTAAAGTAGTGATATATTCGATTTTCGTAAATATAGTTTTATTTCTATTGGTATATTTCATCTCTAATGTATTTATCGCATTTATAATGGCTTTACTATTACTTTCCGGTGTAATGATATTTGTTGATAGAAAAAAAGGGTTTCAATAATGCTTATGATCGATAAAAGGATATTGAATTTTCTGGTAATAATTGCATTGACTTTTGCAACGTTTTCATGGACATTCTTTATTTTTCACATACCGTTTGACATGAATGTCGTTCTTTTTGTATTGATTGTTCGTATTTTGGCTTCAGCACTGATTTTTAAGGATTATTCTCTTTCATGGAGTAAAGCGACTCAAAAAACGTTTTTGATCAAAAGTATAGTATATATCGCTGCATTTTTGATCTACCTGCCTGTACTCTACGGAGAAGCGAGATTTGCATTTCTGGCTTCAGAACTTTTTTTATATCTGTTCTCCATCAATTTCGCCATGTATATGTATTATTATTTAGTGAACAAGAGTTTAGTGAGCAAATCCAAAACGATAGTGATATACGGAGCCGGAAGAGCTGGTATAAAGCTTGAAGAAGAGTTTCGTAACAGTGAATATAAAGTCAGATATTTTATCGATGACGATAAGATACTCCAGAAAAGATCGATCGACGGTGTCAGAATATTGTCAAAAGAAGAACTACAAGAAAAAATAACGCAGGATAATAGAGTGGACCTGCTTGTTATTGCGATGCCTTCGGCTTCCGTGCAAAGAGTAAAAGAGATATACGATGATCTTAGCCCTTATTTTAAAACTATTAAGATATTACCGTCGTTAGACGAGATACTGAGGGATAAAGATTTTGCGAAACAGCTAAAAGATATCTCGGTAGAAGATCTTCTCGCAAGACATCCCAAAGACTTGGATAAAGCGGTCATAGAAGATTTTATCAAGGAAAAAACGGTTCTCATAACGGGAGCGGGCGGAAGTATAGGAAGTGAAATAAGCAGACAGTGTGCATATTTCGGAGCCAGAGAGTTGATCCTTTTGGATCATAGCGAGTTCAATCTGTACAGTATTGCCGAAGAATTAAGCGAGTTCAAACCTATACTCGTTATGCAATCGGTCGTGAACAAAGATCTGTTGGACAAGACTTTTGAAAAACATCGTCCCGATATCATTATACATGCAGCAGCGTATAAGCATGTGCCTTTGGTCGAAGACAATATATCCGAAGCCATTATCAATAATGTTGTCGGAACAAAGAATGCAATCGATTGTGCCATAAAGCACAAAGTAAAAAAATTCGTACTTATATCCACAGATAAAGCCGTGCGTCCTACAAACGTCATGGGCACGACCAAAAGGATATGCGAGCTGTATGCACAAAATGCGAATGCGACATCTTCGGATAATAGAGATCAAAACAGTACAGAGATCGTGGCGGTCAGATTTGGAAACGTTCTTGGAAGCAGCGGAAGCGTGATACCGAAATTTAAAGCCCAAATAGAAAACGGCGGTCCGGTCACGGTCACGCATCCTGATATAACTAGATATTTTATGCTGATACCAGAAGCATGCGAACTTGTACTTCAAGCCGGAGCCATAGGCAGCGGCGGAGAGATATTCATACTTGATATGGGTGATCCCGTGAAGATCACGGACTTGGCAAAACGAATGATCACATTGTCGGGCAATAATGACATTAAGATAGAGTTCAGCGGACTAAGGGCGGGAGAAAAACTGTATGAAGAACTGCTCATCGACGACAGCGATGCAAAAACGCAGTATGAATCTATAACCGTTGCAGGAAAGACACACTATGATATAGAAAAATTAAATCAAGATATTCATGAACTGCTTGATACTCAGGACAAGCTCAAAAAGCTCAAAGAGATAGTGCCGGAATTTAATCATAAATCATGACAAAATGCAATAAATTTTGAAAAATATTTATTTTTGTTCTATAGTGTTCTTATCTCAAAAAAAGGAAAGAAAATGAAAGTTTTCGTCATAGTGGCTATTTTAGCCGGTTTGTTGTTTGGTGCGGTCGATATAAATACGGCAGGTAAAGATGAGCTGATGAGTTTAAAAGGGATAGGTATAAAAAAAGCCGATGCTATTTTAAAATATAGAAAGACGCATTGTTTTAAGAGTATCGAAGATCTGACAATAGTTAAAGGTATCGGACCAAAATTTATCGAAAAGAACAAAAAAGCGCTGAGTGCTTCAGTGTGTAAGAACTAAATCATATCTGAGATGCTATAATTACGTCACTTATAGCAAAGAGATACAGATATGATTTTAATGATTGACAATTATGATAGTTTTACCTATAACATAGTCCAGTATTGTCTGGAGCTCGGGGCAGATTTGAAAGTCATAAGAAACGATGAACTTACTTTGGAGGAGATCAAAGCCCTAAAACCTGAGAAGATCATTGTCTCTCCTGGTCCGGCAACCCCCGATGATGCTGGGATAACTCTGGAAGTTATAGATTATTTCAAAGACAAGCTTCCTATTCTGGGCATATGTTTGGGCCATCAAAGTATTGCACAGGTCTACGGAGCGAATGTGGTGCGTGCAAAAAATATGATGCATGGAAAAACATCGATTATGCAGCAGTCGGCTGAATGCGATATATTTAAAAAGATTCCGGAGCAGTTTCGTGCGACAAGGTATCATTCATTGATTGTTGAAAAAGACTCTCTTCCAAACGTGATCGAACCGACGGCGTATAGCATGGATGATGATGAGATCATGGCCCTTCGTATTAAAGATAAACCGATTTTCGGTGTACAGTTTCATCCTGAATCCATAATGAGCGAATTTGGTTACGAGATAATAGGAAACTTCTTAAAATTATGAAGAAATATCTCATCTTATTCCTAATTTTAGGATTAGATGCTCTTTTTTTATTATATGAAACTTCGCAGCTGTCGATAGGCTATAGTGAAGTTACTCTGCTTAACGGCGGTTTCTCTGTATTAAAGTATATAGAAGAGTTTTCTTTAGCGACATTTGGACAAAATGATGTAGCTCTTAGATTGCCGATGATATTGCTGCATCTCTCAAGTGCACTTCTGCTTTTTCACTTTTCCAAGAAATATCTAAAATATGATAGAGACAGATTATGGCTGCTGGTCGTATTCATACTTCTTCCGGGTGTTTTAAGCTCTTCTATAGTGGTAAACAGTGCCGGTCTTGTTATTTTTTCACTGTTTTTGTATTTAAACCTTTATAGCATAAATCCATATTTTAAGTATTTATTATTAGTACCTATCTGGTTTGTAAGCCCGAGTATAATATTTTTGTATTTAGGGTTGATGTTTTATGCGATAAAGGAGAAAAACTATCGGTTTGCGCTCCTTAATCTTTTTCTTTTTTCTTCATCCTTATATGTTAACGGCTTTGATACGACCGGCCTTCCTAAAGGGCATTTTTTAGATACGCTTGCTATCTATTCCGCTATTTTTACCCCGATAGTATTTGTGTATATATTTTATATTTTATATAGAAGATATGTAACTTCAAGAGAAGATATTCTCTGGTATATATCGTCTACGGCTTTTATGATCTCTTTATTACTATCTTTTAGGCAAAGACTTCATCTGGAAAACTTTGCTCCATATATTTTGCTGGCTTTACCGATAGCGGCACAAACATTTTATCATTCGTACAGGGTAAGACTCAAACAATTTAGAGGAACATACAAGACGATATTCATAATTTCACTTCTGTTTTTATCATTGAACGCTACGATGGTATTATTTAATAAATATATTTACTGCTTTTTAGATGATCCGCAAGAGCATTTTGCATATGATATGCATATCGCAAAAGATCTGGCAGAAAAATTAAAGGAAAAAAATATTGCCTGCGTGAATGCAAACAATAAAAAACTGCAATTAAGATTGAAGTTTTATGAGATAGGTTATTGTCAAGGTAATACACTCTCAAAAATCAAACATAAAGACTCGATTAATGTAACTATAAGTTACAAAGGCTGTAAAGTATACAAAACTTATGTTACAAAAATTAACAAATAAAACTATAAATACTACTAAGAATTATAAATACAACGTATCAAAAAGATAATTTATGCTACAATCATCCCCAAATATTCAACTATAAGTAAGGAGTTGCAATGGCTCAAAGAGCGATTCGTGAATACGACGGTAAAGCAATTTTCTCGAAACACTGGGAAAAGTATTTCAGCGGGTTTCACTACGGATTTAAATCTGTACTGGTGACCAGCGGTGCTGAATTAAAAGCAAAAGCTGAGGAGCATGGTTTTGAATGGCTAAAACAAGAACCTCTTGTAGCAAAACCGGATATGCTTTTCGGTAAGCGTGGTAAAAATGATCTTGTTCTATTTAAAACAAACAAACCTGGTGACGTAACATTAGCCGATGCCGCTGCATGGATAGATGAAAAAATGTCTCACACGACTACACTGCTTTCAGGGCAACATGGACAGTTGACTCATTTTATAGTTGAGCCTTTCACTCCTCACTCACAAGAGCAAGAATACTACATCTCTGCAACAACTGTCGGTGAAGACGATGTACTTTATATGTCAGCAGAAGGCGGTATGGAAGTAGAAGAAGGCTGGGATGAAAAAGTAAATGAAGTACATATCCCGATCAATATGAGCGATGGCGATATCGAGCATGCAGTAAAAGCTAATATCCCTTCAGATATTCCTGAAGCGAATAAAGCGACTTTTGCATCATTTGCAATACAGTTCTTTAAATTTTACAGAGATTTGAACTTTGCGTACTTAGAGATCAACCCGATCGTTATGCTGGATAATAACGAAATGGCTATTTTGGACCTAGTGGCTCGTCTGGACGATACTGCAGGCTTTATGATGAGAGATTCTTGGGGTGCGATAGAGTTCCCGACGGCGTTTGGCATGGAAGACCAATCTCCTGAAGAAAAAGCGATTGCAGAAGCAGATGCGAAATCCGGTGCTTCACTTAAACTTACTATTCTTAACCCTATGGGAAGAATCTGGACTATGGTTGCAGGCGGTGGCGCTTCGGTCGTTTACGCCGATACTATTGCTGACCTTTCGGGTAATGTTTCAGACCTTGCGAACTACGGTGAATATTCAGGCGGTCCGACTACGGGTGAAACAAAATTCTATGCAGATACTCTTTTTGATCTTATGACTCGTCATAAAGATGCAAAAGGCCGTGATAAGATCCTGATCATCGGTGGAGCTATCGCAAACTTTACTGATGTCGCAAAAACATTTACCGGTATCATCCAGTCGTTTGAAGAATATGCAGAAAAATTAAAAGCGCATAATACTCGTATTTACGTACGCCGCGGCGGACCTAACTATGAAAAAGGTCTTAAAGACATTAAAGAAGCAGCAGACCGTTTAGGCCTGTACATAGAAGTTTACGGACCGGAAACTCACGTTACCGATATCGTTCGTATGGCTTTAGAGAAGTAAGGAGATATTATGGGTGCATTATTTACTAAAGATACACAAGCAATTTTTTGGAATAACAATAAAAGCGCGATTCAGCGTATGCTTGATTATGATTATACTATTTCTCGCGAGAAGCCGTCGGTCGCAGCTATCGTAGCTCCGACGTCAAACAATAAATTTGAGAAATTTTTCTATGGACCGGATGAAATAATGGTTCCGGTTTTCCGTTCTACAGGCGAAGCGGCACAAGCTTTTCCAAAAGCTGACGTACTTCTAAACTTTGCATCGTTTAGAACTGCTTATGACGTAACGATGGAAGCGATCGCTATCAAAGGGCAGTTTAAAACTGTTATGGTTACTGCAGAGGGTATCCCTGAGAGACTTGCAAGAAAGATGAACCAATCAGCTCGCGATGCAGGCGTTACGGTTATCGGGCCTGCTACTGTCGGTGGTATCGCTCCGGGTGCGTTTAAGATTGCAAACGTCGGAGGAACTATTGAAAATATTGTAAACTCTAAACTTCACCGTGCAGGTTCTTGTGGTCTTGTGACTCGCTCGGGTGGTTTGTTTAACGAACTTTCAAACATAATCGCTATCAATGCGGACGGTATTGCAGAGGGTGTTGCGATCGGCGGTGACAGATTTGTCGGTTCGGTCTTCATTGATAATCTTTTACGTATGGAAGGTAATCCTGAAGTAAAATATATGATCTTACTTGGCGAAGTAGGCGGTACTGAAGAGTACAAAGTTATTGAAGCTGTAAAATCAGGAAAGATCAAGAAGCCGATCATTGCATGGTGTATCGGTACGATTGCCAAACATTTCAGTTCTGGCGTTCAGTTCGGTCATGCGGGTGCTAGTGCGAATGCCGATGCTGAAACGGCAGCCGCTAAAAATAAAGCGATGGCTGAAGCCGGTATCTTTGTTCCTGAATCTTTCAACGATCTTCCGGCGAAAATCAACGAGGTATATACTAAATTGAAAGCAGACGGAGTAATCACAGATATTGTAGAACCTGAGTTAAAAGTAGTTCCGACGGTACGTCGTGCAAAAGAGTTTATCTGTACGATCAGTGATGATCGCGGTGACGAAGCGACTTATGCCGGATTCCCGATCTCTTCGGTCGCAACTCCTGAAACAGGATTCGGTATAGGTGATGTTATATCACTTCTATGGTTCAAAAAACGTTATCCGAAATGGGCTACGGAATATATTGAAACCGTTATCAAAACCGTTGCAGATCATGGTCCTGCGGTTTCGGGCGCTCATAATGCCAAAGTTACGGCTCGTGCGGGTAAAGATGTGATCTCTTCTCTTGTTACAGGTCTTTTAACGATCGGCCCGCGTTTCGGCGGAGCGATCGACGATGCTGCGCGTTACTTTAAATATGCGAACGACAACGGGATGAGTCCTGCCGAATTTATCAACTATATGAAAAAAGAGGGTAAAACAATTTCGGGTATCGGACACCGTATTAAATCGGTTCGTAATCCGGATCTACGTGTAAGCGGACTTAAAAAATTTGCTGCTGAAAACTTCCCGGCGACTCCGCTGCTTGACTTTGCACTCGAAGTTGAAAAGCTTACTACAAGTAAAAAAGATAACCTTATCTTGAACGTTGACGGTACTATCGGTATCTTAATGGTAGATATGTGGCGTGCACTTGGCTATGCGGAAGATGAGATCGACGGTTTCATCGATGCAGGTGCGTTAAATGCATTCTTCGTGGTCGGCCGTTCGATCGGCTTCATCGGTCATGTCCTTGATGAAAAACGTCTTGGAATGCCGATGTATCGCCATCCGATGGATGACATCCTTTACAGCGTTGAAAAAGCAGAAGAGCTTTAAGCTCTTCTGTCCTCTTCGGCTTATATCCAAGCCGTTTTCTTGCTCTTTTTTACTTTTTTATTTTTCTAATTTACTTTATATCACTTTTTCGTTACAATGGAAGCATAATAATTTTATGTAAAGAAAAAAAATGAAAAGATCAGCTTTTACAATGTTGGAACTTGTTTTTGTAATTGTTGTAATCGGGATTCTTGCTGCTATTTTTATCCCAAAATTTGCCCAAAACAAATTATCTGAAGCAGCGAATCAGGTGATCTCACATATACGATATACACAGCATCTGGCATTGATGGATGATAAATATGATGCTAATGATGCGCATTGGTATCAAAAAAGATGGCAGATATTCTTTGCCAAGACTGGTGGAAGCGGTAATAAATGGGCATATACGATATATAGCGATAGTAATAATTATGATGGAGTTCCAAATCCTACGGAGATAGCTTTAAATCCGTTAGATAAGACAAAAAGATTAACGGGTGGCTATAGCGTAGGTACCGTTGCTTACGGTGATAGTGATGCAAGCGATAAATTGAATTTAGGAAATGAATACGGCATTACAAATATCACTTTTTCAAGCAACTGCAGCGGAAGCGGCTTAAGAATATCGTTTGATCATTTGGGTCGACCGATGTATGACGGCCCTCATAAGCTGGATGCGCCTTACACAGATGGGGGAGCCTCAAAGCTAATTCAAAAAGATGCAGGCGGAAATCCTTGTATCATTACATTAACGAGATCGTCTGAATCAACACAAATAGCTATAGAGCCTGAAACGGGTTATGTCCATATCCAGTAGTTTTTCTAATTTAATAGATTTTTAAGAATATTTTCCCTATAATTCCCGTCCACAAAACAAGCGAAGCGCTTTTCGCGAAGCGGAAATGTTTCTGAAGAGAGCATAGCGAGCGAAAAAAATGGAATAGCTGATTTTCGAGTTGAGGATCAGGGAGATTTGTTTTGAGATCATTGAAAACTAAGCAAGTAGACGACGGGGACGGCTAACGAGAGTTAGGGTTGTCGGAAGTTTACTTAAAGATAACTATAACATAACCGTCTATTTAATACTATTTATTAAATGGATACTTTTTAAAAAATAAAGCCAATGATTTTTATCTTGGGCTTTGGTTCAAATAATTCAATTATGGAGAGTTTGATCCTGGCTCAGAGTGAACGCTGGCGGCGTGCTTAACACATGCAAGTCGAACGATGAATAAGAGCTTGCTCTTAGGATTAGTGGCGCACGGGTGAGTAATATATAGTTAATGTGCCCCAAAGACCGGGATAGCCACTGGAAACGGTGATTAATACTGGATACACCTTTTAAGCAGAAGCTTAAACGGGAAATGTTTTTTCGCTTTGGGATCAGACTATATCCTATCAGCTAGTTGGTGAGGTAAGGGCTCACCAAGGCAATGACGGGTAGCGGGTTTGAGAGGATGATCCGCCACACTGGTACTGAGACACGGACCAGACTCCTACGGGAGGCAGCAGTGAGGAATATTGCACAATGGGGGGAACCCTGATGCAGCAACGCCGCGTGGAGGATGACGCATTTCGGTGTGTAAACTCCTTTTATGAGTCAAGATAATGACGGTAGCTCATGAATAAGCACCGGCTAACTCCGTGCCAGCAGCCGCGGTAATACGGAGGGTGCAAGCGTTACTCGGAATCACTGGGCGTAAAGGACGCGTAGGCGGGTTGTCAAGTCAGGTGTGAAATCCTACAGCTTAACTGTAGAACTGCACTTGAAACTGGGAGCCTAGAGTATGGGAGGGGGAGATGGAATTAGTGGTGTAGGGGTAAAATCCGTAGATATCACTAGGAATACCGAAAGCGAAGGCGATCTCCTGGAACATAACTGACGCTAAGGCGTGAAAGCGTGGGGAGCAAACAGGATTAGATACCCTGGTAGTCCACGCCCTAAACGATGTTCACTAGTCGTCGGGATGCTTGTCATCTCGGTGATGCACCAAACGGATTAAGTGAACCGCCTGGGGAGTACGGTCGCAAGATTAAAACTCAAAGGAATAGACGGGGACCCGCACAAGTGGTGGAGCATGTGGTTTAATTCGAAGATACGCGAAGAACCTTACCTGGCCTTGACATTGATAGAATACTGTAGAGATACGGTAGTGCCTTTCGGGGAACTTGAAAACAGGTGCTGCACGGCTGTCGTCAGCTCGTGTCGTGAGATGTTGGGTTAAGTCCCGCAACGAGCGCAACCCTCGTCGTTAGTTGCTAACAGTTTGGCTGAGCACTCTAACGAGACTGCCTTCGTAAGGAGGAGGAAGGTGAGGACGACGTCAAGTCATCATGGCCCTTACGGCCAGGGCTACACACGTGCTACAATGGGGCGTACAGAGAGTTGCGATACCGCGAGGTGGAGCCAATCTCTTAAAGCGTCTCTCAGTTCGGATTGTTCTCTGCAACTCGAGAGCATGAAGCTGGAATCACTAGTAATCGTAGATCAGCATTGCTACGGTGAATACGTTCCCGGGTCTTGTACTCACCGCCCGTCACACCATGGGAGTTGATTTCACCCGAAATCGGGAAGCTAACCTTCGGGGGGCTACCGCTTACGGTGGAATTAGCGACTGGGGTGAAGTCGTAACAAGGTAACCGTAGGAGAACCTGCGGTTGGATCACCTCCTTTCTAGAGTAAAGAGATATCATTCGTTTGATATGCTCAATATAAAGAAAATCTCACACGAGAAAAAAATGTTAGTTGTTCAGTTGTCTGCTTGCTTAGTTTTCAGTGATCTATGTTATTTCACATATCGACCGATTATTCTCGGGCCTATAGCTCAGCTGGTTAGAGTGCACCCCTGATAAGGGTGAGGTCAGAGGTTCAAGTCCTCTTAGGCCCACCATTTTTGAGTTATAGTACTTGAAAAATGAAGAAGAGAATAAAGAAGTTTAACACCAGACCTACAGAGGTAGGTTTAGTGTTAGACTTTAAAAGTCTAAGAAGAGTTCATTAAATTAATATTGTCAAAGTCAACTAAAGTAAAGAATAAACAAGGTTTATTTTTGAAATAACAACTACAACAGATCGCTGTCTTATGTTAAGTAAGGCAGTGAGCGCAAATTAGAATAGTACGCCAAAGGAAGTAATTCCTTAGGCTGCGCTAACGCTAAGTTCTCTTCGACAGAGAGTCCAATCGCACTAGTGCGATGAGCTTACTGCTGAAGTAAACCCAGTGTTAACGTAGGTATTCGGACTTTGTTCGGATAACGTATCATATAAAAAAAAGATATTAAGGGCCATAGGTGGATGCCTTGGCTGGTAGAGGCGATGAAAGACGTACTAGGCTGCGAAAAGCCTCGGGGAGCTGCCAAGAAGCTTTGATCCGGGGATTTCTGAATGGGGCAACCCGGCATGGCGCGAGTCATGTCACCCTACGGGGGGCGAACGAAGGGAAGTGAAACATCTCAGTACCTTCAGGAAGAGAAATCAAACGAGATTCCCAAAGTAGCGGCGAGCGAAATGGGATTAGGACAAACCTGGTGCTTGCACTAGGGGTTGCGGACTGCATACGGTATTTGAGTCGATAGATGAGCCATTTGGAAAGATGGGCCATAGAGGGTGATAGCCCCATAATCGAAATCGACGATAAGCCAGCAGGATCCAGAGTAGGTCGGGACACGTGTTATCTTGACTGAAGCCGGGGGACCACCCTCCAATCCTAAATACTACTACCAGACCGATAGTGAACCAGTACCGTGAGGGAAAGGTGAAAAGAACTGCGGTGAGCAGAGTGAAATAGAACCTGAAACCTATGGCTTACAATCATTCGGAGCACTATTATATAAGTGTGACGGACTGCCTTTTGCATAATGAGCCTGCGAGTTGTGGTATCTGGCGAGGTTAAGCGAACGCGAAGCCGTAGCGAAAGCGAGTCTTAATAGGGCGACATAGTCAGATGCTGCAGACCCGAAACTGAGTGATCTATCCATGAGCAGGTTGAAGCTGGTGTAAGAGCCAGTGGAGGACCGAACCCATTGACGTTGAAAAGTCTCGGGATGACTTGTGGATAGGGGTGAAAGGCCAATCAAACTCAGTGATAGCTGGTTCTCTCCGAAATATATTTAGGTATAGCCTCGAGCATTAGCATACAGGGGTAGAGCACTGACAGGGCTAGGGCTGCCTACCGCGGTACCAAACCCTATCAAACTCCGAATACTGTATGTGCAACCTCGGGAGTCAGGCGGTGGGTGATAAAATCAATCGTCAAGAGGGGAACAACCCAGACTAGCAGCTAAGGTCCCAAAGTTACATCTGAGTGGAAAAGGATGTGGAGTTGCTGTGACAACCAGGAGGTTGGCTTAGAAGCAGCCATCCTTTAAAGAAAGCGTAACAGCTCACTGGTCTAGCGATTCTGCGCCGAAAATATAACGGGGCTAAGATGTACACCGAAGCTCTAGATTCATAGTTTACTATGAGTGGTAGGAGAGCGTTCCAAACAGCGTAGAAGCCATACCGGCAAGGAGTGGTGGAGCGTTTGGAAGTGAGCATGCAGGCATGAGTAGCGATAAAAGGGATGAGAATTCCCTTCGCCGTAAACCCAAGGTTTCCTACGCGATGCTCGTCATCGTAGGTTAGTCGGGACCTAAGTCGAGTCCGAAAGGGGTAGACGATGGCAAATCGGTTAATATTCCGATACCGACGGTTGTTCATTTGAGTGATGGGGGGACGCATAGAGTTAAACGAGGTCACTGATGGAATAGTGGCTCGAAGGGTGTAGGATGATAAGCAGGCAAATCCGCTTATCGCGAATCCGAGACCTGACAGGCAATCCAATCTCTTCGGAGAGCGGGTTGAATCGTTGATACTGTCGTGCCGAGAAAAGCCTCTAAGCGAGAACAGCCGTTGCCCGTACCGTAAACCGACACAGGTGGGTGAGATGAGTATTCTAAGGCGCGTGGAAGAACCCTGGTTAAGGAACTCTGCAAACTAGCACCGTATCTTCGGTATAAGGTGTGCCTTAATCGTTAGGAGATTTACTCTCCAAAGCGATCAAAGGCCGCAGCAAAGTGTCCCTCCCGACTGTTTACCAAAAACACAGCACTCTGCTAACTCGTAAGAGGATGTATAGGGTGTGACGCCTGCCCGGTGCTTGAATGTTAAAAGGATTTGTTAGCTCTGCGAAGCATTGAATTGAAGCACAAGTAAACGGCGGCCGTAACTATAACGGTCCTAAGGTAGCGAAATTCCTTGTCGGTTAAATACCGACCTGCATGAATGGCGTAACGAGATGGGAGCTGTCTCAACCAGGGATCCAGTGAAATTGTAGTGGAGGTGAAAATTCCTCCTACCCGCGGAAAGACGGAAAGACCCCGTGCACCTTTACTATAGCTTGACATTGCTATTGGGATATCCATGTGCAGGATAGGTGGGAGCCGTTGATGTAGAAACGCCAGTTTTTACGGAGGCATCCTTGAGATACCACCCTTGGATATTCTGATAGCTAACTTGGTACGATTATCTCGTGCGAGGACAATGTCTGGTGGGTAGTTTGACTGGGGCGGTCGCCTCCTAAAAAGTAACGGAGGCTTACAAAGTTCGGCTCAGAAGGGTTGGAAATCCTTCGTAGAGTATAATGGCATAAGCCGGACTGACTGTGAGACAAACACGTCGAGCAGAGTCGAAAGACGGTCATAGTGATCCGGTGGTTCTGAGTGGAAGGGCCATCGCTCAAAGGATAAAAGGTACGCCGGGGATAACAGGCTGATCTCCCCCAAGAGCTCACATCGGGGAGGTTTGGCACCTCGATGTCGGCTCATCGCATCCTGGGGCTGGAGCAGGTCCCAAGGGTATGGCTGTTCGCCATTTAAAGCGGTACGCGAGCTGGGTTCAGAACGTCGTGAGACAGTTCGGTCCCTATCTTCCGTGGGCGTAGGAAAGTTGAGGAGAGCTGACCCTAGTACGAGAGGACCGGGTTGGACGTGCCACTGGTGCACCAGTTGTTCTGCCAAGAGCATCGCTGGGTAGCTACGCACGGATGTGATAACCGCTGAAAGCATCTAAGCGGGAAGCCAACTCCAAGATGAACTTTCCCTGAAGTACGCTTGAAGACTACAAGCTTGATAGGCTGGATGTGTACGCAGAGTAATCTGTTTAGCTGACCAGTACTAATAGTACGTTCGTCTTTTTTTTAGCTCACTGCCTTACTTAGTATAAGCAAAGCGGTCTGTTGTTGTAAATGTTGACTTTGATAATAAACTCCTCAAGTCCAAGCAGTTGGATATAAGCGCATCCCGGTGCTTTTATATCCGATTGTCTAGGTGGCTACAGAGAGAGGGAAACGCCTGGCCCCATTCCGAACCCAGAAGCTAAGCCTCCCATCGCTGATAATACTGCACCTTTCAGGTGTGGAAACGTAGGTCGCCGCCTAGTTATCGGATTTATCCTTCCTTTCAAATCTTTACAATCAACTCTCTCTTTTTATAACGCTTATTTTACCTCTTTTATGTAGAGTGATTCTGCCTTTTGAAATCCGTTTTTAATAATTGATAGATTTAATTCACTATCGCTTTCATTAAAAGAAAACAATATATTTTTGCATAGGTTCATTTTTGCAAAATCTATAAGATAAGATAACATCTCCATAGTATATTGAAGATTTTTTTTATCTTTTATGCTTATAAGCTCGTATATATGTAAATGTTTTTTATATTTTAGATTTGTTTCTATTTTTATGCCGGCGTACGTCGTGGCTCTATTATCATCAATGAGAGTTATAATCTTATAATTCTCTTTTTTCATCTCATAGACTAAATCTTCGAACTCTTTATAACTTATCTCTTCTTTTTCATGTTGTAATATTTCATATGCCGTATATAGCTCGGTCAATATTATTTCTCTTATTTGCATCTTTTTATCTTTTCATAGCCTAGGATTGTACCCGAGTACAATATCTTAATTTGCTTTATTATTTTATTATAGCGTTGATTAATTGTATATGAGGAGTCTGAGATGGCGGCAGTTATTGGAAAAGTAGAAAGTATAGACGGTAAGTTTTATGCAAAAAGTGCAGACGGTTCTTTGAGGGTTCTGACAAAAGGCGATCAAATCTTGGAAGGTGAGATTGTTATCGGTGATAAATCGAATTCTTCCACCGACAGTATAATCGTCACGGGAACAGACGGAACGGATATCGTACTGCTTGGTGATAATGCACAGCTTTTTGATGCATCTTTGTCGTCCGAGCCGTTTTCTCAAGATGAAGTAGCTAGCAATCATGATTCAATAACGAATATTATTACCAAATATGGTGCTGATGTTAATATCGACGATATTCAAACGGCTGCCGGAACAGATGGTGTATCGATGGTCGAATCTACAGACAGTGTAAAAGCGGATTTCCATGAGATAGGACTAAAAGCGGATTTTCATAAGATAGATATAAATAATGTTTTCTTAAATATAAACGCTTCATTAAGAGATCCTCATATAGCACAATCTTCTTTTGATGTAAACGACAAAAGCAATCTCGATTCAAACATAAATACAATAGCATTACAAAATAATCTATTTAATAAAGATGTGAGTTTAAGCGGACTTACTTCAAGTTTAGAAAATTCATCCAATTCAAATAGTACCACGGATACTATTACCAATATAGATACGCCTACTATTATCGGTACGACAGAAGCAGGTGCTGCCGTGATAATAACAGATGCAAGCGGCAATATTGTGGGCAGCGGTGTTGCGGATCATTCAGGTAATTATTATATCACTACGTCAGAATTACCGGAAGGTTCTAACGATTTGACGGTTACTGCTACCGATGCGGCAGGAAATACAGGTTCTATCTCTCAAAATGTGACAATAGATACGGGCATAGCGACACCGACGGCGGATATCGCTGCTGCTAGCGATACGGGTGCATCTGCGACTGATACTATTACAAGCGACAACACACCGACAATCAACGGAACAGGCGAAGCCGGAGCAACGGTGGTTATTACCAATGCGGCGGGTGAGACAGTAGGAACTGCGACAGTCGGAACTGACGGTACATACTCTGTTACGACAAGCCAGCTTGCAGACGGAACTCAAAACCTCACTATCACGACAACAGACACAGCCGGAAACAGCGCACAGACTACGCAAAGTATCACTGTTGATACGGGCATAGCGACACCGACGGCGGATATCGCTGCTGCTAGCGATACGGGTGCATCTGCGACTGATACTATTACAAGCGACAACACACCGACAATCAACGGAACAGGCGAAGCCGGAGCAACGGTGGTTATTACCAATGCGGCGGGTGAGACAGTAGGAACTGCGACAGTCGGAACTGACGGTACATACTCTGTTACGACAAGCCAGCTTGCAGACGGAACTCAAAACCTCACTATCACGACAACAGACACAGCCGGAAACAGCGCACAGACTACGCAAAGTATCACTGTTGATACGGGCATAGCGACACCGACGGCGGATATCGCTGCTGCTAGCGATACGGGTGCATCTGCGACTGATACTATTACAAGCGACAACACACCGACAATCAACGGAACAGGCGAAGCCGGAGCAACGGTGGTTATTACCAATGCGGCGGGTGAGACAGTAGGAACTGCGACAGTCGGAACTGACGGTACATACTCTGTTACGACAAGCCAGCTTGCAGACGGAACTCAAAACCTCACTATCACGACAACAGACACAGCCGGAAACAGCGCACAGACTACGCAAAGTATCACTGTTGATACGGGCATAGCGACACCGACGGCGGATATCGCTGCTGCTAGCGATACGGGTGCATCTGCGACTGATACTATTACAAGCGACAACACACCGACAATCAACGGAACAGGCGAAGCCGGAGCAACGGTGGTTATTACCAATGCGGCGGGTGAGACAGTAGGAACTGCGACAGTCGGAACTGACGGTACATACTCTGTTACGACAAGCCAGCTTGCAGACGGAACTCAAAACCTCACTATCACGACAACAGACACAGCCGGAAACAGCGCACAGACTACGCAAAGTATCACTGTTGATACGGGCATAGCGACACCGACGGCGGATATCGCTGCTGCTAGCGATACGGGTGCATCTGCGACTGATACTATTACAAGCGACAACACACCGACAATCAACGGAACAGGCGAAGCCGGAGCAACGGTGGTTATTACCAATGCGGCGGGTGAGACAGTAGGAACTGCGACAGTCGGAACTGACGGTACATACTCTGTTACGACAAGCCAGCTTGCAGACGGAACTCAAAACCTCACTATCACGACAACAGACACAGCCGGAAACAGCGCACAGACTACGCAAAGTATCACTGTTGATACGGGCATAGCGACACCGACGGCGGATATCGCTGCTGCTAGCGATACGGGTGCATCTGCGACTGATACTATTACAAGCGACAACACACCGACAATCAACGGAACAGGCGAAGCCGGAGCAACGGTGGTTATTACCAATGCGGCGGGTGAGACAGTAGGAACTGCGACAGTCGGAACTGACGGTACATACTCTGTTACGACAAGCCAGCTTGCAGACGGAACTCAAAACCTCACTATCACGACAACAGACACAGCCGGAAACAGCGCACAGACTACGCAAAGTATCACTGTTGATACGGGCATAGCGACACCGACGGCGGATATCGCTGCTGCTAGCGATACGGGTGCATCTGCGACTGATACTATTACAAGCGACAACACACCGACAATCAACGGAACAGGCGAAGCCGGAGCAACGGTGGTTATTACCAATGCGGCGGGTGAGACAGTAGGAACTGCGACAGTCGGAACTGACGGTACATACTCTGTTACGACAAGCCAGCTTGCAGACGGAACTCAAAACCTCACTATCACGACAACAGACACAGCCGGAAACAGCGCACAGACTACGCAAAGTATCACTGTTGATACGGGCATAGCGACACCGACGGCGGATATCGCTGCTGCTAGCGATACGGGTGCATCTGCGACTGATACTATTACAAGCGACAACACACCGACAATCAACGGAACAGGCGAAGCCGGAGCAACGGTGGTTATTACCAATGCGGCGGGTGAGACAGTAGGAACTGCGACAGTCGGAACTGACGGTACATACTCTGTTACGACAAGCCAGCTTGCAGACGGAACTCAAAACCTCACTATCACGACAACAGACACAGCCGGAAACAGCGCACAGACTACGCAAAGTATCACTGTTGATACGGGCATAGCGACACCGACGGCGGATATCGCTGCTGCTAGCGATACGGGTGCATCTGCGACTGATACTATTACAAGCGACAACACACCGACAATCAACGGAACAGGCGAAGCCGGAGCAACGGTGGTTATTACCAATGCGGCGGGTGAGACAGTAGGAACTGCGACAGTCGGAACTGACGGTACATACTCTGTTACGACAAGCCAGCTTGCAGACGGAACTCAAAACCTCACTATCACGACAACAGACACAGCCGGAAACAGCGCACAGACTACGCAAAGTATCACTGTTGATACGGGCATAGCGACACCGACGGCGGATATCGCTGCTGCTAGCGATACGGGTGCATCTGCGACTGATACTATTACAAGCGACAACACACCGACAATCAACGGAACAGGCGAAGCCGGAGCAACGGTGGTTATTACCAATGCGGCGGGTGAGACAGTAGGAACTGCGACAGTCGGAACTGACGGTACATACTCTGTTACGACAAGCCAGCTTGCAGACGGAACTCAAAACCTCACTATCACGACAACAGACACAGCCGGAAACAGCGCACAGACTACGCAAAGTATCACTGTTGATACGGGCATAGCGACACCGACGGCGGATATCGCTGCTGCTAGCGATACGGGTGCATCTGCGACTGATACTATTACAAGCGACAACACACCGACAATCAACGGAACAGGCGAAGCCGGAGCAACGGTGGTTATTACCAATGCGGCGGGTGAGACAGTAGGAACTGCGACAGTCGGAACTGACGGTACATACTCTGTTACGACAAGCCAGCTTGCAGACGGAACTCAAAACCTCACTATCACGACAACAGACACAGCCGGAAACAGCGCACAGACTACGCAAAGTATCACTGTTGATACGGGCATAGCGACACCGACGGCGGATATCGCTGCTGCTAGCGATACGGGTGCATCTGCGACTGATACTATTACAAGCGACAACACACCGACAATCAACGGAACAGGCGAAGCCGGAGCAACGGTGGTTATTACCAATGCGGCGGGTGAGACAGTAGGAACTGCGACAGTCGGAACTGACGGTACATACTCTGTTACGACAAGCCAGCTTGCAGACGGAACTCAAAACCTCACTATCACGACAACAGACACAGCCGGAAACAGCGCACAGACTACGCAAAGTATCACTGTTGATACGGGCATAGCGACACCGACGGCGGATATCGCTGCTGCTAGCGATACGGGTGCATCTGCGACTGATACTATTACAAGCGACAACACACCGACAATCAACGGAACAGGCGAAGCCGGAGCAACGGTGGTTATTACCAATGCGGCGGGTGAGACAGTAGGAACTGCGACAGTCGGAACTGACGGTACATACTCTGTTACGACAAGCCAGCTTGCAGACGGAACTCAAAACCTCACTATCACGACAACAGACACAGCCGGAAACAGCGCACAGACTACGCAAAGTATCACTGTTGATACGGGCATAGCGACACCGACGGCGGATATCGCTGCTGCTAGCGATACTGGTGCATCTGCGACTGATACTATTACAAGCGACAACACACCGACAATCAACGGAACAGGCGAAGCCGGAGCAACGGTGGTTATTACCAATGCGGCGGGTGAGACAGTAGGAACTGCGACAGTCGGAACTGACGGTACATACTCTGTTACGACAAGCCAGCTTGCAGACGGAACTCAAAACCTCACTATCACGACAACAGACACAGCCGGAAACAGCGCACAGACTACGCAAAGTATCACTGTTGATACGGTGGCATCAGAAATGGATAAGCTCGCTATTACGAATATAGTCGATAATAATGGTGATTTTACTTCTATAACTATGAGCGGTACGGGTGCTGAAGCAGGAAATACGATCACATTATATGATGAAGACAATAATCCTGTTGCTACGGCAACAGTCGGAACAGACGGTAGATGGAGTACGGATATCAGTAATCTTGATGGCACTCCGATAAACGACAATGAGTTTTTTAAAGTTACCGAAACAGACACGGCAGGAAATCAGACGGATGAAACGAATACTACTCATTACTGGCATGGTACATGGTCAAATGCCGAGACGGAAGTGACTGATGATTATGCGATGATGGGAAGAGGAAATGATACTATACATATAAATGACAATGATGCGAATGACCATCTTGTCATCGATGGCGGAAATGGTAATGATACTGCTGTTTTCAACGGTAATGTAGCTGATTATACGATCACGACAGATGCAAACGGCAATACGATAATAACCGAAAAAGTTTCAACGGACAGCGACGGTAACGGTATAGGTGATGTCAACGAGCTGAGAAATATCGAGACAATAGATTTTGCCGATGGAAAATATGATGTTAACAGCGGAGTATTTACGGCAAATGATGTAACGGCTGAAGTACCGACATTGAGTATTGATATAGGAGCAGAACAGGTAGTAGAAAATAGTTTAGGTAATATATTTAATGATATAGAAGTTCATGAAACAGGGGGCACGAATTTAGATAGTGATTATACATCGCACGGAAGTACAGATATCTCTTTGGATATCGATAATATGAATGCTTCTTCTATCTCTACAAGCAGCGGTGATGATAATATTAATATAAAATATAGTGCAAACGATAAAACTATCGATCTTGGAAGTGGTGACGATAGCTTGATCATTGGCGGGAATGCTGACGGTAGCGTAATAAATATGGGGCAAGGCAATGATATCGTACAAATAGACGGTAATTTCCAAGGAGTAACAACTAGTAGCTCAGATGATGATTCAGATAGTTATCATGGAGACTCACACAGTCATCGTGGAGATTCTAATAGTGATACGACTAGCTATACCGGTTCAATTGATCTAGGAAGTGGTGACGATAAGATACAGTTAAATAGTAATAGTAACTATAATAATGTAAAAATAGATGGTGGTAGCGGAACGGATACATTGTATTTTACAGGAACTTCAAGTGACTATAAGATTTTTGACAGTAATCATAACGAGATTTCATTTAATGATTACAATACGTTAAATAAAAATGGAACAGGTAATTCGGATAATAGCGAATTTTCTATTTATAAAGTGGACGATAATGGTACTATACAAGGTGATCCGTCAACCATATCGAATATTGAAAATATTGTCTTTGAAGGGGATCAAACATCCACACAGTATCAATATGATGTAACGTTAAATGCAGGACTTACGGATACAGATGGCAGTGAAACATTAAGCAATATAACTATTGACAATCTTCCAGACGGCACTACTTTAACAGATAGTGACGGCAATACTTTAAATGCAAATAGTGACGGGAGTTACACTCTTAGCGTCGATGAAGGAGGGAATGTCAATGCTACTCTAATAAGCAATAGTCAAATTGACACAACTCATCTTGATGCAATTACTGCGTCCGTTACTTCGACTGAAAGCAGTACCGGTCATGAAGCTACGATGCAAAGTACGGTCGGCGGGTTCGATATATTGATGTACGACGGAGATATGCACCTCGATCTTGGAAATATAGTTCATAATGTTCATAATATAGAATCTTTGGATCTAGGAAACGGTGCTCAAAACGTATCTGTCTCGCTCGGTGACGTACTTGATATTACTGACAATAACAATACTTTAACGATCGACGGCGATACTCATGACACTGTAACGCTCAATAATGATTCAAACGGTGACGGAAAAGCGGATACGACATGGCATTTAGGAGATAATATCGTAACAGATACGGCAACAGATGCTACGTATCACCAATACACGGGAACAACGGATGACGGACATAGTGTAACCGTCGAGATCAACACGCAAATACATGTAGATCACAGTTAATGTGCTCTATATGTTTATTTCAATAAAAGAACTAATGAAACTCTGTCGTTGACATGCAGCTTTTGAAATATAGAACTCACGTGCGCTTTGACTGTTCTTGTCGAGATATCCATTTTATTAGCGATAGCCGCATTGGTAAATCCGTTTAATATATAAAAAGTGACTTCCTTTTCTTTATCGGAAAGTCTTTGTATAAGCGGTTTTGCATCGGCATTGATCATGTTTGAATTTAACGTTACAAGAGCTGCTGTGAGTTCTGGATATGTCCATATTTGCGAACTGCTTACGGTTTCGATCATCTGTGTATAATGTACCTTTTGCATTCGCGAGTTTCCATATCCGTTTATGCCGTGAGAGATTAAAAATCTCCCTGTAGCGAGAGTGGGTACTTTTTCAAGGATGATCAGATTTTTTGGAGCTTTGTCAGAAGATATCCAATCGTTGACCTCATGTGAAACACTGTCGTAATCGGCTACTACGATCGAGTCGGGGTTCTCTTTGATATATGCAATAAGCCCGGCTTCATTATCAAAACTTTCAAAAGGGTGGCGATCCTCTTTTTTTTCAAGTTCTTGCAGCATAGTATAGTCGTAACTGAAAAATAGGATCGTTTGCATTTTATCGCTCCGTAAAGACATACTGCTTCGATTTAAGGATAGGTTTCAAAATATATTCCATCACCGTTTTTTTGCCGGTTACAATATTGACGTTGACCACCATTCCGGGGATGATCTTGAGAGGATGCTCTTTTGTTCCTAAATAATTTTTGGCGGTTTCTATTTTTATAAGATAATAGGTATTGTCTTTTTCATCTGTAATACTGTCGGGGCTGATATTGACCACTTTTCCGACAAGCCCTCCGTAGATGGCGTAGTCATAAGCCGTGAATTTCACTTGTGCTTCTGCACCCGGATGTATGAATGCTATGTCTGTCGGTTTTATCTTGACCTCTAGATAAAGCTTCTCGCTTGTCGGAACTATTTCAACCAGATCATCCCCCGGTTTTATAACCCCTCCGACGGTATTTATAAAAAGTTTTTGAACGATCCCGTTCACGGGAGATCTCACAAGCGTTCTGTTGACTTGATCCGTAAATGCGACCTGCTCGGCGCTTAAACCTTCCAGATCGGAAGTTGCTTTGTTCAGCTCTTCTCTTTTGTCGTTGACAAATTTTTGTTTTGCTTCTATTCTTTTGTTCCTATATTCGCTGATAGCCGATTTAAGCCTCGGAAGAGACGATTTGGCGGCATCGAGTTTTTGTGTAATGTCGTTGCCTTCGCGTTTTAGTTTCAAAAAATCCACTTTTGATTTGACCCCTTCTCTTACCATAGGAGCGGTCATTTCGATCTCTTCTTGCACATAACGGAGGGATCTTGTGATATTGTCGATGCTGTCAAGAGCTTCTCTATACTCCTGTTTTTTTTGTTCGATCTGATCGACAAGAGAATCGTCTTTTGCTTTATACTCCTCCATATCCGAGGTGTACAGCTTGTTTTCCAATGTCAGTTGAGTCTTGAAAGTTTCATCGTCGGTCTGAGGCATGTGAAAAGGTAAAAGATTCGCCTCTGCCTGCAAACGCAGTTTTTTTGCTTTTAACGCCGTGAGTTTAATGACGTTGGATGTAGCGGTCGAAGTGGATTTTGAGTTGTTTATCTTCAAGATAATCTGGTCTTTTTTGACCTCATCTCCCTCATGCACCATTATTGATTCGACTATACCTCCTTCAAGATTTTGTATTTTTTGATTTTGTCCGTAGGGAATGACTTTGCCGCTTCCTCTGGTTATTTCGTCTATCGATGCAAATGAAGCCCAGATAATCGCTATGGCGATAGTCAGCAGCCATATCTTTAAAACTCTGCTTATTCTTGAAGGAGTTTTTTCCAAAATGGCGGCACTGAGGCTCTGCATAAACTCATAGTCTCTTTCGTTAAACTCGTTATTAGCCATTGGAACTGCCTCCCTGCAACTGTTTTAATGCTTCCTCTTTCGGTGCGTCGACAATGATCTTTCCGTCATTTAGGACGATTACTCTGTCTACGATCTTTAAAAGAGCCATTTTTTGTGTTACAAACATAGATGTTTTTTCTTGTAATGTCTCTTGCAGATTGTTTAGCAGTTTGGCTTCTGTTATCTGATCCATTGCATTTGTAGGTTCGTCCAAGAGCATTATCGGCGAATCAAGCAAAAATGCGCGCGCTACGCCTATGCTTTGTCTCTGACCTCCCGAAAGTCCTGCACCTCGTTCGCCTACCGGCATCTCGTAACCTTTAGGATGTTTTTTCACAAACTCTGCCGTTGTGCTGATTCGCGCGGCTCGGATCATAGCCGCATCGTTTGCATGTGTTGCCCTGTATGTAATGTTTTCTTTTAGCGTTCCCCGAAAGAGCATAATGTCCTGTGATACGTATCCTATGTTTTTTCGCAGATCGGCAGGGTCTATCTGCTTGATATCGATGCCGTCTATAAGCACTTGTCCGCTGTCTGGCTCGTAGAGTCCGAGGATAAGCTTTAAGATGGTGCTTTTTCCAGAGCCTATCCTGCCGATAAAAGCCACCTTTTCGCCGGGATTGATCTGAAAAGATACGTTTTTCAGTACTTCGACATCCGAACCCGGATATTTGAATGTCACCTCTTTAAACTCGATGGTCCCTTTAAAGTCAGGTTTTTCGACAAATTTTTTGCCCGCGGGTCTTTCGCTTGGTTGTGAGATAATCTCGTTTATCGTATTGTACGATGTTTTAGTGTTTTCATAGTTTGTCATCAGCCCTGCGACCTGTCCCATAGGTGCAAGAGTTCTGCCTGTTAGGATCACGACCGCTATGAGCCCACCCATCGAGAGTTCAAAATCTTTTATGAGATAAGCTCCGTAAACTACGACCATTACCGTATTGAGCTGGATGAGAAATTGTGTTATGGTGGGGATGGAGGCCGAGAGCAGTCTGGATTTTAATCCGCGCGACGCTATCTCTCCCGTTGCTTCCTCCCATTGCCATTGCGCTAAGTTTAACGTTCCTAAAGTTTTTAACGTCTCTATGTTGTTCAGGGTTTCTATCAAGATCGCACTTTTTTTCGCACTTGCTTCATGCGTGCTTTCGATACTTTTGCGCAGAGGTTTTTTAATAAAAAATGCATAACTTAAAATGATACCCATGGTAATTATAGGTATAAACACTATCGTTCCGCCGATATAGCTGATAACGGCAAGAAAAATAATGGTGAAGGGAAGATCTATGACGGCTGCCATCGTTGCGTTTGTCAAGAAGTTTCTTATAGCGTCGAAATCTTTTATGTTACTGGCAAAAGAACCTACAGAAGTGGGATGAAACGCCATTTTAAGATTCATGACCTTTTCAAAGACGATAGAAGACATGATAATGTCGCTTTTTTTGGCGGCCATTTCAAGCAGGTAGGTACGAGTGAACTTTAAGAACGTATCAAGACTGTAGGCGATGGTGACACCTATGGCAAAAACCCAAAGGGTCTCCATAGCATTATTTGGCACGACCCTGTCGTAGACGTTCATGGTAAAAAGAGGGCTTGCAAGGACAAAAAGATTTATGAGCAAAGAAGCGAGGATCACATCTTTATATATGCCAAAAGAGAGTTTTACAGTACTCCAAAACCAGTGTTTTTGCTTTAGTTGAAGCGTTCTTGATGTTTCGTCCGTGTATTCGAAGGCTTTTTTTATCATGAAGGCGTAACCGACATATTCATCGGCAAGCGTATCTATGTCTACCCACTGTTCTATCGCTTCTTCGGCAGGCATGATTATCTTGGCTTCTGTGCGCTCCTTGTTAAAGCTGTCGAGTATGCATGCGCCCTGATTCGATAAAAGAATGATCATAGGGAGTTGAAGTGGCGAAATCTGCTGCAGGGGTCTTTTTATTAAAGAGGATTTTAGTCCGGCTCTTTCGGCGGCACGGGAAAAAAGCCCTTTAGAGTTATTTATGGAAAACAGTTCGGGAGTCTCTTTGCCCATCTCTATAGGAAGTCCTGCCGTTAAGGCTTCTGCGGAGTATGGTTTATGATAAAGTTTTGTAAATAAAACCAGACAATCAAGAAGAGAGTCCATCCTTAGATTTTCATAAGATACAATTGCCACGTATTTTCTCCCCTGCTATTTCAATTTTTTTACTATGATATCCACTCTGTTGTTCATTTCTTTGCCCTGTGATGTTTCATCGCTCACCAGCGGAGCTTCGTTTCCTTTGGACAATAGTTGTATATTCTCTTTTAAAACACCTTCTTTTTCAAAGAGAGCCGCGATCGATTTGGCTCTTTTCTCAGAGAGTTTGGAGATCTCTTTTTGACTCAGGTCGTCACTGTCGGTATTACCGATGATCGTGAGTTTTATTTTTTTCAATCCGTATGGACTGAGCTGTTTTACAAGGGCATTGAGCCTTTTTGATCCGCTGTTAGTGAGCTCTGCGGAATCATCTTCAAACGTAAATGGAGAATATCTTTCGATAACGGAGATATTGGTATCTTTGAACGAACAGCCGTAGATATCTTTCATCTCTTTTGAAAGGGAGTTGTCGCAGAGGTCGCTGTCGTCAACGATAAGATCATTGTCTCTGTCATACGAGATCAAGACGGTATCGTTATTCTCCGCTTTAGCGCCATGTAATCCGACGGAACCGTAATAGTTTACGTCGCTATTCGTAAGTACGGCATTTACAAGTCCTCCCATCGCATCAAGGATTCTGGCTTTTGCAAGCAAAAGGTTGTACTCATTATTGATGATCTGTGATTTTGAACCTATAAAATCATTTTGGGCGGAGAGAAGATCGAGCAAAGAGCGTCTTCCAAGATCATACTCTTTTGAGTATAGAGTCAGCGTCTTTAAACTGTATGTTTTGTACTCTTTTAAATCTTCCAGCTGCTCTTTTAGATTTTTATAGGAGGTCCATGCCTGATTGAGGTTTTGAATGACTTGTCTGCGCAGGGAGCTTTTATTTTGAACCTCTTGATGTATCTGGCTGATACTTTTTTGCAGATTCGCCTGATCTGCAAAACCGTTGAAAAAATTGTATGTTACGTACGCCATCGCCCTGAATGTATCGTTATGACCTTCTATACCGCTTAGGTTTTTGTTCATCGATTGTGAGACTTCAAGATCGACTGAGGGATAGTAAGGTGCTTTTTTCTCTTTGTAAGTCGCCTGTGCCAGTTTTATATTGTATTTTGCGACGAGAATCGAAGGGTTGTTTTGTATCGCTTTTTGTGCAGCGTCTTCCATTGAAGCTGGCAGTGCGACGTCAAGTTCCGGCTTTTGCATTTTGTCCGGGTCAAGATACCTTCCTAAAAATCTCTGCAGGACGAATTTGGCGTCCATAAGGCTGTTCTTTTGAACGACATAGTTGGCTTTTGCCAAAGAAAGAGAGGATTGAATCTTGTTGACCTCGGATAACGTGGTCAGACCGGAATCGTAGAGTTTTTGTACTTTTTTAAATATCTCGTCGGTTATTTTTACATTCTCTTTTGATGTTTGTAAAAGCTCTTTGTTCCTCATAAGTTCCAAATATGCACTGACCGTAGAAAATGAAACGGAGTTTACTTTTTCGATGTAGCTGTATGCTGCGGAAATCGTTCGGGCTTTTTGCTCTTGTAACTGATATGTCGTAGAAAAACCGTCGAAAATGTTCTGGGTCAGTGAAATGGAGTTTTCATAAACGGAGAAATTCGTATTTGCATCGGCAAGTCCCGGTCTGTCGTATTGGTCGTTTTTTTCCTTACCTATACCCAGTGAAAGATTGAGTTTGGGGTAATACCCGGATTTAACAACGGTAATGTCCTCTTTTGTGACATTGTAGTTTTTTGCCCGTTCTATGATATCGGGATTGGTCTGTATAACCTCTTGAAGCGTTGTTTTCAAGTCTTGAGCAAAAATCATACTTGATAATAAGGCAGATAACAGCAATGGTCTCTTCATCGAATTTCCTCTTTTATTTGTTTAAAATTTTGATCTATTTCTCTTAACTCTTTGTATTGCGAGGATATCTTCTCTAGCATGTTTTTTAGGATATTCCTTGAAGCTGTGCAGCCGATGATATCGAGAGTATCATCGTGTTTTTGCATATCGGAATGGCGCAAATTACCGTGGGGCTGACTGAATGCGTATTTTTGTCAACAGGCTTAGGCCTTTTCATTAATTTACCTTTTTAATAAATTATTTCCAACAGTATATCTTTTAATGCCTTATGCAATATTTATATCATAACAGTTGCGTTATAATTGCATAAAATGTGTATACGAAAAAAGGCGCTTTTCAATGTTATCATCAGATATAGATAGACTTTTAGACCAGAAAAACAGACTTCTGACGGAGATATATTTCGATCTTCAAAACCATTTCGAAGAGAAATATGGAAACGATACGGTAGTTTTTATGGAGATCGGTACTTTTTTCGAAGTCTATGAAATCAATAATGATGACGAACAGATAGGAAAAGCCAAAGAGATTGCAGAACTTTTAAATATTCAACTGACGAAAAAGAACAAATCGATAATAGAAAACTCTGCAAAAAACCCTCTTTTGGCAGGAGTACCTGCAGTCTCCTTTGAGAGGTATCTAAACCGTCTTATCCAAGAGCAGAAGTATACGGTGGTCGTCGTCAAACAGCGCGGAAAACCTCCGAAGATAAGCAGATATATCTCGCAGATCATCTCTCCGGGTACGAATTTTGACTACACGATAGATAACGACGACAATTATATAGTCTCGCTTTTGATCGACAAGCACAGAGATATCTACACGGTAGGGTACGGCGCCATCGATATAACGACGGGCAAGACCTGGTTATACGAAACGCATGGGAGCAGTGAAGACCCATCTTATGCGCTTGACGAGGTTTTTAATCTTTTAAATATTTACAAAACAAGCGAAGTTGTGCTCACGTTTTTAGACGGCGTGGACGATCAGCGTTCTGTTTTAAACTATCTTGAGATCCCGGAGCATTATCACTATACCGTAAACCATGATATTCCCCGTATCGATTATCAAAACGAACTGTTTGAAAAGGTTTATCAGATCCAGTCGCTTCTCTCTCCCATAGAACATCTTGATCTTGAACGCTCCCCTATGATATCTCAGGCGCTGGCGATACTCATACATTTTGTCATCGAGCATGATGTTCATATCATCCAAAAACTCGACCGCCCAAATATCATCGACAACAGGCGTTATATGTACCTTGGAAACAATGCGTTAGAACAGCTTTCCATCATCTCAAAAGATCGAAACGAGATGACGCTTTTAAAGATGCTTGACAAAAGCGCTACGGCAATAGGGCGCCGTCTTTTAAAAGAGAGACTTTTAAATCCCATAATGGACAAAGAAGAACTAACGCGCCGTTATAATCTGATCGAGAGGGTAAACTCCCACACGCGTTATCTTGAAGAGATCATGCGCGGAATATATGATATGGAGCGCCTTTCCCGCCGTTTAGATCTGGGACGCTTGCATCCTTTTGAGATGAATCATATCTATGAGTCGATGATAAACATCAAAGAGCTGATGAACTACATTAAAAAACACAAGATTCAAAAGACGACGTTTAGCGAACAGGAAGTAGACGAGTTTTTAAGAGATATCTCCAAAAGCATCGATCTTGACGTCTCAAGACGCTTTACCATAGCGACCATTGATGAAAACTTTTTGATGCGGGGTATCGATTCTGCCGTGGACACGCTGGTGGATGAAAACGCAAAAATGCTTCAGATGTTTAGTATCATCATGGAACATATTCAGGAGCTCATAAACGGCGTTACCTCAAACGGCTCGGGTGCGAACGTGGCTCTTGGCGTTCTTGAAAAAGAGGGGTATTACATCACGCTGAGTAAAAACAGATATTCGCTGATCGAGAGTGTCTTTAAAAGCCAGATCATCGACATTGAAGGGTTGCGGGTGAGTTTTAGCGAGTTCAGCGTTAAAAAACTGACGAACAACGTCAAAGTAACCTCCCCGTTCTTGGACGAACTTTCCGATAAAATCATGCGAAACAAGAGCAAAATAGTCGCTCTCGTCAAAGAGAGATATACTCAATTGCAAGCTGTTTATGAGCGCCGTTATGCACTGCTGTTTGATCGTATTATCCAGTATGTCGCAGATCTGGACGTGGCGGTGAGCTCCTCAAAAGTCGCGCAGATGTATAACCACTCAAGGCCGATGCTCGTGGATGTCAAGGAAGATGAAAATTTTATGCAGATCATGCAGCTTCGCCATCCGCTCATCGAGCTGCAGCAGCGCCGCGGCATCTATATACCAAACGACATTGTCATGGGCAGCCGCGAATACATGGATGTACCATATCCAAAAACGGTGATGCTCGATGTGCATGTTCATGACGGGCATGATATTAACGGCGTACTTCTGTACGGCATCAATTCAAGCGGAAAATCATCGTTGATGAAGAGTATCGGTATCGCCGTTTTGATGGCTCAAAGCGGATTTTTCGTGAGTGCTTCGGCAATGAAGTTCTCACTTTTTGAGTCTATCTTTACCCGCATCGTCTCACGCGACAATCTGGCTAAAGGGCTTTCCACATTTGCCGTAGAGATGGTCGAGCTCAAAAATATATTTAACCGAGCAAGCGTGAAATCCTTGGTTTTGGGAGATGAAATATCTCACGGAACAGAAACGCTCTCAGGCGTCGCCATAGTTGCAAGCGCCATCATAAAACTGGCAAAATTAAGAAGTATCTTTTTGTTTGCGACACACCTGCATCAGCTCTCTACGATGGCAGAGATTCGCAGGCTTAAGAACGTGGTAGACCTGCATCTGAGCGTAGAGTATGACGAGGAGAAAGATATCCTCGTCTTCAACCGTGTTCTTCAAGCAGGCAGCGGAAGCAGTATATACGGGTTGGAGTTTGCAAAATCACTGCATATGGACGGAGAATTTTTAGATACCGCAAATACGATACGCAAACGTCTTGCGAATGATTTTGACGAACTTGAGCTGCTTGTCAAGAAAAAGACAAGCAAGTACAACAAAGAGCTGTATGTTACAAAGTGCGTTATCTGCGGGGCAATGGCAGAAGACGTGCATCATATCTCGCAGCAGTCACTCTCGGACAAAGCAGGATTCATCGGGCATTTCCATCAAGACCACAAGCATAACCTTATACCGCTTTGTAAGGAGCATCATAAACTCATCCATGATGGAAAGATAAAGGTCAACGGGTTTATAATGACCTCAAAAGGTCTGCAGCTTGAGTATGAAGAGATGTTGAAAAGTCCGCAGGTATTTGCAAGCGAGGACGATGAACCTGAAATAAATATCATAGAAGAAAAAAGCCGGGAGAGTAAAAAAGAGAAAAAACCTGTTTTGGATGACTGGGATTTTTAGAACAAGGTTTTAAATCGGCTGACGACATTTAAAGATGGAGGTAAGTGATGAATTTAATAGAACCTGCAAGCTGTCAAGACGGCAGCTGCGAGATCAAAAAAACCTTTTACACCTGTCCGATGCATCCGGAGATACATCAGGATCATCCCGGAACCTGTCCGAAGTGCGGTATGGCTTTAGAAAAAGAGGTTCAAACTGCTCCGCCGCACACAACAAAGTATACCTGTCCTATGCATCCCGAGATCATCAGCGACAAACCGGGAACATGCCCGAAGTGCGGCATGGCGCTTGAACCGGTAACGGTGCAAACAGATGAAGAGAATGTTGAACTGGAGTATATGAAGCGCCGTTTTTGGATCGGTTTGGTTTTTGCTCTGCCTGTCTTTATCATCGCTATGACGGCGGATCTGGTGCCGGATTTGTTGCCTGAGGCGATCTCTATGAAAAGTGTTCAATGGTTTGAGTTTATTTTCTCCATGCCCGTAGTACTCTGGGGAGGATGGCCTTTTTTTGTCCGAGGCTGGCAGTCGATCAGGACATGGAATCTCAATATGTTCACGCTTATCTCCATTGGCGTTGCAACGGCGTGGATATACAGTGTTACGGCACTTCTGTTTCCAGAGATCTTTCCGCATCTTATGCAAACGCAAGAGGGATTGGTACATGTTTACTTTGAAGCGGCCGCCGTTATAACTGTCTTGGTGCTTTTGGGGCAGGTGCTGGAACTAAACGCACGCAGCAAAACCAACAGTGCGATAACAACGCTTTTGAACCTCTCTCCAAAACAGGCTCACCGCATCGATGCACATGGAAATGACGAAGATATAAACCTTGATGCCGTCATGGTGGGAGACAGACTCAGGATCAAACCGGGAGAAAAGATACCTGTAGACGGTGTTGTCGTGGAGGGAAGCAGTAATGTCGACGAATCCATGATAACAGGAGAACCTGTATGGATCCAAAAATCGCCAGGTGAGAGATTGATAGGTGCCACGCTGAATAAAAACGGAACTTTGGTGATGCAGGCGCAAAAGATCGGAAGCGATACGATGCTGTCTCAGATCGTACAAATGGTAGCTGTCGCACAGCGTTCGCGTGCTCCGATACAGCAGCTTGCCGATACGGTCTCAAGCTATTTTGTTCCTGCTGTCGTCATATCGGCGGTTTTGGCATTTATCGGATGGTGGATATGGGGGCCTGAACCGCGCCTTGCTTACGGGATCGTTGCCGCAGTTTCGGTACTTATCATCGCCTGTCCGTGCGCTTTGGGTCTTGCGACTCCGATCTCCATAATGGTAGGCACGGGACGAGCGGCACTTTTGGGGATATTGATAAAAGATGCGCAGACGCTCGAAACTATGGAAAAAGCGACCGCTCTGGTCGTTGACAAGACAGGAACCCTGACGCAGGGAAAACCTAAAGTAACGCAGATGATAACAGCAGAAGGGTTTGATGCACAAGAGGTCTTAAGATACGGTGCAAGTTTAGAAAAAGCAAGCGAGCACCCTTTAGCCGAAGCCGTGATCGAATATGCAAAAGAACAAGATGTCTCTCTTGCGGAAGTGGTGGGATTTGATTCTCTGACGGGTAAAGGGATAAGAGGCGAAATCGAGAATAAAAAGATCGTACTTGGAAGCGATAGTTATCTCGAAAGTCTGGACATCTCTACAAAAGAGCTTCGCGAGAGGGCCGATGATCTGCGTAAAGATGCAAAAAGCGTCATATTTATGGCGATAGATTCCAAGCTCAGCGGTATGTTCTGTATAGAAGATCCCGTCAAAGAGACATCTGCAAAAGCCGTTAAAATGCTCAAAGCAGAAGGGATACGTATCGTTATGTTAAGCGGTGATAACGAGCGTACGGCAAATGCCGTGGCACGCAGACTTGAAATCGATGAAGTCCATGCCAATATTATGCCAGAAGGTAAAGCGGCGGTGATCAAACAGCTGCAAAGCAAAGGCGAGATTGTAGCTATGGCGGGTGACGGTATCAACGATGCACCCGCTCTAGCACAGGCAGATGTGGGCATAGCTATGGGAACTGGAACCGACGTTGCCATACAAAGTGCAGGGATCACACTGATAAAAGGAGACCTGCTGGGGATCGTCAAAGTGAGAAAGCTCAGCCGTGCGACGATGAAAAACATAAGAGAAAACCTCTTTTTTGCGTTTGTTTATAACAGCGCGGGCATCCCTATTGCCGCGGGTATACTTTATCCGTATTTTGGAGTGCTTTTATCACCCGTCATTGCGGCGACGGCGATGAGCTTTAGCTCCGTATCGGTTATCGTCAACGCGCTTCGCCTGAAAAAAATCAAGATCTGAGGAGTTTTTTTGAATATTGCCGTATCAGGCTGTCTGCTTGGAGAAAAGGTCCGTTATGATGGAGGTGACAAGCGTGATAGTTTCATTGTTGATGCGCTTGGAAAATATGCCGAGCTCACGCCTTTTTGTCCCGAAGCAGTTGTTTTTGGCACGCCGAGACCTTCAGTCAGGCTGGTAAGTTTCGATGATAAGCTGAAAGTGCTTAGAAATCATGACCTTACAGATGTAACAAAAGAGCTTGAAAAAGGCGTTGAAGCAGAGATGAAACTCCTTAAACCTTTAGACCTTTCAGGCATCATTTTTAAATCAAGGTCGCCGAGCTGCGGGTTGGGTACTACAGCGACTTATGAAAAAAACGGTTTGCAAAGCAGGAAAAGTTACGGGCTTTTCGCAAAAGCATGCAGAGATGAATATCCGTTATTGCCGATGGAAGAGGAGGGGCGTCTGTGTGATCCGAAAATGAGAGAAAATTTTCTGATACACCTTTTTAGCTACGATGCCTTTGAAAAATTTAAAAGATCATCCTCGCAGATGAAGGAACTTGCAGAATTTCATACAAAGTATAAGTTTCTTCTTCAGGCAAAGGACGAGAAGCTTTACAGAGAGCTGGGCAATGTCGTGGCAGATCATGACGGCTTGAAATTTGAAGAACTGTTTAAAAACTATGAGCTGCTTTTTAAGACGGCTCTCTCAAAAAAAAGCTCCGTAAAATGTAATCAAAATGTATTGGAGCATATGGCAGGATTTTTTAAAAACGAGCTTGCTTCAGATGAAAAAGCGGTACTGCATACACAGATAAAAGATTATGCAAACAAGATGATCCCTCTTGGTACGCCGCTGGCTACGATTCGTCTTTATGCCCAAAAATACAAGATCGGATATCTTTTGGATCAGGTGTTTTTAAACCCTTACCCAAAGGAGCTTGAGTCTTTATTTGCGCCTTTATCGTAATGTACGGCGGTATAGATTTTTAAAAAGAAAAGTACATAGGCGGGTTAAATTATATTTATAGAATTTTGATATACAATGAATGAGAATGAAACCTTAAAAAATAAAAAGGTATGAAGATGAAGATAGCGATAACGGGAGCAAGCGGATTTGTCGGAACTGCTATACAGCAGCAATACAAAGATGTGGTCTATGTCCACAGAAATGATTCAAAAGAGCTGATCCTTGAAAAGCTTGAGGGGGTAGATGTCGTTATAAACCTTGCTGGTGCGCCTATCATAAAAAGATGGAACAAGGAGTATAAAAAGATTCTCATTAGCAGCAGAGTTGACACGACAAAGACCTTAGTTGCAGCCATAAACGAAAGCGAGGTCAAGCATCTTATATCTACTTCGGCAGTCGGTATCTATCCGGATAATGTCCCTTGTGATGAAACGACAAAAGAGATAGCAGATGATTTTTTAGGTTCTCTTGCAAGCAGGTGGGAGAATGTCGCACTTTCATGCAGCAAGCCTACGGCGATCCTAAGGTTTGGCATCGTTTTGGGAAAAGAGGGAGGAGCCCTAAAACAGATGCTGACCCCTTTTAGGCTGGGTGTCGGCGGGATCATAGGTGACGGAAAAGCCATGATGAGCTGGATCAGCATCGTCGATTTGGTACACATATATAAATTTGTCATCGAAAATAATCTGACGGGCATATATAATGCCACTACACCAAATCCCGTTACAAACAGGGTGTTTACGAAAGCTCTCGGAAAAGCACTTCACCGACCGACGATTTTTCCTCTTCCTGAGTTTGTTCTAAAGATCATATACGGCGAAGCCGCCGGTGTAGTAACGGGTTCTAAAGAGGTATACCCAAAAGCTTTGCAGGATGCAGGTTATCAATTTATTCATCCCGATATAGACAGAGCGTTGAAGGAACTTCTGCAATAACGGGTATGTTACGAAACCTTAGGCGCAGGGGTAAGAAATATCTCGAATTCTGCCCCGTCTTTTATATTTTTTGCCGTTATCGTTCCGAGCATGTTTCTTTCGATTATAAGTTTTGACATATACAGACCAAGCCCTGTACCCTGCTGTTCTTGTTTACTGGAGATGTAGATATCAAAGATCGTATCGAGCATGCTCTCCTTTATCCCTCCTCCCGTATCTTTTACATGTATGATCAGATCCGATTCGGTTCTTTCGATGATGATCGAGATCTCTTTTTTTGCAGAAGGCGATTTTTTTACGTTTTCCTGTATCGCTTCACGGGCGTTGTTTATAAGATTGATGATGACCTGTTTGAACTCGCTTTCATATCCTTTGACTTCACACAGACAGGCCGTGTTTTTATCTATATATCCGCATATCGCTTTTATCGTTATATCTATCCCATGCGCTTCGAGCTGTTTGCCGACGATGTTTAAAGAATCTTTGATCGCGTTTTCTATATTGAAAATCGTTTTTTCCTTGTCGGGTTTGAAGAAATTACGAAAATCATTTATGGTCTTTGACATATAGTCCAAATATTTCAGCAGCTGCGCGTTTAATGTTCTTAGTTCCTCTTTTTCGAGGATGTCGTTTTCATATTTGAACTCTATCTCCTGAGCCAAGACACCTACGGCATTTAAGGGCTGGCGCCATTGATGCGCTATGGCGCCTATCATCTCTCCCATTGCCGCCATTTTGGATTGCTGAAAGAGAACTTTTTGCTGATCCTTGTTCTCGGTATAAAGTTTTTTGGCGACGTAAGGCGTGACCAGCATTCCCGTGAGTATCATAAGAATGTTCAAAATGAAAGTTTCTATCATATTGTTGTACATCTGATATTCGCGGGTTTTTATATATTTGATGATGTTTTGGGCGAGATATTCATGGACATCTTTTAAAGCGTTGACCTTTTTAGAGATAAGATTGAACCAATAGGTGTCATTTACATCGAAATGGTCCGAATCTTTACTGTTAAGCAGAAGTTTTTCCATTCGTTCTATTTCGTCAAAAGATTGTGCGTTCATTATTTTGTAATAATACGTGATCGATTCATCACTACTGTTTGAGAGAAAAAGTTTTAAAAATATTTTATGTTCGGCTACTACCATCGTCATTTTTTCGCGCATTCCCGGAAAGAATTTTTTGTTTGCAAAAGTACTGACGCCGATAGCGCGTTCGATCCCCATTCTCTCTTCGGCATATAGGATATTTTCATAAGAGAGCAGTTCTCGGGTGAGCCATCCGTCTTTTGAACGTTTGGAAAAAAGAGAGATATCGTTGAGGTACAGCGAGATTATCTTTGTATAAAAGTCTATCTCGGACTCGACGGAGATATCAAGATCTTTCACCTTTTTACGTATAGCCGTAATAGTGTCAAAGATAGAGTTTATCTCGTCTATGTTTTTAGTGAACGCACAGTAATCCGGGCATTTCAATAATGTCTTTAAAGCGGCAAAGCGGATATCTACGCGTTTGTATTGTTTTGGAAGTTCGTCTGAAAATTTCACTCCGTTAGAACCGATATAATCGGCGGACATTCCTCTTTCTATCTGGATCTCATGGATCAGATTTCCGATTTGTGTCGAGACTATGATCGATTTTTTAACGTCGCTGAGCGCTTTATAGTTTAGATAACTGTTCGCAAGCTTTTCGCTCGTGAGATACAAGATGATGATCATGGGCGGAACGATGATTACCAGCAGTTTGATGATAAAATGAGACGATATCCGCTTTATCAAATTCATCTACAGCTCGTCAAATGCTTTTGGCTCTGAAAAATAGTAACCCTGGTACATCTCTATCTTAAGTTCTTGCAGTTTTTCGAACGTTTCTTTGTCTTCTACGAATTCGGCGACGATCTTTATTCCAAGATTACGGGCAAAACCGACGATGGTCTCTAATGCCAGATATCCGCGGTAGTCATGGACCCTTTTTATAAGAGCGCCGTCTATCTTTAAGATATCGATAGGCATATCGAAGAAATAGATAAAGTTAGAGTATCCGCTTCCAAAATCGTCTATCGCTATTTTTGCGCCGAAACTTTTCATGTTCTTACAGAATTTTATGGTTTCGGATATGTTTATAAAACCTTCGTTCTCCAACAGCTCGATCGTCAAAGGCGGTCCCTGATGCTGTTTTATCATCTGTTCGAGCATCAAGACTATCTCAGGGTTGACTATGTCGACAAAAGAGAGGTTGATGCTAAAAGGGATCTTTGATGTTTTAAAATCCGAAAAAGCGTTGTTTATAACCTGTTTTGTTAACAGAGTATAGTTCTTAGACTCGCGCGCGATATCTAAGAAATGGTAAGGCGTCAGAATCTTTCCTGTATCCGGATCTTCCATTCTTACCAGTGCTTCGTATTTGACCAATTTACCTTCGGCATCCACGATGGGTTGGTAGTAGTTCAGGATCTTGCCCTCTTTGAGCGCTCTTTTGATCTTGATCTGCATCTGCAGGTTTTTTTCTGCCAAAGGTTTTATATCTTCAAAGTCGTTAAAACATTTAAAGTTGCTGTGCATGCTTTTTGCCATCTCCAAAGCAAGTGATGCTTCGGCGTACAGGTCATCGTTTGAGTCGCAGCATGCGCCGATAGTAAAATTGACGTCTATCTCTGTTTCGTTTAAGATCGTGAAGGTCTGTTCCTCAAGATATTTTATTATCTTTTGAGCCAGTTCCCTTGATGCACCAATGTCGACAGGGTCCATCTTTTCGCTTAAGATCACAAAATGGTCCATATCGGCTCTATAAAGCGTATGCGGTCTTGTATCGGGCCAGTAGCTTTTTAAGACTTTTGTTATCTGTTTTAGGATGCTGTCACCGCTTTTAAAACCGTAAAGATGGTTTATTTTTGAAAAGCCGTCGACATCGATGATCATCATATCATACTGATGTTCGGATTCTAAAAGATCGCTAAAAAGTTTTTGACGGTTCGGCAGGCCTGTAAGATCATCGGTATATAATCTCTGGATAAGCTCGTCTTTGTCTTTTAAAACCGAAGTGAGATCTTTAAAAAGGAATGTGATCTCTTTTATATTCTCACCATGAAAAACTGAAGCAAAAGCGGTAAGCAGGACGGAAAATCTTTTATCTTCGAAATTAAGTGTTATTTGAGAACTGAAAATCTGATAATCCAAAACCTTTTGCATAAGTTGTTTTGTATCTTCTTTTTGAAAAATATCGTCTATCGATTTTATGCTTTTGGGGTCTATATCAAGATCTTTTATAAATCTCGTAAACTCTTCGTTTATTCCTATAAGCTCTTTATCCGGTGACACATATATGATAAAGTTGGTATCTTCAATGACTTTTCTATAGCGTGAAAGCTGTTCCATTCTCTCTTTTAACTGTTTTTTATTTTCAATGTTCTGCGCAATTTTCGTAATGGCATCCATGAGCGTGTTCAAGCGTATAGGTTTGTTTATAAATTTATCGACGTTAAGATCGATGGCTTTGTTCAAATATTCTATCTCATTAAATGCAGAAGTAATGATGACCGGAACATCCAATCCGTCGTTACGCAGCTTTTCGATCAAGCTCAGTCCGTCAAGCTTGGGCATACGTATATCCGTAATGATAAGGTCAATGGGAAAATCTTTTATGCTTAAAAGGGCTTCTTCTCCGTTTTCTGCTACATGCACGTCTTTTACCATTAATGCAAGCGAACGGGTAACAGAATTTCGAATAGTTTCCTCATCTTCTACATATAAGACTGAGATATCCAACATTTTGCTCATAAAAACTCCAAGAAAAAATAATAACTGTTACATTATATCAGAATCAATTAATTTTGTAATAAAAATGAAAACAATTTTTTTTAACAGCTTTTCTTGATATAATTGTCATACAAATAAAAAAAGGCGTATGATGAAAAAAATTTTGTTCTACAGTGCCGCTGTTTTGCTGCTTGTAAGCGGGTGTACGAAAGAAACACAAAACAAGGTCAGCAGAAGTATTCAGAACTGGACGGGTACCAACGGAGTGCTGGATATCTACATGGGAGAGAAGCTTGTACAAAGATTTATCAATATAGACAAACTCTCGACAGCCGTCAGCACACAGGGCGATGTTTCCAGAGATTATCGTTACGGATACGGCTATCTGGACAAAAATTTCAATTATAAAGTGGACGAAGGCGAAAAGAAGCTCTATTTCGAAGTGAGTAATTATTCCACACCCTACGTATTTTATGAAAACCCGGAAAAATAATGAACGTTATAGAACTGTTTAAATTTTTAATACATTCAAAAAGCGAAACTCCCGATGACGGAGAAATATTAGAGTTTGTAAAAAACTATCTTGAAGGGTTTACTGCCATTAGAGTAGATAAAAACGAAGTCAAAAATCTTTTTATCTACAAAAAATTTAGTGAAGGCAGACATCTCTGTTTTGCGGGACATGTCGATGTCGTACCCGCGGGAAGCGGGTGGGACACGGATCCTTATACGGCCGTTGAAAAAGAGGGTTATATCTACGGACGAGGCGCTCAGGATATGAAAAGCGGTCTTGCGGCGTTCATTCAGGCGGTGAAAGAGACAGAAAAGTTCGATGGGACGCTCTCTTTGCTTTTAACCTCAGACGAGGAGGGACCAGCAAAATACGGAACGCTCGAAGTGCTTAAATACCTTGAAGAACACTCTTTGATGCCCGATAGCTGCGTAGTCGCCGAGCCTACCTGCGAGCAGATCTTCGGTGATGCCATCAAAGTGGGGCGCCGCGGCTCCATCAACGGGCTCATAAAAATAAAGGGAAAACAGGGACACGCGGCATACCCGGAGAAGTCTGTAAACCCTATCCATCAGATCGCAAAAGTGCTGGATAAGGTCGCGGGTATCGACCTTGATGAGGGAGATGAGTATTTTTCGCCAAGCAAATTCGTCGTAACGGATATAAGAGCAGGAATGCAGGTAACAAACGTCACGCCGAACTCTTTGGAGATGATGTTTAATGTCAGAAACTCCACAAAGACGACGACAAAAGAGATAGAGGATTTTGTCCATAAATATTTTAAAGAAACGGATTACACGCTTGAACTTGACCAGAGCGCATATCCGTTTGTAACGGACTCCGATACGAAGATAGTAAAAGATATCGATTCGGCGATAAAGCAGATAACTGGCATACAAACGAAATACTCCACTGCCGGCGGGACAAGCGATGCAAGGTTTATAGCTCCCTGCGGTGTGGATGTAATAGAATTCGGTGTCAAAAATGATACAATTCACTCCATAAACGAGAGAACGACCAAAGACGAGGTCGAGAACCTTTACAGAGTCTTTAAAAAATTAATAGAGATACATTGATTTTCTGCCTCGAATGAGGCAAGCTTTAGTGCCATAGCGGCCTAGCGTAGTAAAATGGGCTTTGCTCATTTTACATATCAAACAAATAATAAAAGGAAATTTATGCAATTCGTACAAACAAACAAGGCCCCTTCGGCGATCGGTCCGTATTCACAAGCCGTAGTGGCAAACGGTATGGTCTACACATCAGGACAGATAGCACTGACACCCGAGGGAGTAATGCTTGAAGATGATGTAATCATCCAAACAAAACAAGTTCTTAAAAATCTTACCGCCGTACTTCAAGAAGCGGGAAGCGATCTGAATCAAGTCATTAAAACGACTATCTTTTTGGCAAGTATGGATGACTTTGCTACGGTGAACGAAATATATGCTCAGGCGTTTGGCTCTCACAAACCGGCACGCTCTACCGTAGCGGTCAAAACACTTCCTAAAAATGCTTTAGTGGAGATAGACGCAATCGCCGTTGTAAAATAAAGATCGAGTAACGTTTTTATAACGTTACATGGTGATATTTCTATAATATCAGAGTAACTCTATGTTATACTAGACGTACAAAGAAGGAGTCTAGATGATAAAAAAATATGGAATCTACGCTTTAGTCTTAATATTATTCTTTCTCGCTTCCATCCTGATATACAAACAGTTAAATCCAGTAAAACTCTCTGATAACCTCGTAGCATCTTCAGGAAATGTCGACGGTGATCTCATCGCATTGAACACGAAATATCCTGGCCGCATAGACGAAATCTATGTCCAAGACGGACAGAGCATCAAAACGGGTGATAAAGTGGCAACACTGCAAAGTGACGAGTATGAAGCGCAGCTGCGTTCGCTTAACGACGGCATAAATTCTGCAAAAGAGGGACTTAAGGCACTTGAGCAGGAAAATTTGATCGCCAAAGAGAGTGTCCCTCTAGAGATCAAAAAGGCAAAAAAGGCCGTAGATATAGCCGTCGCTCAAAAAAAAGAGCTTGAAGATTCCCTATCGTCGCTGCACCAGCAGCTAAAACAGGATGAAGTCGATTTTGGACGCAACAAAACACTTTTTGAAAAAAATCTTATCAGCCAGCAGAAATTCGAATATTCAAAACTGCAGCTGGCCCATTCAAAAAACAGTTACAGCTCACAGCAGCAGCGGTTGTATCAAGCGCAAAAAAGTATAGATATCGCAAACTATACGTTAACGCTCGCGCTCGGACAAAATAAAAAACTGATCGCATTGGACGCAAACGTCGACGCGGCAAAAAATAATATCGCATCATTAAATGCCGACCGCGACAAACTAAAGATCATGATAAATGATCTCTCCATAAAATCGCCTATTGACGGTTTTGTAGTCGAAAAGGTTGCAAACAAAGGTGAGGTTTTGAATTCAGGAATGGTCGTGGCAACACTCATCGATCCCAAAAGTCTTTATCTGAAAATATTCATAGATACTCTGCAAAGCGGAAAAATAAAAGTGGGCGACAAAGCGGTCATATTTTTAGATGCTTATCCTGATAAACCCATACAAGCAGAGGTCGTCAGAGTTGCACAAAAAGCTGAGTTCACGCCAAAAGACGTCAGTGTAAGAAGCGACAGGATCCAGAGGGTATATGCCGTTCATCTAAGACCGTTGAAGGTAAATCCGCTCTTAAAGCTCGGTATCCCTGCTATCGGTATCGTTTCGCTAAACGGAGAGGACCTTCCGGGTTCGCTAAGTGAGATTCCCAAAATATGAGAACGATCAACAAAAATGTTGTGATGTTGGGGTGGACGAGTTTCTTTACGGATTTTGCTTCAGCCATGATAAATCCGATATTACCCATTTTTGTCGTTACAGTTTTGCATGAAGGGATGGACAAGCTCGGTATTATAGTAGCCGTTGCCACATTTATTTCTTACGGTCTGCGCGTAATCTCAGGTTATATTGCGGATCGCTACGGAGTGGTAAAACCGCTGGTAGTGGGCGGTTATCTGCTCTCGACTCTCAGCAAGCCTCTGCTTGGATTGACTCACGGATACAAATCGATAGCTCTTATAAAAAGTTTCGAGCGTTTGGGTAAAGGAGTGCGTTCCGCTCCAAAAGACCTGATGATCGCGCATTACAGCCAAAAGAACAGTTCTGGAAAGACATTCGGGTTTCACAAAACGCTTGATATTGCCGGCGAGCTGAGCGGTACCGTTTTTTTGTTCGGTATGCTTTACGTTTTCGGGCAGAGCGAAGCCGTGATACGAAATATATTTTACGCCACACTGCTTCCCGGTATTATCGGGCTTGTCATAGTCCTTTTTTTTGTAGCGGATATTCCAAAACCTGCTGCCGTATACGGCAGGCTTTCTTTTAAGCTGACGCAAAACGACAAGACGGTCATAAAATCTCTTTTGTTCTATTTTCTTTTTATGATGGCCGCTCTCAATGACGCTTTTTTTACCATGCAGGCAAAAAGCGTCGGGATTGCGACTTTGCTTGTTCCTCTTCTTTTTGTCGTATCGACCACTATGCAGACATTAACGAGTTATATCATCGGTGTCTGGACAGACAAGATTGGGGTGAAAAAAATAATGCTGTTCGCATATTTGAGTGGAGTTTTCTCTCAACTGCTTTTGTACCTTCAAACACCTTTGTTTACATGGATATCCTACGGGTTTTTAGGGCTTTTTACGGTAGCTTCTCTAAATGCAAACCGTGCTTACATAGCAAAAAGTGCGGATAACAGAGGTCTGATATACGGTATTTTTTATGCGGGAATCGCTCTTTTTGGAGCCGTGGGTGCGTATCTTTTTGGTTTTGTCTGGGAACATTACGGGATGCAGCAGGCATTGGAGCTCTCGCTGATATCGACTGTGTCTATAACTTTTTTGTTTTTACTGAGATGGAAATATCTTCATGGCTGATCTTAACGTAAAAAATGTGACGCTCAGATATAAAAAGGTGACAGCCGTAAGCGACGCTTCGTTTGAGGCTGAGAGAGGCGAGATCATCGGTTTTATCGGAGCTGACGGTGCCGGGAAAAGCTCTTTGATGCATGCCATCGCAGGTGTAAGTAATTTTGAAGGTGAGATCAGTTATCTGGGACAAATATATCACTCCGCAAAAGAAGCCGAATCCATCAAAGAGTACACGGGGTTCATGCCTCAGGGAATAGGTCTGGTCCTTTACGATACTTTGACGGTGGACGAGCATCTTCGTTTCTTTGCGGATCTGCGGGGATTGAAAAACGATGCAGCTTTTCAAGATTATAAAAAGAAGCTTCTGCATATGTCCGGACTCAGTGACTTTACCGACAGGAGGGCAGAGCAGTTAAGCGGTGGTATGATGCAAAAACTTTCGCTTATCTGCGCTCTTTTGCACCGCCCGAAACTTTTGATCCTCGATGAACCGACGACAGGCGTCGACCCGCTCAGCCGCCTTGAACTCTGGGAGATACTTGACAGTATCAGAAAAGAGGAAGGTACCATCATCATCGTAAGTACGGCCTATATGCAAGAAGCCTTGAAGATGGACAGAGTGCATCTTTTTCACAATTCAAAGATCATAGCCGGCGGAACGTCCGCAGAATTGATAGACTCCATACGTCCCTACACATATGTCTCCGCATCCTCTTGTGAAAATGAGGACTGTCTCTCATTTGCGAACAAGACTTACTCTTTGGAAAAACTTTCCGCTCCGTTTACCGAGCCTACTTTAGAAGGACTTTTCTTTGTCAATGCGCTTCAAGAGAAGAGAAAGATAGCAGATATTGCCATCAAGAAAAAAGAGAGCAGCGAAGATATCCCTTTGGTAGTGATGCAAGCCCATGGCATAACAAAGCGGTTCGGCTCGTTCGTGGCGAACAAAAATATAGATATGCAGCTCAAACGCGGAGAGATACTCGGACTTTTGGGAGCCAACGGAGCAGGGAAAACAACATTTATAAAGATGCTTCTGGGGCTTTATCCGATAGACGAGGGGGAGCTCACCCTTCTTACAAAAACGATAAAAAGCGGAAAAGACAGAAGAGAGCTTAAATCCAAGATCGGCTACGTCAGCCAGCACTTCGCCTTGTATAAAGATATGACCGTGAGAGAGAACCTTCTTTATTTTGCCAGGATGCACAGGATCGACGCCTTAAAAGCCGTAGAACGGATAAAGATCTATGCTTCTGAACTAGGATTTGAACACCATCTTGACAGTTTTCCAAATGAACTTCCTCTGGGTGTGAACCAGCGCTTTTCGATCGCCGCTGCACTTTTGCATGAACCGCTAGTTTTGTTTTTGGATGAGCCGACAAGCGGGGTCGATACTCTGGCGCGTGCGCAGTTCTGGCAGATACTCCAAAAACTAAAAGAGGTGTGGGGCATCTCTATCCTGATCACGACGCATTATATGAGTGAAGCGGAGTATTGCGACAGAGTGGTCTTGCTGAAAAACGGAGAGAAGATCGCAGACGACAGTGTAGAAAATCTCTATAAAAAATATCCCGATGCAAAAAGTTTCGAAGATATATTCCTTGATTTTTATAAGGTCTCAAGATGAAAAGCGGCATAAGAATTTCGGTCATAAAAGCGTTCATTCTCAAAGAGATAACCGAGCTGATAAGGACGCGCCTTATCATCATGGTCTATATGATGCCCTCGATGGTCACCGTGCTTTTTGGATACGGGATAGCCATGGACGTGACGCATTCGAGAATAAATATCATAGATTATGACAACACGAAGCTTTCAAGAGAGCTTATCTCAAAGTTTCAGCATTCAAAGTATTTCGACGCGACGCTCAAACTTCAAAACGAAAAAGAAGCTTTGGACTCGATCAAACAGGCAGATACCGATATCGTACTGATCATCCCGAGCTCGTTTGAAAAAAATCTTGTCAAAGGGCAGAAAGTGGAGCTGGGGGTCTTTATCGATGCGGCTTTTGCAAACAGGGCAAGTACGATGCAAAGCTATGTGCAGGGAGTCATACTCAGCGCGGCTGCACAGAACGCTCCGATGATCTCACTGAACACCCGTACGCTGTTCAATCAGGCGATGAGGGACGAAGATGCCATAGTCCCGGGACTCATCGGACTCGTCCTGCTCGTGGCGCCCGCTATTCTGACGGCACTCTTGATTGTCAAAGAGAAAGAAAAAGGAACGATATTCAATTTTTATGCATCGCCTATCAACAAGTTCGAGTTTTTGATCGCAAAGCTTCTCCCCGTCTTTTTGCTTCATTCTCTCAATATCTTCATCCTTTTTCTCTGGGCAACGCTGCTTTTTAAAGTCCCTTTCAGAGGCAGTTTTTTCCTGTACTGGATGTCAAGCGAGATGTATATTCTCATAAGTCTGAGCATAGGGATGCTTATATCGATCGTCACAAGTAGACAGATCGTAGCCGTGGTAATGACGGTCATCATCACCATCCTGCCTGCGTTTTTATACTCGGGGATGCTGATGCCTATCTCTTCGATGCAGGGTGCATCCTGGGTCGAAGCCCATCTGTTTCCCGTTATGTACTACAACCATATTCTCTACGATACCTTTTTGATAGGTCAGGGTTTTGACTCCTCAAAGATAGTGCTTTACCTTTTTATCATGGCAGGTTTTTTCATAACCCTGCTCACAAGCGGAGTGTTGCTCCTTAAAAAGGAGATGAGATGATACGTGTATTCTTGGTGGTTTTTGCAAAAGAGATGGCAAGCTTCATGCGTTCGCCGATGCTTGTCCTTTTGGTCTTGTACTCTTTTACGATAGATATCTATGTAGCGGGTGACGGCATCGATATAGAACCGAGAAACGTCGTTGTAGGGTATGTGGACAACAGCGGAGGCGGGATCAGTCAAAAAATACTTTCCTCTTTGCACACGCCCGAGTTCGTTCGGCCGATCCGTTTTAATTCGCAAAAGGACCTGAGTCAGGCGATCTTTAACAAGGAGGTGATGGTCGGTCTTGTCTTTGATTCGGATTTTGAGACGCTTTACCGCCAGAAAAAAGATACCCAGTTAAACGTTCTTCTCGATGCTACATCAGCTTCTCAAGGGTTTACGACGCTTTCGTATCTGCAAAACATCATCTTAGGATTCGAACAGATAGATATTCCTCTCGAGCTGAAGATACATAAACTTTTTAATCAAAACTCCGATAATAAATCCTTTATGGCACTCTCAGAACTGCTTTCGCTCATCACGATGCTTGTGGTCATTCTCACCGCTATCGTGTTTGTAAAAGAGAAGGAGGAGGGGACTTGGGATATCATGCTGTTGATGCCGGTCGATCCGAGGATAACCATCCTGGCTAAAAGCTTTTCTCAGGTTATCATAGTCACTTTTGGGGTCGTGTTAAGCCTTGGATTTGTTTTGTTTTATATCTTTGACACCCCTATGAACGGCTCGTTTTGGGCATTTATGCTGCTGACGTTTCTGTATTCGTTCGCAAGTGCGGGAATAGGGCTTTTTGTAGCAGCCGTGGCAAAAGACATCATGCAGGTGGCACAGTTTTCCATAGTCATCATGATGCCTCTCATCTTTTTAAGCGGTGCATGGACGCCGGTGTATGCGATGCATCCGATACTGGAGTTCTTCTCACTTTTTTCTCCTTTGCGTTATTACATAGAGGGCAGTGAGAGCATATTTTACAGAGGGACGCCGTTTTTAGAGCTTTATCCCTACTTCTTGGGTGTCATGAGCTTGGGAATCCTTCTATACTGGATAGGATTTAGAAAGATAGGAAGACTCTTTTGAAAAGATCGTCGTTTTTGCTCGCTCTTTTTTGCTCGATGAGCCTTTATGGGGATCAATTCTCGTTTCAGCTGTATAATGATTATTTTGCGGGAACGGACAAGCATTTCACGAACGGATTTGCCCTGAGCTGGCTTGACAGCGAGAGATCAAAAGATGATGCCAATATCTCTGGCGGTTACAGCGATATGATGCTCGGTCTTATAAACAAGATACCTTTTACAGATACGGCGGAGTATAAGAGCTATACTGCGGGAGCGAGCATAAGCCAGATAATGATCACCCCAAAAGATACTACGCTTACAACGCCTCAGTATGACGATATTCCCTATGCCGGGTATATGGCACTGTCGCTGTTTTTGTTTAAGTGGGATGAAAACAGCGTTAAAGAGTACAGAGTAGATATGGGAGTAGTGGGAAAAGAATCCGGAGCCGGAAATCTGCAAAAATCCTTTCACAGGCTCATAAAAAACAAAATACCTCAAGGGTGGGATACTCAGCTGAGAACGCGCTACATTGTAAACACTCTTTTCAGATACGGGAAAAAAAACTGGCAGAAACATACTGCCGGCGGTCTCGATATGGATATATTCAGCCACTGCGGTTTTCAGGCGGGTAATTTTGTCACGGATGCGTTTGCCGGCAGTATGTTCCGTTTTGGAAAAAACTACACCCAAAACTTTAACGTGCATTACCCCTATCTAAAGGAGGAGGCTTCTCTTTTGCATCTTAACAAAAAGCAAAAAGGGTTCGGATGGGCTCTTAGTGCGGGGATAAATATCGAAGCACTGGCATACTCCTATATTTTAGACGGAGCAAAGAGCGAGGGGTACTATACGGATAAAAATTACGTCAACGGTTCATTGTATCTGGGAGGGGATCTTTATTACGATGCTCATAAACTGACATATTTCTATCAGATGCAGTCATCATACATCACAAGCCAGAAAACCCCAGACATATACGGCGGACTTATGTATACGTACAGGTTTTAAATATTTTTAAATTTTAAGATATTGTTTTTATACTTGACATTATTACTAATTAGTAATATAATTTTTGCCGAGGTGATTGTTTTGAAGATAAATATAGAAAAAAGTTACGGGACAAGAGCCGACAACTCTATGAAAACATGGATACAGCTTTTTCGTACTTATAACAAGATAAGGGCAAAAGAGTCTGTATATATCCAGTCGTTCGGGCTGACAATGAATCAGTTTCAGATTCTTGAAGTGCTGTATCACAGAGGTGACATGAACGTAGGGGCGATAACAAAACTTACTATGGGTACGCCCGGTAATGTTACGGTCGTTGTCAGAAATCTAAAAAGAGACGGTTGGATCAATTCCGTTGCTGATTTAAAAGATAAAAGGGCTTCTATACTTTCCATTACCCAAAAAGGTAAAGAGATTATAGAGAAGTTGTTTCCCGGTCATGCGAAAAACTTTGAGGAGTATTTCGAGGTTTTGAATGAGGATGAAACACAAACGTTATTTGCATTGTTAAGAAAACTGAACAAAGCACAGTAAGTTTTTTTAAGTCAAATACTACCAGTCGATACTTTAAAGGATACAAGATGAGATTAAAAGACGTATTATTAGCTTCTATATTGAGTGCGGGTTCTTTGTTGGCAGGAACCTATAAAGTCGATCCAAACCATTCCAACGTTGCATTTAAAGTGAGACATATGATGATCTCAAATGTCAAAGGGGAGTTTAAAAAGTTTGACGGAAGTTTCGTTTATGACGAAAAGACAAAAACTCTGCGCTCCTTAAAAGGCGAAATCGAGGTGAGTTCGTTAAGTACAGATAATGCCAAAAGAGATGCTCATCTCAAAAGTGCGGATTTCTTCGATGCAAAAAAATATCCTGTGATACGTTTTAACCTTACTAAAACGAACGGCGATACCGCTTACGGCAAATTGACTATCCATGGTATAACAAAAGAGGTTAAGATGGAACTTGAAACCAGCGGAACCGTTGTAAAAGATCCTTGGGGCAATACAAGAACAGGGCTGTCGCTTTCAGGCAAGATCAACAGAAAGGATTTCGGGCTTAACTGGAATCAAGTCATTGAAACAGGCGGAGTGATGGTCGGCGATGAGGTTAAAATGAGTGTCGAACTGGAAGGAATACTGCAAAAATAAAGGATATTCAATGCAACCTTTAAAAAAAGAAACAAAAAGGATGCCTGCCTTGTTCATAGGGCACGGCAATCCTATGAACGCCATAGAGAAAAACGAATTCACGGACTCGTTGAAAAGAGTGGGCAAGATGCTTGAAAAGCCAAAGGCAATATTGTTTATCTCTGCACATTGGACGACATCCTACAGTGCAGCGGCTCTGCATAGCGATGAAAATGTCATGTATGATATGTACGGCTTTCCAGATGCGCTTTACAATGTGAAATATAAAGCCAAAAACGCAGAGTTCCTGATCCCGAAACTACAAAAACTTATCCCTTCGCTAAAGGTAGAGAACAGAGATCTGGATCACGGAGTCTGGAGTGTGCTTGTTCATCTTTTTCCAAAGATGGATACTCCGGTGATACAGCTGAGCATCAATTCGACATTATCATTGCAGGAACATTTTGAGACGGGCAAAACCCTCGGAATTCTACGTGAAGAGGAAGTTATAATAATAGCAAGCGGCAATGTGACCCATAATCTTCGAGAGGCTGTGCTTTTTGATAAAAACGCACCCATAGACAGCTGGGCAAAAGAGTTTGACGGGTTTGTAAAAGATTCTATCCTGCGAGGTGACTTCGATGCATTATTAGATATCGAAAACAGGCAGCGATATGCGCATCTTGCACATCCGAGTACAGAGCATTACATACCGCTGCTTTATATCGCAGGTGCGATGCAAAAAGGAGATAAAAGCAGTTTTCTCTATGAGGGGATAGAACACGGCAATCTGAGTATGCGAAGCTGGATGATTCAATAAAGGAGAAGAGAGATGCTGGAAAAAATAGAAAAAGATAAGATGTTCGTATCAAATCAGGGATGGTTACGGAGTCGGTTTCATTTCTCTTTTGCCGAGTACAGAGACTACGACAATATGAAGTTCGGAGTTCTGCGCGTATTAAACGACGATATTGTGCACCCGCAGAGCGGATTTCCCATGCATCCTCACCGTGATATGGAGATCATTTCCTATATCGTCGAGGGCGAAATGACACATAAAGACTCGATGGGAAACGAAAAGACTCTTCATCGGGGAGATGTTCAGTACATGAGTGCTGGAGAGGGCATCTATCATTCCGAATACAATAACCATAAGACAGATGATCTCAGACTTTTGCAGATATGGATACTGCCTCCTAGAAAAGGTCTAAGCAAGATATACGACGATGCATCGTTTGGATATGAGGAAAGAAAAAACAGACTTCTTCATATCGTTTCGGATGAGGAGGGTGATGCTAAAGTAAAGATACATCAAAATGTTAATATTTATGTATGTGAACTTGACGCAGGGAGGAATATCTTACATTCGATAAAAGAGAACAGACAGCTTTATTTCGTACAGATAGAGGGAACTGCGGATGTCAACGGCTTACACCCACAGGGCACTTTGCATGTAGACAGCGGCGATGCTATAAAGATAACGCAGGAAAGCCGCTTACATATAAGTGCTTTGAGCGATGCACATTTTCTTTTTATCGAGATGAAAGCTCACTGAATTTATATAAAGATAAAGCAAAAATAAGCGGAGGCTTTTTTTATCAATCCCACTCAAGCAGTCTTTTTTCACCTTGGAGCGCACGGATATCGGTGACGTCCTGGCTCATTTCGATAACACCTTTATAGTTCATCTGTTCGTCGCGCACGGCAAAGTAGCGGATATGGACGAATTTGCCTTTGAACTGAATCCAAAAATCAGCCACATCCTTTGTTCCTTTCTTGAACTCGTCAAGAATACGCAGCACTTGATCGACGCTCTTTGGAGGATGGCAGAACTTTACTTCGCGGCCAATGATACCTGCACTTCGCGGGAAGACACGTTCATCGCCGCGGTTGTAAAACACGACGCGATCGTTCTCATCGACATAGGTAATGTCCACAGGAAGTATCCGAAAGATAGAGTTGACCTGCTCGGGGGTAAGATAACCTTCGTCGTAGTGAGTTTTATCCTCGAGACCAAAAGGCAGTTTGCGCTTTTTCGTATCTTTGCTTGGGTGAACATACTCCGGCTCCGGGTAAGGTGTAGGCGCTGTACTGAACATCCAGCCGATCTCCTCATCACCCTCACGGAACTCTTTCCAATCCTCTTCGCTAAGCATGTTCATAGCGTTTGGCAGCAGCCTTCCCTCTTCAACCTGTAGAATATGCTCGAGACTTCTAAAAACAGTGTTTGCCGTATAGACGATACTCTGAAAGTCTTTCGATTCTATCGCTTGGCGGGCCTGCTTGATCTCTTCACGTATTTGATCGTGAAAAGCCCACATATTTTGGCTCGGACTGGTCCAGCCGTACTTTTCCAGATAGGGAAAAAGCTGATTTTCTTTGCGTACAAAGTGTTTTTCCACGTCGCACAGCTTAGAAAAAAGTTCTTTGAAATACTCATAATGTTGTTGGATATTGATAGAACGCAGTTCGGAAATATATTTACGTATCAAAAGATTCTCTTCGAGATAGACCCGTACGGGGTGCCCGTCCGGGAATTGGCCTTCAAAAGGTGATGCCGTTTGTGTGCCTGTTAAAAATTCGCTCATTTTTTACCTTGTTCGTCTGTTCTGTACAAATGTGTTAAAAGACGTAAAATTCAGGCGAAGTATAGTGAGAAGGGGAGAAAAAAGTCATTGAGTTATATCAAGTGAAGTGCTGCAGAGTAAAGTTTATTTTCTTTTTAATCGAGACGAGGGTTGTTTGAGTTTAGCAAAAATAAAGTAAAAAAACTTTACAATCCTATAAATGACTGATGGTCGGTCATTCTTGTTTTGCAGATGGAGATTTAATGGCGATTATTGTAGATAAGGTACAAAAACGCAGGGATATTGCTCTTACATGTAAAGATCTCGTTGTTAAAAAAGGGATAGCGCATCTTACTATTTCTCAGATCACCGCAGAAGCCGGAATAGGCAAAGGGACATTTTACGAGTATTTCCAAAATAAAGAGGATATCGTATTTGAGATCGTGAACATCTTACTGATGGAACATAATGCCATTTTGGATAAAAAGCTTTCAAAAGCCGGTTCAATAAAAGAGAAGATCAAACTGTTTTTTGATTTTTTTTATAATGAGGAAGAGGCTGAGGTGAGAGAGCTCTATAAAGAGCTGATTTCGATCTCTTTATCCGAACCTGTGAAAGAGATATTGGAGTTTCAGACAAAATGCCATCTTACGTACCGGCAGTGGTTTACAAATATGCTGGATGAAGCGGTTGCAAAAGGAGAGATAGTGGAGAGTGCAAAAACACTTGCCAACGGTCTTTTGGCGTTTGGAGGCGGAATGTTTATTTCAAGTTGCGTAACTGAGGCCATCGATGATTTGGAATATGAGATAAACAGTTATATAGATACGATATTTGAACTAATAGAGGTAAAAAAATGAGAAGAATCGCACTGTTATTGATCCCCGCTTTCATTTATGCGGATAACTTAAAAGAGCTGCTGGATTACGCTACACAAAAAAGTGATTTGGTAGTAGCAAAGACACTCGCTCAAGAGGCCAAGAAAAAAGAGCTTTCTTCACAAAAAAGAGGCTACCTTCCTACTCTTGATCTTGGCGGACTTTATCAAAGATACGATGAACGTAATCCTATCCAGCCTGGAACTACCTATGTAGGTTACGCAAAAGTGGGACTTGATATCTATGACGGAGGAAGACGTTCGGCATTGGTGGATCAAAAGAAAAGCGAACTGCTCTCAAGCGGATATGAGAGCGAAGCAACAAAAAAAAGCCTCTCTTTACAGATCACGAAGACTTTTTACAATATAAAAACACTGCAGGCTTCACTCGATGCAAAAACGGAAGCACAAAAGTCACTCAAAGCACAACTCTACAGAATGCAGCAGTTTTATATAGCAAAAGTGGCTACAAAAGACGATGTGGACAGACTTCAAGCGGCATTTGACACCAACAGCTACAATATAGATGCCCTCAAACTGCAGATACTCTCTGCAAAAAAACAGTTGGAACTGCTTGTCGGAAAATCGGTTGACGTACTGCAGAAATCCTCTTTTAAAGAGGTCAATGAGGACTCTTACGAACTTTCAGACGATACAAAAGCACTGATCGCACAAAAAGACTCTTTAGGCTACACGGCACGTTCTGTTTCAAGTGTGTATTATCCAAACATCCGTGTTGAAGACAGCTACAGTTTGTATGAGTATGACGGAACAGACGGAATACCTCAAAGCTATTTACCGCCTAAAAACCAGAATAAAGTGATGGTCACGGCAAATATCCGTCTTTTTGATTTCGGTGCAGTCAGCCAAAGTGAAGAAGCGCTTATGCTCAACGCCCAGTCATTGAAGGCACAGATACACTACAAAACAAAAGAGCAGAAGATAAACTTCGAGATAGCCGAGGAGGGACTTAAAACATCAAGAGCGGAGATAAAAAGTGCAAAAAGTGCTTTGGATGCCGCAACAAGCGCATTTAAGACCATTGAAGAGAAGTACAATGCGGGAATCGTGGATAATGTGACATACTTGGATGCATTAAGCTCGCTTACAGACGCAAAAGCTCTTTATACAAAAGCCCTTAACGATGAGCAGATCGCCTATGCGACCTACTATTTCTATGGTGGCAAGAATATAGGAGAGTATCTACAATGAAAAAAATATTACTGAGTCTGATGATACTCTTCTCGGCATTGAATGCAGAAGGCATCTACGCGACGTTTGATGTAAAAGCGGACAAGAGCGCATCTTTGGCTTTTTATGCAAGCGGCATCGTCGAGAAGGTCTATGTGGATGTCTCTTCGTATGTAAAAAAGGGAGACAAGCTCGCAGAGCTTCAAAACTCCGATCTTCAAGCCTCTTTGGAGATGGCAAAAAGCAGTCTGGAAGATGCAAGAGTGAACCTTGCATTCACTCTGAGAGATTATGAGAGACAAAAGAAGATAAAAAAACTTATAGACGAAGCGCTGTTTGACAAGTACAAGCTGGCATACGAAAGGGCAAAAGCGGTTTTTGCCGAAGCTCAGGCAAATGTCGCTTATAAAAAAGCGCTGCTTGATAACACCGTTCTTTACGCGCCTTTTGACGGGGTGATTTTCAACAAAGACATAGAAGCGGGCGATGTGGTGAGTTCCATGACGCTAAAGACCGTTTTCAATATTCAAAGCAGGTCAAAGAGAAAACTTATAGTCGAATTTGACCAGACGCATTGGAAAGAGGTCAAAGTCGGAGATCTCTTCAGATACAAAGTGGACGGGGATACAAAAGAGTACACGGGGAAAATATCGAAGATATACCCTTCGGCAAATAATTCCAACAGAAAGATCAAAGCAGAAGTAAGAGCAGATGATTTTATCGTAGGACTGTTTGGAGACGGATATATCCAAACAGACAAAAAGTAAGTAGTATTGAATGTATAAATTAGCGATAACCAGACCCATAGCGACACTGATGTATGTCATCACGCTCGTTATTTTCGGATATATGAGCTTCAAATCGATGCCTGCAGCACTTTTCCCCAATGTCGATTTTCCGATGGTAACCGTAAAAACGATCTACCCGGGAGCCGAATCAAGCACTATAGAATCGCAGGTAACGGACAAGATAGAAGAAGCGATATCGAGCATAGGCGGAGTGGATACCATCGTCTCTACAAGCAGTGACGGGGTGAGCGTCGTTACGGTAAAGTTCTTTTTGGAAAGAAATATAGACGAAGCGACGAACGATGTCAGAGACAAGGTCTCTGCGGTGACTCTGCCGACCAATGCGAAAACGCCGCTCGTAAGCAAACTTGATATCGGTTCGGCGTCTGTCATAAACGTATTTTTGACCGCGAAAAAAGACAATATCAAAAGCCTTATGGTGTTTGCCGATGAAAAGGTGAAGCCCGCTCTACAAAAAATAAACGGTGTCGGAGCGATCAACATCATCGGATACAAAGACAGGGAGATACGGATCTATCCTGACATCGATCTTCTTAACAAGTTCGGTATCACGGTCAAAGAGCTAAATGATATCGTCGCAAGAGAAAATGTCAAGATAGGCGGAGGAAAGCTTGTATCTCAAACACAAGAGTATGTGCTCAAAACCAAAGCCGATGCTTTGAGCATCGATGAATTAAAAAACATAGTCGTAAAAGACAATATAAAACTAAAAGATATAGCAAAAGTACAAGATGGGCTCAGCGATGCGAAAAGCTACGCTTCTTATAACGGCAAAGAGGGCGTCATGCTCGAAGTCCAAAAGATCTCGGGCACGAATACGCTTGATATCATCAAACGGGTAAAGGCTGTTGTACCGAAACTGCAAAAGATGGCGGGAGACGATTACGGAGTACAAACGCTTCAGGATACGGCACCCTTTATCATCCACTCTTTAGAAGATGTCGAGTTCGATCTGGTTTACGGAGCGTTTTTGGCCGTTATCATCGTATTTGGATTTTTGCGTAATTTTACGATCACGGCCGTTTCTGCACTTTCCATCCCGATATCCATTATAGGGACGATCGCATTGATGAACTATATGGGATTTGATCTAAATAAAATGACGCTTATCGGACTTACGCTCTCCATCGGTATCATCATCGATGATGCCATTGTCGTACTGGAGAACATCTACAAGAAGATGGAAGCGGGTATGAGCAAGTATGAAGCCGCGTTTCTCGGCGTAAAAGAGATGGCGTTTGCCATTCTTGCGATCTCCGCGATGCTTTTGGCCGTATTTATCCCTGTCGCCAACATGAGCGGGATCGTAGGCAAATTCTTTGAAAGTTTTGCCATGACGGTTGGTTTTGCCGTTGTCATTTCATATACGGTGGCCATGAGCTTTATGCCGAGCCTCAGTGCAAGGGTCCTGCAAAAAGGCGAGAGCAGGTTTTATAATCTTACCGAGCCGGTATTTAAGCTTTTAGAGAGGATGTACGACAAGACGCTGAAATTCGTATTGAGATTTAAGGTCTTGACGCTTCTTTTTGTCATACTTGTTTTTGTGGGTTCGCTGAGCCTCTTTCCGAAAATAGGGATGGACTTTATTCCAAAGGAGGATAAAGCGGAGTTCGAGATAAACCTCAAAGCCAATACGGGTATATCTTTGGAAGAGATGATAAAAGAATCCAAAAAGATAGAGAATCTCGTAAAAAAAGATAAGAACGTGCTTTTCACGACTCTTTCTGTCGGGTATAACAGTGTTCAAGAAAAAAATAAGGCCCTTATCTACGTAAAACTGACACCGAAGAACAAAAGAGCTCAGAATCAGGAGCAGATCATTCAAATGTTTAGAGATGAACTCAAACCCTATCAAAATAAAAATATGTTTATAACCGCCGCGGCGATCCCGAATATAAAAGGAGCGGGCGTGACCGTGCCTTACCAGATCGTATTGAAATCCGATTCATTCGATGCTTTAAAAACTGCTACGAAGAACCTGACGGAGTATTTGGCCAAGAAAAAAGGTTTTGCTGATATCGATACGAATCTAGATGAGGGAAAACCTCAGATAGATATCAACATCATAAGAGAGAACGCTTCAAGGCTTGGTATCTCGGCGTCACAGATATCTCAAGCGATCTCAACGGCTTTTTCAAGCGATCTGGAGATATCATACTTTGAAGAGAACGGCAAACAGTATAACATTACGCTCAGGCTCAATGATGCGCAGAGGGTAAGTATAGCCGATATCAAAAAGATACAGCTGCGTGCAGCAAACGGCGAACTTGTATATCTAAGCGGTTTGGTGAACTTTACGAAGACTTCGTCGCAGGCTTCCATCTACCACTTTGACAGGCAGAGACAGGTAAGTGTATATGCTGATCTTTTCGGACTTGACCTGGGCGGTGCGGTGAACTATACCAAAGAGGGGATAGATAAACTGCTGCCTCCGGGAGTCACATACCAGTTCACGGGTTTTGCCGATGAGATGGTAAAGACGGGCAAGGCTTTCGGTGCAGCTGTAGGGCTTTCGATCATCTTGATGTTCATTATCCTAGCGGTACTTTATGAATCGCTCATTCAGCCCGTTATCATCATGATGGCTCTGCCTCTAAGTATCATCGGTGTCATGATAGCACTGTACTTGACGGGATTACAGTTTAGTCTTTTTGTCATGATAGGTTTTATGCTGCTTATGGGAATGGTCGGAAAAAATGCGGTACTGCTTGTCGATTTTGCAAATATTGCCGTGGAAAAAGGTAAAAATGCGGATGATGCGCTTCTTGAAGCTGGTGAAAAAAGGCTGAGACCGATACTTATGACGACAATCGCTATGATTTTTGCTATGATTCCGATTGCGATCAGTACAAGCTTGGGAAGCGAAACAAAAGCACCGATGGCAATAGCGGTCATCGGCGGGCTTCTTAGCTCGATGTTTTTGACACTTTTGGTTGTACCGGTAATATATAAACTTATCAATCCGTTGGACAGATGGTTGAGAAAATGGTATGAAAGTAAAAAGTTAGAGATTTAAACAAAACTTAGAACTAAAAGCCCTATCTATGGGCTTTTGTTAAGCCTCTGTACCGTTTTTGTACCTCTTTTCTAAGAAGTGCAGCCTCATTTTTTCTTTTTTCGGCATAAAGTGAGTATATATACTCAAGGTGATTTGCAGATTTTCATGTCCAAGCGTATGAGATACCCATAATGTATCTACTTTATTGTTCAGCATGATACTTGCAAACGAGTGTCGTGTATTATGCAGCGCTCTTTTTTCAATGTTTAGAGATTCAAGTAAAGCCTGATACTTTCCGTAGAAATAATCGTTTGAGCTGTAATGGTTCCCTTTTGCATTTAAAAAAACGTAGCTGTTTTTAAGACCTGTAACAAGTCTCTGACTTTTAAAGAACTCTCTGCACTTATCGAGCATCTCGATATCTCTCTCGCTAGATCTTGTCTTTGCCGAGTTGATGATGCCCTGCGCCACTGTTTTGTTGATCGTTATTGTATTTTCCGTAAAATCTAAATCATCCCAAGTCAGAGCTAACAACTCGCCCGATCTCATCCCAGTAAAAAAAGAGATGCCGAGAAAGTTTTTCAACTGTCCTTTCGCACTTTCCAAGATAAGATCTATCTCATCGAGCGTAAACGGCTTCGGCTTCTCTTTCTTGTACTTTATCTTCGGCATACTTACCGCATCTACAGGGTTGCTTTGTATATGCTCATTTAAGACCGCATTTTCAAATGCCTCTTTTAGCAAGATCCTTGCAAACTGTACGCTCTCTTTTTTAAGCCCCCGGTCGACCATCGCGTCTTGAAACTCTTTGATATGAAGAGGCTTTATCTCAGACGCCGTTTTTCCTTTAAAATAGGGTACAATATGGTTTGAATACGACGACCTGTATGCTATCATAGTTTTGTGTTTGAGATGCTTGCTTTTGTTCTCTACGACCTGAGATACCAGGTCTGTTACAAAACTCGTTTTCTCATCGCAAAACGATAGCTCATCGTCTATCTCGCCTCTGTTGAATTTTCCGATGAGAATATTTTTATTCACGGTGTTATATTTCATCTTCGATGATTTAAACTTTCCGTCAACGCCAAAATAAAGAACCCCGTTTCGATTTTTAAACCGCAACTTTTTCATTTTTTACCATTCCTTTTTTTAGTTGTTCCCTAAATTCAAGAATAGCAGACTCTATAAACACCAACATTTTAGCACCTTTTCTATGAAAGTGTACTCCCTCTTGAAGGTAGCCTTGCGTGATATAATTGTTTACGGTCCGTGGCGTTACGTCCAAGACTCTCGCAACATCTTTTTTACTATTTACGGGAGGGGACATCTTCTCGATTTTTATCTCAAGATCTTCTATTTTTTTTAGTAACTCCGGGATGAGATCTAAATTTTCAAAGTTTACTCGCATAACAAATCCTTTCCTACTCTCTCAAAAACAACAATATAGGCAAACTCTCTTTTTAGATGAAAATACGATTTATAAAATCTGATAGCATCTCTCTGTGAATCAAATCCAAGATCTTTATAATTAGTTATTATTCTAAACGTAGAGTCTTTCGGATTTCTTGCATACATTTCACCTTTCTCTATTACGAAAAAAGTTTTTTCACAACTGATTACTTCTACGACTATATCATCATCGATCTTCTTATATCCAAGAGATACAGGATTATTTCTAATCGTAGCTCCCTTTGAACCTTCTTTTACTTTTATTAAAAAATGTGGATCAAAGTTTAAAATCTCTTTTGTTTCTGGAAGGTCTATCTGTTCTATACTGCTCATCTCATATCCTTGACTTTTGCATCATATTAAATGGATCAGGAAGCTCAATGTCATTTTGCTCTCTCCTATAAATGATCCTCTTTAACGCGATACCGCGTATATCTTTTTCCGTTACTTCCGTTATGCTTTGCACATAGATCGCACCGCACATCGGCAGCACCTTTTCACACCACTCTTTCGTCGGTTCCTTTTCACTCTGCACGACCGTGTAGCAGTCCGGCTCGTCCGGGTGAGCAGCATCGAACTCTATGTGCCAAAGTCTTACTCTATTGTTCATGATATTCTCCATAGTGGATTATGTGGGTATTTACTCATTTCTTTCTCCTCAAGAAAACAGATCTCTCTGCGTATTTGACGGTTTGATCCATAAACATTCTTCTCGCATAGTCGTACCTTTATTTGAACTAGATCTTGACTCAAACGTCACAAATTCCCAGTCTTTCAGCATGTCCATGTACATGTCGGACTTGTACCCGCTGATGAGTACGTTTGCCTTTGCTCTTAGTATCCTTTTCAGCAGTTCTTCGTGGTCTTCATCGGTCATCTCATGACGGTAATACTTTGCACCGCTTTTCATGCTTGAACGTGTATGTACCATGTACGGAGGATCTACATAAAAAAGTGTACTTTCTATGTCGGCTTGCTCTATGATCTTTAGTCCATCTGTATTTTCAAGAACTACACCTTGCAGTCTCTCGATGATCGCTTGAAGATGGTATGGAAGTTCTTTAAACTGTTTTGCCGGAGCTGAGTAGCTGTTCTCATAAACATCAAGTCCACGAAAACCTGTACGACCTTTCGTAGCACCTGCAGAACCAAAACCCATCTGTGAACGTACTATCGTTCTGCGTGCTCTTTCTATTTCATCCTCTGTATCATCCCAAGCAAGAATCATCTCATCTCGTGAGAAAGGAGTAAACTGTAAAAGTCTGATAAGCTCTTGCGATGCTTCCTTATCTCTGAGCACGCGAAACACATTGACGATATCGCCGTCAAGATCGTTGTAGATCTCGTTCTTACTTCTGGGCTTTCTAAGAAGCACACTTGCACCACCGCCGTACGGCTCTGCGTATGTAGTGTGCGGAGGAAAGTACGGGATGATCTTCGGAGCTGCTTTCCACTTGCCACCGTGATATCTGAGAGGCGGTCTTGTTACTTTGCACATTTCTTTCTCCTCAAGAAAACAGATCTCTCTGCGTATTTGACGGTTTGATCCATAAACATTCTTCACGGAGTGTTCCGCCATTACTTTGGCTGCTTATCTGTGATTGAAAAGTTACAAATTTCCAATCTTTCAAGATATCCATATACATTTCAGATCGATACCCACTAAGCACAACTTTTCCTTTTAGTATCTTTATTTTTTGTAGCAGCTTTAAATGATCTTCATCACTCATTTCATGTTGATAATGTGAACCGCTAGGAATACTTGTTCTTGTTGAATTTATATATGGAGGATCACAATAAAACAATGTATCTTCTCTATCTAGTTTCTCAAAAATTCTAAATGCATCAACATTTTCAAAAATTACATCTTTAAGTCTTTCTGTTATCTGATATAAATTACCTGGTAGACTTTTAAATTGAAGTGCTTTATTATTGTTGATTGCAAATCCTGCAAAACTTTTTCTTCCTCTTGTTGCTCCGGAAGAACCAAAACCAAGTTGAGATCTCGTTATTGTTCTACGTGCTCTCTCTATTTCATCTTCACACTCTTCCCAAGCTAAAAGCATTTCATCCCTGCTAAACGGAGTAAGCTGTAAAAGTCTTATGAGTTCTTCTGCTGCATCTTTGTCACGAAGTACCCGGAACACGTTTACAATCTCACCGTCCAAGTCGTTGTAGATCTCGTTCTTACTTCTGGGCTTTCTAAGAAGCACACTTGCACCACCGCCGTACGGCTCTGCGTATGTAGTGTGCGGAGGAAAGTAAGGTATGATCTTAGGAGCTGCTCTCCACTTGCCGCCGTGATATCTGAGAGGCGGTCTTGTTACTTTGCACATTTCATCTCCAAACCCTGATCCGTCTCAGTCCATCTACATAGCCGATAACTTTTTCTCTTGCTTCATCTTTGGCTCTCGGGTTTCCTCTGAGATCGAGACGACGCTCCGGGACCGTTTCTACTTTTTGACTACGCATCACAGTCCTCGTATGATAAAAAGCCTGCTTAGCCTCTTCGAGCACTCTGCTGTAAGGTTCGCTCCAGATAGTGCTCATCTCTTCCTCTTTGTCATAAAGTCGCGCAGTACATAGTCATCGCTTTCTATGTAGCTGTCTTTGTCTGATTTCATTATGTAGCGTATGGCCACGCCTGCCATCAGCACTATGCCTATGGTCCAAGCTATAAATGTGTATGTAGTTGCGTCCATTGTTTTGCCTTTATTGCAGAAGATCATTGAGAGATATGTTTTCTTCAAGCTGTTTCATCTCAAGACCATGATCTTCATAGCCTTTTTTATATGCTTCGAGCACGAACTCCTTTGCGCGTTCTATCGTGATGTATCTTACGACCTCTTTGCTCATAGGGAAAATGTTCTGTTTTGGCCACGGGTTTGATTCGTCTTTTTGCTTTCTTTTGGATGTTCCGTTTTTTGACTTTTTACAATCTTTGCAGTAGCTCTCCAATCCGTCTTTTGTCGTCTTGTTTTTGTAAAACTCCCCCGCGCTCTTTGTGAATCCGCATGATGCGCATCTCTTGACCCCGCCTTTTCCAAATGTAGTTTCCACGACTATCTCCTCTTCTTTTATGTTGCTATCTTCTTCCGTATCATTATTGATCTTTTTTGGAGTGAAGCCTCGCTCCAATGTTCTTTTTCTTGAGATCTCTGTGATATCTTCATGATGAGATCCACTACTACTTTTGATCTCATCTGCAAATATCTTCTCTTTAGGGCTTGGCCTTATACCAAGCTCTCTGCACTTTTGTTTATAGGCTTCGTATGCTGCATCCAAGATATTTCCTTATTTAATCATCTAAAATACCACATATAGGCATTGCCACATATGTAAGTTTTGTAATTGGATCATTTATAATTATTGGAGTGTTTGAACCTGTTATACCTACAGTACCTTCTTTCACATCCGGTACATATTTTTCATCAATAAAAACTCTATTTGCTAGTAGTAAACCACTTATTTGGCTCTTTTGATAAAATTCAATTTGCTTAGTAGTCTTTTTTGGTATTACTCTTTTGTAATCTGGAAACCTAAAATGATTATCACTTCTTTCCGGTTGAATAATGCTCATTATATGACGATCATCTTTATCAAGTAAGTCTATACCTTTCTGATGAATATCATAGAAGTAAGCATTTTTATTTTTTAATGCTACATCTATAATACTTCTACATATAAGAAATGGAATATCAACTTTTTCATCATGCTGAATAATAGATATTGCTCGTGTATCTGTTGAAACAATATTCTCATCATCTATATAAATATGATTTAATTCAAATTTTGAATTTTTATTATCAACTGTTTTAAATACCTGTTGTAGCTGTAGTTTTGTAATCTTTATCATCATATCTCCTCTATAGTTATTTTGTAGCTTTTAAAAGCTTTTAATCCATCTATCTCTAAATATCCATTTAGCTTCTCATGAGATCCATTATTTGGAATATAAAAAGTTAGATGTTCATCTTTACCATTTTTACTTCCACAGCAAGTGACTATGCATTTCTTTTTTTCATCTTTTTTCCCGCGGGAAAATTACTCTACTTGCTTGGCTTATAATCCCATTGTTTACCACGTTTTCTAGTTAAAGCCCATTTAGTCTTATAAATAACTCTTTTCACTTTTATCTCCATTAAAACTCTGTACAACAAACAGATGAGCCTGCTGCATCGAACTTTAAAACCTGACTCCGCTTGATGAGCTTCGGTACTGTTATATTTGACATACGGTGATCCTGCGCCCGTTTCTTTACATGTAAGAACATCAAAACAAGTAACACGCTTTTTTCAATGTGTTTCATGTTGTGATTTGAAAATGATACTAAATGTATCTTTAAAGGAATATTAAAAAAGATACATTTAGTATCTATTGTTTTTTATATAATATTTTAAAAATAAAGGAAAGCAATGAAGATATTTATTTTATTTGGACTTATAACTAATTCTTTATTTGCTAAAACAAGTTTAGATTTTTCTACATGCGATTCATATCTTGCACATTATAATAGGTATTTATATAGATATGTGAAGACTGCAAAAACAACATTTGAAAAGAAGACGGATATAGATCTTGGGTATAGTATTTTTTATTAAAATTAAATAATCATATATTATTTATGATTCCACCAGATCATAAATCTTACGACTATGTACCATACAGCTCCGATAAATAGTATGAGAGTTGGCACTGCGCTTGACGCTGCTTCCAATGGACTTGTAAATACCGCTATGAGCCCTATCCAAAACAAAGCTGACGAGAGAATGATCTGAAGCTTTAGCCTCTTGCTTGTTTCCTGTATGGTAGTAGTTCTTTGCTCGCCGATGATGTCTTGTGCTATAGGAGATCCGCAGCTAGGGCAAGATGCCGCCGCACTTGACACTTTATGACCACACTCAGGACAATCTAGTAGAGCCATGACATTCCCTTTATTTTTTTTCCATTATACAGTAATTTTAAAAATCCATATCTATAACGCCTACGACGCGAGCCATCTTTAGATCCAGATTATCATCTGCGTGTACGGTAATGACATCGTAGTCGCTATTTAGAGGTACGAGAGAGATGATATCTCCCTTCTCGTTTATTTTATACTTTTTTATACCGCTTACGCCGTTTAAGTTATAGTGGACTATATTCCCGTTGTCGATCTGCCTATGGATGTTGCAGTAGACTATGGCCCTGTCGTTGATCTTCGGACTCATACTGTTTCCCTCTGCCTGTACTGCGTACATCCCCTCCTCATAGATATCTTCACTTACAGGTATCGGCTCGTATCCGTTTAGATCGTATTCCTGTGGTATTCCGCAGCTTGCGAGTCCTATGAGCGGTATCGTGCGTACTCTTGATTTTAATTTTTCACCAAACAGTTCAGCTACGTTTATCTTTAAAATATTTGCAAGTTCTTTTATCTTGTCTGGATCAGGTGTTCTAACACCATTCGACCAATGTGTAACAGTCCCTCTTGAAACGTTTAGTTTATTGGCTATATCAAGAGCTGTTATATTTTTATCATTCATAATTTTTTTTAAATTATCGGCAAACGACATATATTTTTTCCTATATTCTGTGATACATATTGTATTATATTTGTAGATACATAAAGTATCCATTTAATATTTTATTAAAGATACTTTATGTATCATTCTCGGATGGAACGAAAAGCACTTAAAAAAATACTTTTACAGTATTACGCCGATTCGGCATCAAATCACATCCTGAGAGGCATAAGAAAACCGTCTTATGAAATCATGGTAGAACTTCAAAAAAATCATGAAATCCCATTCGATTCGTGGATAGATATATCCAAATACATTTCAAATGATACAAAACAAGACCAAGACGAGTCTAATCCTACAAATCATAAAAAGGTATCCGCATGAAAGACTATGCAGAAAACAAATCCCCAAAAGACCCGAAACTGTGTCAGCTCATACGAAAGGCTATAACTGTAAACCGAAAAGCAATCGGTTTGGAGTTTGATGATGTCGCGGAAGAGCTTGGGCTACAACCAGGTACGTTAGAAAACAAGCTCAAGCCATCATACGCAAACGGTGACTTGACTCTTACCGAGTTTGTCCACTTTCTTGAACTTACGAATGACATGGGACCTCTTGAATACATAGCATCTAATTTCGACATGCTCTTAGTCCGTAATGACGATGTCACACCTACAGTCAAAAAGATAGGTCAGCTTGCAGATAAGGCGATGATGGAAAGTTCTGACGTATTTAGATCCGCAAAAGAAGCACTAGAAGACGGGAATATCTCAGAAGATGAGAAAGAGAGACTTTTAAAAGAGCTTCGGGAGTCAAACACAGCAAACTTCGAGCTAGAGCAACAGCTCAAACATCTACCAACACCACCAAAGGATGAATGATGTCAAAGATCACACTCAAATCCGGATCTACTCCTGCAAAACTTCACTTACATTTCATGGCAGGAAAGTCGCTCACATTTGATGAGGCGTACGAAATGAAGATACGCCATCTTACTCAACGCATAGCAGATCTTCACAAGAAATTTATAGATGCAGGTGCGCCGAGCCCGTTGATGGTATTTGATGAACCAAACGATCGCGGCGGTACACACTCACGCTACTTCTACAGACACACAAACTGCCCTTATGAAAACAAAACTGGTGCAAGAGCGTACTGATGCATGATAACCTTTATAACCTTGTATTTGAAAAGAGTGTACTAAGCTCTGTCCTGTTCTCCATGGAAGAAGATGAGAGAGACGAGATCTTCTCAAGGCTTCATACAGAAATATTTTATCTTCCGTCGCATCGAGATATATACGATGCCATGCATAACCTTTACAGATCGAACAAACCGATAGATGAAGAGTTCATCAAACTACAGCTATCTAAACAAAACAAGTTTGATGAAGCAGTCATGCTGGACATACTGTCTGCAAATCCTATAGCAAATGTCACAAGCTACATCGATCAGATAGTTGAATATGCGAAGAAGAGGAAGATGCTTGAACTAGCTACATCTATCAAAAAGATGATACTTGAAGACCAGGTGACGACTGATGAAGTTCAGGCGATGATAGATATGGAACTTCAAAAGATGGAAGAGTCAAGCGACATCGGTATGCCTATTACCATGAGACAGGCTATATACGACTACGATAATATGGTAGAACCGCCGAAGATAGCTACAGGCATACGAAAGTTTGATGAGATGCTTTGTGATGGTATAGAGCCGGCACAGCTCGTTCATGTCGGCGGTGAAAGAAATGTCGGCAAGACAACACTTCTTAAACAGATCCTTTTCAATACATCAGTTGGATTTAACAGTCTCTTCTTCAGCTTTGAGATGCCGGCTTGGAAGATGGCAAAACTTACGAAGCGTATGAAAGGACAGTCGAACTTAGACAACTACAGGATCATAGATACATCGATGATGAAGAGCAGGGATGTCATGGATGTTGCGCGCATGATACGCATGATGTGGCGTAAGCATGGTATACGTTTTGTGCTCATTGACTCCAAGATGAAGCTTACTCATAAGACATTCAAAGGTAATAGCGATAGCGATAGAAAAGGCGATATCGATGCTGTTCTAAATGCTGTAGTACAAGAGACTGGCATAACACTTATGATGATCGTACAGCTTTCAAAGGATGATATAAAGAACGGAACTATGAGTAGTTATGGTTCCGGGCTTAGTGACTATGAGGCTGACATGCAGATCATGGTATATCACTCTCAATCAGGTGACGGTTCCGTAGAGGTCAAGGTTACAAAAGAGAGACAAGACGTCAATCATGAACCCATAAAACTATGGCTTAATAGAGATGAGCTGAAGTTTGACGACGTCAGGAGAGCAGAGACCACATATACGGTTACACGTTCTGGCATACAAGAAACATTTAACGATAAGGTAGAGATACAAATAATATGATGAGAATGAACTATAAAAACTATCCTACCGACTATATACGGTTACTCAAGACCGAGAGGACAAACGGGCGCAAGAAAGCACGGTGTTTTCAAGAATATTGGGATGACATGGAACACGGAGATCATAATTCGTTTAGGTTCTACGCAAAGAGCTGGGAAGTGAGTACAAGTACCGCTCATGATTGGATAAAAGAATTTAACCATGAAATAGAACTGTTTCTAAGTCATTGGACTATTAAAAATAGACAGCACTATAGCTATGCTAAAAATCAAGCCGAACGCTTACCGAACGAATCGAACACTTATAAACCCAAAAATATAGGCTTTTCACAACATAGTGCCGAACGCTTACCGAACGAAGATATTAATCTAAATGATAATAATGCGCGTGAAGACAAAAAAGGATATTTGTTCAGTAAAGAGTTTAATGATCTCTACTTCATATACGGTGTAAATACGAAGTTTAAAGGGAAAAAAGAGGATGCATATCAAGAGTTCAAGCGCATCGACATAGATTTGGACCTACTAAAGCTTGCAGCTATGAGGCATCTGCACGATAAAGATCTCAACGGAAAGACCTACAACCTTACAAACTTTTTGGCAAATGAAATCTACATATCGTACCTTCCAAAGAAGATGAAGCTCACAATCGACGGAGTAGAGCGCATCGGTCTGTATGACAACGATACAATGCAATTCACATCTACCACAGACAAGTTCATCGGACAGCTCACAGCAAAGAGACTCATAGAACTATACCAATCAAAACAACTGGAGTTTATCAATGGCTAAAGAAGAAATGAAGATCATCCAAGTAACTGATGTGATAGAACGTATTAAAGATGTAATCAGTAAAGATTATCCAAACAGTAAGGTATTTGATAAGAATGTTGCATACGAACTAAGAACTTCACCCGGAGCTTTAGCAGTACAAAAGAGTAGGAACCTGATATCTTATGATGCTCTTACAATGTTTTGTATCCGTAGAAAAGTGAACACTAACTGGCTATTTTTTGGAATAGGTGATATGGAGATGGATCATGCCAAAAAAGATTTGTAATCAAGTAGGATGCAATAATCTTATCTCTATAAGTGAAAGATATTGCGGCGATCATAAGCGTATTGTGAGTAAGTATAAACATCGAATATATGATAATCATAAACGCAATAAAGATCACTCGAAGTTCTATCATTCTAAAGAATGGAAATCTATAAGAGAAACTATTATGGAGCGTAACGGAGGACTTTGTAAGAGATGTCAACAACTAGACATAATTACAAATGCTGATGTTGTAGATCATATTATTCCAATAACAGAAGACTATACAAAACGACTTGATCTATCAAATCTTCAACCGCTTTGTCACTCATGTCACAATAAAAAAACAGCAGATGATGAATCCATGAAAGGCAGGGGGGCATGAAATACCTACAGTCTGAAAACCTGAACACCGCCTCCCCTGTTAACTTTTTACAAACTGTTTTTTTAGGGGGGTGGCTATTTTTTGATAAAACACATGTATTTTTTAAGGTTCGGGCAATTATGCTCCAACCTTAAACAAAAGGATTAGTTTTGGCAAAAGGTATCGATTGGGAATATATAAGATCTGAATTTGAGGAAACAACAAAATCAGAGAATTTAATCGCCGAACAAAATGATGTTTCAAGGGGAGCTCTGCAGCGAAGAAGAGATAAAGAGGGGTGGATCCGCAAGAACTACGGAGACAGCATAAAAGACAAGTCCCTCATAGATATGCGCAATCCTATTCTGGGGAAGATCGCACTACGTAAAGTAGATGAAGTGAAAAAAGAGCTCGGTAATAATTATTCAAGTTTAGATGAACCGGTACTCGTAGGCTTTGCTTTGAGCTATGAGAGATGGTTAAAGTTTCACATGATCATACAGTCGCAAGGATCCGTAGAAGAAAGCTCTAAAGGTACCGTATACATATCTCCGTACGAGAACCTTGCACAATCAGAGTTTAATAACATGATGAAAGCTGCAAGCCAACTAGGACTTTCAATAGCTTCACGTAAACGACTTAACCTTACCCCTGAATCAGAGAAAGAAGAAGCATCCCTATTTGATATAGCGGATCAGCTCAATGACGAAGAAATAGATGTCTAAAAAGCAAAGCAGTTCTAACCGTATACCGTACTATGAAAAGACGTTTGAACGTCATAAGAAAGACTTAACAGCAGTAGAGTCAGGACTTCGTGATGACATACGCTTTAATAAGAAGCTTGGCGTAGCATATGTAAAGATCATTGAGCAGCTAAAACATTTCGAGGGAGAACTTGCAGGCCAACGTATACAGCTAGAAGATTGGCAGCGCAGGTCCATAGCTATATGCTTTGGATGGCAAAAGAAAAGACTAGATAGGTACGGAGACCCTATTTTAAAAAATGGAAGAGTCCAGTGGATAAGACGCTTTAATTATGCATTCTGGTTTATACCTCGTAAAAATGGAAAGTCTATATTAGCATCCGGTGTTGGTATAGCTGAGTCAATTCTCACACTGGAAAAAGGAAACCAGATAGTTTCATATGCTACAAAAAAAGAGCAAGCAAAGATCATTTGGAACGGATGTAAAAAGATGGTTGAGTCAAACATCGAATTAAATAAAAATTCGACTATTGCATATTCTACAATTAACATCAATCCTACATCAACAACTATCAGACCACTCGGCCGTGATAGCAAAACAGAGGATGGACTAAACATTGGTATGGGTATAGGTGATGAGACACATGCACATCCAAACAGGGACATGAGGGAGGTTATAGAATCCTCTCAAGGATCAAGAGTTCAACCTATGATGTTTGATATTACAACTGCAGGATTTGATACAGCTTCATCCGGTGCTATTGAATACGAGTATGCAAAAAAAGTAATGGACGGAATCATAGAAGATGACAATTATTTTGCTTTCATATGTGAGCTTGACAAAGGCGATGATCCATTTGATGAAAGCGTATGGTATAAAGCAAATCCGAACTTAGGAATATCAAAGTCATGGGATTATATGAGAAAACAAGCAAAGCAGGCAAAAGAGAGAAGTGAGACACGCAATAACTTTTTCGTAAAGGACCTAAATAAATGGGTAAACGCTGCAGAACATTTCATAAATTTTGATGATTGGGAAGCATGCAAAGCTGATGAAGTAGATCTTAGTGAGGCTATAGCCGTATTATTAGGTGTAGACCTATCAAGGACAGATGACTTTACCGCAAAAGCAAAAACATATCTATTTCCAAATAATAGATTTCATACGACTCAGCACTATTACATCCCTGCAGATACTGTAAAAGAACGTGAGAGTGAGTTAAGAGCTCCATTGACTAAATGGATTTTAGAAGGATATATCACCGCGACACCTGGTAATACAATAGATTATGACTATATCCAAAAAGATATCTTGAAAGACATAGAAGATGGTGTGGATGAGATCTGTTATGATCCATACCGAGCAGCCACACTCATATCAAACATAGAACGTGAGAGTGAGTTTGAAGGATGTGTACAGATACGACAAGGATATATGACTATAAGTGAACCGACATTTAACTTTAAAGATTCCATAAAAAAAAAGACACTTACTCATGACGGAAACCCTGTAACAAAGTGGATGGTATCAAACATGAGTGTACTAAGTGATGCTGCAGGGAACATAAAACCGGATAAGTCTAAACCAAATAGAAAGATAGACGGATGTGCTGCCATCATAAATACGCTTGCTCGTGCTATATCTTATGAACCTAAAGAAAAAAGTGTTTATGAGGAGAGAGGAATAAGGACTATTTAAAGTTTTAAATATAAAAGCATTACAGATATGTAATGCTTTTTACCTCTTTTTAAAATCGATTGTATAGTCTCACTATGCAAACATTTAAGTATCTAATAGCACTTTATATTTTCTTCGGACTTATATTGTTCAGTATGGCTTCTGCCATAGCTTTATCATTTCCAAATGTATATCGCTATGCCTATGCATCAGCGTTATTACTTCACGCTATCTTAATGCTTATCTTTTTTATACAAGCGATCAGATCTCTTAAATTTTCCCACGGGAAAAAAGAGAGTGAAAGATGAATATCATAAATGCTCTTATGTCTCGTGATACATCTACACTTTCAAGTCCAAAAGAGTGGCTTAGTGCTCTCTTCTCTTCAGAATCATATTCTGGTGTAAATGTTACAACTAAAAGGGCTATGGAACATACTGCAGTCTATGACTGTGTAAACATAGTCAGCGAATCAATAGCATCACTTCCAATATCGGTATATAAAACAGAGATAAGATCATCAAAAACATTCAATAAAAAAGATACACAACATCAACTTTATCATATTTTACATGATGAACCAAATCCGGATATGACATCATTTTCATTTTTTCAGCTTCTTATGGTCCATTTACTTCTAAGAGGAAACTTCTATGCGCAGATAGTCAGAAACAATGCCGGAGTTATTACAGGGATATACCCATTAGACAATGAAAAAATGAAAGTCGTCAGACTCGATAGCGGCCGCATCGGGTATATCTATACATCATCTTACGGAGAAGTTGGCTTAGATGCCAGCGAGGTACTTCACTACATAGGGATGAGCTTAAATGGTATTGTCGGTATCAGCGCCATAGCTTACAACAGACATACCATAGGTGCAAGTATAGCCATGGAGACATTCGGGTCCACTCTTTTTAAAAATGGTGCAAATCCAAGCGGCGTAGTAAGCGGTAAAGAAGTCACAAAGATGAGTGACACAGCTTTTAAAAGATTCAAAGAAAGTTTCAAAGAAGCATATCAGGGACTTATGAATGCAGGAAAGCCTCTTATCCTTGAAGATGGATATACATTCACGCCTATTACCATATCAAACAAAGACGGTCAATTCATAGAATCTCGTAAGTTTACAAAAGCAGAGATCGCTTCAATATTTCGTGTTCCTCCACATATGATAAACGAACTAGACAAAGCTACATTTTCAAACATTGAGCAGCAGTCTATCGACTTTGTGACAAATGCTATCAGACCTTGGTGTATCCGCATAGAACAAGAGACAAAACGAAAATGCTTTACAGCTACAGAAAAAAAATCATATTACGTTAAGTTCAACATGGGAGCACTCCTACGAGGAGATACTTTAACTAGATATCAAGCTTATGAATCAGCGATCACGAAAGCGTGTTGGATGAACAGAAACGAAGCGCGTGAACTTGAAGATTTAAACCCTGTAGACGGACTAGATGATATGTTAGTACCTCTAAATTTTGGAAAGGATAAACAAAATGCCACGAACTAAAGAAGAGATCATTGCTCGTATGAATGAAGTCGGTTATATAAATAGATTTTGTGGAAACAAATGTACACGTGCATCGGGAGCAAAAGGCGATGTCTCTCAGATCGATGTACAAAATAGAACGATTCCATTTATCTTGATAAGCAAAGATAATGCCGGTGAGCGTTATGACTGGTGGACTGATGAGATCTATATTGAAGAACTAGATGTAAACGGTGCAAGACTAGATGAACTATATACTTTTTTTAAGGATCATAACAAGTCAGTTGATACAGCTGCAGGTAGAGTAGAAAATAAAAGAATAGAAGATGGTGAAGTAAAAGCAGACGTAACTTTTGGATCAGATAAAGATTCATATCTTGTCTTCCAAAAGTATAACGACAGGATACTCACGGATGTAAGTATTGGCTATATCGTACATGATGTAACCATTACAGAGAAAAAAGGTGAACCTACACATGTGCTCGTAACAGACTTTACTATTGTTGAGTTATCTGCAGTGTGGAAAGGTTTTGACAAAGGTGCAACGATCGGAAGATCTGCAGGAACAGTACAACCACAAGAGGCAGAGACTCCAAGTCTCAGAAATACGGAAATACTCCGTAGAAGATTAAATCTAAAACAAAGGGAGATTACATGCTAATCGCACAACTACGTGAAAAAATGAATAAAGCAAATGCAAAGATGAGAGCAATGTTGGATACAAATCCTAACGGTCTGAATGACGAACAGTCAAAAGAATACGATGATCTTGAAAAAGAGTTTGACGATACACGTGCTCAACTTGATAAAGCAATACAACGTGATGCAAAATCAAAAGAGCGTGAAAGTTTTATGGGTCAAAACCAGAGAGATCCATTAGTAACTGATGTCCGTACAGAAGGTCAAGAAAAAGACAAAAAAGAGATGTACCGTGAAGCTTTCTGGACTATGCAAAGCCGTAAACCTTTAAATCCTGAGATGACACGTTCACTGAACGAGGGTGTAGCAGCAGAAGGCGCTTATCTAGTCCCTGAAACATTTGCTACTACTATCATCGCTAAACTTACCGAGAAATCATATATGCGTCCTTTAGCTACTGTAAGTATGTCTTCTTCTGTGGAAAATATTCCCGTCGAGGGTGATGACGGTGCAAATGGATGGATAGATGAAGAGGGCTCATATCCTGAATCAGATCCTACGATCGGACAGGTCAGCATGGGTGCTTATAAAACGGGCCGCATCCTCAAAGTAACAGAGGAACTTTTACAAGACAGCATCTCAAGTATCGAAGCATATGTAGCCCTAAAATTTGCAAAGTCTACTACAAAAGCGGAAGAGCTTGCGTTTGTTCTTGGCGACGGTGTTAAAAAGCCTACAGGGTTTCTTATCACAGCTGAAGTCGGAAAGACTGCCGCTTCTGCTTCTGCGATCACTGCAGATGAGATCATCGATCTTTGGGGATCACTAGATGAAGACTATGCTGCAAATGCTGTGTGGAAAATGAACAGAAATACTTTAGTCGCGATCATGAAGTTAAAAGACAGCAATGGTGACTATCTAGTAAATAAAGGTCTAAATGGAGCTCCTTCTACATTACTTGGTCGCCCTATTGTTATTAATAAACATATGCCTGATATCGCTACTGGTGCGAAACCTATCTCATTTGGAGATATGAGTTACTACTACATCAAAGACCGTAAGGTCATGACGGTAAAACGTTTTGATGAAAAATATGCTGATACAGGACACATCGGTTTTAGAGTAGATAAACGTGTAGACGGGAAACTTGTGCTCTCAGAAGCTGTAAAAACGCTACAAATGGCGTAAGGGATAATTTATGAAAAAGTTGCAGATAAAGCTGCTGACAGGGCGAAGCGGTCCTGACGGCAGCCATGCTCCAGGAGATAAGATAACCGTTTCCATAAAAGAAGCTATTAACCTTATCAACTCAAATCAAGCAGAGCCTGTAAATATACCAGCATATGAGGATGCAGTATTTAAACTCGACGAGCAGATCAAAGTAGATAGAGAGCGTGAAGCAAAAGCAAATGCGATCAGATACAAAGAAATGCTTGAGCTTGAGCTTAAAGACCTGTACCGTCAAGTAGCACTTAAAACTGCAGAGATCGAAGGTGTTGTTTTGACAGATGAGGAAATCGAATCATTTGTGGACGTCTCATTAGAGGGCGAAAAATTTAAAGAGAAGGAACTGTAGTAGATGAGTGCCGTAACATTAGTTGAAGCAAAAGCACATCTTAGAGTCTTAGACGAAACGGATGATGATTATATTCAAGCTTTGATAGATGTTGCGGAAGCTCAGGCAGAGGAGATCACATCTCGCAATCTGCTTGAGACTACTAATGTTTTTTATCTAGATGACTATGTAGGCAACTTTGAACTTCCAAAGTCACCGCTCATAGCAGTAGACAGCATAGAGTATATACCGTACGGAAATAGTGCCTATGTGACTTTAGACAGTACGCTTTATGAAGTAGATGACAGTTGTGAGCCTCCACGGGTTCGCTTTTTTGAAGGTCTCTATGTAGCGGACTTATTTAAAGCCATAAAAATCACATATCGTTCAGGGTATGCAGATGCAGCGAGTGTACCAAAACCGATAAAACAATGGGTTCTCATCCGAGTAGCTACTGTGTATGAAAATAGAGAAGATATCATCGTTGGAACTATTAACTCTGTCATTAAGAGTGACTATAACGATTTTCTTCTTTCAAAGTACAGGGTAGGTCGACTATGAGAAGCGGAAACCTAAAACACAAAGTAGAGATCAAACAGCATACAGGAACAAGAGACACGTTCGGCGGTGTAGCAGATGATGATGTACTTTTTGCAACGGTTTATGTATCCATAGTCCCATTATCAGGAAAAGAGTATTTTGTGAGCAAAAGCGTAAACTCTGAAGTGACACATCAGATCGAGATGAGATTCATACCTGGCGTAACGCCTGATATGAAGATCGTCTACGGCACAAGAGAGTTTGACATCAACTCGGTCATAAATGTACGCGAAGCAAATAAGACATTGCAGATCATGGCTACGGAGGTCACAAGTGGTTGAGGCTACTCTTATCGGTGAAGATGAGATGTTAAACGTCTTGAAAAACTTTTCGCATAATGTTCAAAAAAGACTTATGCGTCAAGCAGTGAGATCAGGTGCAAAAGTCATCATGGAAGATATTAAGAGGCGTGTTCCAGTAGATACAGGAAGTCTAAGAGACAGCCTTGATGTAGTAAAGAGAAAGAGCAAAGATAAAAATGAGATCTATTACTCAGTTCTCCCGAGAGCGAGTAAGAAAAAAACAAAAAAGTTCAAATTAAAAGACGGGACAAGGTGGAAGATAAAAGGTGAAGTCGCTGCAGGATGGTACGCGCATTTTGTAGAGTTCGGAACATCGCACAGCGCTCCTCATCCATTTATGCGACCTGCAATATCAAAGGCAGATGAAGCATTAGAACAGGTAAAAAAAACGCTTCAAAAAGGCGTATCAAACGAGTTTGAAAGGTCAAAAAGATGATAGAAGAAGATCTATTTTCTCATTTATCAATGAATGTTCCACTGGTAAACGAGAGGGTATATCCCTTGTTTATGCCTGAGAACTGTAAAAAGCCGGCAATCGTTTACACGCTCATAATCGGAAACGATCAGCAGTCTTTAAACAGCGCTCAAGCATACGGATCTAAGTACATGTTTCAAATTGATATCTACGCTACAACGTATCCTAGTGTCAAGGCGATAAAAGAGCAGGTCAAAGAGGCACTGTACAGCTTTTCAAAGTTTCCTCATAACTTATCGAGTTTTGACGGATATGAAGAGCATACAAAACTCTTTAGAGAGACCATTGAATTTAATTTTTAAAAAAGGATAAAAAATGTCACTACCTGATTACCAAGGGATAATAGTAAAAGCCGGAGCAGATGTAGCGTCTGCTGTAGACGTCGGTGATCTTCTCGATCTGTCCGCAGTAAAAGACAAATCAAGGGCTGTTAAAAGATACAACCCTATAAACAGCGACAACCAGATCGTTGCTGCAGGAGCATTGGTCCAAGGCGCCATTAACATGACCGTGCTTTATGATCCGTCTGCATCCCAAGGAGTAAACTTACTTGAGACAGCGATCGATGATAATACTGAAATAATAGTCATAGTCGAGATGAAAGATTCTCTTGGTACTAACGGTACAACCATTACCCGCACCTGCCGAGTTACAAACTTTAAAGTAGTCGGTGAGCAGGAAGGCAAATATAAAGCTGAAGTCACCATAGAGACTGTAGGTACTCCTGCTGAAACGGCGGCCGCATAATGCTTACTATAGATGATATTTCAAAAAAGTTTACAAAAACTTCCGAAACGACTATTAAAGTAAAAGCATGGGGCGGTGAAGTAAAAGTAAGAGAACTGACTCTTGCAGAAGCCGCAGATGTAAATATTGAGCGTACAAAAAAAGACTATGTCATGGTTGTTACAAAGACAGTTTATTATGCACTTGTAGAGCCTGCAATCCCTCTTGATGATCTTAAAAAAATGAAAGAGGGTGTATTTGACGGTATTAAAGAGATCTATGACGAGATCAATAAATCTGACGTTCCGGGAAAGTAACTGCAGACAGGAAGTTCCTTTTTAAGTTAGCTCTTTCTCTTGGCAGAACAGTGGCGGAACTTGAACATACATTAAGCGCCTCTGAGCTTCACGAGTGGTTGGAGTACTATGAGATGGAACCGTTTCATGCAGACAGGTCTGAAGTGCAGCTTGCGACCATGTCTCACATGATGAACGCTTTCATGGGCGGGTCTGCAAAAGCGACGGACTTTATGCTGACATATAAAGAAAAGAAAAAAGATTCACTCAGCGGTCTTGCCGCTAAAGTAAAAGCCATATTCGGAGGTGGTAAAAATGGGTAAAGGCACTGTAGCAACTTTACTTTTCGATGTCAAAAGCGATACCACAAAACTCGTATCAGGTATGGACCGCGCAGAGGCAAGTGTAAAAAAAGCCATAAGTAACATGAAGAGAAATGTTTTGTCTTTGGCAAGTGCTTATGTATCTGTAACTACCGCTCAAAAAGTTATGGCAGAGGGTCTTAACTACAACAAAGATATAGAAAACGCAAAAGCAGGTCTTAACGCTCTTACAGTCGCCACATCTCAAAATATAGACTCCACAGGAAAGATGCTGAGCGTCACAGACAAGTACAGACTCGCAAATATAGAAAACATTTCGATCCTGAAAGATCTGCAAACTATCAACGCGCAGACACCGCATACACTTACACAAACCATAGCAATATATAAAACGATGTATCCGAGCATGAAAGCTGCGGGAGCATCTACAAAAGACATGATCGATCTTACCAAAATGGTATCAATAGCCGCGGGGAGTGCAGGAGTGCAGTTTAATGAACTCCTTGCTGGTGTTGATGGACTTGCTACAGGTACAGTCCTTGCAAACAGTGATCTTGGAAGATTCTTAAAATCTATCGGACTTTCAAACGACAAGCTGAAAAATACATCCGATGTCGTAGGTTTGGTAAAAAGCAGACTTGAACAGTTTGAAGTTCCTGATACCTGGTCAGTCTCTGTAAGCAACCTTGAAAACTCTTGGGATCAGCTTGACGGAAAAATCACGGAAGATTCATTCAACGGTGCAAAAAAAGGAATGAACGAACTCAGTAAACTTATGAATGATATGAGTGATGATGATATTCATAAGCTTACCATAGGCATAGATACATTCGGTGTCGTAGCTTTAGATGTAGTTTACGGAGTATCTGAAGCTGTAGTAGGTCTGACTAACGGATTTGAATCTCTCGGCGCTAGAATAGCAGGAGCAGCATTTAGAGTACAACATGGATTTATTCTGAGCGACAGCGAAAGCAAAGCCTTAGAAAAGATGTATGCAGATACAAAAAAGAATATAAAAGCAAGAGAAGATTTTCTGGCGATCATAGAAAAATCGAAAAACGTGGTGGAAGATTCTCTCCAAAAATCTATCTCTCAACCTACTCCGTCAAAGCCAAAAAATACATCGACAGATAATAAAAAGCATCCTGCGATGCTTGTCCCTACAAAGCATAGCAATATTACTCAAGATCAACTAGTTGGCAGCCTCAAACAAGTGAGCCCAAGTGTAACTGAAGAGTACCAGATACAGATCGGCATAAACAAAGCGCTGCGCGATCGAAGCATCATCGGCAAAGACTACGGTGCAGTACAAAACGATATCTTGGCAAAAGCACATATTCTCGCAGATACCGTAGACAAACAAAACCTAGACGTTAAAAAAACTGTCGAACTCAAAGCAGAAGAGTCGAAGATAGAAAATCTCATAGTCACAGCAAAAAAGAACGGCATAGATCATAGAAAACTTGATGATGCGCTATCTAAAAACCTTAAAGAGCAGGCTCAAGCAAGGCTCGAAAAAGAGCAGGATGTAAACGATGTTTTAAAGGCACGATATGACTATGAGCAGGCGAGTATCCTCAAGACAGGATCTGCATTCGAGGGGATGAAAAAAGGGTATGACGACTATGTAAAAAACCTGCCTACAGATTTTCAAAACGGGCAAAAAGTAATGCAAGATGCTTTGTCAGGGACCACAGACGCATTCGTTCAGTTTGCAAAGACAGGAAAGCTCAGCTTCGATGATCTTGCAGACACCATCATAAGTGATATTTTAAGAATGGCGATCGAGAAGCAGATCACCGCGCCTCTGTTTGGGTCTATGTTTGGCAGCGGAGGGTTTTTAGGTACTGCCTTTGAAAACGGAGGCATCATGACAAGCAGCGGTCCAGTTCCTTTAAAAGCATACGCAAACGGAGGTATCGCAAACTCTCCGCAACTTACTCTCTTTGGGGAGGGAAGAATGCCTGAAGCATATGTACCGCTTCCTGATGGACGAAGCATTCCTGTAAGCATGAAAGGCGGCGGCGGTTCAAATGTGGTCATAAACATAGAAAACAAAAGCGGTCAATCTATAAGCGCAGATAAGATAAGTGAGATGACAAGAACCAATGCGCGCGGAGAACAGGAGAAAGTTATTTCTATCGTATTGGACGGAGTCGCACGAAACGTAAACGGCATCAGAGATGCGTTAAAGGGGATTAGATGAATACTTTCCCTTTAGTGCCTACAGGACTTAGTACGCAGCGCATCAAACCTGTAAGCAGAGCAAAATATGATGCTGGCTATGAACAGACGGCGCCAAAAAATACAAGAGCGCTTAAAAAATTCACGTTAAGCTTTGGCGCACTTACAAACGCAGAAGCGGACACGCTAGATAATTTTTTTGTAGTAAATCAGGGTGTTGCATTTGAGTTTATCCATCCGATAGAAGATATCTCGTACATAGTAAGATTTTCTGAAGACTCTATCTCTTTTGAGCAGTTCGGTAAAGATTACCAAAGTACACAAATAGTTATAGAGGAGATCTGATGCAGACATTAAGCCCTGTCGTCAAAGTCGAAAAAAACAAGCTTACAACCGACAGCGTGTTCATCATACTTTTAGAGATCACCATCCCGGGTATTGCAGAGACGATACGCATCGCCAACAACAACGAAGACGTAGTCTGGAACTCTCAGACATGGCAGAAGTTTCCTTTTACCATCGAAGAGATCAGTGAGAGCGCGAACGCCGAAACATCGCAGTTTCAGATCAAAGCCTCGAACGTCAACAACATCATCGGCGAGTACGTGCGCGCTTATGACGTCTACATCAAACAAAACGGTTTTGATCCCATAAACGTAACTTTGTCGGTAGTGAACTCAAAAGACCTTGACAATACTACCCCGGCATACAGCCACGACCTGACACTTTCAAGCCAGAATATAACGAACATGGAGGTGTCTTTTACTGTAAGCGCGAGAGATCTGTTCAGCAAACGCATACCGTTTACCCGCATGCTGCCAAACTCCTGCAGATTCAAGTTCAGGTCAGAGCTATGCGGGTACTCAGGTGCCGAGACGGTGTGCGACAAGACGCTCAAGCGATGCACACAGCTCGGCAATGCTCCGAGATACGGTGGCTTTCCGAGCATAGGAAACAAGGGGGTGTCCGTATGATGACGCGCTTTATCGGCATACCTTACAAAGACCGCGGGCGTACGTTCACGGGTGCAGACTGCTACGGCGTGCTCGTGCTTTGGTATGAGCATATACTCGGCATAAACATACCCGACGTCGCCGTGGATACTTCTGATGTTCGCGGAAGTTTTACGCAGTACCTTCACGAGATATCTTCGAGATGGGAGCGCATCGATGCTCCGGAGCCAAACTGCGCGGTAGCTATGGCGATGAATGAAGAACACCCGAAGTTGGTGACGCACTTCGGTGTGATGATCGACTATAAGACGATGCTGCACTCACACAGAGGCGCTCACTCGCACATCGTCAAAGTAGACTCTCCGCTTGTGAAAAACATCATAAAAGGATTTTACAGATGGCGTGGCTGACGGTACTAAACGATCCTTTCAATCCCCGCGACAAAGAGATCGTAAAGATCATTCACGGCAAAGCGGTATCTGAGTACCTTCCAAAAGCAAAAGACGGCATGGATATTGTCGTATCTAAAAACGGACATATCATCCAAGATACAAGCGTCATCGTAAGAGAGACGGACCATATCTCGTTTGTGGCCATCCCTGCAGGCGGAGGAGGCGGGGGAAGCGATCCTATCCGCACGGTGGCGATGATCGCTCTTGTCATAGCAGCTCCGCATCTTGCAGGTGCTTTTGCGGGAGCTACAGCCGGTTATGTAGGTGCAGGGTTTTACGGCAGCTCGTTTGCGTTCGCTGCTCTTCAGGTAGGCGTCATCGTAGGAGGTGGTCTTCTCATCAACGCTTTGATGCCTGTCGCACAGCCGTCTCTTGCCACGAACAAAAACTTAGACCAGATATCTCCTACCTATGCTTTTGACGGAGGAAGTAATGCGGCCGCGGCAGGAAGCGCACTTCCGATCATGCTCGGAGAGGCGAGGGTCACACCGCCAATCATAGCGAGTTATCTATCGCTTGATGGGGACAAGCAGCATCTAAACATGCTCTTTGCAGTAAACGACGGAGAGGTGGACTCCATCTCCGACATAGAGATAAACGGACAGCCTATCGCAAACTTCACCGATGTGACATACTCTACTACAAGCGGGACAGCGGATCAGTCAGTTATAGGAAACTTTAGAAACAGCACTACGACTGCGTCTCTTCAAAGAGGGCTCAACGATTTAAACGCGGAGACTACTTACACAACTGCTGGCAACACCGTGCAAGAGATGGAAGTAGTTGTCTCGCTGCCAAAAGGGCTTTTCAATATCAAAGACGACGGCAGCTATGCGAGCATCAGCCTTGAGTTCGAGATATTCTACCGTAAGGTAGGAGACGTAGACTGGGACTATCTGCAAGGCGGCCTTTATAATTATTATTATATAAGCGACATCGACGGATCATCGGTCATCTCAAGCACATACAAAGGACAGTATTACTACGGACCGCAATACTATGACGGATACGGATTCATAACTCCAAGGTACACTTACTCGCATAAGTCAATCATATCCGGGACGGAGGCGGTCCAAAAGATAACCACTGTGTACAAGACAACAAAACGTCTTTCGTACAAGCTTGAACAGCTTCCAAGAGCTCAGTACGAAGTCAAGGTGGTTAGGACAAGCTCTTACAGCACAAACACAAGAGTAGCAAACGATTTCGCACTCGATTACGTGAACGAGATCGTTTACGACGACTTTATCTATCCCGGAGTCGCACTTCTGGGTATAAACGCCCTCGCTACCGACCAGCTAAACGGAGGTTTCCCGACGGTTACATGTAATGTCGTCAATATCGGGACCGACAAACCAAAAGACAACCCTGCATGGGCGTGCTATGATCTCCTTGCGAGAAACGGGATACCTGAGTCGGATATCGATATGGATATGTTAACTGAGTGGGCAGCGTACTGCGATACAAAAAACATGAAAGCCGGTCTATACATAGACTCTCAGCAAGAACTTCAAGGTGCGTTAAACATGTTGTCACTGCTTGGCCGTGCTACCGTGGTGCAGATGGGCAACAAATTCACGCCTATCGTCGACAAGCCAGTAGCTATTCCGACAGAGAGCTTCTTGTTTACGTCCGGAAACATACTAGAGAGCAGTTTTGCACTTGAATACATACCGTACAACCAACGCACGAACGTAGTCGAAGTGACGTATTATGATAAGACAGACGGCTACAAAGCAAAGACGGTTCAGCTGCAAAGCAGCAGCTACGACAGCAGTGCGGACGAGATCAAGTCAAGCATAAACATGTACGGTTGCTGTGACAGACAGCAGGCTGCCGACTATGCGCAGTTTCTGCTCAACTACAACCGCTACATAACAGAGACAGTATCGTTCAACGCTTCTGTGGACTCCATAGCTTGTAATGTAGGAGATGTCATAAAAGTAGGAAAGCGCTACATGACGAACACCATGGCAGACGGCCGTATCGTCAGCGCTACAGATACAACAGTCACGCTCGACATGGAAGTAACGCTCGAAGCAGACGTGCCGTATGAACTCCAAGTACGCCTTGAAGACGACCGCATCATCATCATCGACGTTCCTGCCCTCACTGTACAGACTGTCACAGACACATTGACGGTAAACACGCTCACGGATATCCCGCAGAAGTACGACGTGTATGCTTTCGGCCGTCAGGACACCGAAGCGACCAATCTCTACAGAGTCGTAAATATCAGCAGAGCAAGTGACTTCACGCGCAAGATAAAAGCCATAGAGTACAACGCAAGCGTGTACGACGATACGGCGGTCATAAACGTGGAGGAGGTCGTGTATGTAGACAGCATCACAAACCTGCAGGCGACGGAGAACATAGTAAAAAACAACGACGGAAGCGTGGACGAACTGCTCACCCTCTCTTGGGTAGGACAGACGGCCATGCGCACGGACATCTTCGTGAACGGTACTAAGTACGGCCAGAGCGACAGCAACTATTTCGTATTTAAAAATGAACTTACATCCGGGCAGACGTACACGTTTAAAGTAGGGACCAAAGAGATAACGTACTACTTTACAGGAAAATCAAATCCTCCAGCTCAGGTGCAAAACGTGACGGCAAGCTCATCGAACGGGAAAATATATTTTACCTGGACGAAAAACACGGAAATCGACTTTTTATACTATAAGATCGAGATAAACGGACAAGTATACACGGCCGTCACAAACTCGCTGACAGTAGACAACCTCGATACAGGTCAGTACGAAGTTGATTTCTATGCCGTAGATACTTCCAAAAATACGAGTCTTGCAACCACATACACACTTGACGTCATAGACCCGTGCCTCATCTATATGATCCGCGATGCAGGGCTCATAGAAAAAGCATTTATAGACGGGATCATGACCATATATACATCTGCTTCCGAACCTGCGAGCCCGAACGCTTATGATATATGGAAGCTCAGTACGTCTGAAGTGGCCATAGGGACATTCACTTATGATGACGAGAGACTGAGCGGCTTGAGATGGAACGACACTCAAAACTTTTTATATAAATATTTCAACGGCAGTAACTGGGTCTTCTGTTCATCGCTACAGGTGGCAAGCATCAAAAAGATGCTCGGTCAGCTTGTAAGTGCCGGAGCGAACGACAACAGCGTGAGAGTATTTAGTGTAGAGCCGTACACTCCGTATGACATCGGAGATCTTTGGCTTGACGGTACGAACATCAATGAATGTACGACCGCACGCGCAAGTGGAGCTTATGTGTCTACCGACTGGGCAGCGGCGAGCAAAGAGGACATCAACATAGCGTCTCAGATAGAGAACATCAAAAAAGGAGCATAAAAAATGGCAATAACTGTAAATGATTTTAATCCTACACAGACTATAGCAGCAAATGACGTTATATCTACAACAGGGGATAAGCTTGTTTCTATTATGGGAGATATAAAGACATACCTTGAAACAGAAACCCAAAGCGCTGTAACACAGCTTGAAGACGAAGTAGCACTCATCGAGCAGGGAGTTCAAGCCAATGCAGACGCAGCAGCACAAAGCGCCGCCTATGCACAGGCATATGCACAGAGCATAAACCCTGATATCCTTGCCACTAAATCAGAACTTAATGATACAAAGGTAATGAGCAGATCGGGTGTACTTGGCAAACCTATATTCAGCCTTTCAAATTCCGAGGTATCAGCAGCTTCTCTTGTTGTGTCTTATTCAAACGGAGTTGGGACTACAGGTATGGACAACAGCGTTGAAAACGTAGGGAACATCACCTTTGCTTCTACAAACTTGGTGAGCGGCGTAAAAAATTATACTTATAAATTGTATGGAGACAATACTTTATATGGTACTAAATACGAACCGCAGTACGATCAGTTTTTTGGATTTGGATCTTGCTTCAGTCCTAAAACAAGAAAGTGGTACAAGGCAAACTTTCAGGATTCTTTCGACTCATCCGCAAGTCTCGCGAACTATACAGGTATCTTATATGGAGATTCTTACAGCGCACTATACGGAGGATCTTTAAAGCTTGATAGTAGCGGGCAGTCAAACCACTGGGTAAATTTTGCAGTAGCTACGGCCATCGGGCAACGATATAAACTGGTATTTAAATTTTATCCCGGTACCGCTGTAACAAACAAGATCAGCATAGGAGGCGGTACAGGGTATCAGTCAGATATTCTAAATCAAGGAGATTCTAACACTATACAAGGGGGGTATGAGTTTACAGCAAACAATGTATCTACGTCTGTGAGCATGTACTCTTCGACAGGAGGGGATCAATACTATACTGATTTCTACCTTGTTCCTATAAACGCTGACGGGACATTAAACATCGATAAAGCGGTCGCGTTAGATCCTCAGCCTGCATATCTGCCAATTACCGTCGATGTGGATGCAAATGGGAGCATAACAAACATCGATGATTATGATGTACCTACACTTGCAGAAGATTATATGATCGTAAACAGACTCAAAGTTCTTGGAAACAGAAAGATACTTGACATAGGAACTATATCCGTAAACAACACATACTATATAGATAATCCTTTCGGGAATGACAAGTATGAAAGCTGTGATGTCAAACTTGAAATTCAAATAGGCGGAGTTTGGGCAGAACCGGGTTGGACTATCGACTCTGGAAACAACTCAAGAGGAGCCAAAGCATTTTCGAAGGCGGACGGTATAGAGGTTCTCACTGCTTCTTATCAGCTTAAGGGTTCAACTGACAATCTGTATGGCCATGGTTTTGATAGTGATGTATCCACTGCGACATCTGCGGCCGCAAGAATAATAGTAACTTACGAAGGAGAAACTAAAAATGTCTGAACTTAGATTGAAGGTACTTGTGGCGGGTGTAGAAACTTTAGTCCCAGTATCACAGCTGACTGAAAAGTCGCCGGGAGTTTACGTTAAAAACTACAAATCTGACATGACAGTAGATACTACTGCAGAAGACGCAAGTGATCTACTTTTTGCTACCGATGCATGGAAAATAGACAGACAAACAGCCGTTGATAGTATTGAAGTAACCTATAACGGAGTTGTTTATCAAGGAGATGAGACTTCTCAAGATCGTATGAGTAGAGCTATTAATGCCCTTCCAGATACTACCACTACAGTTCCTTGGGTAGCTAAAGATAACTCAGTTAAAAATTTAACTAAAACTGACTTACAAGCTATCTTATTGGATGCAGGAACACAACAGAGTCAAATATGGAATACGGGGAGACCGACATAATGAACCGCACACCTGAACAGCAAAAAGCTTTATTTGAAAAGTTCGACGATGATATGAAAAAGAAATCAAGATGGTATAGATATCTACTTGTCAAAGATCAGACATTTAATGTAGTCTGGCTAAACGGTAGTCAAGACGAGACTATATCGAGTCACATCGGAAGACTGCAGCAGCAAGGTAAATCAAATCGGTTTTTGGATCTGGTCTGTTGCTTTTTGCAGAGATTTGAATACAACCACTGTAAGAAAAGCGAGGGGGAGTAAGGGGATGCCGCACAACAATTTTAATGATATAAATTATTTCTCTACACTTATTGCTTTTTTAGCAGGATCTTGGGGAGCTGCTTTAAATTTTTTTAGAAGAGATCATAAAGACAGATCATTTTTCAAGAAGCTTGGTTTTTTCATAATGGACATGTTCATAAATGTCGGATTGACTATGCTCGCATATATTGGACTTATCGGATATGGTCTAAATGATTTACTTGCAGTTGCAATAGCAGGGTTCGTTGGACATCAGGGCACAAGGACATTTTATCTTATGGAATTGATCATCACTGAAAAGCTTGGAGCAAAGCAGACATTCGATGAAATAAAAGAGGAGATACATAGATGACACAAATAAAAAGAGTATGGCTTGAGATTATATTATTTTTATGTTTGATGATCCTTTTCTTTTCAAATGCATATTCACATATACCGGCACCTATTCAGCTTGCTGCACTCAAAATGCTTTTGACAAATGCAGGTTTTCTGCATGCACACGTACTTAGAAAACTTGTGTGGACAGAGATAGTATGGGATGAACCATTAAAGGCAAAACATTATGTTGCAATCGCTATATATATTACTTTTCCTGTTTGCTACGCTTTCGGCGGGTGATCGATGTCGGTCGTATGTGCAAGACGTACGTCGTGAGCATTACAGAGTCTTCGGTGTAGGTTTTCCGTACTGGTATGCCATAGGACAGCTCAAACAAGAGAGCAGATGCCGAGACGTCATAAGCCGTGACGGCGTAGGCTCCCAAGGTGTCGCGCAGATCACTTACAGGGTATGGCAGAAGTATCTCGACGACAACGATGTCGTCGAGATCAAAAGCATTGAAAATCAGCTTCGTGCTCAGGCGCTCATCATGAAGCAGTGCAAGAAGCAGGCTTACTCTTCTCACTTGTGGACAGCGTACCAGGTATACAACGGCGGACCGCTTGTGAACAAAGAGATCTCACGAGCTAGAGCAGCCTTACATGTAAGAGAAGTACCGCACGACACAGCAAGAAAATACTGCAAGCGCAGGACCATCACGTTTTTAGACGGTACAAAGCTAAACGCCTGCGACATCAACTACGAGTATCCGGAGCAGATCTACAAGTATGCTCAACAGTACAAGCTGTTCTCGGACGGCAGTTATATATTTTGGTAAGGAGAGACAATGTTTAGTATTCCATCATTCCACACGATAAAACAGTATGCGGTAGATATATTTGCCGTATTGCTCGGCGGAGCGCTTGCGGTGTTATTCATCATGTATATGATAGCTCGGTCAGACTTGAAGACGGCTCAGCAGGACTACGCAAACGAGAAAGCATCGTACACGCAGGCGGTGGGTAAGGTAGATGAGCTTACGCTGCAGAACACAGAAAACTTACAGCAGATCGGCAAGCTCAAAGCGGACAATGCTTCACTGGTCGAAGCTCTCAACAAAAAATCGCACGCAGACATCAAGCGCACGCAAAAGATAACAAAAATCAAAACAAGGATAGAAGATGCTAAAAAAACAGATGACGGCCCTGTTGCTCCTGTGTTGTTCGATACTCTTTATAGGTTGCAGCAATCAGCCGGAGCCGAAGATAGTAACCGTTCATGACATCAACGTCACGACAGTAACGATCCCGGACGAGCTCTTAAAAACTCAAGAGATGCCGGTAATAAAGCTCGACGAGAACACCACGCAAAAAGACGTAGCAAATTACACGACCGACCTATGGAATACGGCAGACTCATGCATCAGTGATAAAAGGCAGATCAAGAAGTTACAGGATGAATTTTTGAAGAGGTGAGTGTACCGTTTTTGTACCTCTTTTTTTCAATACGTTTTCAGGCATATTGATGAAGTTTGTTTATAAAGTTGCTATTTTCTCTATATATGGGATATTATGTTGCAAATAAATTTGTTTCAGTTAAACAAAACTTAAAGCTAGTTTATGTATAATTCGCGAACTTTTTATATACTTATTAAGATTTAAGGAAGCGCTATGTACGCAATCATCAAAAACGGTGGTAAACAATATAAAGTTCAAGAGGGCGATGTTTTATTGTTCGATAAAATGAGTCTTGAACCTAAAGACACTGTTGAAATCAAAGAAGTTCTCGCAGTTAACGCTGGTGAACTAAAAATCGGTACTCCGTTTGTAGAGGGTGCTGTCGTAACTGCTGAAGTTATCAATGAAGGTCGTGCTAAAAAAGTAATCACCTTCAAAAAACGTCGTCGTAAAGACAGCAAAGTAAAACGTGGTTTCAGAAGAGACTTCACACGTGTGCGCATCACAAAAATTGCTGCGTAATTAACTAAAAAGTAGGAGATAGATATGGCTCACAAAAAAGGTCAGGGTAGTACACAGAATAACCGTGATTCAGCCGGTCGTAGACTTGGTGTTAAAAAATACGGTGGACAAACAGTTAGAGCTGGAAATATTATCGTTCGTCAAAGAGGAACAAAGATTCATCCGGGTCTAAATATCGGTATGGGTAAAGATCATACTTTATATGCGCTTGTAGACGGTGTTGTAGAGTTCGGTCGTAAAGATAAAACTCGTAAAGAAGTTTCTATCGTACCTGCTGCATAATTTTCACTTCTTTAGGCATTTGCCTAAAGATTTCTCTGACAAACTCTTTTTTTAATTCATTTTTTTAACTATAATTTCATTTTAAATTTCAGTCTTTAACAGTTCATTTTCTCTCTACATGTAAGTAGAATGGATTTTTAAATATTGCACAAGGATTTTTATGTTTGTAGACAGCGTAGAGCTTTCGGTCTCTTCTGGTAAAGGTGGAGCAGGATGTGCTTCATTCCGTCGTGAAAAATTTGTTGTAAACGGCGGGCCGAATGGCGGTGACGGCGGAAAAGGCGGTGATATCTGGTTTAAGTGCGACAATAATACCCATACGCTTTCTCATTTTCAAAAAAATATGCATATAAAAGCCGATAACGGCGCGCCGGGTGCACCTAGAAACATGACGGGAAAATCCGGAGAAAAAAAAGTTATCATCGTTCCTCCCGGTACCCAGATCATAGACAAAGAGAGCGGAGAGGTTCTGTTTGATATGCTTGAAAACGGGCAGGAAGTGATGTTCTTAGAAGGTGGAAAAGGCGGTCTTGGAAATACCCATTTCAAATCATCGACAAACCAAAGACCTACGTATTGCCAGCCGGGTGAAGCGGGACAGACGCAGAGGATAAAATTAGATCTGAAACTGATTGCCGACGTCGGTCTTGTAGGTTTTCCCAATGTCGGAAAATCCACACTGATCTCGACCGTTTCAAATGCACGTCCCGAGATAGCAAACTATGAGTTTACGACACTTACACCAAAACTCGGACAGGTCAATATCGGTGATTTTGAATCGTTTATCATGGCCGATATCCCTGGAATCATCGGCGGTGCAAGCGAAGGAAAAGGACTCGGCATCCAATTTTTACGTCATATAGAGAGAACGAAAACCCTTTTGTTCATGATAGACCTTGCTTCATATAGAGATCTCAAAGAACAGTTCGAGACTTTAAAAAGCGAAGTGGCATCATTTTCCGGCATACTCGCCAACAGCAAGTATGCCGTAGCACTTACAAGAGTAGATATTATCGCTCAAGAAGATGTCAATGATCTGGTAAATGGCTTTTTAGATCTCTTAGGGCTTCAGGCGAATGAACAAAGTGATTTTGATTTTGACGAATTGATTCCGTATTACATCCAGAAAACAGCCGATGAGACACTGGGTTACGATAGAACCAAACCCTATTTTGTAGCTCCTATCTCTTCTGCAACAAGTAAGAATATAGAAGCGTTGAAATATGCGCTGTTCAATTTAGTTCATACCGACAGAAAGCAATGAAACGTATAGTCATAAAAGTCGGAACGGCCGTCTTGACGCAGGATTCACATATCGCCGAAGACAGGCTTGCAAATATTGTAAAACTGCTGATCGATCTGAAAAAAAGATATGAAGTCGTTCTTGTTTCATCGGGTGCGGTTTCAGCGGGTTACACGCAGCTGAAGCTCGATAAAAAGATTTTGCAGAACAAGCAGGCATTAGCCGCCATCGGCCAGCCTCTTTTGATGAAGAAATACCGTTTGGCGTTTGCAGAACATAACGAACTGTGTGCGCAGATCCTGCTGACGGCTGCGAATTTGAACACTCCCAACCAAAATGAAAAGATCAAGAACACTATGAACATTCTGCTTGAAAACGGAGTGGTTCCGATAGTAAACGAAAATGATGCGACTGCTACCGATGAACTCGGAGTGGGCGATAACGATCAGCTTTCAGCCTATGTGTCATGTAATATTAATGCAGATATGCTTATAATACTTTCAGACATAGATGCGTATTACGACAGTGATCCACATAAAAACAGCGATGCAAAAGTAAGAAAAGTCGTCAGGTTTATAGATGAATGCGAACTTCAGCAGTGCGCATCTCCAAACAGCGAGTTTGCAACGGGAGGCATCGTTACAAAGTTAAAAGCGGCTTCATATATGCTTACATGCGAACGGGAGATGTTTTTGGCGAGCGGATTTAATCTAGAAGATGTAAGAAGTTTTCTAATAGATGATAAACATTTAGGCGGAACACTCTTTACATGTAAGGAGATTTGATTTTGAAAGTTATCTTTATGGGTACGCCCGTATATGCCCAAAAAATTCTGGAAGAGCTTATTCGTGCGAAGGATATGGAAGTTGCGGCTGTCTATACACAGCCTGATAAACCGGTCGGCAGAAAAAAGGTCATGACTGCCCCTCCGGTGAAGATAACGGCGGAACGCGCCGGTATAAAAACATATCAGCCTGAAAAACTCAAAGATAAAGAGGTGATAGACGAACTTCTAAAGATCGAATGCGACTTTATCGTCGTTGCTGCATACGGGCAGATCCTACCTCCAAAAATATTAAATCATGCTCCATGCATCAACCTTCATGCTTCTATCCTTCCAAAATACAGAGGGGCAAGTCCCATACAAGAAGCTATCTTAAACGGCGATACCCATACGGGTGTTACTGCCATGAAGATGGATGAAGGACTCGATACCGGAGATATCATCAAAATATCCAAAACCGCGATAGATGATGATGAGATGGTAAGTACTCTTTTTGAGAAGCTGACGCATATCGCAGCCGATCTGACTTTGGATGTCTTGAGAAATTATGAAAGTTATAAACAGGAGAAGCAGGTCAATAAAGAAGCGACCAACTGCTCGAAGATCACTAAAGCCGACGGTGAAATAGAGTTTGAGGATGCGGTTATTTTGTACAATAAATACAGAGCGTTTACCCCATGGCCGGGCATCTATCTAAAAAGCGGATTAAAATTAAAAGAGATAATGCTTCGTTCTGCCTGCCGTGCATACGATGCCGGAAAAATACTCGAGATAAACGATGATCATATAGTCGTCGGATGTACTTTGGGAGCCATAAAGATATACAGAGTCCAGCCTGCATCGAAAAAAGAGATGGATATTCTCTCTTATATCAACGGAAAGCATTTAAAAGTTGAAGATTATTTATCTTGAGGCGGTAGATTCGACGCAGAGATATTTAAAAGAATCGTTAAAAAAGGGAGAACTGATTTCGCCTGTGGCGGTTACGGCGCAGAAACAGTACGACGGACAGGGCAGCAGAGGCAACAGTTGGATAGGAGAAGAGGGAAACCTTTTCTTTTCGTTCAGTATTCCCCTAAAAGATCTCCCCGACGATCTGAGACTGGAATCGTCTTCCATCTATTTCTCCTATCTGCTTAAGCAGGTTTTAGAGGATAAAGGCTCAAAAGTCTGGTTAAAATGGCCCAATGATTTTTATATAGGAGATAAAAAGATCGGAGGAACTATTACAAATATACTCAAAGACGATCTGATCTGCGGCATAGGATTAAATCTGGTTTCGGCGCCGGAAGGCTTCTGTAGCCTTGATGTTGCCATTTCTAAAGAAAATATTTTAAATTGTTATTTTAATTATTTGAAAAAAAATATCGGATGGAAGCATATTTTTAGTAAATATAAGTTAGAATTTGACAAAAGCAAAAACTATTTTGCACATGGCGGGGATAAAAAAGTTTCTCTTTTGAATGCTATTTTGCAGGAAGACGGTTCAATTATAAGCGATGGTCAAAGGATATTTAGTTTAAGATGAGTGAAGTAATTGTAATAGCGAATCAAAAAGGCGGCGTCGGTAAAACTACGACGGCCGTCAATCTGGCTGCATCGTTGGCAGTGGCTGAAAAAAAAGTTCTTTTGATAGATGCAGATCCTCAGGCCAATGCGACGACGTCTCTGGGTTTTCATAGAAACGATTACGAATTCAATATCTATCATGTGCTCATCGGTACAAAAAAACTAAAAGATATAATCCTGAAATCCACGCTTCCCACTCTTCATCTCGCACCGTCCAACATCGGTCTTGTAGGGATAGAAAAAGAGTATTATGAATCAGGAAATACCCAAGGCAGAGAGCTGGTATTGAAAAAGGCGATCTCTTTGGTGATAAAGGATTACGACTATATTATTATCGACTCACCGCCGGCGCTCGGACCGATGACGATAAATGCTTTGTCGGCTTCAAACTCCGTAATCATCCCAATACAATGCGAATTTTTTGCTCTTGAGGGTCTGGCACAGCTTTTAAATACCGTCAGGCTTATCCGCAAGACGATAAATCCGAAGCTTTCCATCAAAGGCTTTCTGCCGACGATGTTCAGCTCTCAAAACAATCTTTCAAAACAGGTGTTCGCAGATCTTAGACAGCATTTTCAAGGCAAACTTTTTAAAGATGTCGAAGATGAATATATCGTTATACCGAGAAACGTAAAACTTGCAGAATCTCCCTCTTTTGGAAAGCCTGTGATTCTATACGACGTAAAATCAAGCGGTTCGGAAGCATACCAAGATCTGGCGCAGGCGATAATAGCATAATGAAAAACAAAGCGTTAGGCCGAGGACTCGGCGCCCTTCTCGGTGAAATGGAAAAAGTGTATGATAACGAGATTCCAAATACGAACTCTGTCTTGGAAATATCGTTAAAAAATATCAAACCGAATCCTTATCAGCCTAGAAAGCATTTTAATGAAGAATCATTGATGGAACTCAGTGAATCGATCAAGCATGACGGCCTTTTACAGCCTATAGTCGTGATCGAGGACATCGACGGATATATCTTGGTGTCGGGTGAGAGAAGGCTGCGTGCTTCAAAACTGGCAAAACTAAAAACCATCCGCGCAATATGTATGAAAGTAGATGATGAAAAGATGCGCCAACTGGCGTTAATCGAAAATATTCAGCGTGACGAACTAAATGCAATCGAAATGGCAAATGCGTACGATGAATTGATAAAGATACATAATATCACACATGAGGATCTGGCTGCAAAAATCCATAAAAGCAGAACGCATATTACAAATACTATGCGGCTTTTACAGCTTTCAAAAAAAACGCAAAAAGCATTAATAGACAACAAGATTTCATCAGGACATGCCAGAGCTCTTATCGGACTTGATGAAAAAGACCAGCAGCTGATCGTCGATTCCATCATAGGTCAAAAGCTAAGCGTAAGAGATGTCGAAAGTATGGTCAAATCGATTAAAAACGATATCGAAAAACCGGTACAACAAGATGAAAAGATCGAATTGGATTTTTCACATTTAAAAACAAAACTTGAAAATCTTGGATTTAAAGCGGTCTTCAAATCAAATAAAATGACCGTTGAATTTTCAAATGATGCTCAAATAGAGCAATTTCTTTTAAAACTTTCATAAAAAAACAAAACTTTCATAAAAAAAAAGCAACGTTTAACTATTGTTTCAATTTATAAATAGTATAATCACGCAACTTTTAGGAGGTGCTATGTTAGATATAAGTCCGATACTGCTTGGTGTAACACTGGTTGTATTTCTTATCCTTATTGCCGTTCTAAACAGTTGGCTCTATAACCCTTTGCTAGCTTATATGCATAAGCGTGATGCTGACATTAAAAAAGATCTGCAACAAATCGGATCGAATGACGAAGAGGTTAATGCGTTGATCGCAAAAGCAGAGCAAATTGTTATGGATGCTAAATTGGAAGCGGCAGCTTTAAGGGAGAAGGTGATTGCAGATGCTAAGGAATTGGCACAAAGCAAGTTAGAAGCAAAACGTGCTGAATTGGCAAGTGAATATGTTGAGTTTGAACAAAGTTTAGCTCAAGAGCGTGAAGAGTTAAATGGTGCCTTGTTGTCGCAAGTTCCACTGTTTAAAGAAGCTATTAAAGCTAAATTTAGTCAACTGTAAGGATGTTCATGAGTAGAATTGTATTATTAATGCTTATGGTATCAACTTATGCGCTGGCATCTGAACAGGGTGGGGGTCACTCGACGGATATTTTGTGGCGCACGATAAACTTTGTAGTTTTTGCCGGAATAATCTGGTATTTTGTCGCGGAACCGGCAAAAAGCTATTTCTCCGGCAGAAGCAGATCGATCTCTGACGAACTGCAAAAAGTTCAAGATAAGTTGAATGAGTCAAAAGCGGCAAAAGAGAAAGCTTTACAAAAGATTCAAGATTCTGAAAAATTAGCAAAAGAGATTTTAGAAGCTGCTAAAAAAGAGAATAAAGTAATAAATGACAATATTATGAATCAATGTAATAACGAACTTGAAATCATAGGAAAACAGAGTGTCACTATGATGGAGTTTGAAAAAAGAAAAATGGTAAGAGAAGTAGTGAACGCTACACTAAATGAATTACTGACAGAAGATAATAACGGTTTTGATAAAAAAGCCATGGTCGATGTTATCTTGAAAAAGGTTGCATAATGGAAGAGTTGATAGCAAAACGTTACAGTAAAGCTTTGAAAAATATTTTCAGTAGCGATGAATTGGTTGTTGTCGATGTTGTTTTTGAAACACTGGCCGATGAATTTAAAAATTTAAAATATTCTCAGATCATGGAAAGCCCGAACGTTGCAAAGAGTCAAAAACGCGATATTCTTTTAGATTCGGTGAAATCTGCCGAATCCCAAAAACTAAACAGCCTGATCGATCTGTTGGTCGAACATAATCGTATAGACATAATTCCTGCATTATCAAAAGTTATAAAAAAAGAGATCGCTAAAATAAATAATTCTTATAATGGAGTTGTTTATAGCAATAGTGACATTGATGGAACGGTTTTAAAAGAACTAAGTGCCGGAATCAGTAAAAAAATCGATTCTAATATCACTTTAGAGTTTGTTAAAAACGACTTTGACGGTATAAAGATGAAAGTAGAAGATCTTGGAATCGAGATCGATTTTTCAAAATCAAGAATAAATACTCAAATCATTGAGCATATTTTAAAAGCAATTTAATACGAAGAGAGGAGAAAAGTAGTGGTAGCAAAAGTAAAAGCTGACGAAATAAGTTCTATTATTAAAGAACGTATCGAAAACTTTGAACTTAAAGTTGATATCAATGAAACAGGTAAGATATTATCTTATGCTGATGGTGTTGCACAAGTTTACGGTTTAAATAATGTTATGGCTGGTGAAATGGTTGAATTCGAAGAGGGAACTCTTGGTCTTGCTATGAACCTTGAAGAAAGTAGTGCAGGTATCGTTATACTTGGAGGCGGAAACGCTTTAAAAGAGGGAATGAGCGTTAAACGTTTAGGAAAACTTTTAAGTACGCCGGTAGGGGATGCGTTACTTGGACGTGTTGTAAATGCACTTGGTGAGCCGATCGACGGTAAAGGTCCGATCGAAACTACAGAAGTTCGCGTGGTTGAAGAAAAAGCACCTGGCATTATGGCTCGTAAATCAGTTCATGAACCGCTTGCAACAGGTATCAAAGCTATTGATGCTCTTGTTCCGATCGGACGTGGTCAACGTGAGCTTATCATCGGTGACCGTCAAACAGGTAAGACAACGGTTGCATTGGATGCGATTATCAATCAAAAAGGTAACGGCGTTGTATGTATCTACGTTGCTGTAGGTCAAAAACAATCTACTATCGCTCAAGTCGTTCGTCGTCTTGAAGAGCATGGCGCGATGGAGTATACGATCATCGTCTCTGCTACGGCTGCTGAAGCTGCTGCATTACAATTTCTTGCACCGTATACAGGTGTAACTATGGGTGAATATTTCCGTGACAATGCACGTCATGGTCTTATCGTTTATGATGATCTTACAAAACATGCAGTTGCATACCGTGAAATGTCACTGATCCTTCGTCGTCCTCCGGGCCGTGAAGCATATCCAGGGGATGTTTTCTACCTACACTCTCGTCTACTAGAGCGTGCAGCGAAACTAAACGATGAAAAAGGTGCAGGTTCATTAACTGCTCTTCCTATCATTGAAACTCAAGCGGGTGACGTTGCGGCATATATCCCGACAAACGTCATCTCTATTACAGATGGACAGATATTCCTAGAAACTGACCTATTCAACTCAGGTGTTCGTCCTGCGATCAACGTCGGTCTTTCAGTTTCTCGTGTCGGTGGTGCTGCTCAGATCAAAGCTACCAAGCAAGTTGCCGGTACATTACGTCTTGACCTTGCTCAGTACCGTGAACTTCAAGCATTCGCTCAGTTCGCATCTGACCTTGACGAAGTTTCCCGTAAACAGCTAGAGCGTGGACAAAGAATGGTAGAGGTTCTTAAACAGCCTCCGTACTCTCCACTTTCTGCTGAGAAACAAGCTCTTATTATCTTTGCTGGTAACCAAGGTTTCTTAGATGATATGGATGTCTCGAACGTAGTTCGTTTTGAAGCGGAGTTATATCCGTTTATTGAAGCTTCTCATCCTCAAATCTTTGAGAATATCAGAAGCTCATCTAAAATTGACGATGATACGCATGCGTTAATGTTAAAAGCACTAGAAGAGTTCAAAACTAGCTTTGTAGTAGCGTAAGGAAGTATTTCTATGGCAAACTTGAAAAATATTCAAAGACAGATCAAAAGTGTTGCAAACACTCAAAAGACAACACGTGCGATGAAGCTTGTATCTACTGCAAAGCTTCGCCGTGCAGAAGAGTTGGCTAAACGTTCTCGTCTTTTTTCTAATAAGATAAATCAGGTTATTGCCGAAATCGCTGGTCGTATAAAATGTTATAACGTCGAAGGTATAGGAAACCGTTCTTTTGAAAAGATCGAAAATCCAAAGATAGTCGACATTATTTTTGTTACTGCAGATAAAGGGTTATGTGGAGGCTTTAATATTCAAACCATTAAAGCGGTGAGCAAACTGATATCTGAGTTCCAAGCTAAGCAAGTAAAAATACGTCTTCGTGGAATCGGTAAAAAGGGTATTGAATACTTTAAATATAAAGAGATCGACATGTTCGATGAAGTCAAAGATTTAAGTTCGAAGCCCGACTTAGAGCGTTCTAGCAAGTTTATTGCTACATCTATGAATGATTTTTATGATGGGAAAACAGATGGTATCTACATCGTGTACAACGGGTATAAAAACGTTATTACCCAGGAGCTGCATGTAAATAAAATCCTGCCTATCGATTCAGATCAGTTCAACTGTGAAGATGCTGCAAAAGAATCTTTACTGGAGATAGAAGCTCAAGATGAAGAAATAATGTTGAAATCTCTGCTTAACAAGTATGTTGAAAACAATATGTACTACGCGTTGATAGATTCGGTTGCGGCAGAACACAGCTCGCGTATGCAGGCGATGGATGCGGCGACAAACAATGCTAAAGAGATGGTTAAGACATTAAATGTTCAATACAATAAAGCACGTCAAGCTGCTATTACGACAGAGCTTATAGAAATCATAAGCGGCGTGGAGTCTATGAAATAATGGAGAAAAATATGATTGGTAAAATTAGTCAGGTTATGGGTCCAGTTGTTGACGTTGATTTTGACGGATATCTTCCGGTAGTCAACGAAGCAATTGAAGTTAAGGCTAATGTTGAAGGTAACGAGTTCCGTCTTGTACTTGAAGTTGCAGCCCACCTTGGTGATGGTCGTGTTAGAACCATCGCTATGGATATGAGTGAAGGTTTAGTACGCGGTATGGAAGCTGTTGCAACAGGTGCTCCTATTAAAGTTCCTGTCGGCGAAAAAGTTCTAGGACGTATATTCAACGTTATCGGTGAGACTATCGATGAGGGTGATCAAATTACGGATTCTGAGATGTGGTCTATCCACCGAGATCCTCCGGTATTGGTTGATCAATCGACTAAAACAGAGATGTTTGAAACAGGTATCAAAGTTGTTGACCTTCTTGCTCCATACGCAAAAGGTGGTAAAGTTGGACTATTTGGTGGTGCGGGTGTTGGTAAAACGGTCATCATCATGGAACTTATCCACAACGTTGCGCACGGACACGACGGTCTTTCAGTATTCGCAGGTGTTGGAGAGCGTACTCGTGAGGGGAACGACCTTTACCACGAAATGCTTGAATCGAACGTTTTGGACAAAGTTGCACTGTGCTACGGACAGATGAGTGAGCCTCCTGGAGCACGTAACCGTATCGCGCTTACCGGTCTTACAATGGCTGAGTACTTCCGTGATGAGAAGAAACTTGACGTATTGATGTTCATCGACAACATCTTCCGTTTTGCTCAATCAGGTTCAGAGATGTCTGCACTTCTTGGACGTATCCCTTCAGCAGTTGGTTACCAACCGACACTTGCTCGTGAGATGGGTGCTTTACAAGATCGTATTACATCTACAAAATCCGGTTCAATTACATCGGTTCAAGCTGTATATGTACCTGCGGATGACTTGACTGACCCGGCTCCGGCTTCAGTTTTCGCTCACCTTGATGCTACGACGGTTCTTAACCGTAAAATTGCGGAAAAAGGTATCTATCCTGCGGTTGATCCACTGGATTCTACTTCAAGACTACTTGACCCGCAAATTATCGGTGAAGAGCACTATAATGTTGCACGTGGTGTACAACAAACTCTTCAAAAATACAAAGACCTACAAGATATCATCGCGATTCTTGGTATGGACGAGCTTTCTGAAGACGATAAAGCGACTGTTGAACGTGCTCGTAAGATCGAGAAATTCCTTTCTCAACCGTTCTTCGTTGCAGAAGTATTTACAGGTGCTCCTGGTAAATATGTTAAACTTGAAGACACTATCAAAGGATTCAAAGGTATCCTAGACGGTGAATTCGACCACATGCCGGAATCAGCTTTCTATATGGTTGGCGGTATGGATGAGGCTATTGCTAAAGCTGAAAAGCAAAAAAGTAAATAGTCCATATAAACTCTAAAGGATTGTTATGGATACATTCAGACTTGAAATCCTGACTCCTAACGGCGAGATCTATAACGGTGACGTCGTTAGTGCTACTCTTCCCGGTGAAGAGGGTGAGTTTGGAGTTTTAGCACATCACGCTTCGCTGACTACTTTGCTGCAAGCTGGTGTAATCGACCTGGAGACAGAAGATAAAACTGTCGAATCGGTTGCTATAAATTGGGGAGTTGTGCAAGTAGACGAGTCGAAGGTCGTCGTACTGGTTGACGGTGCGGTTGCGATCCAAGGCGAATCTGAAAGCGAAATCGCAACAGCTCTTGCGGATGCCAAAAAGCTTATTGAGGATGTCTCAGATTCCGCGACTGCGATCGCGACAGTTTCTGCTAGACTTGAAAACGCAGCTCAAAAGTTAATATAGTTTCATTATGATAAATGAGATTATAGATTTTTATATAAAAAGCCATCCTGTCACGCTTATAGTGCTGGCAGTGTTGTCTTTATACTTCTTTATTGTCAATTGGGTTTTCTTTTACAGACTCTTTTCGCTAAATAAGTGGATATCAAATGAAAACTCTTCTCTTGAAACCGTCCTTATGGGGGCGTCGCATGTCTCTGAAAACTCTTTTTTGCGCCACTTTATAAAAAGTTCCTCTAAGATCTCAAAAGAGCTTTTTGATCTAGCCCTTTTTGCTGCCACGAAAGAGGCTACCAAAGGGCTCTCTTTTTTATCTATCGTTGCGTCGACATCACCGTTTATCGGGCTTTTCGGTACGGTCGTTTCTATCTTGGATACTTTTAGCCATATAGGACAGTCAAGCGGTACGATGGCAATAATCGCTTCAGGCGTGTCCGACGCCCTTGTCGCAACTGCAACGGGTATATTCGTGGCGATATTTGCTTATACGTACCATCAAATATTAAAGAGAAAAGCGTTCGAGCTCTCGGGCTTGTTGAAAATGCAGTCCGATTCTATACTTTCAAAGAGTATATAGATGATGATCTACGATTGGGATGAGAAGCCGGAACTCAATATCACTCCTTTAGTGGATGTGATGCTGGTTCTGCTTGCCATACTCATGGTCATAGCGCCCAACATAGTATATGAAGAGTTGATAAATCTGCCTCAAGGTTCTGCCATCAAGCAGATATCCAAAGTTTCACCTGTTCATATAACTATCGATAAAGACAGAAACATCAAAGTCAATAAAAACAGTTTTGAATTGCGCACGTTTGCAGACAATTTCATGCAGTTTGCACAAACACTTAAAGGTAAACCCACCGTCACTATCAGTGCCGACAAATCCTTGGATTACGGTGTCGTGATGTCAATAATCGCAGCCGTGAAACAAGCAGGGTTTAGTGAGATATCTCTAGCTACAAATGGTTAATAACAACAACAGCTACTTTTACATAAGCGGCTTAATGTCATCGGTAATACTGCTTCTCGTTTTTATACTTTTCTCTTATGTATTGTTTTCATCGCAGCAGATAAAATCTTATGCTTTGCAAAAAAATGATGCTATCACCGTATCGATAGTCATGCAGACCCGGCCGGTAAACGAATCGAAAAAAAACAATAGTGATCAGATCGAGAAAAATGAAGCGCCAAAAGACGTTTCCTCTTTATTCTCAAGCGTTTGGACAAAATCCGTTGATAAGATAAGTGAAAAAAAAGCGGATTCGATAGATAAAAATCAGCTGCTGCGGCTTACTAAAAAGATAAAAAGAAGCAGTAAAAACGATGTCGAATCCATAAAAGAGAAGGTCGAAAATACGAAGTTTGCAAAAGCGGACGTGCAGGTAACAAGCGATGAGGGCTCATCGGGACAAGAGGTTAACGAGTTTTTGGCTAAAATACAGGGAGAAATCTATAATAATTTTTTTCCGCCCCAAAACACTCAAGGACAAAGTGCCAAAGTTCTTATAAGACTTGGTGCAGACGGAACGGTATTGGATTTTATAATCCTGTCGTATTCTGCCGATGAGACGTTTAACGGGGAAGTGGACAGATTGAAAAATAGAATCGATATGCTGAAATTTCCGGAAAATCCTGAAAATAGATCCGGAAGTTATACGATCATATTGAAAGCCAAGGAGTGAGATTGCGTATTTTTTTAAGTTTGTTATTTTTAATAACTCTATCTTTTGGAGCGGATGCTACTATAGAGGTAGTGAAAAAAGTCGATACTCTGCCGACTATCGGTGTGGAAGACTCGTCAATAAGTTATGATGCGACTTTCAAAAAAAGGTTTTTTAAAGCTTTGATAAGCGATCTTAACGTCTTGTCTCTTTTTAACGTCGACCGTCATAATTATATTACGCACTATAACAATACCGAAGTGGTTGCCGAGGACAAAGATAAAGACTATGTTTTGAGATATAAGCTTTATGAAGATGACAATCAGGCTTTGAACATAGATATGAAGATCATAAAGAACTCTAATGACGTTATGAAAAAAAGCTATAGGATCAAGAACAAAAAACTTTATGTCTTCGTTTCGCATGCGATGGCTTACGACATAAATAATTTTATGGGTGCAGAGCCCGTAGACTGGATCAAAAAAAAGATATTGCTCTCCCGTCTTGTCGCTCCCGGACAGAGCGAGATATTGATCTGCGATTATACTTTGGCTTTTTCTCAGAAAATAGTGACAGGCGGACTGAACGTCTTTCCTAAGTGGGCGAATAAAGAGCAGACCGCGTTTTACTACACCTCTTTAAGTGGAAAGAAACCGTCACTGAAAAAAGTCGATATAAAAACGGCAAAGGTTTCAAATATACTTTCTTCTGACGGAATGATCGTCTGTTCGGACGTAAGTCTGGACGGTAAAAAACTGCTTGTGACGATGGCTCCTTCGGGGCAGCCGGATATCTATATGTACAACGTCGATACAAGAAAGACAAGGCGTCTTACGACATACAGCGGTATAGATGTCAACGGGCAGTTTTTAAAAGACAATAAGATCGTATTTGTGTCAAATCGTCTGGGATATCCGAATATTTTTTCAAAAGTCATCGGACAAAAAGGCGTCGAGCAGCTGGTCTATTACGGTAAAAGCAACTCATCATGCAGCGCGCATAATCAGTATATAGTCTATAAATCCAGAGAGAGCTCCGATAATTTTTCGGATAACACTTTTAACCTTCATCTGATATCTACGGAAACGGATTTTATAAGACGATTGACTGCTACGGGGATGAACGAATTTCCAAGATTTTCTCAAGACGGCGATGCGATATTGTTTATTAAAAACTATATGCAGCAGAGTTCTATAGGGGTAATAAGGCTAAAGTACAATAAAAACTATCTTTTCCCTCTCAGTTACGGAAAAATTCAGTCAATTGACTGGTAATGCCGAATTTTATATGTACATATTTGCTATTTTTCGTTACAATAGCGGATATTTCATAAATAAGGGTGTGTGTAATGAAAAATATTATACTTTCAAGTGTTGCTGTTGCAGTATTATTATTAACAGGATGTAGTTCAAATAAGCCGACGGTTGACGAAACGAATAAAGAGGCTGCGTCTACTAAAACTCAGCCTGTTGAAGAAGTTTCAAGTGTTCAAACAGAAAGCGTATCTTCTCAAGGTGTTGCATCTAATGATACAATGAAAGCTGATTCTAATGAGATGACTATGGCTAATATAGAAAGTACAATGACTTCCGTATATTTTGATTTTGACAAATATGCGATTCGTCAAGATATGAAAGAAACTGTCACGAAAGATGCAGATATCGCTAAAGCTGCTGCAAGTGCGTATTCTATCAAACTTGAAGGAAACTGTGACGAATGGGGAAGTGATGAATATAACTTTGCTCTTGGCCTTAAACGTGCCCAAACCGTTAAAACAGAACTTGTTAACGAAGGTGTTGACGCAAAACGTATCTCAATGGTCAGCTATGGTAAAAGTGCACCTGTCTGTAATGAAAAAACAAAAGAGTGCTGGCAAAAAAACCGCCGTGTAGATTTCAAGCTTCTTCCGTAACTTATGAAACGCAGTATATCTTTTGTATTAATTGCTGCATTTCTTCCGATATCGCTGTTTAGTTCCGAACCTTCCGCGTTTGGAGCCGGCGATCTGAACTCTGCGTCGCCTTATGGACTCACGACAAGTGAAAAAGCGATCTTCGGCAATAAACAAAAACTAGAATCTCTCAATAAAAAAACTTTATCTGTAAACAGCAAAGTGGATTCGTTGCGTGAAAGAATCGACGGGTTTCAGACCGTTTTGGAAAGCATAGCGGACAAATCGCATAAAAACAGTACGGATATCAATGCTCTTTTGCAAAGCTCCAAAGATCTTTCCGCTGCACAAAAAGAGCGCAATGACAAAATAGATGCTCTCATACAGACGAATACGGAAAATATAGAGAAGCTGAAAGCTCTGATAACGGAGATATCCGCATCGATAGATACGATAAACACCAACTATGTCTCCAAAGAGGAGTTCAACAATCTTGTCAAAGATATCAACGAATTTAAGAAACTGGTCGGTTCGAGTATCAAATCATCATCCAGAAAAAGCGGTTCCAGCTTAGATTCAATGAAAACGTCGACGGTTTACAATAAAGCCGAGAGTTATTATAAAAGCAAGAACTATACGAAAGCGATTGAGTATTTTACTTATTTGATCTCAAAAAAGTATAAACCCGCATATTCCAACTATATGCTTGGTGAGATAAACTATAAGAGAAAGAACTACGGCGATGCAATCGCTTTTTACAAAACAAGTGCGACTCTTTACGATAAAGCCAAATATATGCCCAACTTGATGCTGCATACCGCTTTGTCGATGAAGTATACGAAAGACAACGATAACGCAAAAAAATTTTTTAATGCATTGATAGCGGCATATCCGTCAAGCAGTGAAGCAAAAACGGCAAAAAAAGCTCTAGCAAGCTTAAAATAACAGTATCATTATCTATATTTCAGCCTATATGAAAATTATAAATGATACAATCCGTGAAATATATACGTAAGGTGAAAATATGGCAATTGAAAAAAATCAAATAGTATCTATTGAGTATGAAGTACGTGATGGAGATACTATAGTAGATAGTAATATCGGCGGAGCACCGTTAGTATTTATGTTTGGTAAAGGTCAAATCATTCCGGGTCTTGAAAAAGGGATCGAGAATATGACTATCGGCGATAAAGGCGAAGTTCTTGTGAAGGCTGAAGATGCTTACGGTTCTTATAATGCAGAAGCCATTCAAGAACTTCCAAGCGAACAGTTCGCCGGAATAGAACTTTCAGAAGGGATGAGCCTTTACGGTCAAGGCGAAGACGGTTCTACCGTACAAGTGATTGTCAAAGAGATCAAAGACGGCTCTGTCGTTATCGATTTCAATCACCCGCTAGCCGGTAAAGATCTTATGTTTACCGTTGCAATAAACAATATTCGCGACGCATCTGCTGAAGAAGCTATGACAGGAGTCCCTGCTGAAAATGCAGTTGATGATGATTGTTGTAGTACTGGCGGCAACAGTGGCTGTGGCTGTCACTAAGTTTATTACCGCTTCAAATGCTTCAAAAGAAGCATTTAAAACAGTTAATTTACTGAAGACTCTTACCGTGAATACCCTTATTTACGGTGAAAGAGGCACAGGTAAAAAAACACTGGCTAAATATATCGTACCCAATGCTTCTGTTATCGACGCCTCCTCTTTTGAGGAACTTTTGACTGCGATCGAGAGTTCAAACGAGATAATCATAACCAACATAGACAGTTCCCCGAACATTCAAAGAGTTTTCCAAGCTATAAAAAACAAAAAGATCAGAGTCATCGCTACGTGTGCAAGCACGAATATCGGCGAGATGTATGATGATATTTTCAGCGTAAAGCTTGACCTTCCTCCATTAAGTAAAAGAATGGAAGACGTTGAGGCTTTGATCGATATATATCTAGAAGAGATCAAAGAGATAGTCAGAGACGACGTAAAATTTAACAAATCCAATTTTATTCCCGATGTCTCGGATAACTCTATATCGCTTAAAAAACAGATATTTTCCTATTCCTTTTTGGAAAATATCACTGTAAACGAGTTAATGCATCTCATTGAAAATTATTTGGAAGACAAAATAGGAACGAATAACGATTATAGAAATAATCTCTATTTATATGAAGTTCCTCTTATCCGCGCCGGACTTAAAAAATTCAAATCGCAGCTGCAGTTAGCGGATAAACTGGGATTAAACAGAAACACACTCCGAAAAAAGATCTCGGAAAACAGCGAATACGGGCTGTAATACAATTATTTATCAAAAAAACAGGGAGTTAAATGAGTAAAAAAATAGCGATGATATTTCCGGGGCAGGGAAGTCAAACTATAGGTATGGGCAAATCGTTTTATGAGAACAGTGAATTGGCACGTGAAATGTTTGACAAAGCAGGGCAAAGGATAGGTGTTGATTTTCAAGAGCTGTTGTTCCAAGAGAACGACAAGCTGGCTCAGACCGCGTATACACAGCCCGCTATTTTATTGATAAGTATCATCGCTTATCGCTTGTTTCAAGAGGCAAATCCAACGACACCGGCACTTTTACTTGGTCACTCATTAGGTGAATTTAGTGCTTTGTGTGCTTCAGGTGCGATCGATTATGTCGATGCAGTGGAATTGGTACATAAGCGCGGGGCATTGATGCAAGAAGCATGTGAGGGGATCGAAGCGGGAATGATGGCGCTTGTCGGTCTTGATGACGAGAGTGTTGAAAAAGTGTGTGCACAGGCAAGAACAGAAGGTAAAAAGGTATGGGCGGCAAACTTCAACCAAGACGGTCAAGTCGTCGTTGCTGGAATGAAAGCCGACCTGGAGTCTATGGAGAGTACATTTAAAGAAGCCGGCGCAAAGCGTGCGATACTTTTAAATATGTCCGTTGCCAGCCACTGTGAACTGCTTTTTTCTGCGCAGACACCGCTGGAAGAAGCGATGAAGGGAATGGTAAAAGAGAACTTTGCAGCTCCGATCATCTCTAACGTTACTACAAAACCGTACGGTACGAAAGATGAAGCGATCGCTCTTTTAAAAGATCAGCTTGTAAAACCCGTAAAATATAAGCAGTCTATAGAAGCGATAGCTTCGGATATAGACCTGTTCATCGAGTTTGGTAACGGAAACGTCTTAAAAGGGCTCAACCGCAGAATCGCTAAAGATGTCGAGACGCTCAATGTATCGGACATGGATTCTTTAAACAGTGTGATACAAGCGCTTAAAGCGTAAAGCATGAAAATAACTTTAGTTCAAAATACTCCTAAATTAAACAGAACTAACTTAGATCGCGTAGTAGAGGAAGCTCTTGCGTGTAAAAGCGAAGTTATCGTTTTTTGCGAACTTGCGCTAAACGGTTATCTTTTACAGGACAAGCTGCTTGAAGATGCATTTCTCATAGATGAGCTCAAACCGCTATGCGATGCGAGCGTGCATAGAGATATCGTAGTCGGTGCCGCGCTCAAGATAGACGATGAGTATTTTAACTGCGCTTTGTATTTTAGCGGAGGCGAGTTGTTAAACGTTCATAAAAAGGTTCATCTGCCAAATTACGGGATGTTTGAAGAAGCCAGATATTTTGACTGCGGAAAAGAGTTCGAGTCTTTTAAGACATCGTACGGAGAAGCGGCACTTTTGGTATGTGAAGACCTTTGGAACCCCGATACCGTAAAAGAGCTGTTTGCCAAAAAACCGAAAATAGTTTATGTTCTTGCGGCATCTCCTGCACGCGGTTTTAAAGATGATTCTCTTACGATACAAGAACAGTGGTATGACCTTCTGACGAATTTGACGCTTCATTGCGGTACAAAAGTCGTATTTGTCAATCGTGTCGGTTTTGAAGACGGTCTGGGATTTTGGGGCGGCAGCTGCATAATGGACAGCGATGCAAAAATACTGCACAAGCTGCCGCTTTTTGATGAAAAAATAGAAACAGTAGAGGTAAAGATTTGAAATTAGCAATAATGGGTGCGATGCCCGAAGAGATATCTCCGATTTTGGAAACTGTCGGTGAGTACAAAACGACTGAATATGCAGGAAACAAGTATTATGAGGCAAGCTATAACGGTGTTGATCTGATCATCGCTTACTCTAAAATCGGCAAAGTGTTTTCAACACTTACAGCAGCGACTATGATTGAACATTTCGGAGCGCAGATGCTGCTTTTCAGCGGCGTTGCCGGAGCTGTTAGTCCGGATCTAAAAGTAGGTGACCTGGTCGTCGCTACAAAGCTTTCCCAGCACGACCTTGACATTACCGCATTCGGGCATCCTTTCGGGTATGTCCCGGAGGGAGCCGTTTATGTCGATGCGGATGAAGAACTTATAGAGATAGCAAAAGGCGTAGCATCGGATATGGGACTGCGCGTAAAAGAGGGTATCATCGCTACTGGCGATCAATTCGTGGCGAACGAAGAGAGAAAAAACTGGATAGGCGCCACTTTTAATGCCGATGCATTAGAGATGGAAGGCGGAAGCGTTGCTGTCGTGTGTAATGCCTTAGATGTACCGTTCTTTATTCTTCGTGCCATCAGTGATGCGGCAGATATGGATGCGAGTTTCAGTTTTGACGAGTTTCTGGTAAGCAGTGCGAAGATAAGTGCCGAATTTGTTATGAAGATGGTCGAGCGTATCGGAAAATAGCTTCATATGTCCATAAAACTTTCAAAAAAGATAATGAGCAAGCTCGGCAAGACGAACGCCGAATTTAATCTTGTAGAAGAGGGCGATAAGATCCTTGTCGGCCTTAGCGGAGGAAAAGATTCACTAACGCTTGTTCATGCGCTCAAAGAGCAGCAAAGACGTGCGCCCTTTAAGTTTGAGTTTCTTGCCGTAACGGTCTCATACGGGATGAATGAAAATTTTGACAGATTAAAAGCGCATTGTGCCGAGCATGATATCCCCTATGAGATATACGATACCAACATCTATGATCTTGCAGAAGACAAGATAAGAAAGAACTCCTCTTTTTGCAGTTTCTTTTCACGTATGAGACGCGGTTCTCTTTACAGTGCCGCAGAGAAATACGGATGCAACAAAGTGGCTCTGGGGCATCATCTCGATGATGCCGCGGAGAGCTTTTTTATGAACTTTATCTATAACGGACAGATGCGTTCTCTCGCACCCAAATACAAAGCGGATAACGGTCTCATCGTCATACGTCCGCTTATCCAGCTCCGAGAACGTCAGCTTGCGGCCGCTGCTTTGGAAAACGATATGCCCACAATCGGCGATGAGGCATGTCCTTCTATGCGTTTTGATATAAAGATGCCGCATGCACGGGCCGATATGAAAGAGATGCTTTTTGAAATGGAGAAAAAATACCCTTCGCTTTTCGTATCTTTGAATGCGGCTTTTAAAAATATATCCGAAGAGAGTTTTTTTGAGGTAGAGAAGTTCAACCTTTAAAAAAACGCGTATGCCGAATCAATCCGTAAGATTGTGTTTCGCATACGTTTCGGCTTTTAAATTATCTAAAAACTCTATTATCCTGTTTTGATATATCTTTGTCTCTTCATCATCTGCTACTTCCAGCAAAGACGACAGGCTCTCTTTGTCTATTTTTTTTGCATACCTAGGAATCTCTTTTAACTCCTGCACGACGGACTCTATCAGTTTGTCTATATTGAACTCGTTTGATTTTCTGATTTTTCTAACAATCTCTTTTGTCGTGAGCACGAGAAGATCGGCTCTGTCTTCGTCATTATATATTTTTATCGCAGTGCTTCTCAGGTTTATATAATAATCATTATCATGCTCTTCATTGTCCACGCCAACGAGCAGAGCAAAAAGTTTTGCCCTAAAGAGCAGAGAGTTATGATTATAGATAAATATCTCTCTAAAAGCGTTAAAGATATGATGTTTCAATTTAGAAAACGCTCTCATATAAAATCCTTTTAATAATGAGATTATATCAAATTGTAGATGTATCTATTTTCTTTCTTTGTTTAATATATAAAAAAATCAAATAAAACATATGTAAAGTTAGATTAAGATTTCTTATGTAACACTGTTGTGTTCGTAACAACGAACAAAGAGGGGGGGGGAAATGAAAATGGTAAGAAAAATATTGAGATTTTCTGTCATAGTCGCTATTTTTTTCAGTGCGTTCACGCCTTTGAGCGCATATGATAAGAATCCGCCGTTTAGGTTATTTAAACTTCAGCCTGTAATATATCAAAGTGAAGGAAAGACCATCAAAGCCTATAATCCGGAAACGGACTATAGAATATTTATAAACTACGAGCTGGGGATGCATTGTGTCGGTTTTGAGATGAGTTACTGCTGTGTCATCCCTCCGTACAATTCTATACAGTCGCAAGCTGTAAAAACAGGAACGGGAGGACAGCTTCCTGCTTTGATCACTCCAAACGATAATAAAAAGCTCTATTATTACGTTAAAAACAATTCGTATTCCGAAGGTAATAAAATGAAATACTGGAGTGTTATGAAAGATGTCGACGGTAACGGACATATGGACGATGCCGGTGATAATGTCGCAAATTACGTATGGAAACATCTGTTTATCTATAAGGATCTTGAAGGTACAATCCCTGCCGGAGCGACGAAAAAAGACCGTCTGTATGTCGGGAAGGATATCAAAGTAAAGATAGATGCGGGCCCTACGGGTAAAGATGTATCGGGAGGATATCTGGATTATGCAGGAAAAGACGGTGGAAACATAGTCTTTACGGATACACTGGTTCCCTCGGTGACCGATGTAAAGCTAAAGCTTACTGCTTCTCATCTCTGGGATGCTTTGGGTCTTCCTCTGACAGCCTTTAACGACGATACGAGAAAAGGCAGTATCCGTTCCGTGACCGAAAAGGATTTTCAGCCGTTTCAAAAATCGATGGTTCAACTGCATGATCAAAGCGGCAGGCCGATCATAGACCATGGAAAGATAGTCGAATATTTCGGCACCAATCCTGTCGATATTCCAAACTGTTATGCCTGTCATTCACGCGAAGGAAAAGCGGCAAAAATGGCCAGAGACGAAGGATTGAAGTTCTCCGATGAAGAGTATAACTATTGGAAAACCTATCCCGATGAAAGTGAATATATGGCAAGGCTTTCAGAAGCATCCATAAATATATTGAGTCTGCATGACAAACATCATAAGACTGCGTTTTTAAAGTATTACGATCCAAAAGCATCATCGAACCGTTTGGGTAAGATAGGTGAGATCAACTGTGCCGATTGTCATGGTGATAATGTTTCCGGTAATCTGCAGGAACCTCGTCCCGGTGCGACCGGCTATAAAACCGTTAAAGCAAAAACATTGACAGAAGCGATTCACGGCTTTCACTTGGGTATGGTTCCTATGCCTGACGGAGCTTCAAGAAGTCAAGCATGTCAATCCTGTCATCCGACGCATTTTCAAGATCCGTCTATGAACGATGATACGAATCCGCTCCGCGTGAGCGATCGTTACGGTGAAGGACGTTTTAACAATAAAGATATCCGAACAAGCGGAGGCGGATGTTATGTCCGTCGTGATGCACACTCCAACCCCGCCGCAAAACCGCCTTTCTTTTTAAACGCGATCGGCAAATACCTTTTTGCCAATGTCAGTACAAAGGACGAAAAAGGAAAAAACGCAAAAGAGTTGAGAGGGCTGTACTGTACGAATTGTCATACGAAGATAGCTCAAGCCCTTTACAAAGCGGACGATCTAAAAGATGCTGCGACGCAAGAGGGTAAAACGCTGCGTAATAAAAGCTTAAAAGAGATAGTTGAAAAACTTGCAAAAGGGGATATGAAACGTTTTAATGCACTGATCGATCCTAAAACTACGGGTAAAAACGAGGTACAAAGATATTATACGGAGCACAAGTCGGCTACGATACTTAAAAATGTCGGTAAAAACGGCAAGCTTGACTTAAAACCATGGAATCATCCGACAGGCGGAGATGTCCCTTACAGCGCGGCTTCAGGTGGTAACGACTGGTGGCTGAGTGCCGGCGAGCCTCACTGTGCCGATTGTCATGCCGCTCCGTTTGTCGAGAGTATGGGAGGAGAGTATTTCCCGATCGATCAGAACAACAAACATTCACTGTATCGCTACTCTAAAGGTCACGGAGATATCGCATGCCAATCTTGTCATGAATCGACTCACGGTCTATATTCGACTCGTTATGACGGCAAAAGCAGAACGGTCGACATTACGACGCATGAGCAGGCGCTTCAATACAGTCCTGACGGAAATTATGCAGGGCCTGTAACGTGTGCGGCCTGTCATACGGTAAACAACAAAGGTATTCCGGTCCAACTTGAAGGTACGGCATACGAGAATGACTATTGGGCTTCCGTTACGTTGGCACACTTTATGAGATCGGGTGATCAAAAACTCGGTATTAAACAGCTTGTAGAGAAGTTCCCGTACAAAAAATCGGCTCATATAGTCGAAACGACCTGGAAATGATCTTTTAGAGTTCAAAATAAAAATTCCCGCCAGTAGACGGATCCTGCTCCGTCTGCTGAATAAACAATCTTTTTTTAAATGTGAGTTTGCTATAATCACCCAAAATATTTTACTAGGAATCTAACTATGGGTAGAGCTTTTGAATATAGAAAAGCAGCTAAAATGAAACGTTGGGGAAATATGTCTAAAGTATTTCCAAAACTTGGAAAAATTATTACTATGGCGGCAAAAGAGGGCGGGACAGATCCTGATATGAACCCGAGACTCCGTACGGCTATTTTAAATGCCAAAGCTGAAAATATGCCTAAAGACAACATCGAAGCGGCGATAAAAAGAGCTACGGCAAAAGATACGGCTGCGATGCTTGAAGTAAACTTTGAGGCAAAAGCACCTCACGGCGTCCTTCTTTTCATAGAGTGTGCGACCGATAATAACACACGTACAGTTGCAAACGTAAAATCGACTGTAAATAAAAACGGCGGAGAAGTCTTGACAAACGGATCACTCGAATTTATGTTCTCCCGCAAAGCTGTATTCGAATTTGATAAGACTGATGATATGGATTTAGAAGAGCTTGAACTTGAGTTGATAGATTCGGGTCTTGAAGAGATAGAGGAAGAGGAAGGAGTTGTTTTGGTCACTGCCGATTATACCGACTTCGGTAATCTTCAAAATGCGTTTGAAAAGCTTGGAATACAGCTGAAAAAAGCGGAACTTCAGCGCATTGCAAACACCCCGATAGAATTAACGGATAAGCAGTTGGAATCTGTAAACAAGATGATCGACAGATTAGAAGACGATGAAGATATCCAGCATATCTTTACAAATATAGCATAAAGAACACATGTAAGAATTTTCTTACATGTAAGTATCCTTAATGTTTACAATCCAAAAAGAATCCACCGCAACCTACGAAGAGAAACAATCAAAGTTTATAGCGCATCTAGTGCCCTATACTGCATATAAAACTACACTGGAAACACTTAAGCGGGAACATCCAAAAGCAAGACATTTCGTGACCTCATACAGGTACCTAAACGAATTTGACCAGATAGTCGAGAACTCAAGTGACGACGGTGAACCAAAAGGTACTTCCGGCAAGCCGACACTCTCAGTCCTGCAGGGAAAAGAACTGGTGAACACGGCTGTCATCGTGGTCAGATATTTCGGCGGAACAAAGCTGGGAACAGGCGGGCTGGTACGTGCGTACAGCGATGCCGTGAATATGGCGATAAACGCTGCGGAGCTTTTAGAATATAAAAAAGAGGAAACCGTATCGATCACGTTTGCATATACGGACATAGGAAGAGTCGAGTACGAATGCCTGCAGTGCGGGGTGGATATAGTAAATAAGAGTTTTGAGTCGGATGTTGTTTTTGAGATAAAGGCCGAAAGCTCGGCTTTAAAGGATCTGTTCGCTAAATTAGATAGAACTATTGTTATCGCTTAGTCTGAGCTCTCTGGTCTCTTTAAAATATGCGTGCCCCATGAATATGACGTAAAAGATCCCGCCGAAAAGAATAGCAAAAGGGATAAGCGAGACAAGATACAAGACAAAGGTCTTTATACGCATATCGTTGCCGGAGAAGAACATTATCTTTTTATACTCCTCGTTTGTATTGATGTTGGAAGAGACGTCATAAGTGATCATTTTATGAAAGAAGTAATACATAGGAATATTGAACATAATGACATTCAATATCGGTACAAAATAAAACGGGACAAAGAGTATAAGCATCGCGGTCATTATCAAAAACCATTTTATCACTTTGAGTATCGAGATAAAAAAGTTGTCATGCCCTTTCATCTCGATATCGGAATAATGCTTCTTTTGGAGCTCTTTTAATACAAAAGGGGTTAAAAATGCTATGACGATGACCGCTATAAAAATAGAGACCACAAGTGCGAGCATACTTCCTACCGTGTAAAATAAAAAGGTCATGATCCATGCCGTAACGGCGTGGCTCATCAAAAATTCCACGACGGAAGAGCCTTTAAAGTCACCGACGAACGAATCCGTGTTTTCCACTCCGTCAATAACGTTTGACTGAGTCTGCTCTACATGCAGGGTCGCTTGATGAAGCTGCTGGACGGTAGAACCTGCAAAATAGAAAAAAAGAGCATAGATGACGACCATAGTCGCGATAAAGGGAGCTACGGAATATTTCATCATCTTTAGAGTAAAAAAATCTTTTATGCTGGTGATAAATATCTCATTTTGTTTCATCGCTTGCTCCATAATCTTTCATTTAATTTCAGCTCTTCTATTATCGCTACGGTCAATTGCAGAGTCTTGACATATTCCATAGCGACTTGATACTCTAAAAGTGATCTGAATACGGACGGTTCGAACAGGTCCTTGTCGTATTCTATCGCAAGGTTCATCTGACCGTTCACAAAAGAGATGTAAACGGGTTTTCCCGTTTTTTTCTTCAGGTCAAGGATCCTTTTCATCATAGAATGGGTCAAAATATATCTGGCTTCTATCTGGTCGCTTCCGTAAACGACAAACTCTTTTTCAAATGCCGGATCATCCATTTTTACAAGCTGGTTTCTTGCGAGATTTTTTGACTGCAGCCAGCTTCCTATGACCGATCCGAACAGATTCTCCGCACTATCAGGGAGAATTATAGTAGAATTAGAGAAATATTTGTTAAACGAAGTGACGATAAACAAGCCTTTGAATATCGTGCTCCACGTTGTTCTGCCTTTTGAATCTTCATGTTTCTGCTCTGCATGAACATCCGAAAAAGTTATATCTACCGAATCTATCTTCCCTGTTACATAGTCATTGCCGCTGTATCTGTCGATCTTGTCCGTAAAGAGTTTTGAATCGATAAAGATACGCTCTTCGATCTTGTAGACTGGATCGTATCTTAGATTATCGTCTATCTCATGGATAAGAGGCTCTATAATCTTGGTTTTAAAAGAGGAAGCGTAGTCTTTTATAAGTATCTTATACAAAAATGCACCCGAAGCGCCGAGAGCAAATATAAAAAAGATTATCATATCGGTGTCTATCGATTTGAACCCGTCGGTTAAAAAATAGAAGATCAACAGCCCGGCGACAGCCAGGAGTATCCCGAACTTGATGATCTTGTCTTTGAGTGCACGTCTTTGTTCTTCGAGCTCCTGAAGCGTCGGATAAAGGGTGTTGTAGTAAAAATCCGTAAGATGGCCGATACTTTTCATCTATTATGAGTTAAACATCTCTTTTACGTTTACGTTCTTGCGCTCGCCTTCGCTTATGACAAAGACATCTTTTTTGCCAAGGCTCATAAATGAAGCCATCATATTCGTCGGAAACATTTCGATCGCATTGTTGTAGTCCGTAACTGCCTGATTATAAGCGCGGCGTGCGGCTGATATCTGAGATTCTATTTCCGTCAGGTTATGCTGAAGATTCATGACGTTTTCGTTTGCTTTGAGATCAGGATAGTTCTCGACTGCGACCATAATGGAGCCTAATGCCGAGGTGATCTTTGTATCCAGTTCTATCTTCTCTTTGTCGCTGAGACCCGGTTTGTTGGCTTCTGAGCGAAGCTTGGTCACATTTTCCAAGATAGATTTTTCATGTTCCATATATTTTGAAACGGATGCAACGAGATTAGGGATAAGGTCATAACGTTTTTTTAGTACTGCATCCACGCCTCCAAATATGTTTTCGACCTGATTTTTCTTTGCTATGAGAGAGTTGTACATAAGTATCAAAATCAACGCCGCAACCGCAATTATTATGAGTATCGTCATATTGTCAACCTTATTTTTTATATATTATATATATTAATTCTTTATGCACAATAAAAGATGTATGATTTCATGACAGCGGGGAAAAATAAAGCGTATGATGTATATTTATAGAAGAAATATTACAGTTAAAATCTGTTAGAATCCCGTCTTAATAAAATTAAAGGAAATATACTTTGTCGGATAGATTAAAGACGGTCGAACGTCAAAACAGTGTACTTCATAAATTAAACGAAATTGCGGCCATATCTGATATAAGTCCTATAGAGACACTCAGAAAAGCGTTGGAAATAGGCAAAGAGTATTTCGGTTTGGAGTTTGGGATCGTCAGTCATATCGTCGGTGAAGAGTATAGGGTCGATGTTCAGTCATCGCCTCCCCAGACGCTGTTTGACGGACAGTTGTTCGAACTTGGTTCGACGTATTGCAAAACGACACTGGAAACGGATAGTGTTTTAGCCATTACCGATGTCACGACGTCGAAATATAGAGGCCATCCATGCCACAGAGACTTCAATCTTGTGTCATACATAGGAGCTCCTATCAGAGTAAACTCAAAAATTTACGGTACGATAAACTTCTCTTCGGCTCAAGCCAGACATTTGGAATATGACAAGATAGACGATGAGTTCATGAAGCTTCTTGCACGGTGGGCGGGATCGTTTCTGGAGAGACAATCCGTTCTTGACGAGCTTTCTCTTGCAAAACAGCAGTTTGAAATGATCTTTGAAAACAATGCATCGGGAATACTGCTTATCGACAGCAGTTGCCAGATATTGATGGTTAACAAGCGTTTTTGTGAGATCATCGGTTTTTCAAAATCCGAACTTGTAGGAGAAAATGCGATAATCTATTATTTAGACGATCTTTCCTACCAAACTGCTCGGGAAAAAATTCTCAATACCGATAAAAATTCCTATCTGCATATGGAGCATCAGCTTAAAAGAAAAGACGGCAAACTTATCTGGTGCGAATTTATCGGTTCTCAGATCGAACTGACAAAACAAAAGAGTGCCATGATCTGGAGTATTTTGGATGTTACACTTCAAAAAGAGATGCAGGAAAAACTTGAGAAACAGGCTACGACGGATTATTTGACGGAACTTTTTAACAGAAGGTATTTCACCGGCCGTTTAGAAGAGGAGATATCTAAAATTAAAAGAGATGAACACCATGAGATATCTTTAATCATGTTTGATCTCGACAGGTTCAAAGATATCAACGATACGTTCGGACATCTGATCGGTGATATCGTTTTGAAAAAGTTTGCCGATATCTTAAAACTTAATTCAAGAAAAGCGGATATTATCGGAAGGATAGGAGGTGAAGAGTTCGCTATGATTCTTCCCGATACGAATATAGACAACGCCGTTGTTCTGGCAAACAGGATTTTGCAGGAAACTTTTGAAACGAAGATAGAGATTGAAAACGGGAGTGTCGGGTTTACGGTAAGTATCGGCGTGACGGCTTTATCGGCGGATGATATAAACTATGACACGCCTATAGTGCGCGTAGACAAAGCTCTTTATGCTGCAAAGACAAGCGGACGCAACAAAATCGAGGTAAATGTTTAAGAAAAGCCGTTCAAGACCGCTTTGGCACATTGATGAGCGGATGCGAACGCGAACTGAAAGTTGTATCCGCCGCGCTCTCCAGTGACATCGAGCACTTCACCGATAAAGTAGAGATCTTTTACCTTTTTGGACTCAAAACTTTTAGCATCAATTTCATTGGTATTTACTCCGCCGCCGCATACTTCTGCATGTTTATAGCCGTGAGTATCGATGATCCTGAGTCTGTAGTTTTGAAGTTTGTTCATTATCCCTTTTATCATCTTTGTGTTCAAGTGCAGAGCCTGCATACTCTCTTGTATCTTCATCTCCTTTAAAACGACGGCTGCAAGTTTTGAGGGGATGATCCCGCTAAGAAGGCTCAAGACAGAGTGCTGCGGGACTTTTTTACATAGCTGAAGCAACTGTGCCGATAGAGACTGCGGATTAAACTCTGAAATAAGATCGAGAGACAATTCGACCTCTTGATGATTCAAAAGTGCTTTTGAAGCAGTCTGCGAGATATCGAGCACGGCAAGACCGGAGATGCCGTAAGCGGTAAAAAGGATATCCCCTTTGATACTTTTTTCTTTGAATCTGTCTACATAGACACAGATCCTGCCTCTCACTTTGACGCCCGAGAGCATCCCGTTGTGCTCAGAATCGCTGTGAAGCCCGACTAGTGAAGGGTAAGGCTCAGATATCGTGTGTCCCAAAGAGCGTGCAAATTTCAACCCGTCGTCGTTTCCGCCGAGCTGAGGGGCGGCTTTGAGTCCGCTTGCGACGATGAGCGCATCGTAACCGCCGTAACGCTTTTCATTATCATTACATGTAAGCGTAAAGCATTTGTCTTTAGTGATCGATTCCACTCTGTGGCCGTTAAAGATCTTTACATCAAGGTTCGCCAGCGTCTCTTCAAAAGCACTTAGGACGCTTTTTGCTTCGTACGAGAGCGGATAGCATTTGCCGTCCTCTTTGCAAAAGAGAAGCAGCCCTAGAGAGTTCATAAACTTTTCAAGCTCTTTGAATCCGAACCGTTTTAAAGCGTACTCCGCAAATTGCGGATTATCGGATATATAGTTTGAGACGTCGATATTTTTGTTTGAGATATTGCAGTGCCCGTTCCCAGAAACGAGTATTTTCTTTGCATTTTTAGAATTTTGCTCAAAGAGCTCGACTTGAACACCCTCTCTTGCCAAAATGACCGAGGCGGTCAATCCGGCGGCTCCGGCTCCGATGATCGCTACTTTTTTCATAACAGAATTATAGCCAAAGAGAGCCTTTTATCTCTATAATCTTCTTATGCAGGGATGTAAAAAGAATAGTTTAATAGAAGTTTTTATATAATCACGCAATTATTTCAAGACAGGGGCATCTCGAATGGGTGAATTATTTACATTCTTTGGTTTGATTTCAGAGAACCATATTTTCATATTTATTACGCATACGCTTTTTACAGCGGCTATCGTACTAGTACTGGCTAAGGTCGCAATGTCGAATCTACGTGTGGTTCCCACAGGTACTCAAAACGTTTTAGAAGCATACCTCGGCGGTGTGCTTGCAATGGGGGCAGACGTAATGGGTAAAGAGGAAGCGCGCCGTTATCTTCCTCTAGTAGCAACGATCGGTCTATTTGTCGGTATTGCAAACATTATAGGAATCATTCCTGGTTTTGAAGCTCCGTCTTCATCTCTAAACTTTACTTTGGCGTTAGCTTTAGTCGTGTTTTTCTATTATAACTTCGAAGGTATCCGCCGTAACGGTATCATTTCGTATTTCGCGCATTTTATGGGGCCTGTTTGGTGGCTGGCTTGGTTGATGTTCCCGATCGAGATCGTTTCTCATATCTCTCGTATCATCTCTCTTAGCTTCCGTCTCTTCGGTAACGTTAAAGGTGACGATATGTTCTTAGCGGTAATCTTGATGCTGGCACCTTGGTTCTTGCCTATCATCCCGTTTGCGCTTCTTACTTTTATGGCATTTTTGCAAGCGTTCATCTTTATGATGCTTACTTATGTTTATCTTGGCGGTGCTGTAGCGGTCTCTGAAGATCACTAACCCGTAACGATCATGCAAAAAACAACGTTTGACAGAATTCTTGGTTTCTTGCATGGTGCCTCGCTGGCCTTTGTTATCATAGGCACGTTTATGACATTTAAGCTCTTTCTTTTTTTGGGTGTCATAAACTCTTTGCTCGTCTCATTCGTATTTCTTTTCATCTCTTTGGTAGTAATGCTTTTGATCGATTCGTTCAGGGTAAGAAGAATGCATCTTGAAGAGATCAAAAAACAGACAAAGATCCTGCAGACGATAGAAAAGCGGCTTGATGATAAAAAGCTACTTGATAACTGATCCCGCCTACTACGGAACCGATACTAAAACATTCTCCACAAAACTCTCATCGATACTTGACAGCAGCAAGACAGACTTTGCTCTTTACAGAGATAAAGAAAACAAAAATTATGCCCGATTCGCAGAAATTTTTGTCTCTACATGCAAAAGCAGAAAGATCGCGCCGATTCTGCACCAAGATTATATGCTTGCAGATACCCTAAACGCTTACGGAGTGCATCTGACTTCCGTTCAGTTCGATGATATCGGGCCGGCAAAACGGCTCGGGCTTTTCGTGGTAGTGAGTACGCATACCTTTGACGAGATCAAAAAAGCGAGCGAACTCGGAGCCGACGCCGTGACATACAGCCCCGTCTTTTTTTCGCCGGGCAAAGGAATTCCAAAAGGTTTAGCTCGTTTAAAAGAAATTGTAGGTAAAATAAACATTAAAATAATCGCACTGGGCGGAATCACGACGGATGAGCAGGTAAGAGCTGTAGAGTCATGCGGAGTTTTTGCTTATGCATCAATCAGAAAATTTATAAAGGCCTAAATAATGTTTGAAATAGTCATAGGACTAGAGGTTCACGTACAACTTAATACAAAAACAAAACTTTTTTGCTCATGCCCTACAAGTTTTAACCATAAACAAAATACCAACACTTGCCCTACCTGTCTGGCACTTCCAGGAGCTTTGCCCGTCTTTAACAAAGAGGTGTTAAAAAAAGCGGTGATGTTTGGAACGGCGATAGACGCGACGATCAACAGAACTTCATATTTTGACAGAAAATCCTACTTTTACCCTGACAGCCCTTCGGCTTACCAGATCACTCAGCTTTATACTCCGATAGTCGAACATGGAAAACTGGAGATAGATTTTGAAGACGGAAGCAAAAAGATCATAGGCATCAACCGCGCGCACATAGAAGCGGATGCGGGGAAAAACATCCATGACGGCGATATCTCCAAAGTGGATCTGAACCGTGCGGGAACTCCGCTTTTGGAGATAGTTTCTGAGCCTGATATGAGAAGTGCGGAAGAGGCGATACTCTACCTTAAAAAGCTCCACTCGATCGTAAGATATCTCGATATCTCCGATGCAAACATGCAAGAGGGGTCTTTTCGCGTGGATGTGAACGTTTCCATTCGTCCTAAAGGAGATGAGAATCTCTATACCCGTGTCGAGATCAAGAATATCAACTCTTTTAGATTTATTCAAAGAGCTATCGAGCTTGAAGTGGCTCGTCAAAAAGAGGCTTGGGAAGACGGTGTATACGATCAAGAGATCGTTCAAGAAACCCGTCTTTTCGATCAGGCGAAACAGGAGACCAGAAGTATGCGCGGCAAGGAAGAAGCGGCGGATTACCGTTACTTCCCGGAACCCGACCTTTTAAAAGCGGTCGTTACCGATGAAATGTACGTTCAGGCGACGCAGATCCCAGAACTTCCCGATGAGAAAAAAGAGCGTTTCGTTAAAGATTTCGGTATGAACGAGTATAATGCTTCGGTCATTACTTCTACTTTAGAGATGGCGAAATTCTTTGAAGAGATGATGGATGAAGGTATAAGCGCTAAAAATGCGGTAACCTGGCTTACGGTCGAGCTTCAAGGGCGTCTAAAAGGCGGTATGAGTGTCGAAACCTCGCCTGTGGATGCAAAAAAACTGGGAATGCTGGTAAAACGCATCGAAGACAACACTATCAGCGGCAAAGCGGCAAAAGAGGTGCTTGATTATCTGATGGAGAATGAAAGCGGCGTCGACGATGCTATCGACAAACTCGGTCTCAAACAGGTAAGTGATACGGGTGCTATCGAGGCTATCATCGATGAGATCCTTGCTGCAAACCAGGACAAGGTCGCTGAATATAAAAGCGGAAAAGACAAACTGTTCGGATTCTTCGTGGGTCAAACCATGAAAGCTTCAAAAGGCAGTGCAAATCCTCAGGCGGTCAATGACATACTAAAAGCAAAATTGAGTTAACTATGAATATAGCAAAGCGTTTGTTTATCGGAGCCGTTTATGCCATAAACGGTTCTAAAAAGTATGAAAACACAAAACGCTTTTTTTACAACTTTTTAGAAAACGATCAATATAGATTCAAAAAATATGTTGATTTTTTTATGATGATTCTCATCTTTGCCAGCGTATTCATTCTTATTGAAGAGGTTAAGAACCATCTGAACGTCTATTTTAAATTTTTCAACGATTACGTGATATCGATCATCTTTATGATCGAGTATACACTTCGCCTGTGGGTATATGATAGTTCGACCTCCATCATAATCGCGCAGTATGAGAAAGACACGGCGCTTTCGCGTGATTTTCGTCTGAGACGTGCTTTATACAAGGTGATGAGATCGAAGTTCGAGCATATCCGTTCGATCAGTTCCATTATAGATCTGCTTGCGATCGTCCCGTTCTTCCATGAACTCAGACTGCTCCGCATCTTTATTCTCTTTAGAATATTCAAACTTTTCAGATATACAAGAAGCGTTAAAACATTTGCTTCGGTTCTTTTGTCAAAGAAGTTCGAATTTATAACGCTTCTTATCTTTGCTTCTATCATCATCTTTGTATCGTCCGTCCTCGTATACATCATGGAAGCACACCTTCCCGAATCTCCGATAAAAACGCTCTTTGACGCTTTTTACTGGTCGGTTGTGACCATATCTACCGTCGGATACGGAGATATCGTTACGGTAAGCGAAGCGGGGCGTATCGTTGCCGTTATCGTTATCACATCGGGGATCGCGGTCATGGCGTTTACGACATCTTTGGTCGTTTCTGCTTTCACCGAAAAGATCGAAGAGATAAAAGAGATCAAGAATATCGAAGATATCGCCAAACTGAAAAAAATATATCTGATCTGCGGATATAAAGAGATCGGCCGCCAAGTAGCTCTGAAACTAAAAAAAGACGGACTAAACATAGTGGTCTTGGATAAAGAGAAAAAATATGTAGATGAAGCCGTGCATGACGGTTTCATTGCATTTGACCATGATTCCGGACTGCTCAGTACTTATGAAAACCTAAAGCTCAATATCAATACTCAGGTAAAATACGTTTTGTGTCTGGAAGACAGCGATATAGACAACATTTATACGATTCTTACGGTAAGATCTATCAGCAAGCAGGTCGAGATAATCTCCATTTTGCAAAACAAGCAAAACAGAAAGAAACTTGAACTGGCCGGTGTTTCAAATATCGTCTTTTCTCAGGAGTTTATCGGTCTTATTGCAAAAGAGTATATCGGTCAGCCGGTCGCTTTTGAGCTTATTCATGCACTTAGATCGGAAACGAACGGCATACAGATATCCGAAATACTGGTAGACGACGTTATGATACGGTACAACGGAAGTATCGCCGATATCGACAGCAGCAGGTTTAAACTTCTGCTTTTGGGGATATATAAGAGTTCCATGAACCATTTTCTTTTCAACCCGATCGAAAATACACTGCTCGAAACGGGAGATATGCTTATAATCGTAGGTGACTACGTATTTATAGAAGAGTTTAAAAAATACCTTCACACAAAGAGTGACAGATGAAATCGGCAATAATATTCGGATATAACGAATTTGCGCTTGAGATCGCGCATAGTCTTAAGACGAAGTACAACGATCTCTCTCTTTTCGTACTTGAAGACAAAGACTTTAAATTTCTTCAGGAAAACAATTTTAAAGTTTCGAAGTTCAGTATCGACGATGATTGGTCGGATCTGGAAAACGAATATGATATCGATGAACTTATCGTGTTTTGTGCTCTTGAGGATACGGCGGAAAATATCTTTTTGACCATCTCGCTTAGAGCGGTGTACGAAAATTTGATCATTATCGCGCTCTCTTCCGATCAAGAAAGCGGAAGAAAGCTAAAAATGGCGGGTGCCAACAAGATAATCCCCATCACGCAAACAACGGTCAATATCATAACCGAGATGCTCGAACGTCCCTTTGTTACGGAGATATTAAATAACATTCTTTACTCGGACGATGAACTTCAAATAGCACAGGTTACTATAGAGCAAGATTCGGAAGTCATAGGTCAGAACATAGAAAGCATAGACTGGAAAAACAGATACGGACTGCTTGTTCTGGCGATCATCAGAGAGAATCTGGACACCTCTTTCATATATACGAAAAAAGCCAATAAAGAGCCTTTGAAAGAGGATGATGTACTGGTTATCGTAGGTTATGAAAACGACATAAAAGAGTTCGAAAAAACGATCGGAAGGAGATACAATGCCAATTGGCGTAATTGGAGCTGGTAAATGGGGCACGGCTCTGGCTTTTGCGTTGTCTGAAAAAAATGACGTATATATCGCTTCCAGAACACCGCGGGAGCTAAAAAACTTTATCTCGATAGAAGAGATACTAAAACTTGAATATCTCGTTATTACCATACCGGCACAGCAGATATCGGGATGGTTAAAAGAGCATTTCATGTTTAACGGCCAAAAAGTATTGGTAGCCTCAAAAGGCATAGAAGCGGCAACAGGAAAGTTTTTAAACGAGATATATGACGAGTATATCCCCGAAGAAAACATCTGCTTTTTATCGGGTCCCTCTTTTGCCGCGGAGGTGATGCACTCTCTTCCTACGGCTCTTGTTATCAACTCGAAAAACGAAGAACTCAGTGCAGAGTTTGCTTCTTTTTTCCCGAGTTTTATCAAGACCTATATGTCAACAGACGTGATGGGTGCAGAAATATCAGGTGCATATAAAAATGTCATCGCGATCGCTGCCGGTATCTGCGAAGGTCTGAAGCTCGGCAAAAATGCGGCAGCTTCACTCATCGCACGCGGTCTTGTAGAGATGCAGAGATTCGGACGTAACTATGGAACAAAAGATGAAAGTTTCATAGGTCTCAGCGGTGCGGGTGATCTCTTTTTGACGGCATCTTCTACCATGTCGAGAAACTTCAGGGTAGGGCTCGGTCTGGCCGATGGAAAATCAAAAGAGACGATAGTAAAAGAGCTGGGCGAAGTAGCAGAGGGCATAGGTACGGCCTACGCTTTGCATATGATAGCAGAGGAAAAAAAGATATATCTCCCAATAGCCACCGAAGTCTACAAGATACTCGAAGGAAAAGATCCTAAAGAGAGTCTCAAAGACCTGCTTACGCAATAGTTTCTTCCTGTAAACTATAGAAAAATTTCCAAAGGATTTGTATAAAGCATATTTGAATGGAAAAATATAAACAGCTCTATTTTGTTATCAGAAAATAAATAAGTATAATATTTGAATTAACATTTCATCAGGAGTTCAGTATGGCAAATAGTTCAAATGGTACAATGAAATTAGTCGGTATTGTTTTAGCGGTCTTAGGTATTGGACTTGCAGTATGGGGTTACCAACTCTCCACATCCGTCGGTTCGCAAATCACTCATGCTATTACAGGCTCGCAAACAGACAAAGTGATGATGATGTATATCGGCGGTGCTGTCAGTTTTGTTGTCGGTGCATTTCTCTTTATAAAGAAGTAAAGTGTGAATGAGCAGATAGCACAGATAAAAAAGATATCGACAGCGGGGTTGGCAGGTATTGCTATCTTTTTTCTCTCATTCTCTTTTTTCAACATCGCACAGAGCTCTTTGCTCGGACTTATCGCTTTTTTGGTCGTTTTGTGGACAAATGAGGGGCTTCCTTTGGCGGTTGTGTCTTTGATGCCCATCGTGCTTTTTCCCGCTTTTGGAGTACTTTCTACCAAAGCGACCGCAGTTAACTACTCCAATCCCATCATTTTTTTGTTTTTAGGAGGATTTTTGCTTGCCATAGCGGTTGAGAAGACAGGACTGCACCGTTATCTGGCAGAAAAGATACTCTCTTTTTTCCCTGATACGGTAAGCGGTATCATCTACTCTCTCATCATCACTTCCGCACTGCTTAGTGCGATCCTTTCAAACACCACCACCGCTTTGCTGCTGATGCCCATTGCGCTGTATATCACGCAAGAGGAGAGGCTGAAGATGCGTTTTGCTCTTGCCATCGCATACGGTGCCAGCGTGGGAGGGATACTCACGCCCATCGGTACGCCGCCCAACCTCATACTTTTTGGCATCATGCAGGAGCACTCTTTGGTGCTTATTCCGTTTTTAAAATGGGTGCTCATGGTGGCGCCGCTTTGTTTTGTCATGATATTTGTCGTGGGATTTTTACTTTCTATCGGCGTTAAAAATGTAAAGATGGAGCGTAAAGGGGAGGTGTTCTCTTTGACAAGAGAGCAAAAAAAGGTGATGTATATCCTTACGGGACTGATCATGCTTCTGTTTGTCAATGCACCGATCAGACCTTACTGGAACGGTCTTGGACTAAACGAGAGTGCCGTGCTTTTAGGTACCGGGCTGCTGCTGTTTATAGAGCCTTTTCGTATTCTGGAGTGGATGAGCGACAAAGAGAGGATACCCTATAGGATCATGTTCTTGTTCGGTGCCGGATTTTCCATAGCGGCCGCATTTACAAAAACAGGGCTTGCCGACGCTCTTGCTTCATATATATTAGGCTTTACCGCTCTTTCACCGATGCTGCTCATCCTCATAGTCGCCGTGCTTATTACTTTTACCACGGAGATCACCTCAAACACCGCGCTTGTTTCCATCATGCTTCCCGTCATCTATGCTGTTGCGCTCAAAGCGGGCATAAACGTCACGCTTTTTATGATGATAGCTACCGTCTGCGCTTCATATGCGTTTATGCTCCCTATCGCCACTCCGCCAAACGCCATAGCTATGAGCAGCGGAGCCGTGGATGTAAGAACAATGATGAAATATGGCCTATTTTTAAATATTGCAGGTATAATTTCAGTCGTAATATTAGCCGAATTTTTTTGGAAGAGCGTATTGTAACAAGGAGAAAATGTGATAGTTCATATAGTGATGTTCAAATTTAAAGATGAAGATAAATACGATAATATATTAACGGTAAAAGGCATGCTTGAAAAACTGCCTTCAAAGATCGATGTTCTTAAAAAGATGGAAGTTGGAATAGACTTCAACCATAGTGAGAGAGCTTATGACATGAGTCTGTATTCAACGTTCGAGACAAAAGACGATTTGGCGCTCTATGCGACGCATCCTGCGCATCTTGAAGTCCTTGCGTTGATAAAAGAAGTCGTTGAAAAAACAAAAGTAGTAGATTACGAGAAATAAGATGGGCTGGACTTGTCAACATGATCTAAAAGGGCACTGCAAACTGTTAAACGTTCCGTGCGTTCCCGGAATAAAAGGGTGTACTCTCAATAAGGGTGCTTCTGTTGTTTTTACTACGGGAAACTATGATGAAGACAAAAAACGCAAAGAGGACTCTAAAGAGGAGATAGACTTCAGCGAACTTGCCAAAAGAAACTAGGAGTTTTCTATCTCCTCGACCTTCTCTTCGATGCTGAGCAGTTCTTCGACCTTTTGCTCATAGGTATCTTCGAGTTCTTGAAGCTCAGCCGCTAAGACGGTAATGCCTATCTTTTCATAACATGAAGGATCGGCAAGACAGCTTTTTTTCTCATCTATGCGTTTTTCCAGCTCATTTATCTCCGATGGCAGTTTTTCCAAGGCTATTTTCTCTTTAAACGTCAGTTTGAGCGTTTTTTGTTTAACTCTCTCGACGGGTTTTTCCTTTGTGCTCTCTTTTTCCATCTCCGAGAGCTCTTGAAGTTCGCGTTCTAGTTCCAAGTATTCGGAGTACTGCTGATAGCTCTCTTCGATCTTTGCATCGCCTTTGAAGATAAAGAGTTTTTTGGCGATCTTGTCCACGAAATACCTGTCGTGGCTGACGATGATGACGGCACCCGGGAAGTTTGTGAGTTTTTCTTCCAAGATGTTGATGGTCGGAATATCGAGGTCGTTCGTCGGCTCATCGAGGATGAGGATATCCACCTTTTTGGTAAATAAAAGTGCAAGGGCGACGCGGTTTTTTTCTCCGCCGCTGAGCACGCTTATCTTTTTGTCCAAGAATTCTCTCGGAAAAAGAAAGTTCTTTAAGTAGCCGTAAACATGCATATTTTTCCCCTGCACGTCTACTCTGTCTCCGCCGTTTGGGCAAAACGTTTCGATGAGGTCTTTGCTGTCATCGAGCATCTCTCTGTGCTGGTCGAAATACCCGATAGTAAAATCGCCGCGGTTTATGGTTCCGCTTGTCGGTTTGATACGTCCCAAAAGTGTTTTAAGCAGCGTTGATTTTCCGCTGCCGTTTGGTCCGACTATCGCGATGACATCTTTTTGCAGGATGCGTGTACTGAAATTGTCTATGAGTTTTTTTGTACCAAGGGTTACATTGAGATCTTCTACCTCAAAAAGCATTTTTTGTCTGTTGACGCTTTTGTCGCGGTTGAAGTTTTTTGCTTCACGCTCAAGCTCTACACTCATTTTGCGTATCTTTGCGGGATTTGTCTTTGCGTCTTCTCGAAGCTCCATCAGACGTGCTTTTCTGCCTTCGTTGCGTTTGAGTCTTGCCCGCACACCTCTAGAGTACCACTCGTTTTCCGATTTTACGAGCCTTAAAAGATTTTCATGCTGTTTTTGAAGAGTACGGAGGATCTCCTCTTTTTGAGCAAGGTAATCGCTGTATCCTCCTTTGAACTCTCTAAGTCTGCACTCTTCGACCTCTATGCTTTTTGTAGCTATCCTGTCTATAAAATATCTGTCATGGGAGATAAAGACGAGCGTGAATTTCTCTTTTAAGATAAGATCTTCCAAAAACTCCACCATATAGACGTCAAGATGGTTGGTCGGTTCGTCAAGAAGCAGTACATCTGGCTTTTGAAGAAGAAGTGAAGCAAGTGCGACGCGTCTTTGTTCTCCTCCGCTCAAGAGAAGTACGGGTTTGTCTTCATACTCTTTGAGTTTAAAATGCTCTATCACCCTTTGAATCTTGTCATCCAGACTCCAGGCACTATGGTGGTCGAGATAGTTTCCAAGTTTTGCATGTTCATCGAGCAGATTTCTGTTTTCAAAATCATCGACGAGCAGAAGCGAGATCTCGTCATATCTCTTTTTGGCGTCTATAAGCTCTTTTAAGCCGTCTCTGACGGCTTCTTTTACACTTTGTCCCTCTTTGAACTCCGGACGCTGTGAGAGCATTTTTACCTCTAGGTCCTGACGGGTGATGCGCTCTCCCGCGTCTGCTTCAAGCGAGCCGTCCACGATCTTCATCAGCGTCGATTTTCCGCTGCCGTTCTTTCCGATTATGACGATACGCTCTCCCTCTTCGACATGAAAGTTTATATTTTCCAGGATCTTTTGCGCTTCGTAGTGTTTAGATATATTTAGTAGGTCTATTAGTGCCATATTTGTTTTGTATCCCTAAAGTTTATAAAAAAGGTAGTTTACTAGATTGTGGATTAAAAACAGATACGTTTTGCAACATACCAGACGGCAATGGCGTTGTCGGTATAGGCGAATTCTCTTTGATTTGCCGGGATTACTTCGTTTCGCAATTTTGAACGTATGATGCCTACGATCAAAAAAGTGATAAGAAGCACGGCTCCCGCTATGAAATAATCATACAGATACCATGCCCATAAAGCAAAAAGGGCGGGAGAAAACTTTAAAAAAAAGCTTATGAAAAAAACCAGCACTCCGCATTTTTTGTTTTTGATCTTTGGTGTCGGTTCGATCAGTTCTAAAAAATCATTGTCCATAGCTTAAAATTTCACATCCTCGTATCTGTCGTATATCCATTTGGCGACTGCTTGGCGCTCATCCTCTTTTAAGGTCTTGACGGCGGGCATGACGCCGAACTTCTCAACGGCACCCATCCTGCACATCGTGTCTTCGGCCCGCGGATTTTGGATATAGTCTTTTATAAAAGCTATTATAACACGTCTTTTAACATCCTCGAATTCATCTTCTTTGATGCTAACCTGTTCTTTTAGGCGGTTAGCGACTTCATTCATAGGAGGTGCTTTTATTTTGTCCAGGTTTTTTAGAGTGTACTCTTTTGTCAAAAGTTCGGCATGGCACTTTTTGCAGTTATTTTTAAAGACCTCGTAGCCTTCGTCGGCAAAAGATGCCGATGCCAAGATCATAAGCGAGAGAGAGATGAGTTTGAGCACTATATATCCTTAGTAAATAAAATGTGCAAGATTCTATCAGGTGTGTGTTAATTTAACATTAATCTACGGGAAAAAATATAAAAAAGACTTATGTATTCTCATAAAGATGATATTTTAAATTTTAATGTTCTAAATCAAAGAAATATAAATAAAAAGGTGATATAGTATACCTTTATTAAAATCTAAGAATGAATGATTCGTTTATTACGATGTCGGTATTTTGAAGAAAAGGAAGAGAAATGGGGTTATTAAAATATTTTAGCATCCGCGGTAAATTATTTTTGCTTTTTGCTATTCCTGCAATTGCGCTCTTGGCACAGATAGCACTTGTTTTGGTCGAAAAAGCTCATGTGGTGAGTGAGAGCGATGTTCTAAAAAAAGCATTGACGGTTTCAGTGGATGTCAGCGGATTGGTACATGAGATGCAAAAAGAACGCGGCATGTCTGCAGGATATCTTGCATCCAAAGGCGCTAAGTTCGGCGATCTCCTGCCAAAACAGCGCACATTGACGGATGAACGGCTGAAAAAATTGAGAGAAACTATTAAAAATTCGGACCTGGATGCGATGCCTAAAGAGTTCGTATCCAAACTGCAAGAATCCGTAGCCAGATTGGATGATCTTAAAACAATTCGTACAAGCGTGACGGGGCAGAGCATATCTAAAAAAGACGCCATAGCCTATTATACGATCACGAACGGAGATTTCTTAGATTCCATCGGAGTGCTGTCAAAAGTTTCGACGAACCAGACCGTTGTAAAAAAGCTTAACTCCTATGTGAATTTTCTTTATTCCAAAGAGCGTGCAGGAATAGAAAGAGCGGTCGGATCGGGTATATTCGGCAGCGGCCGCGTAACTACCCAGGATCGTACGAAATTCAATACGCTGATCGTCGAACAAAATACTTTCTTAAAAAGTTTCAAAATACTGGCGGACAAAGATAATATCGAAGTCTTGAAACAGACACTTAAAGGAGATGCCGTAAACGAGGTCGAACGTATGCGTTCGATCATACTAAATGCTACTCCCGACGTTCAGCTGAACGTCGATGCGACATACTGGTTCAAGATGATAACCAAAAAAATAAACCTTTTAAAAGACGTGGAGAACCATCTTTCACAAAATCTCTTGAGCTCTATCGATAAGATCAAGAAGAAACAAAATACGACATTGATCTACATAACCATCGCAAACGCGTTCGTTGTGATATTTGCTTCCGTGATCGGGCATGTCATCTCTCAATATATTTTAGCTTCCTTAAAAGAGATCAACCGCGTATCGAGCAATCTGGGTGCTGGAAATCTTACGGAAAAACTTAATATCGATTCAAAAGATGAGATAGGGCAGACCTCTGTTGAGATCAACAGTTTTATATCCAAGGTACGGGAGACGTTAAGTATTGCCAAAGGAAAAAGCGACGAGAACGTTACGATCGCCCATGAGTTGTCTGCAACCGCTATGAACGTGGGCAGCAGCGTCGAAAAATCGGTTTCCATTATCAATGATGCGACACATCAGGCCGATGAGATCAGAAACTCTATCCTCAAAGCGATCGAAGATTCGCAAAAAAGCAAAGAGGATATTCTCAATGCCAACGAAACCTTAGAAGATGCGAAAGAGGATATCATAGGATTGACATCTAGAGTACAAGAATCAGCAGAAGTAGAGATAGAGCTTGCCGATCGTATGAAAAATATCTCCAATGATGCCGAACAGGTGAAATCGGTACTTGAAGTGATCTCCGATATTGCCGACCAGACAAATCTGCTTGCGCTCAATGCTGCTATCGAAGCAGCACGCGCAGGTGAACATGGCCGCGGATTTGCCGTTGTTGCGGACGAAGTGAGAAAACTTGCCGAACGTACGCAAAAATCTCTTGTCGAGATCAATGCGACGATCAATGTCATCGTAAAATCGATCATCGATCTGAGCGCTCAGATGAACAATGGTTCAAAAGATATCGAAGAGCTTTCTCAAGTGGCTTCAGAAGTAGAGAAAAAGATAACGCATACGGCTACTATCGTCAATCAAGCCGTTGATGTCGCCGATAAAACGGTGCAAGATTTCACAAATGCCGGAAACGGAATCGAAAATATAGTCTCCAAAGTAGACGAGATCAATCATATCTCCTCTACGAACGCAAGAAACGTGGAAGAGATCGCTGCTGCTGCGGACCATCTTAATGCTATGACGACCGAGCTGCATAGCAAACTCGAAGCCTTTAGAACATAACCGCCGTTTTTATAAAAGGACATAGCCGATTTTGAAGCTATGTCCTTTTTTACGGATATATCCGAGCGAATATATAAAAATCAGCCTTCTTTGCCGGTACATAGATAGATCATGGATAAAAAATATACTTAAATCGTCATATTGCTTCAAAGGCTTAAGAGATAGATATTCTATTTTGGATATGATTACGATCATAAAATAAAGGATCTGAAATGTCGGAACCGAATTTGGAAGATATATCTGATTACGATTCTCTCAAAGGTCATAAAAAAAGAGTAGTATGGAGCGTGATCCTGATCGGGTTGATCATCGGTATAATATATGTACTAAGCTATGACTACCTGGTTAATGTTACGGATTCGATCCACATTGAAAAGAATATAGGTACTATACCGGTCAAATAATATAAAAAAGGATTTTGGAAATATATGTTAATGACAATCATAACGCTATATTCGTTTTATGTACTGATAAATCTCTATGTCAGTGTTATGCAGATCGGGTATATAGCCCAGGCAAAGAAGAAAGCTCCGGTACTTATGGAGTGCGATGAGTATGTAAAAGCGGCAGACTATGCCATCGCCAAAGAGAGACTTTCCATTGCAAACACGATTGTCGATTATATGACTGTTTTGATATGGATAGGATTTGGGATTGCATATCTCAGTAACAATCTGTTCATAGCAAACGAAGCGCTAAAAAGCGTAGCCGTCGTTCTTGGTTTTGTCCTTATCAACTCCCTTATATCACTGCCGTTTTCAATATATGAGAAGTTCGTACTGGATGAAAAATTCGGATTTAACAAATCGACGGCGGGGCAGTTCATAAAAGACACGTTAGTGACTCTGGTCTTGAGCATACTTTTTGGCGGACTCGTCGTTTGGGGCGTCTATCTCATAATGACTACGTTGCAGTTTTGGTGGTTATGGAGTTTTGTCTTTATCTTCGGTGTCATGATCTTGATAAACATGTTCTTTCCTACAGTGAGAGCTATGTTCTTTGACAAACTTACCCCGCTTGAAGATGAAAAACTTGCCCAGGAGATAAAAGCGTTAATGGATAAGACAGGCTTTGTAAGCAGCGGAGTGTTTATAAGCGACGCAAGCAAACGCGATGCAAGACTTAATGCTTATTTCGGCGGTCTTGGAAAGACAAAAAGGGTAGTGCTTTTCGATACGCTGCTGCAAAAACTGGAGCCAAAAGAACTGCTTGCGGTCTTAGGGCATGAGCTCGGACATTTCGCGCATGGCGACATATATAAAAATATAGCGCTTGTAGGCGTCATGCTTTTTGCGATGTTCGCTCTGTTTGGAAATCTTCCTCAAAACCTCTACCTTGAGATGGGCTTGTCTCCTTCACCGTATATCATCATGATACTTTTTTTGATATTCATGCCTGTGTTGAGCTTTGTCATGATGCCTGTCATGGGTATTCTTAGCAGACATAATGAGTATGAAGCAGACAAGATGGGAGCACAGCTCGGCGGAGCGAGCGGAGAGATAGAGCTTGCAAATGCCTTGAAAAAACTCGTGACGGAAAACAAAAGCTTTCCGCTTTCCCATCCGGTATATATATTTTTTCACTATACGCATCCGCCTGTCATCGAAAGGCTAAAAGCATTAGGCGTTGATATAGCGGATGCGGATACCGGTGCTTTAGAGGGTGCATGTCCGAATATAGATTAAAAGAGCTGCAAAAAGAGTTAATTGATATTTTAAACGGCAAGATCGAAAGACCCGCACGCGAAGCACAGTTGATACTCATGCACTCGTTTGGATGCGATGAACTTTGGCTTATGATGCATAAAGACGAGATGATCGAAAATGCGAACGAGATCATAAACAAAGCACAACGGCGTTCTTTGAACGAACCTCTTGAATATATTACCAACCGCGTCAGCTTTTATTCTCGGGAGTTTTTTATAGATTACGGTGCGCTCATCCCCAGACCCGAGACAGAATTGCTTATCGACGAGGTACTCAAACGTATCGAAGACAAAGAGAGCCGGCTTGTATTCGCAGAGGTCGGAGTGGGTAGCGGGATCATATCTATAGTCTTGGCGCAGTATCTGCCAAATGCAGAGTTTATTGCCGTAGATATCTCTAAAGACGCATTGAAAATAGCAGAGGAAAACATAAAAAGATTCGGATTGGAGAAAAGAATAGAACTAAGACACGGCTCTTTACTCGAACCGGTAAAGGAAAAGATAGATTTTCTTGTATCGAATCCTCCATACATAGCCGATGATGCCCCTTTGGAATCAAACCTCTCCTATGAGCCTCAAAATGCTCTGTTTGGGGGAAAGATAGGAGATGAGATAATAAAAAAGCTTCTTATAGAGTTTTTAAATCGGGATATTAGTTTTTTTTGTTGTGAGATGGGTTATGATCAAAGGGATAAAATAGTAAACTTTTTATCCGATAAAGTTTACGGCAATATAGATTTTTACAAAGATTTAAGCGGTTTTGACAGAGGTTTTACAGTAAAGGCGATAGATGAATAAAAAAATATATGCGGATTTTGGTTATTTGATTTTATTGGCGGCTTCATTCGGTGCGGTTTTTGTGCTGGGTGCCATCGTCGCTCCCGTAATATTTCATACTGACAGGCTGGCTGTCGATCTTTTGATAGACCATTATAACGAAGGCGTTATAATGAGTGAAATATTTTTAAGATTCAGTTATTTTATCTATTTTCTCGCTTTTAGTGTCGCGCTGTATGAAGCGGTGATGTATAAAACAGGACAAAGGGACAAGACACTTTTTTATTCCGCATTTCTTGTCGTAGCGACATCGTTAATGTTCAGCGGCGTATATGTTCCGAAAATACTTGAACTACAGGCTATGGGCAGGGAAGCGACGACAAGCGATACTTTTGACAACCTGCATATAGCCAGCGAGATAGATTTTAAGATACTTGCCGCGGCTTTGATCGTTTTGTTTATCAGACGTCTTATGCTGCTTAGACGCAGCTGATCAAATACTGTTTTTCTTCGTCCCGAATTTCTCTTCCCACCACTCTTGCGGTGACATGCTTGTTTTTTTCAGACTCTCTTCATCAAAAGGATAATCATAATTGTTACAGTAGGCAAGAAGTATCTCGTAGGCTTCGTTTATCTGCGCACTCATTTTTGTGGCGGTTTTTGCATCGTTTTTGTGTTTATCCGGATGCCATTTCTTTATCAGTGTCTTGTATCTGTTTTTTATTTCTGCAAGGGAGGCTTTTTCACCAAGGCCGAGGAGTGTTTTGGCCTTGATGAGTTTTTCAAAGGAGGACAAAATCGGATCAGTCTTGTTGTCTTCTCATATATGTCGGTACTTCAAGGTAATCATCACCTATATCGCCGCCGACGACAAGTCTAGGACGAACAACGGCTCTTGGAGGTGCTTTTACTTCAGGTTCAAAATTGCTGTTATTTGTGTTGATATCTTTTTCAAATCCTGTCGCGACAAGAGTGATACGGACAAAGTCTTCAGGAAGAGAGTCATCTGTAGATGTACCGAAGATAACTTCCGCATCTTCGTGTGCGCTTTCATGTACGACTTCCATAGAGTTGGCAAGTTCCATCATAGGAAAGTTCGGATGCATATTGAAGTGTACAAGAACACCCAGCGCTCCATTGATAGACATATTGTCAAGCAGCGGAGATTCGATAGCGGCTTTGATGGCTTCATAAGCTGCGTTTTCACCTTGATGCTCGCCCACACCCATAAGTGCCATACCGCGATGGCTCATAACGGTTTGTAGATCGGCAAAGTCAAGATTGATATCGTTATCGCCGCTTGAGAGAATAACACCCGATGTTCCGCTTACGGCTTGAGCTAAAACGGAATCAACAATCTTAAAGCTCTCTTTCATACCGAGTTTACGGTCTATGATGGAAAGAAGTTTGTCATTTGGGATGACAACGATAGAATCGCTTTCTTGTTTTAACTCTTCAAGTCCCGTTTCTGCAAGCTTCAGGCGTTTTTTGCCTTCAAACACAAACGGTTTAGTGACGATAGATATGGTTAATGCACCGACCTCTTTTGCGATCTGCGCAACGACCGGAGCAGCACCTGTTCCCGTTCCTCCGCCAAGACCGGCCGCGACAAAGACGATATCAGCGCCCTCAAGTGCAGTACGGATCTCATCGTAACTCTCCAATGCGGATTCTTTGCCGATCTCAGGCTTCATACCTGCTCCGAGACCTTTGGTAAGTTTCGTACCGATCTGTATTCTTGTAGACGCGCTTGACTCTTCGAGGACCTGAGCATCGGTATTGACGACTATCATGTCGATACCGTTTACCCCTTCTCGAAGCATATGCCCTATCATATTACCGCCGCCGCCGCCGACACCGACTGCTACTATCCGAGCTCCGTTTGTAGCTCTTGCTTCTTCTACTGAAAATGGATCCATCTTACACACTCCTTTGATTTAACTTGCTTAAAATAACTGGGTAGCCCAATTCCAAAATTTTGAGACTACAGTCGCTTCATCTCTTTTCTTCTCTTTCTCATTCGGCAATTTCGCCAGTTTTGATTTTATATCGTTTTCCGGCGGAACGGGAATGGAATTTTCCACTATTTCATCTGAATTGAAATCAACCGTACTGTCTTGAACCGGAGGTTCGCCGTGATGTCTCATACGTTTGTTTACGTCTATCTCGTAAGGAGAGTAGTTATCTGCTGCATATTTGATGAGTCCGAGTGCCGCTGAAAATTGCGGACCTCTGACATCATCATAAAGTCCGTCCATTTCAGGAGCTTGCGCAAGGCGTACTGGCATATTGTCAAAGATGGCGACTGCCAGTTCCCTGATCCCGTCCATATTGCTAAAACCGCCTGTTAAAACGACACCGGCTCCCAAGTGTTCTTTGAGTCCGCTTTTTTCCAATGACTGCGCTATTATCATCAGTGTCTCTTCAACTCTCGCGTAGATGACGTTATGGACCACTTCCAACGATACTTCATGCGTGGAGCTTTCATCTCCGATGATCGGGAGTTCTATAAGGTCGTTGCTCGGAGTGTTTAAAGAACCGTAGTTCATCTTGACTCTTTCAGCGACGTTGAGCGGAGTGTGAAGAGCCATGGAAAGATCGTTCGTTATATGATTGGAACCGACGCCCAAGAAGTCATTGTATCGTATGGAGTTTCCGGAATGGACGACTATATTGCAGGTGTTTCCGCCCATATCTATGACCGCGACACCCAGCTCTTTTTCATCATGGTTTAAAACGGCGATGGCAGAAGCATACCCTGAGAGTATAACGTTCTCGACTTCTACTCCGGCTGCCTTAACTGCTTTTCGCAGGTTATGAAGATTTGATTTTTGCGTAGTTATGATATGTGTTTCGACTTCGAGTCTTGAAGCGTTCATACCCAGAGGATCTTCGATAAAGTCCTGCTCATCCACTTTGAAGTTGTACGGAAGTGCATGAAGGACTTCATATTCGTTTGGGATGTTCGCATTATATAAAGAGGTATGCATAACGCGGTTTATCTCTTTGACGCTTATCTCTTTATGCGGAATATTTACGATACCGCTGGAGTTAAGACTTTTAGTGTATGCTCCGGATATGGAGACGATGGCATTTTTTATGTCTATGCCCGCGACACGTTTGGCATCTGACAGAGCGTTTCTTATAGATTTCGATGCTAACTCGATGTTAGTTATACTGCCTTTTTTTAAGCCTTGAGCTTTGGCTTTTCCTGAACCTGTAATCTGTATATTGCCATTTTCGTTTATGTCCGCGATAATCGCGCTAACTTTAGTTGATCCTATATCTATGGCTAAAACAGTTTTGTTCAACTTACAGTCCTTCTACAAATATTTCGGTTTTAAAACGCTTTTTCAACATTTTAAGCAGGTTTTGATTTAATAGATCAGTTCTTAGCTTAACTATAACAGAATCAACATTCTCTTTGGAATCATCGAGCAACTTTTGTTCCAAAATATTAAATAAAACTATTTTTTTATTACCTAGAGTAACAAAACCGCGTTTTTTGTTATTCTTAAAAAGCTGATTTAAGAACTCTGTTCCCTCTTGTTCGGTCAGTCCCGGTATTTTACCGCCGTCTTTTACCGTTATAAAATCGGTATTTTTCCCGTTAAATGTAGCTACGGAGTCTTGAGCGAGTTTTTGCAGCTGGCTCTCTTTTCCTTCTGCAAGATAAACTGCCAGAACTTCGGCTTTAGCCGCTTCGAAGCTTTTTGGAGCCGACGGATTTGTTTTGTCAAGTTTGATGATGACATACTTGCCGTTTATAAGTTTTGGTTTCAGGTAAGGTTTTGCATCTGTTAGTTCCGATAGCTCTTTTAAGATATCTGCATTAAAAATATTTTTTGAACTGCTTAAAGATGCATTTTTGATAACGATACTTTTATCAAGTTCCCCTTTTTTGTATGCTACGAACGTTCTGAGTGCTTCTTTTTTTGTTTCTTCTTTGTTGAGCATTGCGGTAATGAGTTCTCTAGCATCGTCGGGGATCTTGATTTTTCCGTCTATACTCGTAAACTGTGATTTATGAGCATTGTAATAATCCGTAAGTTCACCGTCTGTGTACTCTTTGTTCAGAGGCGTTTGCACTATATATGAGACATCATAGCTCGGTTCGCTCATAAAGTCCGATTTTCTTCCCTGCCAAAAAGCTTTCAGTTTCTCGTCGGACGTGTCCACTTTTATCATCGAACGGTCAAGGACTTTATAGTTTATCTTATCTGCTATATCGAGTATTGTATTTATGGACTGTTCTTCAAGTGCGGTGGGCTTTATGCTCAGCATATTCAATGTTTTTTGTATCAAAAGCTGTTTTCTTAACCCTCCTTCGTACTCTTTGGTAGAGAGGTTATTTCTGGAAAGTACGGTCTTGTAGAGGTCTTTGTCAAAAACACCGTTGGTCTGAAAACCTTTTTGAGATTTGATAAGATCGAAAACTTCCTTATCGCTTACTCTCAGATCATAACTGTTCGCGAGATTTAAGATAAGTGCCTGATTGATCAGCTGACTCAGAGCCTGTTTTTGAAGGCCGAAGCTTTTTGCTTGAGCTTCGTCAAACTTTCCTTGAAACATATTGTTAAAGTATGCGTACATACGGCCGTATTCCCGCTGGAGCTCACTGTAACTAATATCGACATCACCGACCTTTGCGGCCGCGCTTGCTTTTTTGCCGTAGTTGTACTGCCCCCAGCCGACAAATCCCGCACCTATAAACGCTATTGTTGAGATCCAAATCGTTATAACTAACCATTTACGGTGTCTTTGCATCCATGAAATCATAAAAAATAAACCTTATTTTGAAAATTTGGTTATTCTATGATATTTCGTATTAAAGCTGTATAAAAAAAGCTACTTTTGGTATGATTTTGCAAAAGGAAGAGAATATGAATAATTTACAACTATCGAATCAGGATCTAGAGCATATTTGGCACCCTTGTACACAGATGAAAGATCATGAGTTTTTACCGATTATCCCTGTAAAAAAGGCTCATGGCGTCTATCTGGAAGATTTTGAAGAAAACAGGTATATCGATGCTGTAAGCAGCTGGTGGGTAAACCTTTTCGGTCATACGAACAAGTATATAAATTCCAAGATAAAAGAGCAGCTTGATTCACTCGAACATGTCATCCTTGCGGGCTTTACCCATGAACCCATTATAAAACTTTCAAAAAGACTCGTAGAGCTGACTCCCGAAGGGCTGAACAAGTGTTTTTATGCAGACAACGGCTCAAGTGCCATCGAAGTTGCTTTGAAGATGAGTTATCATGCACATAAAAACAGCGGAAGAGAGAGGACACTTTTTGTTTCATTGAAAAACAGCTATCACGGAGAAACGATCGGTGCGCTTTCCGTAGGTGACGTCGAGCTTTACAAGGAGACCTACGAACCTCTTTTAATAAGCTCGATTCAGACCGAAGTACCGAAAGATCAAACTAAACAAGCAGCACTTAACGCTGCAAAAAAATTCGAAGAGCTGTGCGAGAGAAGAGCAGGAGAGATATCCGCGTTTATTGTCGAACCTCTTGTGCAGGGTGCAGGCTCTATGCATATGTACCATCCCGATTTTTTACTGCATGTGAGCTTTACCTGCAAGAAGTACGGGATCCATTTTATCGCAGATGAAGTGATGGTCGGTTTCGGTCGTACCGGCACGATGTTTGCGTGCGAACAAGCCGGTATAAATCCCGATTTTATGGTTCTGTCAAAAGGGTTGACAGGAGGGTATCTGCCGCTTTCTGTGGTGTTGACGACCGATGATATCTATAGTCTCTTTTATTGCGATTACAGTGAGTATAAGGCTTTTTTACACTCACACAGTTATACCGGAAACGCTCTTGCATGTGCTGCTGCCAACGCCACTTTGGATATCTTTGAAGAAAACGGTGTTATAGAAAATAACAAGAAAATATCTGCTTACATGTATGAAAAACTGCAAAAATTTCAAGAGTTGGATATCGTAGAAAATATTCGGCAGACAGGGATGATATGCGCATTTGATCTTAAAGGTTTCACACCGCAGCAAAGAATCGGACTGAAGGTGTATCAGTATGGTTTGGATAACGGGGTATTGCTTCGTCCGTTAGGTTCGACTGTTTATTTTATGCCGCCTTACATCATAACACATGAAGAGATAGACAAGATGTTTGAGGTGGCTTTTGAGGCCGTAAAGACGCTTTGACGAGCTAGAATTTAATCGAAAGAGAGAGATTTTTTGTCTCTCTCAAGCATCAAAAGTCTACAGCTTTTTTCCAAGATGGCGAGCTTTTTTGCCATAAGATGAATATCCCTGTTATATGCATAGATACCGTACCCGCGTATGACCATGATATCCGTATCGTTTGTTTTTAGATACTTTGTGATCTCGCTTTGGGCCCTGTCATACCAATCTTCAAACTGCTGAGGGCTGACGATATCCAAACGTCCGATCTCCATATATCCGAAATAATCTTTTGGGATTATGATGTTGTGATCGAGCGAATAAGCCGTCGTAAAAGGGGGCATTGTAAAAGTGACGAACTTGGCATCGCTTATTTGAGCATATATGTTTTTATGGATGTCTGCATCAAGACTCGCCTGTTTCCATCTATAATCTTTTTTGAAGTTAAGTTCTATGAGAGTTCTCTCATTAAGTGAATCGAAGATCGCATCGTCCGTATTTATGATGAACTGATTCGAGTCTGTCTTGGCCGATATGGAACCGTGATAGATCCCAAAGAAATCCTTCCTGAACATGGAGAGGGAAAATGTTTTGATCTGAGATTGTACGAGTTGTTTATTCATAAGATAATTGTATCCAAAAACCGCTCTTTTGGATACTTGGATGAGAGGGATATGAAAGAGCGGCGCATATATGCAAAGAAGATCCGCATACAGCCGCTCTTATAATGGCTTATTTGCCGTTTCCGTAGTGTTTGCTCAGGTAGTTTACGATGATTTTTGCATCCGATTTGGCGATAGGTGCTTTAAAGTGTGTTATCATCTTGTCTACTTTTGCCTTCCAAAACGCACGAGACTGCGGGCCCTGATTCGTGATATATCCAAAAGAGTGGCACATCAGACAGTTTGCGTTTACTTCGTCAAACCCTTTACCCATCTTGATCTCATAAGAGATGTAGGGAACTTCGACGGCTTTACTGACCTGTGCGAACATCGCCGTACTAAATGCCAGTAGTAATAATAGTTTTTTCATCAGTTCTCCCTTTATGCGATTTTGATCGTTACTACGTCGATACCGTTGAATTTGTATCCGCCGTGGTTCCATTTGACGTCTTTTGTAAGAGGCTGTTCATTACCGAGTTTATCCACCGCTTTAGCCATGATTCTTACTTCGCCGTAGGTTTCGGGTTTAAAACTGTATCTAAATCCTCTGTACGCATAGCGTCCGGCTTTGCCGTCATCGAGTATGGCTGCTTCCCATGTTTTGCCGTCGTCTAAAGATATAAATACGTCTTTGATACCGATACCGCTGTCAAATGCAACACCGCGTACAACCAGCTGCGAGCCGTATGCGACGGTCTCTCCGTTTGCAGGAAAACCTATGACGGATTTTACGTTCATAGTGGTAATCGGTTTGGTCGTTTTATATTTGTGCTCGGGAGTTTCGGACTCGGTTTCGTTATCCGGAACGCGGTAAGCGACATCCATAAAGAAAAGATTTTTGTATTTGTCAGTTACGGTGATATTGCTTAACATCTTGACCCAGCTGTCGGAGTAGTATCCGGGAAGAACCAGACGTACCGGATATCCGTTTAAGTACGGCAGGTCTTCGCCGTTCATCTCATATGCAACGATGACGTGGTCATCCAGCTCGCTTAGATGAAGTTCGCGTACGAAGTTCGGGGTTTTGTAGTATGCTGCATTATCCAGACCGTTAAAACCAATCCATTCGGATTCTTTTTGAAGTCCTGCGCGGTGAAGCAGATCGCTGAGTCTTACACCTTTCCATTTAGCACAGCCCATAGCACCGCTGCCCCATTGGATACCGCCTGTTATCGGCTGAAATGCCGAACGACTGTTTCCGCCGCACTGCATTACAGCAGTGACTTCGACCTGTTCAAAATCTTCTTTTAGCTGTTTGAGGGTTATCTGATAAGGAGTCTTTACCAAACCGTTTATGGAAATAGTGAACTTGTCTGTATCGTTATATGTCGGAATCTCAGGAAGATGCCATCTGACAAAGAACTGATCGTTTGGAGTAATGGTTTGCGTAAAAGTTTCACGCGGTGCTTCCAGAAGCGGAGGACGGTCGGAATAGGTGATCATCGGCCGTTTTTCCGGAAAATTGATTTTAGATATCGGTCTATTGTCTATAGGCTGTCTTGTGGTAGTTTCACTACCAAAAGCGCTGCTACCGACTGTAGCGGCTCCCATAACGGCAGCCGTTTTAAAGAAATCTCTTCTTTTCATATATTGCGTGTTCCTTTTTTTTTACGAATTTTATCATAAAAATTTGATAAAACATAAATAGATTTATTAATCTTTTTATTCAATTTTTTTGTATATAATTATAGGACTTATAAAGGAAAAAACAATGTTTACATTAAAACAGCTTGAAGTTTTCATATCTCTGGCACATAAGCAAAAGGTTATCGACGTCGCTGCGGAGTTCAATATGAGCCAGTCCGCCATCTCTATGTCGGTAAAAGAGCTGGAAAAGATAGTAGGTGAAAATCTTTTTGAAAGAATAGGCAAAAAATTGACATTGAATGAAAGAGGAGTGCTTTTTTTAGAACAGATATTTCCGCATGTCGATTCTCTTCAGAAAATCTTTACGAACTTCTCTTCTCAAAAGATAGAGGGAAATCTGCGTATCTGCGCAAGTGTTACGATAACCAATTATCTTTTGCCAAAATATATAGACGAATACAGCCGTATACGCAAGAATGTAAAATTTTCTTTGAAATCGGCAAACACGAACGACGTAATACATATGATAAAAGAGGGCGTATACGATATCGGATTCATAGAAGACAAGTGCAATGACGAGGCACTTGTCTGTAAAAAGATAATTACGGATGAGCTGGTAGTTGTTACGTCTAACAAAGAACTGGCGGCAAAAAAAGGCCACTACATAGACAATTTGTCAAATATGCAGTGGATAATGAGAGAGGTAGGTTCAGGAACGAGAGCTGTATTTTTGGATGCTATCGCTCCCGAGCCCGTAAATATCTATATGGAGTTCGATCATACAGAGACGATAAAAAAATTCTTGAAACTGAGTCCCAACTACATCAGTTGTCTTCCTAAGATATCCGTAGAAAAAGAGCTGCGCGAAGGCTTGCTTTTCGAGCTTGATATTCACGGTTACAGTTTTGAAAGGGATTTTATCCTCATCATGAGAAAAGACAAAAAAGTCAGCATGCTGGTGGATGATTTTACCGAGTTTATTAAGCTATAATTACATTAAAAGTTAAAAAAGGCCTGTTTGTCATGAAAGATATCCCGCACATCCCCGTTTTGTACAGAGAAGTCTTAGAGGCTTTTGACGACGTGGACGAAGGGATCATAATAGACTGTACCATGGGATACGGCGGGCACTCTTCACTGCTGTTAGAGAACAAGCCCGGTATCAAGCTTATCGGTATAGATCAAGATCAGACGGCCATCGACTTTTCGACCGAGCGATTAGGGCCGTTTAAAGAGAGAGTAGAGATCAAAAAAGGTCGTTTTTCCAAAGTGATTAAAGAGATACTGAAAAACAACGATGTTACTGAAATAAAAGGGATTCTGGCGGACATCGGAGTGTCTTCTTTGCAGCTGGATCAAAAAGAGAGAGGGTTCTCCTACGAAAGTGATACTCTTGATATGAGAATGGATAAAGATGCTCTCTTGAGTGCATCGGATGTCGTAAACGGTTATTCTGTCATCGAACTTGAAAAAATACTCAGAGATTACGGCGAGATGAGAAACTATAAACAGGTGGCGTCATACATCGTAAATAACCGTCCTTTTCATTCTGCAAAAGAGCTGAGCGAAAAGCTCAGGCATCTTCTTCCTCGCGGCAAGAAGATCCATCCCGCCACTCTTTTGATGCAGGCGATCCGAATCGAGGTAAACGATGAACTAGGCGAGTTAAACACGCTTTTAGACGAGATACAAAATATAGGACTTGTCGATACAGACGTTGCAATCATCTCGTTTCATTCGCTTGAAGACAGGATTGTAAAGCAGAGATTTAACGAGTGGAGTAAAGAGTGTATATGTCCGCCTGAAGCATTCAGGTGTACTTGTACAAGAGATCACGCTATCGGCAGGGTAAAGTCGAAAAAGCCGATCACTGCAAAAGAGGACGAACTTAAAAAAAATCCAAGAAGCAGAAGTGCGAAATTAAGAGTATTTAAGATAAAAAGATGAATGACAAACATGAGATTTTAGATGAGGTTTCCTCTGTTATAAAACCGAAAAAAGCATTGGATTTAAAGTATCTGCTGCAGCTGCTGCTCATAATCTCTTTGGTCTTTATAACGGTTTTTCCAAAGATGTATCTGCAGCATGAGATATACTATAAAAGCAGGGAAATCGCCAAACTGCAAAGGGAATACGATTCGCTGAAAGAGGAACATGAGATAATCAACGCCAAAGTAGAGGCGATAAAGTTTAAAAACCAGATACTCGACACTATATTTTAGGAACTGTTTTGATCAGAAGATTCGTCGAATTTGCCATAGACAAACCGATCTTAAACCATATATTTCTGCTGTTTATATTGGTGATGTCTGCATTTGCCTATCTCAACGTTCCAAAAGAGATATTCCCTCCGATCGACACGGACCAGATCATCATCAGCGGCGGTTATGCAGGTACGAGTCCGGACGTACTTGATAAGATGGCCGCCAAGAACATAGAAGACGAACTCAAAAATATTGAATCACTCGATACTATCAAGACGGTCATAAAAAACGGTGCTTTTACTATAACCGTGGATATCAAACGCGGTTCGAACAATATTTCCGTACTCAACGACGTAAAAGACGCGATAGACAAGATAAAGCACGATCTTCCTTCAGATATGAACGATCCTATAGCCAAGATACAGGAAAAATCTTTTCCTCTTGTTCTGATAGCGCTTGCGGGGAAGGTAAGTACAAAAGAGCTGATACAGCGTGCGGACGAGCTGAAAAGCGAACTTTCAAAGCTCAAAGACCTAAGTGAGATAACTATCAGAGGAGACGCCGATGACGAACTCGTCTTTCGCATAAACGAAGAGCGCATCAAAGCATACGGGCTTGATCAGCCATCGGTCGTAGCTGCGCTTTCAAATATCAGTTCCATCTTTCCTGTAGGGACCATAAAACAAAGAGGGTCGCATCTGTTCATATCGACGTATAACGGCGAAAAAAATAAAAAAAGCGTGGAGGACACACTCATAAGCGTCTTGGGCAAAAGGGTAAGGATAGGCGATATAGCAGCCGTATCCTTTGAACTCAGCGACGAGAGCGAGATATCTCATTATAACGGCGTGAGAAATATTTCCGTCAATATCACAAAATCGAAATCCGGAAACGCGATAGCTCTTTCAAGACAGATAAAACAGATACTCAAAGAAAAGGAGAAGCAATATCCAAACTTGCAGTACAGAGTTTATACGGATACTTCCATCTGGATAAAAAACCGTCTTAATACGGTTGTTTCAAACATACTTTTCGGACTTATTCTGGTATTTGCATCACTGCTCATTTTTGTCAACCGCGGTATCGCTTTTGTCGTGGCTATAGGGATTCCCGTCAGTTTTATGATAGGTCTCATTGCGACGCAGCTTTTGGGTGACAGTATCAATATGCTCTCTCTTTTGGGTGCGCTTATCGCTCTTGGGATGCTGGTGGACGAGGCTATCGTCGTGGCGGAAAATATCTATAGACATCTGGAAGAGGGAAAAAGCAGGCGCGAGGCTGCGGTGATCGGTGCTGTTGAGATGTTTCCCGCAGTACTTACCGCAACGCTTACAACCATTTTCGCATTTTTGCCGATGCTTTTGCTGACGGGAGACATGGGAGCGTTCATAAAGATCATTCCCGTCATGATATCCGTACTCCTTCTCAGCTCTCTTTTTGAAGCGTTCTACTTTCTTCCTCTGCATGCTTATGATTTTTTAAGGCTGCAAAAAGAGAGTTTTGCCACTCATTCCATCTGGGCGCATCTTTACAGATGGTATGACGTGCTGCTTCATTTTTTATTTAGAAAAAAGCTTTTGTCGCTGATAATGATAGTTGTGAGCATTCTGCTTGGAACGTTCGTGATGGTCAAACAAAGCAAGTTTCAGCTTTTTCCGGAGTTCGACGTTACGCAGATATACGTAAGCGGTAAAGTAGATGTGAACTCCGAACTTCAAGACACCGAAAAACAGGTTACACGCATAGAGAAGATGCTGTTGAAAAAACTCAATAAAAAAGAGTTCTCAAGCGTTACGAGTGTTATCGGGATCAAAATAGATGCCAAAAACGAAGCAGAACTCGGCGACAATCTGTTTCAGATATTTATAGATCTCAAAGAGCGCGCTCCGGATAATTTTTACAACAGATATATAAATCCTTTTCTCAGCATCGATTATGATAAAAAGCTATTGGTACGCGAGCGCGATGCAAAAGATATGGCCGAGGAGATAAAAGAGTGGATCAAAAATTTCAAGAACGAAAAAGACGAGAACAAAAATCCGGTCTTTGACGAACTCAGCGTAACCGTTCCGGGAGCCGGCGTAGTGGCGAACGATATAGAGATCAGTCTCAGCGGAAAAAGTGAAGATGAGATAATCAAAGGAGTGAAAAAACTGCAGTCGGCTCTTTTTAAAGTAAACGGCGTTTATAACATAGCAGACGATGCGGCTATCGGCGCAAAAGAGCTGAAGCTCCGCGTGAACAGATACGGTCAATCGCTGGGCTTTAACGAGCAGACGGTCTCAAACCAGCTTCGGTCATTTTATTTAAAGGGTGAATATGCAAAGATGTTCAATGAAGACGGACTTATCCGTATAAGGGTAGAAGGGGATGTAAAAGACAGACTTTCCTCTTTAAACGATATAGAGTTGAGCATTCCGGGATCGGATCGTTTCGTTTCATTGAAAGATATCTGTGATTTTATCGTAGTACAGGGGTTTGTCACGATAAACAAAGAGGACGGAAAAAGGATACGTACCGTTTTTGCATCTCTTGATAAGAGAAAAATAACCTCTTCAGAAGTGATGCAAAAAATAACACCCGTGATCAAAGAACTGCAAAAGGAAGGGTATACGCTTGATATAAAAGGGGAGGAAAAAGAGAACAACAAAAATAAAAAAGAGATAGGCGAATCGGCTATTATCGCAATATTTTTGATCTTTATCACTCTGATCTGGCTGTTCAACTCCTTTAGAAAATCACTGATCGTGTTAAGTACCATACCTTTGTCGCTGCTGGGAGTTCTGGCAGGGCACCTTATTATGGGCATAAACATCACGATGCCGGGACTAATAGGCATCGTCGGACTTGCCGGAGTCGTGGTCAACGACGGGCTGATCATGGTCAGTTTTATTAAAGAAGCAAAAAACAGCGAAGAGCTTATGAAGATGGCAAGGACAAGGCTGCGGCCTATTCTTTTAACGTCGATAACGACCGTTTTGGGGCTTTCTACCCTTATCTTTTTTGCTTCTGGCCAAGCTTTGATCCTTCAACCCATGGCCGTTTCTTTAGGATTCGGTGTAACCTGGGCAACTGTGCTGAATCTAATCTATGTTCCGCTACTCTACGCTGTCGTGTACAGAATAAGACCTCCTGTGCAGATAGCATGAGAGAGTTTTTCTTGATCATGCGTAAGCGTTTATATAGAGTCGATGTGATATAATCGCAAAAATAATATTTAATGGATACCGATATGTACAATATTTTTGAAGATGAAGATGATATCTTCATGGGCTCGCCTAAGAGCAAATTTATGGATATCATCTTCAATGCAAACCGTGGTTTAGTCGATGCTGAATTGGAGCGCATCATAGAGCGTATGGCTGTTTTAGAACTTATGCTAAACGCAGACGATGCAGAAGCATTGGAAAGAGATATTGCACAATTTGCTTTTGAAAATCTTGACGATGTTCAGACAAAAGTAAAAAGTCTTTATATCGAAAGTATGGGGAATGTTCTGACTCAGAACGAGTAAGAATTTTAATGATCAGATTTTTACAGGTAATTTTACTCTTATCCTTTTTTAGTGTTTCGATTAATGCACAACTTTATAAAACGAAGTACAATATAAAACTAAAAAAGGATAAAACAGAGAAAATTCTTGTAAAATATGAGGGTATTGAAAAATTATTTAAATTTAGATGGACTCTGTATCATAATGACGGACTGGTTGTCCTGAGGTCTTATGATGAGGCAGTAGCACAAAATATACTTTATTTAAATCATGTGAACCAATCGGTTAGAGTGGAGTTAAAAACGCGTGCAGGCGGATTTTACTCGTTGCCGTATATTATTTTAAAATTTGTAAAATTTGATTATCAGACACAAGAAGCTGTTTTCGAGCTTTTTCTTTTTGATAAAAAAGAGCAGATAGATTTGAAGTTTTTGACCAAGGAAGCATTGCAGGGATGATTGAGAGAGTAGAACAAGAGATAGACAGACTGATAAAAGAGATAGATTATGATGACGTCACTCATCTGTTCTCGACTCTTGCAGGCGGAAAACGCTTGCGCGCCAAACTCGTGTTGAAAATCGCATCCGTGAACGACGAATCGGTATTGCTGGCCGCCATTATCGAGCTCATACATGCTGCCAGCCTGTTACATGACGATGTGATAGACGATGCCTCGCTAAGACGCGGAAACGCTTCTGTGAATGCTACTGAAGGAAGCAAGATCGCCATAATGCTGGGAGATATACTCTATTCAAAAGCCTTCACCTCCCTTGTTTCGTTCGATAAACAGATCGCATCCGTCGTTTCTTCTGCGGTCACTTCGCTCTCCGTGGGAGAGATGCAAGACGTCAACCTTGCAAAAAACTTCAACGATGATGAAAAGACATATCTGGACATGCTTTATCTCAAAACAGCTTCGCTCATAGAGGCGAGTGCGACGGCAGCCGCTGTTTTGGCAGGTAAAGATATGGCGTCGTATGCCCTTTACGGTAAGAATCTCGGTCTTTCGTTTCAAATCATAGATGATATCTTGGATATCGTCTCAGACGAAAAAACACTCGGAAAACCCGCTATGAACGATTTTGTGGAGGGAAAATGTACTTTGCCTTACATCTATCTTTATCACTCTTTGGATGATGAAAACAAAAAAAGACTGGTCTCTTTACATGGCAAGAAAATATCTTCGCAAGACAGTATCTGGATAAAAACAAAAATGGATGAACACAAATCCATCGAAAAATCGTTTGCACTGGCTGTAAAACTTTCAAACGAAGCAAAGCAAGCGGTTCTAAAGGATGTGGAATTGACAGAAATTTTAGACACAATGATAAAAAGAAGTTACTAATGCACTACTTAACGATAAGCTTTACGCATAAAAATTCAACCATAGAGATTCGTGAGAAACTCTCTTTCTCAAACGATGAACAGTTAAAAGACTGTCTGGCAAAGCTAAACTCTTCAGAAGCCATTCATGAAAGTATTCTTATCTCGACATGCAACAGAATGGAAGTACTGGTAAGCTGCTCTAGCGTCATGACGGCAACAAAACATATCTTTAAGCTTTTAAACGAACGTTCGGGCATAAGCGAAGAAGAGCTTGAAGGCCGTGCGGATATCTTTGACGATCAAGGGGCGATTCACCACCTCTTTAGCGTCGCGTCCTCACTGGATTCTTTGGTCATAGGCGAGACGCAGATCGCAGGACAGCTTAAAGACGCGTTTAGATTCTCTTACGATAACAACTTCTGCGGACAAAAACTTTCGCGTGCTATGCATTACGCGTTTAAATGCGCCGCAGCGGTGAGAAACGTTACGAATATCTCTTCAAAACCGGTTTCCATAGCAAGTGTCGCGGTAACGAAGCTTCGTGACGTCTTAAAAGATATAGAGGGGAAAAAAGCCCTGGTCATCGGTGTAGGCGAGATGTCCGAGATCACGGCCAAGCACCTGGCTTCTAACGGAGTAGAGGTCTATATAGTGAACAGAACAAGAGAAAGTGCAGAAGATCTCGCGGTCGAATGCGGTGCGAAGGTCAAAGATTTTTCCGAACTCTCCGATCTCGTCAATCAATTCGAGATCCTCTTTACGGCGACATCTTCTAAAGAACCTATAATCACGGATGCGATCATAAAGAACTGTGATTTTGAGCGTTTTTGGTTTGACATGGCGCTGCCGCGCGATATAAGCTTTTCTCACGGCGAGAACATAAATCTGTTTGTGATAGACGATCTTAAATCGATCGTCAACGAAAATATGACTATCAGAGAGGATGAAGCAAAACGTTCCTATGCGATCATAGGACGTCAAACTATGCAGTTTTACGAATGGCTTAGAAGTTTATCGGTAGAGCCTATCATCAAAGAGATATACAATCATGCTCATAAAGCCGCGCAGGAAGAGACCAACCGTGTCATATCAAACGGGTATATCCCTAAAGAGTATGAAAAAGAGATACTGAAAATGAATGAACAGGTATTGAAAAGATTTTTGCATGATATCACGCATAAGATACGTCAAGTGTCCGGCGAGGCCAATGCAGATACGATGATAGAATCGATAAAGTTTTTATTGAGAAATGAAAAATCTTCACTATTAGACAAATATAAATGCGAATACACTATTAAAGGCTGATAAAGTAGATGAGATTGTCAAACTTATATGTTCCAACAACGAAAGAAGCGCCTTCGGATGCAACACTTCCAAGCCATATTTTTCTTTCACGAGCGGGATTTATCTCACAGGTAGCAAGCGGATTGTATAACTTTTTGCCTCTTGGAAAAAGAGTCTTGAAAAAGATAGAGAATATCATAAACGAAGAGATGCAGGACATAGGAGCGCAGGAGGTCGAACTCAGCTTCGTAACACCTGCAGAACTTTGGCAGGAGAGCGGACGCATCGAGAAGTTCGGAAAAGAACTTTTAAGATTTAAAGATAGAAAAGACAATCTTTTCGTCCTTGGACCTACACATGAAGAGATGATGGTTAACCTTGTCCGCAACAAGGTCACAAGCTATAAACAGCTTCCTCTTCACCTATATCAGATAAAGACAAAGTTCCGTGATGAAGCGCGTCCGAGATTCGGGCTTATGAGAGGCCGTGAGTTTCTGATGAAAGACGGATACAGTTTTCACGCTACCCTAGAGGATCTCGACCGCGAGTTCAATGCGGTCGAAGAAGCATATAAGAAAGTCCTCACTCGTTTAGGTTTGAACTTTAGAATAGTCGAAGCCGACAGCGGGGCGATCGGCGGAACAGGGTCAAAAGAGCTGATGGTGCTTGCCGAGAGCGGCGAAGATACCATAGCGGTCTGTGACAAATGCGAATACGGCGCAAATATCGAAGCGGCAAAACGTGCGAAGCGTAAGAATATCCCAGAAGCTCCCGAAGCACAGTTCAACAAGTTTTTGACGCCTGATGTAAAAAGCATAGAGGAACTCGCTGAGTTTTTTAAAGTCGATCCTTACTATACCGTAAAAGCCGTAGCAAAAAGATTGGTCTTTGAAGACAGAAGCGAGATTGCGCTCTTCTTCCTCCGCGGCTGCGATACGCTCCAAGAGAAAAAAGCACAAAGCAGTACGGGTGCCATCGATGTAGTCGATGTGGATGAAAGCGAGCTTGCAGAGATCGGTCTTGTAGCAGGTTTTATGGGACCTCTTGACCAGGTAAAAGTCAATTGCGTTATAGACGAAGATCTTTATGAAGCAAAAAATATGATATGCGGTGCAAACGAGAAAGATTACCATTTCATAGGCGTTGACATGTCGGTGCTAAACGAAGCATATTTTGCCGATATCGTGGAAGTAAAAGAGGGAGACGGCTGTCCGTACTGTGACGGAACGCTTTCATATACCAAAGGGATAGAAGTCGGACATATCTTTAAGCTCGGTACTACCTATTCAAAGGTTTTAAAAGCCGAGTTTCTCAATGAAAAAGGACAGGCTGAACCGTTTATTATGGGAACTTACGGCATGGGTGTCAGCCGTCTTGTAGCGGCAATCATAGAGCAGCATCATGATGAAAACGGCTGTAAATGGACCAAGCAGAGCGCTCCGTACATGGTAAACGTGATGATCTCAAACATCAAGGACGAAGAGCAGACGGCTCTTGGCGAAAGACTTTACGCCGAGCTCAAAGCAAAAGGCGTAGAGACCGTACTTGATGACAGAAAAGAGCGTTTTGGATTTAAGATGAAAGATGCCGAACTGGTAGGGTATCCCTATACGATTATAATCGGAAAAGAGCTTGCCAACGGGATGGTGCAGATATTTGACAGAGCTGCGTACACGAAAGAGGATGTCAAAGCCGATGATATCTTACATGTTATTTTAGGACGCCTGTAGATGATTTATTTCGTCGTATACCTTTTTTTAGAGGTCCTTATATCTGTAAATATCTCTTCTCAAATAGGCGGTTTGGCTACTTTTTTCGAGATTATATTTACAGCTTTTTTGGGTATAGCAATCCTCATAAATTTTCGTACGACGTTTTTGCAGAATCTTAGCGCGGTCTCTTTTAACTGCATTGATCTGGAGGAGTTTCAAAAACTGAATCTCTTTACGGTGTTTGGTGCCATTTTACTTATTTTGCCGGGATTTTTAACGGATATCATAGGGATAGCTTTACAATTTTCCGTTTTCACATCGATGATCATTAATTATTATAATGTAAAATCCGGGAAATGCAATATTAAAACTGATACAACAAGAAAGGATGAAGATGTTATCGATGTCGAAGTTATTAATGACACTATTTCTGACAAGTAGTCTGCTTTCGGTTTCCGTTTTTGCACAGGCAAAAGATTATTCGAAAGAGGTCGTAAAGTTTTTAAAAGACAGTATCGTAAAGAATCCAAATATCATTTCGCTTGATGTAAAGGTCGTAGATAAAAAAGATCTGCAAAGACCCGAAGGATGGCAGGCCTATATTGTCTCTTTTTCGGGAAAAGCAAAGATAGGCAAAGATGAGAAAAAAATATCGCAAAGCTCGATCTACTTTGTAAAAGACGGCTTTATAGCTACTGAACTGATAGATCTTAAAACGGGGATCAAGTTAAACGACACGGTAAGTCCTAAGTTTAAAGAGGAGTTCTATAGCAGGTCGAATCTGCTTTATGGCGATGAGAACGCAGCGCATAAAATCGCACTTTTTTCGGATCCTTTGTGCCCGTTTTGCAGAAGTTTCGTGCCGGGCGCGCTCGCATATATGAAAAAATATCCGCAGGATTTTGCGGTCTATTACTACCACTATCCGCTCGAAGGACTGCATCCTGCATCTCCTACGGTGTGCAGAGCAGCGATATATCTAGAACTGCAGGGTAAAAAAGACTCTCTCCTTAAGATGTATGATCTTAAGATCAATGCCAGAGAGACGAACGAACAAAAGATACTCGATGTCATAAACGATGCGCTCGATACGAAGATAACGCGCAAGGATATTCATTCGATCATGGTCGAAAACGCGTTTAATTCCGATCAGAAGATCGCAAACGCACTATTGGTAAACGGAACGCCTACCGTCTATTTTGACGGGCAAAAAGATCCGACGAAAAATAAATACAAAAGCGTAAAGGTACATTAAATTATGAAAAAACTAACTATAGCTACTCGCGGGAGTCAACTTGCCCTATGGCAGTCAAACCATATAAAATCTGTTTTACAGCAGCAAAATCCGGGATTAGAAGTTGAACTAAATGTTATAGTAACTACGGGAGACAGGATACAGGACAAAGCTTTGTCTCAAATAGGCGGAAAAGGTCTTTTTCTAAAAGAACTGGAAGAGGCGATGCTGCGCGGCGAAGCACAGATAGCAGTACACTCTTTAAAAGATGTGCCTACGGAGCTTCCAAAAGGTTTTGTTCTTGGAGCCATAACGGAGCGTGAAGATTCAAGGGATGCGCTTTTAAGTGAAAAATATGAGAGTATCGAAGCACTGCCTGAGGGTGCTATAGTCGGTACATCGTCTCTTCGACGCAGAATGCAGATAGAACGTCTCCGCCCCGATCTGACGATAAAAGACCTTCGCGGCAACGTGGATACGCGTATCAAAAAGCTAAAGAACGGTGATTTTGACGCTATCATCCTTGCATCTGCGGGTATTAACCGTCTAGGGTTCACGGGTTCTGTAAAATATGTCTATCCGATCTCGCTGGATGAGATGATACCGTCCATGGGGCAGGGAGCACTTGGTATCGAAGCTATCGATGACCCTAAAGTCATCGAGATAGTATCGAGACTGCAGGACGATTCGACCATGATAGCCACGACCGTCGAGAGAGATTTCGTAGATTCGCTTGATGGCGGATGTCAGGTACCTATAGGTGTCAACGCCGTAGTTAAAGGCGAAGATATAACGATAAAAGCGATTTTGGGAATGCCTGACGGTTCTGAAGTGTTGCATGAAGATACGACGGCGAAAGTATCCGAATACAAGAGTATCGGAAGAGTGATAGGCCAAGATATGATAACTAAAGGCGCAAAAGAGCTTTTACACCGTGCGGAAGTCATGGCATCGAAGATGACATCGACCCTGTAAATCTAAAAGTTACACCCATATCCCCTTTAATCAGGGGAAAACAGTTTACCCCGTAAAGAGAAAGAATGCAAAATACCATACAGTTACTTACAAAAGAAAACGAACTTACCGTAATACATGATAAGGTCGACATATATCTGGAGATCCCTCATCTTGCTTATGCCGAAGTGAAGAAAAAAGACGGCGGCAAAGCCCTGCTTTTTACGCACCCCGTCGATTCAAAGAATGGCGTGGAATTTGATGTTCCAGTACTTATGAATGTCTTTGGTTCATACAGAAGATGTGAACTGCTTTTTGGCAGAACAATCGAGTCTGTGGCCGATGAGATAACGAAACTTCTTCATATGAAACCGCCGAGCGGACTTAAAGCGAAGATGTCTATGCTCGGAGAGCTTTTTTCGTTAAAGAACATTTTTCCTAAACGTCTCAAAGGCGAAGGCGAATGTCAAAAAATAAAGTATCTCAATGATGATATAGATCTATATAAGCTTCCTATACTTACGACATGGGAAGAGGACGGCGGTCCGTTCATCACCATGGGGCAAGTGTATACGCAAAGCATGGACGGAGAGATGGTAAATCTTGGTATGTACAGACTTCAGGTGTATGATAAAAAGCATCTGGGAATGCATTGGCAGATACATAAAGACTCTTCTCATTTCTTCGATCAATACCAAAAAGCGGGCAAAAAGATGCCTGTTACCGTGGCGATCGGCGGAGATCCTCTTTATACCTGGTGTGCGACCGCTCCTCTTCCGTACGGAGTGAACGAACTTCTTCTTTACGGGCTTATTAAAAAAGAGCCGGCAAAACTCGTGTCTTCGCTTACGACACCTCTTTATATACCTTCTGATGCAGATTATGTCATCGAGGGATGGGTGGATCCGTCCGAATTTAAAGTGGAAGGCCCTTTTGGAGATCATACGGGGTATTACACGTTAAAAGAGAAATATCCGTTTATGGAAGTAAGTGCTATAACAAGCAAAAAAAAGCCAGTGTATCTTGCAACGGTCGTCGGAAAACCGCCGCTTGAAGATAAGTATATGGGATGGGCGACAGAGAGGATCTTTTTACCTCTGCTTAAAACGAATGCGCCGGATCTTATAGATTATCATATGCCCGAAAACGGAGTTTTTCATAATCTGATACTTGCAAAGATGCAAACCCTTTATAAAGGTCATGCAAAGCAGTTCATGCATCTTTTTTGGGGTTCGGGACAGATGAGTTTTGTGAAGCATGCGGTGTTTTTAGATGCATCGGCGCCAAAACTTACAAACTACGATGCATTGGCGACATATATTTTAAACAGATTCGATCCCAAACGCTTGTTTATTACCGAAGGCGTGACGGATGCTCTTGACCATTCTTCCAACGAAGCTCTTGTCGGCGGCAAGCTGGGTATCGACGTTACCGCGGCGAATATCGTTACCGCTCCGCAGCTGTTAGGCGATGAAGATCTTTTGAAAAAAGTGCAGGAGCTCTGTCCTGAGGTTACCGGGCTGCAGCAGTATATGCGCCATGCGAATAATCCTATAACGGTGATGACCGTAAAAAAATCCAGACCTTTAAAAGAGTGTTTTAACGCTATGAGCGTACTTAGTGAAAATGTTCGCATAGCGGTTTTTGTGGATGAGGAAAAAAACGATATCTCCAATGCGTATATGCTTATTTGGAGAGTCGTGAATAATATCGATGCGACCCGTGATATTTTTGTTTCTGGATTGATGGTCGGAATCGATGGAACGACAAAAAACACCATAGACGGATTTCATAGAGAATGGCCGGGTGACGTCGAGTGTAATGCAGGTGTGATAGAGAGTCTAAAAGAGCGCGGTTTATGGACTTTGGACGAGCAGTTATACAAAAAGTATCAACTCTAAAAATTAAATATTTGTGATTATTTTAGTATAAGGTAACTATTATTAAATCTGATGTACTATAGGCTATTGTTTTGATGGAAGGCGTATGATGACAAGTAGAATATTATTTTTTATAATTTCAACCTTTTTTATTACTCAAGCAACATCAACCGCTGCCGTTTACAAGGGGCAAAGAGAGTATGTAAAAGAGTGTCGTCATTGTCATGGAGGCGGACAGGGAATGTCAACGTCAAAGAACATGAGAACCTGGAAAAAAATGCTTAAAGACAACGGCGCCGATCTGGCGGCCGTGCATTTAAAAAGCGAAAAAGCGAAAGCCTCCCGAGAATATTTCAGCGGTGACAGGTTTAAAAAAAATGCAAAGCATCTTAGAGACTTCCTTGTTGAATACGCAAAAGACAGCGGCAAAGTCCCTGCCTGCAATTAACGATCTGATATTAAGAATATATCGATTCTCCCTCATACGGCTTTTTTCTAAGCGTAACTTACAGTAACTTAAGTTAAAATTCTGAACTTTTTTATTTGGAGATATTATGGATAAGATGTGGTCCGGACGTTTTAGCAAAACGGCATCATCGCTGCTGGATGAGTTCAATGCTTCGATCATGTTCGATAGAAGATTGTACCAAGAAGATATCGAAGGTTCTATCGCTCATGCAACGATGCTGCAAAAACAGAACATTCTCACAGCAGAAGAGCTTGATTCTATCATAAAAGGACTCAAGCAGATCCAACAAGAGATAGAATCCGGCGAGTTCGAATGGAAGATTAGTGATGAAGACCTGCACATGGGGATCGAAAAACGTTTAACGGCACTTATCGGCGATGCAGGGAAAAAACTCCATACCGCAAGAAGTAGAAACGATCAGGTTGCAGTTGATTTTCGCCGTTGGACTCTAAAGAAAAATCTATCTATTGTTGAAGCTATTAAAAAACTAATGTCTGAGATATTGGTTGTAGCTGAGCAGCATACAGAGACTTTAATCCCCGGTATGACACACCTACAACACGCCCAACCGATCAACTTTGCTTTTCATCTAAGTGCATATCTGGCAATGTTTAAAAGAGATATAGAGAGATTTGAAAGCTCGTATGAAAGAAATAATATCTCGCCTCTTGGATGTGCAGCACTTGCAGGAACACCGCATAACGTCGATAGAGAGATGACCGCAGAACTTCTTGGATTTGGAAGTGTAAGTACCAACTGTTTGGATACGGTGAGCGACAGGGATTTTGCTTTAGAGATACTTTTTAATATCTCTACTATGATGATGCACATCTCCAGACTCAGTGAAGAGCTTGTAATGTGGTCAAGTTATGAGTTTGGATTTGTAGAACTCAGCGATGAATACTCTACAGGTTCATCCATTATGCCGCAAAAGAAAAATCCGGACGTTCCGGAACTTCTTCGCGGTAAAACAGGGAGAGTCTACGGTTCTTTAATGGGACTTTTAACCGTTATGAAAGCACTTCCTTTAGCTTATAACAAAGATACTCAAGAGGATAAAGAGGGAGTATTTGATGCTGTGGACACGGCGGAAATCTCGTTAGAGATACTAAAAGAAGCCATCAAAACAATGACCGTAAAAGCACACAATATGGAAAAAGCATGTGCGATAGGTCACTTAAGTGCAACGGACCTTGCAGATTATTTGGTAGAAAAGTGCGCTATACCGTTTAGAGAAGCGCACTTTATCACAGGCCGTGCAGTTGCAAAAGGCGAGGAACTTGGAGTTGATCTGAGTAAGATAGAATTTAAATACTTAAAAGAGATAGATGAGCGTATCGATGAAGATGTGATGGAGTATTTGGCATTACGACACTCTATGAATGCCAGAACCTCACAAGGCGGTACTGCAACTGTGAGAACTAAAGAGCAATTAAACTATTTTAGAGAGTTTATTGCCAAAACAAATCCGGAGCTATTAGTATGAAAGTAGTCGTAACACATCAAGAAGCAATGAAGTTTGAGGCAAAGACCGAAAAGAGCAGTTTTATCATTGATTGCCCGACCATTACTCCCGTAGAGTATTTTCTAAGCGGTATCATTACATGCAGTGCTACGGATATGATACTGCTTCCGAAAAATCAGGGAAAAACCGTTACTAATCTTTCGATCGAAGGTGATGTAGTGCGTAATGACGATCATCCGAGAAAGTTCAATACGCTGCATCTTATCTATAAGTTCGATTCCGATGCGGATGATACGGCTGCGGCACGCTATGTCATGGCTTCACTGGAGACTTACTGCTCGACTATCAATACGATCCGCGACAGTGTCAAGATAAGCTATACCGTCATTCATAACGGTAAGACGATAAGAGAGAACGAGCATATGATATCGGGAGGCGGATCTCATATAGATATGGGCGAGATCGAAAGCTGTCCGCAATAGGTATCTAATGGTTATATATCTTATCGTACGCGATCATACGCTTTGATACGTTTTTAAGATAAAGTTTCGGCTCGTCGAATCTGAGATCGCTAAGAAGTCTGTTATAGACTTGGCCGGGTGAGAGGGAGTTGATATCTTCTGCCGCATAGCTCATAGAATATTTCTGTTTGCGTGACAGGTTTTTGTTCTTGTTAAACGCCCATGCTATGTTGCCCGCTCCCGTGTTATATGCCGCAATGGTACAGTACAGTCTGCTTGTAGGATCTTTGATCTCTTTTAGATACTTGAAATACAGAAGGTGCAGATAAGCACTTCCCATCATGATGTTATTGGTACTGTTGTAAAGATAGCTTGAAGAGACCAGTCTTCTTTCGTTGTAAAGATAATCGTATGCATCCATACCTGCACTGCTTGGAACTATCTGCATAAGTCCGAATGCCGGAATGTACGACCTTGCTCTTGGATTGAAACTGCTTTCTGTCTGCATGATCGCAAACAGTAGAGGAATATTCAACCTCTCTTTTGCGGCAAAGTATTTGACATCGCCGTAATATTGCTGCGCTTTTTTTTGCATGGAATCCGAAGGCATCGGTATGTTTAAACTATAAACGTGAAAACCTTCTATTTTCGAGTTCAGTACCGTGATTTTGTTATTTTTTACATGATCGTCTACATATGTTTTTATGCTGTTTTTCGTCGGTGTCTTGTCGAAAATGATATTTGAAAGAATAGGTTCGTTCTTCACCTGCGCATCGATAACGCCTGAGGGTTTTTTGATCTTATCGAGGATCTTTTCAAGCGGATCGCTTTCCTGAACTCCTTTGTTGTCGATCGTAACAACTCTGGCAAGGGCTGTTTTGAGTTTTTGTTTTGCATCCTCGGGAGAATCGGCGATAGTTTCTAAAGTGATCGTGTTTTTTTCGAAATCGACATCGGTCCTTGTTTTTTTGTCCGGAGTATAAGCGACCCACTCTTTTTTTGTAGAAAGTTTTGGTTCTTTCCAGTATTTTCCCAGTGATTTTTTATAATCTTCAAACGCCTTGAGCTGGGCTTTTTTATACTTTTCAAAGGCATCTTCCTGAGATTTTTTGTATTTGGCAAACTCCTGCTTATTACCGCTTTCTTGACTCATCTGTTTTTGTTGAAACTCTTTGAAGGTTTCGCCTTGGGCAAATGAAACAAGCGCTATAAATAGTAGTGTTTTTTTAAGCATAGTTCATCTTTTATAAGAAATCTTTCGGATCGGCATCTGCGAGATGATCCCATTTTAGTTTTGAACCGCCGAGAACGTGCCAGTGAAGATGCTTCACCTCTTGTCCGCCGTTTTCCCCGACATTTGTGATGACTCTGTAGCCGCTTTTATCTATTGCTAGTTTTTTAGTAAGTTCCTGGATGAAAGCGGTCATGCCTCCCATGGTCTGGGCAGAGACTTCGTTAAAACTGTCGACATGGAGCTTTGGAATAGCGAGTATATGAACGGGTGCTTTTGGATTTATATCGTGAAATGCCATAAAGTCATCACTTTCCAACTCTATGTTCGCGGGGATCTTTTTATCAACAATTTTACAAAATAAACACATTTTTTAACCTTTTTTATAGTATTAAAATAATCCTGATTTAGATTCTATCATAAATGTTATTTTTTTACTTTAAAAACTGAAGAGTGCCTCTGCATCAAGCTTTTTGTAATGGATTTTTCTGTATAATCATTTTAAATTAATTACTGGAGACTCTATTTGAAAGAGTGGTATGAAAAAATCAGATCAGCCGATAGTGTTGAAGATTTAGAGAATATACGTATAGCTGTTTTTGGGAAAAAAGGTATTTTAGCCGAACAGTTTGAAAAGATGAAGGCTGTGCCAAATGAGCAGAAGGCATCCTTTGCAAAGGAACTCAATACCCATAAAAGTGAATTGACTTCACTGTTTAACGAACAAAAAATAATTCTGCAGACAAAAGAGCTGCAAGAAGCGATGAAAGCCGAGGCCATAGATGTCTCTCTTTTCTCGACGACTTCAAGAAAAGGCGCTTTGCATCCCGTGATGGAAACTATGGACAGAATCGTCGAATACTTTTCTTCTATGAATTTTTCTGTCGAAACGGGACCGATGGTAGAGGACGATTTTCATAACTTCGAAGCTTTGAACCTGCCGAAATATCATCCGGCGCGCGATATGCAGGACACCTTTTACTTTAAAGACGAGATGCTTCTTCGTACGCATACTTCGCCAGTTCAGATACGAACGATGCTCAGTACGAAACCGCCTATCCGTATGATAGCTCCGGGTGCGGTGTTTAGACGCGATTATGACCTGACCCACACACCGATGTTTCATCAAGTCGAGGGGCTGCTGGTGGACGACGCAGGTACGGTCTCTTTCGCAAATCTGAAATATATACTAGAAGACTTTTTAAAATATATGTTCGGTGACGTAGATGTGCGTTTTAGACCGAGCTTTTTCCCTTTTACGGAACCTTCGGCGGAGGTAGACATCTCCTGTATCTTCTGTAAAGGCGAGGGGTGCCGTGTATGTTCTCATACGGGCTGGCTTGAAGTTTTGGGATGCGGAATCGTCGATCCGAACGTCTTTAAAGCGGTTGAATATGAAAATGTGAGCGGATACGCATTCGGACTGGGCGTTGAACGTTTTGCAATGCTCATACATCATATCGGAGACCTTCGTTCGTTATTTGAGGGAGATGTCAGACTATTGGAGCAGTTTCAATGATAGTTACAAAAAGTTGGTTAAACGAATTTATAAGTATCGAAGATAAATCTACCGAAGAGTTGTGTAAAACACTAAACTCGATCGGTTTAGAGGTAGACAGGGTTGTAGAGTACAAGATCCCAAACAAGATAGTCTTCGGTCATGTACTGGAGTGTGAAAAACATCCCGACGCGGATAAGCTCAATGTTTGTAAAGTGGATATCGGGACAAGTATACGCCAGATAGTGTGCGGTGCGGCAAATGTAAGAAGAGGTCTTCATGTAGCGGTTGCGACTGTCGGTGCAGAGATGCCGGGCGGACTGAAGATAAAACCCGTAAAGCTTCGCGGAGTCGAAAGCGAGGGGATGATCTGTTCGGCCGCTGAACTTGGTCTTGCGGATATCGGCGGCGGGATCATCGAATTCGATTCCTCTATAGGCGAGTTCAAGCTCGGTCAGGAGCTTTGTGAAAACCCGTATCTTCAAGATACCCTCATAGAGATAGAACTAACCGCTAACAGAGGAGATTGTCTGAGTATATACGGAGTGTCCCGTGATCTGTGTGCTGCTTACAGCCGCCCCCTTAAAAAGATAGATGATGCTCAGGATCAAGACAGACGGATGGGAATCGGAAGAGTCCTTCAGTTTTCTCATACGGACGGATTAAACGTCAATCTAAGATACAAGGCGATCGATCTAAAAGATGTCAAGCTTCCTTTTATAGTCACGTTGCGTTTGTCTCAGGTAGAAGAAAAACAGCAGTCGGATCTGGATGCGATCCTTTTTTACTCCACTTATACGACAGGCGTTATCTTAAGAGCGTATGACTATAACTTCTTTAAAGACAGTGAAGAAAGCGATAAAAAGATAAAAGTCTCTTTGGCGATGAACGAACTTGGATATGCTTGTATATATGCAAAAGAGGAGGTGGCTTCTATCGTCGGTATAAAACAGTGCGATGTATCGAAAATGAGCTCGAACGAGGGCCTTACCATTATCGAAGCAAGCTATATTCCGCCGCATATCATCTCAAAGCAGATGGCAGAGAACAAGATCGAAAACGGTCCCCTGTTTTACCGTACTTCAAGAGGAAGCGAACCGAAACTGAATATAGGACTTAACTATTTTATAGGTATGTTCGAAGAGTACAGCCAATCGGATATTTACGGCGGCGATATCGAACTTTGCGACGAGTATGAAGATGTCGTAGTAAGTATCAGCGTAGATGAGATAAACAGTATAATCGGCGCAAATATAGATAAGACGACGATCACTAAGATACTTCAAAACCTTGGATTTGATATAGGCAAGTCTCAAGGCAGCAGCTTTGTCGTGTCCGTTCCGAGATACCGCCATGACATAGTGAACAAACAGGATATCGTCGAAGAGATCGTACGTCTTGTAGGGATAGACAACATCCCGTCCAAACCTTTTACTTTGCGAGAGAAAAACCCGCTTTCAAGCGGATTCTTCCAATTTAAAAAATTGAGAAAATACAGAAACAGCGCTGCCAGTCAGGGCTTTTTTGAAACGGTGCATTTCGTGTTCAACGAAAAAGCAAAGCTTAAAGAATACGGTTTTTCTTGTGTGGAGGAGAGTCTGGAGCTTTTAAACCCGATCGTAAACACGCTTGATACAATGCGCCCTACATTGATGCTTGGACTGCTCAATGCAGCAAGCCTGAATGCAAAATCCGGCTATAAAGACATAAGGCTTTTTGAGGTAGGTTCGGTTTTTTCTCCTTTAAGGGAAGAGTCGATTAAGATGGCTTTTATCTATAGCGGAGATGCGGATAAAGACGGAGTCTTGAACAGCGGAAAATCCAAAAAAATGGATTTTGGGACTTTTGTCCAATCGGTCTCGAATATAATCGGTGACGTGGCTTTGGTCAAACATGAAACCAGACACAACTTGGCAAATCCGTATCAATGCGCGAAGATACTCATGAACGCTCAAGAGGTCGGAGAGATATACAAGCTTCATCCGGTTGTTCAAGATGAGTTCGATCTGGACGATACTTTTATCTGCGAGATAGATTTTGACAAACTGTCGTTTGATCTTGTCGAAGCTAAAGCCTATTCGAAGTATCAGGCTTCTTTTAGAGATCTGAGCGTCCTTGTTCCGAACACTTTGAGCTATAAAGATGTCCAAGAGGTCATATCCCAAAACAAAACGGAAGAGATCGTTCGTTTTTACCCTGTCGACAAATATATGGACGAAAAGCTCGGTGATAATGCGAGCCTTACTATAAGATTTGTTCTGCAGTCGCTGACAAAGACACTCGAGGAGGAGGATATCACGTCGACAATGGACACCGTCTTGAATGCATTGAATGAAAAACTGGGGCTTACTCTTAGATGAAAAAAGTAAACGTATATCCTTCAAAAAAATTTGATTTTGAGACCGATAAGATCGCTTCGGACAAGTCAATATCGCACAGATCGGTCATGTTTGCTATGTTGGCCGAGGGCGAATCCGTGATAAAGAACTTTCTGCGTGCAGAAGATACCATGAATTCATTGGAGATCGTAAAGAATCTCGGAGCAAAAGTACTTGATGACGGAGAGGTCATAAAGATCAGCTCATCGGGTATACAAGAGAGCGAAAATATTCTTGACTGCGGAAATTCTGGAACGGGAATACGCCTTTTTTGCGGGCTTTTGAGTTCCGCCAAGGGTCATTTTGTTTTAACGGGCGATGAATATCTCCGCCGCCGTCCTATGAAAAGAGTGACTGCACCGCTTCGCGATATAGGTGCGAAACTAGACGGAAGAAATGACGGAGATCTGGCGCCCTTAAGTATCAGAGGCGCTTCATTAAAAGCGTTTGATTACAAAAGCAAGATCGCTTCGGCTCAGGTAAAAAGCGCGATGATTCTTGCGGCTCTCAGATCCGACGGAGTATGTACGTACAGCGAACCGGAACTAAGCCGCGATCATACGGAGAGGATGTTAAAAGGGATGGGCGCGAATATAAATTCCGAAGATCTCAAGACTACGATCGCTCCGCTTACGAAGCTTTTGTCGCCTTTGGATATACGTGTGCCAGCCGATCCGTCCAGTGCATTTTTCTTTGCCGTAGCGGCGGCTATCACTCCAGGTTCTTCCGTTAGGCTTCAGGGCGTCACGTTAAACAAGACCCGCATAGAAGCGTTTAAAGCACTGGAGCGCATGGGTGCGGATATAACGTATGATCTTAAAGAGGACAAATACGAACCCATAGGCAACATCACGGTAAAATATGCTCCTTTAAAAGCAATAACGGTTCAAGACAATATCTCCTGGCTGATCGACGAGCTTCCCGCTCTTTCTATCGCTTTTGCATGTGCAAAGGGCGTAAGCACCGTAAAAAATGCCGAAGAATTGCGTGTAAAAGAGAGCGACAGGATAGCAACGGTCGTAGAAGGTCTGAGATCCTGCGGGATAGAGGTCGATGAGGTAAAAGACGGATACAGTGTAAAGGGCGGTGAATTGAAAAGTGCCGTGATCAACAGCTATGGCGACCACAGAATCGCTATGAGTTTCATAATCGCAGGACTCAGATGCGGCATGGAAGTCGAAGACATAGATTGTATAAAGACTTCGTTTCCGAACTTCTTTGAGCTTTTGCAGAACCTGACGACAATCAAATTTGATTAATTAATGAAATTTTTGCCCGAAAGATAACGATATGAAACTTGAACTTGCAGAAAACTACGGATTTTGCTTCGGTGTCAAACGTGCCATAAAGATAGCCGAAGAGAATAAAAACTCCGTTACATACGGACCGTTGATCCATAATGCAAAAGAGATACAAAGGCTGGACAGCGACTATAAAGTGGGATTGACGGAAGATCTTTCCACGTTTAAAACAGGTGACAAAGCGGTCATCAGGACGCATGGTATTCCAAAAGCCGAGCTGGAACTTTTAAAAAACGGCGGCGTGGAAGTCGTCGATGCGACATGTCCGTACGTTACCAAGCCTCAGCAGATATGCGAAGAGATGAGCGAACAGGGGTATGATATCGTTATATTCGGAGATGAAGCCCACCCCGAAATAAAAGGCGTAAAAAGCTACGCCACAAAAGGTGCGCACGTGGTCACCTCGCCAGAGGATCTGGAAGATCTGAAACTCAAAGAGCGCGTGGCATTGGTGGCTCAAACAACTCGTAAAGTCGAAGAGTATCTCCAGATAGCCAACTATCTTATACCAAGACACAAAGAGGTCAGAGTATTCAATACTATCTGCAATGCAACGTTTGAAAATCAGGATGCGGTGAGAAAACTGGCAAAAAGAGCCGATGTCATGGTGATAATAGGCGGTAAAAACTCATCGAATACAAAACAGCTCTATAGTATCGCCAAAGAGTACTGCAATGACAGCTACCATATAGAGGATGAAAAAGATATAGAGATGTCCTGGTTCGACTCAAAAAAACTATGCGGTATCAGTGCGGGTGCTTCTACGCCCGATTGGATCATTCAAAAAGTGGTAAATGCCATAGAAAACAGATGATCTTCTTTTTTCTGCCGATATCAAAGATATCTCCTGTTTAAAGCGACAAGTGTTTAGATTCGTAACAAAAAAAAGAACTGAAATCTTATATATATGAAAATTTTTTTTTGTTCATACAAGTAGAATTTTTTAAGATAAGATAATATCAGCTTATTTGTCCGGTAAAACATAAGGTGCGCGCAGTTCCCTGATTAAAAGAGTTTGAGAGTATTAAAGTAAGAAGTAGATTTATTTTTTATTACGTAAAATAAATATATTATAATTGACTGCATGGAAAGATTGCTAAATAGATTTAGCAAAGTAAGTAAGGTAGATTATGAAACTTCACTCCTATGATATCAATCAAAAATTCACCACAAGCATTGCATACTTCTCGATGGAGTTTGCTATCGATCAATCCTTGAAGATATATTCCGGCGGTCTGGGGTTTTTATCGGGTTCTCATATGCGCAGTGCATACGATCTAAAACAAAACATAGTAGGTATCGGGATATTATGGAGTTTTGGCTACTATGATCAGGTCAGAAATGAAGACCGTACTTTAAGACCGCAGTATACTAGGAAATTCTACTATTTTTTAGAAGAGCTTGACGTAAAAGTAAATGTCAAGATACAAAATAAAGACGTTGTTATTAAGGCGTTTTTGCTTCATCCCGACATCTTTGGAACGGCTCCTATCATCCTTCTTTCGACAGATATCGATGAGAACGATTATCTTTCGCGTACGATCACGCATAAACTTTATGAAGAAAACGAAAGAACAAGGGTTGCACAGGAGATAGTTCTTGGCATAGGAGGCGTGAGAGTCCTGGAAGCTATCAATAGAAAAATAGATGTCTACCATATGAACGAAGGGCACGCACTTCCTCTTATATATGAGCTGTACGGCCGTTTCAAGGATGTCGAGACATTAAGAGAACATGTCGTCTTTACCACCCATACGCCAGAAGCCGCCGGAAATGAAATCCACGATTTTACTTTTTTGCGGGAGATGGGCTTTTTCAACGGTCTTGACCCGCAAAGTATCCATACTATAAACGGAAATAAGAGCGATGAAAAGTTCAACCTTACCGTAGGCGCTTTAAGGACTTCAAAAATAGCCAATGCCGTTTCAAAGATCCACCAGAAAGTAGCAAGCGAGATGTGGGCAGACGTTGCAAACAGATGTGAAATCATCTCTTTGACAAATGCGCAAAACAAAAAATACTGGACGGATAAAACACTTTTGAGGGCTCTTGACGAGCACGAGGATTATGAGCTTGTCGCAAGAAAAAAGCACCTCAAAAAGATGCTTTTCGATGAAGTCGTCGACCAGACGGGTAAGATGTTTGATCCTGAGATCTTGACCATCGTCTGGGCAAGAAGATTTGCCGAGTATAAGCGTCCGGGACTTCTTAAATACGATATGGACAGATTTTTGAAGCTTGTCGAAAACAAAGATATGCCTGTACAGATCATCTGGGCAGGAAAACCGTATCCTACCGATCATGGGGCGATCGATATGTTTAATGAACTTATATATATCGGGCACAAGCATAAAAATATCGCGGTTCTTATCGAATATGAACTCTCTTTGTCCAAACTTTTAAAGCAGGGAAGCGACATTTGGCTGAACACTCCGAGGATCACGAGAGAAGCATGCGGAACCAGCGGTATGACTGCCAGTATGAACGGTTCCATTCATTTTTCCATAAACGACGGATGGCATCCGGAGTTCGCAAGAGACGGCAGAAACGCCTTTACCATACCCGAAGTCGATCATAATCTTAACGTATCCGAACAGGATAAGATAGATAACAAGAACATGATGGACATCTTAGAGAGCGTCATCGTTCCGACCTATTACGATGATCCCGATAAATGGATAAAGATCATGAAAAACGCTATGACCGAAATAGATCTCGAGTTTGATTCGGGAAGGCTTGCAAAAGAGTATTATGAGTTGATGTACGATTATCGGTATGTCAGAAAAGATGAGGAAATAAAATAATGGCACTTGCAATAATGTGTTCGGGCGGCGATGCGCCCGGTATGAATCCGGCGATAAAAAAATTTGTTGATTATACGTATAAGAAAGGTCAAGATGCCTACCTTATATATGACGGCTTGGACGGTCTCATCGATAACAAAATAAAAAAAGCGGCGCATAAAGATGTTTCGGGAATCGTTCACTTCGGAGGTACGATCATCCGCTCTTCGCGTTCGAAAAGATTTTATGAATACGAATATAGAAAACAGGCGTATGAAAACTTGAAAGCTTTGAACATCAAAGGTTTGGTCGTTTTGGGCGGTGACGGGACATTTCGGGCCATGCAGAAGTTAAGTTCGGAGTTCGATATCAACTTTGTGGGTATTCCAAGCACGATCGACAACGATATCTACGGGACGGAGTACTGTCTGGGAGTAGACACCTCCTTAAACGTCATAAGAGATGCTCTGGACAAGATAAGAGATACCGCTTCATCTTTTAACCGCGCTTTTTTAGTCGAGGTGATGGGACGCGAATGCGGCTATCTGGCGATAGTATCGGCCATCGTAAGCGGAGCGGAGATCTGTATTATCCCTGAGATCGAGTTTCAAAAAGACGCTTTGGAGAGAAGACTGATCCAAGAGATAAAAGAGGGAAGAAACTACATACTGGCGATAATCTCCGAAGGCGCCAAAAAAACCCCCGAAATCCATAGCTGGATAGAGGAGAAGTTCGGGATGGAGACCAGAGTCAGTATACTGGGGCATATCCAAAGAGGAGGCAGTCCCAGCGTATACGACAGGATGATGGCTTTTGATTTTACCATCCGTGCGATCGATTACCTTTTGGAGCATAACGATTCCAATAAAGTGGTCGTATATAACAGCGGAAAGTTTGATTTTATGGAGATAGAAGAGGTCGTGTCAAAGAGATATGAACTTCCAAAGCATTTGATAGATGCGATAAACTATTTAGATTAAGGAGGAGTCTATATGAAAGCAGTAGTAATGGCCGGCGGTTTTGGAACGAGGATCCAGCCCCTTACCCACTCTATACCAAAACCGATGCTCCCCATCATAAACAAGCCTATGATGGAACATACGATGATGATGCTTAAAAAATTAGGCATCAAAGAGTTCATATTGCTTTTGTACTTCAAACCCGACATCATAAAAGAGTATTTTAAAGACGGAAGCGACTTCGGTATAAATATCACCTATGTCGTGCCCGATGACGATTACGGAACGGCGGGAGCCGTAAAACTCGCACAAAAACATATAGGAGACGAGAACTTTATCGTCATAAGCGGCGATCTTGTGACCGATTTTGATTTTCAAAAGTTATTTGATTTTCATAAAAAGAAAAAATCAAAACTTTCCATCGGACTCACCTCCGTCGAAAACCCTCTGCAGTTCGGTGTAGTGATCGCAAATGAAGAGAACGTCATCGAGAAGTTTCTGGAAAAGCCGAGCTGGGGAGAGGTGTTCAGCGATACCATCAATACCGGAATTTACGTCGTAGAACCGGAGATATTAAGCTACATTCCCGAGAACGAGAATTTCGATTTTGCCAAAGATCTTTTTCCTTCACTGATGCAAAAACAGATAGATCTGATGGGATACAACCTTAACGGATATTGGCGCGACGTAGGCAATCCGGAGAGTTATAGAGAGGTTTATGAAGATATACTCAATTGCAGGATACAGTTTGATATTCCCGGATATAAAAAAGATTACCCCGACGGTACGCTCTATACGGCGTCAAAATATGATCTGGATCCGACGGTGGAGATAGTCGGTACTGTCGTATTGGGAGAGAACGTCACATTGAAAAAAGGCGTAAAGCTAAGCAATGTCGTCATAGGCAGCAACGTCACGATAGGAGCGTTAAGCAAGGTCAGAAACTGCGTATTGTGGAACGATATAGAGATAGACAAGCATGTCAAACTTGACAACTGTATTATCTGTAACAACAATACGATAGGAAAAGGCGTCACGGTAAAGGCAGGGTTGATCCTGGCTGAAGGGTGCGAAATAGGCGAACTTGCCTCTTTTGAACAAGATGTTGTCATCTGGGCCGATAAAAAGATAGAAGCCGCATCGATAGTCAGCCGCAATATAATTTTTGGAAGCAGATACAAAAACTCCATTTTTGAAAACGGAACGGTCTTTGGTACGAGCAACGTCGAACTTTCCTGCGAGATGGTCACAAAACTTGCCGAAGCCTTTGCCGTACAGCTTCCCATAGGATCGACAGTGATTGTAGGTAGAGATGACGATAGAAGTTCCCGTATGCTCAAACGTGCATTTTTGGGAGGACTGCTCTCTGCGGGTATCAACGTGCAGGACATAAAAAGTGCGCCGCAGCCTGTTTTGAGGTTTACGCTTGCAAATGATGAGAACCTTATTGCCGGAGTACATTTTAAACGATCCGTCATCGATCCTACAAATTCCGAGCTCACGTTCTTCAATGATAACGCCATAAGAGTAAATTCCGCTCTTGCTAAAATCGTCGAGAAAAACTTTTTTACGGAAAAGTTTCGAAGAGTAGAGTACTCGAAGATAGGAAAGATCTTCGATACTCGTTATAAAACGGAATGCATGAGCTATAAATATGCCATAGAAAAGACTTTGGATCATTCGAGCATAAAGTACGCCAATTTCCGAGTCGTAGTCGATCTGATGCACGGAAGCGCCGCGGAGATGTTTCCAAGTATTCTCAATGATATCGGAATCGAAAATATCGTTTTAAACTCCTATTACGACGAGCAGAAACTCTCAAACATCCAAGCACTTAAGAAACGCTCGGAAGAGAACACTTCAAGGATCGTACAAAGCCTGAAGTATCAGATGGGCGTTTTGATCTATCCAAACGTTCAAAAAATAGTTCTGGTGACGGACAAAGGAGAGGTTCTTGACAAAGTAAAAGCGCTTTATTGTGTCTTGTACCTTTTAAATCTGGAAGCAAAATCAAAGAAAAAGCGGGTGTTCTTGCCGACTTGGGCACCGGATATCATCTATTTTGAAAACCTTATAATAGAGCGCGGAAAATATTCCGATTTTAAAGTGGAACAGCTTAAAAAGTACGATCTTATTGCTACTGTCCACGGGAACTTTAGTTTTAAAGAGTTCAGTTACACTCGTGACGGCATGTATGCGAGCTTGAAAATCATGGAGCTTTTAAGCAATAACGGCGTGAGACTATCGGAAGTCTCCACAAGAATAGATGAATTTTACTATAAGGCTTTTAAAGTAAAATGTCCGCAGTCTTTAAAAGGGAAGATGATGAGAAAGTTCCTAGAAGACGCAAAAGGAAAAAAATCATCATTGATCGACGGTGTGAAGATCTGGGAGAATGAGAGCGACTGGATATTGATGATACCCGACCAGTACAGAGAGTGCCTAAATATCTATATTCAGGCAAAAGACGAAATATCAGGAGAAGCGTTATATAATAGCTATAACACGAAAATGGCCGAGTGGTCTTCTAAAGAAGGATAAGACTTGAAACTGAGCTTTATGTGGCATATGCATCAGCCCGATTATCGCGATGCCACCGGTATCATGCAGATGCCTTGGGTCTTTTTGCATGCGATTAAGGACTACTACGATATGCCATGGATGCTTTCAAAGCACAGTGGCGTCAAAGCTACTTTCAATATCACTCCTCCCTTGATGCAGCAATTAAAACTCTATTACGATAAGCCGCAGGAAAACGACAAGTTTTTGGAGCTATGGCTGAAAAATCCCTCCTATCTCGATGAAGACGACAGGAACTGGGTCATCAAGATATGCAAAAGTTCAAACTACGAGACGATGGTCGTACCGTTTGAGAGGTACAAGGAACTCTATATCCAAGAACATTTCAACAATGATGAACTCATAGAGCTGGAGATACTTTTTATGCTCTCTTGGTGCGGTATCTATCTTCAGGAAAACAGCGATCTTGTAAAAAGACTGATAAAAAAACAGAAAGATTACGATCTAGAAGAGAAGTTTTTGCTTTTAAACGAGCTTTCCATATTTATCTCGGGCATATTCGATTACTATTTAAAACTGAAAAAAGAAGGGGTCATAATGATCTCTACGACGCCGTTGAACCATCCGATCCTTCCTTTGCTTATGGACATGGGCAATGCCCGCATCGCAAATCCCGCCACAAACATGCCAAAAGAGTATATCAACCTTGAAGAGGACGCTTTGATGCAGGTTAAAAAGGCGCAGGAACTGTTTTACGACACATTCGGTTTTATGCCCGAAGGTTTTTGGCCTGCCGAGGGCGCCGTCGATGAAAAAAGCATAGAGCTCTTAAGATTTTGCGGAGTGAAATGGATCGCCACGGATGAGGAGATACTGTTTAAGTCTCTCAACTCGAACAATAGAGCCGATATCTATTTTCCATACTCTTACAATGACGTCTGTATCGGTTTTCGCGATCATAACCTAAGCGATCTCATAGGCTTTACATACAGGCATTCGGACTCGTATGAAGCGTCTTCGAACTTTATAAGCGAGCTTCAAAAGATACGCGACGTGAATCCCGATGCCGTAGTGTTCGTGATTTTAGACGGTGAAAACGCATGGGAGTTTTTTAAGAAGAACGGTTTTAATTTTTTCAATTCGCTTTATGAAAAGCTGAAAAATCTGCCTTGGTGCGAGACCATAACCATGGAAGAAATCTGCGGACTTTCATTAAAAAAACTATCGCGTCTGGCGCCCGGAAGCTGGATACATGGCGAGTTCAACACCTGGGTGGGGCACAGAGAAAAGACAAGGGCATGGGAGCTTTTATATCTGACCAAAAGAGATTATGAACATCATAAAGAATCTCTGGACAAAGAGGTGATCGAGAAGATAAACGAACATTTTCTCATAGCAGAGTGTTCGGATTGGTTCTGGTGGTACGGAGACGATCACTACAGCGAATTCGGGGAGGAGTTTGATGAACTGTTCCGTTCGCATCTGATAAATATATACAATCTGATCAATATTACACCTCCTTCAGACCTCTTTATCCCTGTTATCAAGAACAAAAGTGCTCAAAGTTTCTGGCTCAAACCGCAGTCGGATATATCGCCGGTGATCAACGGAAAACATGATTCTTTCTTTGAATGGATAGGATGCGGCGTCGTGGACGAAAGCAAGATATTTTCGACGATGGACAAACAAAGAGGACCGATAAAAAGGATACTCTACGGACAAGACGACGAAAAACTCTACTTTGCATTTGAAGCGAAGATGAAAGAGCTGTGCGGCAGTGATCTCATAGAGATCATCATAGATCCGATAAATGTCAGAGGAAAAGTCGGATTTGAAACGCAAAAGGTTTTTCTGGACGGGCTGGAAGTGAATGTCGCATGCAAAGACCAGCTTGAGATCAGCATCGATAAAAGTAAAATGAAAAACGGTGAGATACATATAAGGTTCGAACTGGAAAAAGAGGGCAGTGTGATCCAGACTCTGCCGGGATTCGGCGAGCTTAAGATAGATGTCGGTAATGATTACAGTCATAACTGGTTCGTGTAGGAAACAAAGATGAAAAGAGTATCGCTGCTGTTTGGTATCCATATGCATCAGCCTGTCGATAATTTCAGTGATTCTGTTGAAAGTGCCGTAAATCTCTGTTACAGACCTTTTTTCGAGACCATGGCGAAGTATCCAGAGTTTAAATTTGCCGTGCATTGCAGCGGCTGGCTGCTTGAGCGGATCAGAACAAAAAATCCGGATATCTTTGAGAATATGCGTTATCTGACAAAACAAGGTTCCATAGAATGGCTCAGCGCCGGTTATTATGAACCTGTTTTAAGCGCTATTCCCTCACCCGACCGCATCGCGCAGATAAAAAAACTAAACAGGTATATAAAAAAATATTTTAAAGTAAGCCCCAGAGGATTATGGCTTACCGAAAGGGTATGGGAATCGGCACTGGTGCCGGATCTGGCAGAATGCGGAATTGATTATGCCGTGGTGGATGATTACCATTTTTTAAGCAGCGGCTTTGAAGCCTCCCAGATGAACGGATATTATACGACAGAAGAGAGTGCCAAAGAGATAGGACTTTTCCCCATATCAAAAGCACTGAGATACGCGCTGCCGTTTTACGACGTGCAAAATGCCATAGCATCCGTTTTATCGTCTGCTTCGGATGAAGATTCGGCAGCCGTCGTATTTGATGATGCGGAAAAGTTCGGTCTCTGGCCAAAAACGCATACGTGGGTCTATGAGAAACATTGGCTAAAAGAGTTCGTAGAAGCCGTTTTGGCGGATGATAGAATACTCTCGCAGCACTACGGCACATACATGAAAAAAAACCGTTCGCTGGGCATAGCATACCTTAACAACACGTCATACTTCGAAATGGGGGAATGGAGTCTCAAAAGCACGCAGGCACAAGCACTTGAGGAGTTAAAACAAAGTGTCGGAGAGCATTATTTCAACGATGTGGGAATCTCTTTTATAAAGGGCGGCATCTGGAAAAACTTTTTTATAAAATACAAAGAGAGCAACTATCTTCACAAAAGAATGCTCTATTTCAGTAAGCAGCGTGAGGCGCTCGGTAAAAATGCGCTGGAATCCCTTTACAAGCTGCAGACGAACGATGTCTACTGGCACGGAATATTCGGCGGGATATATCTTCCAAACCTCCGGGACAATGCATACCGATATCTTTTGGAACTTGAAAGATCATGTGCAAAAAAAGAGGTAAGCATCGAACTTCTCGATATCGACAAGGACGGTTATGATGAGCTCAAAGTCGTCACAAAAAACCTCAGTATGGTTTTTTCATCGAAATTCGGCGGACAGATGATGGAGTTTGGCGCGCTTGACGTGCTTTTTAACTGGCAAAATACGCTGATGCGGCAAAAGGAAATCTATCATGAAAAATTGCTTCGTCTCAAAGAGAGCGGTGAGAGTCTTGATGAAGATACAGGGATAGATACGATTCACAGTGAAAAAGCCTTAACGGATGACAAGCTTAAAGCCGAGCTTATCTACGACTGGCATCCAAAATATTCCTTTATAGACCATTTTTGTCGTGACGAGCTTACTTTGGAAAGCTTTAAGAATATGGCTTTTACGGATATCGCTGATTTTGCTAACAGGCCGTTCTCGTTTCATAAAAACAAAAACAGCTTCAGCAGAACGGGCGGAATATATCTGGATTGGTGTTATGAAACGAATTTGAAAAAAGAATACCGCTTCAAAGATAACTCCTTTAGTCTGGATCTAAAATGCAGCAGCGAGTATAAAGAGAAGCTTTTTTATGCACAGGAGTTCAACTTACATTTCGCTCATCCTCACCGGGTCACATTTAACGGTAAAACCTTGCAAAAGGGTTTAAAAGAGTATAATTGTGATGAACTTGTTATGGTCGACGATTTTACGAAAAAAGTCTTAAGGCTGAAGATCGACCGAAAGTGCAATATCTTCGGGTATATATTAAATACCGTATCAAAAAGCGAAAAAGGTTTTGATAAAACGGCTCAGGAAGTATCGTTTGTTTTGACGCTGCCTTTTTCCTCGAAGTTAAATTTAAAAGTAGAATTGGAGTTGTCCGATGTCTGAGATAAGACTAGATAGAATTCATAATCAATATGTACTTATTGCTCCCGAAAGACTTTACAGACCCAATCTCAGCCATACGGATAAAAAAAAGAACACGAGTTCTATGTGCCCTTTTTGCGAAGGCAACGAGGATCTGACCCCTCCTGAAGTATTTGCTATCAGAGATAATGAAGCCAATCTTCCTTCTTGGAAGACAAGAGTGGTTCCCAACCTCTATAAAGCCGTGCAGATCGAGCTGGAAGACGTTTCAAAAAGAGACGGAATGTTCGAATCGATCCCGGGAGTGGGTGCGCATGAGATTCTCATAGATTCGCCATGCCATGACTGCGACATCGTGCAGCTGGACGCAGATGCGTTAGAGAACTGGCTAAGGAGCATGATCATCCGCATGGAGGATCTGAGAAAAGACAAAAGGTTAATCCATCTGAGCATATTTAAAAATTTCGGGCAAAACGCAGGATCGACGCAGGACCATCCCCATACCCAGATACTTGCACTTCCCGTTATGCCAAAAAGCGAGCTTGTCTTTTTGGACCGCAATATGACCTATTACAGCCGTCATGGAAGAGGGATTATTGAGGATATGATCCATAACGAGATGCTTGCAAAAAAAAGGATCGTCAGCAAGATCGGTGATTTCATAGCGTTTTGCCCCTATGCGAGTGCTTACCCTTTTGAAGTTATGATCGTTCCTATTGTCAACATATCCGGTCTTGGCAGATGCACAAGAAAAGAGATAACGGATCTGAGCGCTTTGATCAGGATCGTATTTGAAAAGCTTAGCGGACAGCTCGGCAGATTTGATTACAACCTTTCTTTTCAGATGGCACCTTTAAATAAAAACTTTGAAAACGAACGTTATATGGAAAGTCTGGACAGAAATTACCGATTTAGTCTGCGCATTACCCCGAGGATATATAATCTCGGCGGTTTTGAAATATCTACCGGAATGGCGATAAACAGTGTTGTGCCCGAAGACTGCGCCAGACTTTTGCGGGGAGATTAGTATCATGAAAGTTCTTTTCGCTTCGAGTGAAATATTTCCCTATGCAAAAAGCGGCGGGCTTGCCGATGTCGCCGATGCGCTTCCGCATATCCTGCAAGAGTATGTCGAAATCTCCAGAGTCATGCCCTTATACGGATTTATGGACAAAGACGGATTTGATTATGAAAAATCGTATAAGATATCTCTTGGAGGGATCGACTATAAGATAAACCTCTATACGAAACAAAGCGGTTCTATGAGGACATATTTCATAGAAGCGCCGCTGCTCAGTGCTACTAAAAACCTTTACTGCGATAAAGACGGCGACTATGCGAACAACGATCTGCGTTTTGGAATATTTTGCATGGCCCTCGTCGAACTTGCATCGATGTTAAATATTGCTATCTTGCATCTTAACGACTGGCATACGGCTTTGTGCGCACTTTTTATTCATGAACGCAAGATGAAGATCAAGACGGTATTTACGATCCATAATCTTGCGTATCAGGGGATTTTCGGAAAAAACTCGCTTGAGAGGCTCGGTATAGACAAGAAATATTTTACGATGGACGGTCTTGAATTTTATGAAAAAGTAAACTTTTTAAAAGCTGCAATAGCCTATAGCGACCGTATAACTACGGTTAGTCCCAGTTATGCCAAAGAGATATTGACAAAAGAGTTCGGATGCGGACTGGAAGGTTTTTTAGCGCATCATAAAAAGAAACTGACAGGTGTTTTAAACGGGATAAACGATACTGTTTTCGATCCTGCAAAGGATGCGATACTCCCTTTTACGTATGATGAAAAAACACTTGATAACAAGTATAAGAACAAAGCGGACTTCATAAAAAGATCCAAGCTAAAAGACCCGAGGCGGCCGCTTTTTGTCATGATCGCTAGATTAGTGGAACAAAAAGGGATAGACCTGCTGATAGATTCCATAAAGATGCTGCTTGAGAAAAAAATAAATCTGTTTTTGCTTGGAGAAGGCAGTGCCGAGTTTTCCAAAAAGCTGGCGCGGTTTTCAAACGAGCATGATAACTTTGAATTTTTCGAAGGGTATGATGAAGAGCTTTCACACAGGATCTATGCTGCAGCGGATTTTTTACTGATGCCCTCAAAGTTCGAACCCTGCGGATTGAACCAGATGATCGCCATGCGTTACGGCACGATCCCGATAGTGCATGCGGTGGGAGGACTCAAAGACAGCGTCCATGAAGATAAAAAAGCTTGCGGTGAAGGGATAGTCTTTAAAAAACAGAATAAAAAAGAGTTTCTCTCTGCCGTTGAGAGAGCTTTAAAACTCAAAAAAGAGGCTAAAAAATTCAAAGCGACGATCGAGTTCAATATGGGGTGCGATTTTTCTTTCAGACCGAGCGCGCTGGAATATCTGAGGCTGTATAAGAGTCTGGCATGAATTTGAGCATAGATGCGGGAGGAACCTATTATCGTGCTAGGATACTAGAGAACGATACTCTTATGGAAACATTGTTTGTAAAAAGCGTGAAGATCGGTCTTTTAGAGTGGATAGAAGAGATATTAAAAAAACATCACGGCATAAAAAACATCTGTATCGCTTATGCAGGGCAGGTGAAAAACGGGGTAATCCTTTCGGCTCCAAACATCAAAATAGACAATCATGACATAAAAAACTATTTCGAGACGAAATATGATTTAAAACTCTTCATTGAAAACGATCTTGACTGTGCAGTAATGGCGGAAGCTGCACATTTTCAGAGTAAAGAGATATGCGCTTTATACGTAGGAACGGGACTGGGTCTTGGAGTCATCAGCGCAGGCAGACTGATTCGCGGACATGCCGGCATGGCGACGGAGATAGGACATATTCCCTATAAAGAGACTCCCTTTTTGTGCGGGTGTGGAAAAAGTAACTGTCTGGAACTTTTTGCTTCGGGATCCGGTCTTCTGAAACACAAGGAGCATAATCTCGTCGAAAGCGCTTTAAATCTGGAAGAATTAAAAAAGAGCAAAGATGTAAAGGCAAAAAATATCTATGATGATTTTATAACGGCTTTGCTTTATGCTGCGGGTACGGTCATAACCCTTTTTAATCCCGAGATACTGGTTCTTGGCGGCGGTATCGTTAGAGCGAACGAGGACATTTTGCAGATAATAACTTCCAGGATCAAAGATTTTGCTATGCCCATAGCCCTTGAAGATGTTAAAATAGTAACGACGCAGATGCAAGACGCTTCCTTACAAGGCGCACTATTACTAAAGGATGTCAGATGAGCAAAAAGAGATTGAAGATTCTGTTTGCTGCTTCGGAAGTGGCAGGATTTGCAAAGACGGGCGGACTCGCCGATGTGGCCGGTGCTCTTCCAAAAGCGATAAAAAAACTCGGACACGACATCATAGTCGTGATGCCCAGATATTACCAGATCGATAAAAACAGTTTGAAAAAGCTGGAGGCTCCTTTAGGCGTTCCCATGGGTTCCATGGGAGAGCTTTGGGCGGGCGTTTATACGACTTCTTTGGCGCAAAGCGAAGTACCCGTATATTTTATAGACTATGAGAAATATTTCGGCAGAAGCGGGCTTTATGACGACCATGAAGGCTCTTATGAAGACAATGCCAACCGTTTTATATTTTTCTCCAAAGCGACCCTGCAGCTCAGCAAGATGCTGCAGTTTGCTCCCGACATCGTTCATGCCAACGATTGGCATACCGCGGCTATGACGCTTATGATGAAAACCCGCTTTGTGCATGATTTCGCTTTTGCAAAATCGGTACTCACTATCCATAATCTTGCGCATCAGGGAATATTTCATAAAAACGTCATGGATATTTTGGAGGTCGGCTGGGAGCATTTCAATGCCCATGAGTTCGAGAGCCTCAACAGTGCAAATCTCCTTAAAGGCGGTATCATGCATGCCGATGCCCTCACTACGGTATCTAAACAATATGCCAAGGAGATACAGACGCCGGAGTTCGGTTTTGGATTGCAGGATCATATAAGGGCGCATTCGGGCAAGCTTTTTGGCATACTTAATGGCGTCGATTACAGTGAGTGGAACCCCTCCCTTGACAATGCCATCGCCAAAAAATATGATATCGGCGATATGAGCGGAAAATCGGAGTGTAAAAGGGACATTCAAAGACATTTCGGGCTTGAACTGCGAGAGGACGTACCGCTTATCGGTTTTATTGGGCGTTTTGTGGAGCAAAAGGGGATAGGGCTTATCAGTACGGTGATAAACGGTCTGTTGGATCTCGATGTACAGATCGTGATGCTTGGAACAGGGGAAAGATGGGCTGTGAGTTTTTTTGACGATGTGGCGTTTCACAGGCAAAATTTCGGCTTGCATGTGGGATACAGCGACGTTCTTGCCCACAAGATAGAAGCGGGATGTGATATGTTTTTGATGCCTTCGCTCTTTGAACCGTGCGGGCTCAACCAGATATACGGTCTGCGTTACGGAACACTGCCGATCGTCCGTGCGACGGGCGGACTTGACGATACGATAACCAACTTCGACGAACATCATAAAAACGGCAACGGGTTCAAGTTTTACGATGCTTCTGCGGAAGCGCTTTACTACACAGTGTTATGGGCGGTAGAGATATACCGTAAGGACAAAAGTGCGTTTAAAGATATGCAGGAGCGTGCGATGAAAGAGCATTTCAGCTGGGATGATTCGGCAAAGAGATACGAAGCTGTATACCGATATGTCCTAGAGAAAAAACACACTTTAAAGCCGAACCTATGAAGCACGAGATATTTTACGATGTAACGCTCTTTAGCGACTATGACATCTATCTTTTTAAAGAGGGTACGCACTCAAGGCTCTACAAACATCTGGGTTCGCATTTTATGCAGAGAAAAAAAAGCCGTGGAGTGTATTTCGCGCTGTGGGCTCCAAATGCCCGCAGCGTTTTTGTTATAGGTGATTTCAACGGATATGATGCCTCTGCTCATCCTTTAAAGCTTCGCGATGACGGATCGGGGATATGGGAAGGGTTTATAACGGAAGTAAAACAGGAGATGACCTACAAGTATCATATCTCTTCTGACCAAGGCACGGCACAAAAAGCGGACCCGTATGCATTTTATGCCGAAGTGGCGCCAAACTCTGCTTCAAAGATATGGAGTCTGGAAGATTACGGCTGGAGGGATAAAAAATGGATGAGGTCGCGTGCGAAAAAAAATTCCCACAAGGCTCCTGTCTCGATCTATGAGGTCCACCTTGGTTCATGGAAAAGGAAGGTCGAAGCGGAGAACCGTTTTTTAACCTACACGGAAGCGGCAAAAGAGCTGGCGACATATCTAAAAGAGATGAACTTTACGCATGTCGAGCTTCTTCCCATCACGGAGTATCCCTTTGAAGGCTCTTGGGGCTATCAGGTCACGGGATACTTTGCTCCGACGTCCCGCTACGGGAATCCGCAGGAGTTTATGAACTTTGTCGATATCATGCACGGCAGCGGCATCGGCGTGATTTTGGACTGGGTTCCTTCGCATTTTGTAACGGACGGGCATGGTCTTATAAACTTCGACGGCACCTGTCTTTATGAGCATGAAGATCCGAGAAAAGGGTTTCACCCCGAATGGGGCAGCGCCGTTTTCAACTATGACAGAAACGAGGTACGCGCATTTTTGATCAGTTCGGCTCTTTTTTGGCTGGAGATGTACCATATTGACGGTATCAGAGTAGACGCCGTGGCTTCCATGCTCTATCTGGATTATGCCAGATGTGAGGGCGAATGGGTGCCAAACGAGGACGGGAGCAATATAAACCGCGGAGCCGTCAAATTTTTAAAACAGCTCAATACGGCTGCTTACGGAGAGTTTGGCGATATCATGATGTTTGCCGAAGAATCCACGAACTACTCGATGGTCACCAGACCAGTGGATGTAGGAGGGCTTGGATTCGGATACAAGTGGAACATGGGCTGGATGCACGATATCTTGAAATATATGAAGATCAATCCGCTTTTCAGGCAGCATCATCATCAAAACCTGACCTTTAGTTTCGTTTATATGTACAACGAGAACTATCTGCTTCCTTTAAGTCATGACGAGGTCGTACATATGAAAGGCTCTCTGATCAACAAGATGCCGGGAGGTTATGAGAAAAAATTCGCGAATTTAAGAGCGCTTTATTCGTTGATGTTCGCCCATCCTGGCAAAAAACTTTTGTTTATGGGTGCAGAGTTCGCGCAGTTTGCGGAGTGGAATTTCGAGCAGAGCCTTGACTGGCATCTTTTGGAGCATAAAGCACATAAAGGGATACGCGATCTTCTCATAACACTCAATAAACTTTATGCAAAACTGCCTGCTCTGCATAAAAACGACGTGGAAAAAAACGGCTTTTCCTGGATAGACGAAAATGATTACAGGGCAAATGTTATCGCTTTTATTCGCATCGGCGGCAGAGGGGTGAAGCCCGTCATAGCCGTTTGTAATTTTTCGGACACGATGCATAATGATTACCGTATCGGAGTTCCAAAAGAGGGGGAGTACAAAGAGATATTCAACTCCGATCATGAGTCTTTCGGGGGGTGTTCAAAAACGAGAGAAGAACCTATAAGATCGGAAGCCAAAGAGCATCACGGAAGAAAACATAGTCTTGTTTTGACACTTGCTCCGCTGAGTGTCGTTTATCTGCAAAGAGTAAGATAGTCTCAGCCGATCTCTGCGTAGCGCATCTTTTTTAATCTCAGGTATTTATAGGTTTCATGCGAGACTAGGATCAAAAGAGGAAAAGGAAGCAGTATCCACAGATCTTTTACGGGTACGTGGGCGGTATTGAAAACTTTTTGAACCGCTGCTACGTTTAGAAGCATATATATCCATGTAAGTACCGCTCCCCAGGCAAATAAAAGCGTTTTGTTCGACTTCCAGCTTATCGTCCAGATATTAAAATCCCAGCTTCGCATCGTCCAGACATTGGCGAGCTGGCTTGTTACAGCCCCCAAAAGTGTCATTGTCATTGCCTGTGCATGAAAGAGTGGGTTATTGAGGTTTACATCTCCGTACTGCCAGCCGTGAGAAAAAAGAAAGCTTGCGAATGCGAACATCGCCGCACTCGCTTCGATGATCCCGATAAAAAAATAACCGCGCTTAAACACTTCCCAATCAAGTATCTTTTCATCTTTTCCAACAGGCGGTCTTTTCATGATGTTTTTTTCCGGTTTTTCACTTCCAAGGGCAAGTCCCGGAAGCATATCTGAACCGAGATCGATAGAGAGTATCTGGATGACAGAAAGTGGATTTGGTATCTTTAAAAAGAAAGAGAGGATATAGGGTACGATCTCGGGAACATTGGATGAAAGGATATATGTTACGAATTTTTTGATATTGAAATAGACAGTTCTTCCCTCTTCGATGGCAGAGACGATGGAGTTGAAATTGTCGTCGAGCAGTATCATATCGCTTGATTCTTTTGCCACGTCCGTTCCGCTTCCCATCGCGATGCCGATATCCGCTTTTTTCAAAGAGGGAGAATCATTCACGCCGTCTCCTGTCATCGCCACGACTTCGCCGTTTTTTTGCAGAGCATCGGCGATCTTGAGCTTTTGATTGCTTGCCATTCTGGCAAAGACGTATGTCTTGTCTTCTAGCATCTTTTGCAGCTCTTCGCCGCTCATTTGTGCGACTTCATCGCCTGTGAGGACTCCGTCGTATCTTAATCCTATCTGTCTGCCGATGGCTGCGGCGGTATTGGCATTGTCACCAGTGATCATTATGGTTCTTATACCTGCCGTGTAGCATTTTTGCAGTGCATCTTTGACTTCGGATCTTGCGATGTCCATGATAGCGACAAGCCCCAGCAGAGTAAGGCCCTCTTCATCGTCTTTGTCGTTTAGGGCGATCGCTAAGACTCTGTATGCTCTGTTTTGGAAATCTTCAAGCTCTTTTTGCAGTTTGTCCGTGGCATCTTTGTCAAACTTTTTTATCTCGTCTTTGTCTTGATAGTGTGTCGTTTTTGTAAAGATGATTTCGGGTGCTCCTTTGACAAAAAGTACCTCTTTGCCGTCTATTTTTCCAAATGTCGACATCATCTTTCTTTCACTGCTGAAAGGATTCTCTTTTATTTTTTCAAAATCGTTTTGTATATTATATTTTTTGGCAGCGGCGATTATGGCTAGTTCGGTCGGATCGCCCACTATTTTATCGTCATCGATGCTTGCCCTTGAGTTAAACAGTCCCGCATATAAAACCGTTTTGAGATGCTTATCCGAATTTTCGTTTTTGTTCTTTAGCGTAAAGTCTCCTTTAGTCTCATATCCATTCCCGCTGACGGATATCTTTTCGCCGCTTGTAAGATATATCTCTTTTAAAGTCATCTCGTTCTTTGTCAAAGTTCCCGTCTTATCGGTACATATCGTGGTCACGCTTCCAAGAGTCTGAACTGAGGCGAGGTTCTTGATAAGCGCGTTTTTCTTTGCCATTCTTTGAGAAGCGAGGGACAATGAAAGGGTTATGGTTGGAAGTAATCCTTCGGGGACGTTGGCGACGATCAAAGAGAGCGCGAAGATAGCGGCGATAAGCATCCCTTTGCCGGAAAAGTAGCCCAGCAGAAAAAACACGACGCCCGCAAGCAGGGCAAGTACGGTCAAGATCTTGGTCATGTTTATCACCTCTTTTTCAAGAGGAGTCAGCCCTTTTTCTATATTGCCGGTAAGGGTGGCTATCTTTCCGAACTCCGTTGCCATACTTGTAGCCACGACGACGGCTTCACCGCTGCCGTTTACGACGCTTGTTCCCGCATAAACCATGTTTTTTGCATCTATCTCGCGTTTTGCACCCTTGCTTGTAAGCTCTCTTTTGCTCGGTTTAGATTCTCCGTCAAGCGAAGAGGTGTTGATATAAAGCTCGTTTGCTTCAAGCAAGACGCCATCGGCTGCTATCTTGTCTCCCTCTTCGAGGACGATGATGTCTCCGGGTACGAGTTCGCTTGCTTCAATCTCTATGATTTTGCTCTCGCGTTTTACTTTTATGATGGTAGGCATAAGTTTTAAAAGGGCGTCCATCGCTTTGTCGGCTTTAAAGTTCTGCCAAAACGTAAAAGTCGCATTGATGACGACGGCGCCGAAGATGGCATATCCCAAGACGTCGTTTCCTTGGTTCGGCTGGTAATATTCGGCTATAAACGCCAAGATTCCGGCGATCTCAAGCAGAATGGGAAAAAACTCTATATACTGTTTGAAATACTCTTTGATATAGTTCTTTTTCTCTTTTTTCTCGATTATGTTCTTTCCGAAATCGGCCTGCCTTTTTTGCACGTCATGAAGGCTCAATCCGTTTTTCGTTGTCCTGAACTCTTTTAAGAGACTTTGCTCGGACAACTCATAAGCTCTCACTGTTCATCCTTATAAGGAATAAAATATATGATATTGAGCATAGGTTTTTTAAACAATATGTCTATGGGATGCTGCCCGAAAAAACCTCTGTCGTGATGACCGCCGACTATCGCCAGATCGTATCCGTGATTGGCTATATGGGCTTTTACTCTGTCTCCTTCGGTCAAGGCATAGTCATGTTTGACGGAAAATTTAAAATCCAGCATCTTGGCGAGGCGGAAATAGTGTCTGAGATGAAAGATTATCTCTTTGAGTCTGCTTTTTTCTTTTTGGGTATCGATAGTTGCCATTTTTCCTTTGGAAACCTTGTCTATCGAATATATTTCAGCTTTTGAGTCGTATGAAAGTGCGAATGTCGTGAAAAAAGAGAACTTTTTAACGGAGAGCTTGAAATCTCGTATCGGCAGGATAAGTTTGTCGACACTGCCTTGCATGGAAAGTTTTACTATCTTTACCACCGCCAGGTCCGTTTTCATTTTTGCTCTTATGAGCACCTGTGCAAACGATCTGTCGAAGATAGAGTGGTTTTGTCTGGTGGAACAAAAGATAATATCGATATCTTTTTCAGCTACGTAGTGTCTAAACTCATTGAAATTCTCAAAAATAAGAAATTCGTTTTCGACATCCGACGCAAGGGCAGCCGCACTTAGGTCTTCGGCACTTTTTCTGACTTCGTCCAAGGAATCCTGCCCCTTGATGTGAACCAGCTCAAATACCGCGCCGAGCTCTTTTGCATAGTGCAGGGCATATATGGATGAGGATTCAGAAATCATAGACCCGTTTATCAGACTAATCACTCTCATCGCAACTCCTCATATTGAATTTGGCAGTGTCAAGAAGATCAAAACAGTGAGTTTACTATCTCCTGAGCCTCTTTTTGAATCTCTTTCAGGTGGGATTCGTCTATAAAACTTTCCGCATATATCTTGTATACGTCTTCCGTACCTGAGGGCCTTATGGCAAACCAGCCGTTTTTAGAAACCACTTTCAGCCCGCCTATTTTTGCCCCATTGTCGGCGCTTGTCAATATTTTTTCTATTTTCTCTCCTGCCAAAACGGTCGTTTTGATATCGCTTGGCGAGAGATTTTTTAGTATCTTTTTTTGTTCGAAATCAGCAGGGGCGTCTATTCTTGCATAGACGGGAGTACCGAATTTTTTTGTCAGGTTTTCGTAGTATTGGCCCGGATCAATACCTGTTTTTGCCAGTATTTCCGCACTTAAAAGAGACATGATGATACCATCCTTGTCCGTACTCCAGACATCTTTGTCTCTTCTTAAAAAACTGGCTCCTGCACTCTCTTCTCCGCCGAAAAATATCTTTTTTTCTATCATCGGACGGACAAACCATTTGAAGCCGACGGGTGTTTCGTAAACTTGTATATCGTTGTCTGCACAGACTCTGTCTATCATAGAACTGCTCACAAGAGTTTTTCCTACTCCGAAGCCTTTGAAATCTCTGTGTTTTGCCAGATAGTCGATGGCAACTGCAAGGTAATGGTTCGGATTTAAAAGCCCTTTGCTTTTTGTGACGATGCCGTGTCTGTCGAAGTCCGTGTCGTTTCCAAAAGCTATGTCGAACCTGTCTTTGAGCCCGATGAGCCCCGCCATCGCATAAGGGCTCGAACAGTCCATCCGTATCTTGCCGTCCTTGTCGCAGTGCATGAATGAGAAGGTAAAATCCGGCGTATCGTTAAACACGGTCATGTTTAGACCGTAAAACTTTTTGATCGCATTATAGTAATCCATCCCGCTTCCGCCGAGTGCATCGGCTCCCATAGATATGCCGGAAGCTTTGATCGCCTGCATGTCGATCACCTCTTTTAAACCTTCTACATAGGGAGTGACGAAATCGTACTCTGTAAGGTATTTGGATCGCAAAGCTTCTTCGTAGGGAAGCCTTTTTACATCTTTAAGCCCGTTTTTCAGGATCTCGTTAGCTCTGTTTTCTATCCAAGAGGTCGCTGTTTCGTCTGCGGGACCTCCGTTTGATGAGTTATACTTGAATCCTCCGTCTTCGGGAGGATTGTGTGAGGGCGTCACAACTATGCCGTCGGTACCTTCATGGGTGAGGATGGCATTTGAGATCACTGGAGTCGGCGTATATTTTAAAGTGTAGTACACGCTGACTTCGTTCGCCGCCAATACTTCGAGTGCGGTTTTGTGGGCGGAGGTAGAGAGTGCGTGGGTGTCCATCCCTATGAAAAGAGCTTTTTTGACGCGCTCTTTTCTGTACTCGGCAACCGCCTGTGTGATGGCTAAAATATGGTCTTCGTTAAAGCTTCCCTTAAAAGAGCTTCCTCTGTGTCCCGAAGTTCCGAAAGAGACAAGATTCTCTTGTTTGGAGAGATCCGGTTTTTTACTGTAGTAGGAATCGATCAGCTCCTCGATATTTACTAAAATCTCTTCGGGCGCTTTTTTCCCTGCTAACTCGTTTAACGGCATATTTTTTATCTCCTGTTAAATTATACTCTGATTTTGCCAAGATAAATGCGAAATTAATATATATGTAACAGTTTTTTGGTTATAATCACACAATTTTATATGTAACAAGGGAAATGTGTATGGCAATCGATAACGAACCATTAGAAGAGGAAAATTTTGCTGAGATGTTTGAAGCTTCGCTGAAGGAGCAAGAGTCAAATCGTATAACAGAAGGCGAAATCGTAGAGATACAAGCAGAAGACAACAGGGCTTTAGTAGGCGTAGGCGACAAATTAGAGGGTATTCTAAGTTTAGATGAACTGCGTGATGAAAACGGAGAACTTGCGTTCAAAGTAGGTGATAAGATCACCGTTATGGTGACGGGTCATTATAATGAGCGTCCAAAGATATCTTATAAGAAGGTACTTGAACAAAAGAAAACTCTGGATTTCATTCAAGCGAACAAAGAGAACTTCGAAGATCTGATCATAGAAGGTACTATTACTAAGAAAAATCGCGGCGGTTATATTGTAGAAGCCGATGATGTCTCTTTCTTTATGCCACGTTCATTGGCAGCTTTTAAAGACAATGAAGACGTAGTAGGGCGTAAGATAAAAGCGCAGGTCGTTAAAATAGACGACGACGAGAACACGATAGTGGTTTCGCGCCGCAAACTCTTCAATGAAGAGCGTAAACGCAAAAAAGAGATCATCGATGCATTGATGCAAGAAGACGTCATTGTCGAAGGTACAATCAAAAAGATTACAAGCTACGGTATGTTCGTAGATGTCGGCGGTGTCGACGGTCTTGTACACTATAACGAGATCTCTTATAAAGGTCCTGTGAACCCGTCTAAACTTTATAAAGAAGGCGATGTGGTAACCGTTAAAGCTATATCTTACGACAAAGACAAACGTCATCTCTCATTATCGATCAAAGCCGTTCAACCGGATCCTTGGGCGGAAGTCGAAGACGAATTGGATGAAGGCGATACGATTACCGTAACGGTAAGCAACGTTGAAGCGTACGGCGTATTTGTCGACCTTGGTAACGATATCGAAGGTTTCCTGCATATTTCCGAGATCACTTGGGACAAAAACGTTAAAAACCCTGCGGATTACTTAAGCGTCGGTCAAGAGATAGATGTCGAAGTTATCGAGATAAACCCTAAAACACATAAACTGCGCGTATCGCTTAAGCGTCTTTTACCGAAACCTTTCGATGAGTTCGTTAAAAACTTCCATGAAGGCGATATTGTAGACGGAACTGTTACATCATTGACCGATTTTGGCGCTTTTGTCCGTATCGGCGGTGTCGAAGGACTTCTTCATAATCAAGACGCTAGCTGGGAAAAGAACGTTAAATGTAAAGATTTCCTAAAAGTCGGCGACGAAGTAAAGGTCAAAATAGCGAAGATCAACAAAGAGGAGCAAAAAATCTCTTTGAACTCTAAAGCTCTGCAAGAGAGCCCGATCGACAAGTTTGCTACGACTCATAAAGTAAATCAGGTCGTACATGGGAAGATCCGCGATATAAAAGATTTCGGCATCTTCGTTCAGCTAGAAGACGGGATCGACGCGCTTATCCGTGATGAAGATCTGGCACCGCTAGTTAAAGAAGAACTACAAATCGGTTCGGATATCGAAGCGGCGATCGCTACGATCGATACCCGCCGTGACCGTATCCGCTTATCGGTAAAAAAACTGGACTATATTAAAAATCAAGAGTTAATGAATGAGATCAACGATAACGAATCTCACTCTTTAGGTGATTTGATAAAAGACCAACTACAATAAAATGCAAAGTGCTTTTAAATGGCTGACTCCGATTATAACGATTGGAGTCGCTATTTTTATCGTTATCTTTTTGATAGATATAAATCCGTCCGAAGATATGCAAGCAGTAGATGTAAAAATCAAAAATACAAAAATAAAAGACGAGAAGTCCGAACCTTTATGGTTAAACCATCTCTCTAAAAGTGAAAAAGGCGGATTCTTCTATCCTGTCAATGAGATTTTTGTTGATTTGGATCTTTCCGAGCAGATAGTTTTGACAAAAATTTATCAGCTAAATGCATCTATCTCCGACCCTTATCAGTTTTTTTGTTTGCAAGAAGTATTGAAACAATATAAAATGCGGTATTATCTGAAAAAAGATCATTTGGATACAAAACTTCTTATTTACTCTGAAGAAAAGAGTAAGTTGGATTCATTAGTAAAAGCTTTAAAAACTTATGATATAAATGCAAAAATTTTGCCTTATAAAGAGGAGAAACAATGGAAAAAAGTACAGTAATCGTTTGCGACCATATCCATGAAGCCGGACTTAAAATGCTTCAGGATGATGAAAATATAAATTATATTTTTGCTGCAGATGTCGACAAAACAGAACTTTTAAATATGCTTTCAGACGCAGATATCGCGATCACGCGCAGTTCTACCGATGTCGATGAGAAGTTCATTGCAGCCGCAAAAAACATGAAAGCGATCGTTCGCGCGGGTGTCGGTGTGGACAATGTCGATATCGAAGGGTGTTCAAAAGAGGGTATCATCGTTATGAATGTACCTACAGCAAACACGATAGCCGCGGTCGAGCTTACAATGGCGCATATGCTTTCTTGTATGAGAATGTTCCCTTATTCTCACGATCATTTGAAAAACCAACGTATCTGGAAACGCGAAAAATGGTACGGCTATGAACTTAAAGGCAAAAAACTCGGTATTATCGGTTTTGGTAATATCGGTTCACGTGTTGCAAAACGTGCGAAAGCCTTTGAGATGGATATCGTAGCATACGATCCGTATATTCATCCGTCTAAAGTAACTGATCTGGATATGGTTTATACCGAAAACTTCGATGATATTCTTGCTTGTGACGTCATTACGATTCATACTCCAAAAAACAGCGAAACGATAAATATCATTAATGAAAAAGAGATCGCCAAAATGAAAGACGGCGTAGTTCTCGTTAACTGTGCACGCGGCGGTCTTTACAACGAGGAAGCTCTGTATAATGGTTTGACATCCGGTAAGATCCGTTTTGCAGGGATAGATGTTTTTGTCAAAGAACCGGCTACTAGCAATCCTCTGCTCGACCTTGACAATATCGTAGTTTCTCCTCACTTGGGTGCAAATACATACGAATCTCAATATAACATCGGTACACAGGCTGCAGAACAGGCCATTCAGGCTGCAAAAGGGATGGCGTATCCGAATGCTTTGAACCTTCCGATCGATGAGAACAAGATACCTGCATTTGTGAAACCGTACATGGAGATGGGACAAAAACTGGGCTTCCTTGCTTCTCAAAAGAACCGTGCTCCGATTGTCTCCATTAAGGTGAGCGGGCAGGGTGCCATTGCCGAGTTTGTCGATTCATTGTCTACTTTCGTTACGGTAGGTGCTTTGGCAGAAAACAGCGGCGATACGATCAACTATGTCAATGCCGATTTCGTAGCGAAAGAAAAAGGGATCAAAGTCGAGACTGAATCTTTGGCGGATTCATCGGTATATAAAAACCTTATAACGGTTAAACTTACTACCGATAAACAGGTAACTACGATCAGAGCCACTATGTTTGACGACAATATCCAGCGTATGGTAGAGATCGACGGCTTTACCGTAGATGTCGCGCTAAAAGGCAATATGATATTCTTTAAAAATACGGATGTACCGGGAGTGATCGGAAGCGTAGGGACGATACTAGCCGGCCATAACGTGAACATCTCGGATTTCCGTCTGGGAAGAAACTCTAAATCCGAAGCATTGGCCGTGATCATTGTTGACAGTGCCGTTAGCGATATCGTGTTAAAAGAGCTTGGCAATCTTGATGCCTGCATTAGTGTAAGCTACGCAAAGATATAAACCTTTTCAGACAGGTTCTTGAAACCTGTCTTCTGTAAAAGACCTCAGAACAAATGAGGTCCTATCCTTTTTGTTCCCTTTAAATTTATATAAAAAAACTGTAAAATGCATTAATTAAAACCGAAGGTAGTTTACAATGGAAATAGACGGTCGTTTTTGGCTTAAAAAAGATGGACGAAGCTTTTTAGGTTCGGGACGGATCGAACTTTTGAACATGATCGAAAAGACAGGTTCCATAAATGCCGCAGCAAAAGAGATGAAGATGAGCTATAAAGCGGCATGGGAAAGAATAAACGGGATGAACGAGCTGGCAGACGAGCCTATCATTCAAAGAAAAATAGGAGGAAAGGGCGGGGGAGGCACTACACTTACACCCTATGCACATGAACTTATAAAAACATACGATCGGCTAAACGAGCTTCATCGTCAGTTTATCGACCGTTTCAGCGAAGCCGGAGACAGCCCGGAACTCTTATCCAAAATACTTAAGAGAACGTTTCTCACGACAAGTGCGAGAAATCAGATCCCTTCAAAGATATCAAAAATCGATTCAAATGAATTAAGTTCTCTCATAACCATAACTTTGTCGGGAGGAAGCGAAGTATTGTCGACTATCACTTCAAAATCGGCTAATAGTATGAACCTGCATGTCGGCAGCGATATATACGCGATCATAAAATCAAGCGATATCAAGATATATGCGGCTCCGCCTAAAGAGACAAAAGACCTAAATCTGCTGGAAGGAACGGTAGAATCTCTTGAGAGTACTGATCTAAACTCGGAACTTGCACTAAGAATCAATGAAAAAACGCTGTTGATAACGCTTTTGAAAAAAGATGAAATGGATTCCTTTAGCGTAGGGAAAAAAGCGTATGCCGGTATCGCATATAACAATATTATCGTAGGATTGTAATACTTTATATTAAAGAAAAGATTAAGGAGATTTCATCTACAATTCGTTATATACAAAAAGATATAACGAAAAAGGCTTTTATATGAAGAACCAAAAGAATCTATTTTTTATAGAAGATTTTTTAAAAGATGTCTTTATGTCAAAAGAGATAAACAATGAAATGATAGAGAATAAAACATTTCAGAAGATTTCGTTAAATGCGGAATTTTCTGAGGCGTTTACGCCTCAAAATATCGATGCAAAGCAGATAAGTGACAATGATCTTGCAGATACTGATTCTTTATATGAGATCTCTTCCCCTTTTTTGATAACAATACTGCCTATTAAAAATACACGACATAGTAAAATAGGTAATGAAGAATCGGTAAAGAAGTATTGATATTATCACGTCATTGTAAAAAATCTAAAGATAAAGCATCTAGCGATTTTTAGCAGTGACACGGCTCTGCATTGAAAAGAAAAAGTACTTTTAATTGCTTCGCACATGCATATATGCATGTACGAGATGATTATAGAGGATCCGTAATGGATACGGCTTTTTTCTCATGGAAATGGAAATGTTTATCCAGATCAGCATTAAACAGAAGTATCGGAACTACGATAAGCGATGCAATCACCGCTGCCACGGTTCCAAATATCAATGAAACGCCCAGACCTCCAAATACCGCGTCACCCGCCAGAAGCGTTGAAGCAAGAATGATAGCTGTTGCAGTCAAAAAGATCGGTTTTGCACGAGTTGCGGTCGCGTAAGCGATAGCTTCTGCTTTATGCATACCTTTGTCATGCATCAATGATTTTGTAAAGTCTATAAGCAGCAGCGAGTTACGAGAACTGATACCGATAAGGGCGATAAAGCCGATAAGCGATGTTGCCGTTAAAAAGAAGGTATCTGTCGTAAACACGTCCATGATCCAGTGACCGACGATGACTCCTATGATAGAAAGGAAACTTCCTACCAGGATAATACCGCTTAGAGTATAACTTTTATAATAGACCACCATCAGCAAGAAGATCAATACAAGAGCCGCGATGAACGCCCCTCCAAGGTCTCTGAAAGTATCGAGGGTGACTTTCATCTCTCCGTCCCATTTCAAATCATAGATCTTACCGCTTTTTTTGTCTTTTAATTCAAGATCGAAAAGCCCCGTTTTGCTTATGTCGTATTCACCGCTGAGTTCTTTTAAAATCTGGTTTCTTGCATCCATAAGCGGATAGACTTGAGACACCATGTCCGTTTCTGCCATTACGTTGGTCATTTGGTGCAGATCTTTACTCATAATGAGCGGATGAGATTTCGTAGGCTGGATGTCAACCATCTCCGTGATAGGGACCATCATACCGAACTTATTCATCAGCTTTAGACTTGAAAGCTTGGCTTGAACGGCGTTGAGATCTTTTTTTGTAAATCTTTTCGAACCGTCGCTGAGCGATAAAAAGATAGGTATCTGGTCGTTGTATTTCGGAGAGTTCTTTACCGCTATGTCCATTCCTTCAAACGCAAGGTACATGATATTGTTTATCTGTTTGATGCCGACGCCCGAACGGGCTGCTTTTTCAGGATTGATTTTTATGTCGAAAGTATCGTAGATAGCGTCTTCCATGACATCGACATCCACCAGACCTTTTGTCTTTTTAAATATTTTTTCGACTTTTCCTGCCAAATCTCTTATCCCGGGCGCATCGTTTCCGTAAATTTCCGCGACGACGGCTGCTAGGGTAGGCGGTCCCGCAGGCGGTTCTACAAAAGAGATATCGCTCTCTTTTGATATAGGCTGACAGCTTTTTAAAACAACCGGACGAAGGCGCTGTACCATCATATACGAAGGCTCGTCTCTTTCATGTTTTTTTGTCAGATTGACTACGATCTCCGCAACGTTTTCGGAGTTTTTAAACTGTGAACCTTTGATAAGCCCTGCAAAATCAAGAGGCGATCCCATTCCTAGGAACACTTCCAGATCCGTTACTTCCTTTTCTTGCTGAATTATAGAAGAGACACAGTCCGTGACCTTTTTTGTCTGCTCTATTGAGCTTCCCTGAGGCAGTTTTACATAGACGTTATAGGTGTCGTTGTTCTTCCCTGGCAGCATTTTCGCCAAAACTATCTCCGTAGGTATCATCATAACGGATAAGATAAGGGCTGCTATCGTTCCAAGAATAATAAGTTTTCTCTGCGTACTGCTTTGAATACCTTTTAATACAGTCTGTTCAAATTTCGCAAACATTATTTGTGCTCCTCATTATGCTTAGGTCTTTTTAAAATTCTTACTGCCAGATAAGGCGTAAATATATAAGCTACAAAAAGTGAAGCTATAAGTGCGACGGGAACGTTTGCCGGAATAGGTTTCATGAATTGTCCCATCATCTGACCGACAAAAGCCATCGGTATCATCGTCATAATGATCGCCAGAGTTGCAATGTTTGTCGGAGAGCCTATCTCGTCGGTCGCTTCTATCATCAGTTCATCTTTGTCTTTGTGCGCAGAATCCGCCGAATGATAGTGACGGTGTATGTTCTCGATAACGATGATGGCCGCATCAACCAAAAGCCCCAGACTGAGCAGGAAGGCAAAGAGCGTGATCCTGTTGATCGTCTGTCCGCTTAAGTATGCGACAAAAAGCGTGATGGCGAGGATCGCAGGAACCGTAAATGTAACGATAAGGGATTCTCTCCATCCAAGTACGAAGATGAGCAGGATAGCGATGATGATGATAGAGACGACCAAGTGCATCACAAGTTCGTTTACCGCATCGTTAGCGCGTTCGCCGTCATTTCTGGTGATTACGTAGTTTATACCGTTTTTAGAGAGCATATCTTTGTATTTGCTCAATTCTTCTTTGACCGCATCGGCTATCACGACGGCATTTGTGCCTTGAAGTTTGGATATCGTAAGCGTTACCTGGTTTTGAAGCTTGCTAAACTTATGATCTGCACTTCGTATACTGATCTGTGCGGATTTGAAGTTTTGGTAGTTGTATCCGTCTGTTACCGTAGCCACCTGTTTGAGATATATAGGAGAACCCATATACTCCGCAACGATTATATTGTTGATATCTTCGACGCTCTGAATAGCGTTTTTCACGCCGAATATCACTATTTTGTTGTCTTTTGTTCTGTTCTTGATATTTGGCACGTTATACGCTAAAGACTGCACAGCTTGTGTTATCTGTCCCAAAGACAGATTATATCCTGAGAGTTTGTTTATATCTACTTCTATGTTGAACTGGTGCTTATGTCCGCCTTTTAAGTCCGTAACGGCAACGTTCGGCAGACCGTTTATGTAGTGCTGGATACTTTTTACGTTATCGTAAAGGTCGGTTTCGGTCATGTTTTTGTCATTGCTGTAAAACGCAACGGACACGATAGGGATGTCGACATCGATATCGAGCGGCTTGATAATAGGGTTCATAGCTCCTTTTGGAAACATGTCGGAGTTTTGCATTATCTTGTCGTAGACTTTTAGATTCGAATCCTCTTTTTTCTCTCCGATAAAAAACGCCGCATTGACGATCCCTACGTTATCCATAGCCGTGCCGTAAATATGTTCGACACCTTTTACCTCTTTGAGCTTTCTCTCCAGAGGTTTCACTATGACACGTTCGACTTCTGCCGCCGTTGCACCGGGAAGGGCAACGATGACCGTCGACCCGCTGACGACCATCTGCGGGTTTTCTTCACGGGGCATGATCTCCAAAGATATATAGCCCAGTGCAAGTAAAAATATGCCAAGTACCATAGTAAGAGGGTTCTGTATGAACGTCTTGGCTAATTTACCTGCTACATCTTTAGGTTCGTATGGTTGATGTTTCATAATCTTTACCCTTACTCAGCAGTAATGGTCGCGTACATACCGGGATATACGACACCATTGTTGTTCTTAAACGATACTTTGATCTTAAATGAGTGTGTCATAGGATTTGAATTAGGTATGATAGCCGTTACTTTACCCGTTGTGACGATTCCCGTCGAAGGTATCTCTACTTTTACCCTTTTGCCGTAAGGAAACTTTTTCAGATCGCTTTCTGCTATCTCTACGGATATTTTCAGGTCTGTAAGATCCGAAAGTACGACTGCAGGCATACCTGGCATCGCCATCTCACCTACCTTTATGTTCTTGGCTATGACGACACCGTTGTTAGGAGCTTTTATGTTTAAGTATTGATACTGGTTCTTAACTTCTGCAAGGCGTGCTTGTGCCTGTTCCACCTGTTTGGTTGCGATAGATATCATATCTTTAAGGTTTTTGGCCGCAAGAGCAAGATTCTCGACATCGTATTTTGAAACCATGTCTTTTTCCAAAAGGCGTTTATGACGCTCTAGGTTCAGTTTTACGTTCTCATATTGGTTTTGGTACATCTGCAGTGACAACTGCGCTTGAGATATACCGAGTTCGACCTGATTAAGTGCAGAATCGATCTCTTTTGAGTCGATCGTGTAAAGCAGCTGTCCTTTTTTTACTTTTTCCCCTTCTGACACGTTTACCTGTGTAACAAACCCCATAAAACGACTTGTAATCATTTTTTGATTATCTGAAATAACACTCCCCGAAAGTGTCATCGCCTCAGCAAAAAGTGCTGAACTAAGAAGCACCATAGCTATAATTTTTTTCATTATCTATCTCCGTTTGATATGTTTTCTAAGGCAAAGATACGCTCGTTTCTTTTGTTTCTCGCCTCTTGTAGTTTTAGTATCTTTTCAATCTGCTGCGATTGTTTTATGATCACATCGCTCATAGACGCAAGCTGCTCGCGGTATCTTGCTTCATAGTTTTTATATATCTGGTCCGCAAGTTTCAGCTCTTGTTTTAAAGAAGCTATATCGTCGTCATAAGATTGTATTTGTGTTTTGATCTTTGCAACTTGAAGAAGTATCCCTTTTTTTGCAAGTTCGACCTGTGTTTGAGTTTTTAGTCTTTCAATTCGTGCTTTTTGCACGGATGCAGAGTCTTTTCCGCCGTTAAATATGTTCCATGTAAGTCTTGCACCTACTGTGTAAGCTTTATGTTTGTCAGCATCGCCTAAAAAAGTATCATCAGCCGTAGACATTTCGGCAAAAGCTCCGATGGTTGGATAATAAGCCGATTGTTCCGCACTGACCATATTTTTTCTTATCTCCAGACCGGTCGTCGCTCTTTTGATATCTAAGTTGTTTGCAATAATGTCGTCGTTGTTGATCGAAGGCATTTTAATGTCCTGATCGGGGGTTTTGATAGATGTTATATCACGATTTAGCAAAAAGCTCAGATAGTGGTACAAAAGTTTTTCGTTTGAAGTCATCTGATTGACAAGACGAGTCACGTTGCCTTTTTTTGCTTGAACTTCCAAAAGGTCGACATTTTTTGCATATCCCTCTTTTATCATGTTCTTTGTCATATCTTCTAAAGTGTTTATATTGTTCAAAATTATATTTAAATTCTCTACCGTATATTTTAAAAGAGCCATATCATAGTAGCTTTTTCTGATCTGATATATTTTTTCGTTCAAAAGCTTGTCTTTGTCAAGCGTTTTCATCTTTTTCATAGCTTCAGAGATATTTTGGTAGCTCGAAAGCTTGAAGCCCGTGAATATTGCCACTTCATATTTGAGTTTGCTCTGGAAGAAACTTCTGTCTTCGGGATAGTTCAAATCATGAGGAGGTGTAACATAATCAGGATGTCCTGCCATAAAATTAGTCATAAACTCCTGTGCACCGAAATCTCCAAACGTTGCTTCTCTTGATGTCAGTTTGAATCCGAAAACATTACCTGCGTCGTTACTTCTTGCTACATCTTGCATGAAATTCAAGCTTCCGTAATTATAGCTGTTTGCAATATCTGCATCTTCAGTTGCGATCTGTTCGTCAAACCGCGCCGCCTTTACCTCTAGATTATCTGATTTTACCATTTCTATCGCTTGCTCTAGAGACGGTGAATCTGAATAATTGATACCATTTGCATATAAAATCATTGCGGCAGATAAAACGCCTACAATTTTTTTCATCAATTCTCCTTCTGGAATTTATAGTTATAATCTTAACATATAATACTTATAATTATATTAGATAGTTTATGATAATAAGATAAAATAATTCCTATTTTACACAATGACGCAATCCGCTATATTATATCTACTAATAATCACATATAAATATAATTTATGCAATAAGTTTCTATCGTTTTAATCCGTAGTAATTCACTAGGAATACTTGTGTATCGTCTGAAAAACGATTATTATTACGCAAATAAAGCGTTAAAAGGCAATATGATGACAAGTACATGTCCTATAATTTTTAAACAGATTGATGCCACTGTTACAAGAGTAAGCAGTGTTTATATTTTATTATTCGTTGTTTTGTTTTTGACGACATCACAGATTTTTTTTATATATTTTGCAGCTATGGATTTTTTGATGCGTCTTTACTTTTTGAAACAATACAGCTTGATCTATCAATTGTCTATTGCGACAAAAAAAGTTTTTTCTTTAAAAACATATATGGCCGATGCCGGAGCTAAAAGATTGGCGGCGGGATTCGGGTTGTTTTTTATGCTGCTGCTCATAGCGGAGTATCATTTAAGGTTGGATATACTGCTCTTTGTTACGACGGCGGTTTTTTTACTATGCGGTCTGCTGGAAACGTTTTTTGGCTACTGCATCGGTTGCAAGGTCTACTTTGTGATCAAAAAGATATATCCCGATTTTATGGAGTGAACTATGATAGGTGTCAGTTCAAAAGGTTTGTACGGCTTGGCAGCCATGCATGTACTTTCTCATTCGATAAATGGCAGAACCATGCAGGTAAGAGAGATAGCGGCGATGACATCTCTTTCTCACAGTTATCTCGAACAGCTGCTTTCACAGCTGAGAAAAGCAGGATTGCTCATAAGTGTAAGAGGCTCTAACGGAGGCTATAAACTTTCCCGTCCGGCTTACGAGATAACGGTTTTGGAAATCATAGAATCTCTTGAAGGCTCTATCTTCGAGATGGACAAAAATGTGGGTTCAAGTATCATTTTGGAATCTTTTTGGCTGGATATCCAAAAGAGGGTTCAAGAGCTTTTTTCCTTAAAGCTTTCTGATATAGATCAGTCATATCAGCCATTTTCATATTCGATTTAGGAGAGATCTAAACTAAGTTATTATATAATAAGTACAAAAACACGTAAGGCAGTTTGATGAAAATCTCTATACTTGAAAGTATAAAATCGCTTCCACCGCTTCCAAAGACCATTACTCAGATACAAAAGATATTCCTTGATCCCGAGAGTTCTATTGCTGATTTGGTCAAAGTGATCGAAGACGACCCTATGATCATCGCAAACCTGCTAAAAGCCGCAAACTCGCCGTTATACAGTTTTAAAAAGGACATCAAAAGCGTTTCTCAGGCAGTTTCTTTGTTTGGTATGAGCATGACACGCTCCATTATTTTAAGCAACTCCGTCAGAAAACTCTTAAATGTAGATATGGAGCCATACGCTACGACATCGGAAAAGTTTGCGGAAGTCTCTTCAAAGCAGGCAGCTCTTATCTACAGCTGGTATAAAAAAATAGACAAGGAAAAAGCGGATAAGCTTTTTTTGGCATCGCTGCTGCAGGAAACGGGAAAGATACTTATCGCAAGCTATATCATACAGCATGACGAGGTTATGACCTTTAAGTCGGAGATAGAGATGACACACAATATAGCCACGGTCGAAAAATCTTACGTGGATGAAACAACGGCTACCGTTACCGCTGCAATCTTTGAACATTGGGAGTTCGATACGGATTTTGTCGATATGATACGCTATTCTGACTTTCCTCATCTGGCGCCGCCGGAACTTGCCGAGTATTCTACCGCATTAAATATAGTAAAAACGATAATTCCCGTTAACAACCCTTTAAGTGAGATGTCCATAAATATTGGTCTGAAAAAAGCCAGCGATGCAGGGTATGACCATGAGCTTTTAGAAGATTGTATCGATGATATGCTTGAAGCTTCCGATCAAAACCGCTTAAAGGTCGAAAGACAGATAACACCGTAGATTTACAGGCTATATGCTTTATAGAAAAAGGGCGCTTTGAAAAGAACTTCCACATCCTTTTTTGGAAGAGGTTTGGAGTAATAGTAGCCTTGAATGAGATCGCATCCGTTTTCAAGTAAAAACTCTTTTTGCTCTTTTCTCTCGACACCTTCTGCGACGATCTTCAGGTTCAGGCTTTTTGCAAGTGCGATGATGGCTTTTGAAATAGCACAGTCCTCTTCATCGTTTGGAAGATCGTCTACGAATGATTTATCTATCTTCAGTTTATCGACGGGCAGACGTTTGAGATACGCCAAAGAGGAGTATCCCGTGCCAAAATCGTCGATTGCTATCGTTATGCCCATGTCACTTAACGTCTGTAATTTCTGTATGGAACTAAGAGGATCTTGCATCATCTGGCTTTCGGTGATCTCTAACTCAAGCTGTTTGACATTAAATCCCGTCTCTTTTATGATATATTTCAGATCGTCTATGAAATGTTCGCTGTTGAGAAGTTTTGTGGAAAGATTGAGAGAGAGAATGCCGGGAGAGAGCCCTTTTTTGTTCCAGTCCGCAAAATCCGACATAGCCTGTCTTATGACGTATTTGTCCAAAGACACGATAAAGCCGATCTCTTCGGCTAAAGGGATGAATTTGTCAGGAGGTATGATACCCATTGTCGGGTGATCCCATCTCACAAGAGCTTCGACACCCGTTATGAACTCATTCCTGGTATCGACCTGCGGCTGATAATAGACAACAAACTCTTTTTTGTTAACCGCGACATGGAGGCTGGTCTGCATCAAAATCTTTTCAAATGCTATCTGTGTCATATCCGCCGAATAAAACTGATAGTTGTTCTTTCCTTTCTCTTTTGCCTTATACATCGCACTGTCGGAAAATTTAATGAGATCGCTGCTGTTTGAGGCGTCTTTAGGGAAGATGCTGATACCGATACTGGCTGAAAGATAAAGCTCGTTATTGTCCACTGTGATCTTTGACTTTATCATATCTAAAAGCTTTTGCGCTACTTCCGCCACTGCTTCGGGATTCTTTAGATTATGTATGATCACGGTAAATTCGTCGCCGCCCAAACGGGAAAGTGAATCATCGATCCTCACACAGGTCGAAAGACGTTTGGAGACTATTTGCAAGACCTTGTCCCCTATGTGATGCCCCAGAGTGTCGTTTATCTCTTTAAAATTATCCAGATCTATAAACAAAAGTGCAAATATCTGATCGTTGCGTTTTGAGTTGGCTATCGTTTGTTCGAGTCTGTCGTTGAACAAAGCACGGTTTGGAAGCTTGGTAAGACTGTCGTAATAAGCTTGAAAATTGAGAAGTTTTGTCTGTTCTTCGAGTTTTTTCTTTGTATCGACCAGCTCCGTTATATCCAGTGTCGTTCCGACTATTTTGATGGGTGCGCCTTTATCGCTAAAGATCATTTTGCCGTTTAAAAGTACATGGATGATCATGTCATCGGCTCTTCTTATCCTGAGCTCGATACTCTTTATCGTTCCGTCTTTGAGCTCTTCGAGCGTTTTTAAAGCCAGAGGTTTATCCTCTTCGACGACTCTGTTTAAAAATGTTTTAATGGTCGCATGCGTCTCGTTGAAGTCGATCTTGTACATCCTGTAACTCTCTTTTGAGAGAATGGAATTTCCTGTTTTAAGATCGACTTCCCAGCTTCCGAAGTGTCCTATCTTTTGAGCAAGATTGAGAGATTCCTCTCTGGCAAGTATCTCTTTTGAGAATTTTTCGAGCTTTTTGTTTCTTTTATGCAGTTCGTTCGTCGTGACATTGAGTATGTGAGAGAGGGTCTTTATCGATTTTTGATAAGTGTTTAACTTTATCTCTCTGTTGGAAAGCAATGTTTTTTTAATATTGACATTTTTTGATTCGCTAAGCGTTAGAATGGTCATACTCTGGTTTAGGAGCTCTTTTCTTTTTTTTGTGCTGAAAAATTCGCCGTACGTAAAAAAACCGGAGCATCCTGTGATCTCGTTTAAGGGTTCTATCTCCTGTTGAATGAAATCGGGCATGAATCTTCGTCTAGCCATACAGGAGTAGATGAAGATGGATTCTATGGATTTGTTTTGCAGGTTGTGTTCGGAGAGTATAGAGTTGTTTAGTATGCTCTCAACGTCTCCGTATCCGAAAGTAACGATATCTCCGCGGTTGAGATTGCCCGCAAAAGACAAAGAGCGGTCCCTGTGTCTTCTTAAAACGGCTCTTGCGACTTTTATACCGTTTCTTTTAACTATCATGGGGTATTCTACTCCCAAGACGGGAAGTTCGTCGGCAGTCTCTTTACCCAGATATCTTTTATATATATCGTAAGCAGGAATACCGTCGATGGTGTAAACCCTGTTCCTTTTGGCTTTTGTTACGGTCATATTCTTGCCGATGCTAAGCCAGTTAAAGTTGTAGTCGGTATGGACTTGAAGCACATGATTGGAAAGAGCGGCGCCGACGGCACCGTTTGACGTGATGCCGTTTTGTGTAAAAACATAGGTCGTTTTAAATTTGGCGTTATCTCCTGCCATTCCTCCTGCAACGATCACTTCGCTGCTTACCGACGAGATGCCTTTTAAGTACTCTTCGCCGTTACAGGTTATTCCCTCTGAAAAAGTTATAAGGAGTTTAGTGTTTTGATCTATAAGCTCTTTGGCTAATTTTCTACCCGTATCTTCGCTGTCGACGCAGTTTTCGACAAGTGCTGTCTTGAGTTTTGTTTTTTCAAAGACGCTTAAGGAGACGACGGTTTTTTCCGTACTCACCGTACCGTTACATATCTCTCCGTCCGTTGTGGCTCCTATGACGGATGCGCTTGGAAGCAGTGAAACGATCTCATCTAAAAGAGCGGCTATACTTTTTTCGTCGTTTTTTGCCGTAAATATCTGAATAAGCAGATTTTCGCCGTCTTCAATGTCTCTGACATCCAAAAACTGTTCAAAATCATGCAGGGTCGTATAGTATGTGTTGTAAGTTTTCAAATTCAGATCCCGGTTGTTATTAGTCAAATTTATATGAACGACGTGACCTCATATTTTATCTTCAATAGATTAAATATAGATAAATTAAGATTGGATATACTTCTGTTTAGATTTGTTTATAGGATATTTTATGTCAAAAACAGTAACCATAATAGATACTTTCGGATTCTTTTTTAGAAGTTTTTATGCGCTTCCGCAGCATCTTAGCAACAAAGAAGGATTTCCGACGGGACTTTTAACGGGTTTTGTCAATTTCATCTCCTCTTTGCAAAAAGAGCATAGCAGCGATTATTTGGTGTTTGCGATAGACTCAAAAGGCGATACGTTTAGAAACGAGATAGATCCGAACTACAAAGCAAACCGCAGTGCGCCTCCGCACGAGCTGACCTTGCAGCTTCCCGTGGCGATAGAGTGGATAGACAAGATGGGTTTTCGTACTCTTGGCATGACGGGGTATGAAGCCGATGATATGATCGCTACCGTCGCGAGCATAGCCGTAAAAAAAGGGTATAACGTAAAGATAGTTTCCCATGACAAAGATCTTTACCAGCTTATAGACGACGATAAGGTAGTATTGGTCGATGCCATCAAAAGAAAAACGATAAACGAAGCGGAGTGTATGCAAAAGTACGGCGTCACTCCCGGACAGTTTATCGATTTTCAATCGCTTCTTGGCGACAGTGCGGACAATATCCCCGGTGTAAAGGGGATAGGAAAGGTGACTGCCCAAAAACTTATCTCGACCTACAAAACACTTGAAAATATCTACGAAAACATAGACGATGTCACTCCCGCGGGAGTTCAAAAAAAACTGATCGAAAACAAAGAGAATGCTTTTATGTCTAAAAGGCTCGTTACACTGAGAAAAGATGTCTTTGACGAGTTTGATTTTGACGAGTACGAGATGCATTATGAAAATCCTTTTATTCCTATCTATGACGAACTTGTGCATTATGAGATGAATGCCATTTTAAGATCGCTCCATGCAAAAGGGGTTATGGAGGAGCAAAAAACAGGTACTACCAAAAACGGAGTAGAAGTGGTTTATGAAACTATCAAGGAGCCAAAACTCGAAGATTTCAAAACGACTCTTATAACGAACGCTGAAGCATTAAAAAGTGTTTTAGCGGCTTTAAAAACCGAAGATACCGTAGCTTTTGACACGGAAACCACAGGGCTCGATCCCTATAAAGACACGCTTGTCGGGTTCAGCTTCTGTTTTGATGCAAAACAGGCGTTTTACGTGCCTCTTGCCCATTCGTATCTGGGAGTTCCCCGGCAGATAGACGCAGAGGATGCAAAAGAGGCTATCAAAAAAATATTTGCCTGCAGAGTGGTAGGGCATAACATCAAGTTCGATCTTCATTTTGTGACAAAATTCTTAAGAGAGGATCTTGATATCTACGGAGACAGCATGATACTTGCATGGCTGCATGATCCCGAAGGCAAACTCTCGCTCGATCACCTCTCCAAAACGATGTTAAATCATACTATGATCTCGTTTAAGGATACGGTAAAAAAAGGAGAAACATTTGCTTCTGTCGAGGTCGAAGATGCCTGCAGATATGCCGCAGAAGATGCTTTGATCACGCTTCGGCTTTACAATCTGCTTGTTCAAAAGTTTAAACACAACTCGACGGAGTATCTTTTAGAGGAGGCTTCAAACGTAGAATATCCCTTTATATCCACGCTTTTAAGGATGGAGCAAAACGGTATCACAGTCGATGACGGATTTTTGACTCTTTTTTTGCAAGAGGTGAAGCTGAGGCTTGCTTCTCTTACAAAAGATATCTACGCCGCCGCCGGATGTGAGTTCAATCTTAACTCTCCTCAGCAGCTCGGTACGGTTTTATTTGAAACGCTCGGGCTGCCTTCTGGGAAAAAAACAAAGACGGGGTATTCGACTGATGAAAAGGTCTTAAGCGCTCTTATCGGCGAGCATGAGATCATAAGATATATACTCGATTACAGGGAGGTGCATAAACTCTATTCGACATATATCGAGCCGCTTTTGAAACTTTCGCAGGAGAGTGCAGACGGCAGAGTGCATACCTCTTTCGTTCAGACGGGAACGGCAACGGGGCGTCTGAGCTCAAAAAATCCGAATCTCCAGAATATTCCGGTAAGAAGCGATCTGGGAGTAAAGATACGCAGAGGTTTTACGGCGCCAAAAGGTAAAAAACTTGTCGGGATAGACTACTCGCAGATCGAGCTTAGGCTTCTTGCGCATTTTAGCGAAGACGAGGTGTTGGTAGACGCGTTTAAAGAGGATAAGGATATTCACCTTCAAACGGCGATAGTGCTTTTTGGAGAAGAGGAGGCAGCAGGCAAGAGGAACATCGCCAAGACAGTGAACTTCGGGCTTTTATACGGCATGGGGCAAAAAAAGCTTTCAGATACCCTCAACATTAGCACGAAAGAAGCAAAAGATATCATTACGAAATATTTTGAGAAATTTCATAACGTAAAAGAATATTTCAACTATATCATCGAAGAGAGCAAAGAGAAGGGCTATGTCGAAACACTGCTTCGCCGCAGACGCTATTTTGACTATGCAAAAGCGACGCCGATGCTAAAAGCCGCATATGAAAGAGAAAGCGTGAACACAAAGTTCCAAGGCAGCGTGTCGGACCTTATAAAACTTTCCATGAACAAGATCGACGAGATCATACGGGCTGAAGATCTCGGAGCAAAGATGCTCTTGCAGATTCACGATGAACTGATATTTGAGATTGATGAAGATGCGGCAGAGGAACTCGGGCTCAGATTCAAAAAAATTATGGAAGAGATATATGAACTTAAGATTCCTCTCAAAGCCTCTTTAAACATCGGAGATAACTGGGGAGAGCTGAAATAAGCAGGTAAGATAGGTTTTTTTATCTCTGTGTTTACTATGTTTTATTACAATACAGAGTCAAATATAAAAGGTGTAATAATGAAAAAAATATTGTCATTTATGGGCTCGATGAAAACAGCGGCTGTTTTGATGCTCATTTTTGCATTTTCTATCGGATACGCGACCATCGTAGAGAATGATTTCGGTACTATGACGGCAAAAGCCGATATATATAACGCAAGATGGTTTGAGATCCTTTTGGGACTGCTGGCCGTCAACCTCTTCTTAAATATTATAAACTTTAAGATGTACGCACGAAAGAAAACACTTATTTTTGTATTCCATGTCGCATTCTTTGTGATCCTCTTAGGCGCTGCAGTCACGCGCTATATGGGTTTTGAAGGGATGATGCATATACGAGAAGGGCAAACTTCTTCGGTTATGACAAGTTCGGAACCTTATCTAAACGTCAAAGCGACCGACGGTACTAATACCGTAGAAAGTTTCAAAAAACTTTATCTCTCTAAAAACGCATCCAACAGTTATAACCAGAATATCAAGATCGGTGCCAAAGAGATGCATGTAAAACTTGCAGAATATATTCCCGATGCCGTCATACAGCTTGTCGAGGATAAAAACGGAAAACCGACCGCAAGCATGATGGTCACTTTAAACGGACGGGGGCAGAGCGTTCAGCTTTCACAGGGAGAGTTTTTTGAAACGGGCGATCTGGTTCTGGATTTCGGCTCGGGCAAAAAATTTGACAAGCCCGTGATAGAGATATTTGTCGATAACAAAAAAATCTACATAAACCATCAAATGGATCTGACATATCTTAAGATGGACGACAAAAGCGGCGGAACACTTAAAGCAAATTCGAAAGAGGAGCTCGTGACCCGCATCCTTCATTCATATAACAATACGAACTTCGTGCTGCGCGAGTTTTATCCTTCGGCTGTGAAAAAGATCGTTCGCAATCCGAATGCAAAAGCCAGAAATCCGGGCATAGACGCTTTGCGCTTTGAGGTCGGTGACGCAAAAGAGAAAAAAACGGTCTTGGTATACGGCCGTTCGGGTGATATCGGGGACGATTCAAGCGTTCTTGTGGACGGCGTAAAGCTCTCGATCAATTACGGAGCAAAGATCATCAATCTGCCGTTTGGTATAAAACTCAACGATTTTCAGCTTGAACGCTATCCTGGCTCGATGTCTCCCGCATCGTACGCAAGCGAGGTAACACTGATAGACAAGGAGCAGAACCTGCAAGAACCTTACCGCATCTATATGAACCATATCCTCGATCACCGCGGATACAGATTTTTCCAGTCCTCTTACGATCAGGATGAAAAAGGGACCATACTCTCGGTCAATAACGATCCAGGTACGATCATAACGTATATAGGATATTTGATGCTTGCCGTAGGAATGTTCGGTTCTCTGTTCATGTCAAACGGCAGATTTGCGAAACTCTCCAAAAAAGCAAAAGAGATAAGCGCGAGCAGAACCGTAGCGGCACTATTGGCACTGGCGGCTGTATTTACCTATAGCAACTCGTATGCCGAGGAACTAAACCCTATCATTAAGACGATAAAGTCTTTTGACAAAGGGCATGCGGACAAGTTCAGCAGGATAGTCGTACAAGACAGCAGCGGACGTATGAAACCGTTTGATACGCTGGCAACCGAGATATTAAACAAGATACATAGAGGAAACTCCATACTGGGGCTTGATGCAAACCAGGTCATACTCGGGATGATGATACGTCCGGACGCGTGGCGCGAGATCAAGATGATCAATACGTCGAACAAAGAGATCAATAAGATCCTCGGTATCCCTAAAAGCGAAAGATACGCTTCCTTTTCGCAGTTCTTTCAGGCTCCTAACGACTTGCAAGGATACAAACTTGAAAAATATGCCGATGAAGCGATCCGCAAAGCACCTAATAACAGAGATAATTTCGATAAAGCGGTTTTAGCCGTGGACGAACGCGTAAACGTCGCGTATATGGTCTATTCGGGCGCTATTGTCAAGATATGGCCGAAACCAAACGATATTAACCATAAGTGGTTTGCGACGGTCGATGCTCTGCAAACCTTTGACAAAACGATCTCTTTAAACATCAGAAACATCGCAATCGATTATTTTTCCAATGTCGATAAAGCTTTAAAAACCGGTGACTGGACAAAAGCCGATAAGGCGTTGACGAGAATAGAAAAATATCAGCGTTTTTACGGTGCGGCGGTCTATCCAGAAGATAAAAAAATATCTTTGGAGATAGCTTACAACCACTCGTATGTCTTTGAAAAGCTTTGGCCTCTTTACTTCCTTGTCGGTTTCGTGCTTTTAGCGCTCTCTTTTGTAAAGATACTCAGACCTTCGTTTAAGATAGACATATATAGCAAATCCGCAATGTTCCTGCTTATAGCCTTCTTTATTGCGCATACCATGGGGCTTGCCGTGAGATGGTATATTTCGGGACATGCGCCTTGGTCGAACGGTTTTGAATCCATGGTCTATATTGCATGGGCGACGGTGCTTGCAGGATTTATCTTCTCTAAACATTCACCGATCACTCTTGCTTCGACATCTATTCTGGCGGGATTGATCCTGTTTGTTGCGCATCTTAACTGGATGGATCCGAAAGTCACTAACCTTGTACCGGTGCTTCAGTCGTACTGGTTGAGTATCCACGTCTCCATGATCACCGCAAGTTACGGTTTCTTGGGACTTGGAGCACTTTTGGGCTTTATTACGATCATTCTTTTTGTCGTAAAAAATAAACACAACGACAAACGTATCAGCAGTTCCATTATCGAGCTCAACGCCATAAACGAGATGAGTCTTCTTATAGGGCTTGCGATGCTTACTACAGGGAACTTTTTAGGCGGCGTCTGGGCGAACGAGAGCTGGGGGCGCTACTGGGGATGGGATCCAAAAGAGACATGGGCCTTGGTTACTATTTTAGTCTATGCGGTCGTCGTACACCTTAGATTTATTAAATCGCTGTATACGCCTTTTAATTACAGTGTCATATCCCTGCTGGCGTTTACGTCGGTTATCATGACGTATTTCGGCGTAAACTACTATCTTGCGGGTATGCATTCATACGCAAAGGGCGATCCCGTACCGATCCCCGGTTTTGTGCCTGTAACGTATATCATCATCTTCGCTCTTATAGCTCTTGCCTTTAAAAACAGAAAATTGGCCGTAAAGTAGCGTAAAATGGAGTTTGGCGGATTTTCAAAAGAGGTGATCCCTTTTTTGAAAGATATTTCTAAAAATAACAACAAAGAGTGGTTCTTAACGCAAAAATCACGATACGAGAAGATTATACTCGAACCTTCTCGCGATTTTGTCATCGAGATGGGCGAACACCTGATGGCAATTGAGCCTACTATCAACGCCGTTCCCAAAATCAACGGTTCTCTCTTTCGCATATATAAAGACAGCCGGAGAAATAAAACGGCCTTGAGCGACCCCATTAAAACCCGTATAGGCTATATCTTTTGGCAGGGAAATAAGAAACGTCTGCAAAGCAGCAGTTTTTATATGCATTACGGTATAGACGAGCTTTTCGTGGCGGTCGGCATACGATGGTTTGAAAAAGAGATACTGGAAGCTTACCGTCATTATATAAAAAACGAACAACACAGAGAGGAACTGGCGGGAATATTACAAGACCTGAAAAAGCAGGGGTATGAGATCATGCCGCCATCTATGAAAAGATATCCCGTCGGTTTTAAAAAAGAGATGCCAAACGCAGAACTTTCGCTTTATAAAGAGATGGCTGCATATAAAAGATATGACCCTCATTTGATAGAGGAGGGTAGCAAACTCATAGATACTCTTTATAAGGACTACGAAGCGATGGCTCCGCTTCAAAAATGGATATACGAGATGAGCATCTCTCTTGGTTGACACCTTCATTAATGCTTTTTTATAAATATTGATTAAGATATATAGTTATAAGATATCATTATATCAATAAAAAAGGAGTCAAAATGTTTCTTACTAAGTTCGATCCGTTTCAAGAGCTGCGCAATTTAGAAAAAAAGATGTCTATGAGCTTCCCTTCTCTTTCACCGGAAGGCTCTCTGTCAAGTTTTGTTCCGGTGGTCAATACCCGAGAAGGTGAGTTCGCCTACCACGTAGAAGTCGATCTTCCCGGTGTTAAAAAAGAGGATATTTCGATCGATGTCAAAGATAACGTACTAACGATATCGGGAGAGAGAAAATACAAAAACGAAGTTGATAAAGACGATTATTACAGATGCGAGAGCAGCTATGGCAAGTTTCAAAGAAGTTTCACACTTCCAAAAGATGCCGATGCCGAAAATATCAACGCCTCTACCGAAAACGGTGAGCTCGAGGTCGTTATTCCGAAATTGGCAAAATCCTCTGATGCTAAAAAAATAGAGGTCAAATAAAGAGCAAAAAGCCTATTTGAACCAGCTTTTCATTTTATCTATGGCAGAATCCAAAACGCTTTCGTGTGGTTTCGATTCTATGCCGAAAGACTCTTGCAGTTTTGCAAGAAGCTGTCTCTGCTCGTCGTTGAGCTTTTTGGGATAGGTAATGTTCACCTGAGCGATCAGATCGCCTTTGCCATGACCGTGGACATCGTCGATCCCCTCTTTTCTAAATTTGAACTGCTGTTTGTCGCGTGTACCGACATCCAGTTGAAGTTTCAGTTCTCCCGTGAGTGAAGGGATGGTTATCTCTTCTCCCGTTATCGCCTGAGTGAAAAATACCGGAATCTCGATATAAACATCGTTTTCGCTTCTAATGAAATGTTTGTCCGCCTGTACGCTGAAGGTCACATAGAGGTCGCCGCGGTGGCCGTTCTTGCCTATGTTACCGCGTCCGCCGACTCTGAGTCTGTTGCCCGAATCTATCCCTTTTGGCACATTGATCGTTACGCTCTCTTTAACTTCGGTGTATCCGCTGCCGCGGCAGTCACCGCATTTTTCAGAGGGCATGCTTCCCTCGCCGTGACAGACGGGACATGTCTGGGAGAACGTCATAAAACCTTGACGGATATAGACCTGTCCTTTTCCCTGACATTGGCCGCAGGTAGAGAGTTTACCGTCTTTTGCTCCCGTACCTTTACAGCTTTGGCATGATTTTTTGTATTTGTAGTTTATCTCTTTTTCGCAGCCGAATACCGCTTCATTAAAACTGATGCTCATGTCGACGTTCATATCAAGAGGGAACTTGTCCATATCTGCGCGAGAACGTCTGGATCCGCCGCCTCCAAAACCGCCGAACATCTCTTCAAATATACTGCCCAGATCCTCAAAACCGCCCATCCCAGACGACGAACGGCCTGTGCCCATTCCTTGAAGCCCCTCTTTGCCGTATCTGTCGTAGATGGATCTTTGTTTATCGTCGCTTAGCACTTGATAGGCTTCATTTATAAATTTAAATTTTATTTCTGCCTCTTTGTCACCCTGATTCTTGTCGGGGTGGTACTCTTTGGCAAGCCTTCTGTAGGCTTTTTTAATTACAGATTTGTCTGCATTTTGGTCTATCTCTAATATTTCATAATAACTTAAATTTTCCAAAACACTCTCCGCTGATGATCTAAAATTTTTTTGGAATTATAACAAAAATAGTTGATGTATTACTTAGTTATTAACTATAACTTGATACAATAATATAAATTATTTCAAGGTTTATTGCGTGTTCAGACTTCCCCATCTCCTTCGTTTTTTAGCCGTCTATATAGTTTCAACGACACTTTTTTTATCAGTTTTGAGACTGATATTTTATTTTTATTTCACAGATCCTCTTTCTCCTCTGTCATCGTATGACTTTTGGATGTCGCTGTGGCTTGGAAGCAGATTCGATCTTAGAATGGTAGTGATCATGGCCGCGCCTTTGTTCTTTTTAGGATGGATCCCGTATCTTTCCCCTTTTAAAAACAGAGTGGCAAAATATTTTTGGATCACCTATCTTACGATCATTTTTGCCGTATATATGTTCTTTTACGCAGTAGATTTCGGTTTTTACTCTTATCTGGGAAGCAGACTTGATTTTACGGCCGTAAGACTTTTGGAAGATTTCGATACGGCTATGGAAATGGTCTGGGAAAGCTACCATGTCATATGGATAAATATCGGCTTTATTCTGCTTGTAAGCGTGTTTGCATGGCTTGTCGGCAAACTTTTTACCTCCATAGAAAAAAAAGAGAATGTTCATTATTCTATTATGATGAAGATCATCGTAGGTTTTGTTAGTTTTTTCATACTTTTTGCCATGGGATGGGGAAAACTGAACCAGTACCCGCTTCGCTGGTCGGATGCATCTTTTTCAAAACATCCGTTTGCCGCGCAGCTTACGTATAATCCGATCCATTACTTTTTTGATACTTGGAAAAACGGCCGTATCTCTTATGATGTAAATAAGGTCAGAAGTTATTACGACGTGATGGCGGATTATCTCGGCGTCGTGCATAAAGATAAAGAGAAACTTTATTTTAAACGTCAGGCAAATCCAATCAATCCGGTAGGCGGCAAACCAAACGTCGTCATCGTCTTGATGGAGTCTTTTGCGTCTTATAAATCCAGCGTATCGGGGAATCCTATCAATCCTTCTCCTTATTTGAAAAAATATGCAGACAAAGGATGGTATTTTAAAAACTATTTCACTCCTACCGTAGGAACTGCAAGAAGCGTCTATGCTCTGCTCACATCTCTTCCCGATACGGAGCTTCACGGAACGTCAAGCCGTAATCCGCTCATAGTTAATCAGCACAGTATCTTGGAGGATTTTAAAGGATACAGAAAGCTTTATTTTATAGGCGGCTCAGCGTCATGGGGAAATATACGCGGGATGCTTAATGAATCCATGGACAACCTCGATCTTTACGAGGAAGAAAGATACAGTGCACCGCGTACAGACGTATGGGGAATATCCGATGCGGATCTGGCGATAGAAGCCAACAAAGTACTGGTAAAAGAGAAAGAGCCGTTTGTTGCGGTCATCCAGACATCGGGCAACCACAGACCATATACGATTCCGGATAACGAGCATGGTTTCAAAATCCGTACTGACGTACCTCTTAAAGAGGTAAAAAAATATGGATTTGCGTCCCTTGAAGAGTATAATTCTTTTAGATTCTTAGATTATTCGGTGGGTCTTTTTATGCGCGAAGCCGAAAAGAGCGATTACTTTAAAAATACGATCTTCGTGTTTTGGGGAGATCATGGAATAGACGGCTATTCGCAGCATGTGCCGCCGGGAGAAAGTACGTCGAATCTGGGACTGGGATCGTTTCGCGTACCGTTTGTGATCTACTCGCCTATGATAAAAGAGCATAAGGTCTTTGACACGGTTATGTCGGAACTGGATGCTCTGCCTTCTATCGCTTCATTGGCGGGCATCCATTACACGGCTACGACTTTGGGACGCAATGTCTTTGATCCGCAGTTTAAAGACAGCCATTTTGCATATACGATGTTCAACCGTGCCGATCCTACGCTGGGTCTGGTCGGAAAAGAGTTTTACTATAAAAGCACGAACAAGTTTGAAGGGTTGTACAAAATAGACAGCCAGACTCCTCTTAAAGATCATTCCAAAGAGCATCCGGAGCTGTTTAACAGGATGAAGACATTAGCGCACGGTATTTACCAGACGGCAAAGTACATACCTTACTTCAACAAGCGCAGAGACGCTCACGAATAAAATATCTTAGCCAGATACAGCCCGTTTGAGGGGGCCGGCTTTAATGCTGTCTTTTTTTTGCATTCAAGCCGGTTTTTGAGGTCTTCTAAAGAGAATCTGCCCTCGTTTATGCCAAGCAGCATAGCGACCATCAATCGTATCTGAGAACGCAGAAAGCCGTTTGCTTCAAAATATAAAACCGTTACGCCCTTGTGGCGGTACACGGATGTTTTATATATTGTCCGCACGGTGGTCTTGTTGTCGCTTCCTCTTTTATGAAACTCTTTAAAGTCGTGTGTCCCTTCGAACAGTTTTGCTGCTTCGCGAAGAACTTCTATATTTAGTTGGTCCACGAACGTGACGAATTCATCTTCAAAAGGGTTGGAGCGTCCCTCTTTGAGAAGATATCTGTATACGCGTCTGGAAGCACCGTAGCGTGCATGAAAATCATCACCTGCGATCTCTATTCTTCTTACTTGTATGGAGGGCGGGAGTTTGGAGTTCATGGTCTCTAAAAGCTTCTTCGTATCTTTCCAAAATTCCGGAATCTCGAAATCTACCACCTGACCAGTCGCATGAACGCCTCTGTCCGTTCTTCCAGATGCTTCGAGCTTTGATTCGACGCCCATCGATTTTAAGACTTCCTGCAAGGTTCCGTTCACGGTTATCTTGTTCTCTTGAACCTGCGAGCCGTAAAATTTTGTACCGTTATAGGAGATGGTCGCTTTAACTTTCAAAATCTTGCCAATATTTTCTTGTTATATATGAAGTAACCGAGTCCCAAAGACATTATAAAAACAAAAGGGATCGTGTAAAAACCGATAACGTCTATAAGCCCGACCGTGGCTCCGTAATACAAGACGATACTGATAAAAAGATAGAGGTACACAAAACCCTTCTGATGTCTTACATGTACGACACCGATGGCGATGACCAAGAAGAGGGATATGATAGGAAAGAGGCTCAAAAGAGTGTCTGTTATGAACATATGCCTTTTACTGTTCGCTCTGTCTTTGCTTAACCAGTATTCAAGAGGTTTTCTATAGGTGTGCAGGTCTGTTTTCATCATATCGTTTATAATCATGGTTTCGTAATCGATCTGTGAAAGGCTGCTTGCGGTGTAGCTGTATCCCTCTCCGTTATGAAGCTTGAGCTTTAGTATGCCGTTTTGGTTGATGACCTCTGCCTTTTTTGCATTTATGAGGATTTCGTCATTTTTCTCTTTGTTAAACAAAAAGACATCTCCGAAAGTTCCGTCTTCATTATTTTTTCCGACATATAAAAGCCAGTTTCCGAAGTTATTTCCGAACTCGGATGCTTTTATATTAAACTTGGCTTCGCTCTTTTTGTAGGAGATGAAATTACTCGATAACACCGTAGCATGCGGAAAGAGGATAAAAAAATCAAAGACCAAAAGCAGACAGAGCAGTATGGCGGGTTTGAGAAAGGTCTTTATCAAAAAGCCCGGCTTTATACCGAGTGCAAAGACGACTATCATCTCGTTATCGTTGGAGAGCCGAAACAGCGTCAGGGTCGCAGAGATGAAAAAAGTAACGGGAAGGGTATAAAAAAGTATCTCGGGAAGTACGAAGACGTAAAGCTTTAGCATCTCCAAAAACGTCAGCTGAATTACCGCCGTGTAGGTCGCGAGCTTTATCATAAATATGACGGACGCAATAGCAAAAAGAGGCAAAAATATGGATAAAAACAGAATAGAAAAATTATTTATGATATAGCGTCTGAGTTTATGCATACAGGTTTTCCAAATAGTTGTAGATTTGTGAATCGAGAAGATAGGTTATGAACGTTGCAAGCGCCAAAAACGGGATGAACGGCACTCTTTGCTCTTCGGCCGAACGGTTCATGACCAAAAGCATGACCGGAAGCGCCAAAACGGCCGCCAAAAAGATGGCAAAAAGGGTGAGTTTGAGTCCCAAAAGCGCACCCATGGTAGCGGCTATCATAATGTCGGCTTCACCCATCGCTTCGACAAATGGATATCTGTGATAATGCTTTGTCCAAGGGGTATCGTTTCTTTTTGCCTTTTTATAGGCAGCTGATGTCAGTACGTAAGAGAGAGCAAACCTCAAAAGCGTGAACCCGCCGGCAAAGAGCAGGGCGTTTTGAAGATTTACGATCAGCATATCAAGTGAATATGCGCTGAGTACCGCAAGCAAAAGCGCCAAAAGATTGAGACTGTCCGGTACCGTCTTGTACTTGAAATCGATCATCGAGAGTGCAAGGAGCACTAAAAAAGCGAGTGCCGTAAAAGTCGAAGAAAGAGTAATGCCCATTTTGTAGGCGATGATGAAAAATATCATTCCGCTTAAAAATTCGATCGCTGGGTACTGGATGGAGACGGGCGCTTTGCAAAACGAGCATTTTCCTCCTAAAAAGATCCATGAGATCAGCGGAATGTTGTGCCAAGGTTTTAAAGGCGTATTGCAGGAGAAACAGTGAGATGCGGGAAACATAACACTTTCGTCTTTTGGTATGCGCAAAATAACGACATTTAAAAATGAACCGAATAGCGTACCGAATATAAATACTAAAAAAAGTTCCACTAATTAAGCCCTCCGAATCTGCGTTCTCTTTTGCCGAACTCGTTTAATATGTCTGTTAATTCATCCTCATGAAAGTCGGGCCACAGCGTGTCGGTGAAGAAAAGTTCGGCATAACTGAGCTGCCAGAGCAGGAAGTTCGATATTCTCTGGTCTCCGCCTGTTCTTATCATGATATCCACCTGATGTTTGCAGTCCAGCGCGTTTGACAACATCTCGTTCGTTATATCTTTCTTCTCATGTCTGAGTTTGTTTACCGCACGTAATATCTCGTCATGCGAACCGTAATTTAGAGCCAGGCTTTGAACAAGCCCGTCGCAGTGCGCAGTTTTTTGTTTTACCTCTTTTATCAGTTTTTGAAGCGATGCGGAAAATGCTCTGATATCGCCGATCGGCTCGAATCTGATGTTGTTTTTGATGTAGACCTCAAGCTCGTTTTTCAGGTATTTTTCCAGAAGTTTCATTAAAAACTCCACTTCAAGGCGGGGACGTTTCCAGTTTTCGGTCGAAAAGGCGTAAAGCGTGAGTCTTTCGATATCTTTGTGAGTCGCGCAGAACTTTGTTATCTCCCGTACGGCTTTTGCTCCCTGTTCGTGCCCTTTGACCCTTTTTTGCTTTTTGCTCTCGGCCCAGCGTCCGTTTCCGTCCATGATGATGGCTACATGCAAAGCCTTATTCATACGTTTATATCCAAAATAGCGTTGGTCTGCAGGTTATAAAGAGGCTGTATATCTTCTTTGAGATGTATGTTCGTTTTATATCTGATATTGTTCAAATTCTCTTCCAAAAAAAGTTTTGTCGTTTTAAACGCTACGTTCAAATCTATGGATATCTCATCTTCTATGAGTATTATGGTTCCATCGACCGGTCCTAGATTGTGAAGTGCGGCGTAGAAATCTATTTGAGATCTTTTTGTAGTTTTATTGTATCGTTTTTTCATTTGAAATAGCCCAAAATAGTGCTGATACTGCAAAGGAATCGTCAGCGTGTTTTGCAAGACCGACAGAAGCAGGTTGGAAAGCTGGGAAAATTCCTCTTTTGAAGATGCGTGCGAGAGATGTTCCAGAAGTCTGTTTTTGATGTTTTCAAGCGGCTTTTCATGTGTCAGTATGCTATGCAGCTCTTTTGCTTCAAAGAGCAAAGGAAGATTTTGCAGATGTTTTAAAACGGCGGGATGTTTGATAAGCTTTGAAAGTATCGGAATCGAGTTTTGTTTTACCTCGATCTGCGTCCAGTATCTTGCACCCTCTTGCAGTTTGTTTTCACTGTTTGCCGTCAGCTCTTTAGAAGCTGTTTGAATGAGATACTTGCTCTCTCCCAAGGATTTGATCACGTCAATAGTGAGCAGTTTTATAAGCGCTTTGGCTTCGGCGGGCGAAGAGGAAGCCAGTTTAAGTATATTGGAAAGGTCGCTTACGGAAAAACTCATAGCTGTTTTGCGTTTTCCAGAATTTTAAATGAAAGGGATAGTTTGTCCGTACGTGCAAGCGTAAGGGAACCTTCTTTTGTGATGAACTCTATCTCGTTGTCATCGGTGCCGAAGCTTTTATCGTCTGACAAGAGGTTGAGGCAAACGGCATCTGCTCCTTTGTCTGTTATAAGCGAAGCCGCATTTTCTTTTGCATGAGCGGCGTCTGTCTCGGCTTTGAAACCGACGACTTTTATTCCCTCTTTATCTACGTTTTTCAAGATATCGGTGTTTTGTTTTAGTTCAAGACTCCAAGACGAGCCAAGAGCCTCTTTTTTGAGTTTGCCGTTTTGTGCATATGCCGGGATATAATCGCTGACGGCGGCAGCCATAAAGAGATAGGGCTCTTTTTGTATAAGTTCGATCGGTTTGTCCGAAGCAAGCGAAGGTTTTGAGAGTTTACCTTTTTTTGCGATGCGTATCGAATCGGTTACGAACTCCTGCATCTCTTCACTTGAACTTACGTCTATGGTATGTACGGCTTTTGGCAGATCGGCGTCAAACTTCGTGGCTATGAGGTTGACGTCCGCACCTTTGCAAAAGAGCGCAGCTGCAAGCGCGCTTGCCATCTTGCCGCTTGAAAAGTTGGAGATATAACGCACGTCGTCTATCTTTTCGACCGTTCCTCCGCCTGTCACTATGACGCGTCTGTCTACCCAAAAATCCTCTTTTAAAATCTCTCTTGCAATATACCAGAATATCTCGGAAGGTTCGGCCATGGCGCCGTCCCCGACGGTCTTGCAGGCAAGCTCTTTCGTCTGAGTTGCCACCACTTCATAGTTAGCGATGGCGAGCATCTTTAGATTGCCCTGTGTTATGGGGTTTGCAAGCATATTTGTGTTTGCAGAAGGTGCTATTATTTTTTTGTAGGGGTATGCCAGCGCGCATTGAAGCAGCATGTTGTCGGCAACGGCGTTAGCCAGTTTTGCAATTGTGTTCGCGCTGCAGGGCGCTATGACGAAGATATCGGCCCACTCTGTTGTTTTAATATGGTTATGATCGCTTGACCATGATTCGCTTTGTTCGTCGAGCACTTTGTTCGTACAAAGCGCTTCGAATGTAAGCGGAGTCACGAATTTTTTGGCAGCTTCGCTCATGACGACTCTTACATCGGCGCCTGCTTTTGTAAGCAGACGGATGAGTTCAAGCGATTTGTAGATCGCGATAGAACCCGTCACTCCCAAAAGTATTTTCTTGTCTTTTAACAGATCGGAGGGTATAACCATTTTCAGCCTTGTCGTATATACTTGGTTTAAGTGTTATATTTTAGCATTAAATGGCTTAATAGCTTTAATCTACTTGTTTTTAACTCTGTAATATCTCATATTTTATGCGGGCTTTTTCATAACAGCTCTGCAAGTGCTCTTTTAACATCTCTACAACGGCAAAATCAAGTTTTCCGTCTTCGCACATCCGGTAGAGGATATCGTAAGCCTCATTCATATCAAGTCCTGCTCTGTAGGGTCTGTCTTGTATGAGAGCTTGAAATATGTCTGCTACCGTTATGATCCTTGCTTCTATGGGAATATCCGATGCACTGAGATTGTACGGGTATCCTTTGGCATCCAGAGTTTCATGATGAAGAGACGCCAAATGGGCTATCTCTTTAAAACCTTTGATATGTCTGAGTATGATAAACGAATCAAATCCGTGGCGGTTCATTATCAATCTTTCATCGGTATTTAGTTTTGAAGGTTTGTCCAATATGGCGTCATCGACTCTTAGTTTTCCAAGATCGTGCAGCAGGGCAGCCAACTCTATCTTCTCGCAGCTCTCTTTAGGAAGTTCGAACAGATCGGCTAAATAACGCGAGAGGCTGCTTACGCTGATGGAGTGTTCAGAGGTAAACGTGCTTTTCGCATCTACGACGGCGGCAAACATAAGAGATATCTCTTTGATCTCTTCAAACGAGAGATCTTTGTCAAAACCTTTTTCTATCCACTCCAAGAAGTACTCTTCCAATGCTTCGTTCTCAAGATAAAACCAGAATGAATCACGAGCGGATATTGTCATAAAACCTTCTACTAATTTCGGTGAGAACATAATGCCTGAGTATTTGTTGACGGTTTCTTGCATAGAGCGTATAGATCTTATGCCGCTGTTCTTCATCTGAGCGTTGAGAGCATCTATCCTGTCTACAAGATAGATAAGGTTGGATACCTCTTTTTCACGTTGGCTGAGCGTATCGGGCAGGTCTTGCCAATGGGTATGGTGGTATCTTACGTAAGTGGAAAATCTGCCGTAAGTTTTTGTCGTCTTTAAGAGGCCTTCCCCGCGTATGGAGTGGACTTGAGAGTTGTCCCAGTCGAGTTCCGTGACGAGATGGGTGTGAACATCCGTTGAAGAAACACCGCAGTCATGCAGCATCCCTGTAAAGATGATGTCGTCGATGAGTGTTTTGTCCCAAGAAAGCTCTTTAGCGAGTTCAGCTGCCATATATGCCACTCTTTTGCCGTGCAGAGTGTCGTCTATGCCGACAAAGTCCAACGCTCCCGAGAGGGCGTAAGTCACCTCTCTTATATTTAATGAATATTTCACACTACACCTCGCAAAATATTAAAAAAGTTTATATAAAAAGTGTAGCGCAAAAACTATTTTTTCATACTTAATCACTCTTATTTGCAATATTCTGCAAAAGCGTTTATCTCATCTTTTAATGTCCTGTACTCTATAAGGCTTTCCTTTAACGACTCTGGTATCTCTTTTGCAGAAGCGCCTGAGAGAAGACCGAGTATTATTCCTCTGTGTACGTTGTCACCGCCTGCGTTCGCGTTGTCAAAAAGAGAAGATTTAAAATCAAAACCGTTTTTATATAAGAAATAAAATATCAGAGGTACTCCGTGTTCGGGATAACATGCCGTGGCAAAACGTTTTGTTATCATGCTCTCATCGGTGGCGGAGGGGAGGATCTCGTCGAGGTATTCGTCCGAAAATTCGGTATGTATCTTCCACATCAGCTCTTTTGGGATGTTGCTGGGGCCTTTATGGTCATGATACATCCTTGTCAATTCATCTCCGTGTATCTTGATGAGAGGGATCTGTTTTGCATATTCATTCAACTGTTTCATCGGTTCTTCACCGTGCAGAAGCTTTGTCAAAAACGGTATAAGCACGCCAAGAGCAGAAGAGATGTTTTGAGACCTGTGAGTCAGTTCTTGATGTGTTATGGCGACACCCAAGCCCTCGTACGAGTTCTTTGAGAGCAGAGAAAGCACAAGCGGACGGATAATGCCTCCATGCGCGGCGATCGACCATTTGTCCTTTTGACTTCCTGCACACAGCTCCGGAGGTATCCCTTTGGAGTAGTTTTCAAACCAGTCGCGCAGGTAGATCTCCAGATAGGGATCGCGGTTCGTTCCCGAGGTCATATACTGTACAAAATCATCCAAAAAACTTTTTTCGTCATAACCGCCGTTTTTGATGACGGAGCGCATAAGGACTCTGATGAGGTTCGCTCCCAGAGTGTTCTCTCCCGCTTTGAGTCCATGGTGGTAGTGGTATCTTTCATCAAAACGGGGCATAAGATTGCCGTGTTCTCCCGAATGTGCCATCACGTCTGTTTGCAGATGGCTGTACGAGGTGTCGTAAAAGCGGATGTGTTCATGCAGGATATCGTACGAACGACCGAGTTCTTTGGCATTTTTCACATCGGGAAAGTAGGGATTACCGACCATAAAAGACTCAAGATGGGGATGAGGTGCATCGTTATAACCCGTGATCTTCCCGAAATCTTTTTTAAGATAATCCAGATTATAGTACCAGTGTGCCGGCATACAGACGGCGTCTGAGATAAACAGACCCCAAAGTGCGTTTTTGATTCGTAAAACATCTCTCATACGGCTACCTTTTGTCAAAGTACTAAGCATAAAGGAGTATTATATGCCTTAAATCAAAAAGTAGATTAAAAAAACGAAGCTACTTAAGCCCTTTAAGAGCTTTTTTTCGGTGTTGTTTCTAGAAGTCTAAAAACTTGAACTCTGCTACGATAGGGTTATGGTCGGAGATATTTTTGCTGTTTATGACATGCGAATCGACAAGCTCAAGACCTCTGTAAAATATATGATCCAGACTGTGTGAAAAGACTTTTTTCAGATTCGTATTATCGGAAAATGTGACCTGCTTAAGGGAGAGATCGCTTGTGAACTCTCGCAGGGATTCCACTCGTTTGGTGTTCCATGTATTAAAATCTCCTGCGACGATCATAGCCCCTTTATGTGATATGACAGCTGATCTGATGTTTTGGAGTTCATTGTAAAAGTCGCTGTTCTTTACAAAATTTATCGCATGCAGATTTACTATTATCAGCTTTTTTTCGTTTGATATCTTGTGTTCGGTTATGAGTGTGACCTTGTGCGTGGTGTAGAGCATCTCCTTTTTCTTTGTAAGCAGGGAAAGAACGTTGTCGCAAGAGATCTTAAATGCACTCAAAACACCGAAAACATGGCTTTTCGTTTGGATATTTGGAGAGAGGATATAGGAGTAGTCGTATATATCCAGTTCATTCGTTACCCGTTTTTTAACCTCCTGTAAAAGCAGGATGTCTATCTTTTTGTCTTCGATAAGAGAGTCTAAGAACTCTTTGTAAGCGCCCGAAAGAGAGAGTTTTGCTACATTCCAGCATAAAACGGTAAAATTCTCGTTACAGTATCTGTCTTGATGGTTCAAAGATTTTATATAGTTGCCTGGTAAAAACATTCTCTTCTCTTTTCCTTCGTTACAATTGCGGTGCTATGATCCTCATCAGGTTTTCTATGATCCTTCTGGGTGCAGAAGGCTGTTTTACGCCGTTTGAAGATCTGTCCAAAAGCTTCTGCATCCATACTTCGATCTCTTTTATGACTTTGGCGGAGTAGACGAACGTGGCAACCTCGTAGTTTAAGAACAGGCTTCTGTTGTCTATGTTCACGCTTCCCAGCATTACGCTTGTCTCGTCAAATATAATGGCCTTTGCATGAAGCATCGCGCCGTTATAAAGTGCGACCTCTATGCCGGATTCTTCAAGCTCTCTCATATATGAACTTCTCGTCAGATCGGCTATGAAATAGTTTGACTCTTTTGGCGTTATGAGTCTGACGTCTATGCCTTTGTGTTTTGCGATGACGAGCGCTTCGACCAAAGAGACATCCGGCACAAAATAGGGAGTAACGATCCATATCCGTTTTTTGGCACTGTAAATAGCGCAGAGCAGGGCTTCGTAAAGAGCATCTTTTTTCATGTCAGGTCCCGAAGGGACGACCTGTACGTACGCATCTCCGCCGTTTTGAATAGTGTCTGCCGAAAAGCTGAGTTTTTCTTGCGAAGCGTAGAACCAGTCTGATGCAAAGATCTCGAAATACTGCTCGGCTGAGGAACCCTCTACCAAAAAAAGTATGTCTTCGCGTCTGGAAGCGTCAGGGGCCGATCCGAAATATTCGTTTGAGACGTTCATCCCTCCGCTTAAGACTTTTTTGTTATCGAAAATATATATTTTTCTGTGGTTTCTAAGATTTATGTAGTTTCTAAAAGGCATCTCGAAGATAGGCATAAAAAACTGTATCTGTACGCCCGCTTTTTTGAGCCGTCTGAGTCTGCCGCTAAAGAGATACAGATCTATGGAACCCAAAGAATCAAGGAGTATCTTTATTTCGACTCCCTCTTTTGCTTTATTGATAAGGGCCTTTATGATATCTTTGGTGACGTCGTCATATCTAAAGATATAGGTGCAGATGTAAATGGAACTTTTTGCATCCGCTATGCAGTTCATGAACTCTTTATACGCTTCTAAAGGATCGGTAAAGAGCTCAAAATGCTCGTTTTCGACCGCATCTGCTATGTCGTAACTTCGCAGGACTTCGTTTATGGGGTTCTCTTTGTCAAAACGGTGAGTATGTTTTTTTAGCGTGATGTGCTCTTTTTTGTACCTGTTCTCTCGTTTTCTTGAGCCAAAGATCATATATAAAACGACCGCGACATAGGGCATAAGGATCATAAACAAGAGCCAGGCGATCATGCTCGTCGGCGTGCGTCTCTTATATAACATGTGTGCAAGAACCAGGACTACGAGAAGTTCGCCGGCTATGATGAGACTGTGATAGATGATTATGTTTGCCAAGTCCGTGTCCCTTGTTTGAGCTTTTGAAAATTATATCATTATTATTTGAGAGCAATGTAGTATAATATTTGGATGGAAGCACATGACTTTTTTCTGATACTCTTTTTGATTCTCATCGTCGCCCGTATATTGGGCGAGCTTTTTGCGCGGCTGGGTATCCCTTCCGTTTTGGGCGAGCTTTTTGCAGGGGTACTTCTCGGTTCCTCTGTTTTAGGCGTGATCGAGCCAAACGAAATACTCAAGATATTGGCTGAGATCGGGATCATCCTGCTTCTGTTTGAAGTGGGGATAGAGACCGATTTTGCGCGTTTGAAGAACGCCGGAATGAAATCTTTGGTAGTCGCGATATTAGGTGTGGTACTGCCGCTTGGCACAGGGCTTTTGACCTCTTACTATCTTTTCGGACTGGCTTTTGACATCTCCTTGTTCATTGGCGGTACGCTTACGGCGACGAGTATAGGCATCACGCTTCGGGTATTGCGGGATATCCATATGGAAAATACCAATATAGCCCAGATCGTCATCGGCGCGGCGGTGATAGACGATATCATCGGCATCATCCTTTTGGTTTTCATATATGACTTTTCCGTCTCGCATGAAGCGAACTTCAGACATACCCTCTCCGTGGCGGGAATGGTTTTGATGTTTTTGGTGCTCGCACCCGTTTTGGCAAAGACTCTTTCCTACCTCATACACAAATATCATGGACGCCATCTCGTGCCCGGATATATCCCGACCATCATTATCTCTCTTATTTTGCTTTTTGCGTATTTTTCGCATCTGGTAGGTGCTCCCGCCATCCTCGGTTCGTTTGCGGCAGGAGTAGCCCTTTCACGCAGGTTCTTTCTGCCTTTTGGAGCTTTTTTGAACACAAACGAGATACTGCTTGGCGAGGTCAGAAAGAACATGACCCCCATCATCCAGATATTTACCCCCATCTTTTTTGTCATGGTCGGTCTCTCCATGGATCTGCGGGTCATAGATTTTTCGTCGGCTTCTTTTTGGGTGATGTCCGTTTCATTTATCTCTCTTGCTTTTATTACCAAGTTCATAGGTGCGTTTTTCATCATTCAAAGCTGTGCAAGGAACAACGCCCTCATCGGTATCTCGATGATACCAAGAGGCGAAGTAGGGCTTATCTTTGCAGAGATGGGAAGGGTAAACGGCATCCTTCCAAACGAAATATACGCAATGCTGATCTTTGTCATCATAGCTACGACGGTCATTCCTCCGTTTCTGCTTAAGAAATATTTTAAAGGAGAGTGTGCTTAAAACACCGGATGATTTGCAAAGATCAAAAGATGATATAATCGTCCGGAGTTTCTAAAATACCCGATTATATAACAGTGAACGAGGTGATATTATGGAATATACTTTAGAGGTATCGCAGCTTTACCATGCATGCGAGAGCGAGCTTTTTTCATTTGACAGCACCGAAGAACTTGAGCCTTTGACGCAGCCTATCGGGCAAAAAAAAGCTTTTGAAGCGGTGGATTTTGCTATCGACATCCAGCAGAGCGGTTACAACGTTTTTGCCATGGGGCCGGCGGGAAGCGGGAAGTTTTCTACTATCTTGAGCTTTTTGCAGGAAAAAGCGGCAAGCCGAAAAGTTCCAAGCGACTGGTGTTACGTAAACAATTTTCAAGATCCGAGAAAACCGCTCGCCATAGAACTTTCGCCGGGAAAAGCCGCAGAGTTTAAAGAGGATGTCGATGAACTCGTCGAACTTTTAAAAGAGATACTTCCGACAGTCTTTGAAAGCAACAGCTATCATAACGAGCGTGAGGCGATCGTAGAAAAATACCTCAATCAGCAAAGCGCTATCTTTAAAGAACTCCAAGAAGAAGCCCTCAAACATGACGTCGCGATGGACGCATCCTCCATGACGCGCGTGACCTTTGTCCCTATCATCGACGGTAAAAAGCTCTCAGCAGAAGAGTTCAAAGCCATCAAAGGCGAACAAAAAGAGGAGATAAACCGTAAACTGACAGAATATGAGGCGATCTTAAAAGAGGGATTGCGCAAGGTCAGCGAACTTGCCAAAGCACAGCAAAAAGAGTTTAAATCGCTTGATAAAAAAACGACCGAGAACGCGGTGACATCGCTTATCGACGATCTTCGCGAAAAATACGGCGGCTTTGAGAAGATCATCGCTTATCTTGATGCCCTGAAGCAAGACGTCATCCGCAACGTAAGGGATTTTGTAGTCAAATTGGACGATATGAACATGCCTCCTTTCATGCAGGAATTCTACGCGCCGACATTCTCAAAATACGAGGTGAACCTTCTTATCTCTCACGAAGCGGACAGCTCCGCACCCGTCATCTTTGAAGACAATCCCACGCATCAAAACATCATAGGAAAGATGGAATACTCATCACAGGTCGGAACGCTCATTACGGATTTTACGATGATCAAACCGGGTGCGCTGCACAAAGCAAACGGAGGGTATCTCATCTTAAACGCGAGAAAACTGCTTATGCAGCCTTTTGCGTATGAAGAGTTAAAACGCGTCCTGCGCTCAAAAGAGATACGCATAGAGTCTCTTGTCCAGCAGTATTCGCTTATCAGTACGACCTCGCTTGAGCCCGAGCCGATCCCCATAGACGTCAAGGTCGTTCTTATCGGAGAACGGGTGCTTTACTATCTTTTGCACCACTACGATCCCGATTTTGAGGAGCTCTTTAAGGTCAGTGCGGATTTTGAAGACGATATGCCGCGCTCCAAAGAAAACATCGGGCTTTATGCAAGGATGATAGGCACCATAGCAAAGCGCGACGGACTGCTTCCTCTGACTCCAAATGCCGTTGCCAGAGTTATAGAAGAGAGTTCCCGCGAGGTCTCGCATGCCCTGAAGTTTTCCACGCATCTCAGAACGCTTTCGGACCTGCTCAAAGAAGCGGATTACTGGTCGAAAAAAGAGGGAAGCGGAGTAATCGACAAACAGAGTATCGACAAAGTTCTTTTGACCCGCAAAGAGCGTCTCAACCGCATCCAAAGAAAGCTTTACGAGATGATAGAAGAGGGGACTATCATGATAAACGTCGGCGGAAGTACGGTGGGGCAGATAAACGCTCTTAGCTTCATCTCTTTGGGCGGGTATGATTTCGGTGTGGCCACAAGGATCACCGCAAGGACCAGGATCGGCAAAGGTGAGATAATCGACATCGAGCGAAAGGTCGAGCTCAGCGGGCCTATCCACTCAAAAGGGGTAATGATCCTCAGTTCCTATCTGGGCTCTACATACGCCAAAGATATGCCGCTTAGCCTCTCCGTCTCGCTCGTGTTCGAACAGTCTTACGGTATGGTCGAGGGCGACAGCGCTTCGTCCACGGAGCTTTACGCCATCCTCTCCTCATTGAGCGAGCTGCCCATAAAGCAAAATATCGCCGTGACGGGCTCTGTAAACCAGTTTGGGGAAGTACAGGCCATCGGCGGGGTAAACGAGAAGATAGAAGGGTTCTTCGACATCTGTATGCGTCATGACCCTAAAGCCTCTTACGGGGTCATCATCCCCCATGCGAACGTAAAACATCTGATGCTCAAAGAGGAGGTGCTCGAAGCGGTGAAAAACGGCACTTTTACCGTGTACGCGGTCAAGAACATAGACGAGGGGATATCCATACTGACGGGTGAAGATGCAAAAATCGTCAATGCAAAGGTCGTTGACCGTCTGAGGGAACTCTCCAAAATAGCAAGAGAGTTTAACAAGTCCAAACATGAAGACGAAGCAAAAGAGTGACGATGATAGAGAAGTTTACGGAAGTACTTTGCAGGTTTTCCACGCGGGATGAGGGAGGCAACCTCGCTTTTCATGTAGGCGACGACATAAAAGCCGTCGATGCCAACCACGCGCTTCTGGCACAAAAGCTCGGCTATAACAAAGATGTTTTGGTGCATATGAAGCAGATACACTCCGACATCGTCCATGTCGTGACTCCAAAAGACACTTTTCATACTCCGCCGACCTGCGACGCACTCGTGACAAACAGAAAAAACGTTCCTCTTATGGTAATGGTCGCAGACTGCACTCCGGTGCTTTTTTACGACCCCGTGCACAAAGCCATCGGCGTAGCACATGCGGGTCGTGCGGGAGCGTTTGGCAACATTGTCAAAAACGTAGTGCAGACGATGCAAAGCGAGTACGGTTCAAACCCGCAAGAGATCATCGTCTCCGTTGGCTCTGCCATCGGCGTGTGCTGTTATGAGGTCGGCGAAGAGATATATGAAGAGAGTAAAAAGGAGTTTGGTTACGCTTTTGAAAAACACGCAGGGAATTACTACCTCGACATAAACAAGATCATACTCACACAGCTAAAAGAGTGCGGCATACAAGAGGAGCACATACAAAACGACGGTGTCTGTTCCGCCTGTAACACAAAAGAGTATTTTTCATACAGAGCGGAGGGGCAGACGGGCAGGTTCGCAGGCATCTTGATGCTGAAATGATAATGACTTTAAGATGAGGAGTTTGTTATGAAGGTACTACTCACGGGTGCAAACGGATACATAGGCAGGCGGTTAAAACAACATCTTTTAAAAAACCGAGAAGTCCAGCTAAGAATCTTTGTGCGGAATAAAAAAAGTCTTTCTCCTGAAGTGCTTGCAGTGCATGAGATCATAGAGGGTGACACATTCGATAAAGAAGCGCTAAGAAATGCACTAGAAGGTGTAGACACGGCTTATTATCTTATCCATTCGCTCAACAAACCAAACTACAAAGAACTCGACAAACTTTCAGCCCAAAACTTCATAGACACAGCGACGGCATGCGGAGTAAAAAGAGTGGTATATCTTGGCGGTCTTGGTGTAAAAAACAGCGATACGAGCGAACATCTTTTGAGCAGGCTCGAAACAGGAGAGATACTAAGCTCTTCAAAAACGACACAGACTCTCTGGATCAGAGCGGGCGTGATCATCGGTTCGGGAAGTGCAAGCTTTGAGATCATCCGTCATCTTGTAGAAAAACTCCCGGTACTCATAACTCCCAAGTGGGTCGATACTCTCGCACAGCCCATTGCAGTCGATGATGTTATCGACTATCTTGCTTCATCTTTGTATCTTAAATACGACAAAAACCTCATTGTTGATATCGGCTCCGAAAAGATGCCCTATAGGGAAATGATGCTTCAAACCGCAAAGGCTCTGGGTCTGAAAAGGTACCTTCTTCCTGTACCCTTTATGAGCATCAATCTTTCATCTTATTGGCTCAATCTTTTCACTCCCGTTCCGTTTAAGGTCGCAAAAGCACTTATAGAAGGGTTGAGATCGGAAGTCGTGATACAAAATGACAATGCGCAAAAATATTATCCGCATATCAAGCCGATGGCCTATGTTCAAGCCGTGCAAAAAGCTGTGGATGAGATAGAACAACAACAGGTCATCAGCAGATGGAGCGACGCAGACGGAACCATGTGGGATAAAGCACATGCAAAGCAGATAAACGATGCAGTTTTTGTGGACAGGCAGGAGGCAAGCATAGACGGTTACGATAAAGAAAAAGTTTTTAAAACCATCACTTCCCTCGGCGGAGGGCACGGATGGTATGACTACGACTTTTTGTGGGAGATACGAGGTGTTATCGATAAGATTCTCGGCGGCGCAGGACTCAACAGGGGAAGAAGAGATATCTGCGATCTGAGATTGGGCGAGTGTGTGGATTTTTGGAGGGTGGAAGATATAGAACCAAACCAAAGACTTCTGCTGTTCGCGCAGATGAAACTCCCCGGACAAGCTTGGTTGGAGTTTAAGATAATCGACAACAGGCTCATCCAGTCCGCATATTTCTACCCTAGAGGAATATGGGGCAGAATCTACTGGTATGCCATGAAGCCTATGCACTTCTTTATTTTTAAAAACATGATAAAGGGGATATTAAACGAGAGCGCTCAAAGAGAGTAGCTCAACGCATATTGTCTAGCATCAAGTGTGAGGCTGCTATATGCGCGAAGTTTTACAAAGCAGAGGGCAGACGGGCAGGTTCGCAGGCATCTTGATGCTCAAATGACTATTCCGTTATACGTTCCGCTATCTCTTTGAACTTCTCTTTTATCTCGATGAAGATATCTATGAGCACGGGATCGAAATGCGTTCCTTTGCCTTCGATGATGATCTTCTCGGCTTCTTCGTAGCTAAACCCCTCTTTGTAGCATCGTTTGCTTATAAGTGCGTCATACACGTCAGAGACAGCCATCAGGCGTGCTTCAAGAGGTATCTCCTCTTTTTTCAGACCGACGGGGTAACCGCTTCCGTCCCATTTTTCATGGTGGTAGTAGGCTATGTTGTAGGCTATCTTTAAAAACTCGTTCTCTTCGTTGCCCTCTATGGCGTGTTCGAGGATGTTTTTGCCCAGCGTCGTATGAGTCTTCATGATCTCGAACTCCTCTTCGGTCAACTTCCCCGGTTTTTGCAGTATCTTGTCGGGGATCCCGACTTTGCCTATATCATGCAAAGGCGCAGCCCTGAACATAAGGTCTCTGAAATTCTTTGTCAGCTTGTCTTTGCACATCTTGTTCGTGTGCATATGATCCACCAGAAGCGCTATATAGTTCTTCGTCCGTAAAATATGCGCACCCGTGTCCGTATCTCTTGTCTCGGCGACCAGCGCCATGTTGTCCAGAGTCGCAGAATGCGCCTTGACAAGATCTTGTATAAACTTCTGCCTGTCTTTGTAGTCGATGATAATGACGATGACGTTTACGATAAAGAAGTAGATGCCAAAAGGGATCAGAAAGTATCCCGACGAGATGTAGACGTTGCGGTCCAGATAGTAGACCCCGAGAAAATATTCGATCACGATCGCCGATGAAAAGAGGATGAAAAGTTTTAAGTAATCCCTTTCTATCAGCAGATATACCAGCAGAAACGATAACAACATCGAAACAAAGAAACTGACCTTTTTAAGGAGTTCGGGCTGGTATTTCAGAGTGTCGTTCATGATATTGTCTATCAGAGCCGCATGGACGAACACGCCTGGGATCGTACGTGAAGCGGAGATCATGTACCTGTCATGCAGACCTACCGCCGATGTGCCTATGAGGACAAACTTTCCTTTTAGTTTTGTCAGGTCGGTATGACCGCTGAGAACGTCCACGGCCGAGAGGACGCGGTAATCTTTCGTATTGTGAAAATCAAGCAGCACCTCGGCGTTTTTCCCCATATGAAAACTCTGCCCTAGGACCGATATCTTGTCATCGGCGACACTCAATCTGTCCACGCTTGAAAGGGTCGCGAGTCCCAAAGAAGGAATGACCCTGTCGTGGTACTTTATGAAGAGCGATGTTCTTCTGAAGATGCCGTCGGCATCTCTTTGTGAGTTTATGAAACCTATGCTAAAAGCCTCTTTTTGAAGTTCTCGGATATTGCACAGCATATAGCTCGCTTCGATATATTTCTGCGAAGAAGAAGAGGGAAGGATGTTGTTTTGGGGGATGAAACAGCGGCCGTTAGGGTGTATCTTGTTGCTCAGATAGACCGGCAGGACGGTTTTCGTCTCTTTTAGTATCTGGGCAAAGAGCTTGTCGTTATCCATAAGCGCATCTGGGAGTCCGTCTATTTTGATCTTTGTCGAAAAGTACTTGTCATAAAAGGAGAGCATCTCTTTTGGGGAGGTTTTGTCATGTTCTGGGAAGATGATGTCAAAACCTATGCTGGCAGGCTTTTGAGAGGCGATCGTCTTTACGAGATTTGCCAGTATCACCCGCGACCACGGCCACTGTCCCAATGCAGCCAGACTTTTCTCATCGACATCGATGATGACAACGGGCGCCTGCGTTTCTTTGTCATATAATTCGGCTGCTTTGTATGTGTAGTCATAGATCTTAAGATCGTAGTACTCTATGACACCGCTGTAAAATACCGCCGCATATATGACAACGGTAAAGAGAAACCCCAAAAGAAGCGTCGACTTTTTCATCTAGGTCATCTTATGAGCAGTTCTACCCTGCGGTTTTTCTCTTCGGAGACGTTGTCTCCGGTCGGTACCAGCAGATTTGACTCTCCGTAAGATTCCACATGCAGTTTGAGGATATCTACGCTTTGTGACTGGATCCACTCTTTAACGCTGTTGGCTCTCTCTAAAGACAACACTACGTTGTGTTCGGCGGAGCCCTTCGTATCGGTATGCCCGATAATATTTACCTCACAAGGCATCCTGTCTTTAATGTCTTTGAGTATCTGCGGAAGTTTCGCTTTGGACTCGTCCGTCAACTCGTTTGAATCGTTTTTAAAATACAGCAGCACGCTTATGGGTTTTAAAGGCGCACTTGCGATCGCGCCTTTAAATCTGCTTTGTATCTGCTCTTTTGTCATCACTTTTACGCTGCTCGGAGCGCTGTTTTGCGATGAGAGGCTTACGTATGAGCCCGGCTTGTCAAGAACGACCGAACCCTTTTTTGTCTTTACGACGATGGCGTTCTCTGCTTTTCCGTTATCTGCAAGTACTACGGTCGTGGTCGGATTGCTCATCATCCCGGCTATCAATATCCCCAGCCATGCGATCATTACTATCGGTTCCATTACCTGACCTCCACATAAAACTTCGTACCGCGTATCCCGATGGTCCCTTCGGGGACTTTGAATTTTACGGACTGAGGGGAAAGTTCGCTGATCTTGCCCGACTCAAAGGATGCGACCCCTTTGTGCAGGTCTATATCAAACTTGTAATCTTTTTCGACAGGTTTGAAAAGATACTGGTCTATGGAAAGGACGCTTTTTTCACCCAGCGACACGATGGTGCCGTCATGAAATATGACCCCTATGCTGCTGTGAAGCCGTGTTATGAGGGTATCGCCGACTTGAAGCTGATCGCCGATCTTTAGTTTGACCATTTCACTCTTTCTTTTAGCGAAGACTTCACCGTCGAGCTTTTTGACAATAGCGATATCCGCTGAGAACAGGCAGGAGATGAAGAGAAGCATTAACAAGGATACTCGTAGCATAAATAACCTCTATTAATCTTGGAATAAGTACACATTATACTCTCATTTTCTTTGTTTTTTTTAAGATTTTTGATTTAATGAACTCTTCTGTGAACTTTAGCATGTTCTTGTAGTGGTCGCCGTGCCAGTACACCCTGCCGCACTCTTTGCACTTTTCAAAGGTGTCGAAATACTTTCTGGTCTTAGCTTTGAGCTCTTCGATGACTTCCAGCTTCTCTATTTTTTCAAGCTCGCCATTACACTTGATGCATCTGCTGAGCGGCTTGGTCTTGTCAAAAAGCTTGTAGTGGTGAAATATCTCTTTTAACTGCTCCTCATACCCTGCATGGACAAGATACAAAGCGTCGTGATGTTTCATCCTCTGGTAGAGTATCTTGTCGCTCGTGAGAAGAAAACGCTCCTCTTTTTGCGCGATCTCTATGATGTCGTCATCGTCTATGCTCTGAAAGTAAAGTGTGTCAAAGCCGAATATCCGCAGATACTTGGCGATCTTTCCCAAATGGCAGTCGGCTATGAATTTCATGGGATTATTATAGCTTATATGAAAGTTCAAACTACTTTGGAAATGTGAATTTAATGATACAATTATCTAACCTCTTGTTCGTTATAAAAGGAAAGTGACCTATGATCCCGTTTAACTATCTAGGATTTGTCTTTAAACACTTTAGCTCCTCTTTATACCCAAAGAAGGTGGTGGAAGAACTTTGCATGTTCATAAAACCGTTATGTGACGAAGCATCCGTTTTAGACATCGGAGCAGGGACAGGAATGATGTGCGAGTTCGCATACAGATGCAATCCCAAGCTGAGATATGTAGCAGTAGACCCGGCGAAGGGTATGCTCAAATATACCGAGGAGTATGTAGAAGTACATACGGCAACTGCAGAAGCGCTGCCTTTTGATGATGATAGTTTTGATGCCGTACTCATGGGAGAATCACTACACCATCTTACTGATCCGGATATGGCTATGAAAGAAGTTGTAAGGGTTCTCAAAAAAAACGGAAAACTCTTTATTTATGATTTTGATAAGGGAACGTTTTTGGGCAAGAGCCTCTGGGCTATGGAAAAACTTCTCGGTGAACCTGCTCATTTTTATGAGGTACATGCACTAAAAAAGATGCTTGAAGAGCATGGTTTTCATGTACATGTAAGTCAACATAAGTGGCGTTACAGTGTAAGTGCTGCTTTATAAATATCTTATCTTTTGCAGATACTTAGCGATCTTCCCTAAATGGCAGTCAGCTATGAATTTCATGGGGTGATTATAGCTTATATAAGAATTTATTTTATATATAGTAAAATAGATTTAAATTATCTTGTAAAATTCAAGTTAATAAAAGGAAATGGGTATGCCCAAAAATATTAAAGATGGAAAGTTATTATATCATTTGACTGCTTTGTCGAATATGGATTCAATTTTAAGAGATGGTTTGAAAGCTAGATCAAATTTGAGTAGTGATTTTAAAGATGTTGCTGAACAAGACATAATAGATTTTAGAAATAAACATAAGATATCTTACCTGATTCCTTTCCATTTTTTCTTAGGTACACCATTTGCTGGAAGAGTTCAAATGAATCATCCAGACGAAGAATTTGTATATATTACCATTCGTAGAAGAATTGCAGCTAATAAAGAAAATGATTTCAGAATCTTCCCGACACATCCTAAACATATGAATCCTTTAGTAAGTTATGATTATGAAGAGGGAATTGAAAAAATTGATTGGGAATTAATGAACGAACGAGAGTATTCTAATCCAGAATGTAAAGAAGTTTGTATGGCAGAATGTGTAGCTAATCATGAAGCTATTTTACCAGGAGCGTTCCAGTCGATTATTGTCAAGTCTGAAACAACAAAAAAATACATACAAGAGTTATACCAAAGTATTTACGGTAATAGTCCTTCTTTCTTTATAAATGTACAAGCTCAGTCTTTTAAAGGACATTAATTACAATGTATACATTAACAACTGGAAATATTTTAGAAAGTGAAGCTGAGTGTTTAGTCAATACTGTGAATTGTGAAGGATTCATGGGAAAAGGGCTTGCCTATCAGTTTAAAAATAAATTTCCTCTAACTAATGAATCTTATATGAAAGCTTGTAAAAGTCATGAATTACATCCTGGAAAATTACATTATTTTTTTGAAAATGAAAAATTAATTATTAATTTTCCTACAAAAGATAAATGGCGAGAAAAATCTAAGATAGAATATATTGAAAATGGTATGAAAGCCTTAGTAGACTTATTAAAAGAAAAAAATATTCAATCAATAGCGATCCCACCATTAGGAAGTGGAAATGGTGGATTGAACTGGAAAGAAGTCAAAAAAGTTATAGAAAGTTATATATTTCCTCTTTCAAAAGAAAAGGATATATATGTGTATGAACCTGCATTAATGTATAAGGCAGATGTAAAGAAAGCTCCAAAGTTAACAATGTCTCATATGATATTGATGACCATTAAAAAAGAATTAGATAAGTTCTCAAAAATAAGATTACAAAAAGCTGCTTTCTTTATTAATGTTTTAAGTAGAAAAGATTATTTTAAATTTCAAGCACATCACTATGGTCCATATTCATATGCAATAGATATATTGTCAAGAGACATTAAAGAGTTTCAAGAATTTCATAAATTTCAAACAGAAAAAGCATTAGCAGTAGCTCATCAAACTTTAACTAGTGAGAAAATGGAAAAAGAATTGTCAATGTTTTTACCTTTCATTAAAAAAGCTGCAAAACTAGTTAATTCATATTCATCCAATGAAAAATTAGAATTAATAGCCACAGTTTGTTTTATTATTTTAAATAATCAAAACATAAATGAAGTGGAAGTTATCAAAAAGCTCCATGAATGGTCTGAAAAGAAAAAAAATAAGTTTTCTCAAACTGATATTTCAAATGCTATTAATGAATTGTTGAATTTAAATATTATACGTAAAGATATTCTTGGAAATTATAGTATAAATTATAGTCATTAAACTTTTTATCACAACTCCACAATCCGCTCAAACATCTCTTTTATCTCCATCTCGTGGCTTATCAGAAATATTTGTCGGTATTGCTCTTTGATGGTGTGGAATGCTTCTAGTATCTCCATCCGTCTGTTTTCGTCCTGACTTCCAAACACCTCGTCAAATGCCAAAAACTCTACGCTTGAAGCACCACTGAGTTCCGTGAGGGTCTTTGAGATGGCGATGCGCAGGACTAGGTTCGCGAGGTCTACCTCTCCGCCTGAAAATCGCTCGATCGGGTACTTTTTGCCCTCGTCGTAGATGAAGAAGTCAAAGTCGTTGCTCACCTCTATGTGCTGGTACTTGCCTTTGGTGATGCGTGCGTACATCTCCGAGGCGATGCTCGATATCCTCGGTGCTACCTGAGAGTTGAGACGGGTCTTGAACTCGGCTAGGCTTGTCTTGATCTTTTCAAAGTCCGTGAGGTCGTCTTTTTTGCCTTGCACCTTTTTGAGCTGTGCGTCGTTGTTGTCCAGAGAGTTTTGGATGCTCTTTATCTCCCCTTCGATGCGTGCTATCTGCACCTTTAACTCGTTTATGACCGCCGTTTTCTCATCTATGGTCTTTATGATGGCATCGTGCTCTTCAAGTGTCTTTTCGTGCTGTTTTTCATCGTAGATGATGCTTTTAAACTCCGTGTCTTTGTTCTTACATGTAAGGGCTAGCTCGGCTATCTTTTTGTTGACGTTCTCCAAGTCCGACTTCACAAGCACGAGGCGTTTTAGCTCCGTCTCTAGGCTGAGTGCGTGTTTGTACTGCGGCTCTATGGCGCTAAGGCTGTTTTTGAGTTCATTGTGCAGTTTCTCGTCGTAGCTGTAGGCTTCGAGTGCTTTTAGTTCCTCTTTGTTCTTTACACCTTTTTGCTCCACTTGGGTGAAGTGCTCTTTTGCTTTTTTGAGGTCTATGAGCTTGCTCTCTATGATCTTTATCTTGCCGCTCAGCTCTGCGAACTCTTTGTCTTTGAGCTTTTTTTGTGCTTCGAGGTCGGCTTTTTGGGTCTGTACGGCTAAGAGCTGTTTTTTGTACTCGTCTACCTTTTTTTTGTGGGTGTTGTTGACGATGTCTACAAGCGACTTGATGACGTTGTCATACTCCTCTAAAAGCGGTCTTGTACATGTAGGACAAGCCGACTCGCTTCCGAGCTCCTTGAGGTTTGCTATCTTGGCGTTTGTTCTGTCTATGAGCTTCTGTTCGCCCGCCATCTCTGCAAGGAGTTCGCGCTCTATGGTGTGCTTGACCTCTATGTTGTCTTGACGTATGGAGAGCTCCTGCTCCAGGTTTTTTGCATCGAAGGTGAACTGCTCATACATCTCGCACTCTTTTTCAAGTACATGGATGTCGGCTTTTGACTTGTGCCACTCGTCCGTGAGGGCTTTTTGCTCTTTGAGGATACCCTCTTTTTTGAGGTGGAACTCTCTGAGCTGTTCTTGCTGTTTGATCTGCTCTTGCAGCTGTGTGAACTGCGCTTTTTGAGGTTCGAGTGTCTTTAGTTCGGCTTGTTTGTGCTCGAGCTGATGCAGTTCCGCCGTGAGCTTGACATGGTTCATTACCTCGGAGTCGTGTGCCTGCTGGGCGCGTTCAAACTCTGCAAAGAGCTTTTGTTTCTGCTCTTTTGTCTTGGTAAGGAGGGAGAGCTCTTGTTTAAGATGCTGTTCTCTTTGTCTGATGTGAGAGAGTTCTTCGCTCTTGCTCTTCTCATCTTTTAAAAGAGCAGACTTGCTCGCTTCATCGGCTTTTATCTGCTCGAGCTTCTGTTTTATCTCATCATCGCCGAGGAATACCTCTTTAAACGCTTCTATCTCGCGTTTGAGCTGACGGCTCTTTTCTATGAGGCTGTTTTCTACGAAGTCTATTTTCTCCAGCCCCAAGAGCTTACGTATCATCCTCTTTCTGTCTTCATTTTTAAGAGTGCTCAGGCTTGTGAGCTCTTTTTGGGAAGCGAAGAGGGTGTGCATGAAGGCGTCTTTGCTCATCTTGGTTATCTTGACGATGGAGGAGGTCACCTCTTTTGCTCCGCTTGTTATGAGCTCTTCGTTTTTAAAGAGTTTGGCGTTTGCGGTGAGTGTCTTTCCTCGAAACTCTCTAACGACCCTGAATGTCGCACCCTCATACTCAAACACAAGTTCCACTACGACAGCGTCTTTTGCAGAAGCGTCGGCGTTACGTATGAGATCTTTGTTTCCTCGGCTTTTCATCTCGCCGTAGAGGGCTAAAAGGATCGCTTCAAAGATGGTGGACTTTCCGCTTCCGTTCTTGCCGATGATCCCCACAAGCCCCTCGCCGAACTCGATGTCAAAAGCGGTGTACTTTTTGAAGTTTTCCAAGTGGAGGCTAGAGAGTATCATCTGCTGCCTCCTCATACTCTGCAAAGAGCTCTTGGACTTTGTGTTTAAGTCTTTCAAACTCCTTCTCTTTGCTATCCTCTTTGATGTGTTCGAGAAAAAACTCTTCTAAAGAAAGTGCTTCGACATCACGGGCAGTGCTTTCGTTTGTTCCCTGTTTAAACTCCCGTTTGACGCTTACATGTAAGGCATCAGGAAATAGTTCTTTTATGGCGGAGTTTTGGATGTCTATGGACTGCAACGCGGTAAGGTTTGTAAGACGTATCTCCACAAGCGCATCTTTGACGTCGCTTGTGTCGAGCTTTGAGACGGAGCTTTCATACTCCTCGCAGTCTATCTCTTTTTGCACTATGGGGCGGATGGCTATCTCTTTGTATTCCACCGACAAAGTCTCTTTTAACGTGAGAAGGACAAACCCTTTGGAGTTGCGTTTGTCGCCCAGACTTGTGCGCTCGATCGAACCGCTGTAATAGACGTTCTCATGTTTGCCGACCTTTCCAAAACCGTGCCAGTGACCAAGAGCCACGTAGTCCATCATCTTGAAGATGTACTCTTTATCACTTGGGTAGACCCACTCGCCAAACTCCTGCATCAGGTAAAATGCGCCCACGGAGCAGTGCATCATCATGATGTTCTTTTTGCTTTTGTCTATGTTTGCTTCGCAGAGTTCTATCTGCGAGAGAGCCTTTGTCTCGTCGTTCATGTGGGGCAGGGTGTGAAAGAGGACATCGCTAAATGCCACCTTTTTATATGCCTGCTCGTAGGAAAGATAGACGTTTTTAAAGTTCTCGAATATCTTGAGTATGGGTGAGCTTAGATTTGTTCTGGGCGTAGAGTGGTTTCCCGCTATAAGGATGAAGGGGATGTCAAGAGAGTCTATGATCTTAAACTGTTCAAGTGCAAATGTGATGGCGCGGTTTGACGGGTGTGAGCGGTGAAAAAGGTCGCCCGTGTGGATGATGTAATCTGGTTTTATCTCTTTGATCTGCTCTACTACCTGAGAGAAAGCGTCGTAAAAGTCCGCTTCCCTTTGGTTGATGTTGTCATCGTTTAAGACATCGAGGTCGTTAAAACCCAGATGCGTGTCGCTAAAGTGTATGATCTTCAAAACAGCTTCCCGATAGAGTTTTAAACATTCTACCTAAAAGTTCGGATTATTTAAAGATTTTTGAAAGAATTGTAAATACGAGGCTTAGCATGACACTGAGAAGTATCATGCTAGTGATAGGAAAATAAAAGCTGAAGTTTTCTTTTTTTACGACGATGTCTCCGGGAAGTTGAAACAGATTTCCCTTGAACAGGAAAGCCAAGACTCCCAAGATGATGAAGACGATGCCTATCGCAAAAAAGATCTTATACATCTATTTTTTCCCGAAAAATTTCTGAAAGAATCCTTCGATGAAACGTATTTTCGTTCGGCTGATAGCTAGGCTTCCGCTTGGCACTTTTCCGCTTGTCACTGTCGTTCCTGCGGCTATCATCACGTCGTCTTCTATCTCTACGGGTGCGACGAGCTGGCTGTCGCTTCCCACGAAAACGTTCTTGCCTATCTTAGTCTTGTGTTTTTTGATGCCGTCGTAGTTGCATGTGATGACGCCCGCGCCGATGTTCGTACCCTCATCCACCTCGCTGTCGCCGATGTAGCTCAGGTGTCCCGCTTTTACGCCTTTGAGCGTACTTTTCTTGACCTCTACGAAGTTGCCGATATGCGTACCCTCGATGTGTGAAGCCGGGCGCAGATGCGCCAAAGGCCCTACATCCGAGTCGATGACGACGGAGTCTTCTATGACGCTTGAAGACTTGATGATGGAGTTTTTGATGAGGCTCTCACCCGTAATGCGGCAGTTGTTCTCCACCAGACACTCTCCAAAAAACTGTACTCCCTCTTCGATGTAGATAGTATGCGGAAGGTTCATGCTCACACCCTCTGTCATCCACTTGTTTTTTATGCGCTCTTGCATGATTATTTCCGCGCTTGCAAGGTCGAGCTTGGAGTTTACGCCTTTGAAATGCTCCTCGTCTACCAAAAGAGGCTTGATGACAAGTCCGTCCTCTTTTGCCATCTTAATGATGTCCGTGAGGTAGTATTCGCTTTGCGCATTATTGTTTTCAAGACGCGGTATATAAGTATCCAAGACCTCTTTTTTAAAAGAGTATATTCCCGCGTTAACTTGAGTAATGGCAATCTCATACCCGTTTGCGTCCTTTTGTTCGACGATGTAGCTGACTTCGCCGTTTTCTATCTTCACGCGGCCGTAACCGCTCGGGTCTTCGAGATCGAAAATGGAAAGTACGATGTCCGCTCTTGCATCCAGAAAACCTTGCAATGACTCTGCGGTAATGAGCGGCATATCTCCGTTAAGCACGAGTACATGAGAGTTTTTTGCCGTGATGTTTCTCATCGCTCCGCCCGTACCCGGAAAGTTTACGTCGTCTTGTTCTATGAAGTTTATGTCGGGAAAATATTTTTTTATCTCCTGCTCCACTGCGTCTTTTTGGTGTGCTACGACGATGCTCACGTCATCGCTCACCTTTAGGGACTCTTTTACGATGTGGTAAAGCATAGGTTTGCCGCTGATGTTGTGCAGGACTTTTGCTTTGTTCGACTTCATACGGCTGCCTTTTCCCGCAGCGAGGATGACTATGGAGATATTGTTCATTATTTATACTTTTTATTAGACTTCTTGCATAACCCCTGATAACCTCAGAGAGCTAAAAAGCGGTAAGGATAACAAGGGTTTTGCAAGAAGTCTATGGAATTTTATAAGTGTGATTATACTATAATTGCGTAATTGAATAGTTAAGAAGGCAGCCACAAATATGCAAGCAGTAGTCGACTCGCTAAGAGAAAACGGTAACTTATACAAAAAAATGGTAGAGATAAAACCTTCTCAGCTGGGCGTGAGAAACAGGATAAAGATATATCATGCGACAGACACAAGAGGGTATTTTACCGCCATATTCGCAGTCTCTCAGACAAGCAGGCTGCTTATGAAAGATGTCAAAAAATTTGAGGAGATCTACCAAAAGCTCATCATATTCAGCGATCACGGCTTCAAATTCAAAGTCCTTTTTATCGATGCGCCGTTATGCTCAAAAGCCAGAGAAGCTTTTTTAAGCTGCGGGTGGAGTCTACAAGATTGACTCTCTGCGATATAGGAAACACGACGTTCGATTTTTATCGTGAGGGCGTAAAAGAGAAGATAGCCACAGCCGACTACGAGCTGAAAAAGAGCGAAGAGAAGATATTTTATATCTGCGTGAACGAGAAGGTAGGACAAGAGCTGAAAAACTTTCCAAACTGGATAGACCTCAAAGCCTTTGTAGACATGAAAAAATACTATGAGACAATGGGCATAGACCGCATAGCGGTATGCGAGTCAATAGAAAACGGCGTTGTCATAGATGCGGGAAGCGCCATCACGGTAGATGTAGTGAGAAAGGGTGCGTTTGTCGGCGGATACATAGCTCTGGGATTGAGTGCAAGCCATAAAGCGTACACCGGGATATCGCCGAGGCTGGATTACTCATATAACTTTGAGATAGATTTGGATAAAATACCGAAAAATTCCGAGGATGCACTCACTTACGCTCAGGTTGGACTGCTTTACCGCGACGTTATGAGCTATGCTTTGCCCGTTTATCTGACAGGCGGAGATGCACCCGAACTCAAAAATATCTTTAAAGACGCCGTTTTGGATGACGAGCTGATTTTTAAAGGGATGAAAAATATTATGAAAAAGGCTGATCTATGCTAACCGTTGCACTTCCAAAAGGGCGTATCGCTGAAGAAACATTGGAGATATTTGCAAATATCTTCGGTGATACTTTTGCATTTGATGACAGAAAACTGATTTTAGAGACTGAGAAGTTTAAGTTTTTACTCGTACGTAACCAAGACGTTGCGACATACGTGTACCATCAAGCAGCGGACATCGGCGTGGTCGGGCTGGATACTTTAGAGGAGCAGGGGCTGGATGTCATCCGTCTTCTTGATCTTCGCCGCGGTATCTGTAAGGTGGCTATCGGGATGAAAAAGGGCGAAAAACTCGACCTTAGCAAGCCGGAGATAAAGGTCGCTACAAAGATGGTAAACATCACAAAACGCTACTTTGCAGACCGTGCCATAGCAGCTGACGTCATCAAACTTTACGGTTCCATCGAACTGGCACCTCTTGTCGGACTTGCAGATATGATAGTAGACATCGTGGAGACGGGTACGACCATGAAGCAAAACGGTCTTGAAGTGGTCGAAGATATCATGGAGTCTTCTACCTACCTCATAGCGAACAAAAACAGCTTTTTTGAGAAGAAAAGCGAAGTGCTTGATATCTATGAAAAGATAGAAAAAGTCATCAAATCCGAGCAGAGATGACAAACCTAGACCTCTACGCAAAAGCCGAGCACCTCTTAGGCATAGAAGAAGCGACAGAATCGCTATACAACCTCTACCGCTCCGAACTTGATGATTACAATGTAAAGACGCTTCTTGACGTGGGATGCGGACGCGGCGGTTTTATGCGCCGTATGATAAGCGACGGCGTTACCTGCAAGGGTGTTGATCTGAGCCAAGTGATGGTCGATGAGTGCAAAGAGATAGGGCTTGACGCCGAGTGTATCGATGTCAGTGATGTAGAGGGCAAATACGATGCGGTCGTGGCGATCTTTGACGTGTTGAATTTTATGAACAAAGAGGAGCTTTTGAAGTTTATGGAAGCGGTCGCTTCAAAACTCAACGACGAAGGCGTCTTTATAGCTGACATCAACACTCTTTACGGTTTTAGCGATGTTGCCGAAGGTACGATGAGCAATGAGAACGAAAACGAGTTTCTCATAGTGGACGCCGTATTTGAAAATGACGAGCTTCATACAAAGTTCACTCTTTTTGATAAATGCGAAGACGGCAGATATAAAAAGCATCAAGATACGATAGTACAGTATTTTCACAAGATAGGGCTGTTTCAAAAGATACCGTCATTAAAGCTTGTAGATAAACAGACTTTTTCGCTTTACGATGAGCATGACAAAACGCTTTTGATCTTTAAAAAGAGAGGTTAGGGGAGTTTTTAAAAAGTTTATGAGAGAGATGTCTCTCTCATAAGATTATTTTGCTGCTGGAGCAGCTGCTTCTGTTTTTTCAGTTTTTTTAGCTGTATGTTTTTTAGCTTTTTTTGCTGAATGCTTTTTAGCTTTTTTAGCTGAGTGTTTTTTAGCCTTTTTAGCTTTTTTTTCGGCTTTCATCTCTTTCTTTTCAGCCTTTTTTTCGGCTTTTTCAGTTTTCATTTCAGCTTTAGCATCAGCTTTAACGGCTTCAGTGGCAAATACAGATGTCAAGCCAAGAGCAAGAACAAGAGCAATGATTTTTTTCATTAAAATTCCTTTGTTATGTATGACACATTTTTTGTGCTTCGGGAATTTTATATCATGAAGTGTGAATAATTCGTGAATTTTTCCAAGAGAGCGTAAAAGTGGTGCCGACATCTTTTTGCGAGTGAACCTGAATATCTATATCATACATATCGCACAGTGATTTTACGATGCTCAAACCGAGCCCGAATCCGCCGCTGCTGTTTTCGAGTCTCTTATAGCGTTCAAATATCTGATCGCTTAAAGCGGTATCAAACCCTATGCCCGTGTCCGAAATACTCAAAGAATCTTGCCCGAGGCTCACTTTTATCTCTCCTCCTCTTTTATTGTATTTTATGGCGTTTGAGAGAAGGTTGTCTATGATCCTGCTTATGATGTGCTCGTTAATCATGATCTCGCATTCTTGCAGTTGTGTCGAAAATCGAAGATGTTTTGCGGATGCAAGAGGCATGAAGTACTCTATGCGCTGCAAAATAAGGCTGTCCAGCCGTATCTTGTTTATCGGGTATGACTGTGAGGGAAACATCAAAAACGTCAAGTCTCCGTAAAGATGAGAGAGCGTTTTGGTGGCGACTTGAATGTGTTGTATCGATTTTATGTTCTTACGGCTCAGATCATTTTTGTCCAATCTTTCCAGACTCATGGAGATGACTGAGATGGGAGTATTAAGCTCGTGGGTGGCATCTCTTATAAATCTGTCTAATAGTTCGATGTACTCGCGCAGCGGGCGTAAAAAAAGTTTTGAAAGGATGAAGATAACTATCCCGAAAAACAGGATCGAAAAGAAAAGAACGATATAGAGGATTCTTCGCGTCTTTGCCAGTTCTTCGTCTATGGTATCGGCTCTGACAACAAGGTAATGCACCTCTTTTATTTGATCGAGTTCTATCGTCTTTATATAAAAATAGTGACTGCCGTAAGTGGAAAAACCTTTTTTGAATTTTATATCAAAACTGTTTTGTGCAGGGAAGATAAGTTTTTGTTTTTTATCCAGCAGAGCTACGCCGAATCTTGCATCATGAAGCAGAAAATCGTCCAGTTTTTCTATGTTGTCGGTGTAATAGATCGACTCAGAAGCCGTTTCGGCATAGTTGACCATCTCGTCTTGGAGTATCTCCGTATATACGTTTTTTTGGTAGTTGAAATAAAGGATGGACAGCGTGACTAGAAAAACCGTGTTGAGCGCAACGAAGACGGATACGAACTTTAAAAGAGAACGTTTTTCAGCTAACAGCAAGCAGATATCCTTGTTTGCGTATGTTTTGTATCATCTCTTTGCCTAATATCTTGCGCAGTTTTTTTATGTATGTACGAAGATTTTCCTCTGTTCCTTCATCGTCATAATCCCATGCAGCATTTATGATCTGTTCATGAGAGACCATTTTCCCTTTATGCGATATAAGGGTTTTGAGTATCTTTGTCTCTTTTTTCGTCAGGAAAAGATCTCCTTCCTTGCCGCTTAGTTTTCCGGTATTTGGCTCAAAAGACCAAAGATCGTTTAAAACGATCTTGTCCTCATTGTTAAGAGAAAAGGATCTTTTGAGCAGTTTTGAAAGACGCAGCTGAAGTTCTTTGAGTTCAAAAGGTTTTTTTATGTAGTCGTCGCATCCCGCGTCATAGCCGTTTGACATGTCCTCAACGCTGGAAAGTGAGGTTATGAAGATGGTCGGAACATCCTGCTTTGCGGCTCTGAGAGATTTCAGTACGTCAAAACCGTTCTTTAAGGGCACTTTCACGTCGAATATAAAAGCATCGAAACGCTCTTCATACGCTTTGTCTACGGCTTCTTCTCCGTCAAACACATTTACGACTTCATAACCGCACTCCTCTAAAAACTCCGAGACGATATCGCCTATCAGCGGATCGTCTTCGAGTAGAAGAATGCGCAGTCTCGCCCCTTTTTTTATCATCTGTGTTTTTTCCGTCAGTTGGATTCTTTCTTAAATTCAATGCAAATTATACAACTTTATTGTGTTTAAATTGTAGTACAATCGTAAATGGAAATTAAGTTTTTTTGTCAGGAAAGAAGCGATGCCGTTTCGTAATTATGCCACTATCTTCCAAGAGATAAAAAAGAGCAGGTTTGTTAGAACCCAATCGTTAGTTCTCTTCATCATCACTTACATAGACTGGACCATTTTGCCGTTTGTCACGAAGCTGGAAGGAACCTATCTTCCCGTATATATGATAAGTATATTTATGCTCATCGGTGCGCTTGACGGTTTCATACAGCCGCTTTTTAAAAACATACGTATCTACCGCATATATCTGTTTTCGATCCTTTTGGATATAGTACAGATGAGCAGTTATATGTTCTATAGCGTTTCAATACCTGTGTTTACCTACATCATACTGAGCATATTCACTGTCCAGGGAATAACGTTTGAGATAGCAAGGGTGCATACGGTGGATTTTATGCAAGAAGAGGATGTGGAACTCAAAGACTATCTGATGATAAGGTCGTTCATAATCTCCGGGGCCATTATAGCGGGAGGATTCAGCAGTATTCTTTTGGATTATTTCAAAACGGATATGAAAATACTGCTGATTTATCTTTCGGTTTTAGGTGTCGTTGGTATCTTTTTTCAATATAAACTATATAAAAAGTTCAAGCATAAAAGCCTGAACTCTGCTGTAGAGATAGAAAAGGACAGAAAAGAGATCTATGAAAAGATAAGATCTTAAACAAATTTGCCAGAAAGCTCTTTTAAAATCGCATCCGCTTTTTGCGAAGAACCTTCGTACTTGACTATTTTTACCCCGTAGCTTTTCATTGCGTTTGCCGTGTTTTTACAGGCACGTTTTACGACGATATAATCACAATCCTCCAATACTTTTCCCATTTTAAAATGCTGGGCTACATGCTCGGCGTCGTCATCCGCGTGATCGCAGTGGTGGTCTTCGTCATGGTCATGTTCGTCAAGATCCGTTCTAGGGTTTTCCCGTATCTCTTCGAGTTTGAACGAACGAAACATCCCTCCTCCCGTCATATCAAAAACGGCAAATGCAGGTGTATGCCCGGCATTTCCAAAAAAAATCAGAGAATCATCTTTTACACCGATAGCTATTTTCATATTTTTACCTTATAATATAATCTGTTTATCAGTATATCACACAAAAGTGTGATCGTTACGATGATCTTTGTATAAAAAGGAGGCGGTTTTTGAAGTTTGAAAAATCATTTAAAAACAAAATGGTCCTTGCAAAGAGATTGTATAAAAAACTGCATCTTGACAACGATATCGAGCTTTTGCACCGTTATCGGGTAAATTTAAGAAAGATTTACGCGTACAGCGAGATATACGGCAAAAAAACGGATAAGAAAAGAGCTTTAAACCTTTCGGCTCTTTTGAAAAAACTCTTAAAACCTACCTCCTCTTTGCGCGATCTCGACCTTTTTCTCGCCGAGATAGATTCGATCGATTGCGCTCAGGAAACAAAGGAGAAGCTGCGTAAGATATTTGCACCCAAACGAAACAAGAAGTTTTTGGCGCTGCTGCGGGATAAAGAGTACAAAAGGAGCGTCAAAGAGCTGAAGTCGCTTGGTAAAAGTACTAAGATTTTGATACGCGGCATAGAAAAAGCAAGCAGATACGAGATAATAAAAAAGAGTGCTAAAAACGTTTATAAAAGATTTGCCAAGATAGATCACAAAACATCTCTGCATGAACTTCATAAACTGAGAATAGCGTTTAAAAAGTTCCGATATGCGCTGGATGCTTATGAAAAACATCTTGATAAAGAGGACAAAGCTTTGAAAAAAGTGTATGACCTAAAAGAGTTGCAGGACTCCTTTGGAAATATTCAGGACAACAGCAAAAGGCTTCAGCTCATAAACAGGAACAAAAAACAGTTTACAAAAGAGCAGCTCTCAGAGCTGCAGGCATATTTCAATATGAAGATCCGAGATGCGAAAGAGAAGCTTTTTGCATTAATAAAAAAGTAGGACACCGATATGTTAGAATCATTTTTAAACGAGGTCTGGGTCGAGTTTATCGTCGTTATCACGGCAGGGCTGCTGATCGGTCTGGAGATAAAAGAGTACAGAGTCCACCATGATACGTCAAAAGAGATAGGCAGCGTCAGAACATTTTCGTTCATAGCGCTTATCGGTTTTATATTTGCCAAGATAGATATGCTTCTTTATATCATCGGCTACATCGCGATAGTCTTCCATTTTGCGCTTTTTTACTATTTTAAGCTTAAAAACAGCCGTACGGGAATACTTTTGTTCTTACTGAGTACTCTTGTTTACAGCTTCGGGATGATAGTAGTGAAGTTCGATATATGGTTCTTGATAGTTGTTTTTGTCGCCATAATCTTTATCTCGAATCTTAACAAAAAATTGGGGCATTTTTATACGATTTTTGATGAACGAGAGATAGAGACTTTTGCCAAACTGCTTCTTTTAAGTGCGGTGATCCTGCCTCTTTTGCCGCATACAAACATATCGGAGTTTATCCCTGTTTCCTATTTTAAAGTCTGGTTGGCCGTAGTCGTGGTGTCGATGTTCTCCTATGTGGGATATGTCCTTAAAAAATATGTCTTCAAAGAAAAAGGCTATCTGCTTGCGGGGATACTCGGCGGGATATATTCAAGTACCGCTACGACGATCGTACTGGCAAAAAAAGCTTCGCGCGGAGATACTCCCTACCTTTTTACGTCATCCATCATTATGGCGACGGCTTTTATGTATATCAGGCTTTTGGGGATAGCTTATACGTTTGATTACGAGATAGCGAGCAAACTGCTTGTGCCCTTTAGCGTATTTACGGCTTTGAGTGCGCTCATATCGTATATATTTTATAAAAGAGCGGTCAAAGAACCCGTAAAAGACGTGGACGGGGCACAGGACAAAAACCCGCTCGAACTTTCCACGGCGTTTATATTCGCATTTTTATTTATAGCGATGTCTGTTATCACACATTTCGTTTTTTCAAAGTACGGCAATATCGGTTTGAATGTATTGTCCTTTGTCATCGGGTTTACGGATATAGATCCGTTCGTGCTCTCTATTTTGTCATCGAAATTCAATGTGACGGTTACGGGTGCATCGACGGCTATCATCATAGCCGCGGGAAGCAACAACATCCTAAAAGCTTTTTACTCCTACATCTTTTCCAAAAATAAAGCAGGAAAGATGAGCGCTTTGATGCTGCTTCTTTTAGGTGCTTTGACTATCGGTGCAGAGTTTATTTAGAGAGTTCTATGGCTGCTTTTACGGCATTGATATAGCTTAGGGTGTCCGCTTTGTTTTTGTATGCAATGTCAAAAGCAGTTCCATGATCTACGGATGTTCTGACGATTGGCAGATTGAGCGAAACGTTTATGCTCTCTTGAAAATAAAGCGCTTTTAGAGGAGCCAGCCCCTGGTCATGATACATCGCGCAGATATACTGCACCGTGTCTCTGAAGTAGGGTGCAAAAGCGACATCGGGGACGACGGGACCGAAGAACAGTTCGTCTCCTATCTCCCCGTTTGCTTGGGCTATGGCCTGTTCTATCTCTCTTTCCTCATCGCCTATGGCTCCGTTATCGCCCGCATGCGGGTTGAGCCCAAGCACCGCTACGCGTTTGCCTCCTATGCTCTTGTGCAGATCGAGCAAAAAGCGGGTGAGCTTCTCTTTTTTTATATGCGAGGGTACTTCGCGAAGCGGGATGTGTTCTGTAAAAAGAGGAACGTAAAGCTTCTCGCATCCAAGCATCATGATGGCATCGCGCTTAAAATAATCGCGAAGCATATCCGTATGTCCTTTATATTTAAGCCCGGCCTTCATCCATGCTTCTTTATGTACGGGCAGAGTCACGACGGCGTCGCATTCGCCTCTTTCGCAAAGTTTTACCGCTTCTAAGAACGAGAGATAGGAGTATGTACCGCTTTCTCTGGTGACTTTTGAAGGCTCTATGTTTATATCCAGATCAACGGATCTGCAGATAAGCTCTTTTGGCAGTTTCACGTTCAGAAGTTTTGCGCCTTCTATAAGCAGTTTCTCATCCACGCAGTAGACAGGGTGGCACAGACGGCTTACCTCTTCATGGGCTTTTAAAGCGATCTCGAGTCCAACGCCGTTGATATCGCCGATACTGATGGCAATCTTTTTCATTATGCGCCGACTAATCTTTTCATCTCTTTGACGGCTGCATCAAGCCCCGTGAATACAGAGCGTGCGATGATGCTTTGACCGATGTTGAGTTCGCTTATCTCTTTTATCGCAGTGATGTGCTTGACGTTGATATAATTAAGACCGTGTCCCGCGGCTACTTCAAGACCCAATTCTTTTGCATATTTGGCACTCTCTTGTAGTGCTATGAGCGATTTTTCAAGACGCGAGGCAAGCTCGTAGCGCGGAAGCTCAAGCTCTTTGATGCTGTGGTTCGAGTGGCTAAGCGAGGAGTTGAGCATCGCAAAAAGGTTTGCGAACTCTCCCGTGTGAAGTTCCACCATCTCCGCTCCCAGCTCTTTGCTTTGTTGCATCGCTTCTTTTGTAGGATCGACGAACAGGGAGACGGGAATGAGCGAATCGTGCAGCTGTTCTATCGCGCGGGCTACCTCATCCTCGTTCTTAAAGATGTCAAGTCCGCCCTCGGTCGTGACCTCTTCGCGTTTTTCAGGCACGAGTGTCGCGCGGTGAGGCTGAAGATCGCAGACAATATCAAGGATACCTTGATTTACGGAGCACTCCAGGTTTACGGGCACACCGCTGGATGCGATGATCTTTTGTGCGTCTATATCCTGGATATGGCGTCTGTCTTCGCGAAGGTGGATGGTTATCTGGTCGGCTCCCGCCTGTACGGCGGTATAAAGCGCCATCATAATGTCGGGATCGTTTACGCGTCTGGCTTCTCTAAGGACTGCTACGTGGTCTATGTTTACTCCAAGTGTCATGAATCGCTCCTTTTTGCGTAAAACTCTTTTTTAAACTCTGTATATCTGTCCGCAAGTATCGCCTCGCGTGCCTGCTTCATAAGCGTGAGATAGTAGTGCAGGTTGTGAATGGTCGCAAGCCTGAAGTATGTTATCTCTCTTGCACGGAAGAGGTGGTTCAAGTATGCTCTGCTGTAACGCTTACATGTAAGACAGTCGCACTCCTCATCTACGGGTTTGTGGTCGAGTTTGAACTTCGCGCCTTTGATGTTTAGCTTTCCAAACGAGGTAAAAAGCGTGCCGTTTCTGGCATTTCTGGTTGGCATGACGCAATCAAACATATCCACCCCGCGCTCGATGTTTTCTATGAGGTCTTCGGGAGTTCCGACACCCATAAGATAGCGGGGTTTGTCCTGCGGCATATACTGTACCGTGTGCTCCACCGTATCGTACATCTCTTCGTTGAGTTCGCCCACGGAGAGTCCGCCGATGGCAAAGCCGTCATAATCAAGCGCGCAGAGTTCCGTTGCCGATTTCGTGCGAAACGCCTTGTCCGTTCCGCCTTGAATGATGGCAAAGATGTTCTGGTCCGTGCCGATCCCCTCTTTTTGTTTGGCTCTGAAATATTTGATGGAATCCTCCGCCCATGCGGTCGTACGTTCGATGGATGTTTTTATGCGCTCCTGTGTCGCGGGAAGTGCCACAAGGTCGTCTAGGATCATCATGATGTCGCTTCCGAGATTGAGCTGGATATCTATGACCTTCTCGGGCGTGAAAAAATGCTTGCTGCCGTCGATATGGCTTCTAAACTCTATCCCTTTTTCACTCGGTTTTGAGATGTCGCTGAGGGAAAACGCCTGAAATCCGCCGCTGTCGGTGAGAAAACTTTTCGGGTAAGTGGTAAAACCGTGAAGTTTTCCCATTTTTGCCACCACGTCGTCACCCGGACGCAGATACATATGATAGGTGTTGGCTAAGATGATGTCCGCACCCAAAAGCTCGTTCATGTCCGCCATATCGAGACCTTTGACGCTTCCTACGGTCCCCACGGGCATAAAGACCGGAGTTTTGATGATGGAGTGAGCGGTTTTGATGGTGCACGCTCTGGCTTTGCCCGATACTTTTTCTACTTGAAATTCCATAAATTCTCTTTATTATATAATGTTTGAAATTATAACACTATTTTATCTTCTGCTATAATCACGTTTATGAAAAAGATTCTAATAATCAGCGACAGCGAGATCGGCAATCATTTTATAGAGCGCGTCGTGGATACTTACACAAGCGACAACATCTACTACGTGGTGCAGATGAAAGCTTCGGTATATGAAAACGCTAACCCGGCACGTTTTAAGTTTTACGAGTTCGACCCGACAAGTCTTTACAAGCTTGCCAACCTTCTGAAGATGGAGTTCGTACAGGTGCTTATAGCGATGGACAACCTCTCAGACGTAGAAAATACGATCAAAAATATACGGGCAATAAAAAAACAGCTTCGCATAATCGTTTTGGACCAATGGAACATAAAGAACAAAGATTCCAACGTCGTTTATGTAAAAGAGCATGAGATAATGGCTTCAAGGCTTCTTGATTATCTTCCTAACGTTCCCGTGATTGCGCAGAACGTGGGGCTCGGAGAGGGTGAGATAATGGAAGTCCTTGTCCCGTTTGGAAGTTCTTTCGTTTACCGTCATATAGGCGTTATTGAACAAAACAGATGGAGAATAGTCGCTATCTACAGAAACCGCGAATTGATGATGCCTTCAAGCAGGCGCATGATCCATCCGAACGATCTTTTGCTGCTTGTCGGCGAACCTTCAGTGTTAAAATCGGTCTACCGTGCCATTAAGCGTGAACTCGGGCAGTTTCCGGAGCCTTTTGGTTCAAACCTTTATCTTTACGTGGATATGTCCAAAGAGAAACCGCAAAACGTCAAAGATCTGCTCAGACGCGCTCTTTTTATCCATAAAAACTTCAAACACAAACTCTATATAAAGGTCTATAATCCGGGAGATATCGATCTGCTGCGGCATATCAAAAAGCTGCGCTCAGACAGTGTAACCGTGGATATAGATTATAGTGAGATGTCCGTAAAGGACGCTTTTCACACGGATGTCAGAAGATATCATATAGGTCTTGTCATGGTCTCAAAAGATATCTTTAAAAACAACGATACGCGAAGTATGCTTTATGACGCTCATGTTCCGGTACTTAAAATTGCAAACAGGTCGTTTTCAAAGCTCAAAGACGCATTGGCGATACTCACCGAGAACAGGGATCTGGAAAAGGTTTCGAGCACGATTTTCGATATCTCTTCGCAGATGGGATTCAATCTGGAACTCTTCAACTATACGAACGAAAAAGACGAGTATAAAGAGCAGGTGATCGAGCATTTTAACAATCTTGCCACGATCTTTTCCAAATCGATCAAGATTACCGAAAGCGGGAATAACCCTATCCGCGAACTAAAGGAGAAAGAGAACTTTTTGCAGGTGCTGCCTTTTACCAAAAAGATGGTGGGCAGACAGCTGTACTCCCTCTTTTCGACAGACAGCGAAAGACTCTATTATAAACTTGACGAATATCATCAGATATTTATCCCGGTACAACTCTAAAGTCTCTGTACAGACCACTGTTTCACAGACTTTTAAGCAAAAATAAAGTATTATCTAAAATTAATAAATTTAATTTGACGGATGTATACGATGGTAGTAGATATTGCTCTTAAAAAAGTTGTGGATGATTCATATAAAATAACGATTGACAAACTTAAAGATATACACTTTGATACAAAAACGGCGATCATAACGAATCCGACCGTAGCGGGATTTCATCTCAGATATCTTCTTAATGCTATCTCTGCAAAAGAGCTCTACGTTATCACCGTACCCGACGGTGAAGAGTATAAAAACCAAGAGACGATCGATATGATCCTTGAAAACCTTTTCAATCACCGTTTTAACCGCAATTCACTGTTGATAGCTTTTGGAGGCGGTGTCATAGGCGATATGACGGGATATGCGGCGAGTATCTACCAAAGAGGGATAGATTTTATTCAGATACCTACGACCCTGCTTTCGCAAGTGGATGCCAGCGTGGGCGGCAAGACCGGTATGAATAACACTTACGGCAAAAATCTCGTAGGAGCGTTCCATCAGCCAAATGCGGTTTATATCGATCCCTATTTTCTATCGACGCTTCCCTCACGCGAATTCGCTGCTGGGATCGCGGAGATAGTGAAGATGGCCGTAACGTTCGATGATGAATTCTTCTCATGGCTTGAAGAAAATGATCTGAACAATACGACGCTTCTGGCAGAAGCCGTCAAAAAATCTGTCGAGATAAAGGCGGACGTCGTTTCAAAAGACGAGAAGGAAAAAGGTCTCCGGGCAGCTTTGAACTACGGACACACCTTCGCGCATGTCATAGAAAACGAAACAGAGTACAAAACATATCTTCACGGTGAAGCGGTCTCCATCGGTATGGTCATGGCAAATGCACTGGCGTTGAAGCTGGAACTTTTGACAGAACATGAAGCGATGAGGATCAAAAATATTCTTTTAAAATACCGTCTGCCCGTGAGTTACGACGTAAAAGACATAGAAAGCTTTTATGAAGCCTTTTATCTTGATAAAAAAAGCTCGGACACGATGATCACTTTTATCCTTCCAGAGCATATAGGCGGAGTCAAAATCACGGATGAAGTAGACAGCGCCGTAGTCAAAGACGTATTAAGATCCTTCAAGGCCCTTTGATGCAAAAACTGCTTTTGGTTTTATTTTTTACCGCGTCCGTCTGGGCGGCAGCGGTACAAAACAAAGACGGCAATAGGAGCGATCCTGAATTTGTAAAGCAAAAACAGCATCTTATCCAAGAATATACGGCGTCACTGAGTGCAATCGATAACGATATTCCCGCAGACAGCGTATGGATGAAAAACTACAGTTCCTATCTGACATCCATAGAGGTCAAAAACAATCTTGCCGAGGTGCGGGCAAAAATAGCAAAGCTCTCTAAGAACAACAAATACGGACAAAACATCGAAGAATTGAGCGCTCTTCGCTCCAAAGAGAATATTCTTTCAAATCAGATGCTTCAGTTAAAAGGCAAGGATGCAACCCCTTTTGCAGAGCTGCTTACTCCGCCGGAGATAGGAGAGATACCGCCTATAAACAATCCTCTTGATATCTTTACGGGATATTCTTTCATAAAACAGCTGCGTAACAATCATGAAGATTATATAAAGCAAAAAGAGCGCTTAACAAGGCTCATAGAGCTGCTAAAGATGAAAAAAGGGATATACGATAATCTCATCGTTTTGCAAAAAGACAAAAAGACCAAAGACTCGCTCGAAGCTTTGAAAAAACAGCTTGATAGATTTACCATCGCCCTTGACACCATCAATATAACGGACAGCGTTTATAAAAAACGCATCGAGGTCATCGAGATAAACATCAACAAAAAGATAGAAGAACAGATATATAAACTCATAAAGATCGGCATCATCGTAGTAAGCCTGTTCGTTTTATCTTTTTTAATAAAGCTCATAATAAAAAAATACATAACGGACAATGAAAGATTTTATACGGCCAACAAGATTATTACGTTTACCAATTTTACGCTGATCTTGTTGATCTTGTTTTTCAACTATATAGAGAACGTTGCATATATGGTAACCATCCTCGGGTTTGCATCCGCAGGTATCGCGATCGCTATGAAAGACTGGTTTATGAGCATTCTCGGATGGCTGGTCATCGTATTTGGCGGAAGCATACATGTGGGAGACAGGATACGCGTGGACATGGACGGGATGATGTATATCGGCGATGTCTTGGACATTTCGCTGCTGCGTATGACTATCTTAGAAGATATCACTCTCACGTCGTACCATAAAAACCGCCGTGCGGGGCGTATAGTGTTTATACCAAACAACTATGTTTTTACAAGGATGATCGCCAACTATACGCATCACTCCTTAAAAACGGTCTGGGACGGGATAGATATAATCATAACCTTCGATTCCAACCATAAAAAAGCACTCAATATCTGTAAAGAGATCACGAGAAAGTATTCAAAAGGGTATACGGATATAACCCGTAAGCAGTTAAACAAACTGAGAAACAACTACAGTCTTAAAAATACGAACGTCGAGCCGAGGATATTCTCTTTCATAGAGCCAAACGGCGTCGTCATCAGTTCCTGGTACTTGACAAACGCTTACGGCACGCTGACCCTAAGAAGCACCATCTCGCTTGAGATAGTAGAAGAGTTCAACAGAGCGGGCGATATCACCATAGCGTATCCGACACAGAAACTGTATCTGGAAGAGGTGTAGATGAAGAAAAAAGTCTATTTTAAAACGTTCGGATGCAGGACGAACCTTTTTGATTCTCAGGTGATGATGCAAAACCTGCAGGATTTTGAGATAACGGAGAACGAAGCCGAAGCGGATGTCGTCGTCGTAAACTCATGTACCGTGACAAACGGTGCGGACACTACCGTGCGCTCATACGTGAACCATGTCGAAAAAAGTATCGGCGCAAAAGTGTTTTTGACGGGATGCGGCGCGCATACGAAAGGTGAAAGTCTTTTTGAAAACAAAAAGGTCTTCGGCGTGTTCGGTCAGAGCGAAAAGAAGAAGATAAACACTCTTTTAAAAGAGAATACGCCGTTTTACGAGCTGGGCGATCTTGATTTCGTGGATGATGCGGTCGTCGAGGAGTTTATAGGCAAAAGCCGGGCTTTCATCAAGATCCAAGAGGGATGCAACTTCAGGTGCAATTACTGTATCATCCCTTTTGTACGCGGCGATGCGCGAAGCCTCGATGAAAAACGCATACTCGAACAGGTATACAGACTTTCGGCTAACGGTTTTGGAGAGTTCATCCTCACGGGTACGAATGTAGGGAGCTACGGAACGGGCGAGGGCACGAACATCGCCCGCTTGATGAAGAAAATGAGCCAGATCCGGGGAGTCAGACGTATAAGGATAGGAAGTCTGGAGCCGATCCAGGTAAATGACGAGTTTAAAGAGATACTTACCGAGCCATGGCTGGAGCGCCATCTTCATATTGCACTACAGCATACGTCGCCTGAGATGCTGAAGTTTATGAACAGACGCAACCGCTATGAAAACGATGTTAAACTCTTTGATATGCTGAGCGAAAAAGGGTTCGCTCTGGGTACCGATTTTATAGTCGGACATCCGGGAGAGAGCGAAGCGTTATGGAAAGAAGCTATGCAAAACATAGATCGGCTTCCTTTGACGCATGTTCATGCCTTTACCTACTCAAAACGCGACGGAACACCTTCCGCAGCTATGAAAAGCGAGATAAACGGGCAGCTTGCCAAAGAGCGTTTGCATGAACTTACAGCCCTAATAGACGCAAAAAATCTGAAGTTTAGAAAAACTCATATGAACGAACTTGATGTACTGATAGAAAGCCAAAAAAATGAGGATACGTATTACGGATTAGATCAGTATTTCAATAAGGTAATTATAAAATCAGATGAAGATTTAAGCGGAAATTGGATTACATGTAGGGATTATATTGTGAAGGATGAATATAACTATGCTCAAATCTAAATATAATAATATCGCCATCTATGTGTCGGCTTTTTTTATCATAGCGCTTGTGCTGTTTGCCATTTTGCGCGATACATCCGATGCCATAACGCTGCGTGATGCACAAAAACTGCTTGAAAACCACAGTGTTACGAAAGTCATTGCGACAAAAGAGTATGTTTATCTCAAGACACGAAAAGGACTTTACAAAATAGCGAGTTCACAGGTGTCTCCAAAGATGTTTGTGGATTACGAGGTCGAGATAGAAAACGGGCAGAGTTCTCTTCTTTATCTTCTTGTACTGATCTTGATGCTGGGTGTGGGTTCATTCATGTTTCGATGGTATCAGAAGAACAAAATGCTTATTCATGCATCAAATCCGTTAGATTCGACCGCTCCGATCTCCTCAAACGAGCCGATCCAGGCTATACGGCCGAATGTCTCTTTTGACGATATAGGAGGAATAGGCGAGGTCAAGATAGAGCTTTCGGAGATAATCGACTTTATGAAAAACCCGAAACGCTATAGAAACTTCGGTGCGAGGATGCCAAGAGGCGTACTTCTTGTGGGACCTCCGGGCGTCGGAAAGACGATGATAGCAAAAGCGGTTGCAAAGGAGGCGGATGTACCTTTTTTCTACCAAAGCGGTGCTTCGTTTGTACAGATATATGTCGGTATGGGGGCAAAAAGAGTACATGATCTTTTTACCGCCGCGAAGAAAAACGCACCGGCGATCATCTTTATAGACGAGATAGACGCAGTCGGCAAAAAGCGTGACGGAAACCGTAACGACGAGCGTGAAGCGACGCTCAATCAGCTTCTTACGGAGATGGACGGTTTTGAAGAATCAAGCGACATCATCGTGATTGCGGCGACAAACAAGATAGATGTTTTAGACAATGCGCTTTTACGCGCGGGGCGTTTTGACAGACGTATCTTTGTCGATCTTCCTACAAAACATGAACGCGCCTCCATCATCTCCAAGTATCTGGCAAGTATCCCAAATGAAACGGATATAAACGCTCTTGCAAATATGACGGTAGGTTTTAACGGTGCGTCGCTCGCAGCACTCGTTAATGAGGCTGCACTTCTTTCCCTCCGCCAAAACACCGCAAGGGTCACGATGGAACATTTCTATCAAGTAAAAGACAAGGTGATGTTCGGCAAAAGAAAACTTCTGATACTCAACGAAGAGCAAAAAGCGCACCGTGTATGCTATCAGGCGGGTAAAGCCGTAGCTGCAACGGTCTTTGACATCGATTTTGAGAAACTGCTCTTATCCAACGAGACCATGACTCCGCCCGTCACGACGCCGCTTTTAAAACATGAGATAGAATCGCGCATAAAGATGCTTTTAGCGGGAGTTGCTGCATGCGAACTGAAATATAACGAGCATTCCAGCAGTGCAAAGGTCGATCTTGATGAAGCAAAACAGGCTATCAAAGAGATGATAGAGGATTTTGGTATGGGAGAGACTCTTTTTGCCTCCAAAGAGCAGGAAGATTCTATCTTAAATAAGCTTTACCTCGAAACAAGAGAAACTCTAAGCAGTCTAAACGCTGTTTTGGACTATGTCGAAGGTATTCTTTTTGAACGTGAGAGCATCACTAAAAACGAGATCATAAGGAAATTAGATGGTGTACTATAGCGGGTTTTCTTTAAAAGACGATGTCTCGTTTTTTAAGCAGTATATCAAAGAGGGGATATATACGGTAGCGGGATTTAGCTACGGAGCAATCAAGGCGTTTGAATACACGATGTCCTGCAAAGACAGAGTCGATACACTCCAGCTTTTTTCACCGGCGTTCTTCCAGACCAAGCCGGAAAGCTTTAAACGGGCACAGCTGATGGCATACAAAAAAAACAAAGAGGTCTATCTCAGCCACTTTATAAAAGGGTGCTTTGAACCCCATGAGCTGAAAAAGACGCAGCATATCCTGACAAAAGAGAGCGAACTAAAAGAGCTGCTCGAATATGAGTGGGACAGCTCCAAACTTCAAGAGATAGTACACAGCGGAGTCCATGTCGAAGTATATCTCGGAAGCGAAGACAGGATCATCGATGTACAGGGAGCAAACGAGTTTTTCAAAGAGTACGCAACCACGTATCTTATCAAAGGTGCGAACCATTTTTTACAAACGAAATAGGAGATTTTTTTAATGGCAGAAATAAAGATAGGCGTTATCACGGCAAGCGACAGAGCAAGTGCGGGGATATATGAAGATATCTCGGGAATGGCGATACAAGACACGATGAAAGACTATCTGACAAGCGAGTTCGAGATAGTCTACAGATGTATTCCCGATGAACAAGACGTCATAGAAACGACGATGAAAGAGCTTTGTGATGAAGCAGGGTGCTGTCTGGTCGTGACAACAGGAGGAACGGGTCCTGCACTGCGTGACGTAACGCCCGAAGCCACGGAAAACGTATGTCAAAAGATGATGCCGGGCTTTGGAGAGCTTATGCGTCAGGTGAGCCTGCAGTATGTCCCGACGGCGATCCTTTCGCGCCAGACTGCGGGTATCAGAGGAAAGTCTCTTATCATCAATCTTCCGGGAAAACCAAAATCGATCCGTGAATGTCTCGATGCGGTATTTCCTGCAGTACCGTACTGCATCGACCTTATAGAAGGGCCGTATATAGAGACGAATGAAGAAGTCATAAAAGCGTTTAGGCCGAAAAAATAACGTTTAAAATGAGCAATCAAAAAGCCGCCCGCGGATTTTTGATTGGTCTCCTTTAGTTTGTTATACACACTGATTCTTTATAATTTCAATCAATTTCTCATCTCCAGCACTATGTAGCCAAATGCACCAAAAAACAATTCCATTATCAGTTTTACTGAACACAATCCATTCACCAGTTTTTTTAGGCTTATCCAGTGATGAAATCAATGATTCATACATGGTTTCAACTGAAAAGGCTTGTTGCGAAAGATTAGTTTGATGTGCGAAATTTTTCCAATTTTCAATTATGCATGAGCTTTGTGCAAAATGAGTATGTAAGACAGGGAACCCCACCTGCTTAGTAATATTTTTTAAAACTCCTCTGCAATTATCTTCTGAAACAATCTTTTCCATTGATTCATAAATTGACCTAACAGGCGAGGAAAAAGGGATTTCATTAATTAGAACATAGCCTTGATGCATTATTCTGGATATTTGATGCTTCATATAATCAGAAACTGGACTTCCTTCGCAATGGAATTCAATAGCTTCCAAAATTTGATTAAAATAGTTACTGTAAGACCATTCCCTTTCCCGAGTAAGATTCCGGATAATTGGAACATCAAATGATCTTATTAAATCGTCCATAATTAGTTCGACTTCCTTGTATAACTATTTATTCAACGAATATTATATATAAAACAGCTCAAAATATCAAAATTGCAACTGATCCAAGAAGCAGTGAACAAAGGCGGCATCATATTTTTAGACACAGTTATGCTACTCATTTACTACAAGCAGGCATAGATTTAAGAAGTATTCAGGAATTGTTAGGGCATAAACGTGTGGAAACAACTATGATTTATACGCATGTTGTTTCGGAAATAAATAAAGCGAAGTTAATCAGCCCTTTAGATTTTTAAATAGAGATTTTTATTCCAACGGGACAATGGTCCGAGCCGGTGATATCTGAAAGGATAAAAGCATCTTCCAGATTCTCTGCAAGATCTTCGGATATGAAAAAGTAGTCTATCCTCCAGCCTGCATTGTTCGCACGTGCATTAAAACGGTAACTCCACCAGCTGTAAGCATCTTCCACATCTCCGTGAACATAGCGAAAAGTATCAATGTAGCCATGTTCTAGCAGCTTGTCTATCCAGGCACGCTCGATCGGCAGGAAACCTGAGCGCTCAGAGTTAGCCTTTGGATTCTTAAGATCTATTTCGCGGTGAGCGGTATTTACGTCGCCGCAGATAATGATCGATTTTCCCTCTTCGCGCAGTTTTTCGCAATGTTTTAAAAAATCATCATAGAACTTCATTTTATGCGAGAGCCTTTCATCATCTTTTTGACCGTTTGGAAAGTAGACGTTGAACAGCGCCACGTCGCCGAAATGCTGCTCTATGATGCGTCCTTCGTTCATAGTGTCGATATCTTTGCATGTAGAGGTATAATCACTCTTGATCGCAGAAAAGGTAGCAGTCCCTGAGTAGCCTTTTCTATCGGCGCTGTTGATTATGATCTCGTTATGCTGTTTTGCAAAAAGAGTGTCGGGGATCTGGTCCTGTGAGGCTTTTATCTCTTGAAGACAAAGGATGTCGGTATCTCTTTCATCAAGCCACTTGAGTGCTTCTTTTGTGGCTATTGCGCGTATTCCGTTGACGTTCCATGAGATTATTTCTATCGAGTTTGACATAGTATTACTTTATTATGTTATCGTTTAATTTTTGCAAAAACATACGGGCTGATATCCTTCCTGCGACTTCGACGGGAGAGTGGACTATATTGTTCATGTAGTACTGCGGAAGAGATGTAAAAGGATTGTCTGCAAGCTTTGCCATCCAGATGAACCCCTCAAGAAAACTTCCCAGTTTAATAGGTGAACCGTTTAATTTTGCATAGATTGTTGCAGGTTTGTCAAGAAGATAGGTCTGAGTACCGTCAAAGGAGGTCATCTCTATCTTATCAAGGTAAAGGTAGCATTCCCAATAATCGCCCGCTGAGCCGAAACCGCCGAATCCCGCTCCGTATGTTTTGATGACGATCCTATTGATCTTTCCTGTGAGCTTGAACCCTTCCGGGTCGTCAGGTTTGGCTGCATCTATATTTTCTATATCCAAACCCTGTGCTTTTAGTTCTCGAACAAAACCTGCGTTTATAAGTGTTATAGCAGACTCTTTTAGCTGCAGTTTTTGTTCATCGCTTGGAGAAGCGATCCAGAACTGTTCCGCCTGCAATATGCCTTCATAGTGCTTGAGCTCAATATTATCGCTGTTTAGCTCGAAACCTTTAAAATAGACGGGGATAGCTAAAATTTTTTTATTTACATGAAGATTTTTATTTGGCAGCGTCGTGGAAGGCAGAGACCTTGTCGATACTAAAGCGCTGCATCCGCTTATGAATAATGCAACAATAAGAGTAGATAAGAGTTTGAAGATTTTGTACATATCTGTTTTTTCACCTTTATGCGGATGAAAGGGCAATGTCACAAAATTCCCAAGCCAAAGCTTGAGAACGACGACTATATGAAGTTGACGTCGGTAACGTGGTGTTTAAGACCTAACTCTTCATATGTACATCCAAGGGCAAGACCGAGCATCTGCTGCATATGAAGTACAGGAAGCGTTACCTCGCGGCCGATCTCTTTAGAAGCATGACCTGTTTGTGTATCAAGCTTGAGGTGGCATAAAGGACAAGGTGTGACCATCCAGTCGGCATTTGCATCCATCGCACCTGCAACCGCATTTCCTGTAAGAATCGCAGCAGTACGAGGAGCCTGAAGCTCAGCATGGAAACCGCAGCATTTGTTTTTCTCATTATAATCGACGTTCATACCGCCGCAAGCGATGATAAGATCATCCAGCGAGGTAGGATTGTACGGGTTCTCCGCGCTTTTGTGAGATTCGTTTTGAAGCTCGGAAGGGCGGATGTTGTGACAGCCGTAAAACGGTGCGATGTTAAATTGGCTAAGAGGTTTGACAACCATGCTTTTGATCTTGTCCAAACCGAAATCGTCGATCAATGCGTACAAGAAGTGAGTGACATGTGATGTCCCTTTATACTCCAATCCGACTTCGGCAAGCTTTTCGTTCACTTTGGACTTTAGTTCGGCGTTATTATCGAGTCTGTGTTTTGTCATAGCCGTGTTTAGCTGACACGTGTTACAGATCGTCACCATTGTAAGACCGTGTTTTTCCGCATATGCGATATTGCGGGCGTTAAGTACCAATGACAAGAAATCATCATAATCCTGCAGATGTGAGGCCCCGCAGCAAGAAGCTTCAGTCAGTTCTATAAGTTCTATTCCGAGCTTGCGTGCAACCGCCATAGTCGACATCATCTGCTCAGGAGTACTCTCTTTAGCGGTACAACCTGTAAAAAGTGCATATCTTAATTTTTTCATTGCTTATAACTCCTAGAACTTAGCTGTAGATGATGATTTGACAAGTTTTTTGATCTCATCCAATTTATCTGCTTTTGGCATATTCCAAGGCAATACTATCTTACCTTTTTTAAACATTTTTATAGCGACTGGAACATGTTTGATCACACCGATATTTCCTTCGGAGTAACGGACAAGTTCACCCTCGTCCAAAAGCCCGTGTTTAGCGATAGAATGTTTGAAGCCGACGGCATGACGCGTTGCGACATTGTTCTTAGCGACGCCTTTAGTAAAGATCATATTGTGAAGTTTCGTGATCTTCTCAATTGGGTTGACCTCTTTTGGACATGCTTCTTGACATTCATAACATTTGACACAATCCCACACGCCTTGAGCTTCTTGGTTGACTTCGCTGATACGGGAAGTTCCCGCTTCATCACGAACATCGGCTTCAAAACGATATGCTTTTGCAAACGCTGCAGGACCGATGAAATCTTCATTGACCTCTACGACAGGACAAGCATAGTGACAAGCCCCGCATTGAATACAGATATCCGAATCAAGCAGTCTTTCAGCCTCTTCAGGAGAGACAAGATGCTCTGATTCGGGATTATCTTCGATATCGCTTACAAGATACGGCTGTACCTGTGCGTGTTTTTCCCAGAAATCGCCCTTGTCGATGATCATATCTTTTACCGAGCGTTTGATGCTTAGAGGCTCCAGCGTGATCTCATTACCGAAAAGTTCTATCATATCGTTCATGCTCTCTTTACAAGCAAGAGTGGCACGGCCGTTTACTTTTATGGCACAAGCACCGCATATTCCGTGACGGCAGCTGCGACGGTAAGAAAAACTGCCGTCATGATCCCATTTGATTCTATTTAATATATCCAGTACAACCTCTTCAGAAGTGACTTCCATCTTATACTCTTTATAGTATGGAAGGTAATCTTCATCAGCATTGAAACGAAATACTTTAAAAGTTACATCTTGTGTAGTGATTTTATGAGTACCCATATCTGTAATCTCCTTAGTAATTTCTTGCTTTTAACTCATGTTTACCAAGAGTTACAGGCATATAGTCAAGTGTTAGATCGCCGTTTTTATCCATATATGCCATCGTGTGTTTTAAGAAGTTGACGTCGTCGCGTTCTAGATAATCTTCTCTATAATGGGCACCGCGGCTTTCACGTCTTGCGACCGCGCTTTCTACGATAAAGGCTGAGTAATCAAGCATATGTCCGAGTTCGATCGCTTCTTGAAGTTCTGTGTTAAACACTTTTGATTTGTCGGCGATACGGATATTTTTAAATCTCTGGCGCAGCTCTTTTACTTTTCTGACGGCTTCTTCCAAAGATTCTTGTGTTCTAAAGGCACCTGCATTATGCGTCATGCTGTCTTGCAGTTCTGCACGTAAAGCGGGAACGGTTTCGTTTCCGTTGTTGTTCAGTATCCAGATTATCTCGTTTAATGCGGTATTTGCATCTTCTTGAGTTGCTTTTCTAAGAGGAATGCTGTCGATCTCTTCAACCATCGTCTTACCGACAAAACGTCCGAAAAGAAGTGCTTCAAGAACCGAGTTGGCACCAAGACGGTTTGCACCGTGGACAGACACACACGAACATTCTCCCGCCGCATAGAAACCTTCGACGAATTCATCGTTGTTTTTGCGGACGTGACCAGGAATATCAACAGGAATACCGCCCATAGAGTAGTGAGCCGTAGCGGAGATAAGAATAGGTTCTTTAATCATATCAAGACCAAGGAAAGTGATGGCAAGATCACGAAGTTCGGGAAGTCTTTCCATGATCAACTCTTTTCCTAAGTGCGTTACATCCAAGAAAACTGCATCTTTTCTCGGTCCTACACCGCGGCCTTCACGGATCTCGTTCATGATCGCACGGCTCACAACGTCACGTGAAGCAAGTTCAAGTGCGTTTGGTGCGTATCTTTCCATAAAACGTTCGCCTTTAGAGTTGAAGAGGCGTCCGCCTTCACCGCGGGCTGCTTCAGAGATAAGCACGCCGTTACCGGAAAGACCTGAGGGGTGGAATTGAACAAACTCCATATCTTCCAGCGGGAGACCATGACGGGCTACGATAGAAAGACCGTCACCCGTATTTGCATGTGCGTTCGAGTTGATCTTGAACGAACGTGCATAACCGCCTGTGGCGAACAATACGGATTTCGCATTGAAGATCGCCATCTGCATATCACGGATGTTAAACGCTACGACACCGGAGACTTTTCCGTCCTTATAGATGATGTCTGCCGCATACCATTCATCCCAAAACTTTACGCCTGCGCGAAAAGCCTGCTCATATATAGTTTGCAAAAGTGTCAGACCTGTTCTGTCTTTTGCATAACATGCACGAGGAGATGATTGACCTCCAAAAGGACGTTGTGCGATCTTGCCGTCTGCGGTACGGCTGAACGCCGCACCCATTCTTTCTGCCCAACGAATTGTTTCAGGCGCTTTTTGACACATAAATTCGACTGCGTCTTGATCAGCCAAATAATCAGAACCTTTTACGGTATCAAACTCGTGTAACTCTATGCTGTCTTTATCACTAAGAGCTGCATTGATCCCGCCCTGCGCTGCACCGGAGTGAGAGCGAAGAGGGTGTAGTTTAGTTATAACAGCAACATGTTTGCCTGCATTTTGTAGTTCTCGCGCAGCTGCACAACCTGCTAGTCCAGCTCCGACGATAACTGCATCATAAGTATAAATAGGAATACTCAATTTGCTTTCCTTTTTAAGAGAAATAATGCCTTTATTGTATCTGGATATTGCTTGTGTAAGATTAAAATTGATTATTATTCGAACGAACTGGCGTTATGTTACTATTTGAATCACTTATAAGTTAAAAACAGCTTATTAGAAGTTCCGTTTTGTAACAGGTTTAGAATTTTTCAGCGTGGTCGCGTATTTGGGCGATACGATTATATCCGTTTGTTTTTGCAGTTTGCAACACTTCTTTGGCATGCGAGATAGTATCTTCTAACGATCTGTTACTCTGTTTTATGACAAAGCCTCCGCTGAGCGTAAACGGTATCTTTGCGCCTTTTGGATCTTTAAATACGGCCTCTTCGATGCTTTTTCTGATAGATTCGCAATCGTTAAGAGCTTTTTCTTTTGAATCTCTTGAAAGTATTACCGCGAACTGATCGAAATCGATGCGTGCGATAACATCCGTGGGCTGCTCGTAAAGAGACATAATAAAAGAGATCTTTTTCAAGATGGACTGGCTCAGCTCTTTAGGAAGCTCTTTGTCGTATTTTTTGAAATTATCCACTTCAAAGACACAAACGGTCGTGTAATTACTGTCTTTCATCCCTTTTTTCTCGGAGTATGCGTGGATCATCCCTTTGTAGTTTTTTATGCCCGTAACGGGATCCACCATACTTGGATTTTGGGTCGTGGTAGGTTTTCTTACCATTCTCAGCTGGATGGCGTCTATCTCTTTTGTTGCCGCGGTTTCGGATGTTTTTTCATGACCTACGGCAAAAAGAGATTTTATATCATTATATATGATCTTTAGTTTTTTATAATACCAGAAGGAAGCTATCAAAGAGTTAAGAAACGTAAGATAGATAAGCCACTGTGTTATGGAAAATTTTCTGTAATCATAATCCACGTTTTTAAAGATCATTTCGTTGAGCAGATTCAAAACCGCTTGTTTCGAAGCGGTGAGTTCTTGCAGTTTTCGATCCAATTGATTTGTATTGTTTTCGTAATATGCGCTTAGTTTGGCGATATATTCATCTTCAAGCACTAAAAGTTTATTCGTATCTTTTTCAAAGTCGCCGTTCATTCCCAAAATATTCCACAAAAAGTCGTATGACGATATCGTATTTAAAGAGAGGGCTTCGGTTTTGAGTTCGGCACTCATTCCGCGGACTTGGATAATACTGTAATCTATATCGTTTCTTCCAAGATCGTACATCTTATTTACGAGCAGTTTCTGTTCTTTAATACTTTTGATCTTGTTGAACGATGCATATCTGTTGACTTCAATAAGAGAGATAACAAACAGCAATGAAGAACTGAGTGTTAAAAAAAATAGAAGATTTTTAAATATCGATTTTATAGAGAACTTCATATTTTGTTGTCCTTTGTATCACTATGATAACCATAGTATCACAATATATAGCTATTTTATAGGGATATACTTTAACATATCCTTAATCACATTTTATATAAAATATCCCCATGAATTTAGAAGATTGTTTTATATCGCATTTTAGCATAAAAAGTAAACGAATCGGTGACGACGGGGCGTTAATAGGGGGGTATGTCTACTCAAAAGACGCATTTTTCGAAGATGTTCACTTCAAACGGAACTGGATGAGCTTAAAAGAGATAGCATACAGGGCTATGATAGTCAATATCAGTGATGCAGTTGCAATGAACGCAACACCTCTTTATGCACTGCTCGCGGTCGCAATGCCAAAAGATATAGGCAGATCGGGAATGAAAGAGATATCTTCGGGTTTCATACAAGCCGCTGAAAAATACGGTATCGACATTATCGGCGGAGACACTATCTCCAACAGCAAGCTCGATATCAGCGTGACGATAATCTCTAAAACGAAAAAACCTCTTTTGAGGCGTGGGATGAAAAAGGGAGACCTTTTGGCTTATACGGGAAGGATAGGAGATTCTAAAAAGGATCTCAAAAAGCTGCTGAGAGGCGGAGTGCTTCATCCGAGATCGAAGTTTAGAAATATCATGCTCAGAGATGCTTTTATTTCCCGTGCTACAAGATATTTGAGTTCTGGTATGGATATTTCAGACGGTATTTTCAGTGATTTGGATAAACTGTCGTCTGTAAATGCTTTAGGATACGATTTTTTAAAAAAAATATCAAAAGATATAGGCTGCAGCGGCGAAGAGTATGAGATGCTCGTATCATTCGGCGCAAGAGAGAAAAAAGCGGTGCAAAGACGTGCGGCACAGACGAGAACGCCGATCACCGTCTTTGCAAAAGCAGCGAGAAAAAGATACAAAAACAGGTGCAAACCACACCATTTTTAAAAGGCGAATATGAACCGTTTTTATAGTATGAACCACTCTAGTATAGATTTTGTTTTCAAACAAACGGCTAGAGATTTCGTGGTAGATGAGATACCGCTTTACGAGTTTAGCGGTGAAGGGGAACACCTTATTTTGCATGTAAGGAAAAAAAACCTTACTACATGGGAAATGATAGACAAGATATGCGTATATCTTGGCATCAAAGCCAAAGAGATCGGTTATGCCGGTCTCAAAGACAAGAACGCGATGACCAAGCAGTATATCTCCGTCAATAAAAAATATGAAAAACAGATGGAAAGCTTTGATAATCCCGATATCAAGATACTTTCAAAAACATATCATGACAACAAGATACGAACGGGGCATCTCAAAGGAAACAGGTTTTTTATCCGTCTGAAAAAAGTCAATCCTACAAATGCCAAAAAAATATCTTTGGCTCTGAAACATATAAAAGAGTTCGGACTTCCCAATTTCTTCGGATACCAGCGTTTCGGCAATGACGGCGATAACTATATTCTCGGAGAAAAAGTCGCTCGGGGTCAGGCAAAAGAGCGTAATCCAAAGGTGAAAAAACTGCTTATAAACTCGTATCAGAGCCATCTTTTCAATCTTTGGCTCAGCCGCCGCCTGGAGATAAGTGCGCTAATAAACAGTTTTAGCGTTAAAGAACTGGAACCTATGCTGAACCTTTCAAAACATACTTTGGAGCAGATGAAAGAGCAGACACATCCGTTTAAGATGATAGTCGGAGATGTCATAGAACATTATCCGCACGGACGTCTTTTCAATTTTGAAGGCGATCAGGACGATATAAAAAGATTTGAAGAGAAAAAAGTCTCGATAACCGGGCTGTTATGCGGTAAAAAGGCATGGCAGGCGAAAGATGAAGCAAGGCTAATCGAAAAAGATTATGACGAGAAGATCGCAGCCGACGGTGCCAGACGCTATGCTTGGATATTTCCAGAAAACGTAGAGGGAGAGTACAAAGAGGAAGAAGCCTGGTATGAGCTTCATTTTTCTCTGCCAAAAGGCTCGTATGCAACCGTATTGATAGAAGAGATAGCAAAGAGGGAGATAAAATCTTGAATAAACATATAACGAGTTTAATATCACAAAAATTTGGAAAATTCGCATCGCATAAGTTCCCTTCATGGTTTCAGCGTATCGTGAACCAAAGCTACGTATCCTTGATGGGGCTTGATATGAGCGAGTTTCATTCACCGGCGACATACAAGAGTCTCAATGAACTTTTTACGCGCCGCTTAAGAGAAAACAGACATTATAGTTTAGACGGAGCCGATTTTATCTCTCCATGCGATTCGCTGATATCCGAATGCGGAGATCTTGATGAGAGTTATGCGCTGCAGATAAAAGGGATGCAGTACAGTACGGATGAACTGTTGGGAGAAAATTTCAGCGATGAAGAGAAAAAAGCGGTACATAACGGCCAGTTCATAAACTTTTACCTTTCGCCCAAAGACTACCATCGTTACCATATTCCGATGAATCTCAAAGTCCTCAAAGCGGTCCATATACCGGGAAAACTTTACCCGGTAAATATGCCTTCGCTGAAAAAAAGAGTGAACCTTTTTATAGAAAACGAGCGCGTTGTCATAAAATGCGAAACCTTGGATAAAAAAGTATTTTATATGGTTCTTGTCGGTGCCTTGAACGTGGGTGTGATGCAGGTCTCTTTTGAGCCGCGCATCAAGACAAATGCGAATGCGCACAGTCAAAGCGTTTACGAGTATGAAGAACTATATTTGAACAAAGGCGATGATTTTGGATGTTTTGAGATGGGTTCGACCATAGTCATTATCAGTGAAGAGAACATGTTTGATCTTTTGGTAAGCGGCAAAAAGAGTGTCCGTTACGGCCAGACGATAGCCAAATATTTGGAATAAACCTCTATGTACGAGTCTATTATCGCAGTTTTAAGTCTTCTTGCCGGAGGACTGAGTGTCTGGCTGGTCGGTTTTAAATCTCTAAAAAACAGGCATAAAAACGAGATAGGGCTTTTAAAAGAGGAATATGACAGACAAAGACAGAACATAAATGAATTAAACACTCAAAAAGCGACGTTAGTCGAGAGAGTCCGCGGGCTGGAGCAAAAAAGTGCAAGATTCGAGCAGCTTACAGAGGAGTATGCGGACTCCAAAAGCAAGATAGCCCAGCTTGAAACGATGCTTGAAAAAGAGCGTCAGATGAGTGCGGAAAAACTTAGTACGCTTGAAGAGAACAAAGAACATATGAAGCTCGAGTTCAAAGAGCTTGCGGACAAGATACTCGCATCCAATTCCGAAAAATTCTCCACGCAAAACAAAGATGCGCTCACAAAGATGATAACACCGATAAAAGAGCAGTTCGACGCTTTTAAAAAACAGATCGACGATGTCTACATAAAAGAGGCAAAAGACCGCTCCATGCTTCAATCCGAGATAAAAGCGATCAAAGAGATAAACCATCAGATGAGCACCGATGCCAAAAATCTCACACGTGCGCTTAAAGGCGAAAGCAAGAAGCAGGGGATCTGGGGAGAGATGATACTCGAGAGGGTATTAGAGAGCTCTGGACTGCGTGAAGGGCATGAGTATGAGCGTGAAACCAGTTTGCATCATGAGGGAGACGGAAGCCGTTTTCGTCCCGATGTTATCGTACATCTGCCCGATACGCGGGAGATCATCATCGATGCAAAGACTTCGTTAAGGGCATATGAACAGTATATAAATGAGAATGACGAAAACGATAAGAATCGTTTTGCTTTGCTGCATGTGGCATCGATGAAAAAACATGTGGATGAGCTCAGCGCCAAGGACTATACGAAATTAAAGGGTGTCGAAACTCTGGACTTCATCTTTATGTTCGTGCCTATAGAGAGCGCACTTTTGATGGCGATGGAGTCCGATCCGACCCTGTTTGACTACGCTTTTAAAAAGAGAGTCGTACTTGTCGGTCCTACGACGCTCATGGTCTCTTTGCGCGCGGTGGAAAACACATGGAAGTATGAACATCAGCAGAGAAATGCCCAAGAGATAGCAAAACGGGCAGGGCTGCTGTTTGACAAGTTTGTAGGATTTGTCGAGAGTGTCGAGAAGCTCGGCAAGCAGATACAGACCGTACAAAAAACGTATGAGGAGACATATAACAAACTGCATTTGGGTGCGGGAAGCATAACAACACAGTTTCAAAAACTCGAAAAACTGGGAGCTGCCGCAAGCAAGAGTATTCCCGAACATATAGCCAGACAGATAGAAGAGTAACCGATGGACAGATTAATAGAGTATTTCATAAAAAACAAGCATCTCAGTTACGTTCTGCTGATCTTTTTGATATATCTCGGTTATAACGCTTATGTAAATATCCCAAAAGAGCTGTTTCCAACCGTCGAGCTGGACAAGATAAGCATTACGGGAAAATATGCGGGAACGAGCGCGACGAACATGGACAAGATGGCAGTCCGCGATATAGAGGACGAGATAAGCAGTATAAGCGGCATAGACAAGACGGAGACGACCATCATCCCCGGTTCTTTTACGATCATATTGACGCTGAATGAACATGCGAACAAGATAAACGTTTTGAGTAAGGTCAAAGATTCCATCTCGGCATCGAGGCAGTATCTTCCTTCTGATATGAACGAACCCGTAGCAAAGCTTTTAGACAAGACAAAATCTCTTATAAAACTCTCCATTTCATCCACGAAGCTGCCAAAAAGTGCGCTGATACCGATAGCCAAAGAGATACAGACAAAACTCTCGAGAATAAAAAGCATCAGCGAAATATCCATCAGAGGAGATGCCGATCAGGAACTCTCCATCAAGTTGAACTCAAATGCGATACTCACCTATAATCTCAATCACGCAGACGTCATCGGCGCCATATCGAACCTCTCTTATATCTTCCCGATCGGAAATATAGAAGACAGAGGAAACTTCGTATTTGTTTCCACAGTCAACGGGAAAGGTTCCAAACAGGACTATAAAGACGCGATATTGAAAATAGACAACAGATTTGTAAGACTCGGCGATATAGCGGATGTGGATATCTACTATCCACAGACGAATACGCTTTCATCCTTTAACGGCAATCAGACACTGACGCTTGTCATCGACAAATCGGAAGAGGGGGACTCCATAGTCCTTTCCAAACAGCTTCGAAAATATGTCAAAAAGATAGAAAAAAACTATAAAGACGTCATATTCGACTTTTATCAAGACAGTTCCAAACCTATCAAGGAGCGTTTGAACACTGTCATATCGAATATGATGTTCGGGCTGATACTGGTCTTTGTGTCCATGTATATCTTCATAAATCTCAGGATCGCTATCATCGTAGTTGTGGGGATCCCTTTTTCTTTCATCATAGGACTTCTGTTCATATACTATATGGGGTATTCCATCAATATTGTCTCCCTTTTGGGAGCTTTGATAGTCATTGGTATCGTGGTCGACGATGCGATAGTCGTAAGCGAGAACATTCAGCGTCACATCGACGAAGGGAGAGCAAGGGACGAAGCTGCACTTATCGGGGTAAAAGAGATGATGCTGCCCGTGACTCTGGCTACCGTGACGACTGTAGTGGCATTCTTGCCTATGTTCATGCTTACAGGTGAAATAGCACTATTTATGATCATGGTTCCCATCGTGGTAGTGATGATACTTCTTGGTTCTCTGTTTGAAAGCTTTTTCTTTTTGCCCCTGCATGCACAGGAGTTTTTGCGAAAAAGCGACAATCTTTTCGACTGGACGGGATTTCAAAATCTTTATGAAAAAATTCTGCACAAATTCATAAAATATAAAAAGACTTCGCTGCTTCTGTTCTTGATCCTCATACCGCTGCTGACCGTCGTTACCGCGAAATCCATGAAGTTTCAATTCTTTCCGAATTTTGACGGTAACAACCTGTATATTTCCGGAAAACTGAGCGTCGATACGCCCATAGAGGACACTTTTAAAATAGCCAGAGAGATAGAGCATGAGATGATGAAACACAAAAAGGAGTTCTCTCTCAAATCGATCTCCGCTACCAGCGGATACAGAAGAAGTCTTTCAGGGGAGACGGAACATTCCAACAACGTATTTTTTATCACGATGGAACTCTATGACAGAGAAGATACGAACTGGATAAACAAATATGTCAATCCTCTGTTAAACTTTTCCTTTGATTTTAACGACCCCGAAAAGATAAGAAAAAAACGTACTTTTGAACTTTCGCCGCTTGCTAAAAAGATAATCGCACCGTATAAAAAGAGATATCATATGGTAGAACTCGGAGTGATGGAAGACAAACCGGGGATCATCAGAAGCGATATCCAGATAAATCTTTCGGGTATGAACGATGCGGAGCTTGAAAGTTCTATCAAAAAACTTGAAAAACAGCTTTCGGGTATAAATGGAGTCTTGAACTACAGCGACAATATCCGCTACGGAAAGATGGAGTACAAGATCAAGATCAACCCTTACGGAGAAAGTCTGGGACTCAGCGAAGGATCAATCGCAAAACTGCTGAGTGATTATTTCTTGGAAAAACGCCAGACGAGCACGTTTAACGATCGCGGTGTCATGGAGATAAAAACGGAGGATATGGATAAGGACAAGACAAAGACGCTGCTTGATTTTGACGTTCCTCTGGGTGACGGACGCTACGTAAAACTGCTACAGGTCGCAGATATCATAAAAATACGCGATTACGAGAAGATAGACAAACTCAACGGCAGTATCGTAAAAACGGTGTTTGCAAATGTCGACAAAAGACATATAACGCCTCAGGAGATACTCGATCAACTGCAGCCCACACTCGATGCGATAGCGGATTCGGGTATCGAGGTAAACCTTTTGGGAGAGAAGGAGAAAAGTTCCCAGTTGAAGACCGATATGAAAAAAGCGGTGTTCTTGGCGCTTTTTTTGATTCTTATCACACTGCTTCTGATCTTTCCGAAGATAAAATACGCTCTGATGGTAATGAGCGTTATCCCGCTTTCAGTGCTGGGCGCGCTTTTAGGGCATAAACTTTTGGGTATAAATATGACGATGCCTTCTGTGATCGGTATCCTGGGGCTAGCGGGAGTCGTTATAAACGACGGTATTATCATGCTTGATTTTCTTCACGGCACACATAAAACCGATGAGTTTTATAACCGTGCGAAGTTGAGACTCCGTCCTATCGTTATTACATCTGTCACAACCTTTTTGGGATTGTTCACTCTGATCTTTTATGCAACAGGGCAGGCCGTCATACTGCAGCCTATCGCCGTATCGATAGGGTTCGGACTTGTCTGGGGGACATTTTTAAACCTTCTTTATCTGCCTACCCTTTATGCTTTGGTTAACGGAATAAAAGCAAACAGACAAGAGGAATCGATATATATCGGGGAAAAATGAGAGTTGGATAATTTGTGATATAATTTTTATCGATCGTGTTTTTGGTTACATGAAAGTGTTTTTTAGCCGATCTAATCTAATTCCTATTGTTCGCAGTAATAAATAGTTAAGATTTGGAGTGTGTTTTGGATTTAACCGTTATTTTAGGGATGTTGTTCGCCGTCATCTCGCTATCTACCGGAGATATACTCGACGGAGGAAATCCTCTGGGTCTTCTTCATATCACATCGTTTCTTATAGTTATCCCTACGGCACTTGCCAGTGCAATGACGGGGACAAGCGGAGATTATGTCAAAGCAGCCTATAGAGAGCTGAAATTTGTCTTTAAGAAAAGCCCCGTCAACTTTCAAGAGCGTATCAATCAGATCATAGAGTTTTCTATAATTGCACGTCGAGACGGGCTTTTGGGTTTAGAGCCGCATATAAACAACATCGATGACGAGTTCTTTAAAAAAGGTCTCAGCATGACAATTGATGGAATAGATATCGATGAGATAGAGACAACGTTGGAAATCTTGATCGATGAAACGGAGGAGTATTATCACGGTGCGGCGCATTATTGGATACTCGCAGGGGAGACGTGTCCCGTCATGGGTCTCATCGGTGCCGTCATGGGACTGATTCTCGCCCTTCAAAAACTAAACGACCCCGTAGCGATGGCAGAAGGTATCGCCGGTGCGTTTACGGCGACGGTGACCGGTATCGCGGGAGCATATATGTTTATCGGCCCGATAGGAAACAAGCTCAAAGCCAAATCGCGCCATAATATCAGAGAAAAACAGATCATTCTAGCAGGTATTTTAGGTATCGCTTCTGGAGACAATCCAAGAGCACTTGAAGGCAAGCTATTCCATTATTTCTCTCCGCTCGAAGAGAAAAAAAGTAAGTTTGAACAATAAAGCAGGCAAAAAATGAAAAAAAGATGTAAGAAAACGGAGTGCCCGGCAGGAGAGAAATGGGCTGTCCCGTATGCCGACTTTTTAAGTCTGCTGCTGGCTCTTTTTATCGCTCTTTATGCTTTGGCTTCTGTTAATAAAGTAAAAATGGAAGCACTAAAAGCCGCTTTTGTCCAGATATATTCCTACGCTCCAAGACCGCAGCAGATGACTCCGGTGATCAAGAAGGCCGCACGGCCGGGAGATAATAAAAATCAAGGTTCCTCTCCCGGATCGCTAACGGGATCCAAAAGTGTTTTAAACGGCGGAGTACCGGTAACAAACCAGGGAGATGCCGCAAAAGATGCCGCAACGAACGGAGTTGCAGGTTCGGACAGTATTGTAAGCGGCGGGGTTCTGATGGAACTCTTAAATATAAAACGGGCCGTTATCGATGCAAAAGAGTCGATCGAAAAGGAGCAAAGCGGTTCGGCAGTCTCTATACAAGACGCTCAAGACGGTTTTATAATAAATATGCCTGCATCGCTGCTGTTTAAAAAAGACAGTGCGAAGATAACAGATCATGATACTCTGCTCTTTTTAAAACGTATCGTTTTGATCATAAAGCAGATGCCAAGCAATGTCGATGTTCTGGTAAACGGATATACGGATAACATCGTACCTGCAAAAGATTCGGTGTATAAAGATAATTGGCAGTTATCGAGCGCGAGAGCTTTATCCGTCGTAAAAGAGCTGGTCAAAGACGGTGTCAGCGGCGACAGACTGGGGGCAGTGGGTTATGGCGAATATAGACCTGTAGCGACAAACGATACAAGCGAAGGGCGTGATAAGAACAGACGGGTTACGATCAGCTTTATGGCAAAACAGCCAAAGAACACTAATGTGCAAAAGCAGGATATCTTGGATCAAACAAGTCAAGAGCGCCAGTAAAATAGTTTTGAATAGTAAATATACACATTTTGGATAATATCTGTGTATGTTTGGATAAAGAAAAACTTTTTATTTTCCCTTATAATCTCAAACAAAAAAAGGATGTTTTATGAAGCGTTCGTTTGTAAGAGAGATATTAGAGATCATAGGAAGCGATACCATATCGTTTGCGGGCGGTTTGCCCGATGAGATACTTTTCCCCGCAGAAGATATCTCTTCCATTACCCAAAAAATATTGTCAGCGCCCGAGGCGCTGCAATATTCATTTAGTGCGGGCATTGCACCGCTTCGGGAAAAACTGGCGTCTTATTATACTTCTTTGGGTCTGCAGACCGATCCTAAAAACATACTTATAACAACCGGAGCGCAGCAAGCCCTTGATATCATAAGCCGTGTCTATTTTAAAGAGGGGGCGGTGGTCGAAGCACCGGCTTATCTCGGAGCTTTAAATGTCTTTAATTCGAACGAATGTCCTTTGTATCCGATAGAACTTGCCGACGACGGAGTGGATATCGAAAATTTTGAAAAGATATTTTCAAAGATCGGCAGAGCCTATCTGATGTGTGATTTTCAAAATCCTACGGGGAAATGTTACAGCATCGACAAACGTGAACGTTTGGCAGAATCGGCGATAAGAAACAACGGAATAATCGTAGAAGACGGTGCATACATGGAGCTTTTTTTTGAAAAAAGACTACCCATGCTCACTTCATTTGCTCCGTTGAATTCTTTGCATATAGGTTCCTTCTCAAAAACACTGGCTCCCGGGCTAAGACTCGGATGGATAAGAGGAAAAGAGAAGCTGTTAAAGCCGCTTTTGGCGTTAAAAGAGAGAACGGATCTGCATACGTCCACACTTTCGCAGATGATAGCCGATGAGTTTTTCAGCCGCGGCCTGTTTGATACCCATCTGCCGAAAATAAGAGCCGTTTACAAATATAAATGCGATTATTTGGCACAAGAACTGGGCCGGCTGATCCCAAACTTTAAATTTAAAAAGCCGGATGGAGGGATGTTCATATACGGCAGTTTTCAAGGCGGGATAGATGCATATGAACTGGCTAGGAAATGTTTGAACGACGGAGCGGTTTTTGTTCCAGGAGGAGAGTTTTATACCGACGTATCGATCAACTCGGAGGCCAGGTTCAATTTTACGCATCCCACGCTTGATGAGATAAAAACGGGGATAGATATGATCTCTGCGGTATATTATGCCCTTATCGAAGAGATGTGAGATATCTTTATAATATCCGGATGGGAAGAAAAAATTCCAGTTCGAACTCTCCGCTTTCGTTTAAAAAATGATTTTTTTTATAAACGGCATACGGCGGCTGCGTTTTCGTCTCAAAACCGCTGTTTGGAAGCCATATATGATATACGTACCGCATAAAACGCAATACGTCTCCGTATCTTCCTTTTATATCAAATACGGCGCATAATGAGCCGGGTATCTCTAAGTATCCGATCTGTCCATGAGGAGGAGAGATTCCCTTTGGAAGCTCTACTGCTGCAACATAGGCACACTCCTGTAAAGGCGTTATCGCAGGGTTGTCATGATGCAGGGCTATCTGTCTGTTTTCTTTTTCTATCCTGTTTTCAATACACCATGCGTACAATCTGTTCCAAGTGTTTTTTATGGAGATATTGTAACCCTTATGTCTTATGTAAGCGACTTTGACAGGCTCTGTTTTTACGATCTTGGGTATCAGTCCGGTAAAATCCGAATCCGAAGAGCTCGCGCTTGGCGAACTTGATAATATCTTTTGAGAAAACGCGAGATAAGCGCCTCTTCTCCAATCACCTGGAGGAGTCTCGAATCTGCTTTTAAAAGCCTTGATAAAAGATGTCTGTGAACTATATCCGCACATAGAAGCGATTTCGGAAATGGAAGCGTATCTGTTGGTCAAAAGGAGGTTTGCGGCTTTTTGCAGCCGGATAGACCTTATTGTCTCATAAATATTATTTCCCGTTTCCTCTTTGAAGATCCTATGAAGATGATGAGCGCTTATCTGCTTCATCGATGAAAGTTCGGCGACATTGAGATCGGTATCGATATATGAGTATATATAGTGTAAGATATCATTGACGATATCGCTTCTTTGTTCTCTGGTCTCTTTTTTCATATCTAATAATAACACAGACGGATAATAAAATCGTATGTTCGGTTTATATTTTGATCTGGTAAAGAAAAGGAATATGATAGATTTTTGTGGATGGGGTAGAGGGATTCGAACCCCCGAATGTTGGTACCAAAAACCAATGCCTTACCGCTTGGCGATACCCCAATATTAAATATTTAAAATGACGTCTTGGTTGCGGAAATAGGATTTGAACCTATGACCTTCGGGTTATGAGCCCGACGAGCTACCGAGCTGCTCTATTCCGCGATCTTTTTCTTGGATGGGGTAGAGGGATTCGAACCCCCGAATGTTGGTACCAAAAACCAATGCCTTACCGCTTGGCGATACCCCAATATTAAATATTTAAAATGACGTCTTGGTTGCGGAAATAGGATTTGAACCTATGACCTTCGGGTTATGAGCCCGACGAGCTACCGAACTGCTCTATTCCGCGGTATTTACGACTGCGCCAACCTGTTGTTGGGCCGAAATTATATGAAAATATACCTCTTTTGTCAAGGCTTTTTTCTGTTTATAATGCTTTTTAGCTAAGTTTGAATATAATGCCGGATATAAATTATACGGAAAGAAGAGTTATGACACCGACTACGAGAGTTTTACAAGCTATAGAAGATATGAAAAAAGGAAAAATGGTCATCATGGTCGATGATGAAGATCGTGAGAATGAGGGCGACCTCGTATACGCATCTGTCTTTTCCACACCCGAACATGTCAATTTTATGGCGACTCGCGCAAGAGGGTTGATCTGCGTAGCGATAAACAAAGAGATAGCCACAAGACTCGATCTCAATCCTATGGTAAGCTCAAACACTTCTACTCATGAAACGGCATTTACGGTTTCCGTCGATGCTGCGGATGCAAAGACCGGTATTTCCGCCGGCGAACGGGACATGGCCATAAAAGTTTTGGCAAGTCCCATAAGCAATAAGCACGAACTTGTAAGACCGGGGCATATTTTTCCTTTAATAGCTAAAGAGGGAGGTACTTTGGTCCGTACGGGACATACCGAAGGTTCGGTGGATCTTTGCAGGCTTGCAGGACTCAGTGAAAGCGCCGTAATTTGTGAGATCATCAAAGACGACGGAACTATGGCGCGCCGCGACGATCTGGATATTTTTGCAAAAGAAAACGACATGAACATTGTATATATCTCCGATATAGTGGAGTATAGACTCGCAAATGAGATATTGGTAAGTAAAACGGAAGAAGAAGCGATAGAATTCTTCGGTGTGAAAGTCAAAAAATACACCTTTTTGGATCACAATAAGATAGATCACACGGCTATCGTGTTTCACAGTGTCGGTTCCGTATCAAACGTGAAAGTTCATAACGTCATACCGGACATCGACCTGTTTTTGAATCAGCCAAGATACAATCATCTTGTCGATTCCATCGAGTATTTAAAACAAAACAGCGGTGTTTTGATATTTATAAACAAACCGACGCATGAAGAAGACTCTTCGATGAAAGAGTACGGTATCGGTGCTCAGATATTGAAATCTCTTGGTGTAAAGAGTATGAATCTTATCACCTCTTCAAAACAAAAAGAGTTTGTAGGCCTCAGCGGTTTTGGGCTTGATATACATGAGATGGTTCATCTATAGGGATGAAGTAGCTTTCGTCATATCTGCTTGATGGATTCCAAAACATCCATCCGCTCGTATTCGCATCTGCACAGGCTTTTATCTGTTCTTGTATCTCTTTTCTTTTATAATATCTTTTATCAAAAGCATAATCTTTAAACGCCTGAAGCCAAGGGCGGATCCTGTTTGGAGCTATCTCGCAATGGATATGTTTGACACTTCTGTAGATGGTCTCATACGGATATGCCGCAGGGTTCTTAAATCCGAATGAACCGCTTGCAAAACCCGAAGGATAGAGCATAGGAGAGAGATAGTCCGTGTATCTTGCAAGGGAGCTTATCGTGTGCCCTATGTTCGTATCGTCATCCGCCCAGCAGACATTTCCGTAGGTGTCGACCGAGATGAAAGTTCCGTAAGGGCGAAGTTTTTCCTGCGCTCTTTGTATGAACTCTCCGATGGCGTCTATACGGTTCTTTTCACTGTTTTTCTTGCTGAACTCCAAAGAGAGTTTTGCGGGAAATCTGATATAGTCGAAGTTGATTTCGTCAAAGCCTCTTTTTGCCGCATCGGCAGCGATCGAAAGAACATAATCGTATGATTTGGATATGTAGGGATCTACCCATGCCATATTCTCACGGTTTCTCCATACTTTTCCATCTGATTCTTTGAGCGCATATTGCGGAAAGTTTACGGCTCTGAGCTCATCTTTAAAAACTACTACACGGCCTATAGTATAGATGTTTTTCTCTTTCATGAGTTTCATAAATTTGTCTATATTTTTGATGGTTCTATGTTTCCATGCGCCGATTTTGTTCGCATTTTCGTAATCCGTTTTGTAAGAGGTCCATCCAAATTCGTTTTTTATGTCTACAACTACAGCGTTTATCTCGTTGTCGTCTATCATTTTGATGATCTTTTTTAAGGTCTTTGAATTGATCCTTGCTCCCCAGAAAGAAAGATACAGGGCTTTTATCCTGATGGGCTGCAGATAGTGTTTTGTATCGTTATCATCGCTTTTAAAGCTGTAGGGTCTGTATCCGTAAGCTTTTATATGGAGAAGGTCATCTTTGTTGTCAATGGTAAATCTGCCGTCTTTATCGCTTAAAACTTCGCTCTTCGTATCAAACACTTTGGCATTTGAAACGGTGCTGTTGGTGTCCTTGTCGATCAAAACACCGCTGATCGAAGCAAAAACGGATATCGGTATCAGAAAAAACAGAATCTTCATCATATATAATCTTTTTAGTAGTGTATAATCTCATAGGTTTTAAAAATCGGATTATATCTTAAAAAAGGAAGAATTTATAAATGGATTATTATTTTTCGTTTCTTATTTTGCTTTTAGAAGCAGGAGGCGGCGCTGTTCTTCTTTTGATACTTTATTCGATATATAAAAGATATAGACTCAAAAACATTTCAAATCTGCCTTTTTTAGATGAATATGAAGAGGTTTTGATGAAAACACCTCATTACAAAAGATTGTCACAGGACGAGAAAGAAAGGATACAAAGATCGATTCTGCTCTTTGTCAATACAAAAGAGTTTATCGGGGTTCATTTAAACGTTACGACCGAGATGAAGCTTATTATCGGTTTTTATGCCTGTCTGCTGCTTTTAAACATAAATACGCAAAATTGCTACGATAACCTTAAAACGATAATCATCTATCCCAATACGATCATAACCAAAGAGATAAAATCAAACGGCGGTGTCTATACGAACGAAAAATTCTTTCTTGAAGGACAATCGATAAACGACACTGTGGTCATAAGCTGGCATGAAGCAAAAAAAGAGGCTTATCATCTGCACCGCAACAATGTAATAATACATGAGTTCGCACATGAGATAGACTTCATGGATGGAGAGATAGACGGAATCCCTCCGCTTCAAAAATCAAAATATGCCTCCTGGGCGCATACATTGCAGAGAAATTTCAAAGTATTGAGCGAAATCGCGGTAAAAAACAGAGAGTGGGGAAAATACAAGCTTATAGGAGGATACGCCGCTACGAACGAGGCAGAGTTTTTCGCAGTGCTTACCGAGATATTTTTTGAAAAACCGGACTCTTTAAAGAAAAATTTTCCGGATCTGTATAACGAACTCCGGGATTTTTATAAAATAGAGTTTTTAAGATAGATGTTTACTACTCTCCCGTCTCGCCGAAAAAACTTACGGCTATGTAAACAGCGGCAAAAGCTACCATTATCACTGTCCAATCAAAATAGTTCAGTTCCATCATCTTAGGTCCTTTTCTATTACATGTCACCTGACATTTAAAAAGTATTTTAAACTCGTATCTGCCCAAACCTTACTGAGATCTAAATGATTCTTTATAGACTCATATACTATCTCAAAATCTTTATTTTTAGCTGATTGTTCCTCTATGACTTTCTGCAAACCTTTTTTCCCCGCTTCGTTCACTTCATCCGGGAATTTTAAAAGTTCCACGCCCAGCGATTTAAGCTGTTTGAGAGCATGAATATTCTCATAATGAAACTCTGAGGTCATAGCGGAGTTCAGATCGCTCGATGCGAGTTCTATTATGGCTTTATGTTCGAATCCGAGCTTTTTCCAGGACTGTTTGTTAAAAGTCAGTTCCAAAATAGAGCCCGGTTCATGCCATCCTGAGTAATAGTATGGCGCGACCTTGTAAAAGCCCATCTTCATGTCCAGATACGGTCCCACCCATTCGGTGGCATCTATCACGCCGCGCTCCAAAGAGGTATAGATCTCGCCTGCCGGAAGAAGTATGGGGTTAACTCCCATTTTGGAAAAGACCTCTCCGCCAAGACCTGGTATTCTCATTTTCAGTCCCTGCATATCCGCCAGAGAATTGATCTTCTTTCTGAACCATCCACCCATCTGTATGTTTGTGTTTCCGCCTAAAAGAGGGAAAAGATTGTATTTATCGTATTTTTCTCTCCACAGTTCCAATCCTCCGCCAAAAAGCATCCAGGAGTTTATCTCTTCAGCCGTAAAACCGAAAGGGATGCCGCTGAAAAGCGAAAAAGAGCTGTTTTTGCCTTTCCAGTAGTAGGGACCCGAGTGAAAAGCGTCTATCTGCCCGCTGCTTGCCGCATCAAAAACGGCTAGAGCGGGAACAAGAGTGTTCTTTGGAAACAGTTTTACTTCCAAAGAACCGCCGCTTGCATCTTTAACCTTTTGTGCAAAACGTTCGACACCGATCCCCATTATGGGAAAGTGTGCCGGCCAGCTCGTAGCAAGGGTTATAACGGTTTTTTTATTTTTGTTTACGTTTACTCTTTTGATATCGTCATCGTTTTTTTTTGGATGTTTCGAGTAATCGATGGCGACATGGTTACCCTCGTTACATCCGCTCAGTGCGACAGCCGTAGCTGCGCCAAGACTCGCCGTTATAAAATCTCTTCTATCCATTTTCCGCCGTCTCCGTTAAAAGTCTAAAGTCAGTTGTCTCTGTTTTTTTACAAAAAAACTTTTTTCAAGCAGACTTTTATTCTGCTCGGCAATGAGAGCAAAATGAAAGTTCACATCTCTTAATATATCGATTATATCAAGTTGAGTGTTATATGTATATATATTTTGCGTATTTTGCATATTCTTTTTTTTACCGGAGGGGATGATGTATATGATCTTTGCCCAGTTCGCCTGTGTCTGTAAAAAATCGATCTGAGAGCCTATGAGTTCAAAACTCGGTTCGAATATCAGGACCTTGTCGCTTGTGCCGAACTCTTTGGCTTCAAAGTTTTTGTTTGTAAATACGGCTTCAAAATGGTTTATTGTACTAAAAGAGGTGATCCTGAAGTTTATCTTCTGTGTTTTAAACATATGCAGCAGTATCTCCAGATAAGGGATGAAAAAAGGCGATAAAAGCTGTCTTTCGTAGTATTTGTCTTCATAGATGAAGGAGGTTTCAAAGAGGGTCTGTTCGATGATGTTTATTTTGGAAGCCGCGAGTTTTGGCATACTCTTTGGATTGACGAATATCTCTTTATATGCCAGACGGGAAGAGAAGAGAACGACGGAATCTTCATTCATTTCCCACAACTCTTTAAAAGTCTCGTAAATGTCGCCGTTTAAGATCTTTAACGTGGAATCCGTCATGATCTGCAAAGCCAGTTTAATTGTTATCTCGTCACACTCGTAAGCGGTAAGATTTTTATCCAGGATATGAAATCTGAGTATACGTGAAAGAGCTGCGGCAACGTCGTCTACCTTTATCCACGCTATCTCGTTGTCCGTTATCTGCGTCGGAGAATCAAATACGATCCCGTATGCTCCGTTTGCGATGGCAAGCTCTATGTCCGCGTTGTTCCTGGCGATAAAAAGAGAACCTCTTTTGAGGTTTTTTGCCTCAATAGATATGCCGCTAAACGAAGTTACGTAGGGAGTGTTTAGAAGAGCAGCATTCGTTAATGCTATAACGTTTTCTAATCTCATCCAATCGGCGTGCCCGCTTTTTTAGGTTTCTCCGGTCTGATGAGAGAAAGTCCGTTTTCATCTTTTGCGGCTAAAAGCATCCCTTCAGAAAGCAATCCCATAAGTTTTGCAGGTTTGAGGTTTGCCACGACGCACACTTGTGTGTCTACAAGTGCTTCAGGCTCGTAAAATTCTCTAATACCTGCTAATATCTGGCGGGGAACTTCCTCTCCTACATCGACCTTGAGCTGTATGAGCTTTTTACTTTTAGGCACTTCGGCAGCTTCTAATACGGTTCCTATTTTAAGAGATGTTTCGAAGAACTGTCCGATCTCTATTAAGTTGTCGTCTTCTACGGTAGTCTCTTTTTTTGCTTCCATTTTTTTAGGTTCGGGTTTTAGCTCAGCTTTGGGTTCGAGTGTTTTAGGTGCTTCTTGCATCAAAGGTTCCTCGACACGCGGGAACAAAGGAGGTACCTGTTTTATGACGAACGGTTTTAAGAGCGCTTTGTCTAAAACAATATCTCTGTAAGATTCTGTATCTATGACAAATCCTAAAGCGTCTGCTATGATCGAAGTCGTGCTAGGCATAACGGGATGCAGTACTATAGAAGCTTTTGCAAGGACGTTAGCTATCAGGGCGACCGTCGCCAGCGCTTCATCTTTTCTCTCCTCTTTCATCTTGACCCATGGAGCGTGTTCCTCTATGGCTTTGTTGCCGATGCTGAAAAGCTTCCACAGCTCTTCAAGGTATCTGTGAGGCTGAAGATTATCTATAAAACCGTTCAAAGAATCGAGTATGCCGTTTGCTTCATCCAGCTCTTTTGAGTGGTATTTGATCACGTCCGCACTGTCGATATGAAACTCGGAATATTTGCCGCTCATTCCGATGATGCGGTTTAGAAGGTTGCCCAGATCGTTGCTGAGATCGGAGTTGATACGGTCTATGAACGCACGCTGGGAAAAGTCGCCGTCTTGTCCGAAAGGGACTTCTCTGAGCATGAAATATCTGAAATTTTCTAATCCGTACGCTTCACTCACCTCTCTTGGAGATACTACGTTGCCTTTGGATTTGCTCATCTTTTCACCGTCACGCGTCCACCATCCGTGTGCACCGATATGCTTTGGAAGAGGCATATCCAGACTCATTAAAAATGCAGGCCAGTAGATGGCATGAAAACGTAGAATATCTTTGCCCACAAGATGCATATCCGCGGGCCAGAATGTCATATTTTTCTCATCCGTACCGTAACCAAGGGCGGTCACGTAGTTTAAAAGTGCGTCCAGCCAGACGTACATGACATGTTTTTCATCATTGAGCGATTCGGGAAGTTTCACGCCCCAGCTGAAACTCGTACGCGTTACGGAGAGGTCGTTAAGCCCGTTTTTAACGAAGTTTATGACTTCGTTTCTTTTAGAACGGGGGAGTATGAAATCGGGATTGTTCTCGTAATGTTCTAAAAGCTGTTTTTCATATTTTGAGAGCTTGAAAAAGTAGCTTTCCTCTTTTACGATGCTTGTGGATCGGCCGCAGTCGGGACAGAATTCACCGTCTAAAAGCTGAGTCTCGGGGAAAAAAGTTTCACAGCTGACACAGTAATGTCCTTCATATTCGCCTTTGTAGATGTCGTCTTTTTCGTACATCGTTTGAAAAGCCTTTTGAACTCCCTGCATATGATCGGCGTCGGTGGTTCTTATGAATTTGTCGTAGCTTATCCCGAACTCGTCCCACAGGTTTTTAAAAGAAGCACTTATCTCATCGGCGAACTCTTTTGTCGATCTGCCGCTTTTTTTTGCGGACTCTTCTATCTTTTGACCGTGTTCGTCCGTTCCCGTCAAAAAGAAAACATCGTCTCCCTTCAGTCTAGCGTATCTTGCAAGCGTATCGGCTATAAACGTCGTATATGCATGGCCTATGTGCGCCTCACCGTTTACGTAATAAATCGGTGTCGTTATGTAATTTTTCATAAAATCCCTATCCCTTTAAAATTCAAATCCGCCGGTTTGGCCTTTTGACATCGAGTCGTATACGGCCATGATATATCTGCTTCTTAGTTCGCAGCCGATATATTTTTCGCATTTACTGCATGTGTGAAGAGCCTGTTTTTCTTGACACTCGTTTACCTCTATTATCATCTTATCAAGATTCTCTTCGTAGATATCAGTTTGCTCTGTAGACATCTTTTACTCTTGATACTTCATACTTTGAACCAAAGAAACATGGCGAAGTGTCGTGCACGTGTGCGCATGTCAAATCCAAAAGTGCGTTTGTTCCGTCAATCGCCTCTCCGCCTGCTTTTTCGTAGATGAACGCGAACGGGAAGACTTCAAAAAGTTTGCGAAGTTTGCCCTCGGGTTTATCCGATGTTCCCGGATAGGAGAAGAGTCCCCCGCCTTTAAGCAGTATCTGATGCAGATCGGGAACCATCCCTCCCGAGTAGCGCAGTCTGTACCCCTCTTTAAAAAAGGAATCGACCAGTTCTTTGTGATAAGGCGCCCAGTTCTGCTGTGTTCCTCCGGGAGCGTTAAGCTTTCCTTTCTCTCCCAGCTGTATCTCTTTTACAAATTCAAAATCGCCGCTTTGAAGAAGGTAGAGCTTTACCTTATTCTCTGCAAAGACCATCTCGACACGAGGGCCGTAGACCACGTAGCAGGATGCGACCATATTTTTTGCGTCAAAACTGCCTTTGTAGATGCCGAAAATGGAACCGACGCTTAGATTGACGTCGATGAGTGACGAACCGTCAAGAGGATCGTAAGCGATGAAATAGGGCGCGTCGTCTCTGAACTTCATTGCATCTTCTTTCTCTTCGCTTGCGATCGTGTTTACGGAGGAAACGCTGCTAAACTCCTCTTCGATGATCATGTCGCATTTTATGTCGAGCTGAAGCTGTGTTTCGCCCGAGCTGTTTTCAGACTGCGAATACCCTATGTCCTTTACATCGATAGCGTTTTTAATGCGTTTTGCACTTCTTTGGATGGCGTCAAATATATCTCTCAATTAAACTTCCTTTGCGTTTTTAAATATCCATTCTATGACTTTGTCAGCGTCGTTTAAATCCAGTACGTCGACACCGTTTGGCAGATTGTATTCGTTAATGTCAATGCTGCCGTCGATAGCCAGTGCGTTCATATAATTAAAATAATCTTCGTCGATCATGTTTCTAAAAACGCTGATCCTCGGCAAAGGAAGGTTCTTTAATCCCTCGACCAGCAATACGTCGAATTTGTCAAAAATCCGTATCATCTCATCAAGCTCGTTGTGTCTTTGAGAGAAGTAGGTCGTTCTGCTTGGAGAGGTTACGATGACCTCTGCGCCCGTATCGGAAAATTTGTAGCTGTCCTTGCCTTCGACATCAAACCTTGCCTTGTCTTTTGGATCATGTTTAATGATCGCGACCTCTTTGTTATGTTCGTGTATAAGCTTTCTTGCCACTTTTAAAATGAGTGTCGTTTTGCCGCTGTTTGATGGACCCGTAAATGCGATTGCTATTCTTTTATTCATGGAGAGATTATACTTAATCCTCATTAAAAAGTTGTTTAATCGATTTATAGATATAATTGCTTACTTAAATATCAGGTTTGTATATGCGTATTTTTTTTCATACAGGTATCATTTTTATCGTAATTTCATTATTTTCTGGCTGCGCCCGTACGAACGCTTTTACAAGGTTTGATTTCAGCAAAGTAAAAGAGCGGGCAACTTCAAGTCTCAGGACATCTAAGATAAACAGAGGTGATCAGATATACGGAGTTTTCTCCAGTGTCTATCTCAATGAGGTCATACCTGAAAAATACAACGGGATGGAGTACTTTTACATCACGATATATACAAAAGACGGTGCCAAGCTTTTTGATCCGAATCTTTTGGATAAACGAAAAATGACGTTAAGGCTCAACGGGAAGCTTCCCGTAAAAATAAAGAAGTTGGAAAGTGGCGGTAAATTTGAAGGACTGATACCACTCAATAACAACTGGAACAGCTACTATCTCGTAGCGTTCGATGAAGATGACAGCGAAAAGCTTTCACTTACTTTGCAAAGCGGTTATTTTTATTCTCAGCCTTTAATTTATCGAAAAGGTGAACAATAGAGATATTCTGTCCCATTATCTTTTTGTACATCACATAGTTTGCCAAAACTTTTTTCCCGTACTCGCGGCTTTCGACGTTGGACATCGTATCCATACTTAAAAAGGGCTCATATTTTTTGTCCGTGAATTTGCCTGATCTTATATATTTTCTTACGAATCCAAGCCCTGCGTTGTATGCGTAAGCTTTTAAAAGAGGGCTGTCAAGCTGTGTGTCGAGCCACTCCAGATGTTTTGCCGCGTAAGAGATATTGTTTTTGGGCTCGAACATATCACTGTAGCAGGTGATCTTGTTGGGCATCTTTTCTTTTAGGATATCGACTAAAAACGGCATGAGCTGCATCAATCCCAGTGCATATGAAGATGAGATCGCCGAAGGTATAAAATGGCTTTCCTGACGCATCAAAGCATACATAAAAGCACGTTCGTCTTTTGGCAGGCACTCCGTATGTTTCATATAGGGCATGATAAATCCATGCACTCTGTATGCATAGGCACGTTCAAGCATAAATGTCTTGATCGGTAAGAGATCTGGTTGATTGAACTTGTTTGCCAGCTTAAAGAGATTATTTTTCGGTGCCGCTTTGATCATATTTCTGATGTCGAGCCATACAAAGGGATCTTTGATGTTTTTTTCATATGCATTGACGGGTAATGATTCTTGCTTCTCCGTAAAATAGTTTTGTACTTTCATATGCAGTATCTCTTTGGCATATAAGGTATATACGTTTATATCCATGCTCAAAGAGACCTGTTTTAGATATCTCTTGTCGTTTGTTATCAGGTATTTCCAAAAGAGGGCTTTGTCTCTGTTTATCTGATGACCGGCTTTCTTGTAAGAGGTGTCCAGATAGGCAAGGGCTTCCTCTTTCTTCTCATGTTTGAGATAGTTCATTGCAAGCATAAAGTTGCTTCCGGCTGTTAACTTGTCGCCGTTCATGAGCAAAAACGATTCTTGCAGTTTATCCATATTGTCATTGGTGACCGTTAAGTCTATCAATCTTGAGATCTTCCATGATTTTGCTAAGAAATTTACAAACGCTTTGCTGTATCTGCGATTGAAGTTTTTTTCTCTGAACTGTTTGCCGGTATCGATCATTACCGTTAAAACAAGGGTCGGATCATATTGAAAGAGAGCTTTTTCGCTCATGTCCGAACTCATCAGCGCGAGATACTCTTTTGTCTTTTTCACAAAGACTCTGCCGATAAGTTTTTTTCTCTGTTCTTTTGTAAAGTATGTTGCTTTGGCAGGGGAGATGGCTATCTGCAGACAGTTGTCGTCACCTGTTTTTAGAAGCTCGTCGATCTTCATGGTCATACATTTTGCAACATACCTGACATCTTTAGAATCACTTTTTTTAGCATAGGTCAAAAACAGTTTTCTGTTTACGTTTTGTATCTGCGCAAATGCTTTGTCGGCCTCTTTTGCAGAGATGTCCTGCTGAAGAAACTGCCAGATCATAAAGTTTTTTGCTCTTGAAGCAGGTTTGGAATCGATCTGCTCAAGTGTTATTTGAGCGCAGAGCAGGGTGCTAAGCAGTAAGATCCAGAGTTTCATCTAATAAAGCAGACTTCGCACAACCGCTTGAATGACGACCATAATGACCTGCAAAGCTATTACGATAATAAGCGGCGCAAGGTCGATACCGTTAAAAACGGTCGGAATGTAGCGTCTGGTGAGTTTATACGCCGGCTCGGTAAGACGGTACAGTATCTGCACAATCGGGTTGTGCGGATCGGGATTTACCCATGTTAAAAGCGCAGCTATGATAATAATCCAGATATAGATATTGATAAGGTTTACTAAAATACCGACAAGTCCTATGATCAATTCGCTCATTTTACTATCTCCTTCATATAATTTTTGAGATGAGGGTAAAGGTCTGAAAGCTCAGGCCCGTGCTCTGCACCAGTCATAAGAAGACGCAAAGGTTTAAAAAAGTTTTTGCCTTTTAATCCCGTCTGCTCCATTATATAAGATTTGAAACCATCGTATTCTTCAAAGAACGGAGCGTTCTTTATGATCTCTTTTATCTTTTGTGCAGCTTCAAAAAACTCGTCAGCAACCTCTTTTTCCGCAAAAATAGGTGATATCTTCTCTCTCAGCTCTTTTAATGTGCTGATCTCTTCAAGAAATATTTTTGCGACTTTGCCTATATCTTCATCGGCGAATCCGACGTAGCGTGAAAGCTCTTTTGCATCGAGCATTTTCAGATGTTCACGGTTAAGGAACTTCAGTTTTGTCATATCAAAACGGGCAGGGGCTTTTGAAATGGAGTTTATGTCAAACCACTCTACGGCTTCATCCAGCGTGAATATCTCTTTTGGAGTCTTATTGCCTATAAGGATGAGATAGTTGGCTATGGCAGACGGGAGGAATCCCTCTTCAAACATCCATTTTACGCTTGAAGCATTATCACGCTTGCTCATCTTTTTGCCCTCGTCGTTGAGTATGATGGGAAGGTGAGCGTATTGAATCTTTTTTTCATATCCAAGCGCATCTCTGATGGCGACTTGCTTTGGAGTGTTGCTCATATGGTCTTCTCCGCGGATAACGAGCGAAATGTCACCCAGCATATCATCGACTGCACATGCAAAGTTATATGTCGGCGTCTTGTCCTGGCGCATGATTATGAAACTGTCTATATCATCGGGCGAAAACGTTATGCTGCCTTTGATAAGATCGTCTATGACGATCTCTTTTTCGGGTTTTCTCAGGCGGACAACGAAAGGATTCGGATTGTCTATGGTCTCTTCGGCGGAAAGTTCAACGCATGCTCCGTCATAACGGTACGCTTTTTTTGCATTTTTCGCTTCATCTCTTTTTTTCTCCAAAATCTCAGGCTTGCAAAAACAGTTAAAGGCTTTTTTGTCATGCAGAAGCTGGAGTGCCATCATACTGTGGAATCTGAAGTTATTGCTTTGATAGACAAGCTCTTTATATTCTATGCCAAACACGCCCAGAATATCCAGTATCTCTTTGTCTTTCCCCTCGATATTACGTTCTTTGTCGGTATCCTCGATACGAACCAGCAGCACTTCATCTCTTTGTTTTGAAACTATGTAGTTAAACAGGGCAACGCGAAGATTGCCGATATGCATATCTCCTGTCGGACTTGGGGCAAATCGTAACATAAAAATTCCTAAATATTTTTATGAGATTGTATCTAATTTTTGGTATATATAAGTTTAATCTTCAGTGAAATATGTGCAGGATCTCTTTTTCGTTGCGGTTGTATATATTGACGAAGTGGTGACTCCAAGGGGAGGGTCACTCCATCACTTTCCAGCCCAATTTTAGGGCCCTTAATTGAGTATCACAACTCTCGTGTGTACAAATTTGTGTACAAAATTTATATACCGATTCTATCCTTTTTTCTCTTGAAATGTCAAGAAACTACACTAATTATTTTTATAAACTTCACTTATAATTTTAGAAACCATATATTTAGAAAAAAACTTTTTTTTGTAAGGTTTATAACAATGTAAGGACTATTAGTCTTTAAATAAAAGAAAAAAGGAGAGAAAAATAAAAAAATAAGTAAAAGCATAGAGAGAGTGACAGCTATACTCTCATCATATTAGCTCGAGTTTGTGTGTTCAAAGTGACATACTATTCATAATATAAATACTCTGCTGATCGTGCATTGTGTGTTCATTTTAATAGGGTTTTCGGTATATGTTCCCACTATAAAAACTATACTTGTCTAATTTTTTTGCGCTGTACACATAATTATTATTATGTCCTTCTAGGACTCTTTTTAATGAAGTAGTAAATCAATAAAAGGAGGCCATTATGCCACATAAACTACATTTCGAATTTTACGGTGATAAATATTTTATCAATGTTGCAAAAAAAACTTTGCTTATCGTAAATATAAAAAACCTTAGTCGTCAATTCTACTATTTAGATGGATTACATATCGGAGATGCTTGGATTATTTTAGAAGCAACGCTCTCTTCAATAGATGCCATTATCTGGGAATTTGAAGATATAGATATCAATTTTAAGTATTCTAAGAAGGTTAAGTGATATGGCATTCAAAAAAAATGATGTAAAAAGATTATCTCACATCTTTGAATGTTCTGAACAGGATGTTCACTCTGCACTTTACATGTGTACTGCTTATCTGAAAGAGAACAATATAAACACTTATACAGTGGCACGGACCATAAGTATTCTTGCTGATAAATTACAAAAAACACGAAAGAAAAAGATGTGGTTGAATATCCGGATTTTGATATGAAGCACATTGTAGTTAGAAAATATCGAGCTGACATTGTTGAACTTTATAATTCAACAATTGGAACATTAAAAGGTTGGGGATGGATTACAGCAGAATTACAAAGGCTACATAATATAAAAGTCTCTCGACAAACAATCAGGGCCTATATACAAAAATATCAGGAGTGGCAATTATGGCAAACTTAAAAGGAAGTACATTTTCGAAACAAATAGTGAATGCAAAAATACGCATAGAAGCTCGAGGTATTGGTAGGTATCAAAAACAAGATTTACATCTTACCCATAGCAACGCCCTAGCCTTGAAGCGAGACTATTGGTTGAAATCTTTTGCAGAGTATGCGAGTTCTTTGAAGTTAAATGAGACGAAATTAAACAACTATATGAATAATCAGATTGTTAATGATTTTCTTACTCTAAAAACAGCTCACTTAAGTCAAAAATCTGCAATCAATTTTATCAGAGGATTTTCAGCTTTAGTGGATGCTTTGAAAAGTACAGGAGTCACTGCTAATGTAGATAAAAATGTCTTCGATTTACATGTAAATAAGGTCAAGCAAAGCAAGCGAAATCAGCAAAAAACACAGAATAGAGATATTAAAGATATAGAAAGTGTAATCAACGAGTTATATGAAATTAACCCATCTTTTGCTGCTATGGCAAAGTTGCAAAGCAGTTTGGGTCTTAGAGTGTCAGAAGGAATAGAACTTTTAAAAAATTCAGACCAGTATATTAAACAAGACAATGCTATTCAAGGGTTGGTCGGTAAAGGTAATCATGTGTACGAACCAAAGCCATTAACGATGGAATTACGACAATTATTAAAGCAAAATCAAACAGTAAGCTACCAGTCTTACCAAAACGCTTTAAAATCTTTGGGTTTGACAAGTCATAGAATGCGTTTCACCTATGTCAGAAACCGTATGGAACAGCTTTTAAAGACAACAAGCTATAAAGAAGCCCTTGCTATTGTGTCAAAAGAGATAAATCATGTAAGACCAAGCATTACAGCCTGGTATCTTTCCCAAACTTCTTTCTAATTTCAAAAATCAAAAAAATTTTTACAGTTTACAACATAGATATCTTCCTTTAAGGACCTATCTATGTTTGACACTATACAAGAGCGTTTACAGTTTATCTCGGGCTTCATAAAAGAGAAAAAGATACAAGAAGAAAATAATGATTTCCCCACCTCCTTGTATCCTTATACTGACTTCTCGGACACATTGACATTTGCACCTATGACAACAAATGCGTTCCATAGTTACTGCAATATTTACAGAGATTATGCGGATGAAAGAACAAATAATTTTTTGGATAAAGCGTATGTAATAAAAAGAGAAAATGATCGTTATATATGTGGTATGCGAGAATTACATGACACACAAGAGAAGGCACAAAGAGCAGAAGTACAAAATCTAATGAGCTCAATGGAAGCACACGCAGACGAGTTTACTCTTGAACCGTATATGCTGACGCTTACTTTAACAAATGAAGAATTGAAAAGTAAAAGTTCGAATGTATCGTTTTTAGAACACGCAACTGTAGTATATGATCAAGTGAAAATTCTAAGATATTTTATGAAATTGATTTATTCAGATCGCTTGACAAAGTACAAAATGCCAAACTTTTTTTGGATGCGAATGCTAGAGTTCACCAAGATCGGAAATGCTCATTTGCACGAAGCTTTGTATATCAAGAGAGATAACCTAATAGATATGATAGAACTAATCGGCAGAAAATGGCTGGACTTCCCACTTGTTGGTAGAACACATCTTACTGTTGATCCGCGCTCGTGGAAAGAGATATCAAGAAAACTTGAATACAAAAGAATCAGTACAAATGAGTACCTTTTAGTGGATTATTCACATGTAAAATTCTTTGAAAAAGGCCATCAGGATGCAGGTAAAGGCTTCATAATAAGAGTGCTTACAAAGAGGAAAGAATCCAATAAACAGTCAAAAAAAGCTGTCAGCAGATACATAATGAAATATCTGCTCAAGACTCGATCAAGTGAACATACAAAAGCATCATTACAGAGAGCAGTATTTAGTTTTTTACGAATTAACCATTTAGTTTCAAACGGGGAGTACTGTTTTCATTAACAAAGTTTCGGGCGATTAAAAACAAGCTGATTAAAGAACAAGTCATATCCAAGGAAGACAAACATAGCTTATATACACTTGCAAAAATGCAAAGGAGAGGTAAACTGAAAGTGAGAGATCATTATGAGTTTACCTCTTTTGGAAGTTTCCAGTGGAAAGCTTCCAAAACAGATTTTGTGCCATTGCCACAAGATCTTTTAGGCTATAACTTTAAAAACTTTCAGGGGCATCTGATCCCTGGCAAGTTCTACGATCAAGATTATTGGAAAGCTTTTTTTACAATAAGAGTCATTGATGTTATTTTTGAAGACAAAGTATTTAAAATATATCTTGAACCGCAATACGAAATAGTTTACTCTTGGTTGTTGGAGTAGTCCGAGTGACACCATCTCTTTTGGTGTTAAATAACATAAAAAGAGATGGTGAAACGAAATCTATTCATAAAGCATTATTTTGTCAGTAAGAGAAGGAAAATAATATATATAGTGCCGTAAATACTGTGTTTATTTTCTGTATAAGTTGTGAACGAAGTATAGTGAAAGATGTACATAAAAAATTGATGAAATACTTTTTAGAAAGATGTTTATATTATTAATTAAAAAGTGACTCAAAAATCAGGTATCTTGAAAGATTTTGCTATAATAAGCAAATAAATGTAAAAGGTAATTTATGAATGATTCTACAATGATGGTTATTGCACTTTTGACATTAATGGTGACTGCTATTGGTGTGTTTTACACTTACAAGTCATTTACGAAAAAGGATCCGTCAACGGCCAAAGTAATTGGAATTGGTGATGCAACTAATGGTGATAAAGTTATGGGTGATAAAGTTGGTGGTGATAAAGTTATGGGTGATAAAATCGTCAATGAGAAAGATAAATCATGAGCTTATTTGATCATACAGAAGGAGATAATGTTCATGGTGATAAAGTCATTGGTGACAAAGTCATGGGTGATAAAAAGACCTATGTTCTTAACCATGTAGACTTAGATATTGGTATTTTAAAAGATATTTTAGAAAATAATCCTCTTGTTATAAAAGCATCACTTACTAAGTTGCATACGATTCCAAGTCAATTTGCTCCAGATGAAAGAACAATTCCTATCAGTGATAAAAATCTTCAGAATGGATTAGAAGAATTCTACGAAAACTTTATAAAAAGAATAGAACAAAAACTTTTGGCATTAGATAAATTTTTTCAAGAGAATGATTATGTAGATGATATTGAAAGTGCTGCTGATTCAATTAAGATGTTTATATTCACTTATGCCAATAGAAATAGTATGAAGTTAGAGCCTATGATTTTTAATGCAATCATTCAAGAACATACAAAGCCAATATCAGGTGGTCAAGAAAAAGGTATTATGAAACTCATAATATATTATTTATATAGATATTGTTATATAGGGCTTAAAGATGCCTAGATATATTATGACTCATAGAAGTAAAGATTTGAAGCGAAGTGTTTTGGTAGTGTCATATCATCTTATGATGGAAATGAAAACACATAAAGAATACAAATTAAATGATATGTATCAATATTTGAAAAATAAATTAAAAATACAACAAAAAGATTTTGTTTATACATTGAATTTTTTGTATATCTTAGGCAAGTTAGAATATATTAAAGCTGAAGACACAATAAGGTTATCTAAATGAAATTATCAAAAATATATTCAGATAATGAGAATTTTAAAAGCATAGTATTTAGAGATAGTATAAATTTTATCTTGTCAGATGATCATAGTGTTGGTAAAAGTACATTATTTAGTTTAATTGACTTTTGTTTGTTAAAAGGAAGTAAAGATTTCTTAAGCAGAGAACAATTTTCAAACTTTACATTTTACTTAGAATTGGAAGTAAATTCAAATAAATATTTGACAATAAAAAGACCAACTCGTGGTTCAAGCAATATTACAGCAAAGATTTTAGATCATAAAGATCTTTTACTAGATACTGATACATTTGATATTGTAGGTGGAGTCGAAGTAGTTAAAGCGTACATTCAAAAAAGCATAGGATTTTGTTTAGATGATTACCGACAATATGTGAGTTACTTTTTAAGAGATCAAGATAATCAAAGTGATGTTTTTAGGTTAAATAAATTTATAAGACAGAGAGATATTCATTATAAGCCAATAATTTCAAATCTATTAGGCATTGATGGAAACAAGATAAGAAGAAAATATGAACTTGATAATGAAATAGAAGAGATATCAAAACAAATTATTGTAAAAGAAAATGATTTAGGCAATTATAGAACTAAAGAATCTATTATAGAAGAAATATCTGTTTATGAAAAGCAATTAAGCGAAAAAGAAGAACTCTATGCTAATTTCGACTTTTATTTAAGTGAAAAGAATATAAGTAAAGAACTTATTAACAACATAGAAACAGAAATATCATTATTAAACCAAGAGCGAAACTCACTCAATAGAGAAATAGATTATATAAATAAATCTTTGGAAGAAGAAATAGCAATTGATGAAGAGGATATTAATGGTTTATTTGATGAAATGAAAGTTCTATTTCCTACAGATTTAAAAAAGAACTATACCAGTGTCATTGCTTTTAACAAACAAATTTTGGAAGAAAGAATAGTAGTATTTAAAGAAAATAAGACAGAATTTTTAGCACAAATTGAAAATATTGAAAAAGAATTACTTGGTTTGAATGAAGAGAGAAGTAAGATCCTATCTGTATTAAAAAATACAGATACAATGGCCAAATTCAAAGAGTTAGAAAAAGAAATCATTAATTTTAGAACAAAGATAGAAGTTCACAAAGATAGATTAAATATTTTTGATGAGATACAACTAATGAAAGAAACTTTAACTTCTAGACGAGAAGAGCTTAGTAAGACAATTCAAGAAAATAAAAGAATAATAACTAGTCCATTTATAACTCAATTGAAATCTAATTTAATTAAATACGGTAAGCTTGTTTTTAATAGAGAATTGGCTTTTTCAATAGGATTTAATACTTCAGATAATATTGAATTTGACTTGAAGGTAGAAAATAGTCAAGGTTTTGATAATGCTTTAGATGAAGGGCATACGCTTAAAAAGCTTTTATGTTTTGTTTTTGCTGCTGCACTGGCAGAATCATATAAAGATAAAGAGTTCATAAAATTTGTTGCTTTTGATAGTCCTTTTGATGGTGATAAAAATACATATCAAGATGGTGTGTATACTGCCATCAAAGAATTAGGTGCAAAAAATATTCAAACGATTATTACTACAGTATCTGAGGTTGTTAATAATGCAACTAATCTACAAGAGATTAAAGATAATTATGTTGTTAGATATTTAAGTGAAACAGATAAATTAATAGGCGATTTTTAAGTATAGATCACTTATCTTTTTAGGTGAATCTATTTGTATTATTTATAAGGAAATATCTAATAGTGGTAGAAGTAAAATCAAAGCAAACATTGAAAGATGCTATTCTAAGCGGTGAAGATGAAATTAAAGTTGACAATCCAGAGCTAGAAAAATGGATTATTCTTATTCATGGAATTAAACAAGTTACATGGAGTGTGGCAATTTGCCTAGTGGCAGCAGGTATATATAGTCTCCTTGCAACACCAGCAACAGGAGGAAGTACAACTCCCGTATCAGCTATCGCCGCTGGTGGAGTGTCAGTTTTGATTGGTATGCCTGCGGCGATTGCAATGATAAGTTTAGGAGTGGTTATGGGCGGAATAGTTGGCCTTAAAGCTATCCGCAATAATTATCGAATCATGTCTAAAACACCAGGAGCTTTAATTCTGAAAAGGAAGCATAGCGCAGGTTGAATTTAATTTCAAGTGAATAAGATCTTTGAAGTCAAGTGTCTTAATCCCCTCATAAAGCTCTTCAACTCCATACCCTTGCGAATAAACAACAGAGGTCATATCTTTGTCAGGTTCGTGACCCATAATGCGATTCATAAGGTCTTTTGGCAGCTTATAGTGAACAGCATTTTTCATAAGCTGGTCTCCAACATTATGTCTAAGACTATGAAATACCTGATCTTCTTCTTCAGTTACATGCTTCCTGAAATACTTCATAAAATTCTTGCCATAGTCCGTGTTGTACCTTTCCTCTTTCGGGTGGAGCTCAGGTTTTTCCATAGTCTTGGCTGTTTATTTTTTATGGAATTGTAGTATTCAATAAATCCAAGCTCAATAAGCTTAGGATGAAGTGGCACTAGACGGAAGGCATTCTCATTTTTAAGATGTTTGTCTTTCTCTTCATTGAGGTCAAAGTACCATATAATCTCACCCATGTCTGTTGTAATACTTTTAAGGTCTTCTACATAGAGCTGGCATATCTCGTTTTGTCGCATACCAGAATAACCAGCAATTATAGGAATCCAGTATTTCTCAGGTGCAAATGTGAGGGTATGCTTCAGCTTGTCCGTATAGAGTTTAGAAGTGAAAAGCTTTTTAAGATTCTCTTCGCTTAGTGGTTTTCTCTCTTTTTGAATCTTCTTGCTGTTTTTTGGTTTTTTCATCAAGAATGGTTCGACTATGTTTTCTGTTATATAGCTGTATCTCGCATCGCTTGCAATATCGAATATCTGTTTTATTGAGAGCATCTTCTTTTGCTTTGTAGCGAATGCTGTTTTTTCATTCTCTTTTAACTCTATGGTTTTAAGCTCAGAGTAGGTAAGGTGTTTAAACTGTGGTTTTTTAGTTCTGCTAGAGGGAAGGTGGTTATGCAGTGCATCTGCAAAGGTTCTTAGGTCTTCTTTTGTAAAGGAGGTAATGTCTCTAGCCTCTGCATTTTCAATGACATAGATAAAGTCTTGATATGCAGCTTCATAATCTCTCCATGTACTTTGAGTAGTATTTGGAGCTGTGAGCTTTTTCTCTTTTATGAAAAGCTCATAGAGTTCCTTAAAGGTGATGGTCGTTCTTTTTACTTCTTTTGGTTCCTCTTTTATTTGAGGTGCAAAGTCTGAACGCACATCAATGATCTGCGTGAATGTCTCTAATGCATCGAGGTTCTTGAGGAGTTTCTTTTTTTCTTGGAGAGTATAGTTTCCTATCTTGTTTAATATCTGATCGTTGATTTCTTCGTTTTGTTCATGGTAGAACTGCTCTGTTGAGTAGGTGATGATTGGAAGAGTTGGAGTATTGAGTTCTGCAAACTCTTTCATCCGTGTCATGTACTGCATAACAAGTGCATCTTTATTGTTTCCGCCATATAAAACTAGCATAGTGAGAAGCTCCTCATAGATTGAATTTAGTACCTTTATCGACAGTGTAACCTGGAAATGGCTGCTTTGCGACACTTTGATTCGGATTTCTTCACGATTTTTGAAGTATTTTAAACATTCTTTGGGGATTCTTCTGCGAAAATAGAAAGTTTTATTGCGTTGTAGAAAAAAGTTACTCATAATTTGACCACCGTGTGTGACAAAAATGTGTACAAAACGCGCTATGTGACATTCACTAAATTGTTAAAGTGGCTAAAATAGGGAGTTAGAAAGAAAAAGTGGTGACTCCAAGGGGATTCGAACCCCTATGGCAAGGATGAAAACCTTGAATCCTAACCATTAGATGATGGAGCCGTTCTTTCAGATACGTGTATCTGCGCCGAAATTATATCTTTTAAAATCTTAAGAAAATATAAAAATCATCTTTGTCGTTTATATGCGCATACAGGGGGATGTATGCATATAAAATCAGTCGTTGTAAAAGTTTCTGAGGGCTCTTATTATTACGGCGTTTTTGGAGATACTTTCTGCTTTTGCATTTTCGTCGACCATCTCATACAGGTCCAGCGGTAAAGAGATCGAAAATGTTTTTGTTTCTATCTTTTTCTTTTTGTTTATCATTGCGACTATATTAGAGATAAGCTCTATGATTTTTTTCGTATCTATCGGTTTTTGAATGAAGCTGTTTACGCCGATCTCGATAGATTCGGATATTTTTTGAATATCGTTGCTTGCAGATATGATGATGACGATCTGATTTGGATTGATTTCACGGATGCGGCGGGAAAGTTCGATTCCGTCCATTTCCGGCATGATGATGTCTAAAAATACGATGTCCGGCATAAGTCTTTCGTACATCTCCAAAGCATCTTTTCCGTTAAAAGCAGACGTTACATCGGCAAAAAAGTTTTTAAACGTAGAACTCAAAAGCTCATTGGCTACAGCTTCGTCCTCTACGACCATAGCGGTAAGTTTTTTTGTTTGTTCTGTGAGCTGTACTAAATCTATACTTGACATTTTTTATTCTCCCTGTTAAAATTCGTGTTGCAATTATACATCATATTCTGTTAACTTTCTATATAGAATAAAACGGAATCAAATAATTTTTAATGTGTATATTTTTTGAATTGCTCTAACCACTCTTTGTCTGTCTCTTTTTCCTGCTCTTTTTGATCAAGCAGCGATGAGATGATCCCCTTTAACGTTTCTTCATCCATAAACTCCAATAACGAGGGGTTGATGTCTGTTTTTTTCATATCGTCATAGCTGTTAAGAAGGTTTTGTATATCTTGTATGAGTTGTTGTTTCTTGTTCATATCGAGATTATACTACAGTTTTTTTTAAATTTCTTGGTTTACTTCGCCGACATAGAGTTGTCTCGGGCGTGCTATCTTCATCTCTTTGTCATGTTTTAACTCTATCCACTGTGTTATCCATCCTACCGATCTGCCGATAACGAAGATAATGGGAAACATAGGTTTTGGGATCTTAAGAGCCGTTAAGATAAGACCTGAGTAAAAATCTATGTTCGGGTAGAGTTTTCTTTTTATGAAATATTCGTCGTTAAGCGCGATCTCCTCTATTTTCTGTGCGATCTGCAACAGTTTGTTATCGACTCCGAGTTCATCTTTTAATTCATCTAAAAGCATCTTTAGAATTTTTGCGCGGGGATCGAAATTTTTGTAGACTCTGTGTCCGAATCCCATCAGTTTAAATTTGTCGTTAGGATCTTTTGCCTTTTTTATGAACTCGTCCACATTTTCTATATCGCCGATATACTCCAGTTGCGCTATGACCGATTCGTTCGCGCCTCCATGTGCTCTTCCCCACAGCGCATTGACGCCGGCGGATATCGCCGCATAGGGATGAGCACCCGTAGAAGCGACTCCTCTGACGATCGAAGTGGAAGCGTTTTGCTCATGATCTGCATGAAGGGTAAAGATGGTGTCCAGCGCCCGTACTTCGACTTCCGGAATCTCAAGTTCGCCGGAGGGATAAGCCCTCATCATATATAGAAAGTTTTCCGTAAAAGAGCGGTTGAGATCGGGATATATAAATGGCAGTCCGTATGAGCGTCTGTGACAAAAAGCGGCAAGAGTCGGAATCTTTGCCAGTATGCGTCTTGCCATCACCTGATATTCGTTTTCATCTTCTATGTTCAGGTGTTCGAAATAAAAAGTAGAAAGAGCGGATATCGCCGAAGCCATCATCGCCATCGGATGCGCCTTATCGGGAAAAGCTTCAAAGAGGTTTTTGATCCCTTCATGTACGAACGATCTTTTTCGAAGTTCCAGATCGAATGCAGTTTTTTCGTTTTGGGATGGAAGTTCGGAATTGAGCAGAAGATAACAGATGTCCAGATAGCTTTTTTTCGTGGCGAGTTCGCTGATGTCGTATCCCCGATATGTCAGCTTGCCTTTTTCGCCGTCTATAAAGGTTATGCTTGAGCTGCAGTTTGCCGTTGAAGTAAATCCCGGATCATAAGTGAAGAGTCCTGTTTGTGTGAACAGCGTTCTTATATCGATGACATTATGTCCCGCAGTTGCTTGTAATACTTCAAATTCATAACTTTTTTTATTTTGATTGTCCGTAAGTGTAACTGTTTTCACTGTATCCTCCTGCTGTTTTGTTGTTTGCTCCAGCTCGCTATAAAACTTTTTTTACCGATATACATATCTCTGCAAAGTTCCACCAAGCCCGCTTTTCTCATTATCTGCAACGCTTTTTTAGGCCAATTTTTTCTATAGTTGAAAGAATCGGGATGTCCTCCTATCATTTTTATAAACTGTTCGTTCGTCCTTTTTTCATACAGTATCTTTTCTCCGTTTTTTTTAACAAGTGCGTCCAGCCATATTCTGGCTTTTGCAAAGCTTTTTTTATTGCTTGTTTTGCTTATCCATCTTGTTGCAAAATCCTCCATGCATCTGTATCTGGCTTTTGATCTTTCTTTGGGATGGTATTTGAAATATTCGAGATCTTTGCAGGTACCGGCAAAAGGGGCGGGGCGGTAATCTCTTTTTAGGCTGTTATCCCGTTTTTTGTAATGTAATACCTCTTTGGGATGTTTTTCGATCTCTTTGGGGTCTATGAGTATTTTTTCATGCGTGTCGCACCAGGGCAAAAATACAGAAGGCAGTTCATGGTCGGATTTAAAGGCTCCAAGACTCATGACGTTGCCCGTTATACGGCTTACGTAACCTCTGCCGTAACCTGATTCCAGTCCAGATATAGCTAAAACGGCTGCCGGTGGAAGATGGTACTCATGTGCTATTTTTATAGCTTGTGGAGCCAGCTCTTTGTAAAATTTTTTTACATGCGGATATTTTCTGTAGCTGAACTCGGCCGCTGAAGATAATGAAACAGATATTGTCAGGAGCAAGATGATCTTTTTCATATATATACTATATAGTAATATGTGTTAAAAATCAACTTATGCTATTGTGCCATTGGACCAATGTTGCTCTATATCCGGATTTTACCGGCAGTACTTCGTGACTGAAGACGGGGTTGCTTAAAAATACGAGCATATCCCCCGCTTTGGGCTGCAGTTTTACCTGATGGCCTTTTGCATCGTAAAGATAATTGAAAATCAGTTCTCCTCCTTCGAAGCTGTTTACGGTTTTTTCGTCTGCATTTGCTTTATGCGAGGAGATAAATAGAACCGTTGTCAGTTTTCTCTGCGGAGCCACACAGATAAAGCCCGTCGTATGGCCGTTCTTATCGAGAATCTCGTTTGAATCGTCGGCATGTTTGATGTAGAAATCTCCCGTCTTATATTCCAAAACCTGAATATCCGTTGCCGTGGTGAGAGCCATCGAAAAAAACTTTTCTATCTTTGGCTGATACAACTGAAAATTTTTGTAATAGAGAGATTTAAAGTGTTCGTCGAGATCGTAGATCGAAGTTTTTCTTATCTCCTCTACGACAGAGGGAGAAACTACGCTGTTTAAAAGAGTCGTTTTCACCATGGCTTTATCCGCCTGGGCGTCATTTTTTACATCGCTTACGATCAGATTGCACTCTTCTTGCGTAAAAAAATCTTCGATGATTAAAAACGGGTATTTATGATACGGGTTTGGAAGCAGCTTGCTTTCCATATAGCACTCTTGTATAGAGTCGTCACAAAAGATATGTTCGCTGATCTGTACCAAAGAGATTCTCCTAAAAAATAATCTGCAATGATATACTATAATTATTTAAAAAAAGAGTCTTTTTTAATATATTTTATAAAGTTTCGATATTGACCAGCTCAACGCGTTCGCAATCTTTTTTTAGAAGTTTTTTGTTGTTTGCGTCCTCTTCGGCAAGTACAAGAAGATCTGCAAAGTCATTTTTAGATACTTCTACCGTGTGGAGCTCTTTTGAGGTTTCGATTTTCACTGCAGCGTCTATATCTGAAGAGAGCGTTATATTTCTATACCCTTTGGCAAATTCCGATTTTATCGTTTTTGCTATCTTTTCGTTTTGTAGCAGCTCTTTGATCGTTATCTCTTTGTTTAGGTCCGTCTCACACAATATTTTGTATGTGACCACGATATTACCGTCCATCTTTTTTATCCTTTGGTATTTGAATCCTCCAATTATAGGCAAATTTTAGAGATGTTGCAAAAATCGGTTTAGCAGACAGCCTTTTCTCTTTTGCTTCGGAGCGGATTCAAATACTAAATAACGGATGAGAGAACAGGGCGTTTTACTAAGGCTTTTTGCTAAACGCCACACACCAGCCGTGAGGACTGATAGAACCTTCTACTATCCTGCATTCATTTGTTTTTGGAAAAAATTGCAGACATTCGCTGCACTCTTTGCCGTCTTTTGGATGATCTTGATACAAAAACTGTTTTTTAGGGCTTTTCGCCAGCAAAGGAGTGGCACTAAAAGTTACCATTCCCAGTAGGGCCATATATTTGAAAAAACTTCTTCGGTTTGAATCTTGCATGATTGTCTCCCTTGTCAGAGTCTATCTGTTTTGTTCTTTGACAAATATCCTTGAGGATATTTGCACCGTATTTTGCCGAAGCACGGCGAAAAAGCGATCCGCTATGCTTTTCCTGTTTGTAGAGTTAAACGATTACGAATTTTTCCTTATGTTATAATTAACTATTATCAATAATATATTTGTTCCCTTTAGCCTTAATAAAAAAAAGCGGTGTTAAAGGGCTATCTTAATAAAATAGTGAAATATTTATGATCGGAATTTAGTAAATGAAAATTAGAGTCTATTATGAAGATACGGATGTCGGCGGTGTCGTTTACCACTCAAACTATCTGAATTTTTGCGAAAGAGCCAGAAGCGAAGCTTTTTTTGAGAAGGGGATGTCACCTGTGATGCAAAACGGACATTTTGTCGTCAAAGATATTCAGGCGTCGTATATCGCCTCGGCAAAATTGGGAGAGATTTTGTATGTAAAAACTGCTCTTATGGAATTGAAGCGAGTCTCTTTTAAACTCCGTCAGGAGGTATATAGAGACGAAGAAAAACTTTTTGAGATGGATATAACACTTGCATTTGTCGATTTTGAGGGAAAAATCAAAAAACTGGAACCTCAAAATCTAGAGATACTGAACCTACTTTTCACCTGATTTATACGTCCTGAACCTTGCGTATGAGGGCTTGACAAGAGTTATAGGATAGATGATCTGGTGGTCTACCATCTGCAGCGGATACTCACGCGGTACGTTTGTTATCAGATTGAAAAAGTAATCTATACCGACTGTTGTGGCATAGTTTATCCAATCATATACTATGTCATTGCTCAAAAGAGAGTTTGTCTCTATGATAATATTGTTGTTTTTGGAGATCGAGTTGGCGATGATCATATTTTCTCTGTCTTGAAACTGGGTCATCGAGAGTATCAGCGGATCATAGTTTATCTGCGTGGAGAGGACGTTCGTCTCGTTTACGTCGTAAAGTGTCAGCTGCGACATGATCATTCCTGTTTTGACGACGGGTGTATTTGTCAAGAAGGAACCGTATTGGACGTCCTTGTTCTCAAACAGCTCGTCTTTGAGGTTCGTAGAACTTTTATCGATACTGAACGTAAAGACTTTTCTTGATTGAGGATCTGCTTGCTCAAAGCCCGTCGAATCGATGTCTTTATGCAGATATTTGTCTTCGGCGTATTTACTGAGCCTGTCCGCCAAGATCGATTTGTCTTTGAAGACCACAAGAGGGGAGACGGCTTCTTTTAGTAAAAGGTTTGTCTGTGCTTTGTAGTCTATCCCTCCGAAATACAGGTAGTTCGACGATGAGACTACATCATCTTTGTTTACGGTCGGGAAAAATATGTTTATCTGCGGATCTATACCGATAACCGTATCGACACCGTCTTTTGTCAGCGGTGCTATCGCGTAGTAAAAACCTTCATTTTCGATCTCATGAATCGTCTTGCTTAAAACGTCTTTGTCCTGAGAGTCGATATTGAAGGTTTTGATGTCAAATGCACGATTTTTGGTGAGCAGATACGCAAAGACGGAGTTTGTCGTGGAAGCCGCATATCTGCCTATGATCTTATAGGGGATGATGATAGCTATCTTTAGTTTATCCGTGGATATCGGTGCACCGATATTAAAGAGAGAAAGATTTAAAAGACGCTGTTCGTTAAGCTCTTTATTATCGAGTTTTGTCGGTGAATGTGCCAGAAATGAAAAGATATATCCCTTTTGCAGCTCCTCTTTGAGACACTCTTCGTCGCATACGTAAGGATCAAGATCCTGCATATATGTTTTAGGAAGGGGAATCGGAGAAGCGAGATAGCTTTTTGCGGATACGAAAACGGGTAGCAGCAAAAGAAGTAAAAAAAGTTTCAATTTCATAACAGGCTCTTTATTATTTTAAGGTCGTTAAGGGTCTCTTTTTTTAAAGAGGGATTGCGCAGCAGAAATTGAGGATGATATATAGGAACGAGCTTATAATCTTTCAGGTCGATGATATGTCCTCTCACGCTGTTAAACTCCTCTTTTGTTTGAGAAAAGATATTATAGGCTTCATCTCCTAAAGTTACGATAACTTTCGGTTTGATGAGCTCAATCTGTTTAAAAAGGTAGGGTTTACAGCTATTGAATTCCGAATCGGAAGGCTTGTTTGAGCCAAGCGGTTTGCATTTTACCGCATGCGTAAAAAAGATATCGTCTATATCGAGTTCAAGTACGTTTTCGACCATTTTTCTAAGCGAAGTGCCGGCTCTTCCCGTATAATAGCTTGCCGAATCGTTCTCGTTGCTTGATACGATAGAGTCGATGATCATCAGCTTTGCCTTGCCGCTCCCGTATCCGCTCATACTTTGTTTTCTGGATTTGCTCAGATCGCAAAGATGGCATGATGCGATACTTGCATGCAAAGAGCCGATATCGTCGGGCAGAACATCTAAGCTCTTTTGATTTACCGAAACAAGGTCAGTATACTCAAACCCTAATGATTTAAGCCGATATAGGTTTTGTAACATCGCAAGATTTTGATATGATTTCAATAATACGTTTCTCTAACCTTCTTTAAAATATTTTGTAGTATAGTTTAAGAGGTGTTAAATATAGATAAAATGGACGGACATGAAAAACGGCTTTATGATAAACGAATATACGATATCCTCTTCGAGTGAAGTCGAAAATGTAGTACAGAGGATATATAAAGAGTCCAAGGAACATGTATATATCCAGATAGCGGCATATATCCACAATACCGTCCTTGTTCATAATCTTACCTCTTATCTTAAGAAAAACTCAAAAGACGGCATTGAAATAGCACTTCTGAAATCAAAAGACAAAAATGACGTAAACATAGTGGTCTACAGCTCGGATGAGAAGCTTACCAAAGACGAGATACTCTACAAACTGCAAAACAAAAATAAAATAGTAGAAACAGATGTACAAGATTGTAAAGTACAGCTTTTAAAAAGATTTTTCACCGACCCTCTGACCGGCTTTCCCAATCTTTACCAGATGCGGCGCGACATGCAGGACATAGAAGACAGGACCTACATCTGTGTTGCTTTGGATAACTTTCAGGTGATAAACGATTTTTACGGTTTTGTCGTCGGTGATTATCTGCTTGAACAGATGGCGTTTAAATTGAAAAACAATGTGAAAAACTCCAAAGTCTACAGAATTTCCGGTGCCGAATTCGGAATACTGATTGATGAGATAATGGATTTTTATACGCTAAAAAGCTATTTGAAAGAGCTAAACAGTATGCTTAAAAACTCATCGTTTGAGTATCAAAACAATGTGATCTATACCGATGTGACTTTGGCGTCTTCTGCGGGCAGAAACTTTGAAAATCTTTTCTCTAAAGTGAATATGGCTTTAAAATATGCAAAACAGATGAAACTGCCTTTTTGGATATATGAAGACAGAATGAACTTCGAAAACGAGTATGAGCAAAATCTCATCACGTCGTTCAAGATCAGAAAATCCATAGAGAATTCGGGGGTCATTCCCTATTTTCAGCCGATAGTATCGAACAAAACAGGAAAGATAGTGAGATTTGAATCTCTTGCGAGGCTCAAGGATGAAAACGGCAATATACTTTCTCCTCTACAATTCATACCTATAGCTAAAACCATAAAAGTCTATACTGTGGTCACAAAAAGCGTAATAGAAAAAACGTTCGATATCTTTAAGGACAACGAGTTCGAGTTCAGCATCAATCTTTCGATCGAAGATATTATGAGCGAAGAGATATACACTTTTATCATAGAACGCTTGAAGCAATCTGATCTTGGAAACCGCGTAACGTTCGAGCTTTTGGAATCAGAAGCGATCATCGATTATAATAAAGTGACGAGATTCGTAACGGAAGTAAAACGTTTTGGAGCAAAGATCGCCATAGACGACTTTGGAAGCGGATATTCGAACTTTTCATATCTTACCAAGATACAGGTAGATTACATCAAAATAGACGGGATGCTCATAAAAGATATCGATATCTGCAAAAATTCGAGGCTTATAGCGCAGACCATCGTAGAGTTTGCCAAAAAGATGGGTATCGAGACCATAGCGGAGTATGTACACTCAAGTACCGTCGAATCGGTGGTTAAAGAGCTCGGAATAGATTATTCGCAGGGCTATTACATAGACGAACCTACACCGAAACTTCCTAGTTAAGCACTTAGCAAAGCTCTTTTTTTATGACGGGGAGCAGCTGCTGCTCTATAAGTTTTAAAGTCTTTTCATACTCTGCATACTCTTTTCCGCTCGGATCCTCAAAACCGACGTGTATGGTTTTGACCGCTTTTGGAAACATAGGGCAGGTCTCTTTGGCATTGTCGCAAACGGTCACTACAAGATCAAATGGAGTGTCTAAAACAGTTTCGATGAGCTTTGAATGGTATTCATCTCTCCAAAGCCCGTTGTCCGTTAAAAGCTTTTGCGCATTCGGATTAACGGTTCCGCTCGCCTTTACTCCCGAGCTTTGTGCTTCTGCACAATCACTGAGTTTTGCATTGATAAGTGCTTCAGCCATGATAGAGCGGCAACTGTTGCCCGTACAAAGAATAAGAATCTGTTTTTTTTGAGTCATTTTTAAATCCGGATTTTAGATTATGAAAGTATAACATAAATAAATCAACATATGTTGATTTATTGATTCAATATGCTTTATGCGATCAGTTCTTTAAGCTTTCCATGATCGATGATCTTGATGTAGCCGCCGTCTTTATCTATGATCTTCTCTTTTTTCAGCTTCGTTACGTTTCTCGACAATGTTTCGGGCGCAATGTTTAAAATGGAGGCGATCTTTATCTGTTTGAGGCTTTTGAGTATGCTTTCGTTCTCATATAAAAACTTTGCGATCTTGGTGTAACTATCAGCGGTGATAGAGTAGTTTATGAAGCTTTCAAGAGCTTTGATCTTTTTCGTCAGCGATTTTATAAAAACCATAGATATCTCCGTTTTGCTTAAGAACTTCTCTTTAAACTTCTTGTAGTCGATGAGATAGATCTCAGCATCGCTTTCAAATGAGCAGTTGGCGGGGTAGGGAGATTCTTCGAAATTTGCTATTTCGGCTATGAGATTGGGTGCGCAGAGATTATGTAAAACCACCTCGTTATCTTTGAAATCGTAAATATACAGCTTTGCTACGCCGCTGGCAAGCAGATGAAGATATTTCGGCTCATCTTTTGCATAAAAAAGGATATCTCCTTTTTTATATTTTCTATTAACGGTTATGCTTTTTAACTCTGTTATTTCCTGCTCGTCAAGCGATTCAAAAAACCAAAATTTCTCTAATTCCATTTTTGTCCCATTTCTTGACGTTCGTCAATCTTTTTATTAACATTGTATGCAAAAATACAAAAAAAATAAAGGGATATAATGACTATTAAAGATTTTATGACACACCATCATAGAGATTGCGATCAGCTTTTGGCTGCAGCGGAGGAAGCTGTCGATAAAAAAGATTTTGAAGATGCGCAAGAGAAGTATAATAAGTTTAAAGACGAGACACTGAAACATTTTGATATGGAAGAGGGATATCTGTTCCCTACATTTGAAGAAAAAAGCGGTATGGGCGGACATGGGCCGACACAAGTGATGAGAATGGAGCATGAACAGGTCAGAATGCTTTTCTCCAAACTTGACGAGACGATCGCGCAAAAAGATGGTGACAGATTTTTCGGGCTTACGGAGTCGTTGATGATCCTTTTGCAGCAGCATAATGCAAAAGAGGAGCAAATGCTTTATACGATGATGCAAAGCGTCTTGTCCGAGCAAAATGACGAGATCGTCGATAAACTTATGAATTACGGCAAATAAAGACATATAAATTATGAATATGCAGGGACTCTCGCTAGAGCAAGCACCGCCTTATAGGATTCCGCTTCTTTTTTATATAGTCGGAGCGGTTTATCTGTTGGGGTTTTCCATAGCGGTGTTATTGTATGCCCCGCATATAGATAACAGATACTACCTTCAAGCCATCGCCGTCACGCATATTATGACGCTTGGCTTTTTTACGCATATAATTTTCGGGACATTGTTTCAGATGATGCCCGTAATAATCAGCGAAGCTTATAAAAATGTCAATCTTAATGCTCAGATCCTGCTTATCGTTTTGAATATCGGTATATTGGGATTTCTTGGCTATTTCCTTTTCAATATCGAATCATCCGCCTATGTGAGTATTGTGTTGTTATCGGGCAGTTTTATCTATTTTGCGCTGTATTCCCTCGGTACCGTCTTAAGGACGGAAGATAAGAACGAGGTCGTAAAAAGCTTTATAGCCGTGTTTCTTTTTTTGATCATAGGTGCGCTCTTTGGAGCTTTGGCATTTTTGCAGCATATGGGAATGTTGGGTGCTTTGAAGTTTGGCGACATCCACTTCACTGTCATGATATTCGGTGTCGTATTTATGCTGTTTGCGGCCGTAGTGTACAAAATCATTCCTATGTTTTATGTTACGCAGGAGTACCCTTCAAGCGTAAAGAACGGTTTGTTTCTCGTCTTGTCTCTCATCCTTTTATCCATCGTTTTTGCTACACTTTTTGAATATGTCACGGCATTGAAGATTTTTAAAACGCTGCTTGGCATTTTGATCATCGGCTTTTCCGTTTTGACCGTCAATCTTTTAAGAAAGAGAAAAAGAGCAAGAAGCGACATAACGGTAAACCTGTTTTATTTTTCGAGTGTAAACCTTGCCATTGGCGGGCTGCTGTGGATAATCACCGTACTTTTTGATCTGCAAGCCGATCTTATCTTCGGCGTAGTGTTGGGACTGGGATTTGTCTTTGCTCTTATAAACGGGATGATATATAAGATAGTGCCGTTTTTGACATGGTTTCATCTGAGTTCAAAATATATTTACGAAGCAGAAATGGGAGAGGTCATCAAAGCCAAGATGATCCGTATTCAGTACTATGTGTTCATGGCAAGTTACGGTTTTTTTATGGCCGCGTTGTTGTTTAAACCTCTGATCGTAGCAGCAGCAGGACTATTTTTTGTATCCTCGTCACTGCTTTTATACAATATCGTGCATGGATATAATTATTATTCAAGAATAATAAAGAAGGCACCCGATTATGGAACAAAATAAATTTGAAACCGAAGTCAAAACCTTAAAAAGCTTCTTTGAAACCTACTGTCACTCAAACGAACATGAAAACAGAGTTATAAACTCCTCTGTATGTACCCATAAAGATTTTTCCTATACGGTGGAACTCGACCTTTGCGGGAAGTGCCGAACGCTTATAGATTATTCCATTAAAAGGCTAGAAGAGTGTCCTCATGAGATCAAGCCAAGATGCAGAACATGCCCGAACCCATGTTATGAAAAGAACGAATGGAAGAAGCTGGCTAAAGTTATGCGCTACAGCGGCGTAAGACTCGGAGTCGTAAAAGTAAAAGAAAAGATGAAGAGTATTTTGAAATTTAAGCCCTAAAAAGAGGGCTTAAGAGTTAGTCGACGACGGTTACTTCAACCGGCGTTGATTCCCACACACCGTGTTTTGTACAGTAGGCATGAGCTACAAGATCAAGTTTTTTCCCCATAGGGCGGATATTGAAAGTTACTTCCGTATGAGATTTCTCATTTCCCAAAGTACCCGCTACAAAATCTGCTCTTGCTAAAAGGACTTCACCGTTATAAAGAGCCATGTTTGCTATATAGTGGTCAAAATCATCTGGATGAGGATATTCGTTACCCATTTTTACGGTTACTGCGAACATCTCTCCTTTTTTGGCTTCTTTAGCACAATGGATAAACGGTGAATGGCGGTCGATATAGTCTTTTTTCGCTTCGCGTTCTACCGTGTCTATGTCGACGTATTTGTTGATCTTTGGCATTTTCTATTCCTTTTCGAATTGGTTTTTATAGCGGCAGTATATCCTTATTCGCTTTTAAAAAATTAAATTTCATATTGAAATGATACTTATTAACCAAAATCTAAACTCATACCGGGATTTTCTTTTTGATATGACTTCTGCGTCTTTTGTACCAACGGATAACGCCCGTGGCGCCAAGAACGAAAAAAGCCAGAACGGAAATATCGTTTATCCAAATCCACCAAGAGGCAAAAAAAGTTCCGTCATGCAGAGTAAAAAACAAAGAGTACAGCGTTGCATCTTTAAAAACAGGCAGGGTAAATTTGTCGTTTGTAGCCGCAAAATAGCTAATTTTGCCGTTATTGTTCACGACATCTCTGAACATATGGGGCGTGTTGTTTAAACGTTCCCATCTGCCGTCATATTTACGGTTGGATGAACCCATTCCGCTTACATACAGCACATTGTCCTTTCTGATCATGCGAAACGCAAAGCCTTTGCTCTCCATTTCCCAATCGCGCAGATCTTCGCTTTTATATACACCGTATCTGTTGCCTATGCGATATATCTTACCGTCAAAGTCCACCGACCAGATATCATGCTGCAGGGTAGAATATACGGGAGGCAGTATTGCATGCGGTATCTTCACCGATGCCATAAATCTTGCCAGCGTATTTGCATGGTCTAAGAATACTCCTGTCACCGCCAGTATGACAAGCGGTATAAGAGCCGCCAGCGAAAAAACATTTGAATGCAGACGTATAAGCTTTCTGGTGACTTTGGGAGCTTTCTTCTTATGTATCAGCCACCAGATGAGATAGCCTCCAAATGCCAGTGCAGTAAGAAAAAGAGCTCCGTAGTCATTGATGTACAGCGACCAGTCACCCTCAAGCAAACCTCTGCCGTAATGCAGGTCTCTGACAAGCCTTGAGAGGGTAATAGCCTCTTGCAGTTTCGAGGATGATATTTTAACGCTGCTTCGGCCGAGTATCTGTGCATCGGTCTTTGTAAGCCTTACTATCTCGCGCTTATCGACAACGGCGACAATGTCGTTTGGTGACAGGCAAAGAGCGTTTACATATTCGCCGGACAATGCGTAGTTGCTCCATATAGAGTCTTTTAGTACATAGATACCATCGGAGGTAGCTGCAAACATCTTATTTTTGTCGTCTTTGATCGCCTGGCATTGAATATTTGACATTTTACGGTAGGTTGCTCCTCCGTCAAATGTCTCGAATATACCCCGTTTTCCGCCAATGATATTATGTTTTGGAGATACCGGGTCCTGCCAATAGGCTTCAAATAATCGTTTATCCTCCTCTAGTGCCGCTTTTGGAAGATGTTTGAATGTAGTCGTATATAAAAAATCCCATTGTTTATGGTCGAGGAAAAAGCCCGTGATACCCAAAAGGAGTAAAACGAGCCCTGTGCCGATCCCGGCAATTTTATGTAAGGTAACGGCTTTTACCATAGATATGAAAGTCCTGCATAGAACTGACGCGGATCACCCGGCGTATAATCGCTTTTGCCGTAAGCATAGCTTGCGCTGACGGCATATCTCTCATCCGTTATGTTTGTGATCTTTGCAAACAGGCTGAGATGTTTTGAATAGACATAATCGGCTTTTAAGTTGCCAATACCGTAGCCTTTGTATTTATCGACGGTATGTGCATCATCCATCCAGTATGAGCCGACATAGATATATTCACCCATTACCGATAAACCTTTGATGTTTTTTGGAGTGTATACCAAGCGGGCATTTCCCGTATTGTTCGGCGCCTGAGATATCTCATTGTCGCCATAATTGGAATCGTTCACATAGTTGTGCATAGAGTAAGAGTAAGCGATGCGGGCGGCCCACTCGTCCGTCGCCTGAATCTGTGTTGTCAGTTCTACGCCTTTATGCGTAGTGCTTCCGCCGTTATCATAATAGTAATAACCTGAAGGGATGTCCCTATATTTCGTAATGGTATCGTTTATAGTCATATAGTAAGCGGCCAGTTCGGTATAGCTTTTTTTACCCATTTCCGATTTGATGCCGATCTCGTATGTGTTAGAGGTCTCCGGATCGAGTTTTACGTTCTCGTATCCGGCTTTCATCGAATACAGCAAAGTAGATTGCGGGATCCTAAAACCGTTCGCATAGCGCGCATATATGTTTGTGTCTTTGTTTATTTTATAGTTGAGTGAAAGTTTCGGGCTTAGATGCGAGAAGTGATCATTTCTGTCTCCGGGACGATAATATACTCCAGAAGCGTCCGTACTGTCTGCAGTAAGATTGTTCTTGTATTCGTATTGATTGTAATCGTATCTTAATCCCGCGCTCAGCATGAGATCGCTGGTGATATCGTATTCGCCGTGTATGTAAGGAGCTATGGCCATGTAGTTTACATCATAGTCGTAAATGGCGCCTTGCAGATATGTCTTGCCTCCGGTCGTGATATCGAAATCCTGATTATACAAAAGCGTGGACTTTGTGAACTCTGCATCGACTCCTCCTATCAGACGGCCCCAAGAGGTTGTATATTTGTTCTTTTGTAAAAAACCGGCGGTAAACATTTTGTTGTCGTTGCTTGGAAGGTTCTTCTCCCATGTAGCGACATATCTGTTTCTGTTATAGCGGAGATACGGCGTGAACGATATATCCAGATCGTTAAACGAATAGTTGGTAAATTCCGCACTGAGACGGGCATAGTCAAATTTTCTTCTCACATCCGTCTGCTGAAGAGCGCTAAAATAGGTAGCGTCATCGCTCGCGGCGGTCGAACCGTTCTTTATGTTGTCATAATCATTGAAGGTATCTGCCTGTTCTGCGTCGGTGTAACTTGTATTGAAGATGACTTTGACATCGTTGTCGCTATTTATTTTATGATCATAACGGACATTTGCTTCGAATCTGTCTGTATTCGTATGGTCGCGCCAGCCGTCGCTGTGCATATAGTTCACGTTCGCGCGGTATGAGCTGTTCTCATCGACGGTATCGCTTACTTCCAAGAAAGTGGAACCGTATCCGTTGCTGCCTCCCATCCCTTTAAAGGTGATCTCTTTTTGTTTTGAGGGTTTTTTTACCGATTGTACATTTATGACCGCTGCCACCGCATCGGAACCGTATAGCGCCGTACCCGGGCCTTTGAGCACATCCACAGACGTCGCGGATTCAAAAGTAGTATATGCCAGACCGTTGTGGTTGAAAAAGCCCGATGACTGTACCGGTATGCCGTCTTGCATGAACAGATAGTAAGAATCCGTATTGTTAGGCATACGTATGGAGGTTGTATTACCGATAACCGAACCGGTCTGCACTATGCGCACACCCGCAAGAGAGTTAAGAAGGTCTTTTTGGAATATTACCTGATCGAGCTTGATCTCGCTTTCGCTTTTTTTGGATATGCTCAGCGGTTGAGCAAGGACTTTTTCTTCACTTCCCGTCGCCGTTACGCTTACCGGCGACAACTCGATGACGGAAGAATCGGCTAGTACCGCCATAGCTGCAAAACTAAGGGTGATTATTGTTTTTTTCATAATTGACGAGCTCCTAAAAAATTTGCCCTATATTATGAAAAAAGTGTTACATTAATGTTAAATTATATATAAAAAGTAATATTTATTATTCAGAAAACTGATTGTTTTTTTTGATTTTTATGGCAGAAGGTTGTCTTCAAAATGCTCGAAAACAGCCGTATACAGGACAATATTGGTCCTGTTTCGGTCAAAGAAACTTAACACTTTCGTAACATTTCTTAACTAGAATTTTAGTTCAAAAGTTTCCTGTCTTCATTTAGTTTGGCGACTACAAGACAGGAAATGGCGACTGGCACCGGCAATATTGTATCATCGTTTAGTAAACATAATATGTAATGTCGGTGCCGTTATATTATATATTATGGAGTGAAAATGAAAAACGTACACAAAATTGCTTTGTCTTTAGCGGTTGTTTCTGCTTTAAACTTGGCTTATGCCGAAGATCTGTCCCTGGATTCGATAAGTGTAACGGCAACAAAGTTCGAACGTGAGACAAAAGAGGTTCCTCAAAGTGTATCGGTTGTAAATACAGAACAGATCGAAGACAAAAACGTTCTAAACGTAAAAGATGCGATCAGCACTATTCCCGGTGTCATAGCAGCAGATAAAAGCGGAGGGTATGACAGCCGTCTGATAATCCGCGGAGCGGGATTAAAAGCGAACTACGGCATACGCGAGGTCATGGTCATGCGCGACGGTGTTCCGATGACAGATCCCGACAGCTTCACGCGTATGGATTTCGTGGATATCGACGATATGCAAAGTGTCGAAGTATTTAAGGGGCCCGGTTCCATATATGCGGCAAATGCGAGCGGAGGGGTCGTATTTATAAAATCAAAATCCGTATTTAATACGGACAACAACCGCATAAAACTCGGCTACGGTTCATTTAAGAGCGTAAATGCAAATATAAAAGCATCTTTTGAGATAGACAAATCCAACTACATGGGTGTAAGCATCTCCCGCCGTCAATCCGACAATGACTGGAGGGAGTGGAACAAATTCGATACAACGCAGGTGAGTCTGAAGTACGGACATTTTTTTGAAGACGATTCGTCGCTGGAGATGGAACTCTCCTACACAGACGCAAACCTGCAGCTTCCTCAAACCTTGAAACAGACGGGATTTGACTACTATAAAGACAATGGAAAAACAAATGATGGGGATGATGAGGGAGCTTGGCAAAAAAGCGGGCGCTACTCAAAAACCTACTTTTTAAATCTCAAATATGAAAAAGATTTCGGAGATATCACATTCAGACCACAGGCTTATTTGACGAAATGGAGCCATTACCATCCCGTAACGGGAATTATCAACGATGCTGATGGCAACTATGTGACAGGAGCAGATCTGGCATTTGACTACAAACACAATATGTTCAACCGTAAAGCGAATCTGGTCTTCGGATTGACGGCGAGGGCGGATATACAGGATAATGCAAAAAAATATCAATACCGCGATTATACGACCGGTTTTGGAGGACGTATAACGAAAGTTCTCTCCGATAAAGAGGGGACTCTTGCAAGTACCGAAGACGCTCTTAGCAAGCTTTACGGCTTTTATGCGCAAGAAACCGTTTCTCCCGTCGATAAACTTTTGATCGATATCGGTCTGAGATACGATGCTCTTTCGTTCAGTGCAGACGGAAACGAGATAACAAAATATGATTACTCATCGGGTAAATATGTAGCGGGTGTAGGTACATACAGCATATCTGAAAACTATAACCTCTTTTCGCCGAAGATAGGTATCACCTACGGTCTTACTGATACGTTGAACGTTTACGGGCTTATTGCTTCTGCAAACCAAGCACCGACGGACAACGAGATCAAAGCAAACCGTGCCTACGATCCTACGCTTGCCTCTTTAAAAGCTTCTACTTCGACGAACTATGAGGTCGGTTTAAAAGAAAGAAGCAAAGACTTGAGCATGGACTTCTCTGTTTACTATAACGCAGTCAGAGACGAGATAGTGGCGGTCAAAGATATATTTAACAACACTTATTATAAAAATGCCGGGAAAACAAGACGCATTGGAGCCGAACTCAGTTTGGACTACGTAGTAGCAGACGGTCTGCATGTCGGAGGAACAGGCTCGTATTTTGATTATACCTATGTCGATTATGTGAGTTCCGATGGAGATTTTTCCGGTAACAAACAGAGATTTATCCCGGATTATCAATATTCTCTTTTCAGCGGCTTTACGACAGGCGGTTTCTCCGGACGTGTAGAGGGCGTCACTTACGGTCCTTACTATATGGATGATGCAAATACGGAAAAATACAACGGATACACGCTGGTCACGAACATGATGCTCGCATATAAATACAAACAAAACAAGATACAGCTCAACATCAACAATCTTTTTGATCAAAGATATGCGACCGAGGCTGAAAAAGTAGCAGGATTCACTACAACCTATTACTACACTCCGGCGTCGCCTCGTTTTGCGATGCTGACGTATACTTACGAGTTCTAAGCAAAGGCTGAAAAATGGTTGATTACGTAAAAAGAGCCAAGAGCGATATCTTCGGCTGGCCTCTCTTGGGAGTTCTGTTTAAAAACAAAACGGCGCTGTTTTTGGTAAGAACATTCGTGATGTTTTTGTTTGTGTCTGCTTTGTATTTCGGGTTCACATATCCCTCATTGCAGCAAAATCCATATACGACGGCTGTTTTTTGGTCTTTATTCTGGCCTTTTTTCATGATCGTTTCCCTCGCACTGATAGGTCCTGCATTTTGCGGGATCTGCCCTCATGGCGTTATGGGGAGATTCATAAGCCGTTTTTCTCTGAACAAAGAGATGCCCAAATGGCTGCGTCACCGCGGCATAGGACTTGGAATACTGCTTTTTGCCTACTGGACGCCCGCATATCTTTTTCCCGATCTTTTAAAATCGCCTTTTACATCTTCCTTGCTGTTTTTGGTATTGACGATATTTGCGGCGGGGAACTATTATCTTTTTAAAGAGATGAGCTACTGCAAATACCTCTGTCCCATCGGTTCGGTTACAAAGGGATACGGAAAAATGGGTATGACGCAGCTGCAAACATACAAAGATGAGTGCTCGGAGTGTAAGACCTTTGATTGTGCTTCTGCCTGTACATACGGTCTGCAACCCTATCTGTTTGAAAAAAGGAACTCCATGCGCGATTGTACTTTATGTATGGATTGTGCACAGGCTTGTGAAGCGGTATCTTTTTCTTTTGTCAGACCGGCATCGACCTTAAGCAAAAATATCAATGACAGATCGACTTCGCATACATGGGTGTTTGTTTTACTGTTGGCGGTCATTCTCATAACCATGCGCTTTCACCATGGGCTGGGGCACTCCTCCATCAAGACGACGCTTCCATGGTACAAAACAGGCAAATGGATGGAGAGTTTTATGCCTGCAGGCGTAGACTGGGTCGGATTTAGTGCTTTATCCATGGCGCTTGTCTCTACTTTTGTTTTGGTATTTGGAGGTTTTTATATAGCTTCGAAGATAGTAAAAGCGGATTATAAAGAGTTTTTGCACTCTATGAGCTACGCTCTTATACCGCTTATGCTCATAAGTTCTCTGTCTCATATCGGGACTTTCTTCTTTGTAAGCTACAGCGGTGAACTTGCAAAAGCGTACCTATGGCTGATGGGCAGCGAGCATATTGTAAAGCCTTTGGCATCGTTTAAAGACGGCTGGGTGCATAGTTTCGGTATTTTAGGGTATGTGGCTGCGATCTGGAGCATGATCTTGATGTATACGCGTACGGGGCTTTTTACGTCCTCGTTAAAAGTCAGGTTGACGGCGGCTTTTTTTAGTTCGCTTATAATATTTTTTGATCTGTTTTTATTGATAGTGCAGTCTAAAGTCGTACATCATTGACAGCTTGATCGGCTTTGCCATAATTGGAGTTAAAGCAAAAAAAGGTTAAAATCGCGATAAATAATATATGCGAGACGAGAATGTTAAAACCTTTACTAATCGAAATAGGAGTGGAAGAGCTGCCGGCGGTTCCGCTTTTAAAAGAGCTGAAAAATATTGAAAAAAAATGGTTAAAGATACTGGAGGAGAACTCTCTTATCAGCGAGTTCGAGTTTTATTACACTCCCCGCCGTCTGGTTCTTTGGCATAGAGAGTTCAAGACATCTCAAGAAGACAGTGAATTGGAGTTTTTCGGAGCTCCGATGGCTATGGCATATAAAGACGGCGAGCCTACGCCCGCGGCACTCGGTTTTGCTAAAAAATGCGGTGTGGATATCAGCGAGATAGGCAAGGGTGAAAAGGGCGGAAAAGAGGTTCTCTACTACAAAAAAGAGATCAAGGGAAGAGCTTCTGCAGAGCTTCTGCCTGTGATGATAGAGGAGTGGGTAAAATCTCTGGATTTCGGTAAAGCGATGCGCTGGGGAAGTCTTAGCGAGAGTTTTATCCGTCCGATCAGATGGGTAAACGTCATGTTTGACGATGATCTTGTCGATATGAAGCTTTTTGATGTCGTATCGTCAAAACAGACCTATGTGCACAGAATCAGCTCGTTTGAGGTAAAAGATATATCTACGATAGCCGAGTATTTCGAGACACTGAAAAACGGTGCGGTAACGCTGTATCCGGACGAAAGAAAGAAAAATATCCTTGCACAGTTTGAAAAACTGCAAAACGAACAAGATATAGAGATCGAGATAGATGAAGATCTGCTTGAAGAGGTCGTGGCTATTACAGAACATCCGACAGCTCTTGTCGGTAATTTCGACGAGGCGTTCTTGCGTCTTCCTCCAGAAGTTATCATTACATCTATGAAAGAGCATCAACGCTATTTTCCCGTCTTTAAAAGCGGCAAACTTGTAAACAGTTTCGTTGTGGTTTCAAACGCTTTAACGGATGATTTTTCCAAAGTGGTCGAGGGAAATGAAAAAGTACTGCGTCCGCGTCTTGCAGACGGTCTTTTCTTCTATGACAACGATCTCAAACGCGGACTTACGCTTGATGGTTTGGAAAAAGTCGTGTTCATGGATGGTCTTGGAACGTTAAAAGAGAAAATAAAACGTGAAACTCTTATAGCCAAAGAGCTGTTTCATCTTTACAAAGATGATATCAAAGGAGACGAAGATATCGTAGAACGTGCCATCACGCTGGCAAAAGCCGATCTTATGAGCGAGATGGTCTATGAGTTTACCGAACTCCAGGGAATCATGGGGTACTACTATGCGCTTGCTCTGGGTGAAAAGAGCGAAGTGGCGCTTGCCATAAAAGAACAGTACCTGCCGGAGGGTGAAGAGAGTGACGTTCCTTCGACTCCATTGAGCGCTATCATCTCCATGTCCATTAAGCTCGATACGCTTATAGGGCTTTTCAGTATCGAACAGATCCCGACAGGATCGCGTGATCCGTTCGCACTCCGCCGTGCGGTCAACGGGATAGTGCGAATAGTCAATGAACACAAACTGAAGTTTGATATCGTCAAAACGTTCACGCAGCTTGCGTCCAACTATAAAGCGTTTGATCTTTCTAAACTTGAAGAGTTCTTCTTGGAGCGTTTAAGACAGTACTACAAGGTAAATCCGTCGATCATCGAAGCTGTTCTGGCTTCTGGAGAACGTGAACTTTTAGCGATAGGCAAGAAGATAGCCGCGGTCGAGACAATGGTGCAAAGCGAGAGTTTCGCGCAGACATTCTCAACTTTCAAACGTCTTGCCAACATCACAAAAGATATGGACATGAGTCAGGAGCTTTCGGTAAACCCGGCTCTTTTTGAAGATGATGCGGAAAACGAGCTCTTTAATGCTTATATCGCCGTATTGGCGGGAGATTATGCAAGCTACATCGAAGAGCTCGATATGCTTTTGGAATTAAAACCGCAGCTGGATGCATTTTTTGACAACGTCATGGTAAATGCCGATGACGAAGAGGTCAGAAACAATAGAAAATCCCTTGTAGCACTGATATATAAAAGCTTCCTGCATATAGCGGATATTAAAGAGATATCCGTTTCCTAAGCGCCCTTAAGATTTTGCGGACGCCAGGCAGAAAAAGATGATATATTTACTTTTTTTTATCGCAACGATCTTGATACTGGCGGTCTTTTTATATCAGGTGCAGTACTTCATAGTGTTTGATCCGAAAAAACACCGAAAAGAGGAGCTTGACGAAAAGTTTTCTCTTTTGGAGATAAAAGCAGAAGACGGCACTTTGCTCGAAGGAGCGGAGTATTGTCCTTTGAACTTTAAACATACGCTTTTTTATGTCGGCGGCCGATCTCAAGATACGGTCGGACTTATCCACAAGCTTTCCCGTAGTTTTGAAGATTGCAGGATACTGACTTTCAATTACCGCGGATACGGCGATTCAAAAGGCATGCCTAGCGAACAGAACATTTACGGCGACGTTTTACACGTCGCAAAAAGATTTTTGGCACATTACGGAGATTTCAGTATAATCGGGTTTTCCATAGGAAGCAGCGCCGCCGCGTATGCGGCTTCGAAGCTCAAAGTACAGCGGTTGTTCTTGCTGGGCGGATTTGACAGTGTCAGGAATATTTTTTTAAAAAGGGGATTTCCCTCTTTTTTGATAAAGTACGATTTTAACACAGCCTTATATGTTAAGGATGTCGATGCAGATACCTATCTGATATCAAGCCAAGACGACGATGTCGTGCCGATAGAAAACGCGCGCAACCTCAAGAGCAGAATAAAAAAACTGACGGAATACAAAGAGCTTTCAGGCTGCAGCCACGATGAAATCTTGTTTTCGGATGAGACGATAAATCTAGTAAAAAGGGTACTAAGTTGAAAAAAGATGTTATCATATTACTTAATATGGGTGGACCGAATAATCTGGACGAGGTCGAACTTTTTTTAAAAAACATGTTCAACGATCCAAACATCCTCACTATGAAAAGTGCTTTGCTGCGCAGGTTTGTGGCGAGTATGATAACGTTTTTTAGAACAGAATCTTCTAAAGAGATATACAAAACTCTAGGCGGAAAATCTCCGATTGTCGATCTGACAAAGAATATAGTGAAAAAACTTCAGGATATGCTGAAAGAGGGCGTGATCGTCGATTTTGTCATGCGTTACACACCGCCCTTTGCAGACGAAGTCATTCAAACGCTCAAAGAGCATGAGATATCAAAAGTGTATCTCATCCCTATGTACCCGCAATACTCCACGACGACTACAAAATCATCCGTCGAAGACTTTTTAGATGCTTTTGCAAAAAGCGGGATAAAAGCCGAAACGGTCTACGTAAAAGAATACTATGACAACAAAAGTTACAACGAAGCTGTTTTAAGCCGCATCAAAGAAAGTGTCGGCGATAAAAGGTATGAGGATTACGATATCGTATTCTCGGCTCACGGACTCCCGCAAAAGATAATCGATGCGGGCGATGTCTACCAAGAGCATGTCATAAAAAACGTAGATATACTCAAAGAGATGATGACAAAAAGCGGTATGGATTTTAAAGGGGTGCATCTGGCGTATCAGTCCAAAGTAGGGCCGATGAAGTGGCTTGAACCTTCGCTTGGAGAGATGCTAAAAACGCTAAAGGAAAGAAACGTCGTCATCTATCCCATAGCGTTTACGGTCGACAACTCCGAAACCGATTACGAGCTGGCAATGGAGTACAAAGAGATCGCTCATGATCTCGGCATAAAAGATTACAGGGTCTGCAGATGCGTAAACGATCATGAACTCTTTGTCAAAGCGCTCGCAGAGATATACGGCAAGATGAAAAAAGAGTAGTATGAAGATCGTAATATTTGACATGGACGGTACGCTTATCGATACGAAAAAAGATATAACGACCTCCATAAACTATGTCAGAAAAACCCATCATGGCCTGCCTCCTGTAGATGAGCAGTTCGTGGTAGACGCCATCAATATGCCCGTGAGGAACCTTCCCGAACTTTTTTACAGCACACCCGTTTATCTGCAAAGCGACAGAGATCTTTTTGAAGAACATTATTTCGAGGAGTGTATACGCTCTCCCTATCTTTACGACGGGATCGCAGAGACCCTGCAGGCATTAAAATCCTCTCAGATAAATATCAACGTCGCGACAAATGCTCCTACGATATTTGCAAAGAGGATGTTAAAGCACCTTCAAGTCAGCGATATGTTCGATACGATCATAGGCGCGGATGAGGCAGGCGCTTCCAAACCTGATCCCAAGATGCTGGAGATCATTCTTTCAAATTACGGTTCAAAGCATCGTCCCCAAACGACATGGATGGTAGGAGACAATTCAAAAGATGTAGAAGCCGCAAAAAGTATATCCATCTCATCAATCTTTGCCACTTGGGGATTTAGCAGCCACGGAGAAGGCGATTATGTGGCCTCACATCCTTTAAAGGTACTTGAAATCGTAAAATAGAATTTTTATGATAAAATAGGGCAAAAAGAGAGGTGTGGCTATGCTCGAGCTTGATTTGATGGTCTCATATACCTTTATGGCGCTTTTGTTCTTAAGACAGGTCAGTATCTTAAAACGTCCCAATAAGATAAACTATGCCCCTTTGATGCTTTCTATCGGTGCGCTGTTTGCGACTGTACATTTTATGCTCTTCATACAATCGGGCAACATAGTCTTCATTTTAAAAGAATCTCTATCCGTCATCGTTATAGCCCTGTCTCTTTTTATAATCATGAACATACTGCATCAGGCGCAAAAGACCGAAGATGATAAAACTCAAAAAGAGTTTGCGCTCTCTTTATCCTCTAAAGTTGCTCAGATGAAAGAATATATTGCGGTACTCGAAGACAAAGCGACTTCTATGCATGATGAAGAGCAGCGGTCGCTTTTTGAAATAAGAGAACAGATAAAAAAGGATATTGCGTCGTTAAAATCGATTCAGGCAAATCAGGAAAAATTTATCGGAGAGTTTGAAACCATGACCCAGCAGCAGTCAAAGGTCATGCACAGCGTAGAACAGTTTAGGACGGTTCAACTTCCCGAGCTTGATGAGATAATGCACTCGCATATCGATATGCTGCGTGTGTCCGAACAGGATCATTATAACCGCATTAAAAAAGCGTTTGACGGAGCAGATGCTCTTAGAAACGATATAAAAGAGGAGATGGACGAAGTAAGAGAAGATATAAAGTCGATAAAAAACGTTTCACAGGAGATATCGAGCTCCATCGTGGAAAAAACCCTTTTAGAACTTTCTGCCGTCACCCTGGAGTTCGAAAAACAGCTCAACCATCTTCGTGCACAGACAGAGGGTGTTTCCACTTCGCTCTTTGAGGGAGAAAACATACTTGATTCTATCCGAAAGCAAAGTGAAATGGTCATGAAACAGATAGTTCTTTCATCCAACAATATGAAGATACTAGAAGAACACAGCCGCAATCTGACCAATATTTATAACCCTTTAAAAGATCTTATCGGCGAGATAGAATCCGTAAAGCTTGAGTATAAAACCGCATATAAAGAACTAAGCGGGCTTGCAAATACATTAAACAGTACGGAAAAAGAGCAGCTGGAAATTATGAAAAACAGAGTGGACGAGCTGAGTGAAAAACTTATAGAAAAGATAGACATCTCGCTTGAAAAGCTTCAGTCGCATTATCATATCGCATCCCGTGAGGTTACAAGTACGGTCTCCGAACTTGCGAAAAAAGCGAAAGTTCAAAGCGGATATGAGCTAAAATAGTAAGAGTTGGTGAATTAGTATGATAAAAAGAGATAAAAAAGTTGACATCGTTCTTTGTGAAAAAGATCGGAAACTGGAACTGTTTATAGAGTTTGCTCCTTTTGCGATGGCAATGTTAAATAAAGAGATGAAATATATCGCGGTAAGTAAGCGGTGGATAACGGATTATGACCTTGCCGGAAAAGATATTATAGGAAAATCGCATTACGATATATTTTCGGATATACCAAAACATTGGAAAGAAGCGTATGAAAAGGCTCTCAAAGGAGAGTCGACCAAGAGTGACGGAGAAATTTTTACACGTAAAGACGGGAGCGAAAAATGGCTCCGTTGGGAGACACATCCTTGGTTCATAGAAAGCGGTGAGATCGGCGGTATCATAATCTTCTCAGAAGATATTACGAAGCATAAAGAGGCTGAAGAGAGATATCATACCCTTTTTAGTCGTACGGGTACATGTATGGCGATCATCGAATCTGACGGAACGTTTTCTCTGGTAAACAAAACTTTTGCCGATCTTGCGCATTGCAGGGTCGAGGAACTGATCGGAAGCAGCTTCATCGATCTGATAGACGATACCGATAAAAAGCGGGTATACGAATACCACAAAAAAAGACTGAGCGGAGAAAAGATTCCCGAACATTATGAACTGGCTTTTGTAACAAAAGATAAAAAAAAGGGTGTGGGTCTGCTCAATGCGGTGTTTTTGCCGGAGACTTCACAGACGCTGGTCTCGCTGATTGACATCACGGACCGCAAGCGTGCCGAAAACGATTTGAGAGAAAAGGAACAGGAACTTAACGACATTATCGACAATATCCCGATGATGATCTTTATTAAAAGGTCCGACGATCTGCGTTATGTTCGTTTCAATAAAGCGGGAGAGAAGCTTACCGGGATATCAAAAGATGTTCTGCTGGGAAAAAACGATTATGACTTTTTTTTAAAAGAGGAAGCCGATTTCTTTACGTCTCGTGACAGGGAAGTGTTAGAGAAAAAAACCGTTTTGGACATCAAAGAGGAACCGATACATACCCAAAGCGGCGAACGTGTTTTGCATACGAAAAAGGTTGCGATCGTAGATGACAGCGGAGAGGCAAAATATCTTCTTGGAATATCTGAAGATATCACGGAAAAAAAGCGAATCGAAGATACTCTGAAACAGGAATACAAACGCTCGAGCCTGATCTTGGAAAGTACTCTTGACGGCTATATAATGATAGATCTCTCAGGCACAATACTGGATGTGAATACGGCTTACTGCAATCTTGTAGGGTACACGAAAAAAGAGCTTGTCTCTAAGAAAATAGATCAGCTGGTACTATCCAAAACGAAAAAAGAGATAAAAAGCGATATAAAAAGCATAGTGCAAAACGGACATGGGCGTTTTGAAATAGTTCATGCCCACAAAGACGGACATGTGATAGATATGGATGTGAAGGTCGGTATCTTGCATGAAGAAGATAAAACATATATGATAGCTTTTGTGAGAGATATCAGTGAACAAAAAGAGAAAGAGAGGCAGCTTCTTCAATCATCGACGGCATTTGAGAATTTAGCCGAAGGTATCATCATAACCGATGCCGCATCGAGAATCATAACCGTAAATCCCGCTTTCACCGAAATAACCGGATATGAAAAGGAAGAAGTGATTGGCAAAGATACGAAGATATTGCGATCGGGAAAACATGATTACAAGTTTTACAAAAATATCTGGGATACGCTTATAAAGACGGGAAAATGGCAGGGTGAAATCTGGAACAAACGTAAAAACGGTCAAAACTATCCCGAATGGCTCTCCATCAGCTGTATAAAAAACGAAAAAGGCGAGACCATAAACTATATCGCCGTGTTCGCCGATATCTCCAAGATAAAGAAAACGGAAGACGAACTACGATTCTTAGCCCATTACGACGCTCTTACGCATCTGCCTAACCGTCTGCTTTTAAACGAGCGTCTGGAGCATTCTTTAGAGCGCTCTCATAGAAAAAATGAAAGTATTGCTGTCTTGTACCTTGATATCGACAGGTTTAAGGAGATAAACGACTCTCTGGGGCATCCTTACGGTGACTTGCTGTTGAAAAAAGTCTCTAAAAAGATATCGGAACTTCTTCGCGACGAGGATACCGTCGCGCGTGTAAGCGGTGATGAGTTTGTTATGGTCATCGAAGATCTAAATTCGCCAAACGATGCGGCTATAGTTGCCCAAAAGATCTTAGTATTGTTAAACAGTCCCGTTTTCTTAAAAGAGCATGAAGTCACGATAACAGCAAGTATAGGGATTGCTATCAGTCCGATGGACGGCGAAGATGCCGTGACGCTGTTAAAAAATGCCGATACGGCGCTGTATCGTGCAAAAGAGCTTGGCAGAAACAGTTTTGAATTTTTCTCTGCCGACATGGCTTCTTCGAGTTTTGATCTTTTGTATCTACACAGCGCTTTACATAATGCACTGAACAAAGAGGAGTTTTTGGTTTACTACCAGCCTCAATATGAAATGAAAACGGGCAAGATCCTTGGAGCCGAAGCACTGGTGAGATGGAACAGCCCGGAGATGGGTCTGGTTTCACCTATCCGCTTCATACCGCTGGCTGAAGATACTGGACTGATCGTTCCTCTTGGCGAATGGATACTTCGTCAAGCTTGTTTTCAGATGAAAAAATGGCTGGATGAGGGGAGGCCTTTACAGTATATAGCAGTCAATGTCTCGGGCCGTCAGCTTGCACACAACAATATCATAGAGACTATAAAAAAGGCGCTGCAAGACGCAGACCTCGATCCCAAATATATCGAGATCGAGATAACGGAGAGCGTCATTATGAAAGACGAGCTTTATATCGATCTGCTTAACAGTTTAAAAGAGATAGGCATCCGTCTTTCCATCGATGATTTCGGTACCGGATATTCATCTTTGTCGAGGCTGAAACATCTTCCTATCGACAAACTGAAGATCGATCAGTCTTTTGTAAGCGGAATTCCTTTTGACAAAGACGATATGAATATAACGCAAGCCATTATAGGCCTCGCGAAAAGCCTGAATCTCGACGTGATTGCCGAGGGCGTCGAAACGAAAGAGCAGGCAGACTTTCTTATAAAAGAGGGTTGTAAAAAAGTCCAGGGATATCTGTACAGTCTGCCGCTTACGGCATCAGAGCTGGAAAAATGGATGAACGAGAACACCCGTAAGATCATCAAGTGATCACCTGTCGTAATCTTCCTGCAGATCGCTGTATTTTTTAAACATCGCGTCCGCATGGGCGCTGGCTGTCTTTAAGAATATCTCCGCGCTTATGCTGTCTGCTTTTTCGACCATATTGAACCTTGTCTCGTTATACATATAGTTTTGAACAGGGATTTGAGGACCTTTATAATCAAGTTTCATAGGATTGCGCCCCTGCTCTTTTAGCGCAGGATTGTACCTGAAAATAGGCCATAATCCGCACTCTACCGCAAGTTTTTGCTGTTTCATTCCGTTTTTGAGATCATATCCGTGAGCGATACAGTGGGAGTAGGCGATGATGATCGAGGGTCCTTCATGTCTTTCTGCTTCCATAAATGCTTTTACACTCTGGGCATAGTTCGCACCCATCGCTACCCGTGAGACATAAACGTTTTCATATGCCATGGCCATCATCGCCAGATCTTTGGCAAGAGAGGGTTTTCCTCCCGCTGCAAATTTGGCGACAGCTCCGGTAGGTGTGGCTTTTGACTGTTGTCCGCCCGTATTGGAATAGACCTGTGTGTCTAAGACAAGGATATTTACGTTCCTGCCGCTTGCAAGGACATGATCGAGCCCGCCGTATCCTATATCGTATGCCCAGCCGTCGCCGCCTATGATCCAAACGGATTTTTTTACGAGATAATCTGCCAGCGAGAGAAGATTCTGTGCATCTTCGCTTTTTAGGCTTTTTATTTTTTTCTTTAAGCTCCTTGACCCGTTTTCTTTGTGCGAAGATATCCTCTTCTTCAATCTGAGGTGCATACAGTATCGTATCGCAGAACTCTTTTGTGAGTTTATCGGAAAGTTTTTCCAGCAACTCTTTTGCCTGGGTTTCATGTTTGTCTATCGTTAGCCTGAACCCCACACCGAATTCGGCGTTGTCCTCAAAAAGGGAATTTGACCAGGCAGGTCCCAGACCGTCTTTGTTCTTCGCCCATGGTGTGGTAGGAAGGTTGCCTCCGTAGATAGAGGAGCATCCCGTTGCATTGGCAACTATCATTCTATCGCCGAAAAGCTGAGTCGCGAGTTTGATGTAAGGCGTCTCTCCGCATCCGGGACAGGCTCCGGAGAATTCGAAAAGAGGCTGGAGGAACTGGCTCTCTTTTACTTTTGAATGATCGAGTTTTGCTCTGTCATATTCGGGAATGCTCAAAAAATAGTCCCAGGTCTTTATACCCTCGTCGAGTACCTGTTCTATGGGTGTCATATTGATGGCTTTGCGTTTTGGGTCTTGTTTGTTTATTCCTATGCAGACTTCGGTGCAAAGAGAACATCCCGTACAGTCTTCGACCGCGACTTGTATAGTAAACATCTCATTTTCCCCGAAATTTCTTCCTTTTGCTTTTATGCTCTTAAAAGAGGAGGGTGCATCATTTAAAAAAGCTTTATCGACTATTTTCGAGCGTATGACCGCGTGAGGACAGACAAGAACACATTCATTGCACTGTACGCAGATATCCGGCTCCCATACGGGTACGTCAAGTGCGATATTTCTTTTTTCATACTGCGTGGTACAGCTTGGCCATGTCCCGTCTGCGGGTATCAAACTTACCGGTACTTCATCGCCTTTTCCTTCAATGAGATTTGCCGTTACGTCGGCTATAAACTTGCTGACATGCCCTTTTACCGGAGGACGGAGGGTTCTTGTCCCGGTCGATTCTTTTGGCAGCTTCACTTGATAAAGATATTTTAGTGCGTTGTCTACGGCATCGAAGTTGAGTTTGACGATCTCATCGCTTTTTTTGCCGTAACTTTTTTGTATATATTTTTTTATCTGTTTGATAGCTTCATCACGTTTTAATATTCCGGATATCGCAAAAAAACAGGTCTGCATAACGGTATTGATTCGTCTTCCCATTCCGCTGTCTTTTGCTACCTTGTAGGCATCTACCACGTAAAACTCTATCTCTTTTTCTATCATCTCTTCTTGTATCGATCTTGGAAGATGATCCCAGATCTCCTTCTTGTCAAAAGGGGAGTTGAGCAGAAAAACGGCTTTATGCTTTGCATGCTGCAAAATATCGAACTTCTCCATAAAAACACTCTGATGGCACGCTACGAAATCGGCTTTGTCTATAAGGTAGGTCGAGTGTATCGGCGAGGGCCCGAAACGAAGGTGCGAGGTTGTCATGGAACCCGATTTTTTCGAATCATAGACAAAATATCCTTGAGCGTAGTTTTGGGTCTGCGTTCCTATGATCTTGATGGAGTTTTTGTTCGCACCTACGGTACCGTCCGAGCCTAAGCCAAAAAATATGGCTTCAAAAGTATCTTTTTTTGGCAGTGCGAAACTGCGGTCGTATGAGAGCGAGGTATGTGTTACGTCATCGTTTATACCGATCGTAAAGTGTATCTTCGGTGCATCTTTTTTCAGTTCATCAAATACGGCCTTTATCATGGACGGCGTAAACTCTTTTGATGAAAGACCGTATCTGCCGCCTATGATGAAAGGCGTCTTGAAATCCAGAATTCCTTCCTCTTTTGCTTCGTTAAAAGCACTCACGACATCAAGATACAGAGGTTCTCCTACAGAACCCGCCTCCTTTGTTCTGTCCAAAACGGCGACGGCTTTTGTGGTCTTTGGCAGGGCCGATATGAAGTCTTTGATGGAAAAAGGGCGGTACAGTCTTACTTTGAGCACACCGACTTTTTCTCCCGTACTGTTTAGGTATTCAACCGTTTCATGTACGGCTTCCGCACCGGACCCCATGATGATTATGATCCTCTGTGCATCGCTTCGTCCGACATAATCAAACAGATGATAAGCCCTTCCCGTCAGTGAAGCAAATTTGTCCATATACTCCTGAAGTATGCGGGGCGTATCGAGATAGTAGCTGTTTACGCTCTCTCTTCCCTGAAAATAAACGTCCGGGTTTTGAGAAGTTCCCCGTATGAATGGATTATCCGGTGTCAATGCACGTTTTCTGTGCTCTTGTACCAGCTTTTTGCTTATCATCTTTTTCATCACAGCGTCGTCGAGAAGCTCTATCTTGTCAACTTCATGCGAAGTTCTGAACCCGTCGAAAAAATGTAAAAAAGGGATGCGTGAGTGCAAAGTGGCTGCCTGCGAGAGAAGCGCCATGTCATGCGCTTCTTGGACGGAGTTGGAACAAAGCATTGCAAAACCTGTCTGGCGTACGCTCATAACGTCGCTGTGATCGCCGAAGATCGAAAGTGCCTGTGCGGCAATGGAACGTGCTGCTATATGAAACACGGTCGGGGTCAGCTCTCCTGCGATCTTATACATATTTGGCATCATCAGCAAGAGTCCCTGCGAAGCCGTAAAGGTCGTCGTCAGCGCACCGCTTTGAAGCGCCCCGTGAATGGCGCCGCTCGCTCCTCCCTCGCTTTGCATCTCCGTTATATCGGGAATTGTTCCGAAGATGTTTTTTTGAGACTGCGTGGCATAGATATCGCACAGCTCTCCCATCACCGAAGCCGGAGTGATCGGATAGATGGCTATTATCTCGTTTATTTTATAGGCAACTCGTGCCACCGCTTCATTCGCATCTATAGTATCTGTTTGATGTTTCATAGCAAGCCTTTTAAATAAGCGTCTTCGAATATTCTACCTAAAATTAGAAAATATTATATACCTCTGTAGAAGAATTTGAAAAAACGAATGTTGTTTTCTTTATAAATCTGTGTTAGAATAAACGAACTAGAACTTATGAAGGTGATTTTTGAAGTATTTTATATATCTTTTTTTATCGCTTCTTCTCGGGCTCGATCTATATGCTTCGACCTTAGATAAAAAACAGGTCATAAATATCGGCGTCCTTTCATTTCGTCCCATATCGGAAAATCAAAAGATCTGGCTTCCGCTGAGAGAAGAGCTTCACAAATATGCACCGCAGTTTGATTTTAATATAACCTCTTACCCGCAAAATCAACTTGTCAAAAAGATCGCGCAGGGAAAATTTGATTTTGCCGTTGTTCATCCGGGCGCTTATGTTGAACTCGAAACTGAGTACGGCGTTTCAAACATCGCATCTCTTGTGCGTCAGACAAAAGACGGAAAATATCATCTTAAAAATTACGGCGGGGTTATAGCGGTGCTCTCCTCAAATAAAGATATCCATTCTTTAAAAGATGTTATAGGCAAGACCATAGCAACGACGCATAAAGAGGGGTTTGCCGTTATGCTCGTGCAAAGAGAACTTTTTCATAATGCAGGTGTAGATATAACAAAAGAGTGCAATATTCTCTATACGGGTCAGCCGATGGACAAAGTGGTAGAAAGCCTCAGGGAGCATAAAGCGGATGTCGGATTTTTTAGAACGGGTTATATCGAGGAGCTGATTGCAAGAGGCAAAATTAAACCCGGCGAGCTAAGGATTATACACAAGATAGTAAATGACAATTATCCCTATGCCCACTCCACGCCGCTTTATCCTGAGTGGGCGGTCTTGGCGACATCAAAGCCAAAAGCCAAAACGGTAAAAGCCGTCACCGCTGCACTCTATCAGATACATTCGGGTACAAGTCTGGCATATCATGAGTTCAGCATGCCGCTCTCTTACAAATCAACCAGAGAACTGATGCAAAAATATCATGTTTTTCCTTTTGAACAGACGCGGATGAGTATAAAAGAGGTGATCCAAACTTATTTTTACGAGATCATCGGATTGCTGCTCTTTTTGGCGTTTGGCGGAGTCGTTATGGCAGTTATCTACCGTTATCAGATGCTGCATATAGAAAAGCAGTCCGAACAGATAAAGCTGATTCTTTCAAATGCGAGCGACGGGATACATGTGCATGATCCTGACGGAAACCTGCTTATGTTCAGCGATTCGTTTGCAAATATGCTCGGCTATACCAGAGAAGAACTTTCAAAACTGTCCCTTTACGATTGGGATCACTATTTTGATCACAACGAGATAAAGACGATGATAAAAAAGGTCATGGACGCGCCTAGAATATTTGAGACGAAACATACCAGAAAAGACGGAACCATTTTTGATGTAGAAATATTTTCAAAAGGCATAGTGATCGATGATCAAAACTACATCTATGCTTCTGCCAGAGATATCAGCGAACGTAAAAACAACGAGATCAGGCTTTTGCAGCATAAGATCATCTTTGACAATATCGCCGAGGGCGTATATGCGGTCGATAGATTCAACATGTGTACCTTTATCAACGATGTCGCATTGGACCTTTTAGGACTAAAAGAGGAGGATATTTTGGGTAAAAACCCGCATAACGTCTTTCACAGCAAGTATAGCGACGGAAACGTATATGAAAACGAAAAATGTCCGGTTCAAACGGCTGTCATTTCCGGTATTCCTAAAAACATCGAAGAGGAGTTTGTTCGCAAAGACGGCAGTCTGCTGCCGGTTTTCATAACAGTTGCCCCGATCATAAAAGACGACGTATTCATCGGCTCGGTCGTGACATTTGCCGATATATCCAAACAAAAGGCAGATCAGAAAAAACTGATGATGGAAAGAGAAAAATTCGGATATCTCGCACATCATGACTCTTTGACGAACCTCCCTAACAGACTAAGTCTTATAGAACACCTGGAGTCGCAGTGTTCCAGACAAAACAGATTTGCTTTCATGTTTTTTGACATGGACGGCTTTAAAGAGATAAACGACTCATACGGGCATCAGTTCGGAGATAAACTGCTCATAGAGATAGCAGGCGTGCTCAAAAAGGTCTTTCCTCCCGAAGCGTTTATCGTCAGGACTGGAGGAGATGAGTTCGTCGTGGTAATAGAGTGTCAAAATGACGACGATATAATCAACATATATATGAACGACCTGATCGATATCTTGAATCATTCGTTCAAGATAGATGCCATCGAAGTATATATAACCGCCAGTGTCGGGATAGCTATCTATCCGGACGATGCCAAAACAACCAAAGAACTGATGCAAAATGCGGATGCTGCGATGTACAATGCAAAAAAGATGGGTAAAAATACATTTAGCTTTTATAATGTCTCTTTGACTCAGAATGCTCTGCACAAAACCACCGTTGCCACAAATTTAAAAAAAGCTCTTTTCAACAGAGACTTGATGCTTTTCTTTCAGCCGCAGATCGATCCGTATAGCCAAAAGATAATCGGCGTCGAAGCTCTTCTTCGCTGGTTTTTAGAGGATGAAGCGGTATCTCCTGCGATATTTATTCCCATCGCCGAAGAGATGGGGCTTATCCTCGAGATCGGCGAGTTTGTTTTAAAAGAGAGTTTTACTGCCGCAAAAGAGCTGTCTGATAAAAAACTATTAAGCGGAAGACTGTCTGTTAATGTATCCGTTCGCCAGCTCGTACATCCGAATTTTCTGTCGTCGTTGGAAGAGATACTCAAAGAGACAAGATGTGATCCGTCTTCTATAGAGCTGGAGATAACGGAAAGCTCCATACTTGAAAATCCAAGCGGGATGGTCGTTCTTTTGAATAAGCTTAAAAAGATAGGCTTTCATATATCTATCGATGATTTCGGGACGGGATATTCCTCTATGGCGTATCTCAAAAATCTGCCGATCGACAAGCTGAAAATAGACCAGTCTTTCATAAGGGATATCAAAAAAGAGCCAAAGAACCAGACCATAGTAAAAACGATGATCGCCTTGGCTAAAGGGCTGGACATGAAAGTTCTTGCAGAAGGCGTCGAAACGCAAGAAGAGCTGGAGTTTTTGAAAGACAACGGTATAGATTCCATTCAAGGATATTACTATCACAAGCCTATGCCTTTAGGTGATTTTGAAAAGGCATTGCAATAACCTTATGAAAATCAGACACAGGTTTTTAAAAGACAAGCCTCTCTTATGCAAGAATATCCTCATCATCGGAACGTTTAATCCCGAAGTAGAGTGTAACGATGCCGCTTTTTTCTACGGAAGAGCAAAAAACTTCTTTTGGAGGCTTTTGCCTGCAATGTTCGATGAGCCGAGTCTTAAAGGCGATACTGCAGGGCAAAAAGAGTTTTTGCAAAGACGCGGCATAGAACTCACGGATCTCATACTTACGGTCGAGATGGATGAAAAGGAGCTCTGCAGCTACGGCGATGACAAGCTTCAAAACGTCATCAAGTACAACACGGACAATATCTTGGAATCTCTAAAAAAAGGAAAAACGAAAGAGGTCTATTTTACCAGAAAATCGTTTGACAAAAGCGTTGCGGGCATAAGAGACGAGATACATAAGATAAAAGAGTATTGCGACGCGCACGGCATAAAGTTTCGTTTTCTTTCGACGCCTTCACGGTTTTACAGCGAAAAGAAAGTGCAGGAGTGGAGAAAGTGTTTTTATAATTAATGAAATAAAGTTATAATTGAATTTTGAACATTTTAAATATATAAAGATTGAAAATGAAAGAAACGATCACCATTCACCGTGCAAAAGAAAATGATGCACACGTTGTTGCCAAGTTTGTGGAAAAACTACTTGAAGAGATAATGCAGAAAATAAATACAAATGCTTTTAACTTTGACTTGGAGCAAACAACAAAACGCTTGGAAGAGTTTATAAAGAGTGAGAAAAACTTTGTTTTTATAGCTAAAGAAGAGGAAAAGATCAGGGGTTTTATATCGGTTTATGAAAGTTTTGCTCTTTATGCCGAAGGAGCGTTTGGAACTATAGCAGAGTTGTATGTTTGTCCAAAGTATCGTTCGCAGGGGATCGGTAAGATGTTGATTGAAAAGGTTAAAATATTTGGAAGTGAACGCGGATGGAAACGTTTGGAAGTCACTACTCCGCCGTTGCCGCAGTTTGATGAAACTCTGTCTTTTTATGAAAAAGAATCATTTGAAATTACCGGCGGACGGAAGATGAAAACGATGCTATGAAAAGTATGAATAAATTACATTTTCTATGCGGAAAGATGGCGGCCGGAAAATCGACCTTATCAAAAAAACTGGCCGAAAAACATGATGCGCTTCTTTTGTGTGAAGATACGATGCTGGAAAAACTCTATCCTGCCGAGATCACGACTATTCACGACTATTTGAAATACTCTCAGAGATTAAAAGAACTGCTCAAAGAGCATATAGTAGAACTGCTGAAAAAAGGAAACGATATAGTCTTGGATTTTCCTGCAAATACAAAAAATCAAAGAGCTTGGTTTAGAGAGATATTTGAGAGTGCAAATGTAGAACATGTGCTTCATTTTGTAGATAAATCAGATGATGTCTGCAAAGCCCAATTAAGAAAAAGAAACGAAAATCTGCCAAAAGATGCGCCTTTGACGAGCGAAGAAACTTTTGACGCGATCACCGGATATTTTGAAGCACCCGGCAACGCAGAGGGTTTTTGTATACAGATATATTCGTAAGGAGCAAAAAGTGAATCTAAAGTTCTACCAAATAGACGCGTTCGCAAAAGAAGTTTTCAAAGGAAATCCTGCGGCGGTTTGTCCGTTGGACGAGTGGCTTAGCGATACTTTGATGCAAAAGATCGCTTTAGAGAACAATCTGAGCGATACGGCTTTTTTTGTCAAAGAGGGCGAGAAGTTTCATATACGATGGTTTACTCCGACGAGCGAAGTCGATATGTGCGGGCATGCCACTTTAGCGAGCGCCTTTGTACTGTTTGAGATCTTGAAATATGAACACGAGACGATAGTATTCAGTTCCAAAAGCGGTGACCTGCGTATAAAGAGAGAGGGGCAGCTGTTCGTGATGGACTTTCCCGCTCAAAAGATCTTGACATGTAACCTTCCCGATGCCGTGCGCGAAGCGTTTGAAGCAAAGCCAAAAGAGTGCTACAAAGCTATGGATTATCTCTTGATCTTTGAGAATGAAAAAGAGGTTTTAAATGCGAAGCCCAACTTTGAGAAACTCAAAAATATCGACGCCAGAGGAGTTATCATCACTTCCAAAAGTGAGGAGTATGATTTTATCTGCCGTTTTTTTGCTCCGAAATACGGCATCGACGAAGATCCGGTGACGGGTTCTGCTTTCACTCAGCTTGTACCGTACTGGAGTAATGTTTTAGCAAAAAACGGGTTAAAAGCTAAACAAACTTCGCAAAGGGGCGGTGAGGTGTTTTGTAGAATTGAAGGACAAAGAGTCGAGATAGCAGGGTATGGAGTAAAATATCTTGAAGGGGTTATAGATGTATGAAAAAGTGAAAAACTTCCATGGAAAGATACAGTGACGTTAGAAAATGTAGTCCCCTGGGGAAGAAATCTTGAAGAGTACAGGGAAATGTTTCGACTTTCGGACAAAGATCTGCAATCTAATATACTAGGATGCGGCGATGGTCCATCCAGCTTCAATGCAGAAGTTACGAAACTCCGATGCAATGTGATTTCAATAGATCCGATATATCAATTTACAAAAGATGAGATAGGGCAGAGGATTGATGAAACATCATCAGTCGTTATAAAACAGCTTCAAGAACATGAAGATGATTATGTCTGGAAAAAGATAAAGTCTGTCGATGCACTTGTGAGTATCAGGTTAAATGCCATGCGTGATTTTCTAGAGGATTATGAAGACGGTAAAAAAGAAAACAGATATATCCATCAAGAGCTGCCTCGGCTCTCTTTTGATGATGAGAGTTTTGATTTGGTTCTAAGTTCACATTTTTTGTTTTTATATAGCGAGCATCTTGATCTGCAGTTTCATATTGATGCCATACTTGAAATGTGTAGAGTCGCAAGACAAGAGGTGAGAATATTTCCTATTTACGACCTTTACAATCAAAAGTCGCAACATATAGAAGCAGTGATGGAAAGATTATTAAAGCAAGGCTTTCAAGCAAAGATCGTTAAGACGGATTACGAGTTTCAAAAAGGGGCCAATGAGATGCTGAAGATCAAAAAAAGGCTTTGCGATATATCAAAGCCATCTAAGTTGTAAAATAAGGAGTGCAGGGAATGAAAGAGTTTTTAAAAGAGAGCGAACTTGTAGATCTTTCTCATCCCGATATCCAAACCTTGGCATATACTTTGGCAGAAGGTTTGACCTCGGATGAAGAGATCGCCAAAATATGCTTTTTGTATGTAAGAGACGAGATACGTCACAGCGGAGATGCAAAAGACGATATCACCACATATAAAGCAAGTGATGTCTTAAAGTACAAGACGGGGTGGTGCTATGCAAAAAGCATTTTGCTTGCAGCACTTTTACGGGCAAACGGCATACCTGCCGGATTTTGTTATCAAAGGCTTTCATGTTCTGAGTATGTAAAAGACGTTTATTGTCTGCATGGGCTAAACGCCGTGTATCTCAAAAAATACGGCTGGTACCGAATAGACGCCAGAGGCAACAAAGAGGGAATGGATGCGCAGTTCACACCTCCAGAGGAGAAGCTGGCCTTTGAACTGCAAAAAGGCGAGACGGATATTCCTGATATCTACGACGAGCCTTTGGCTGTAGTCATGGATGCTCTTAAAAAGTATAAGAGCTACGATGAGATGATCTGTAATTTTCCGGATTTATAATAATATGACAAAAGAGCATCCGTTTAATGTAGTACCTTTTGAATAAAATTTTTAACATTTTCAATCTCTTTTGGAAAGTTCTCTTTGTGGTTTTTGAGTCTTTCTTTAGGGTCGAAGTAAGTGTATTCAATTCCGGTATAGTCTTTTAATTGATTTGTACTGAAACTATGATACGTATTTATATCCTTGTAGATGAACCTTATATATCTTTCCAAGCCCTCTAAATGTCCTTTTAACGGACTTTTTTCAAATACCGCAGAGGCTATGTTCATCGTATATATAAATCCGACCCTTTTTTCCTCTTCGACCAATGTTCTCGGCGGATTCGAATAGATAAATTTTCTAAAGAGCAATCTCTCAAGAAATGATCGCATCTCGCCGGATACATCTTGAAAATAGATTGGTGAAGCCAGTATAAGGCCCTCTGCTTTATCTACTTCTTGTAGTATATTTTGCAAGTCATCTTTAACAACACATTCGCCATACGATTTTTTATGCTCTTTTTTACATGAAAAACAGCTGTGACATCCCTTGAAATTTAGATCATAAAGATTATAGATTTTTACTTCTTTGCCATTTTTCTTTAACTCGGCTGCTGCCGCATCAAGAAGTTTGGCACTGTTCATATTTTTTCTCGGACTGCCGTTTATGCAGAGATAGTTCATAGATAAGCTCCTTTATTGTTTTACAAGGAGGCATTTTATATTATACTTGTTATTAAATCAAGAACGTACTAAAAAGTACTGTACATACTAAAAGGTAACTATAAATGACAAACAATATGCTAAATTGTCCGTTTGAACTGGCCATTGAGGTCATAGGAGGTAAATGGAAAGGGCTTATTTTGTGGCATTTGCACGATAAGAAAGTATTGCGTAACGGTGAAATGCTGCGCCTTATGCCGAAAATAACCCAAAAAATGCTGACGCAGCAGCTCCGTGAGATGGAAAAAAACGGCCTGGTAGAGAGGGTCATTTACGAACAGATACCGCCAAAAGTCGAATATAGTCTGACAGAACACGGCAAAGCTCTTCGTCCTATTTTAGCGATGATGAGTGCTTGGGGCGTGGAGTATGCACGGGATAAAAAGATTGTAATTGCCTGTGACAGCCATTGAAAACAAGTTTTATGTAATCATCAGACCTTTAGCTTATCCGACCACTCTTTTGTGCTCACAACATCGCTGAACCGAAACTGCTGTTCGACGAGCACGGCACGATGAAGCTCTTCTGCAATGACTTTCCCGGCTTTGTTCTCAAAATCCAGTGTTCCCGTAGCATCGGACAAAAATTCGACGTTAAAGCCAAGATGATGAGCATATCTTGCCGTTGTATCGCAGCAATGCTGTGTCATATATCCGCTGATGACAACCGTATCGATATTGTTTTTGCGTAGCCATTCTTCAAGATCTGTGCCTACAAAAGAACTCGGAAGTTCTTTTTCTACATAATGATCGACATCGATATCCTTTATAGAATCGTGCAGCTCCCAGCCGTATGTTCCCTTCACGAAAGCTTTAGCGTCTTTTGCCGTCGCGGTATGCTGGACCATGACAAGAGGAACATTTGCTTGTTTTGCTGCTTTTAGGGCGCTTTGTATGTTTTGCATACTGTTTTGCGGATAGGTCACGGGAAGAGCTCCCGTAAAGTATTCGTTTTGTACGTCTATGATGATCAGAGCGCGTTTCATTTTAGAAATCTTTTTCTATTTTAAATGCATTGAAAAGGATGTCTGTGGCAAGCATTTTCGCTCCGTGTGCAACTGCATCGAAGATATCTTTGTCGCTCCACTGCATCTCTCTGAGTTCGTCCAGATCGTTCGCATTGACACCGTGTGCATTTTGCACCGCTTTTACGACAAACTTCAAAAGCGCTTTTTCTTTTTCTTGCAGGTTGGCGTTGTCAATGTCTTTACGCATTGCATGAACATCTTCTATGCTCCATCCCATCATGTTCACAAGCAGTCCGGTATTGTAATCCACGCAAAACTCACAGTTTTCACCGCTTGAGACAAGTATGCGAATGGCTGCTAAAAGCGGCATGGAGAGCGTAGGGTGGTTTATATAGTATTTTATAAAGTCCAATTGCTGGCGCAGTGCTTCGGGGCTGACGCTAAAGAGCTTGGCATTGTTCCCAACTCTTCCTCTAAGAGCTGTTATCTCGTCGTAAAGAGCTTTTAGCTCACCTGTTGCTTCATTCGTTTCATATGTCTTGATAAGCGGCATTTTTTCTCCTTTGGAAGTTTGTTGACTGTTTGGTCAAGTGTCATTATAGTAAAAAATTGACCGATTAGTCAAGAGGATGTGCTATAATACTTCTTATGAAAGAAACAACCAGACAAAAACTCATAGACGCTACGTTTGAAGAGGTGTATTCGCACGGTTATCAAGGTGCCGCACTCACGGAGATATTAAAAAACGCAGGTGTGCATAAAGGTTCCATGTATCACTTCTTCGGCAGTAAAAAAGAGATGGCACTTGCTGCCATAGAGGAAAAAGTGGCTGAAAGAAATCTTGCCAAATATGTAAGAATACTAGAACTTGAAAACGGATATTTGCAAGCACTTGCAGATACCCTTTCAAATACGAAAGCAAGGGATTTTCGCAGAGGCTGTCCTATTGCGAACATCGTGCAGGAGATGAGTAATCTGGATGAAGATTTCGATCGTGCCATGAAAGCCATATACAAGAAGTTTCGGGATTATCTGAAACGCATTTTAGACAAGGCTTTTGAAGCAAAAGAGATGAAAGAGTGCGACACCGATAAGATGGCACTTTTTATAACATCGACGGTAGAAGGCGCTATCCTCTCCGCAAAAGCCAGCGGTGATGTCAAAGATTACGAGGATACGGTGGATATGCTTATATCCGTGTTGTGGCAATACAAAATATGATAAAAAGGTAAAAATATGGGAAAACGATATGAAGGGTTGAGCCAGGAATACAAAGAGTTCATCAAAAAGCAGCATATGTTCTTTATAGCAAGTGCAAGTAACGCAGGTGAAGTCAATCTCAGTCCAAGAGGATATGACGTATTTCGCGTCACTGGCGATAACGAAGCCGTGTTTTTAGACTATGTTGGAAGCGGCAACAGAACGGCAAGAGATATCGAAGCCGACGGCGAAGTTACGGTGATGTTTTGCTCGTTTGAAGGAAAACCCCGTATCTTAAGGCTTTTTTGTAAAGGAGAGCTCATCGATAAGTCTGATGAAAAGATGCGTATGCTTTATGATGAAAAAGATCTGGAGGGGATGCGCCGTTTTGTCAAACTGCATATCTATTGTGTCGAACACAGCTGCGGAATGAGCGTGCCTTATATGGAGTATCAAGGCGAACGCGAACAGAACAGGGAGTTTTGCGTACAACAGGAACGCGAAGGCAAACTCCGTGCGTATGAAGTGAAAAATGCCACGCCTCCCGATCTGAGCGCATTTAGAGCAACAAATCTTTAAAAGAGACGAGATGGACAGATATCGCTGCGGCTGGGTCAAACTAAGCGATCCCCTATATGTGCAATACCACGATAAAGAGTGGGGCAGAGCTCTTCATGACGATCGGGCGCTGTTTGAACTTTTCTCTTTGGAAACACAATCCGCAGGGCTCAGCTGGCTGACGGTGCTGAAAAAAAGAGAAGGGTACCGCAAGGCTTTTGAAGAGTTTGATATCGCTAAAATCGTAAAATACGATGACAAAGATATTGACCGTATCATTGAGAGCGGACTGGTTATCAAAAGCAGGCCAAAGATAACCTCCATCATAGAAAACGCAAAAAGGTTTTTAAAGATCATAGAGGAGTTCGGTTCCATAGATAACTATTTTTGGAGCAGAGTGGACGGGAAAACCATTATAAACGACGTACCCGATTATAAAACAGCGGCTTGCCGTACGAACATCTCCGATGAGATAACAAAAGATCTGAAAAAAAGAGGTTTCAAGTTTGTGGGTTCGACGACGCTGTACGCTTTTATGCAGGCTTGCGGTATGGTAAATGATCATGAAAACAGCTGTTTTTGCAAAAATAGCTGATATAAGAAGGAGAAGTTTTGAAAAAACGTCCAGACATTACGTCTTTTGCGCTTAAAGAGGATCGATATGACGGTGTGACCATCGAAAGCGGAGATATCGCTCATACGATTTTGGAATTTGAACAAGAGATAACCGAGATACTTGCAGCTATTGAAGATAAAAAACTTCTCTGGATAAAGCTCTCTATCGAGCGCTCGGATTTGATCCCCGTTCTTACAAAATGCGATTTTGTTTTTCACCATTGCAACGAGAGAGATATTACTCTGGTAAAAAGGCTTGTCGAAGATCCCGTCATACCGACTGCGGTAAATCATACGTTGGGAGTAGGAGTCGTTGTTTTTAATAAAAAAAATATCTTGGTCGTTAAAGACAAGATCTGGCAGACCTATAAACTTCCGGGAGGTTTCATAGACGACAGTGAAAATATCTCGCAGGCAGTCGTAAGAGAAGTTTTTGAAGAAACGGGAGTGGAAGTCGAGTTTGAATCTGTGGTCAGTCTCGGACATTTCTCTCCCGCGCAATTTGGCGAATCGAATCTTTACGTCGTCTCTTTGGCTAAACCTTTGACGACGCATATAGAGATCAAAGACAAGCATGAGATCATAGAAGCAAGATGGATGGATGTCGATGAATATCTGAGCCGCGAAGATGTTTTGCCTTATAACAAAGCCATAGTAAAAAATGCGTTTTTAAATGAGAAAGGTCTTAAAGTTCATAACGGTGTCAAGCTGATTTTGAAGCAGGATATTGAGTACGAGCTCTTCTTTTAAAGCGGGTTGGTACGATTTTGGCTTCTGTTTAGACGATGGGTATCGAGCATAACGGGATGCGAGAGCCAAAGGGGCTAAAATAGGGGAAAACTCCCAATAGTATATTTTAGTAAACTAAGTATATTTTTATAAATGAAAGTGTGAAATCCGCTATGATAGAACTTAATAATAAAACGTATGACTCTACCTCGGAACTCTTCTTTGAGATATTTAACGACAGGCTAAAGCTCTATATCGTCTGGCATCTGCAAAAAAATTCGATGCGTTTTAAAGAGCTGAGCGATGTTCTCAGTCCGATCACCAACAAGACTCTTACTGTCAAATTAAAAGAGCTCGAAGCATTGCACCTTGTAACGCGAAAAATGTATGCAGAGGTACCGCCCCGAGTAGAATACTCATTAAGTGTTCAGGGAAAATATCTCAGACCTGTGATAGAAGAGATACTTTTCTGGTCGCAGAAATATGCAAGTTTTATCGGTGAAAAAGATAACCAAAAAAATAATATTGCCTAAAAACATTTTATCTGTTACAATTTCATAATCATAAAAAAAAGGAGAGACCATGAAAAGTCATCATATACCTATTGCAACATTCACGACGGAAAACCGTTCTTTACTCCTCTCTCTCCTCCTGCACCTGCTGTAATTTTTCACATTTTATTTCATAGTTTTTAGTTTTTGCCTTTTAGGGCGCAATGCGTCCATTTTTTGGCATTTTTACTGTTTTTATTGTTATTTGTAAGGATACCCTATGCATACGTATGCAAAATATAAACCGTATCCGACGGTTAAATTGGATAAAAGAGAATGGGCGGATAAAACTGCCGCGAAAGCTCCTGTGTGGGTCAGTACCGATTTGCGTGACGGCAATCAGGCGCTTGCCAACCCGATGGGCATAGAGCAAAAAACTGCGTATTTCAAAGCGCTTGTGGAGTTTGGTTTTAAAGAGATAGAGATTGCTTACCCCAGCGCATCGCAGACGGAGTTTGATTTTTGCCGCAAATTGATAGAGGAGGGTTTGATACCCGACGATGTGACGATAGGTGTTTTGACACCATCGATCGAGCGTCACATAGTACGCAGTTTTGAAGCATTGAAGGGTGCAAAGCACATAAATATGCATCTGTACAATCCGACCGCTTCAAACCAGCGCGAAGTGGTTTTTAAACGCAGCGAAGAAGCGATCATAGCATTGGCGTTAGAGGGAGTGGAGTGCATCAAAAAAGAGGCGGTGAAGTTTGATGGAAAAGTAGTTTTTGAGTATTCGCCCGAGAGTTTTTCTCAGACGGAACTTTCATTTGCTTTGGAGGTTTCAAATGCCGTCATAGAAGCATATGACCCGACGGATGAGAACCCTATGATACTTAATTTGCCAAATACATTGGAAGCATGCTCTGCAAATATCTATGCCGATCGTATCGAATGGATGTGCAAGCATATAAAAAACAGAGAAAACGTCGTCATCAGCGTGCATCCGCATAACGACAGAGGATGTGCGGTCGCAAGTGCGGAGTTGGCAGTATTGGCAGGAGCGCAGAGGGTCGAGGGCACCATACTCGGAAACGGTGAACGCGCCGGCAATGTGGATTTGGTCACGTTGGCGTTTAACTATTACTCAGGAGGGATAGATCCGTGCTTGCATATAGAGAAGGTGGATAACATTTTGAAGCGTATCACAAGTATTACGGGTATGCAGGTCGGTGATCGTCACCCATATGTGGGTTCTATGATCTATACGGCATTTTCGGGTACGCATCAAGATGCCATAAAAAAAGGGATGGATCATCATCGTAAAGAAAAAAACAGCATCTGGGAGGTGCCGTATTTGGCGATAGACCCGTGCGACATAGGCAGGGAATACAAAGACTCAATCCGCATCAACTCCCAGTCGGGCAAAGGCGGAGTGGCATATGTGTTAAAAGAGGTATACGGCATAGATATTCCGCAAAACATACAAGCAAGGCTTGCCGAAGAGGTCAAAAGCATCTCTCAAAAAAGAGGCTCCGAAATAAGCAGCGACGAGGTACTTGGTATCTATGAAGGTATGATACGGCGTAATTGTAATATAAAAAATATTGAAATATAGTATGATACATGCTAAAAAAAGGAGAAGCCATGAACCCTCAAAAAGTCGTTCGAAACAAGGTGAAAAAGCTCACGGATCTGCCAAATATCGGCAGCTCTTTGGCAGCAGATCTGCACTCTATCGGTATTGATAATCCTCAGGAACTTCGTGGCAAAGATCCGTTTGAACTCTATGGCATGTTATGCGCCAAAAGCGGTCAGCGTCAGGATCCCTGCGTGCTTGATGTCTTTATGTCCATCACGGACTTTATGAACGGTGCAGAGCCTCGTGTGTGGTGGAATTATACCGCCGAGCGTAAAAAGCGTTACAAAGATATTTGAAAGCAATTTTCGGATTGTTTTGTATCTATATTTGGAATATAATTACTAAATTTTTTTAAGGCCTTAGATGGAAGAAACTAAAAATTCCACTCGTTATTTTATCGGCATGATCATAGCGATGCTTCTTTGGGGAGTGGCTTGGACGGCGGGAAAAGCTGCTGCGGAGCACTCAAATGCCCAAGTGGCAGCTTTTTGGCGTTATGCCGTTTCGTTCATCACTATCATTCCCGTTATCCGGTATTTAAAAATACCTCTTAAAACCGACAGGATGGGATTTGTCTATATGCTTGGAGCAGGGCTTCTTACATCGCTTTTCAACTATCTTTTCTTTGCAGGGCTCTCCCACGGACAAGCGGGATACGGCGGTACGATGGTCACGGCACTTGCTCCCATCTTTACCTATCTGATGTCCATAGCTGTCTTGGGTATAAAAGTCTCGACAAGACAGGTCATAGCACTCTCTATCGGAGTGTTCGGAGCACTCATACTGCTTCGCGTGCCGTTTGAAGGATTTGCTTTTTTAAATATAGAGAGCTCATACTTTTTGGAGTGTGCCGTAGTTTGGGCGTTTGTCACCATCCTTTCGCAAAAAGCCTCAAAAAGAGCAAATCCGATGTTTTACACGGTCGTAGTCTTTGGGATAACAGGTTTTACGAACATGATCTTTGCACTGCCGCACCATCCGTTTGATCTTCATGCGTATGACGCAGTATTTTGGTCGACCATCATCTTTATCGGAGTATTTCCCGGAACATTCAGCACGGCACTGTTTTTTCTTTCGGCGGGAAAGATCGGCGCACACAAAACGGGAGTCTTTATGTTCATCGTCCCCGTGGGTGCTATCGTTTCAAGCAGGGTGGTATATGGAGAAAATATAGCGCTTTCTACCGTTATCGGTTGTCTGCTTGCTTTTTTTGCCGTTATACTGTTTAATATGAAAAGAGATTCCAAAACAGCGGAACAAAAGGTTTGACATGCAGCATAATATTGATTGGAAAAACTGTTACGGAGCTATTTGGCGGGCGAAAAAAGAGTATCTAAAGCCCGTTAAAAACATAGACGGGATCACTTTTGACGATCTTGTAGGTATAGAAAGACAAAAAAAAGAGATTATAAGAAATACCGAGCGTTTTTTAGATGATCTTCCCTCCAACAACGTTTTACTCTGGGGTGCAAGAGGCACGGGAAAATCTTCTCTTATCAAAGCGGTTTTAAATGAGTACGGTACAAGAGGCCTTCGTATCATCGAGATAGACAGAGACGATCTTGACGACCTCATAGAGATCGCAGATCTGATCCGCAATCTGCCATACAAGTTCATCGTCTTTTGTGATGATTTGTCGTTTGAAGAGGGTGAAAAAGGGTATAAAGGTCTCAAACGCATTTTAGAAGGCTCCATCGAAGCACCGCCTGAAAATGTCAAGATATACGCCACTTCAAACAGACGCCATCTCATCACCGAGTATCAAAGAGACAATGAAGGTACGGTGATCGGAAACAATGGTGAACTTCATTACTCGGACAGCGTAGAGGAGAAGATATCACTCAGCGACAGGTTCGGCCTGTGGCTCTCTTTTTACCACGGTACCCAAGCCGAATACTTAAAAGTCGTAGACAGTTACTTTAAGGAGTATGAAGGCGACAGAGAAATCCTGCATGCAGAGGCTTTACGCTTTGCACAGGTAAGAGCAAGCAAGAGCGCAAGAACGGCGAAGCAGTTTTATAACAGTTATTTTCAAAAGTAAAAGATGAGACTATGCATAAAATATCTAAAACGAATGCAGAACATTATATCTGGGGCAAGGAGTGTGAGGGCTGGCATCTGCTAAAAAGCGATGGGCTCAGTGTCATAGAAGAGAGGATGCCGCCGCATACAAGTGAAGCGATGCATTACCATGAACATTCCCAGCAGGTCTTTTACATTCTTTTTGGAGTGGCTACGATGAAGTTTTCGGATAAAACTATTCAAATACAGGCCGGGGAATCTTTACATATAAACGCAAAGATAGCACATCAGATGTGTAATGAGAGTGATGAAGAGCTTTGTTTTCTTGTCGTTTCTCAGCCAAAAAGCCACGGAGACAAAATAGTTATAAACTGAGATCTCTCCATATCTTTGCCAGCTCTTTTACGGCGGATTCGATCTCGTTTTCTTTCAATCCTCCAAATCCCATTCTAATAGCATCCCATTTTTCGTTGAAATGATCTTTTGTAAAGTAAAGTTTGATACCTTTTTTTTGTGCTTCATCGTTTAGTACCGTAGTATCTATCTCGTATTTTGAACGGATGTTGATAGAAAGTCCTCCGCCTTCACTTACTATTTTGGCAAATTTCCCGAGGTGTTTGTTGATCGCCTGCTGCATGATGTCGTGTTTTTTACGGTTAAGATTTCGAACTTTGCGCAGGTGGCGCTCCCAGTGTCCATCTTTTAAAAAAAGCTCCAGAGTCTTTTGTGTGGCGAGGCAAACTCGTGAAAAATAACCGTGAAAGTTTTTATATTCTTTTATCAGGCGATGAGGTAAAACTATATAACCGACTCGAAGTGCGGGTGAAAACGCTTTGGAAAAAGTTCCGACATAGATGACCCTATCGTTTGTATCAAGTCCTTGAAGCGAAGGAATAGGGCGAGATCGATAGGTGAGTTCACTGTCGTAGTCGTCTTCTATGATAAAACCGTTCTTCTCTTTCGCCCAAGCCAGAAGCTTCAAACGCTGTGAGACAGGCATGGAGACTCCCGTAGGGTATTGATGTGATGGAGTGATGTAAACTATTTTTGCATCGCTCTTTTTTAACGTCTCGACTCGTAAGCCGTTTTCATCGACAGGTACGGGTGTTATATCGTATCCATGCTGCATAAAGACTCTGCGTGTTACGTAATACCCGGGATCTTCTATAGCAAAACCGTATTGCAGCGGTTGTAAAAGATCGGCTATCATGCTCATAGCATCGGCAAAAGCCCCGGTAACGACTATTTGCGACGGATCACACTTTACGCCTCTTGATGTACTTAAATAGCGGCAGAGTTCAACACGAAGAGAGTATTCTCCCTGTCCGTCGGTATATGCTCCAAAATCAATAGTCTCGTTGATCGCTTTGGAAAAAAGGCGTTTATAAAGTTTCAGCGGAAAGAGATCTTTGTCTAAACGGGCAGGGTGAAAGTCGTAACGGTATACGGGCGGTGTTGTAGACTCTTTTAGCATGGATGAATGGTTTGAAAGAGGCAAAAAGTCGGCATCGGCTACAAAATATCCGCTTTTCGGCCGGCTTTCGATATAGCCTTCGGCATAGAGCTGATTATATGCCGATTCGACGGTATTTTTGCTGATCTTATACTCTTGAGAAACTTTGCGGATAGAAGGCAGTTTGCTGCCTACGGCAAGGTTTGTCGTAATATCGTACTTAATCGCTTCGTACAGCTGAATATGTAAAGGAGTTTTTGCCGAAGTGTCGAGATTGTACATAAACTGACCTCATAAAAATATTATATTTTGTCACTTGTAACAAGTGCAGATAGTCGGTATAGTAACACAAAAAGAATGAAAAGGAGATTCAAATATGTTGTCGGAAAAATTAAAAGAAGTATTTGAACATGAAGGAGTCGTCACTATCATTGCACAGGGAAAGGATTTTCCGCATGCGGTCAACACATGGAACTCTTATGTATCGCTTTGCAATAATTGTTTGATCGTGCCTGTAGGCGGTATGAATACAATGGAAAAAATATTGGAAAACGACAATAGAGTTCTGGTAACCGCCGGTGCCAAAGAAGTGAATGGCTTGCATGGGCAGGGGACGGGGTTTCTCATTAAAGGCAATGCGGCAATTTTATTTCAGGGTAAAGAGTACGAAGAGATTGCCAAAAGGTTCGTTTGGGCAAGAGCTGCGATGAAAATCGATATTAGTGATCTCAACCAAACGACATAGAGGAGAAGGATATGCGACGAGACGAGTTCGAGGTTAACGACCCCGCTGTTGTAAGGAAGCTGTTAAAAGAGTGTGATTACGGTGTTTTATCGCTTATGAGCGATAACGAACCCTACGGTGTAGCCGTGAATTTTGTCGCTTATGAAGATATGATCTGTTTTCATGGAGCATATGAGGGCAGAAAAGCCGATGCTATTAAAACGCATCCTTTTGCTTCTTTTTTGGCAGTATCGCCTCAAGCTTTGATCCCCTCGTACTTTAGCGATACAAAATCAGCCTGTGCAGCAACGCAGTTTTATATCTCGGTCATGATCGAAGGTGAAATATCTTTTACAGAAGATAGTTCTTTTAAAGCCGGCGCGTTAGAAGCGATGATGCAAAAATTTCAGCCGGAAGGCGGGTACATACCTCTGCATACCGAAGATCCCGCCTATACAAAAATGCTTGAACGTACCGCCATATATGTATTAAAACCGAGAAAGACGAGCCTTAAAGTAAAAATAGGGCAAAACAGGTCTAAAGAGATGCAACAGCGCATCTTGAAAAATCTTCGTGAAAGAGGAGAAGCCGCCGATCTTGAGACGATCGCGTTGATGGAAAAATATTTATGATCTAAATATAGCAATTTTCGGATTGCAATCTTTATATGTAAGAGTTATACTTTTAAAAAATTTGTGAGGTCTGTGTATGCAAAACACGTTAGATAACTTACATAACAACTACAACCAGATCGAAAAAGCGATCCGTTATATCGATGAAAACTTCAAAGAACAGCCCTCCGTAGAGCAGATAGCCCACAGCATCGGGATGAGCAAGTTTCACTTTATCCGCGTGTTTAAAGAATACGTGGGCGTGACACCTATGCAGTTTCTTCACAGCGTTACCCTCAACTATGCAAAAGAGCACATTAAAGAATCTAAGTCGGTTTTAGACAGCGCTTTGGATATCGGGCTTTCCAGCTCCAGCAGACTGCACGAACTGTTTGTGAACCTCATCGGTGTAACACCGAAAGAGTATAGGGAAAAAGGCAAAGACGTTCTCATAACCTACGGGTACGGCAGTACACCGTTTGGCGAGGCGCTAATAGCTTTTACCGATAAGGGAATATGCTATATGGGATTTATAGACGAGAATAAAGGTGCCGTATATGAACGCTTTATGAGTCTCTGGGAAAATGCAACACATTTACAAGACGATAATAAGGCAAAAGAGTACTTGCAAAACATCTTCATCAAAAAGAAAAAGTACGACCTTGTGGTCAAGGGTACGAACTTTCAGGTAAACGTGTGGAAAGCGCTTTTAAACCTGCCAAACGGCACGGTGGCAACATACAACGACATTGCGACCTACCTTGACAAACCAAAGGCGGTGCGTGCGGTTGCCAGTGCCATAGGCAAGAACCATATAGGCTACCTCATCCCATGTCATAGGGTCATTGCCAAAAGCGGTGCCATGAGTGGATACAGATGGGGCATAGAACGCAAAAAGATACTCATAGCATACGAGTCGATAAATAAGGAAGAACAATGACACTGAAGGTCGCTGACATACAAGATATAGACAAAGTACTGCAACTGCATTACAGATATCAAATAGATTCCATAAACGAAGAGGATAAAAAAGACGGCTTTGTAACTACGCCTTTTACTGCCGAACAGTTAAAAGAGCTGATTGAAAAGGAACAGGGGCTTTTTATTGCCGTGAAAGAAGATGAGGTCGTAGCTTATGTCATGGCGGCATCGTGGCAGTTTTGGTCTGTATGGCCGATGTTTGCATATATGATAGAGGGTCTTGGCGAGTTGGAATACAAAAGGCAAAAGCTCAGTGTGAACAACTCCTATCAGTACGGACCTATTTGTATAGATAAAAGTGTACGGGGAAGCGGTGTATTGGAGACTATATTCGATTTTGCAAGAGAGCATATGGCAAAGCGTTATCCGATCCTTGTGACTTTCATCAACAAGATCAACCCGCGCTCATACGAAGCTCATACAAGAAAGCTGGGGTTAGAGGTCATAAAGGAGTTCTCGTATAACGGAAATAATTACTATGAATTGGCCTATGATACCTCAAAAAGGATTTCTTAAGCTTAGCGATTAGATTTTAAACCCCTGTCACTCTTAATGTGATGAGTGTTATAAAGTACACGGAAGATCCGCTTAAAGGAGTTTTCATGAAACGTATAATTAGTATATATACCGAAAACAAGAACAGTGTACAGTTTTACGTGCGGGGGACGATGGAGAGTTTTCATCCTGCATCTAACGAAGAAAGAGACCTGCGCCGTTTTTTTGATTTTGAAAAAGCGGCCGAGGTCATCTACGGCGTCGATGCGAATTTTATTCAGTCTACTTCTAGTTACGGCAGAAAATATATGGATGAGAATCGTGAAGGGACAGATAAGTCTTTTTATTTTAAATGGGTAAGTTTTAAAGACGAACCTATCCATATAAGCAATCCCTATCTTCATCACATAACCGGTCTACCGACGCTTACGGCGGTAAAACGTCTGGATGACGAGTATATCGTCGTAGATTTCGATATGCTCAAACTTTTGGAAGAGCTTCGTCTCATCGAACATAACAGTGCTTTTCAAAAGATAAACACATATATCATGGCAGGAGGAGGGATCCTGCTTGGAATCGTTTCCATATTTTTGATCCTTTACGGCGGATATATATTTTTTCATATGCTTTTTTTCCCAAAAACGGGAGAAGGCGTCATGCATGAGATATTTACTTCCATCATCTCTATAACCATCGGGCTTGCGATCTATGATCTGGCAAAGACCATCGTAGAAAACGACGTACTGTTTAAAACATTCAATTACGGCAACGATTTGCAGAATAAAACGCTTAGCAAATTCCTGACCTCTATTATCATAGCTTTGTCTATCGAATCATTGATGGCCGTATTTAAAATCGTATTGGATGATTACAGTAAATTGTTAAACGCCTTTTATCTTGTTTTGGGAGTAACGCTGCTGATCGTGGGTACGGGTGTATACAGCTGGCTTTCCCGCAGGGAAAAATAGAGTATGTTCGATAATAAAAGCGGTAAAAAAAGTGCAGAAAAGAATCATTATCATGAACAAAGTTCAAATTAATTGATTAATGTCGTGTACTTTCGCAAAGATTTATTATATTATATATACGTTTTTTCTTTCAAACTCTAAGAAAGATACATAAAGGATTCCTATGAAAAAAATGATAACACTAAGTCTTGTTTCTGTTTTTGGTACATTGGTACTGATCGGTTGTAGCGCGGGAAATACTCCTTCAGTAGGTAATGTTGAAAATGCAAATAAAACTTGCATCAGCAAAAACCTGACGCACGAAAAGGTCCATGATATTATCGTTAAAGCGGGTGAAGAAAACGGTTGGAAAATGACCGAGTTTAAAACCAATTCCGTGATCGCGGAGAAAACGGTCAACGAAAATTCGACTGCCGTAACGGTAACTTTTGACGAATCTACTTTTGAGCTTAATCCGGCTAACAGCGAACTGCAGTCTATCCTTGAAAAAGCATTAGACTAAAACAAGTCTTTTGTTTTTAAACGATATGAGCCGTTAACGCTTTTTTCGTTATGATTTTATAAATTTATTTCTCAGGGAAGGTGAAACTCCTTACTGGTGGTGACTGCCGCAGCTGCAGAAGTCCACGAGCGCTTTGTAAAAGGATAACTTTTGCAAAGGTCGAGCAGACTTGGTGTAAATCCAAGACCAACGGTCAAAGTCCGGATGAAAGAGAATGTAAATAAGTCTTATTTTTGTTTTTATATAGGGATAGTACTGTCTATACATTCACCCTGATTCAATAAGTTTTACTTTCTAAAAAAGGTATTACTCAATGAATCAATGCATGAAAAAAAGTGACTACGAACTAAAGGTCACAGCCGCATTAAAGTCTTTACAACAAGGTCAAGGAGTCATCGTCACCGATGATGACAACAGAGAAAACGAAGCCGATATCATCTATTGCGCACAGTATCTTACAGAAGGGCAGATGGCACTGCTTATCCGAGAGTGCAGCGGTATAGTCTGCTTGTGTCTAACAGAAGAGAAAGTCGAAGAGCTTGGACTTTCTATGATGGTGCAAGACAACCGCTCTCAGTTTCAAACTGCATTTACCGTCTCCATAGAAGCAAAAGAGGGTGTAACGACGGGAGTTTCTGCAAAAGACAGGCTCACAACCGTAAAAGCTGCTCTAAAGGGACGAGATAACATTGTTTCCCCCGGTCATGTCTTTCCGTTAAAGGCCAAAAAAGGCGGAGTATTGGAGCGTGCAGGGCATACCGAAGCAAGTATCGACCTTATGAAACTTGCTGGCTTAGAGCCTTATGCCGTCTTATGCGAACTTACAAATCCCGATGGAACAATGGCAAAGGGCGATGACATAACAAGGTTCGCTCTTTATCATGATATGCCTGTAGTGAGTGTTGCAGATATTAAGCGATTTAGAAAAAATTGAAATTTTTTTCTTAAGCCTCAAAATGCTAAACTTGAAAAACTTTACAAAAAGGAGTTATTATGCGTTTTTTAGTCTTCGTTCTCTTTTCTCTTGGTATTGCTTGTGCCGGAAATTTTACTCTTACTAGCGATCTTGGCGGACAGCTTACGAAAAAAGAGGAGTTTAACGGTTTTGGATGCAATGGACAGAACAAATCTCCCGCACTCAAATGGAGAGGTGCTCCTGCAGGTACGAAAAGCTTCGCCGTTACTATTTATGATCCTGATGCTCCTACGGGAAGCGGATGGTGGCACTGGATCGTGTATAACATTCCAAAGTCGGTGACAAGCGTTGTAGAGAATGCAAGCGCCCTTGGGCTTCTTCCAAAACTTGCGGTAGAGAGTACTACGAGTTACGGTATAGGCGGTTTTGGCGGTGCCTGCCCTCCAAAAGGGGACAAACCTCACAGATACGTCATCACGGTCTATGCGCTTGATGTCGCAAAACTCGACTTGCCGACAAATGCAAGCCCCGCACTTGTAGGTTTTAACCTAAACGCCCACGCCATACAAAAAAGTTCGATCATCTCGTATTACGGCAGATAAACAATATGGACAAGTTCTTAGAAGCGGCGATAGAAGAGGCAAGATCAGGCCTGCGCGAAGGCGGAATCCCTATCGGTTCCGTGCTGGTCATAGACGGCAAGATAGTCGGACGGGGACATAACAGGCGTGTCCAAAACTCAAGCTCCATTTTGCATGCGGAGATGGACTGTCTTGAGAATGCGGGAAGACTTAAAGCGGAAGACTATAAAAGAGCCACTCTTTACTCGACTCTTTCTCCGTGCGATATGTGCAGCGGTGCCGTGCTTTTGTACGGTATCAAAAAAGTCGTCGTCGGAGAAAACAGGACGTTTAAGGGTCCTGAGGAGTATGTCCGTTCGCGAGGCGTAGAACTCACCGTAGCAGACAATAAAGAGTGCCGTGAACTCATGGAATCTTTCATAAAGTCATCGCCAAAACTGTGGGATGAGGACATTGGCAAATAAGATTCTGCATATATATAAGCGTTTGTATGAAACTTACGGAGCGCAGGGCTGGTGGCCTTTTATGGACGGCGGCTACCATCCCGGCGAGTACGATTACCCCAAAAACGAGGCGCAGATATTTGAAATATGTCTGGGTGTCATTCTCACGCAAAACACAACATTTACCTCTGTCGTAAAATCCCTACAAAACATAAAAGATATGGATTGTCTGGATCATGAAAGTATTCAAAACATCTCTTTGGAAGATCTGAAAAAGGCTCTCAGACCCTCGGGTTATTTCAACCAGAAAGCCGCATATATCCTGGGATTCATAGATTTTTTTAAAAACCTCAATGGCAGAACTCCTTCACGTAAAGAGCTTTTGGCGGTAAAAGGGATAGGAGAGGAGAGTGCGGACTCTATACTGCTGTATGCCTATAACAGACCAGAATTTGTCGTGGATGCTTATACCAAAAGACTGCTATCTCATCTTGGGCTCATAAACGAGCGTGCAAAATACGAAGAGATCAAGATGCTGATGCAAAACAAGATAGCAGAGGAAATAAAAGAGGAAAAAGATATCGTTGCTTTTTATCAGGAGTATCATGCGCTTATAGTCGCGCATGCAAAAAGACATTACTCCAAAAAGCCTTATGGTGAAGGATGCTTTTTATAGCCTGTTTTAGATATAATTTCATCAAAAAAAGCAGAGATAGATGAGAGAGTTTTATACACAGATAGAAGACGGCGGTTTAGTCAAGATAGAAGTCGAACTGGAAGCACAGCAGATGATAGACGAAGTCGAATTCTATCCTTGGCTTTATACGGTGTTTATTAAACTCAAACATCCTCTGCCTGAGGGTCTTGCAGACGAGGAGGAGGAAGATTTCCTTTTTGAGTGCAGGGATAGGCTCGTATTAAAACTCGAAGAGAAAGAAAAAGCCGTTTACGTAGGCTCAAAAACGACTGCAGGTTGGTATGAGCTCTATTTTTATCTGCAAGACCCAAAAGGTATGGAAAACAAGACGAAAGATGTTTTAAACGCATTTGGTTACAAGTTTGAAAGCAATGCCGTAAAAGACAAAAAATGGAATCTTTACGAAACAAGTCTTTACCCGGATCTTTTGCAGGCGCATCATATTCAAAGCCGTCAGATCATCGAAGAAATATTAGAAGAGGGTGATGATATAACAAAACCCAGAGAGGTCGAACACTATCTTCTTTTTCAAACCGTGTCATTACGCGAAAAGTTCGCGGCTTTTTTGCAAGAACATGATCTGACATGCAAAGAGGAGTTCGAACGTGATGCAAAGGAGTATGTCTACGGCATGATCGTACCCGTCATACAGGCTGTCGATATACAGACGATGAACAAGACCACAGATATGTTTATGGAGCTTTGTTCGAAAAACCATGGTTATTATGAAGGCTGGAGTACATCGATGGCGGATGAGCAAAATTGAAGCAACTCTTTAAAGTAAAGGGTATCATCTACTACACTCTTGCCCTGTTTTTAAATGCTTTTACCGATCTTGGACATAAGATCATCATTCAAAACACTATCTTTAAGGTATATGACGGAAGTGAGCAGATAGTTCTTACCGCCGTCGTGAACGCAATGATCCTTCTTCCTTTTATCCTTCTTTTTACGCCTTCAGGATACTTGAGCGACAGGTTCCCTAAAAACGTCATTATGAAATACTCGGCGCTTTTTGCCGTTTTCATCACGCTGGGTATAACTTTTTCGTACTATAAGGGATGGTTCTTGAGCGCTTTTTTTCTTACTTTTTTACTTGCTCTGCAAAGTGCTTTGTATTCTCCGGCTAAATACGGCTATATCAAAGAGCTTGTAGGCGTGAAGCTTCTGACAGGAGGAAATGCGATTGTGCAGGCGACCACCACTGTCGCGATACTCGGCGGAATCATCTTTTATACTGTCCTTTTTGAGATGAATATTACGACTGCATTTACCGATGAGGCGTCTATTTTAAAGATGGTAGCACCTCTAGGATGGCTTTTGGTCGTAGGCTCGATCATAGAGTATATCTTTACGAGCAAGCTTCAAGACAAGACGATGAAGCAAAGCCGAAATACGTTTGATATTAAAAAATATGTACAAGGATATTATCTTAGGAAAAATATAAAGATACTCACAAGAAAGCGCGATATCATCGAGTCTGTCGTGGCATTGTCCGTTTTTTGGTCCATCTCTCAGGTAGTGCTTGCCATTTTCGGCGCGTATGCAAAAGATACTTTGAAAATCGATAATACCATCTATGTTCAAGGAGCTATGGCATTAGCCGGGATAGGCATTATCTTGGGTTCGATTCTGGCGTCAAGATTTTCAAGATATTATGTTCATATCGGAATGGTTCCATTTGCGGCGTTCGGGTTGAGCCTGATGGTCTTGCTGCTGCCTTTTAGTTCATCATTCTCGGCGGTCGTAGTGCTTTTTATGCTTTTTGGTATTTTTGCGGGACTTTTCATCGTTCCGCTCAACGCTTATATCCAAGAACTTGCTCCGCGCGTGCATCTTGGGACCATACTCGCGGGCAATAACTTCGTGCAAAATATCTTTATGTTCTTCTTTTTATCGGTCACGACCGTTTTTGCATATTTCGGGATGGATGTGCAGATGCTGTTTTTTATCATGTTTTTTGTCGGTTTTGGCATGGCCCTTTATATGCTCCGCCGTCATATCGTTATGTTCTTGTGGTTTTTGTTCGAATCCGTCTTGGGACTTAGATACAAGTTCAAGTTTGTCGGTGTGGAACATATTCCGCATGACGGGGCTATACTCTTTATGGGCAACCATATAAGCTGGATAGACTGGATCATCATGCAGTTTCCCATTAAAAGGCGCGTGTCGTTTATGATGGAGAGGGATATCTACCATTGGAGATTCTTTCATAAGCTCTGGAAGCTCGGAAATGCCATCCCTCTCTCGGCAAAAGCGAGTAAAGATGCTTTTTTAGAAGCAAAGCACCGCATAGCCGAAGGAGGGTGCGTAGTTATCTTTCCAGAAGGCCGTATTAGCTATACGGGAGAGATGGGAGAGTTCTACCGCGGATACGAATTAATCGCAGGTAAAAGTGAAGGTGTTATAATTCCATATTACATCGGCGGAATGTGGGGAAGCGTGCTTTCAAGAAGTAAAAAACGCCATAACGAGACAGGCGGCTTTTTTAAACGCCGCATCACCGTTATTTACGGCAAACCGATACCGCTTAATACAAAAGCAGAAAAGATCAAAACAGAGCTGTACAGACTAAAGGAAAAGTATGAAACCAAATAAACCCAAATATACACTATTTAAAAACGCGACTTATGCGCTGGAAGGTTTTATCGAGATAACAAAACATGAGAGCTCTTTTAAACTGCAGCTGCTTCTTTTTGTCGTGATGAATATCGTGGCATGGGTTTTGAATATCGGTTTTATGAACAGTGCGATGCTTTCGCTCTCTTTGTTCATCCCTATCATCGCCGAAGTTACTAACAGCGCCATAGAACGTGTTGTCGATCTGGTCACGGTCGAGCATCATATCATGGCAAAACGTGCCAAAGACGCTGGAGCCACTCTTGTTCTTTTGAGCCTTGTACTTACGGCATGTATCTGGATTGTCATACTGCTCGACGCTTTTAAATTAGTTTGATCTTGTTATTTATATGTAATAATTGAGATGTAAAATCTCGATTATGAATTATAAGTCAATCTTCGTATCGGATATCCACCTAGGAACGCGTTTCTCTCAAGCTGAAGTTTTTTTGGATTTTTTAAAAGACACGGAATCTGAAAATTTAATCTTTGTCGGCGACATCATAGACGGCTGGGCCATTAAAAGAAAGTTCAAGTGGGCGCAGTCGCACTCTGACGTTATCCAAAAGATCCTCCGAAAAGCCAGAAAAGGCACAAAAGTTCACTATATCACGGGCAATCATGACGAATTCTTAAGAGATTTCATTCCTCTTTTTTTGGGCGATAATCTGGAGATATCAAACGCAATGGATTACCACGCCATAAACGGAAAGAGATATCTGGTCACACATGGGGATTTCTTCGACAGTATCACGATGACAAAAAGATGGCTGGCGGTGCTGGGCGATATCGGTTACGATCTCACGCTTTATCTCAACCATCATCTAAACATCATTAGAAAATTGTTTCGTATAAAAAAACACTGGTCTCTTTCAAAATATGTAAAAGACAATGTGAAGAGCTCGGTAAGCTTCATTACCAACTATGAGGATATTCTGGCTGAACATGCGAAAAGGAACGATTACGACGGCGTTATCTGCGGGCATATCCATAAAGCGGAGATAAAAAGCATAGACATGGTAGAATACTTAAATTGCGGTGACTGGGTAGAATCATGCACGGCGGTCGTCGAACATTATGACGGCAGATTCGAGATCATACATTGGCTGGAGAGATGAAAGAGATAACATTGGCCCTTTCAGGCGGTGCCGCACGCGGTGCTTATCATCTGGGAGTCTTACAATTCATTGAAGAAAGCGATATAGAGGTCAAAGCGATAAGCGCGACCTCCATCGGGGCTATCATAGGCGCCAGCTGGCTGAGCGGGGTCAGTGCAAAAGAACAGCTCGCCATCTTTAAATCAAAAGAGTTCAAGAAGATATTCCGCTTCAATTTTTTCAGAAACTCCATATACAGACTCGACAGCACGGCAAAGATAGTGCAAAAACTCGTACCGAAAAAGAACATACAGGATTTCGATATACCTTTTTACGTCACGGCAGTCGATCTTAACAGCGGGCAAAATCTCTATTTCGACAGCGGAGACATCAAGACTCTGTGTTTTGGATCATCGGCGCTCGTACCGATCTTCGCTCCCGTAAGATACAACGGATACAAACTTGCAGACGGCGGGTTCATAGACCATATCCCCACACAGCCTTTAAAAGCCTTTCCTTTTGAGATCGTTGCGGTCAATCTGCATCCGATCTGCAAAAGAGAGGTAAACGACGGAATAATGAGCTACATTAAAAGAGTGCTTTATATCAGTATGTACAGGGATACTTTCGATGCCAAGATCAACAGCGATATCTATATAACCTCAAAAAAACTGCTTGACTACAGTATTTTTTCCTTTTACCATTTTGACGAGCTCTTCGAACTGGGCTATCACGATGCAAAAGAGAAATTTAATTCAAAATTATAGTCTTTAAATGTTATAATTTTACAGATAATATTAATAGGGATGAATATGGCAACAACATTGATTATAGGCGCCGGTGGAGTAGGCCGTGTCGTAGCACACAAGTGCGTTATGAATAAAGACGTATTTGGTCGTATCGTACTCGCAAGCAGAACTCTGGGGCGATGCAAAACGATCCAAGAGGAGCTTGACGGAGCTATCGAGATAACGACGGTCGATGCCGATAAAACGGAAGAGGTAATAAAACTGATCAATGAAACGGGTGCGGATATCGTCATAAACGTCGCGCTTCCTTACCAGGATTTAGCGATTATGGACGCTTGTATCGCGACTAAGACTCCATATCTTGACACTGCCAACTATGAACATCCGGATGAAGCGAAGTTCGAATACAAGCTGCAATGGGAAAGAGACGCGAAGTTCAAAGAAGCGGGGATCATGGGGCTGCTCGGTTCAGGCTTCGACCCGGGTGCGACAAACGTGTTTTGTGCCTATGCCCAAAAGCATTATTTTGATGAGATCCACACTATCGATATCCTTGACTGTAATGCGGGCGACCACGGTTATGCGTTTGCTACGAACTTCAACCCTGAGATAAACCTAAGAGAAGTAAGCGCGAACGGCCGCTACTGGGAAAACGGCGAGTGGATAGAGACAAAACCTCTAGAGATCATGCAGGTTTGGGATTATCCTGAAGTGGGGCCGAAAGACAGCTATCTTCTTTATCATGAAGAGATGGAGTCGTTGGTTCAAAACATCAAAGGGCTTAAACGTATCCGTTTCTTTATGACATTTGGACAAAGCTACATCAAACATATGGAAGTGCTGCAAAACGTCGGTATGCTCGGGATTGAGCCGGTAGAGCATCAAGGGATGAAGATCGTGCCTATCGAATTCCTAAAAACACTGCTTCCTGATCCGGCAAGCTTGGGTGCCCGTACAAAAGGAAAAACGAACATCGGTATCGTTGCAGAGGGTATCAAAGACGGTAAAAAGCGCAAGATCTATATCTATCAGGTAAAAGACCATGAAGAGTGCTACGCAGAGACAAAAAGTCAAGGCGTGTCATATACTACCGGTGTTCCTGCGATGATCGGTGCAAAACTGATGCTCAAAGGTATCTGGAGCGGGACAGGCGTGTTCAATATGGAACAGATGGATCCTGATCCTTTTATGGATGAGTTGAACACTCAGGGTCTTCCATGGCAGGTTAAAGAGCTGTAAGGCTCTTTTTATATCATTTTGTATTTTGCAATCATAAACTTTATATTTTCGGGTATCATCGGCATTGTGGGTATCAAGACACTGCGAAAAGTAAGTGCGCCCGAGGAGGTCATTTTCGCAAGCCTTCCGCTGCTTTTTGCGCTGCATGAGTTCACGCAGGGTTTTGTCTGGCTTGGAGTCTACGGGCATATCGAACCAAGGGCGTTAGAGATCGCCGAGAGCATCTTTGTGTTTTATGCACAGGGCTTGCTGCAGTTTCTCGTACCTTTGGCTATATGGCTCATCGAGCCAAAAGGTTTTCGCAGAGACCTTATCGCTATACTTATGATCGCAGGTGCGCTTCTTTCCGCATATACGTTATGGGGACTCAGCGTGCAGCCTACGACGGTATATTTGAAAAACCATCTGCTCGTTTACGTCAATCCTACAACAGACCATCATTGGATCGGTGTTATTTATGCTTTGACGACCTGCGGTTCTCTTTTGCTCAGCAGGGATATCTCCATTCAGCTCTTTGGATGGCTGAACTTTTTTGGCATAAATCTGGTGTACTGGATCACTCCTTATGCTTTGACATCGCTTTGGTGCCTGTATGCCGCGATCGTGAGCACAGTGCTGTATCTGCATTTTGTCAAACGCCGTATAGCCTTTTTGGAGATGCTGAAAAAAAATGAAAGCAGGTGGGGGCAGCAGCTTCAAACCGAACTGTATAAGCTTGCAGATCGTTATCCCAATCTTATGAACAAGCTAAAATAAAATGATACAATTTAATAAAAAAGCGGATAAGCGATGAATATAGAAAATATCAAAACACCGTGTTACGTATGCGAGGAACAGCTTTTAGAGAACAATCTCAAGCTTCTTGACCGCGTTCAAAAGGAAAGCGGAGCGAAAGTGATTCTTGCGCTCAAAGGGTTTGCCATGTGGTCTACTTTTGATCTTGTAAGCAGATATCTTCAGGGATGCACGTCAAGCGGGCTTCATGAAGCAAAACTGGCTTACGAAGAGTTTAAAAAATTCGATGCGGGCAAAGAGGTGCATACGTATTCTCCCGCTTTTAAAGAGGAAGATATAGACGAGATAGCAGAAATATCCGACCATATAGTATTTAATTCGCCTTCCCAGCTTATGCGTTTTAAAGACAGAGTCTTAGAGATCAATCCAAATATCTCTATCTCTATCCGCGTAAATCCAGAGTTCTCTTCGTCGCCTGCGGATCTTTATAACCCCTGCGGGCTTTACAGCCGTCTTGGAACGACGCTTGCAAACTTCGATGAAAGCGTCTTGGAACATATAGACGGGCTGAACTTCCATGCACTTTGCGAGCAGAATGTCGATGCGCTTGAAGGCGTGCTTGAGGCTTTTGAAGAGAGGTTCGGAAAATATATCAAGGGACTGAAATATATCAACTTCGGCGGCGGACATCATATAACCCGTAAGGATTATGACGTAGAACGCCTTATAGAGGTGATAAAAGCGTTTAAAATAAGACATGGCGGCGTAGATGTCTACCTTGAACCAGGAGAGGCTGTAGGCTGGCAGACGGGATATCTTGTCGCAACGGTGCTTGACATAGTCCGCAACGGCATGGATATCGCCATTTTGGATACTTCCGCCGAAGCGCATATGCCCGATACACTGGCGATGCCTTACCGCGCGGATGTACGATACTCCGGTGAAGCAGGAGAGAAGCAATATACATACAAATTTGGCGGAAACACTTGTCTGGCAGGAGACATCATGGGAGATTATTCGTTTGATGTGCCTTTGCAGATAGGAGACAAGGTCATCTTCGAAGATCAGATCCATTACACATTCGTAAAAAACACCACTTTCAACGGCATCAAACTCCCTTCTTTGGCGATCCTGCGAAAAGACGGCAAGCTCGATATTGTCAAAGAGTTCGGGTATGAAGACTACAGAGACAGGCTTTCATAGGTCTTACACAAAAGGAGTGACATGTTAGAAGACAAAGAGAGATGGAATCTCCGGCATGTAGAAAAGCCGATGCCGGGATATGTGTCGCCGACGTTAACGAAGTATATAAAACATGCCAAAGTGGGCAGGGCTCTTGACATAGCATGCGGAACCGGAAGAAACACCCACTATCTGGCAGATCTCGGGTTCATTGTAGATGCCCTCGATCTTTCGGACTATGCGCTCAGCCGTATCCGAGAGGATGAAAAGATCGTAAAAAGCGAAGTCGACCTTGATACCTACGATCTAAAACATCAAAAATACGATCTTGTCTTAAACATAAACTATCTCAACAGAAGACTGACGGCACAGATAAAAGATGCTCTCAAGCAGGATGGTCTAGTGATCTTCGAAACCTTCATCGTCGCTCACGACAGCCCTGAAAAAGGGAGTATGAACCCAGATTATCTCTTAAAACCAAATGAACTTTCAGAATTTTTCTCAGATTTCAATATTATTTACTATGAAGAAAAAGATATCGTAAATTTAAGAGGAGAAGATGCAAGACTGGCTTCTTTGGTTGCAAGAAAGCAGTAGATCCTTTTTAACCTTTTTTTTGTTAGAATGTACGTGATGTAAAAACTCAATGAAATAAGGGAGTTTATATGAAACAAGTAGTTGCAGGCCTGTTTTTAACAAGTACTCTTTTTGCCCTTGTCAGCATCCCGGACACAGGTCAAGACCAATGCTTTGACAATGACGGCAAAATCTCATGCCCGAAAAAAGGTGTGCCGTTTTACGGACAAGACGCAAACTATGTAACGGCACAGCCGAGTTACAAAGATAACGGAGACGGTACCGTAACAGACCTCGTCACGGGGCTGATGTGGACAAAAGAGGTCGATGATACGAAACTCTCTTTGCAAGAAGCGTATCTCAAAGCAAAAAGAACGCATACAGGCGGATATGACGACTGGAGAGTACCGACCATCAAGGAACTTTATTCTCTTATAGATTTTAGAGGATATACGGGATTTACAAACGATAACGCCTCAAGAAGCAAAGTCCCCTCCAATTCCATCCCCTATATAAATACGGATTATTTCGATTTTAAATACGGCAGGCAGAACGAAAGGTTCATGGATGCGCAGTGGTTGAGCTCTACAAAATACGTCAGCGCCACTATGCACGATATGGAGACTCTTTTCGGCGTCAATTTCGCAGACGGCAGGATAAAAGGGTACGGATATGAAAAGATCGGTACAGACAGTGTAAGGAAAAAATTTTACGTCAGATATGTCAGAGGAACGAGCGAGTACGGAAAAAACGTTTTTACCGATAACGGCGACGGCACGCTTACGGATGAAAGTACGGGACTGATGTGGACGATGCAAGACAGCGCAAAAGCTATGAACTGGAAAGAAGCTCTGCGCTATGCCCAAAACCTAAAGTATGCCGGATATAACGACTGGAGGCTTCCAAATGCAAAAGAACTGCAATACATAGTGGATTATACGCGTTCTCCGGATACTACGGACTCTCCCGCCATAAGCCCCTTGTTTAAACTTACTCCCATCGTCAACGAAGCTGGGCAGAAGGATTACGGTTATTACTGGACCTCGACGACGCATCTAGACGGTCCAAAAAAATACACGCAGGCCGCATACGTGTCGTTTGGAAGAGCGATAGGAAAGATGAGAGGCAGAGTTATGGACGTGCACGGAGCGGGTGCTCAAAGAAGCGATCCCAAAGAGGGCACTGCGACATTTCACGGACCTCAAGGTGATGCGATCAGATCGAAGAACTATGTCCTTTGCGTCAGAGGCGGGGTCTATAAGACGTTTAGCGGCAGCCATACTCCCGAAAAAGACAGATACCCTTATCTCTTAAATATCCAGAAAAACAACGACAAACAAGAAACTCATATGCAAAGAGGATTCAGTCCAAGAGAAGAGAGAGGGCCCCAAAATGAAAAAAACAGGTTCATATCAAGGCTTGATAAAGACGGTGACGGCAGGGTTTCCCGCCGGGAATTCGACGGACCGCCGGACGGTTTTGAGCATTTTGACAGGAATAAAGACGGATATATAGATAAGACAGAGGCTCCTTTTGGACCTCCTAGGACTCTAAGGAAGTAATCTTTTCATAAGTTCGATATGATAGTTTTCCTGATAGTTGATAAAGTCGAAGAACCTTTTTAATCCGTCGTCTTTGATGGCATCCGAGAGAGATCTGCACATCTCTTTTGCCGCTTCCTCCTCGGCTATGCCGTTTATGATGAATTTTTCGATATCCGTTATCTTGTATGTCAGTTCATGCAGCTCTCTTGGAAGTGCAAGTATGCCCATTTTCGCCATCATCTCTCCAAAAGACTGGAGATGAAAGTGTGATTCGTCGATAAGGTCTTGAAAAACGTTGAAATGCAGGATGTCGTTTGTTTTTGCCTGCATATATGAATAAACAAGGATCAGTTCATACTCTTTGTAAGATTCTTCAAACAAGAACATAGTAAGAGCGTCTACCTGCTCTTGCGGCAGATATTTGTCTTCATATGTTCTGTGCATATCAAAAGCGGTTATCGGGGCATCATTGTCTTTATTATCGAGAAGAGCGGTTATATAACTTATCATATACTCTTCGTCTGTTTTCATTCTCATACCCAAAACATCGCTTGCGTATAAAGCAACAGTTTCTTTGAGTTCGCCAAGCAGGTGGTCGAGGATATTAAAAACGCTTGTACCTTTTTCAAGGATTTTGGATCTGTCGTAGTCATAATCGCCGCCGTTTTTCAAAATATCGTCGCCGACCCATTTCATATGACGAAATTCGATCGTAGAAAAGTTATAGAGGTCTCTCTTTATCTGTTTGTCGCCGATCGCAAACGATGCGAAGAGAATGCTTAGCCATAGTTCATGTTTTGCCTGGTACAGTTTGTTCATTTTTATTTTCCTATCGATTAGTATATTGAGAAGCAGGCTTTATGTAAAGATAAAGATCACTCCGTTTCGTCACAGCTCTCTTGCATCTTTATGATGTGGACTTCCTCTTTTACGCCGTTGAGAAAATGCTCATGGTTGATAAGGGAGGCTACAAAAGCCTCGAGTACCATATCAGTACACACTCTTTGTTTTGATGTCAGACCACCCAGTTTTTGTTCCATTTTCGATATGGCTTTTTGTCCGTAGTCGATATTTTTATTTTTTATCATTTCAGTAAACATGGAACCTACGACCACGGTATCCTGACAACCGTTCGTTGCATATCTGACATCTTTTATGATATCGTCGTCGGTCTGTATGTAAAAGATCACGTATTCGCCCGTTTTCTCATCCACACCGATCCCGACGCCGCTTGAATCTTCGAGTTTTCCGTAATTTTTCGGATGCATGAGATGCTCTAAAATCTCAGGATTCATCCCTTGAGGCATTTTTACTTTTTCAAACATGTTTTTGTCTTCAATTTTATTTGTGCTTATTATACATTAAGATTTTGTATAATACATAAAAAGTACATAATACATGAAACAATCGAACTCTAAAAATAAAAAAGACGGTTATAAATTCACAGAGAAAGATTTTTTGCCAACTACAAAAGCCGAGATGCAAGCACTGGGATGGAAGCAGTGCGATGTGATCCTCGTAAGCGGGGACGCTTACATAGACTCGCCTTTTATCGGGGTCTCCATGGTGGGCAGAATGCTGCAGCGCATGGGATATAAGGTCGGAATGATAGGGCAGCCCGATATAGAAAAAGATATAGATATAAAAAGGCTCGGAGAACCGAGGCTTTACTGGGGCGTGAGCGGCGGAAGCGTAGACAGTATGGTTTCCAATTACACCGCTACCAAAAAGTTCAGGAACTCCGATGATTATACGCCCGGCGGCGTCAATAACAAACGTCCCGACAGAGCGGTTTTGGTTTATTCTAATCTTATCCGCCGTTATTTTAAAAATACGGTGCCTATAGTTCTGGGCGGAATAGAAGCCAGCCTCAGACGTGTAACGCACTATGATTACTGGTCCAATAAGCTCAGAAAACCGATCCTTTTTGACTCTAAAGCCGACGTGCTCATATACGGAATGGGGGAGATGGCTTTGGAACAGCTTACTAAAGCTATCGAGGAGAAGCGCGATTATAAAGATATAAGAGGTGTATGCTACATCTCAAAAGAGCCAAAAAAAGAGTTTATACAGCTACCTTCTCATAAAGAGTGTCTGGATAACAAAGAACGCTATATAGATCTGTTCGATGATTTTTACGATAACAACGATCCGATAACCGCCAAAGGACTCTCTCAGGAAGTGGACGGCAGATATCTTATCCAAAACCCTCCATGCGATTATCTCAACGAAAGCGAGATGGATGCAAATTCAAAGCTGCCTTTTACTCGTGAACTTCATCCCTATTATGCTAAAGACGGAAAGGTGAAGTGCCTTGAGACGATAAAGTTTTCGATCATGACGCATCACGGCTGCTGGGGCGAGTGTAATTTCTGCGCCATAGGCGTGCATCAGGGCAGAACCATAAGGACACGCTCGGAAGACAATATCATAGAAGAAGCAAAAGAGTTTAACAGATACAGGGATTACAAGGGCATTATAAGCGACGTAGGCGGACCTACTGCAAATATGTACGGTTATGAATGCGATAAAAAATTAAAGCTCGGAACATGCGATTATAAAAGATGTGTGGATGCGGATCGTCTATGTAAGACGATAGAGGTGGACCACAGCAGAAATATCAACCTTTTAAGACGCATCCGTGAAGTCGAAGGCGTCAGAAAAGCGTTTGTGGCTTCGGGTGTGAGATATGATCTTATCAATGCGGATAAAAAACATGGATATTCTTACTTAAAAGAGATGGTGAAACATCATATCTCCGGACAGATGAAAGTTGCACCCGAACATACGCAGCAGCATGTCTTGGACCTTATGGGAAAACCCGGCAAGCAGGAACTTGTAGAGTTTAAAAAACTTTACGACAGACTAAACAAAGAGGAGGGCAAAAAGCAGTTTTTGACCTACTATCTGATCGCTGCTCATCCTGGATGCGATGAGAAAGATATGCACGAACTGAAGCGTTTTACGACCGAAGAGCTCAAGATGAATCCCGAACAGGCTCAAGTATTTACGCCGACTCCCGGAACTTACAGCGCAGTGATGTACTATACGGAGATGGACCCTAAAACACGAAAGAAGATATTTGTGGAGAAAGACACCCTTAAAAAAGAGAAACAAAAACGCATCGTTGTTGCAAAAGAGAGCTTTAAAAGCGGTTTTGCTACTTGATCTAAAAGATATTTAAAGAGATTGAAAGAGTTTAGATTATATACTTGATGCATCGTAATATAGGACTGTAGATGGCTAATGATTCTTGTACAAATTTAGAACTTGAGACCCTAAGAGAGGTATCTATAACGGAAAAAGAGTTCAACAGCATACTTAATTTACAATCTGTCGTTTTGGAGATGGTCGCAGGAGGAGAAAGTTCGTTAAATATTTTGAACAGACTCTGCGATCTTGCCGAAGCGTTGCTTCCAAACTCTGTCGCTTCTATAATGCTTATAGACAGTGAAACAGGCTTTTTAAACGTTTTGGCTGCCCCAAGCGTGCCTGAATCGGGACATCAGGCTCTTTCTAACCTCAGACCGGGGAAGGGAAGCGGCTCTTGCGGCAATGCCGTCTTCTCAAATAAACCGACCTTTATCAAAGACACTTTTTCCGACCCAAGATGGCATGATATCAGAAGCATAGCATATGATTTCAATCTCCGTTCCTGCTGGTCGATGCCGGTACGTGATGAAGAAAAAAATCCGATAGCGACTTTCGCACTTTCCTCTTTTGAACACAGAATGCCTTCCTCTTTTCATAAAAAACTGCTTGAAACGGGCGCAAACATAGTAAATATAGTCCTCAAAAATGAAAACCAGAAAAAGATCATCGTAGAAAAAGAGAAAAGGATCAACCTCTTCTCGACAGCCCTTCAAAACACTTCAGAAGGGTTTTATATAACGGATAAAGACAATAATATATTGGAGATAAACGACTCTTTTACAAAAATAATGGGCTATACGAAAGAGGATGTCATAGGGAAAAATCCGAGGATATTCTCTTCGAATAAACATGACAGAAAATATTTTCAAAAGATGTGGAACAGTATTATCCATGACAAACATTATGCCGGAGAGGTCATCAACAAGAAGAAAAACGGAGAGTTCATCACGCAGTGGATCAGTATAAACTCTATAGAAGATGAAAACAACGAAATACAAAACTATGTTGCCATATTCACGGATATATCGAAATTAAAGGCATCGGAAGAGAAGATAGAGTACCTTGCCTATCATGATCTGCTTACATCGTGCTACAACAAAGTGTTTCTGGCAGAAAAAATGGAAGCAGAAGAATCCGAAAACTGCTCTTTGATCCTTTTGAACGTAGATAATTTCAGCTACGTGAACCTCTCTTACGGATTTGATATAGGGGACAAACTTTTAGTAGGGATATCCAATGAACTCAAAGAGATATGCAAAGAATCCGAAATATTCAGGATAAATTCCGATGAATTCGCACTTCTTTGTCATACTCAAAGCGATGCAAAGGCAAATATAGAAAAGATCAGAAACCATTTTAACAAGGTTTCTTTTTACATCGACAACATAAACATAAATGTCTCGTTCAGTTATGGAGCATCAGGCAACGGGAACTGTTCTTTGCAAAACTCTGCTTTGGCGTTAAAGCAGGCAAAAGAGGGCGGAAAGAACAGGTATTATATCTTTAGCAAAGATGACAACTCCATAGATGTCAATAAAAGAGAAAACTTCGTCAAATATAATAATATTCTTCACGAAGCCATTGAGTTCGGATATATGGTTCCCTATTTTCAGGGTATCAGAGATAACAGAACGGGAGAGATAGTAAAATATGAATCACTTGTGAGGATCGTAAAAGACGATGAAATTATCACTCCGTTTCAGTTTTTACAAACAGCCAAGCTCTCTGGGATGCTTCCCGATATAACAAAGGTCATGATAGATAAGAGCTTTGCTATTATGGCGTCCAATGATTACACGTTTTCCATTAACATAACAGAAGACGATCTGGATTCGGATTATCTTGAAGAGTATCTGCATATAAAATCAAAAGAGTACGGTATAGCTCCAAACCGAATAACGCTGGAAATACTTGAAGGCATGAGTTCAACAGGCAAAAGAGACCATATAAGACAGCTCAATGCACTAAAAAGAGAGGGATATCTTCTTGCTATCGATGATTTCGGTGCAGAGTATTCAAACTTTGAGAGGGTTCTGGATCTTGATATTGACTTTTTAAAAATAGATGCCAGGTACATAAAAAATATCGATATCGACAATAAAAGCTACGAAATCACAAAATCAATAGTTTATTTTGCAAAAAATGCAGGAATACCATGTATCGCGGAGTTCGTTCATAACGACGACGTCCAAAATATTGTAGAAAAGCTTGGGATAGAATATTCGCAGGGGTTCTTGTTCAGCGAACCGAGCGAATATATCTAAGGTTTATACGTTGAACCTAAAGTGCATGACGTCGCCGTCTTGCACTATGTACTCTTTTCCTTCGAGACGCATTTTCCCCGCTTCTTTGGCTTTTGCTTCGCCGCCGCATGCGATATAATCCTCATATGCGATCACTTCGGCACGGATAAATCCTTTTTCAAAATCGTTATGGATGACCGCAGCTGCTTTTGGAGCGGTTGTATTCTTTGGGATGGTCCATGCGCGAACCTCTTTTACACCCGCGGTAAAATAGCTCATAAGACCCAGTTTGTCGAACCCTTTATGGATGATCTGTGCCAGACCGGACTCCTCTACGCCCAGATCATCCAAGAACTCTTTTGCTTCCTCGTCGCTTAGACCGACAAGCTCCTCTTCGATCTTCGCGCAAAGCTTGATCACTTCACAGTTTTGTGCGCTTGCATGTTCTTTGACCGCCTGCACATATTCATTGTCTTCAAGAAGCCCGTCTTCATCGACGTTCGCACCGTACATGATCTCTTTTGACGTAAGCAGTCTTAGCTCTCTGTTGAGTTCATTGAACATTTCACTGTCGGCTTCGGGAAAGTTGCGGGCAAGGTTGCCTTCTGCCAAAAATTCCATAAGCTTATCTGCAAAATCGACTAAAGCTTTTGCACTTTTATCCGCTTTTGCCTGCTTTTGCAGACGCTGTATCCTGTTTGACAACACCTCTATATCCGCAAGGATCAGCTCGTTTTCGATGATCTCTATGTCACGTAGAGGGTTTATGCTCCCTTCAGTATGGACTATGTTTTCATCCTCAAAACATCTGACGATCTGCAGGATGACTTCGGTTTCACGGATGTTCGATAAAAACTTATTGCCAAGCCCTTCGCCTTTACTTGCACCCTTGACCAGACCCGCAATATCGACGAAGTCCAGAGTAGAGTGCTGAATACGCTCAGGATTCACTATTTTTGAAAGTTCGTTCAGGCGTTTGTCCGGTACGGGTACTATCGCTTTATTCGGTTCTATCGTACAAAACGGATAGTTTGCCGCTTCTGCGTTTTGAGCTTTTGTCAAAGCATTAAAAGTTGTTGATTTTCCTACGTTTGGAAGTCCTACTAGACCTATTGCCAATCCCATTTTCGCCCTTTTTGTTGCGTATAAAATAATTGCGTAATTCTATCGAAAGTTTACTTGGAGTTTTTATAAACTTCTTGTGGATCCGCCCCTGAAGGTTCAGGAGAGGAAGAGATTATTTTGCGGTTTGAACTTTTTTTAAGAAACTGCTCATCAATCTGACACCCGCACCGGTTGCACCGTACACGTTACAATCCCATGGAGATTCGGTGTAAGCCGATCCGGCGATATCAAAATGCAGCCATTTTTCTTTGTTCTCATCTTTAATGAAGTTGTCCAGAAAAAGTCCTGCCGTGATAGCTCCGCCGTACGGTTTGGATGAGACGTTGGAGATATCGGCTATCTCGCTTTTTAGAAGTTTTTTCAGATGCCTGTTAAAAGGAAGCGATCCTATCAGCTCTCCCGATCTCTCGGCAGCTGTAAAAAAGTCATGTTTGAGCTTGCTTGAGTGTCCCATGACTCCCGTCGTATATTGTCCGAGTGCTACCATGCAGGCACCGGTAAGCGTCGCAAAATCAAATATGTAATCCGCTTTAACTTTATCTTGCGCATAATCAAGTACATCGCATAGCACCAGACGGCCTTCTGCGTCGGTATTTCTGACTTCTACCGTTTTTTTGCTGCGGGCTACCAGTACGTCGTCTGGTTTGTACGCATCTCCGCCGATCATATTCTCGACGGCTCCGATAAAGGCGTGTACTTCGACGTCAAGTCCCAGCTCGCTTACCGCTTTAATCATCCCGAGAATGGCGCACGCACCCGCTTTGTCCATTTTCATCGTGACCATAGAGGTCGCAGGTTTGAGACTGAGTCCTCCGCTGTCGTAAGTAAGACCTTTGCCTACTAAAGTGATTACTTTTTTGGCTTTTTTGGGTTTGTATGTCAAATGGATAAGCTGGCTCTCATGGCGCGAAGCGCGTCCGACAGCGAGCATCGCACCCATCTTTTCCTTGTGGAGCTCTTTTTCTCCTAGCACTTTGCAGCTAAGCTTGTTCTCTTTGGCAAGCTCTTTGGCTATTTCGGATAAGCTTGAAGGGTGCAGGTCTTCAGGGGTGGTGTTGACCAAATCGCGCGTAAAACAGGTCGCTTCGGCTATGATGACCGCTTCTTGGAAAGACTGAGAGAGCTTTTTGATATCTTTACATATAAGGTAGATATCCTGTAATGCCGTTTCTTTGGGTTCGGATTTGTATCTGTTGTATTCATATCCTCCGAGAATGACACCCTCTACGATCGCTTCCAAGCTTTTTGCATCGACGGAAAACGATGCAGATTCGTTTTTGGAGGATTTGAGTGCTTTTATCGCCTGGCTTGCGGCACTTCTGATGCAATCGCTCTCCAAAGCTTCGACGCCGCATGCAAGAACACCGCTTTCATGTAAAAAGCAAAGAGAATCCTGGGCCGCTTCAAAGCCCGCTTTTTCAAGCAGCTTTTTTTGTTTATGTTTCTTTAGTGTTTCTTTTGTCAAAAACTCTACGCTAACATCGCTTTTTATATCGTTTACCAGATCTAAATTCATTATATAATATCCTTAAAGTAGGGCGTTTAATCGAAATGAAGCAGGTCTTTTGCCTGAATCATGTCCTTATCGCCGCGGCCCGAGAGGTTGACGATAATCAGCTTGCCTTTGATATCTTCTATTTTTTTGAGATATGCTATGGCATGAGCACTTTCAAAGGCAGGAATGATTCCCTCTTTTTGACTCAGCCATACAAAAGCGTCTAACGCTTCTTTATCCGTAGCATGACCGTAAGTGACGCTGTCGTTCTCTTTGTGAAATGCATGTTCGGGTCCAATTCCCGGATAATCGAGCCCCGCAGAGATGGAGTGGGCTTCAAGAACCTGTCCGTCGTCGTCTTGAAGCAGGTAGCTCATCTGTCCATGTAAAACGCCGGGACGTCCTTTAAGAAGAGAACAGCCGTGTTTGTCCGTCTCTACACCGAGACCGCCTGCTTCTACACCGATACATCGTACCTCTTTGTCTTCTAAAAAGTGCTGAAACGCTCCGATGGCATTGCTTCCGCCGCCGATACATGCTATGACGTGATCGGGCAGGCGGTTCTCTTTTTCAAGTATCTGAGCGCGTGCTTCATATCCGATGATGGCTTGAAAATCACGAACCATCATAGGGTAGGGATGCGGACCGGCGACCGTTCCTATGATATAAAACGTATCGCGCGCATTCGTTACCCAATGTCGGATGGCATCGTTCATCGCATCTTTTAAGGTCCTTGAACCGCTTACTACGGAGTTGACCTTCGCACCTAAAAGCTTCATTCTAAAGACGTTTAACTCTTGACGGGCAACATCTTTTGCACCCATAAATATTTCGCATTCCAGACCTAAAAGCGCTGCAATTGTAGCAGTTGCCACGCCGTGCTGTCCTGCTCCGGTTTCGGCTATGACCTTTTTATAGCCGAGGCGTTTTGCCATCAACCCCTGTGCTATAACGTTGTTTACTTTGTGTGCTCCGGTATGGTTCAGATCTTCGCGTTTCAAATAGATTTTTGCACCGAGCTCTTCAGAGACGTTATGTGCGTAATACAGCGGAGAGGGACGTCCTACGTAGTCTTTTAGGTAGTAATCGACCTCTTTCCAGAAATCTTTGTCAAATCTGATCTTATCGTACTCTTTTTCAAGGTTCAAAAGAGCAGGCATTAGTGTTTCGGGAACATAACGTCCTCCGAATATGCCAAAATGTCCGTTTGTCTGCGGATCAAACTTTGATGGTGATGGTATATACATTAATCGATTCCTATTACGCTGTAAACTTTTGTCTGTTTTTCCAATACTTTTTTGCCTTCTAAGAAGTTCAATGCAAGTATAAAACAGGCTTCGACACATACGGCACCCGTTTTATTGATAAGAGAGGCAGCGGCATTTGCCGTTCCGCCTGTCGCAATGAGATCGTCGATAAGAAGGACTTTTGCGCCTTTGACGTCTCTAAAAGCGTCAATGTGTATCTCGACCTCATCAAACCCGTACTCCAAAGAATATTTTTCGGAGATGGTCGTGTAGGGAAGCTTTCCCTTTTTTCTGATAGGCACGAATCCCGTGCCGAGCATCTGTGCAAGAGCGGCTCCGAATATAAAACCGCGTGCGTCTATGCCTGCGATAAAATCAAGCCCGTAATCTTTGTATCTTGCGGCTAAATGCTCCATAAGTACCGAAAAAGCATGCCCGTCGTTTAAAAGGGTCGTGATATCTTTAAATACTATGCCCGGTTTTGGAAAATCCGGTATATCGCGGATCGCGTCGTTTATGATCTTTAAATCTTCTTGTGTCATCTATTTCCTTTACAGTAAAGCGTCTATTCTGCTCTCAAGAGCTTTGATCTTGGCGTTGAGCCTTTCCGTTTCCAATCTGTGCTTGGAGTTGCGCTGTTTCAATACTTTTAATTCGTTTCTCAGTTTATTGAGTTCATCGCTTAAAATATCCACGTTCCCGAGTGCGCGCTGAAGCTGTATCTGGTATTTTCTAATAAGTATCTCGGCTTCTTGAAGCGTCAGCTTCATCATCTCGTTGCTGCGCTGCTCTTTTACGGTTATACTTTTAAAATAAAACATCTTTACAAATAAAAATATAGCCAACAATGAAACTATAGTTAAAAGCGACCACTCGTAAAACATCTTTTATCCTTGTATAGATTCTATCTTCTCAACGCGTCCCGCATGACGGCCGCCCTCAAAACCCGAAGCAAGCCAGCTGTCTATGATCGATTCGGCGACGCCTTTGCCCACGATACGTTCGCCGAAACATAGGATGTTTGCGTCATTATGACCCCTTGCGACCTGAGCGGTGTAGGCATCATGGCAAAGTGCGGCGCGGATACCGTGAAAGCGGTTTGCCGCGATGCTCATCCCGATCCCCGAACCGCAGATAAGGATACCCTGACTCTCTTTGTCATCAAGCACGCTTTGCGCGACTTTTACCGCATAGTCCGGGTAATCGACCCTGTCTTTGCTAAATGGCCCGAGATCGACGACCTCATGCCCTTTTTGCTTCAGCAGTTCGACCGTATAGTCTTTCAGATCGACTCCGGCGTGATCTGTAGCGATATAAAATTTCATCCGGTTTTCCTTTATGATAAGAGTAGTTTTAAAACCATTTGTACTGGTAATATCAACAAGTAATCTTTTAACGGTGTCATGATCACAATAAGTACTATAATCATACCATAACGTTCCAGCTTATAAAAGGTTTCAGCTACCTCTCTTTGGTTGAACTTGAGTGCTAAGTACATCAAAAAATGCGCACCGTCGAACTGTGGTATCGGAAGAAGGTTGAAGACTCCCAAAACAACGTTTATGACGACTAACTGCATCACCAGCATATATGCGAAGATATAGACGATGGAATCGGCGGTAGTCGGGCTGCTCATAGATACAAGGATGATAGAGGCAAACGCCGCGACAGTAAAGTTATAGACTATCCCCGCAAGGCTCACCTGCATCGCTGCATTGTATCCGCCTCTCATTATAACCGTTCTCATATCTACGGGAACAGGTTTTGCCCAGCCGAAGATGAACCCTCCGCCTGCACCCAAAAGAAGAGGCAGGAAATATAGTACCGCCGGGACGATGATCGTTCCAACCATATCCACATGGATAAGAGGGTTAATAGAGAGACGTCCTGCGTTTTTGGCCGTCATATCCCCATATTTGTATGCGATGAAGCCGTGCATGATCTCATGTCCGATAATAGCTATCATAAGCGCCAAAACGGCCGTTATGATCTTTAAGATATCAATAAAGTCCATTATCTTTTTTATCCTCTTTTACTCTTTCGGCTATGGCGCGGTTCAGATACTCTGGCTGTTCGAGGTCTGCAGGAGTTTTACCCATTCTGTCCCATCTGATCTCATAATTGTCGCTCATGCTAAAATAGATGAACCAAGGCGTTCCTTCGAGATTCGCATACGGTACGGGACCCCAAAAACGGCTGTCGTTGCTGTGATCACGGTTGTCTCCCATCATAAAATAGCTTCTTTTTGGCACCGTTACGACTTCGGTCTCAAAGATCGGATTATGTTTTAAAAGTCTTATATTGTCAGAAAGCTTGTAAATGTTTGAGACTACCATATTGAATCTTTCTTGTGAGTTGATTATCTCCATTCTGCCGTCGTTTGCAAGCAGTACCGGAGTGTCTCCTTGTATTCTGTCGTCATGATGGATACCGGGATGCTGTTTCATATAAGGATTCTTGACCCAGAGTTCTCCGTTTATCGTAACAATGTTCTCTTTAGGGTAGTTTTTGTTTATGAATTCATCTCCCTCGCGGGGACGAAGATAAAGATCTTTATGTTTTACGAACAGTTTGTCGCCGGGAAGCGCTACACATCTCTTCACATAATGAAGTTTTACGTTATGCGGATATCTGAATATCACGATATCGCCGCGTTTGGGCTCGTCCCCGTCAACCAGATGCAGATCTTTTGTCCAAGGGGTGATGGATATCTCCAAAAACGGGATGTGCGGGGTAGGGATGCCGTAAACAAATTTTTTGGCAAAGAGGTGGTCTCCGATAAGAAGAGAGTCTTTCATGGAACCGCTTGGTATCCTAAACGCCTGTGCGACAAAAAAGATGATGAATAAAACGATGATGATCGTTCCCGGCCATGAGTTTGAAAATTTATAGGTCTTGTATAAAAAGTTTTTCATTTAACTTCTTTAGAATGAATTTTGGCAGCTTTTAGAGTGTTGCTGAGCAGCATGGATATCGTCATGGGACCGACACCGCCCGGTACGGGAGTTATATATGAACATTTTTTCGATACGTTCTCAAAGTCTACGTCGCCGACGAGTTTGCCTTCATCCGTTCTATTGATACCGATATCTATGATGATCGCTCCCTCTTTTACCATATCTTCTTTGATAAGATCGATAACACCTACGCCGACTAAAATTATATCAGCATTGAGGGTATGCTTTTTTAAATCATCGGTAAATATATGGCAGATTTCTACGGTCGCTTCGGCATTTAAAAGAAGCGAAGCCAGCGGTTTTCCGACGATGTTCGATGCGCCTACGACGACACAGTTCTTTCCTCTGAGATCTATATCGTACTCCTTAAACAGCTCCATCACTCCAAGCGGCGTACACGGTACAAAACCGTCAAGTCCGGTTGTCAGGCGTCCGACGTTGTAGGGATGAAAGCCGTCTACGTCCTTGCTCGGAGAAACGAGTTCAAGAAGTTTTGTCGTATCTATCTGCGGGGGAAGCGGAAGCTGGATAAGGATCCCGTCGATATTGGGGTTATTGTTCATCATCGTAATGGTGTTTTCGATAGCTTCTTGGGATATACTGTTTGGCATCTCATGCGTGACCGAGTAAAAACCGACTCTGTCGCAGGCTTTTTTCTTCATGCTTACATATGCCTGACTGGCAGGATCGTTTCCTACCAAAATAACAGCCAAACCGGGGACTCTTCCGGTCTGTTCTTTGAGCAGCTGTGCACCTGCCGATACCTCGTTTTCGATTTTTTTTGCTAAAGTTTTACCGTCAAGAAGCTTCATTTAATCACCATAAATTATTTTTTTGATAATATACCGATAATTGCCTAAAAGGTCGCTTTGAATGAAATGGTTACTATTATTAATGATACCGATGTATATATTTGCCGCCGCGTCATTTATAACGGAGGATGAGTACGCTTCTTCGTTGTATAAAAATCCAAGAGGAATAGGGTGTGACAAATGTCATGGAGAGAACGGAAAAGGACTGCTTGTCGCGAAATATGTGGATAACGGCGTACAAAAAGAGTTTCGAGGTCCCGATATCACGGCACTTGGATTTAAAAAGTTCTATGAATCTTTAGACAGCCGAAAAAGAGGCATGCCTCGATATTTTCTGACCAAAGATGAAATAGAGACGCTTTATAAATACCTGCATAAGGAGAAAAAGTGATGGACGAAACTTTTTTAAGATCGATAGAAAAAGCGCTAAAAGACAACGACCTTTCGGCGCTGGACAAACTGGCGGTACCCAAACACAGGGTCATAAACAAAAAAGAGGATTATCGGTCCGTCCTTATGCTTTCGGCTCACAACTTCAAACATTTTTTAAAGATCCCCTCTCTTGATGCGGAATGCATAATGATCAACCTCGAAGACGGCGTTTCAAAGGAACAAAAACCGTTTGCTCTTGCGCTTTGCGCCATCTTTCTCTCTTATTACAGTGAGTGCGGTAAAAAGCTAGTTGTACGTGTGAACGCCTTGGACGAGGGCGGTTATGACGAGATAACCTACCTCAATCAGTTTAAGCCAGATGCCGTCCGTGTACCAAAAATAAGAACTGCAAAAGAGGTTAAGAATGTTCTTCATCTTCTTGATGATGATATAGAACTGCATCTCTCTGTGGAGACTTGTGAATCCTGGGCAAATTTGGCGTCGCTGAAAGTAAATAAACGGGTAAAGGCATTTTATCTTGGTATTTTGGATCTGTTTGCCGATATGCGTCTTCCCCAAGCGCAGATCAGGCGCGATAATCCTACACTCGTATACATCCTAAGCCATTTTCTCGTTACCTGCAAGGCTTTGCGAGTAAAGCCCGTTTCCTTCGTCTATCAGGATTTTAAGAACCTTGAGGAGTTTAGATCGTGGCTGGAGCTGGAAAAGAGTATGGGATTTGATGCAAAAGGGTGTATTTCACCGTCTCAAACGGCTTTGGTAAACGAGATATTTCAAGACGAAGCACTCCAGATCGAACGTGCCAAGGTGATAGTCAGGCTTTTTGAGATGAACAGAGATCTAGGTATAACGGGGTTTGTGGACGAAGAGTACGGTTTTATAGACGAACCGATCTATAAGGGGGCTTTGGCGCTCTTAAAAGAAAAAGATCTTTAAGAGCGTACCTGTACTTCGTTTATGGGTGCATATACATAAACTGATATCGTATAAAAAACTGCAACGTGCTGTCGGTCGAACTGTATGTCGTGTTGGAAAAGCTCGCCCCTATGACCATATGATCCTGATGAAACACTTTTCCTCCGTATCCTACATTCATGGAGATATTGCCGCTTGTGTTGAGACTGCTGTAATATGAGGAGATAGAGAAATAGGGTCTCCATACCCTTGTATATATCTCACTGTTTTGCATACCGTATCTCAGTTCCGCTCCGATGTTGTAAAAATCGTTCGGCAAGACCGTTAAGTTTCCGTTTTGAACTTCGTCTATAACACCGTGAGAAGATGCGGTCTCATTGTATGTCCCGTTATCTACATAGACGCTTACACCGATGTCCGGATAGCCGTTTCTGTACTGTTTGCTTAAAGAAATTCTGGCATAATCCCCGTATCCGATATCGACATCGTCTTGAGATAAGAAACGGTTTCTTTCATACAGCATCTCCAAAGATGTCGAATCCAAGATGCTCCACGTTAAACCCGCACTCAGCATATCTTTTTTCCCTGCAGCTGAGAGCTGTGCCGTGTCATCTGCGTTCATGTTCTTTTCTAGCATAACATTGGCCTGAAGATCGGTGCTGATGCGTGAATGTGCCGAGATGCCGTATACGGGATAGCTTTTAAGAAAGGCTTTATAGCCTCCGTGAACCTGTATGTATGATCTGTCAAATCTTTTTCTAAGCGCCGCATCTCCCTCTATCGTATCGGCTTTTAGATGATCCAGAGTATCCGTATCCAAAGAGCTGTTGTTAAAATAGCCTGCCGAAGTATAAAGATCCCAGCCTCCGGGAATATAAGTGCGATTTCCAAGTTTTACGTATTTTTGCAGCAGCGGTTTTCTGCTGTAGTAAGAGAACTCGGAATCAAACTGGTCGCCTCTTTGTTTTGAGAGCTCTATTTGCTGTATATAGGCATCCTGATTAAAACCGTTCTTGTCGAGCATATCGTAATTTAACGACTGCGCAAGAGATATCTGCCCGTCGTCTCTTGCGGCGGCAGTGGTATCTGTTTGGGTCTGTCTGTTCAAGTCTTCGTCTATGATGTTTTCTATATTCGTATGGTTTTGAAAGAGCACGGCATCGTTGAATCTCATCCACAACTCTCTGTTTGCGATCTTGTTGTATATCCTATGGCTTTTCTCATTCGCATTGTTTCTTGTCGCCCAATTATACGATATCTCATCGTAATCTTTGGATGTCAAATATCTTTTGGCGAAATGCAGGTCTTTTTCAAATTTGTCCGCATCGATCACAGGCATCGCCGCATTGAGATATGAGACCCAGAATTCGTTTGTAGAGGTTATTTCAGGATGCATAGAGGCTCGCATGCTCATATCTTTTAGTATCTCTTTTAATTTTTTGATATATCCGCCTTCGTTGTTTTGGCTTTGATAGATATATGCCTGTAAAAATTTAAAATCGGTAGTACCGGTAAGGCTTTTGTGAGTGTCTATGACTTTTTTCATATAATAATCGGCATTGTCTACTTCGTTGAATTGATAGTATGCAGATGCAAAAGGGATATAAAAAACGGACTCGACATCTCCTTTGTCTTCGATGTTATGGATCATCTCTTTAAGCTCTTTATTCATCTCATGGTCAAGATAGAACCAAAATACGTTCAGTTGGACGTCTAGATTGTTTTTGCCTAAAACAAGCGCTTTGTTCAGGGCTTCTTGCGCCAAAAAACGCTTATTGAAATGAAGATACACGTCGGCTTTGATTATCCAATAATTCGCTTCGTTTTTTATCGCATCGTCCGAATCGTCTATCTTTTTAATCGCAGCTTGAAGTTTTTCGTATTCGTTCAACCTTATGGCACTGTTGGCAAAACTATAAAAGAGGTATGAGAGCTTATATTTCGAGTATGCATCGCCTGCAGTTTTTGAGCCAAGTGCCGGATTAACGGTTTCATACACCTGCATTACCCTTACATAATCCGTCAGTCTAGCCTTGTCGCTTTGTATCAAAAAGGCCGAAGCTTCCGTAGCCGTTTTATAATCTTGCATATACCAGCTGAGATCGCTAAGCAGCTGATAATATCTTGTATTTGCCGGATCAGGAGTCGTTTTTATCAGTAAAAGAGCATTGTACGATGCTTTTAGATCTTTTTTTAAATAATAGTAATACGACAGCAGGGTGGCATTTTGAACGGTATAGAGTTTCTGCTTTTCTATGATATTTACGATTTTTTGAGCCGAATAAAGATCTCCCGTATCGAGATAAAGCTGCAATTCCTGCGTAAGCAGAACAGTTTTAGTTTTATCTTTTTTATACTCTTGTGCTAAGATAGTCGCCGCTTTTTCGGGAGTTCCCAGACTATTTTCCACAAAGATCATCATCTTTATGTTTTTTTCGTTCGGGTCTGTTTTGGCTCTTTGTACGACAAGGTCTTCTATCTGCTGGTATTGGTACATGCTCAAACCGTAGTCGATGATCTCGTCTCTGAGTTTTGGATTATGGGTTTTTTTATAGAGATCCATTTCGTACTTCACCGCTTCTTGCGGACGATTCGTCCATTTTGCCGTGTCGATTATCTTTTTGTTCCAAAAGATGGATCTTGGATATTTTTTGTACCCTATAAGGGCGACTTTATACGCGTTTTCGGTATCTCCTTTATAGAGAAAGGATTGGACCATCAGTTTTAGTTCTTCATCTTTGTATGTCTTGAAGCTATCGATAGCCGTCTCTTTGGAGTATAGTGCCGAGAAAAATATGATTGTTAACAGTAAAATACGCATCATCTTCTCTTTTGTGTTAATATTTTTTTAGACAGATCATTGGCTTTTTGCAGATCATTGGCGGCAAGATAGAGCTTAAGCAAAAACACTCTCACTTCTGCGTCGCCGAGATAACGATTTTCATACCTGTGTCCAAGCGAAACGGCATCTTTCATAAAGTTGCCGGCCTGCAAAGATTTCAGGGCTTGCAAAAAGTAACTTTTTTTAGCGCTGCTTGCATGGGAGTTTTTATAAAGCTGCATATATGTCTGCGAAGCTTCTTTATAGTTTTCCGTCGCAAGGTAGAACTCAGCCAGCTTTTCTCCCCATAGCGATGACCTTTGCGCCTGAACCTTTAAAAACTCTTCTGCATCTTTGAGATTGTTTTTTTTCATATAGTAGTTGTATTCCGCCAGGATCCAGCTATCACGGTTTTTGATATCTTTGTTCTGCAGTGAATTGAGATTGTAGAGCACCTCAGGTCCATAATCTAATCTGTCCGCCAGATAATAAGCATCTCGAATAAGTTTAATATCGTCGGGGGTATAGGAAATTTTCTCTTTTAAAAGCCTGTAGGTATACTTTGGCATCTCAAGAAAAAAAGATTCTTTATAAAACTTATCGAGGGTCTCTTTCGTATAATAGACATTATCGACGATATTTTTGAACAGATCCCGCATATCCTCTTTGATCCTGCTCTTTTCTTCTGCATTTTTTACGATGTAATAATCCTCTTTGGCGAGTTTATAGCTTAAAAGATTGGCATTTTTCTTTATCTCCGGGTTCTTGCTGCTGCAAAGAGGCTTTAACAGTCCGTAAGACGCTTTGAGCTTTCCGGATTTATAGTTGTTGTTTGCCACAAGCATGATCAGCGATTCGTTTGAAGGGTCTTGTCTTAACATGTTTTGTAGGTATATCATGTTGAGATCGTTATTTGAAGTATCTTGAAGTATCTGCTCTTTTAAGAGATTTTTCGGATACAAAACAAATAATACAACGCTAAAAGCTATAAAGATAAGAATGATCTCTTTATATGTCGCAACATATACTTTTTCATCATCTGCAAGAAACATCTATCGTCGCCTCCTTCGTATTTTTGTAAGTCAAGTAAACTTCCTCGTTATGTATTTTTCTGCTCGTTTCAACAGGAATGGACGTAATTTTACATTTTTTCGGTACGTTGAAATGCAGTTTCAAATCCATATATCCTTTAAAGAGGAGCTGACCTTTTTTATTTTTAACCATTTTCGCATTCGCATCTATGAGGTAGGGCAGATCCTGCTTTTTAGTCGATACGTCCAGCATCTGGGTGTTTGAATCATCTAAATGATAGTATGTATGATCCTCAAAGTGTTTAAATCCTAAAACTCCTTTCGAATTTTTAAGGTCAGCGGTATACCCCCGCTTTTCAAGTCTTAGGGTATGAAGATGTTTCATTCCCGCAAAAAGCCATTCATTCCCCTCATTGGCGATAGAGGCCGTATAATAATCCATCGCTTTTAGGATGTATTGCGAAGTGAAGATAGGAAATACGTCTTGTTTCGTGGCCCAGTCAAAAACATCTTTAAGAGCGTTTAGAGAAGCTCTTTTTTCGCCTGAAAAGAGATGAAAATAGATATCTATTGGTTTAAAGCGGCGAGGGGAGTTAGTAAGTTTGAACGTCTGTATCGCTTTTTTATATCCCCAAAACGGACCGTTCCAATTGTTCGTGTAGACATTTTCATTTTGAGCGCCGGTATATATTTGATAGTAATCTCCCCGCTCCAGGCCCAGAGGTGCTATTAAAGACTGCCAAGGAGCGGAGTTTGATATCGTGGTATCACCGCCGTTAATGTTTAAGAGGCCGTGTCTGTATACATAGTCCAGCACGTCTTCGGGCGGTATGCACTCTCCCGTCCAGTAGATGGTTCTTGCCCTAAGATCCGAAGGTTTGTTTTTTGGCATGAGCTGGGTATTTATATAGTTTAAAGAACCGAGGATCTCTCTGTCGATGGAAAAATCATAGCCGGGTACATTGAGCCTGTATTTTGCTTCAAGATCGCCGTCTTTAATCTTCCCCCAAAAAAACGGATGACTAAAAGTGTGTGAAGCGCCTTCTATATTTGAAAGAGCATATATTTTCTTTGCTATTTTTACGAGTTTTTGTGATATTTTCGGATACAAACCGTCAGGTTCTACTTCCGCTCCGATTATAGAGACCGAGATAGGTATTTTGTACTTTGTAAAGATGTTTTCATACAGTGATTCTCCGGAGAACATGGAAGGATTCCATTCGGCTATGTTCATGATGCCGTCACCGTCTGCATGGGAAAAAAGGATCCTGTCTCCGTTTTCCGTCGTAGTATCGGGAACGATCAATGGCTTTAGATCCAATGCTTCTGCAAAGAATTTGAACGGATCTATTACCCAGATATTATCGGTATCGAGTTCAGTCATAAAACCACTTCCAAGGGCATATCCTCCCCATGGCGTGATAGCGGCCGTTGTAGAGATGTTTCCGTTTGCGTCTTCTACACGCAGCAGAGGTTTCGCGTTCTTTGGACTTACATAGTATTCTATCTCTTTTGGTACCGCCATCTCAAAGCCCATCATCTTGTCCTGAAACACGATTTTGTTCTTTTGAAGGCTGCGGGTTATATTTTCCGTTACTTTGATCCCCAGAGGGTTTAAAATGTTTTGAGTGAGCTCTATACCAAAGCTGTCCGCAAAGACGATTTTTATACCGATTTTTTTCAAATCGGCGGCCCATTTTATGAGCTCATCGGGTTTTTTGTAGTATTCCGAAAGCCATACTATCACCCCTGCGTACCGGCTCATCTCTTGGAGTTTTGGCAATCCCTCTTTGCTGACGTTGCGAAGCTGCTGTATATATCCCATATATTCAAGCGGCAAAGCGCCGTATTGGTGGGCAGACTGGTTGATTCTGTCATGTTGGCTTTCATCGATCAGAGTCAATATTTCTCTCTTTAAAGCATTTTTTGATGATCTTCCGTATATATTCAGGTCCCTGTTCGAGACGTACGGTATAAGACCGTGTGTTTTGATCTTTTGAACAAGCGTATCGGCCTTATCCATCTCGTCAAAGGGAAGGTAATCGACCGCGATAACGTCAAGACCGTAGCTTTTTACTTTTTTTATCTGTTTGTCCAGCCATTTTCTTTCTGCATCTGAGACCTTTGCATATCCGAGATTTTTGTTCTCTATCCCGCGGTAATATGATTCGAACAGCACGGCCTGTATGCTGTTGTGAACTTTATCTATGATATTAAAGCCGCGGTTTATGATCAGTTTTGCTTTTGGATATCTTTCGTGAAACTTGTTTATAAAAGATACGAGAGCATTTTCATAGGCTTTGTCTTCTTTTTCTGTTTTGACGGCGAGGCGATACGAATCCAGAGTATCGAAGAAGAAGTTTTCAAACCCTCTGGCTGCTTCCGGTTTTATCACCTTGTCAAAGAGAAACTCTTGATAATTGGGATCTTTTATATCCATGACCTTTGAGTTCCATGCTTTGTTGTCGGCAAGCATCCAGGATTTCTCTGCCTGCGCATACTCTTTTGCATCTTTATCGATCTCGCCTATGCTCACATAAGCGTACATCTTGTCTTTATAGACGCTAAAGCCGTGGCTGTAGGTGTTTATGTTGTCCGGCTGGACGATTATATAGTCATGGACACCTACCATGGGATATGAAATATTCTCGCCGTAATATAAAACGGCGCTTTTGTCCTGAAGCGACGCATAGGCGAAGTTAAACAGCAAAAACAGAGCTATGATGATTTTATTGCAGCATAAATGTTTCATAATCCAATCCGTCCAATTCATTTCTGATAACGATCAAACTCGCTATAAAGACTATAAGCAAAGACACCGTATATCCGTATCCAAACATCGTAGGACCCACATATATGGAAGCCAAAGTTAAAACAGTGTTCAAGACGAAAAATGCGATACTCAGCCACATTGCGATCGCTCTTCTGTCCAAATAATAAAGTATTGCCAAAATCGACATAAATGCCAACTGCAGCATAGCACCTATGGTCAGAATATAAAGCAACCCTAGATACAGATGCGGAATATTGAGCATCTTAAACAGGGTGGGAACAGTCAAAAACAAAAAGATATCGATGATCCCCTGAATCATAATGATCTCGTGAATGGCGTGGCGTACGGTTCTTATCATATCGTTTTTGTATCTTTGTATGAGCCCGAGCGTACCGCCGTTTCTTACGGCATCGTAATAGAGATCGTATTTTTCCGAAAAGTTGACCTCAAGACGATAGAAGAACACGGCCATTCCTGGCAGAATAGAAAGATATGCCAAAAAGATAGGTATGTCATAGACTATCGATGCGTGTAGTTTTCCTATGACTTCCGTTCCCGTTAAAGGGTGATACCAGAAGATAAACTTATCTACCCAAGAACCAAGGTTGTAAGCCAGTCCGGCAATACCCAAAGACCAGTAGAAATTGGGTTTAAAAAAGAAGTTCACCTTCATAAAGAGTGTCGAATTGTACGATTTAATAATGATGGTCATCAGGATGGTAAACAGGGTGGCATTACCCGTCAAGAAGATAAAAAGAAGACTTTCGACGTTTTTGCCGTACAGGTATGAAAACACGACAATCAGCGCATAAGAGATAAAATACGCCGATACCACACGTTTATAAAGCTTTATACTCGCCGCTAGAATACTGGATATCCACACGCCGCAGAGTATTAAAAACGTAGCTATGACACTGATAAGGAAAAACGGACTCTGACCTTTGAACACCCACAAAACTGCAGGGATAATCAGCGGCAGACCGAGCAGCCATGATATAAATATCGCACCGAAGTACGAAGGAACGATCTCCTCCTCTTTTTTTTCAAAGATAAGATCTGCTATATATCTTGTAAAAGGCAGCTGAATGATACCCGTTATGATAAGACTCGATGCCAAAGCAATAGCGTAGGTGATTACGATCTGAAACCGCGCGACTTCGCTGAAGCTTTCAAGATTTACTATGTTTACGAACCCGACCAAAAAGATGGCTATGATAGAGATGACCCAAGGGCCGGCACTCAGTATTGCGGATTCACCGTATACTTTTACCAAAGATAAAAGACTGTCTTTTTTTAAGATCCTTTTTAATTCAAAACCTATTCCCGCCATTATAAACTCTCTTTTTTATTGATTAGATTCATGTATATCTCATGATACTCTTTTAAAAATATCTCTTGGCTGTAATATTTTTCGACTCTCCTTAGTGCGATATCACCGGCTTTTTTTCTTGCCTCTTCATCCGTTAAAAAGCGGATATAGTGTTTTGCAAGCTCACCGGGATTGGCTATGGATGTTATTGCACCTGCTAAACCCAATTCTCTGTCTTCATCGTTCAATCCGCCTTCGATGAGATTTTTACAGCTTCCGACATCCGTTGCGACACATGGTATCCCTGCGGCGAACCCTTCTAAAATGACCAAAGGCATACCCTCGCTTATGGATGTAAGCGTCAAAAGAGTGGAGTGGGGCAATATCTCTTTGATATTTCTAAAGCCTAAAAATCTCATATTGTTCGTCAAACCCAAAGATTCTATCATATGCTCACATTCCGTGAAATACTCCTTATCTTCATCGGTCGGTCCGACTATCCATGCCTCGACATCTGGAATCTGGTTTACGGTGATCCTCATCGCACGTATGAAGGTTTTTATATCTTTTATTGAGACGACCCTTCCAATCAGGCTGATAACCGGTTTTTGATCCTTTTGTTTCTCTTTCATGACGGCCTGAATCGCGTCTACGTCGACACCGTTTGGCAAAACTCTTGTTTTTCGTGCGTCTGCACCCAAAGCTATCTGTATGTTTTGTGCTTCGGGATAAAGAGAGAGAATGATATCCGCTTTTTCATATGCGAACTCACCGATGATCCTGAAGAATTCGATCCACATCTTTTTGATGTAATTGAACTCTTCTGGCTGTTTTAAAAGAGCCGGTTTTTTAAAATCGATCCATTCGGCAGAGAGCATGTCTATCTTACGCTCTCTGGTATATATTCCATGTTCTGTCAAAACCAGCCCCGTATCCCGATCGTAAGAGGCAAGAGCGCCTAAAAAGCCGGCATATCCGGTGGAAGGAGCGTGCAGAATCTTCATATCTGGAAAATGTTTTACGATTTTTGCAAGCGTCCATACGGGTTTGTGTATATCTCTCAACGTCCAGAAATAATCTATAAAAGAGACATCGGGAGCATTTTTAAAGTAGATCTTGTTTATGAACTCCCATGACTTCTTAGAATATAAAAAGTCTTCAAAAGTCATATCTTGAAGATAAAAATCGATATTTTTTATCTCCTTTGGAATCTCTATGGATTTGTCTTTAAAAGATGCATAAAGATTCTCTATCGTCTCAAAAGCTTTTTCGTCACCTTTTATTCTTTTGACCTCTGGAGTGTTCTCTTCAAACAGATAATGGACTTCAAGATGCACGAGATTGTCGGGCAGCTCATATTTCAACCCGCCGTAATCACTCTCAACAGATCCTAAAAAACATATCCCGAACCTGATATCCTTCATTCCCTCAAGTATCTGTGCGATCCATGAAGAGACTCCGCCTCCGATATAAGGGTATGTTCCCTCTGCCAAGAGCATTACGTCGACACTGCTGCTTTTGCGGATATATTTTGTCATGACGATACTCTCCACTGCTCGACTATAGGATAGAGCTTGTTGTTAAGATCCAGATCTTGAGCATTTTTTAAGATGGATTTGACCTTCTCGTAATCACCGGAGATAAAGTTGATCTCCGCTAAATACGGCATCACGTAGTTAAGTTTTTCTTCGCTGAACTTCTCTGCTAGCGTAAACTGCAGTTCGGCGTTGACGTAATCTTTCTTAAACATATAAACGCGGCCGAGCAAAACATATAGTTTAGGGTCTTCAAAATAGACTTCCAAAGCTTTATCTATATAGTTCACGACCTCTTTTAGAAGATACTCTACCAAAGAGTCGTCTGAAAGTTCGTAATATATCATCTCCCAGTATAAAAACGCCAAATCTTTTGCAATAGAAGCTTTTGTCTTTACATCCTCGGACGATTTAAGCGATTCGAGCAGCCTGTATATCTTCCCGTTTAGCTCTCTTTCCGTTTTGTCGATGATCGCAAAACCGTAGAGTCTTACTTCGTCATCACTGCTGATGAGGGTGTTTTTGATTATGTGCATATTTCCCTGAGACATATTGTCTGAGAGCGAAGCAAGTGCTTTTATCTTTTTTTCGGTCGGTACGTATCTGTTTAAAAGCATATCTTGAACCGAACCTTCACCAAACTCTCTGTGTATGTTGATAAAGTTGTATTCGAACTCTTCAAGATCCAAAAGAGTGGTCTTTTTTATCTTTTGGGTATAGGTTCCGTTTTTCAAATAGTACGAGATCCACAAAGAGGAGATATAGCCGATGACCGGCATAGAAAAGTTGAACAATAGAAAAAAGACGAAACTTTGGATCCTTGAACTGGAGAACCTCGATTTGAGATATAACGAGCTTCCGATTGCGATAAGCAGGCTGATTCCCAGATGCCAAAAGAAAAGATAGAGTAAAAGATTTACGTCATTTGCTGGTAGAGTCTGCATGATCTAGCCATTACTGATATATTTATCATAAAGATCTATCTGTCCATATCCGAAAGTGATATGTTCAAACTGATCCTCTTGGATATCGTTCATATTCGTCAATAAACGGTTTATGAATCCTGTCGTTACAGACCTGTGCCCTAACGGGAAAAGGATAGAGATGAAAAAAACCTCCTTGTGTTTTATAAGAGTGGCTATATCCAAAGACCTTAGAAGCTTGTCGATTGTTTCGAACATCCTTGTAGCGAGCAGCTCGTTATCTACCTTTATGACCAAAGTGGTAGAGTCTATCTTATTGAACTTGTAAAGTTCGTACAGACGGAAATATTCATATCTATACTCTTTATCTAAGATCGCCTGCAGTCTGTCATCTTCGAGCAGAATGTTCTCTTTTTTTATCTCGTTGAAAAAATATTCCGTTAATATCGCTATTGAGGTCAGGTTTTCTCTGTTAAAAGACATAAAAGGCATCTTCTCTATCAGCAAAAGTCCGACGATTTTTTCTCTTTGTAAAGCAGGGATGACGGCTAGATATCTGCTTTGCTTGATATTATCGTCACTTACAAAGACGGGTTTGTTTGTTTCCATGGATTTTTGTATCAACTGGTCGTTTAAATCCAGACTGTTTGACGCATCCTCAGATCTTGCAGCGATAGCAAAGTTTTCGCCACTCTCTTTTAACGCTATGGAACCGCTGCCTATATTGAACGATTTTTCCAAAAATTTCAAAAAGTTGTTGATCTTATATTCGTCATCTCCGCCCGTCTCTTTTATATGCATAATAGAGTTACGAAGACTCATGGGTTTTGTCACGTAGTTTTTTTCAAGCTGGTCATGCGATATCTTTAATGTATAAAATGCGCGTGAAAGCTCGTTTAGCTTTATATCCCTGTATTCTGAATCCGCTTCGGCTTCACGTATCTTTTTGCTCCAGTAGTAATGAAACTCGCTTAGGATAAGCACCATCATAAGCGTTGTCAAAAATTGGACATAATTGAACGACGGATAAAAATACCACATTGCAAGTGCAATGATGCCGATTCCGAGCATTCCGCTTTCAAATCCATGAAAAAGCGTTATTATGGACAGCAGGATCAGTATATAGGGAAACTGACCGTTTAAAATACATATATCTTTCGGGTTTAGGAGGTAACCTATAAGCAGGTATGCCGATACGAGTAAAACCGTTTCGAGATATGCATAATAATGCAGCTTTTTCACGAATTGGGACAGCGTAAAGTCGTCCCGGATGCGTTTTTGTTCAACTTTCAAAGCTTTTTAATCCTCTATCATCGACTCAATCAATTTTTGAGCTGTTGTACCTACCGAAGCATTTCCCCAGTCACTGTCGGATGCTGTCGAACTCCAGATAACTCTTGAACTTTTTGTTTCGTATAAAACACATTTAAGACTGACCGCAGGTTCGCCGTCAATACCTGTTTTATATCTCCATTCGCTTACTCCGCCGTACAGGAAATATTTTGAATTGTCTTTTAATGCAGCTGCCCGCATCTCTTCAAAACTTTTTTCCCCGTCTTGTATATGACTGACGACTCTATATCCGCTTGCGATCAGTACTCCGTCTATAATATTTGAGGCTCTCATTCCCGCTCTTGGAGTGTCGGTGTAGTTTTTAAGAGCAAATACGGAGATCGAGACATCGCCTCTTGTCGTACTGTTTGTATCTGCATATATGCTAGAGAGCTTTGCTTTTGTTTGAATGCTTGTAGAGCATCCGACACTCATCAAGAGTATTGACGTGTAAAACAGACTTTTAAAGATGGCTTTCATTTGTTCAACTCCACGAATTTAGATTTATTGAACATTATAGCACTATTTAAAATTAAACTTTCCTTAATCTTCCTGTCTTGTTTTATTAGAAAAATTCATAATTGAATCTTTTAGTATCCTCTTAAGTAGTATCCGACTTTATAGCGTATGAGTGTTTTTTGTGCAGGTCTTGGATATTTGCTGTAAGCATACTCTATGGTTTCTTTCGTCGTATCGTCGAGTATGTAGAATCCGCTTTTTTTGATAAATCTGAAATCCGTCATATCACCGTTAGGATGAAGATAAAACTCTATGATATTGATTCTGTTGACACGCAGATCGTTTGGAATGTTTACACGGCCGACCCTGTTTAAGACCTGCTGGGTGATCCTTCTCATTATCTCTGTATTGTCCAGTATATATTTCTGCTCGCCGGCGCTAAGCTCACCGAACTCGGAACCATACAGCTCTTTTATGTCTTGATTGATCTCGCTGCTTCTGCGCGTCTGTTTTGTGTTTGATCCCTTTTCCCCGTCCGGAACCTCTTTTGAAAGAAATGAATAGAGTTTTGAATGCTTTTTGGTCTCTTTCTTTTTAATGACCGTCTTGTTTTCATCATTTGATCTTGCGACTTCTATGAACGGTTTTTTAGGAAGAGGCGCTGGAGCTTTGGGTTTAAATACCGTCTTATGTACCGGCTTTTCCGGTTTGTTTATCGTGATCTTGTGAACCTCTTTGACGGTTTTTTTCGGAACATATTTCTTAAAAGGTTTTTGAACTATTTTTTTCAGCTGCTTCCCTTTTGGCATAGGAGGAGCGATATCGGGTTCTTTTTTCTTTATGAGTCCGGCATCTTTTTTTTCTATCGGTTTTGGAAGCTCTTTTAACGAGATTTTGATCCTGTTCTCTTTTTGCTTTTCATGGCTTATAATGTGTATGTTTCTTGCCAACAGGATAAATATCAAGATAAGCAAAAGATGAAACAGGGATGCTATTAAAAATGCTGCAGTGGAACGGTTCAAAAACTACCTCTAGTATTATTTATACCATTATAACAAAACAACATTAACACTAATTGGATATAATTACAAAAATAGATAAGTTTAAGGTTTTGTTTTATGAGTATAGAAAAGTCTGTAAAGGCATTTGCCGAAGCACAAAAATTGATTCCCGGAGGCGTAAATTCTCCCGTACGTGCATTTAAAGGAGTAGGAGGAACACCTCGTTTCATCTCATCGGGAGAGGGCGGGTACATAGTCGACATCGACGGCAATAAATATGTAGATTACGTACAAAGCTGGGGACCGCTGATATTCGGACATAGAAATGAAGAGATTGAAAATGCGGTCATCGAAGCCGTGAAACATGGACTAAGCTTCGGTGCTCCGACCGAAGCAGAGACCGAGCTGGCGTCTTTGGTCATCTCTTTTTTTGATTCGGTGGACAAAGTCCGTTTTGTCAGCAGCGGCACGGAAGCCGTGATGAGTGCTATCCGCCTTGCCCGCGGTTTTACGGGGCGTGACGATATCGTTAAGTTCACAGGCTGCTACCATGGACACAGCGATTCTCTTTTAGTGCAGGCAGGCAGCGGCGCGGCAACATTTGGCAACCCTAGCTCTCCGGGTGTTCCTGCTGATTTTACAAAACATACTCTGCTGGCTACATACAACGACATTCAAAGCGTCAAAAAATGTTTTCAGGACAGCGACGGGATCGCCTGTGTCATCATCGAACCGATCGCGGGAAATATGGGTTTAGTTCCTGCGGATAAAGAGTTCTTGGCCGAACTAAGAAAACTTTGCGATGAAAACGGTGCTCTTCTTATTTTTGACGAGGTGATGAGCGGATTTCGCGCATCCATTAACGGAGCCGAGTCTCTTAGCGGCATTAAACCCGATATCATCACTTTAGGCAAGGTTATCGGAGGAGGTATGCCTGTCGGTGCTTTCGGCGGACGTGCCGATGTCATGTCTCAACTCTCACCGGAAGGTCCGGTATATCAAGCCGGAACGCTCAGCGGAAATCCTGTTGCCATGGCTGCAGGCCTTGCCGCATTGACAAAGCTCAAGACGCACGCAAGGGTTATGGACACCCTGCATGCAAGAGCCGCGCGCCTGGTCGAAGGGATGAAAGAGATGGCTTCAAAACACGGCATCCCTCTTCAGATCGATTCAAGAGGATCGATGTTTGGGTTTTTCTTTAATAAAAATGAGGTTAAGAACTTTGACGATGCATTGAAATCCGACCTGGAGATGTTTGCCAAATTTCACGCCGCAATGCTAGAGGAGGGCTTCTATTTTGCCTGCTCGCAGTTTGAAACAGGCTTTATCTCGACAGCTACGACGGATACGATGATTGAAGACACGATCCAAGCTTGCGACAGGGTGTTTGGACGCATTAAATGAACGAAGAAGAAAGAAAACCGCGTTTAAAACCGATCATAGAAGGGGCTGAGAGCTTGTCTCTTGGCATCTCCATAGTGGTCGCCGTACTTATAGGTGTGGCTTTTGGATTCGGCTTAAAACATGTGTTTAATGTCGAATGGGTATTTTGGATCGGGGTTTTTATAGGGATCGCTGCTGCCGTCTTGAACGTATATAAAGCATATTCAAAGCAGTATAAAGAGTTTGAAAAACTGGCTCAAGAACCTAGATACAAATACAAAAAACAGCTGGAAGAGGAAGAATACAAGGAAGACGACGACGAGGATTACGGTGAAAAAAACTATTAGTCTTCTTCTGTTTACCGAACTTTTTGTCTTAGCTTCAAATCTTATCTCGTACAAGTTTTTTTTAAATGCACAGATAGCGTTTTTAAGCGCTTTTTTTATTTTGCTCGGCTCTATGTATTCATATAAGCGATTGGTCGAAAAAAGAGTAGAAGCGGGTGCATACGGCGATGACGACAGAGACGAGATCGATAAGATAGACGATCCTTACGATCTTTATGATGAGAATGAAGATGCCGTACTAGAGACCAAAGATATCAAAGCCGTTATCAAAGAGGAAAAGAAACGCTTAAAAGCGAACGGTTTTAAAAACACGAAAATAGCTTCGGGCGCGACCATATCTCTCTTTAGGATCATACCGTACGTGTTTTTGGTCTTCGGTTTTATCGGACTGCAGAACAATCAGAACCTTCTTCTTTTCCCATATCTTCTCTTTTTGCTCGCAGGAGTAGCGGTGGGGTTCTTTACGGGAAGAAAGCTTTTTTTGTCTAGTCTGTGATAAGCGGGATGTTTAGAGAGATATAGTTCTCTTTTATCTCTGCTGAGACGCTGTTTTGATCCGCAAGCTGTTCAATCGACGAAGACTTCGAGAGATCAACGCTCGGTGAACTTATCATAATCGTAAAGAGCGAATATTTCTTGTTATCGAACTTTATATGCTCTCCGATCCTAAAAAAGAGCTTTGTCGTTATCTCGTCATTGTTTATACAGGCAGAATATATTCTGTTTAAGAGTTTTATGAAAAGATTGGTGTTCAGCCTTACATCGGGTATGGACGGGTCCAGATCTTTTAAAAAGGTGGCATTGGAGTTGATCGAGTTGCTGCTAATGCACAGATCAATGAGCGTATAGACATTGACTATCTCGCCGCTGTCTATCTTCGGTTTTGAAAAATGATACGAAGGGATCTGGTAAAGGCGTATGCCAAGCTGGTCTTCATTCTCGTAGCCGACCGTAATGCCGAAGAACTTATATCTGCCAAACTCCAGATCCATAAAAGTCGTTTTAAATCCGAATGTCTGGCTTGCATGAAGTGTTGCGATCTCAAAAATTGTCGCCGTGTTCGAACTGCCGAGCAGAAACTGCGCCTCGGCATTAAGCGAAAGGATCTTGCCCGAAGAGTCAAAAAGGATGAACGGATTGAAATCGTATTCTATCCATTGTTGTTCAAACGTCATTATTCCTCTATATAATTTTTGAGTTTACGACCCACTTTAGGGTGTTTCAGCTTTTTAATAGCACTGGATTCTATCTGACGAACGCGCTCACGGGTAACGCTCAGCTCTTTTCCGATCTCTTCAAGAGTTCTATCGCTTTCATCGTCCATAATACCAAAGCGTAGCTTGATAACGGCTTTTTCACGTTCGTTCAGCTGTTCCAAGACACTTTCGATCTGGATGCGCAGGTCATCTTTTAAAGTTACGTCAGACGGCGAGAGAGATGTTTTGTCTTCGATAAAATCTCCAAAACGGCCGTCGTCTTCGTTTCCTATCGGCGCTTCGAGGCTGATAGGCTCTTTTGTGATTTTGATGACGTTTTTGACCTTTTCTACGGAGAGGCCGACCTCTTTTGCAATGATCTCTACATCCGGCTCGCGTCCATGCTCTTGAAGATGTTTACGCATGATCTTGTTGATACGGTTGATGGTTTCTATCATATGGATCGGTATACGGATGGTTCTCGCCTGATCCGCAATAGCACGCGAGATCGCTTGGCGGATCCACCATGTCGCATAGGTCGAAAACTTATAACCCTTTTTGTACTCGAACTTGTCGACCGCTTTCATAAGACCGATATTTCCCTCTTGAATGAGGTCAAGGAAAGGAAGCCCTCTGTTTGTGTAACGTTTTGCGATGGAGACGACCAGACGGAGATTCGATTTTGCCATACGGGTCTTAGATATCTCGGAGATGTTTTTACCGCGCTTTATCTGCTCCAAGATGTCTGCAAGTTTATCCGGCTCCATATTGAAACTGTCTTTTGAAGCTTCTTTGGTCTGGATAAGCTTTTTGATCTCTACATAAGTGCTTACCATAGTTGCTTCTGGGACCATTGCCGTGATATCCTCTTTTGAAAGATCACAGATTTTGTCGAGTATCTTTTTATGGTTGTCTTTTAACGTATCGTTAAAAAGCGGAAGTTTATACTCCAGACGTCTTAACTCTTTATCAAAGCCTTCATCGCTTTTTAAAGCCGTTTCCATTGATTTTACAAGTTCGTTGATAAGCTTGGAAGTAGGGCCGAGATCTAAAAGTTTCTCTTTTAGTATAGATTTCTTAAATGTTGCCGTAAGCATCAAAAGGACAAGCTCTTCGCTTAGTTCGTCACTATTTAGCTCCAGTACTTTGTCTGCGGCTTTTACCCAGTCTTTTTTTGCTTTTTCCAAAGCCTTAAAGCTGAATACGACCTTTTCTACACGCTTTTTGTCTTTCGCGGAAAAAGTTTTTTCACCGTTATCTTCATCCATATCCTCATTATCATCGTCGTTATCGTTATCGTCGTCGTTATCGTCGTCCTCTTTCTCATCTTCAAAGCTTTTAAAAAGCTCTTTGACGCGTCTTTCTCTGTTAATAAGAGGTTCTTTATAGTCCAGAATGAAATCTATCAGGTACGGGACGGAACAGATGGCGTCGATGATAATGCTCTCGCCTATCTCTATCTTTTTAGAGATCTCAATCTCTTCATCTTTGGTTAAAAGAGGAATCTGTCCCATCTCTCTTAGGTACATCCTGACGGGAGAATCAGAACGGGACCATTCTAAAAGTTCATGCTCTTTTAAGATATCGAATGAATCTGATTCATTGTTCTCGAGCATTTTTATTTGAGCGCTTCTCTTTGCTTCTGCTTCTTTGTCGTTAAGCATTTTCGCATGTTCAGACGAAGTGTAGAGACACTTATCGTGTTTCGTTGCTAATTTATAAATATTCTTAGCTTGAGCAGATGTGGGCTGTTTTTCAAGTAACTTTATAATTGATTCGTAGGTAACGCACTCTTGTGTAGATTTTTTTTCAATAAATAAATCCTCAAGTGCCTTGGTTAGTTCTTTTGCAGTCATATAAAAATGCTCCGAAGTATCTTTTATCTTTTTTTAACTTTATAATTAATAAAAGGAGTGGATTATACCGAGATTTTATTAAAACCTACCTTATGGCTAAAAAAATTTATAAAAAAAACAGTTCGAAAAAATTGGAACACTAAATGCTACGAGAGATGCAAAGTTCAGTAATGAGGATGCATGGATGCAAGCAGGATATTACAACGCAGCAGCCGGAATGGTCACCCAGTTCAATCGTCTCGACACTATTGCAAATAATTTGGCGAATGTAAATACCGCCGGATATAAAGAGGACGGCTTGGTCACGGGTGATTTTATGAGGCTTTATAAAGAGGCCAGGGACAATCTGCCAAACGAAGACAATTCCAAAGACGCCGCCAAGTTTTTAAACAGAACGTTAAGCAGAGCACCGCAGATCGTTGATTCTTACACAAATCAAAATGTCGGAACTATGCAAAAAACCGATAATACGTTTGATTTTGCTTTATCTCAAGAGGGGTTGTTCTTTGTCGTTAAGACTCCCAACGGGAACCGTCTGACGCGTGACGGAAGTTTTACTACGAGCAATGACGGTAAACTTGTTACAAAACAGGGATTTGAAGTTCTGGGAAGCGACGGTAAGCCCATAGAGATAGATCAGCAAGACGGCATCATACATGTCGATAAGAACGGAAAGTTTTCGGTAAACGTGCCGGGAACCCTTAATTTTGCGGAAAGACAGAACTTGTATATAGCGGCTCCCGACAATCTGAAGAAACTTCAAAAAGAGGGAAGCAATCTTTATAAATACGACGAAGGCGATCCCTTGAAGCCGCAGACACAAACTGCGTCAGTACAGCAGGGCTTTATTGAAAAAAGCAATGTCAATGCGGTAAATATGATGGTCAAGATGATAGAAACGAACCGACTGGTCGGGATGTATCAAAAGGTCATGGATACTCAAATGAACGATCTCAACCAAGACGCTATAACTAAATTAGCGGCTACTAAAGCTTAAAGGATAAGATTATGATGCAATCACTATATATCGGTTCTACCGGAATGCTTGGTATGCAGACACAGATAGATACCACTGCGAACAATATAGCCAACGTCAATACGATTGGATTTAAAAAATCTCGTGCAGAATTTGCCGATTTGATGTACAAGACAATGGAATATGCGGGAACGTCAACAAGTGACACGACCAAATCCCCGACAGGTATAGAAGTCGGTCTTGGTGTGCGTCCTACTGCAATCAACAAAATCTTTACGGAGGGGAATCTAAAACAGACCGATAATCAGCTTGACATGGCTGTAACCGGACGCGGATTCTTTAAAGTCGAACTTCCAGACGGGACTGAAGCCTATACGAAAAACGGTGCGTTTAAGATCGATGAAAACGGGAGCATAGTAAACTCCGACGGGTATAAGCTTATTCCTGAAGTGGTTATTCCGGCGGATGCCACGAACGTTACGATAGGGGTGGACGGGATCGTTACCGTTACTCAGCCGGGACAAACGACCGCAACGCAGATCGGTCAGATCAACCTCACCAATTTTATCAATCCTGCGGGTCTTCACTCCACGGGAGACAACCTGTATCTTGAAACAGACAGTTCGGGACAGCCTGTAGAGGGGACTCCTGGCGTCGACGGTCTTGGAACCATAAGACAGGGGTTCGTTGAACTGAGTAACGTGCAGCTGGTCGTCGAACTTACGGATCTTATCACGGGACAAAGAGCTTATGATTCAAGTTCAAAGATAATTACTACAAGTGACGAAATGCTTCAGACGGTCAACGGTCTGAAACGATAAACACCGTAGAACAGGCTGATATGAAATAATATCAGCCTACTCATCTGAAAGAATAGACTCTTTCCTCTTCTTGTTTTATATAACTCCAATCTCCTTTTGGCTATAATCACACTTATTTTTAAAATATTTAGGAAGATATATGCAAACAATTAATGCTAAAACATGGAAATTCGGCAAAGATATAGATACCGATCTAATCATAGCCGCCAGATACCTGAATACATCCGATCCAAAAGAACTTGCAAAACATGTGATGGAAGACGCCGATCCGGATTTTGTAAATAAAATGAGCGCGGGAGACATAATAGTCGCCGATGAGAACTTTGGATGCGGTTCATCCAGAGAACACGCTCCCATCGCTTTAAAAGCTGCAGGTATCGCTGCTGTGATTGCTCCTACTTTTGCACGTATTTTTTATAGAAACGCCTTTAATATGGGACTTCCGATATTTGAACTTCCCCAAGCGAACGAGATTAATGAAGGCGATGAAGTCAGCATAGATATGAACAACGGAACGATCACGAACAAAACGACTTCAAAAACTTATAAATTTACGCCGATACCGGAATTTATGCAAAAACTTATCAATGCAGGCGGACTTATGAGTTTTGCCGAAGAAGAGATTGCAGCACAGGAGGCAAAATGAAAAAATACAAAATCGCACTGATCAAAGGTGACGGCATCGGTCCTGAGATCATCGAAGAAGCGGTAAAAGTCCTGGATGCCGTAGCATCGACGGAAGATTTTGAGATCATATACGAAGAACTTTTGATGGGCGGATGCGCGTATGACGCTACGGGAGATCCTCTTCCTAACGAAACCATTACGGGTTCACTAAACAGCGATGCGGTTCTTTTCGGCGCTATCGGCGGAGAGAAATGGGATACGCTTCCAAGAGAAAAACGCCCCGAAAGCGGACTTTTAAGATTTAGAAAAGAGCTCGGTGTATATGCCAATCTTCGCCCTGCCGTCGTCTATGACGAACTTGTCAATGCCTCTTCACTCAAAACAGAGATCGTCAAAGGCGTCGATCTTATGGTTGTACGTGAACTTATCGGCGGTATCTATTTTGGTGAACCGAAGGGTCGTGACGAAAACAAGGGTTACAACACGATGGTATATACTCGTGAAGAGATAACAAGAATCGCTCATCAGGCTTTTAAGATCGCCATGACTCGCGATAAACGCGTTTGTTCGATCGATAAGGCAAACGTACTTGACGTTTCTCAACTTTGGCGCGATGTCGTTACCGAAGTCTCAAAAGAGTATCCGGAAGTTGAACTTTCCCATATGTACGTCGATAATGCGGCGATGCAGCTTGTCCGCAACCCGAAACAGTTTGACGTGATGCTTACGGGAAATATTTTCGGTGATATTTTGAGTGACGAAGCAAGTATGATCTGCGGGTCGATCGGATTGCTCCCTTCGGCTTCGGTAGGAAACAAAATAGGAGTTTATGAGCCTATCCACGGTTCTGCACCGGATATTGCCGGTCAGGGGATCGCCAATCCGATAGCTACCATTGCAAGCGCTTCCATGATGCTTCGTTACGCTCTTGGAGAACACAGAGCCGCGGCGAAGATAGACATGGGTATAAAACAGGCGCTCAGCGAAGGGTACCGTACGAAAGATTTAGCGCAGTTCGATGCCAAAGAGGTCTGTTCTACCAGTGAAATGGGCTCTATCATTGCCAATTACGCCGTAAAATGCAAACTTTAACATTAGCAAACATATATGAGCTTCAAGGCTTGAAAGACGAAGCACTTGAGATATATAAAGAGATCCTGAAAAAAGACCCGTCCAATACCGATGCCAAGATAGCCGTTCGCAGACTTTCGGGTATGAGAAAAAGATTTCTCGGCGTTAACAAAGAGATGAAAGAGTTCTTTGTCAAGATGGAGGACAAGGTAGAATTTCACGAGTTTGAAAGGTGGTTATTAAAGTCATGGAACTAAAAGACGTTATACTCAGTACATTAGCAGAACTGGATGATATAGAAACAGCGGCAGCACCAGCAGAATCTAAGATCGAAGCTCCGAACAATAAACCAAAGCAGTTCGGTACAAGTGACGAAAAGTTGTATCTGCAAAGTATTCAGGAAAGACTTCTCGTTTTGTTTGAGGGATTTCAGTCGCCGAACAACTCGAATATAGAAGCAAAAGTAGATCTGACCTTGAACTTTTTAGAATATCTTCTGGCAAGTATAGAAAACCGAATAAGTCTGATAGACAATAAAGAGAAGAAATGAAGCAATACAGAGTTTTAATCGATGCACCTGACGAAAAAGGTCTTGTATACAAGATATCTTCGATCTTTTTCAAATATAACCTAAATATACTCTCAAACAATGAATTCGTCGATAAGGTAAACAGTAAATTTTTTATGCGCAGCGTCGTCGTAGGTGACGTTGAAGAAAAAGACCTGCATGATGCATTAGTAGAGATACTTCCCAAAAAAGTAAACGTCGAAGTGATTACGCCCGGTAAAAAGAACATCGTTATCATGGCTACAAAAGAATCACATGCTCTCGGTGACATTCTTATGCGATACGAAGCCAATGAGCTGGATGCCAATATTTTAGCCGTAATATCGAATTATGACGACCTAAGAGGCCTTGTAGAAAAATTCGATATCGAGTACCATTCTGTTTTTCACGACGGACTTGACCGCGCCGAACATGAGAGCAAAGTCCTGGAACTGCTTTTAAAATTCGAAAATATCGATTATATCGTTTTGGCTAAATATATGAGGATCCTGACGCCGAGGTTTGTAGAAGAGTACAGCAATAAGATCATCAATATCCATCACTCTTTCTTGCCTGCTTTCATAGGGGCCAATCCGTATAAACAAGCTTATGACAGAGGCGTAAAAATCATCGGTGCCACGGCCCACTTCGTTAACAACAACCTTGACGAAGGGCCGATCATAGCACAGGATATAAGACATATCGACCACGCATTCGGATGGAGAGATATGCAACGCTTAGGCAAGGATGTTGAAAAGATCGTCTTGTCACGCGCACTGAAACTTGCTCTTGAAGACCGCATATTCGTATATGCAAACAAAACAGTTATCTTCTAAGGGCAACCGTGTTCAATATAGTGTTAGTGACTCCCCAGATCCCAAACAATACGGGTACGATAGGCAGATTATGCGTAAATACAGGCTCGTCGCTTCATCTGATAAAGCCTCTTGGCTTTGATATAAGCGAAAAAGCAGTCCGCAGGGCAGGGCTTGATTATTGGAACAAACTGGATCTGCATGTGTGGGAAGATCTGGATGATTTCTTTAACGGTACCGAGATATCAAAAAACGTACATTTTGCGACGACAAAGACGGACAAACCCTATTTTAATGCAGATTTCAAGGTAGGTGATTATATATTTTTCGGCAGCGAAACCGCAGGCTTGCCTCAAGATCTGCTGGATAAATTTGCAGATAGGAACATAACCATCCCTATGACAAAAGAGGGAAGAAGCCTCAATCTTGCAGTCAGTACGGGTATAATCCTGTACGAAGCGATAAAACAAAACTTTACCGACTATAAGGAGTTAATGTGAATTTTACGGATGGTATCGTACTTACCGCTTTTGTACTTTTTATGATTTTTATTTTTAAAGGCTATCACCAAAGTAAATTGGAACAAAGAGAAAAGAACAAAAAAAGAGAAGAGTAACTTTTTAAAAAAATATGTCGGCTATCTTTTCAAGTTTTATCTCCAACAGTTCAAATATAGTTTCTACTCTTTTTATCATGATATACATATCGAATCCTTTTTCTTAGAATATGCCAAATTGTAAAGAAAAAAGATCTCTTCAGCATAAAATATTGCATTTTGTCATATAATTATAAAATAAATTGTTATTGGTCTACTATATAGGTATCAAATAAAGCAGGAGGATTACTATGAAAAGCTTTATGGAGATAGTTGAAGAGATAAAAGATATCGTCTCTCAGGAGATTCCCGGAAAAAAGGTATTTGACAAGGATATCGCCGATGTGCTCGGTATCACGCAGATGAATTTTGCCACTATGAAAAAAAGAGATAAGATCCCTTTTGCGGAGCTTTTGGATTTCTGTGCATCAAAATCCATATCTATAAACTGGCTTTTGTACGGACAGGCACCGGAAAGTCTGGTCGAGACCACAAACCGTTTTTACATGATCAGATATTTTAGCGATATAAGTGCATCCGCAGGAGGCGGAAGCGACAACGACAATGAAGAGTATGAAAGTCTGGAACTTTCGGAGAATTTTATAGATATCTTGGGAGGAACGAACGAACTCAAGAATATAGAGGCGATAAAAGTAAGCGGCGATTCGATGGAGCCGACTTTCTCATATGACGACATAGTCTTTATAAACCGCCAGAAAACCGAGCTTTCCCGCGGCGGTGTTTTTGTGATCAGAACAGAGCACGGTTTGTTTATAAAACGGATCAGTAAAAGAATAGACGGAAAAATAGATATAATTTCGGATAATAAAGAATATTCGAAAATGACTCTTTACCCTCAAGAGATAGAGTTGATCGGCAGAGTCGTCGGAAAATTCGGGACCGTCGACTAAGATTTATACGTAAGGAAGCCCATTGAGGTATATGCCATTATTTTTTATCATGCTGTTTTTTACGGCTTGTACGTCTTTAAAAACCCTTGATTACGGAGATATAGAGGATCTTAAGGATCTGCCTCAAAAAACCGGTGCATATGCGTATCTTAAAGATGAAAATGCGTCTATCCTCGACGTTCAAAACGATTATGAAGCAAATTACTTCAGACCATGGGATATGGAATCGATAAAAACGGACGTAGAACAGATAAAATGGCCCTTTAACAACTATACGTCCAAAAACAGTTACGGTGAAAATTTAAGACATTTGTCGCAAAAATGGTTTGACAAGATGTATGCAAGATCGAACTTTGACGAATACGCTACGGTAAACAGAAAGGCGATCACCTTGAATTTTGCCAATCTCAGAAGTTTTCCTACGGACAAGCCTCTTTTTAAAGATCCGAATCAAGCAGGAGAGGGGTTTCCGTTTGATTATCTGCAAAACAGCTCCGTACATGCAAACGAACCTCTTTTTATCTCTCATTATTCCGATGACGGTGCATGGGTATATGTTTTTACGTCTTATGCGTCGGGCTGGATGCACAGCTATAATATAGCGTATCTCCCTGAACAGAATATAGATATATTGAAAAATTCCAAAAAGATATACATAATTACCGACGGATATCCGATAAAAGATGAAAGCGGACAGTTCATCTTTTATAGTCAGGTCGGCATGCTTCTTCCGCTGATCGACGAAAATGACGATTCTTACACGGCACTGGCGATAACAAAAGGCAAAGAGGATGCCGCAGCATACACGAAAGTAATAATCCCGAAAAATATCGCATCAGCCGATATTCTTGCTTTAAACAGAGAAAATATCACGCATGTCGGTGACGAGATGATGAATACGAAATATGGATGGGGAGGGATGTATAAAGAGCGGGACTGCTCATCTATGATAAGAGATATGTACGCTCCCTTTGGAATATGGCTTCCTAGGAACTCTTCTCAACAATCAAAAGTAGGAAAAGTGATATCGCTCAAAGATATGAGCAATGAAGAGAAAAGAAAGACCATAAAAGAGTACGGTATACCCTTTGAAACACTGCTGCACAGAAAAGGGCATATACTGATCTATGCCGGCGTGTACAACGACAAGATCATCGTCATGCATGATATGTGGGGAATAAAAACGAAACAGGGCGACAAAAGCGGAAGAATAGTCGTGGGTAAAACCGTTTTCTCATCTTTAGAAATAGGAAGAGAACAGAAGTTTTACGATGAAAAAAGCAGTTTGCTGCGTAAAATAGACAGCATGAATATCATAACACTCAAGCCTTGATGTCTAAAAGGCTTCCAAACATCTCGTTTTGAGTTTTGATCGCGTTTGCATTTGCACTCACAGAAGTCGAAATAGATATCTGATCTGGAATCTCTTTTGTAAGATCCGTCTGACTTTTTGTCGAGCCGTTGTCGTCTGCAAGTCTGGTATCGGCAGTCACGGTATCATCCGAAGAGTCTTTAAGTATCGTATCGCTCGGTCTGAATCCGTCGGTATTCACGTTTGCTATATTATTGGCATTATTATTCATAAAAACTTGATTTGCTTGAATGGATGAAACATTTGAAGATATCATAATGACTCCTTTTAGAGTCATTATAGAACGATTTAACTGAAGTTAAACTAATGTTTTTGAAATATTAATGCAGGTCGGCGTTTAGTTTAATCTCTCTGGTCGAACGGGATGCAGTCAGTTCACCCGTCAAAGAGTTTTGTCTAAAGTGAAGACCGTTTAATCCTGCCAGATCTTTTCCTTTGAATATCTCGCCGTTTAGGGAAACGCCTGCATTGACCTCTTGGATCTTTTCAAGTGCTTTTGGATTTATAACGATCTTTGTACCTTCTAAAACAGCGATACCCGCATCTATGATACAACCGTCGCCAAGAGGGATGCCGCAAACGCTGTTGGCACCCAGCAGACAGTTTTTGCCTATCGAGATTGGGTTTCCGTCGGTTCCGCTTAAAACGCCTAGTATCGAAGCTCCTCCGCCTACATCGCTTCCGTCACCGACGATAGCGGATGAAGAGATACGTCCTTCGACCATACTGACACCGGTCGTACCCGCATTGAAGTTGATGTAACTAGCACCCGGCATTACCGTCGTACCGGCATGCAGCTGCGCTCCAAAACGGACTTTTGAAGTTTCAAGTACGCGAGTGTTATCCGCAGGAATGATATGTTGCAGGAATCTTGGGAATTTATCGACAAAATCGATATGAGGATAAGAGTTGGAAAGTTTTAGCTCTATCTCAAATTCACGCAGCCATTCCAGCTCGATAGGATTTCCGTCCGACCATGCGACATTTGGCAAAGCTCCGAACGCTCCGTTTAGATTGATGCTTCTAAGTTGTACTTTTGCCAAAGAGAGCGCATAAAGTTTAAGATATGTGGCTTCGACGCTTACACAAGGAGCATCGTTAAATATAAACACGACTCTATATTCTCCCTCTCTATAGCCGTTTTCTTTCATAAGAGAGTAAAGAGTCGAAACGACTTGAATATTTTTATGTGCGTCGCCGTAAGCTTCGTCGCTGTAAGGAGTAAAAGCGTTTAGACAGCTTTCTAAAAATGAGAGATTGATATTACATACTACTTCGTTTTGGTTAAAATCTACTTCGACACCTTGTTCTTTTAATGCTTCTATGAATATCGCGGCACTTCCGAAGTTTTCATTCCAGTTTACGACAGGGTAGGTCGCTTGAAGGACTTTACTGCTGTTTAGCTGACCGAAATCCACTCTTGCGATACCAAATGCCAAAGGGTCTTTGTATCCTTGCGTGGTAGATTTTATATTTTCTATCAATGCTTTAAAAGCATCGCTTGTTTCTATTATTTGCATATTTATGTCTCTTTATCTTAAAATATAGTTGTAATTATACTTAAAAAAAATTAATCTTATTTTTCGTTGACTAAGCGGTACAAATCAAGTGTATAATTACAAATATATTAGGCGGTAAAAATATGAACAAATGGATTAGACTTTTACAGGACAATGACTATTTAGGCATAAAAAAATACATAAAAGAGGGTGCGGACGTAAACGAGTCCAATGATACGGAAGAATCGGTTTTGGCCTGCGCATTAAAGTACAGATGCGATGATGAAATAGTAGATATTTTGGTGCAAAACGGTGCCGATCTGAGGGATTTTAACGAAGACGGAGTAAGTATACTCGAATATGCGATCATGTATAACAAGATCGATCTGATCAAAAAGATAATCGAATCGGGAGTGAACGTAAACCATACAAACAGACCAAGCAGGTTTACTCCTCTTATGGGAGCGGTGTCTTACGGAAGAGGGGAGATCGTAAAACTCCTGCTTGAAAACAATGCAGATAAATACGCTAAGGACGTAAAAGGTCTAAGCGCATTGGATTTTGCAAAGAAAACACATAAAAAAAGTATGATCAAGCTGCTTGAAGAGGCTTAAAAAAATATACCTTGATTTTCATTATCCAGAGGTTTTCTTCTCTCTTTTGCCAGCCAGTCCTGCAGGAGTTGTTCGACGACCTTGCTTAAGCTCATCTTGTATCTGACGCGTGAGTACTTCATCGCATCGTCCCAGGTGTTTTTGTCTATCAACAAGCTTCTTGTCACTTCATCTTTAGGTTTCATGATATCTCCTACTATATAATAAACTATATAGTAGTGTATTCAATCTTTTAAACCTATGAATTTAAAGCTTAAACGTATAGTGTTTCTGTTTTTGATCATGTTTGGGAGGATGCAAATAAAAAGTTCTATATAGAACATACCCGGCGACTACAACTATGAGAGATGCCAGCAATAGATATATCAACATTCCGCTTCTCCTGGATAATATAGTGAAAAATCGTCATTGACTCAGTTTAACTTAAATAATCTTACACTAATCTTTACTAACATATCCGATATTTTTATCTTTGAGGTAGTTTACGAACTTATCAAACGCACTTTTTACTTTGTCAGGATCGTGGTAGCTTAGAGAAAGTTCGACCTGCGGATCGTTGTTGTTGAGAATAGGCAAAGAGGAGAGCTCGATATCCGAAGGGATGCTTTTCATGATATCTATGAGAGTGTTTTCGCTTGTATCTGCCAAAAGGGTCTTTCGATATCTTTTTACGGACTTGGAAAAGTATTTCTCCACACATTCCTTTATCATCGGGTGAGACATCTGGGGAAATCCTGGCACAAAAAAATATCTGTGTTCAAGCTCGAAGCCCGACATATTGTTGACGGGATTTTTTATCAGATTGGCGTTTTTCGGCAGTTGGGCCATATGTATGCGGTGAGGGTAGGCTTCCTCTTTGAACCTTTCGATAATATCTTGTTCAAACTTTTCATGACACACCAGAGGCTCGCCCGTAAAGACATCCGCTGCGATCTGTCTTGTGAGATCGTCGGGAGTGGAACCGATACCGCCGAAACTGAAAAGCACTGCTTTTTCATCTTTTTTTATTAGCTCGAAGGCGTTTTTTATCAGCTCCTTGTCATCTTTAATGATGAAAGTCGCAAAAAGAGTATGTCCGTATGAGTTCAAAAGATCTCTTATGAACTTAAAATGCTTGTCTTCTCTTCTGTTGTTTAGTATCTCAGTCCCGATGATGACCGCATAAAAATTGTACATGTCCCTCTCTCCGGCTTTTAAAAAAGTCAATGATTATAATGACAATAATGTTACATATGGCTTACATATAACGAACTATCTGCTATTATTTTACATAGAAAAACCTAAGGATAAAGATATGTCATATTCACAACAGCTTGAAGAGTTGATAAAAGAAAGCGTCATACCCGATATAGAAGAAAGAATGGACGAGCTCTACACCGTCATAGCCGATAAAAAGAACAGATCTATCGACGAAGCAAAAGAGGAACTAGAAGAGCTTATAGAGTTCCGCGACGACCTAAAAGACGTTTTGGTGGACATCGAATGCGGCGAAATCGACGAAGATGAATGCAAAGAGATGATAGCGGATATCTTGGAAGCTCAAAAAGGCGATGAAGAGGAGTGATCCTAGTTTTCTTTAAACTCATTTGTATATAATTGCAACAATAAAACAGATAGGACTTAAAACATGAGAATCATACTACTTGGAGCTCCCGGTGCGGGAAAAGGCACTCAAGCGCAATTTTTGACAAAGAAATATAATATCCCTCAGATCTCTACGGGAGATATGCTTCGTGCCGCCATCAAAGCGGGAACGGAGATGGGAAAACTTGCAAAAGAAGCGATGGATGCAGGCAAACTTGTAACTGATGAGATCATCATCGGGCTTGTAAAAGACCGTATTGCAGAAGATGATTGCAAAAACGGTTACCTTCTTGATGGTTTTCCACGTACACTTGCTCAAGCGGATGCTGTTACAAATGCAGGGATCAAAATAGACGCGGTCATCGAGATAGACGTTCCGGATGAAGAGATCGTAAAAAGAATGAGCGGCCGTCGTGCACACCTTGCGAGCGGAAGAACGTACCACGTTGTTTTCAACCCGCCAAAAGTAGAAGGCAAAGACGATGAAACAGGCGAAGAACTTGTTCAAAGAGATGATGATAAAGAGGAAGTGGTACTTGACCGTTTAAGAGTTTACCATGAGCAGACTGAGCCGTTAATCGGTTATTACAAAGATCAGGCTGCAAAAGATTCAAATATTAAATATATTACCGTTGACGGTACTGCTCACATCGACGAAGTTGAAAAAGCTATTGTTTCAGGATTAAACTAAGCAGTTTAGCAACCCTTCAAAAAGCAGTTACAGTTTTGTTTTGAACTGTGACTGCTGTTCTTCCATATTTCAAGTTTCCATCATATTTCTATGAAATAAGCAAAAATATTCAGAATAATTTATAATTTAGCAATAGTTGCATAAAATGAGTGATATAAAATAGCTATATTATAAAGAAGGGACTCCACAGGATGGCACCTAAAGATGACACAAACTGGATGAAAAAACTATCTCATGTAACAGTTAGACTAGAATCAAAATTAAAAGACAATACAATATCAGTAGGAACAGGATTTTTTTATATCTTTCAAGATGATTCAAAAGGATATCATTATAATATAATAACCAATAAACATGTTGTGCAAGATTCAATTGAAACTACTTTTTATTTATCATTAAAAGATGATGAAAACAAGCGTTCAAATCAAACAGTTCAAATTGGGCTAGATGAAAAAGATATGGTATGGATTAATCATCCTGATGCAAATATAGATTTGTGTGCAATGCCATTAACACCAATATTAGCAATACTTCATAAAGAAGCAGATTTTAAATTTCATATAGAATATATACATGGTTATATTTCTAATTTTTGGTCAGAAAAATTTACATCATATGAAGAAGTTTTAATGATAGGCTATCCTAATGGAATTTGGGATCAAATGAATAACAGACCAATATTTAGGAAAGGTATTACTGCTACAGATTATAATATAGATTATAATGGAAAAAAAGAATTTTTAATTGATATTGCAAGTTATGGTGGATCAAGTGGTTCACCTGTATTTTGGTATGACAAAAACAGCAAGAATCCAATACCATATCTATTAGGAGTGTTGTATGCTGGAATGGTGAGTACGTTAGAAGGAAATATAGAAATCGTTCAGATACCAACAGGAACAAAACCTATATCTAAAACACAAATACCTATTAACTTGGGAATAATTATTAAAGCAGAGTGTATTGATGCACTAGAAAAGGAATTTGTATCTTATGTATTGGATATAAAAGAACGATATAACAATACCTTAGATAGAAGCACTTAATCCTGTGAGAACAACTGCTTTTATGCTAAGCGTTGGCTATATCTTCGTTTTTATAAAACTTTCCATCTCGGAAACTATCTCTTCGATTGTTCCTTCACCGCTTATTACATGTAAAAGATTTTTAGCACTGTAAAAGTCTTGAATCTCTGCAAGAGGTTCTGTGTAGACCTTCATACGGTTGTTGAACACTTCGTTGTTGTCATCGGCTCCGCGTGCACGTCCTAGAACTCTGTCGCGCGCAGTTTCTTCGCTTACACGTACTTCTATGACACTGCCGAGCTCTAAAGAGGAGTCGGTTTGTAAGTACTCATCCAGTGCGTTAAGCTGTTCCATGCTTCTAGGATAACCGTCGATGATAATGATGTCACTCGGAGCTTTTTTGATGGCGTTTACGATGGTCTCTATGGCTATCTTGATGGGTACGATAAGCCCTTTGGATATGTAGCTCTCTATCTCTTTTCCGAGCGTGCTTCCGCTTGCAGCCTCCGCTCTGAGCATATCACCCGTGGAGTAGTGGGTTATTTGGTTGTTTTGTTTTGCTATAAGCTCAGCATCCGTCGTTTTACCGGAGCCCGGAGCACCGATAATAAGAAAAAGCTTTTTCATTACGCTTTTACTTGCTCGCGGATTCTGATGTGAAGCTCTTTAAGCTGGTCGCTGTCTACGGTGCTTGGCGCCTGAGTCAGGATACAAGAAGCTTTTTGCGTTTTAGGGAAGGCGATGACGTCACGGATGCTTGATTTTTTGCTTATCAACATCATAAGTCTGTCAAAACCGATAGCAAAACCGCCGTGCGGAGGTGCTCCGAACTTCAGCGCATCAAGCAGGAAGCCGAATTTATCTTGCGCTTCCTCTTCGCCGATGCCAAGAAGTTTGAATATCTCTTCTTGAATTTCAGGTTTATGGATACGGATACTTCCACCGCCTAGTTCAGTACCGTTTAAAACGATATCGTAAGCGATAGATTCGATCTCTTCGACATCCTCTTTATCTGTATCTTTAGGCATAGTAAACGGATGGTGAAGCGCTTTAACGCGACCGTCTTCAACCTCGAACATCGGGAAGTCCACGACCCATACGAATTCAAATCTGTCTTTGTCTACAAGATTCATCTTCTCATGTTCGGCGATGAAGATTCTAAAACGTCCCATATAGTCAAGTACCGTTTTCTTGTCGCCTGCACCGAAGAACACGACGTCGCCGACTTGAAGTTCGGTTCTCTCTATAATGAGCTGAATGTCCTCTTCACTGAAGAACTTCGTAAGCGGACCTTTAAGACCGTCCTCTTTCATCTGGAAGTATCCAAGACCGTGAGCACCGAATTTTCTTACAAAGTCTTCGAAGCTTTTCATCTCTCTTTTTGAAAATACCAGGTCAGCACCCGGGACTTTTAAAGCTTTGATGCGGTTCGTATGAGGCTTTTTGGCGATGTTTGTAAATATCTCGTTATCGCAACGCTCGAAAATGTCGATGACGTCGACCATTTTAAGGTCATAGCGCATATCCGGTTTGTCAGAACCGTACCATTCCATAGCGTCATTGTGTTTGATGCGGTTAAACGGCGGTTTTACGTCGATACCGCAAGCTCCGAACATTCCCGTTAGAAGCTCTTCGGCCACTTTGATGACCTCTTCTTGGTCGCAAAAGCTCATCTCGACGTCTATCTGCGTAAATTCGGGCTGTCTGTCGGCTCTTAAGTCTTCGTCTCTGAAACATTTTGCGATCTGAAAATATCTGTCAAATCCGCCTACCATAAGCAGCTGTTTGAAAAGCTGAGGAGATTGCGGAAGTGCATAAAACTCACCGTTGTGTACGCGTGAAGGGACTAGGTAGTCTCTCGCACCCTCAGGAGTCGATTTTGTAAGGATAGGCGTCTCAACTTCCAAGAAACCGTGTGCATCAAGTACGTTACGCGCTGCGATAGCGGCTTTTGAACGAAGACGGAACGTCTCGTACATCTCAGGATCACGAAGCTCTAAATAACGGTATTTCAGACGAGTCTCTTCACCCACATGTTTGTCGCCGATGACAAAAGGGGTAGGGGCGCTTTTATTTTCTATCTTTAATGTATCTACGACAAGTTCTATCTCACCTGTTTTTAAACGAGGGTTTACAAGTCCTTCGCCGCGGGGACGGATCTTGCCCGTTGCCACAAGCACAAACTCATCGCGAACGCCATCAGCAATTTTATGCGCCTCGGCATTGTCGGATGGGTCACAAACAAGTTGAATCAATCCACTTTTATCGCGTATATCGATAAAAATGATCCCTCCGTGGTCACGGTAGCTGTTCGCCCAACCAGCTACGGTTACTACTTCATCAACGTTCTTTATGCTTAAGTCTGTACAATAATGAGTTCTCAAATCTAGATTCCTAAAGAAAAATTTTTCGCGATTATAACCAAAGTATACTGATATCAATATAAATGCCTGCCCTTGACAAAACGTTATATAAAAATATATACTACGGTCATTATTTCCAAAAATACATAACGCTTTTTTCGTTGAAAGAACGATTTTTGCATATACCGTTATGTATTGAAATATATAACCGGAAAAACGGCTAATCAAAAAAAGGAAAAAGATGAACTCAAGTAAAATGGCAACAATATCTTTGGCGGCTGTACTCCTTTGTATGAGTACGCAGCTATCTGCACAGGATGATGCTCCAAAACAGGCATTAAAAACAAATTATCAGCTTATATACAATGTAAAACCGAAGCAGGCGGACAGTTTCGGCGATATGTTTAAAAAGGGTGACTTCTTCGGAAGACTGCGCTCAAATACATTTTTGTTTAATTGGGCGAACAATACCTCTAAAGACACCCTGTCAAGCGGTTTGGGCGGTTCTTTGGTGTATCAAAGCGCTGTTTATAATGATTTTGACGTAAGGCTTGGGTTGTATTACAGCCATGGTTTTGTGGACAATGCATCTTCGTCCGTTGCAAATCTAAAGGGAGGGGCGGACACTTTAAACAAGTATGACTACAACCAAAACGGTTCTCAGGATCTTTATGCGCTCTCACAGGCATATGTCCGCTACAGCGGCATCTCAAAAAGCGATATTATCGTGGGGCGCCAGCTGGTAGAAACGTTCTTTACCGCTTCAAATGACACAAAAATGATCCCTGAAACCTTCGACGGTATCGTTTTTAATTCCAAATCCATACCGAACACAAAAATACGCGTTGCATATCTGGCCGATGAGAAGATGCGCGGACACAGCAATACAAACTCTCCTTTGGTATACAAAAGCGGCTCTACGACAGATACGATCAATGATGATACGGCAATGCATAAAGGTTTGACATATACCAATCTGATGGCACACGGCAAATCCACCGCCGCACCGCTTATAATCGCAGAAGCGCATAACAGATCCGTTAAAAACTTAAAGTTAGATGCTTCAGGGTACAGCGTTCCCGAGCTGGTAGGGCAAGGCATGATAGAAGCGAATTACAAGATCCCTTTTAACAATGATCTTTCGATAACTCCCGGTTTTAGATATCTGCACCAATTTGACGAAGGTGCAGGAAAAGTAGGGGGTGCGGCACTTACCGGTTCGTTGGCGGGACATACCGGCGATTACGGCGGATATAAAAAAGCGGACTCCCTTGAATCCAACATGATCGCTGCTCGATTGGTAACGAAATACAAAAAACTTCAAGTGAATCTCGGTTACTCAAACGTATTTGACGAAGCGGATCTTGTAAACCCGTGGAGGGCCTTTCCTACCAGCGGTTATACGCGTTCGATGGCCCGCTATAACTGGTATGCGGATTCAAGAAGCTATCGTATTCAAATGACCCTTAACAAGAATAAAACAGGAGTGTACAAAGATCCGTACATCGAACTTTCTGCACTTCATACGGATAACGACGCGGCAAAAGGGTTATACAGTGAAAACTACTATTATGCGGGGATCACGCAAAACTTTCCCTCTATGCCTGAGCTGCAATGGCGTTTTAGAATCGGTTACGACGATGTCTTGAAAACTCCGACAACGACGGTCGATGACAACTTGGATACTCGTTTAGAGTTCAACTACCTGTTTTAAAAGGAAAAAATATGAAAAAAATAATCTTGGCGTTAATCGTTTCAATATCCTCTCTTTTGGCAGGCGAGATCAATCTTGCGGTAGCCGCAAACGTCAGCTATGCTATGGACGAATTAAAAGCGGAATTCGCAAAAATGCATCCCTCTACAAAAGTGGAAGTCACACTCGGAAGCAGCGGAAAGCTGACGGCACAGATAAACAACGGCGCGCCTTTTGGGCTTTTCATGTCCGCGAACATGAAGTATCCACAAGCCCTTTATAAAGAGGGGATGGCAACGACCAAACCTATAGTCTATGCACAAGGAGCACTGGCATACTTCAGCACTAAAAAACAGGATTTCTCTCAAGGCATAAAACTGCTCGAATCAAAAGATATACAAAAAATAGCGGTCGCAAATCCTAAAACGGCGCCTTACGGCAAAGCAGCGATGGAAGCAATGAAAAACGGCAGCGTCTTTGACAGTGTCAAAGACAAGTTCGTTTACGCCGAAAGCATCTCTCAAACGGTCGCGTACTCTATAAGTGCAGCAGATATCGGTTTTATCGCGAAATCTTCGCTTTACTCCCCTAAAATGGCACGCTACAAGGAAGGCGTAAACTTTAAAGACGTAGACGCAGACTTGTATACGCCGATAAAACAAGGTATAGTTTTGTTGAAATTTGCAAACGGCAACAAAGAGTATAGAGAGTTTTACGATTTTATCCTAAGCGCAAAAGCAAAAGAAATATTTAAAAAATATGGATATTTGGTCCAATGAATATGATCGATGCGGCTGTGACCGATATAAAAAAACATGAAAACATCTCAGCTGTATATTTTGATGCAAACGGCGTGAAGCTGAGCATGGTGGCACTTGAACTGGATCCTGCCATTGGACCGGGCATAAAAGTGAAGCTAAAAGTAAAAGCGACGAATATCGCACTGTCCAAAGGTCTGAACTCGCAAACAAGCATAGCAAACCAGCTTAAAACTGTTGTGCAAGATGTCGTACACGGCCAGATCCTATGCAGTGTGAAACTCGATATGCAGGGGGTGATATTAGAAAGTATCATCACCCAAAATTCTGCATCTGCTATGGGTATAAAAGCCGGTGACGAGCTCATTGCCTTGATAAAATCAAACGATGTATCGATAGCATCGTTTGAAGAAGAACATTAATAAAAGGATATCTCTTGTCTTTGCTTTTAGACGCGGAACTTTTGGAATATATACGTGAAGACATGCCTTATTTTGATCTCACGACCACAATGCTCGGCGAGGATTTCGACGATGCGATACTCGAGATAAGGACACGGGAAGAAACTGTTGTGGCATGCAGTGAAGAAGCGGCACGCATCGCCGAACTTTTGGGCTGTGAAGTAGAGTTTTTCGTTCCTTCGTCAAACAGGGTTAAAGCCCAAGAGGCGATCCTTCGCATAAAAGCCAAAGGTGAGATCCTGCATCGGGCTTGGAAGCTGACACAGGTACTTTTGGAATATGCCTGCGGAATGGCGACATACGCAAACGACATGCTCTTAAACGTACAGAAAGTAAATAGGCACTGTGAGATACTCGTCACGAGAAAAAGCATCCCTTTTGCCAAAAAATTTGCCGTCCGTGCACTGCTTTGCGGAGGAGTACTTCCGCACAGACTTGGACTCTCCGAATCTATTTTGATTTTTTCACACCACCGTTCGCTTTTTAAAGATACAGATGCATTTAAAGATGCTTTTAAAAGATTAAAACCAAAAGCGGTCGAAAAAAAGATCGTAGTCGAATGCGAGGATATTCAAGATGCAAAAGAGATGCTTATGCTTGGTGCGGATGTGATACAGATGGACAAGTGCGCCTTGGATATATTTTCAGATCTTGTCGGGTATAGACAAACCCATTTCCCCGATGCAAAGATAACCGCAGCAGGGGGCATAAACAAAGATAACGCCGCAGAGTTTGCAAAAACAGGTGTGGATGCGATTATAACGAGCAGTCCGTATCAGGCGAAAATGGCCGATCTCAGTGCCAAATGGATAAAAATATGAACGGTATGAACTTCGAACCTTTTTTTCTCTCCTTTAAACTGGCCGCGTCCACCACGTTCATTCTTTTTATCATAGCACTGCCGTTGAGCTGGTGGCTGAGCCAGACGAACAACAGGTTTAAACCCGTCATAGAGGCCTTTGTATCCCTTCCGATCGTTTTACCGCCGTCGGTTCTCGGTTTTTACATACTCTACGCACTCTCGTACAATTCGCCTTTGGGCGCATTTATGGACCACTATTTCGGTGTCAAAATGGTCTTTAATTTTACGGGACTTGTGATCGCGAGCTGTTTTTACTCCTTTCCTTTTATGGTCCAGCCGCTGCAAAGCGGTTTTGAGTCGCTTAATAAAAATATGCTTGAAGCTTCCTATATAGCGGGTAAAAGCAGGATCACGACTCTTTTGCATGTAGCGCTTCCAAACGTCAAACCCGCGCTTATCACGGCTCTTATCATCACATTTGCGCATACGGTAGGCGAATTCGGTGTGGTATTGATGGTCGGAGGTTCTATCCCCGGAGAGACGAAAGTCGCTTCTGTGGCTATTTATGAATATGTCGAGATCATGGATTATAAATCTGCGCATATCTACAGCGCACTTATGGTTTTGATAAGCTTTTTCGTACTGCTTGGAGTCTATTTTTTCAATCAGCATCAAAATCGTAAGATGGGCGTCATATGATGATAAAACTGGATATACAAAAAACACTTTACACGACAAACGGGCATGTCGATCTTGATATCGATATCGCCATCAAGAAAAATGAGTTCGTAGCTCTCAGCGGCGTAAGCGGAAGCGGTAAAACGACTCTTTTGCGTATACTCGCAGGGCTTGAAACGGCTAAAGGCGAGATAGATGTCTTCGGCTCCAAATGGCTCGATTTAAAAAAAGCTCTTCCTCCTCAAGAAAGGGGCATAGGCTTTGTGTTTCAGGATTATGCGCTGTTTTTGAACATGACTGTTTTGCAGAACCTGCTTTTTGTCAGTAAAGACGCCAAACTGGCATCACATCTTTTAGAACTGACGGGGCTGAGTGAATTAAAAGAGAGATATCCCGCTATGCTCAGCGGCGGACAGCGTCAGCGCGTTTCTTTATGCCGTGCTTTGATGAAACGCCCGAAGATACTGCTTATGGACGAGCCTCTTTCGGCTCTTGATCCCGAGATGAGAACAAAACTTCAGCATGACATTCTCCGTCTTCATAAAGAGTTCGATACGACCACCATTATGGTCAGTCACGACCCAAGCGAGATGTACAGACTGGCAACGAGAGTACTTGTGCTTGAACATGGAAAGATCATAAAGGACGGATTGGCAAAGGATGTCCTGCTTAAAACATCGGGAAGTCAGAAATTTACGCTTCAAGGCGAGCTTTTAGAGATAAAAAAAGCCGACGTGATCTATATTGCAATAGTCGCTATAGGACAGCAGATAGTCGAGATAGTTCTCGATTCAAACGAAGCAAAAAGCTTTCAACCGGGGCAAACCGTACAAGTTAGTACAAAAGCCTTTTCGCCCTCTATCTCCGCTCTTTAAGCATATGTGTCTAAAAGATTCGTAGAGGTCACCGTCGGTGTCACATCTTTTTTTTCCGTGCTTAAAAAGGTCTGTGCATCGCTTGTAGTCTGGTTGGTGTTTTGCAAAAGTTCAGACCCTTGCTGCTGCGACGATGCCTGCTGTTTTACACTGGGATCAGGCCTTCCTATCTGTATCTGACTGGAATAAGGTGACTCAAATATATATCTGGTGATATTCATAAAATCCTCCTTTGCGCTTTGATAAATTATAACATATTATTTATTTAAAATTTTTATAAAAAAAGCTTGCGTAAAAGTGAATTTATAGGAGTATAATTTTAAAAAAATACAAGGTTGCCAATGTCAAGCTTAGTTATAAAAGATTACACTTTAAAGCATTTTAATCTAAATGCAAAACCGATAATGGATGAATATCTGCACATGATCGAAATAGATCTGAGCGATTATACTTTTGCAGGAAACTACATATGGCTGTCGAACTCTACGGGGTTTTATGCGATAGTCAACGAGACCTTTTGTCTGTTTATCCTTTCTTCGGGTGTCTTGAGCATGCTTTTGCCGCCTCTTGGCAGACAGGAAAACATCTATGATGCGATAATAGAGTGTTTTGATATCATGAACACCCATAATGAAAACAAAAATTTTTCCAAGATCGAATATGTTCATGAGGATATTTTGGAGGGGTTTGTCGATTATCTGGAAGAGGGCACCGAGATATTTGAGAAGCTTAAAGATTTCATTATCGAAAAAAAACTGGTCGACTATATTTATAGAACCGATGATCTCATAGACCTCAAAGGAAATCCCTATAAAGTAAAAAGAAACGAGATTAACCGTTTTAGAAGCATATACCCAAACCACAGAATAGAGATCTTTGACAAAGAGCAGCATGCAAAAGAGGTTATAGCGCTTTTTAACAAATGGGTTCAAGACAGAACCATCCATATGCCAAAAGAGGATGCGGAAGTATTTTTAGACGGTATCTATTTCGAGCGTTTTGCGATAAAAAGACTTATGAATGATTATGACAACCTTGACGTGATCGGGATCGTCATCTACATAGACAATGAGCTCAAAGGTTTTACCGTCGGCGAAAAAATAAGCGAAACGGTAGCAAGCGTCATCATAGAAAAAACGGATTTTGAGATACTGGGATGCGCCCAGTTCATCTTTAGAGAGTTCGTAAAGATTTTAAAAGAGAAGTACGGCAGCGAATATATCAACGTAGGAGACGATATGGGATTTGAAAATCTTAAAAAAGTAAAAATGTCATATCGTCCGGATAAACTCATACCAAAATATACCATCTACCAAAAATGACCGTCAGACAAGCTTCTTTGAGTGATCTAAAAGAGATAGAAAAGATCGAGAAAGACAATTTTTCGCCTGAAGAGTTCGGACTCTCACGCTCTTCTTTGCGCTATCATCTGAAAAGAAACATCGTTTTTGTCGCAGAAGACGAGAACGGGATCATCGGATATTGTCTGTGGCTGAGTAGAAAAAATTTCTACAGGCTTTATTCCATCGCCGTTTTACGAAAGTTTCATTCAAAAGGGTATGCAAAAAAGCTTTTAGAACACTCTTTGTACAACTTAAAAGACAAAGCATTGCGTTTAGAGGTAAAGCAGACCAACGGGCAAGCCATATCGTTATATGAAAAATTTGGATTCAAGATCATCAAGATCCTGAAATCCTATTACCCGAACAACATGGACGGATATCTGATGAAAAGAGCTATCTCTTAGCAGCTCTTTTTAAAATCCACTCCACCCATTTATAGCCCTCTATTAAAGCAAACACGCCAATCGTAGCACCTCCTATATAGCCAAGCATCTCAAAGTTCGGCGATATAGAATGAAGCAAGTGCGGGAAAAGATAAAGAGCAATACTTTGAAGTGCTATTCCAATAGCAACTCCGATCCATATTGCAGGATTGATGCTCAAACTTCTTCTTATATTGCGTAAAAAAGGTTCATTTTCTTTTTGCGCCAAGATACCGTTTACCCATTGTGAAGTCACTATAATGGAAAAAGATACTGTAACAGCCGCTTCATAACTATAATCATTGTTTAAAAGATGGATAAAAACGGCAAGTGTCACAGAAGCATTAACGATCGACACCCATGCTATTCTGGCTATCTGCCAACGGTCAAAAAACTGTTTTTCAAGCCTGCGGGGAGGATTTTTCATGACATCTCCCTCTTGGCGGCACATCGGAAACGTTTTGTCCGTCACTCCGTCGGTTACGATATTTATCCATAATATCTGCGTAGCATGAACGGGCAGAGGAACGCCTGCTATGATTGCCGTGCTGATAAGGAGAATCTCATCAAAACAGGTTGCAAGCAGATAAAATATGACTTTTCTCAGGTTCGCCGTAATAATCCTGCCTTGACGTATCGCATCGACTATGATTCCCAGATTGTTATCGGTTATTACCATTTTTGCGGTTGATTTTGCGGCTTCGCTTCCGCCGCCCATGGCGATACCAAGGTCAGCAGCCTTGAGGGCAGGGACGTCATTGACTCCGTCTCCTGTAACGGCTACGATCTCACCCTCTTTTTGCAAAAGCTTGACGACTCTGTATTTGTGCTCGGGAAGAGCGCGGGCTATAACACTGCATCTTTTGAGCGTATCGTAAAGTCTCTCGTCAGTCATATCTTCTATTTCCGTACCGTTTAGCACTCTGTCTTGTTCTTGCCATATACCAACATCCTTGGCAATAACTTGCGCCGTCAAAGGGTTGTCTCCCGTGATCATAATAACCTTGATCCCGGCATTTTTAGCATGAGAAACGGCATCGGCGACACCATCCTTTGCACTATCTGCAAAACCGATGAGTCCTACGATACGAATACTCCATTTTTTAGGATCTTCCCAATTTTCCTCACTGATACCAAAAGCCAGAAGACGAAGCCCCGTCACAGCCATTTTATCATGAGCCTTATCCAGATTTTCGAGTTCCTGCACACTGTTTGCAGCCATTGTCCTTAACGCTTCGTAGGCTCCCTTAATATACAACCGCTCTTTTTTTTGATGATCTTGATTGACGGTTGCCATCATACGGAGTTTTGGATCAAAAGGGTGGTAAAACACTCTGGAGTTGTGTTTTCTTATCGGTTCATATTCGGACCCCAGCCAAACTCTAAGCGCTGCATCGACAGGATCACCGTGTTCTTGTGAAGCATCGTTACACAAGGCCGCGCACATCCTAAGAGCCTCTTTGTCGAGTACTTCCGTCTCTTTGACGGATAAATATCCTTGAGTGATCGTACCCGTCTTATCCGTTGCGATCACAGAAGCGCTTCCTAGCGATTCGACCGAAGGCAGATGGCGTACAAGTACTTTATGGCCGCTGAGTCTATATGCTCCCAGAGCCAAAATAAGCGTTACGACTATAGGCAGACCCTCGGGCACTGCGGAAACCAGCTCGGCTATAAGGACGGAGGCCAGATCGCCTATACCTAATCCATGAATGAGTCCCACGGCACCGACGATCAGTAAAATTGCGGCTAAAACTACGATAAGCTTCTTTGAAAAGAGGGAAAGAGAACGTGTAAGAGGAGAATCGGGAGAAAGCTCCTGCGCACTTTTGGCAATGCTTGCCAGATAAGTATGTTCTGCAGTGGCGGTAACCAGCCCTTTGGCTGTCCCTTTGATGATGTGCGTACCTGAAAAAAGAATGTTTTTTCTTTCATAAGGAGGGGTTTGAGATGGAAATATTTTATCCGCATCTTTAGAAGAGGGCACAGACTCTCCCGTGAGTGTTGCCTCGTCAACCTGCAGTCCATGGGATTCGATAAGCCTGATATCAGCCGATATAAGATCCCCTTCGCCTAAGAGGAGGATATCTCCGGGAACTATCTCTTCTGAAGGAACAAGCGCTTCTAGCCCCATTCTTACGACTCTTGCATGAGTCTCCGTGAGTTTTTTAAGCGCCCGGATGGAAGTTTCGGCTTTATACTCCTGAAAAAACCCCAAAATACTGTTTATGAAAAGGATGCCTGCGATAAAAATGCTGTCCGTGGTATGTCCCATTGCAAAAGAAAGAAGCGCCGCAGCGATCAAAACGGCGACGATAGGGCTTTTAAACTGACCGATAAAAATAGACAAAAATGAACGCTTCTCCTCTTTGAGTACATTTTTACCGTAAACTCTCAAACGCCTGGAGGCTTCATCGGCTTCTATTCCTTCTTCTGAACTCTCAAATATCTCGTAAAGTTCTTCGGGAGTCTTAGAGTGCGGAGAATCGGATAAGGTCATCATGCGGCTCACCATCCTTTTATTTATGCGTCACATTAGATTTTAACCATAAAAAAGTGTATAATTGTTTAAAAAAGATATAAAGAGTCATTTTTGAAAAAAACGGATATAAAAAAAGCCGGGATCATTCTCAGACCTTCGACACCGGAACTTAAAGATATATTTTATGACATAAAAAACGTGTTTGAATCACATGGTATCGAAGTCTTCATCGACAGCATCAGCGGCGGCATGATAGACGTCATGGGACAGGAGTTTGACATCCTGTGCCAAAAATGCGATATCTTGGTAAGTATCGGCGGAGACGGGACGCTGATCTCTACGGTAAGAAGATCGTACAAGTACCAGATCCCGGTTCTTGGCGTCCATGCCGGAAAACTGGGCTTTTTGGCGGATCTTTCGGTCGATGAGATGAAAGATTTCGTTCAGCTTTTAGTCAAAGGCGAATATCGCATAGACCACAGATCGGTTCTGCAGGCGACCATAAAAACAAGCGAATCCGAAGATACGATATTTGCGTTTAACGATATTGTTCTCACACGTCCCTCTATCTCTAAGATGATACGTATAGAGACTCTGGTGGACGACAAAGCGTTCAACACATACTACGGTGACGGTGTCATCGTTTCGACACCGACGGGTTCTACGGCGTACAACCTCTCAGCGGGCGGACCCGTACTCTTTCCACTTACAAATGTGTTTTCGCTCACACCTATCTGTCCGCACTCATTGACGCAAAGGCCGGTCGTTCTTCCGGGGCATTTCAGCATCGATATGAAAACACCGGACAAATCGGCACTGCTCATCGTTGACGGGCAGGATATACATGAGTTCGGCTCAGGCGATACCATAAGTATTAAGCTGGCAAAAAATCCGGCAAAACTGATACACAAAAAAGATTTCAACTACTTTGACGTCTTAAAAGAGAAGCTTCGCTGGGGAGAGTAAAAAAATCAATTAATTTCTTCAAATTCAACTTCTTCTCCATGAATGACTAGAAATGGAGCTAAAGAGTTTACTAATTTTATAATTTCTATTTTTTCTTTATCTTGATCTAATTTGCTTGATAGTTTTACTAAAACTAAGCCAAAATAATATAATGTTTTTATACCATGATAAATTGATAAAGAAATATTTGTTGCTTTAAAATTTTTAATGGCTACAGATTGTAGTTCTATAGGAAAATTTAAAACGGTGCCAAAGTTATAAACATCTTCTGCTAAACTATGTACAGAATCCGAATTCATAGCATATAAAGTTCTATAAGCATCTTCATGTCCACAAACTTTAAATCTTTTATAAAGCTCAGGCCAATTACTTTTTTTATTATTATATAATTTACTATTTTCTTTTTTAATTTGTTCAAACATTTCAACTTTATCTTTAGAGACTTTTATTGCATATTCATTATTTATTTTTAAACAATGTTGATACCATTGTTTAGATTTGTTTAGAGTTGTATCAATAAAATTTCTTATAAATTCTTTTGAACGTTCATTTGTATCATCATCTAATAAATATAATAAATTTATAGAATGTTCTAGTGCTACACGTGCAAGAGGATCAGAACCGATATATAGTTGCGATTTAAGTAGTACAATAATTGATTCATTAGTTTTCATTAATGCATTAGTTAAAACTTTAATCTGTGTCATTTTCATAGGGTTTGTTATAGATTTAGAGGTTTCAAAAGTAAAGTTTAAATATTTTTTTTGCAATCTTTCAAAGATTTTTTCTAAATCTTCAATTTGATTTATATGAGATAGTTTTTCTTTTGTATCATTTTCATAATGTAATTTTAATTTTTGAATTTGATTCATTGCTATTACTCCAAGTTATCATAATGTTGTATAACAATATTACATTGAAAAAATATTATAGATTAAAAAAATAACAAAATGCAATATTTTTATATTACTGCCTAAAAATATGTCAAACTGATAAAAATTAAGATAAGTGTTTTAAAGTATAATTGCAGACAATAAAGAGGTTTGACAGATGATAGAGAGATTTTACCTAAAAGATTACCTGAGTTTCAACGAAGTAGAGCTTGAGCTGAAAAACGGTCTTATCGTCTTTACCGGTCCCAGCGGAAGCGGTAAGTCCATACTCATGAACTCCATTCTCTCTTCACTGGGTGCAAGCAGCTGTGAGGCTTCTCTTTGCGAATCAAGCGTGACTTGGGAACTTGATTTGGAAGAAACGGGCATAGAAGAGGATGACGTAAACGTCTTTAAACATATCAAAAAAGAGAAATCCCGCTATTTCATCAATAATCAGAGCGTTTCTAAAAAAGTGATGTCGGATATCGGTTCAAACTATCTCAGGCACCTGAGCCTAAGAGACTACAGTGATTTTGAGAACGAAAATCTCCTCTGTATCTTGGACAACCGTGTAGAACACAAAACACAAAAGCTTGACACACTCAAAAAAGAGTATCGGGAAAGCTTCTTGGAATACAAAAAAGTCAAACAGGAACTTGAAAAGATAGAAGAAGAGGAAAAAAAGATCATAGAGCTCAAAGAGTTCGCTGCTTTTGAGATACAAAAGATCCAAGAGGTAAACCCTAAAGAGGGCGAAGACGAAGAACTTTTAAGTATTAAAAAAGAGCTTTCCAAAAAAGAAAAGGTGTTAGAGAGCATAGAGCTTGCAAAATCTCTTTTTGACAATGAGCATCACGTTTTGAGTACACTTGATCTGCTGGATGCAGACAGCGCTTTTTTTGACGATGCAATGAACGAACTAAGAGTCGTATTGGATAACGCAGAAGAAAAGTTCGGGGCATTAGAGGATATAGAGGTCGAAGAGGTGCTAAACCGCATAGAGGAGCTCGGTGCCATCAAAAGAAGATACGGAAGCATTCAAGAAGCGCTTGCGTATAAAGAGCAGAAGATAAAAGAGCTTGAAGCATATGAGAACATCGAGATCACAAAAGATGAACTGGTACAAAGGCATGCTGTTTTAGAAAAAGCGGTCAATGAACTTGCAGATGCTCTAAGCGAGCTAAGAGCCAAAGAGCTAAAGTCTTTCAACGACGACCTAAACAAATATCTAAAAGACCTCTACCTAAGAGACGCAAAAGCGGCCCTGCATGAAAACAGACTCGATATGCTTGGAAAAGACAGGATAGAACTGGAGTTGAACTCAACAGCACTAGATAAGATAAGTACGGGAGAGTTCAACAGGCTGCGTCTTGCCATACTTGCCTTAAAATCAGAGTTCATGAACAAAAACGGCGGTGTCTTGATGCTTGATGAGATAGATGCCAATCTAAGCGGTGAAGAGTCCATGAGCGTTGCAAAAGTGCTTCGCAAACTTGCAAAATATTTTCAGATATTCGTTATCTCTCACCAGCCGCAGCTTACCTCTATGGGAAATCAGCATTTTCTTATCCATAAAAAAGGCGATGAGTCTTTTGCAAAAGAGCTTGATCTTAACAGCAGGATAGAGGAGATAGCCCGCATTATCAGCGGTGAGAGCATTACAAAAGAAGCACGCCAATTCGCAAAAGAGCTTCTGGAGGCAAGCAGATAGATGTGCTTCATCATTTCCATCATCTCTTTGGTGCTGTGCTTTAACTTTTATATGGCAAATAATCTTGTATTAGCCTTATTTTCGCTGTTAGTCTCCATATTTTTTATAATTTTGATGATAAAGAATATAAAATACGTAAAAAATCTAAAAAATGAAAACAAGGAAAAAAAAGATGATAATTGACACGCATATACATCTGGATGACGGCAGATACGACGATGACTTTGAAGATGTTATAAACAGAGCGTATCAAAACGATGTAAAGCGGTTTATCATTCCCGGTGCCGATCCTCTGACCCTTGAAAAAGCAGTAAAGATAGCAGAAACACATGAAAATATCTACTTTGCCGTAGGAGTGCATCCGTATGATCTTGAAGCATTTGATTCTTTTGATTTTGAAAAATATCTGCAGCATGAAAAGTGTGTAGCCGTAGGCGAATGCGGGATGGATTATTTTAGGCTCGAAGGAAGCCATGAAGAAAAAGAGATCGTCAAAAAAGAGCAGGAAAGAGTCTTCAAAGCACAAATAAGACTGGCAAAAAAGTATAAAAAGCCGCTTATCGTGCATATACGCGACGCTTCACTCGATTCCAAAAGAATACTTCTTGAAGAAGAAGCGGGCGAAGTAGGGGGTGTTTTACATTGTTACAACGCCGATGAACAGCTTCTTTCTCTAGCACAAGAGGGCTTTTATTTCGGTATAGGCGGGGTACTGACCTTCAGCAATGCAAAAAAACTGGTCAACGTTCTGCCAAAAATTCCTTTGGAAAGGCTGGTTATAGAGACCGACGGGCCGTATTTGACTCCGACACCGCACAGAGGGGAAAGGAACGAACCCGCTTACACAAGATTTGTCGCTAAAAAAATGTCAGAACTATTACATAAAAATATCGATGAAATTGAGAATATAACGACAGAAAATGCGATAAAATTGTTTCATATTCTTTAATATTATATAATTTGCACATATAATTTATATAATAATAATCTCTTTTTAGATAAAATAAAACACTTTTTATTATGGAAATTGTTATATTATGCTTAGATTTATTTTGATTTTACTGGCTCCGTATGCACTTTTTGCTGCATTGACGTTCAGCACGAACAACAATAAAGACGTAGAACTTTTAAAGACATTCGACATAGACTCATCCTTCCTGTATGATGAAAAACTAAATGAGATGAAATCTTCTGAACGCGCAAGATACCAATATAAACACTTTTTTCAAGCTATGGACAATGCTTATATATTTATCCCCAGAATCAAAGAAGTACTCAACGAGTACAACGTCCCCGCAGAGTTTTTGTATCTTGCCATGGCGGAATCCAACTTTTCCACTAAGGCATATTCGAAAAAAAGAGCTACGGGTATGTGGCAGTTTATGCCCCGTACCGCAAAACTGTATAAATTAAGAATCGATGATTACGTGGATGAAAGACGTGATCTTATAAAATCCTCCAAAGCTGCAGCGCAATATCTTACTTATCTGCACAAAAAATTCGGAAAATGGTATCTGGCGGCGATCGCGTACAACTGCGGAGGAGGGTATCTCAGCCGTGCTATAAAAAGAGCGGGTACGGATGATCTAAAAGTACTTTTGGATGATAAAAAAAGATATATCCCGCGCGAAAGCAGACTTTATATCAGAAAGATTCTTGCTTTGGCATTGGTAGGGAACGATGAAGACTATCTGATAGACAACGAGTATGAATTTTTGCTTAACCGCGGAAATGCTTATTCGCTGGCAACGGTAAAGGTCGCCAGAGGGGAATCTTTATCGAGAATCTCCAAACTGATCGGTATTCCATTGAAAGAACTAAAAGCTCTAAACCATCATTTAAGTTATGATTTTACTCCGCCCGATGTAAAAACCTACGATATTTACATTCCATACGTAAAACTTTCGGAGTTCAAACAGAAATATCATCCCGAAAGCATCAAAAACATCTATATGGTCCATACGGTCAAAGCGGGCGAAAGTCTCTACAGTATCGGTAAAAAATATAAAGTTCCCTACAAAATAATAAAAGATTTCAACAAACTGACCACCAACAGACTCTCTTTAAAAGAGCGTCTTATCATCCCTGTGGCAGTCTCAAAACATAGTTTTCATGATAAAAAATACTATATGGTCAAAAACGGAGATACTCTTGATTCGATAGCAAAAGCGAACAAGGTAAGCATCGGATTTATAAAATCGGTAAACAACCTGAAAAACAACACTATTAAAATCGGCGACAAGTTGTACTTAAATGAATAAAATCCTAATCTTTATAGCTGTTTTATCTGTCTTCACGGGTTGTAGCACAAGAGGGGTCCGCTACTACGGCGGCTCGAGCACTTACAACAACTATTCTCCAAGCAGTAGTAAAAGATATGCAAAAGCAACCATGCGTCCATATGTGGTCCGCGGAATAAGATACTATCCGACCGTTGTAAGCGTAGGTGACAAGCTTTTTGGCCGCGCAAGCTGGTACGGTCCCGATTTTCATGGAAAACTGACCTCCAACGGCGAAACTTACAACATGTACGATATGACGGCAGCGCACAAAACTCTTCCTATGAACACGATCGTAAGAGTCACAAGCAAAGCGACGGGAAAATCCGCGATAGTACGTATCAACGACCGTGGACCCTTCGTAAACAACAGGATCATTGATCTGTCTAAAGCAGCAGCTGCAAAAATAGATATGATTGGCACGGGAACTGCTTTGGTGACGCTTGAAGTACTCGGTTTTGCCGGAAAAGGAAAAGTGGGTATCCCAAAACAAAAAGAGCTTGATGCGGGACCTAAAGAGGAAGTCGTAACGGAGTTTGCTCTTCAGATCGGCTCTTTTAGCAACATAGAAGGCGCCATAAGAACACAGAAAAAATATGACGGTATAGACGGGTACAAAACTATCATAAAAGATATGCAGGCAGGTAAACAAAGAATGTTCAAAGTGTGGCTGAAAGGTTTCCAAAGCGAAGCAGAAGCCAGAGACTACAAAGCAAACGGACAGTTTGCTGGTGCATTTATAGTAAAGGAATAGATTTATGATAAGCAAAACAAGAAAAACAAAAGAAACAGATATTACCATCTCTTTAAATCTTTACGGAGAAGGAAAGAGCAAGATAAGCACGGGAGTAGGCTTTTTAGACCATATGCTTGAAAGTTTTGCAAAACATGCGCTTTTGGACCTGGAGATCAAATGCAGCGGCGATGTCCATATAGACGATCATCACAGCGTCGAAGACGTCGCGATCGTCCTTGGTTCGCTTTTAGCCGAATGTATCTATCCCGTAAAAAAACTTGAACGTTTCGGCAACGCCAATGTCGTGATGGATGAAGCATGCGTGAGCTGCGACATCGATCTTAGCAACCGTCCTTTCTTGGTGTATGAACTTGATGTGGCAGGTAAAGTGGGAAGCTTTGATACCGAACTTGTCGAAGAGTTCTTTAGAGCACTAATGTATAACGCAAAGATCAGCGCACATATAATTCAGCAGCGAGGAAAGAACAAACACCATATTATCGAAGCTTCTTTTAAAGCCTTGGCGGTGGCTCTTCGCCGTGCCGTAACCATAAATGAAAGAGTAGGGATACCTAGTACAAAAGATGTTTTATGATTAAGCTGATAGTTTTGGATGTCGACGGATGTATGACCGACGGCGGTATTATATATACAAATAGCGGTGAAGAGATCAAAAAATTTGACGTCAAAGACGGTTTTGCGATAGTGAGCTGGAGAAAACTCGGCGGTGAGCTCGCCATCATCACGGGAAGAGATTCCAAGATCGTTGAAAACAGAGCCGCAGAACTTGGCATAAAGTACCTTTATCAAGGCGTAAAAGACAAAAAAGCCACTTTAGAAAAACTTTTGGAAGAGATCGGCATCTCTTTTGATCAAGTCGCTGCCATCGGTGACGACCTCAATGATTACAAACTCCTTTCATGCGTAGGGAAAAGCTTTACGCCAAATGACGGAGCCGATAAGGTAAAAGGGATGGTAGACTATGTCCTGACACGAAAAGGCGGAGATGCGGCTGTTAGAGAGATGATCGAGATCGTCATAAAAGAAAACGGTCAGATGGAACGGTTTTTGGAACTTTGGATATGAACATAAACTTCTATTTTATCTATATATCCGTAGGCTTGGCGATGATATATCTTTTCTTTCATCCTATGAAAATGGAAAAACTGGATAAAGGCGAGATCGCGCAGCTCGAATTGACCAAGTTCACTATATACGACCTTGACAAAGAGGGGCTGAAAAGTATCTTTCAAGGAACGAAAGGCTACAGATATCTGGACAGATATGAGATATTTGATGTAAACTATACCGATAATTCAAAAGAACAGATCGCTAATATCACATCAAATTTCGGTATTTATAAAGACTATATCGTCGATCTTTACGGAAATCTTATTTATAAAAGAGCTGACGGATTGACCTATAAAAGTGACGATGGGAACTATAATCAAAGAACAGGCGTCTTAAAAACCAAAAGTAAATATATTTCATATAGAAATAATGATAGAATAACCGGAAACAGCCTGATGTATGACAGCAAACACGGTCATGCCACCTCAAAAGACGTGTCTGCGGTGTATCAATTAAAAAACAGTGAGAAACTATGAAAATAAAAACGATTTTTGCTTTACTTCTATCTTCAAGCGTGCTATTTGCCAATGAATTAAAAGTGACCGCCAACTCTTTTGACGGTGATGAAAAACAGGGGATCGCCATTTTTAAAGGCGATGTAAAAATAAAAAGAGGCGTAGACGAATTAAATGCTTCAAAGGTCACGATATATACGGATGAAAAACATGATCCTACAAAAATGCTGGCAGAAGGGAATGTATCGTTTTTTGTCAGAACCGACAACAATTCGACATATATAGGAAAAGCGCAAAAAGCGATCTATCTGCCGAAAATAAAAGAGTATCAGTTCTATACGAACGTACACCTGCGCCAGATCAATGAAAAGAAACAGATCGACGGAGACAAAGTCATACTTAATACCATAGACGGAAAAGCCGTGGCACAGGGTGCAAATAAAGAACCTGTGATCATGATATTTAATATCAAAGACAAAAACGAGAGCAAGTAATGGTTGATATTGTAGATGCAAAGTTCATCACATCAGCCCCCAATATAGAAAAAGCACCTCCTTCAAGCAATCAGAACGAGGTCGTCTTCATGGCCAGATCAAATGCCGGGAAAAGCTCTCTGCTAAATGCTCTTACAAACCATAAAGGGTTGGCAAAAGTTTCCTCTACGCCTGGGAAGACACGCCTAATAAACTATTTTGACGTAACTTTTTTAGACAGAGATGCCGGCGAAAAAAGATCTGCAAGATTTGTCGATCTTCCCGGATTCGGTTATGCAAAAGTATCAAAATCTATGAAGTATGATTGGGAAAAGAACCTAACGGATTATATAGCGCAAAGAGAACAGATAAAACTTTTTATCCACCTTGTCGACTGCCGTCATCCGGAACTCGAAATAGATGCCGACGTAGCGGATTTTTTACTAAATGTCGCAAATGAATCGCAAATAATTCTGACCGTATTTACAAAGATAGACAAGTTAAACCAAAAAGAGCAGAGTTCGTTAAGAAAGAGATTTCCGAATGCTTTGATGGTATCAAGCAGTAAAAAGCGCGGAATACCCAAGCTTGTATCGGAGATATACGAGATTTTGCAAGAGGAGATCCTCGATGATAACATATAAAAAAGCCTCTTTAAACGATATTGCAGCTATGCAGGAGCTTATAAAGCCTGAAGTCGATGCAGGTATCATTCTGCCTAGAAGCAATGACGAGATCGCTACCAATATAAGATCATATATGCTTGCCTTCGATGAAGAAAAACTTGTCGGTTTTTGTGCTTTGCATGTACATTCTCCTGCACTTGCAGAGATCAGGTCGTTGATCATACGAGAAGAATACAGATCAAAAGGCATCGGCTCAAAAATCGTAAAAAGATGCCTTGAAGAAGCAAAAGGTTTAGGTTTGAAACAGGTCTTGTCTTTGACATACAAACAAAGTTTTTTCGAGAAGCTCGGCTTTATGGAAATTCCAAAAGAATCACTACCGGACCATAAAATATGGGCAGATTGTATTAAATGCAAACATTTTCCAGTATGCAACGAAATATCGCTAATCAAAAATATTTAAATATTTTTATATATTTAACGCTCTTTTTGATATATGAAAGCTTAAGCAGCATATATCTGTTCCTGCCTCCGCTGTTCGCCGTTTTGTTCGTCATCTTTATAAATGCGATAAAAAACGACGATACGGTGACCCTACTTGCGGCTTCATTGGCTTTGATCCTGTTCGAAGCCCAAAAAGACTATATACTCTTTAGTTCTATCGTCTATTTTACTTTTATATATAGGTTTCTGGTTCTAAAACTGGACAAATATATCCAATGCGTGAATTGTGTCAAGTTTTTACTGGTCTTGATCGCATATATCGGATATTATCTCTTTGCTCTGGTGCTTTCTCAAATGTTTCTGTTAAACCCGCCCGATCTTAACTTATACGTCATCTATTACATTATCATCGAATTTGTCATTATTCTGATATTCCAGGATTGGAACTCAAAAGGGATCTGGCTTGAGGCTTAAAATAATACTTCTTATCTTTGCCGTTGCCTGGATATCGCTGATCGTCAGAGTTTTCTATCTGGCAATCCAGCATAATGAGTATTATGAGGACCTGTCGGATAAAAATACCATTAAAACAGAGCTCATATCTCCTGTACGAGGGGAGATACTAGACAGAAACAACAATCCTGTAGCCATAAACAAACTTGGATTTAAAATAGAGATCGCTCCGCATTTGAGCAGCGAAAAAAATATGCCCATACTTGACGACGAACTGGACACGCTGGTCAAATACATCCCTTCTCTTGACAAAGAGAAAATGAAAAAAGAGTATATGAAACAAGACTCATATTACAACCAGAACTATATAGAGGTTGCCAGTTTTATCTCCTACAAGGACATTATGCCCGTATATTCGATCTTGAATTTGCGGGACAATATCCATATCATCTCATCTCCTAAACGTTTTTATCCTTATAACGACACGGCTTCGCATATCATAGGATATGTGTCAAACGCCAATCAAAACGATATAGACAGGGATCCTTTGCTTTCAATCATAGGTTCCGTGGGGAAAAACGGAATCGAAAGGTACTATAACACTTTTTTAGAAGGCGAAGCGGGAGAAAGAAAAGTAAAAGTAAGTGCCAAAAACGAGGAGATACAGGAACTTTATCATAAAAATCCGATAGAAAACCGCAAACTTATCCTCTCCATCGATATGAATCTGCAAAAATATATATCCGATATGTTTAAAAACGAATCGGGAGCCGTTATAGTCATGGATGTCAACGGTTCCGTCTTAGCGGCGGGAAGCTTCCCTGAGTATGATCTTAACACCTTCGTCTCGGGGATCTCGACAGAAAGATGGAAACAGCTTATAGAGGATATAGATGCCCCTTTTACGAACAAACTGATAAACGGTCTTTATCCTCCGGGTTCGGTCGTAAAAATAGGCTTGGGGCTGATCTTCATCACCACTGCGCTCAATGAGAGATGGGGAGTCAATTGTACGGGAAGCTATATCGTCTCAAACCGTAATTTCAGATGTTGGAAGAAAGAGGGGCATGGAAGAACGGATATAAGAAAGGCGATCAGAGAGAGCTGCGACGACTATTTCTATAAAGCAAGCGTCAATACGGGAATAGAAACTATGAGCAAAGGTATGCTCAGATACGGTTTAGGAGAAAAAACGGGTATAGACCTGCCAAATGAGTTCATCGGTACCGTTCCCAGCCGTGAATGGAAAAGAAAGAAATATAATCAACCATGGTACATAGGAGAAACTTTAAATACGGCGATCGGGCAGGGGGATTTTCTAGTTACTCCTATGCAGGTCGCACAGCTTACCGCCCTTATCGCTACAGGCAAACTGGTTACGCCTCATATTGCAAAAAAGATAGGGAACAAAGAGGTAAAGCCGGTATTTAAAGATGTACTAAACGAAATTGAAAAGAAAAAGATAAATATAATAAGACAGGGAATGTACGACGTCTGTAACGCAGATCATGGTACGGCGACTCCGTTCTTGCATACAAAAATCAGACTCGCCGGTAAGACGGGTACTGCACAGGTCGTCGGGATCTCGCAGGAAACCAAAAAAAGGCTTCAAGAGCATGAAATGAAATACTATACGCGTTCTCATGCCTGGCTTACGACTTACGGGCCTTATAAAAATCCTCAGTACGTCGTCACCGTCTTAGTCGAACACGGCGGACATGGAGGGCATGCTGCAGGAGATATCGTCTCTAAGATATATAATAAACTTTTACAAGACGGATACATAAAGAAGTAGCATTTTAAAAAAGCTTCAAGACCCTTTTAAGATCATAATGCGTTAAAAGAATTTTGAATGAAAAGAGCAAGTATGATCAGTAAAAATATCGCTCCCGCTTTATTGTAAAGTCTGTTTGCAATAATAAAAAGAAGCGTGAAAGATGCCGCGGTCATGATCATGATATCAAAGAAGTTGTCATGAAGACTTACCGTCAAAGGGTGCAGCAGTGACGCGCCTCCGAGCACCATCGAGAAGTTGGCGACATTTGAGCCTATGATGTTGCCGACACTTAGATCTGCGTTTCCTTTTTTTATCGCGACAAGCGAAACGACGAGTTCGGGCAGACTTGTGCCAAGCGATATCAAGAACAATCCGATGATCCACTCGCTTACACCGAAAGTTCTGGCTATGTTCGATCCGCTTTCAATGACGAAATTTGCACCGCCGATCACAAATACGAACCCGATAATAAGAAAAGTGATGGATTTTATCCAGTTGAACTTCTCTTTTGTCAGCTCCTCATCGATACTTCCGTCAAGATCGCTCTTTGCATGAGTAAAAAGAAACGTCAGGTAGGAGACCATCATCAGTATGAACAAAAAGCCGTCAAATCTTCCTATCTTGCCGTCTTGGATCATCAGCAGAAATATGATAACGGGTACGACCACCCAGGCGCTGTCGATCGAGAAAAGATCTCTTTTGGGATTCATCTTCTTTGCTATAAAAAACACAAGACCCAGTATAAGTGTAATGTTAAAGGTCACGCTTCCTACGACATTTGCTACCGCCATATCGCTTTTCCCAGCATATGACGCCATCATGGATGCCGCCATCTCCGGCAGCGACGTTCCAAAGGCCACCAATGTAGCGCCGATCACAAAATGCGATATATTATAGTGAAGGGCTATTCGCTCTGACTCTTTTATAATGAAATCCGCCCCGTATATAAGAGCTGCCATAGATATTATAAATATGATAAAATCCATTATTATCCTTCTGTTCTGACTATCAGGCTCTCGGGCAGACCGTACTCTTTAATAATTTCGTTCTCTTTTTGACGCATTTCGCCGTTATCGCTTTCATGATCGAATCCAAGGATATGAAGCAGCCCATGTATAAAAAGAAGAGCAAATTCGTCATCCGGCGAATGATTAAACTTTTTAGAAGCACTCTCTACATAATCATACGAGATAACGATGCTTCCAAGAGGAGAAGAGGGCATCTCTTCATAAGGAAAGCTCAAAACATCGGTCGGAGCGTCTATTCTCCTGAACTCTTTATTTATGGCATGTATCTCTTCATTGTTTGTAAGGATAAGTTCGATCTCTTTGTCCGTCAGATTTCTGACTATCGACTCGATCCGGGTTAAATCAAGATTATACGGGGTTCTGTTATCAAAATCAATCATACGGAATTATATCGAAGAAGAGTTGTAAATGCAGTTACAGATAGAAAAACTATCTGTAAAAACTATGCCAAAAGGTCTAAACTTTGCCCCAAGCCTGTCTTTTGTGCTACAGAGTCTTGAAGTTTTGCGTCTTTAAGGTTGTTGTTTTGAACAGAGGCGCTATTTAAAACATCCATAACAGCTCTTTCATCAACATCCTGACTTTTTTTCATAGCATATATTTGTGCCGCAACCGGAGCATTTGAACTTGTAACTGCGTCCATAATTTACCCTTTCACACTATATTTGCACATTTAATATATCGGCCGGATCAAAATAAATATTAAAAATAAAAACCTTATATGATACTATTACGATATGAAGAGAAGAAAATTTATTGCGTATTCCGCCGTTTTATTAAGCAGCACGGTATTTGCCAAAGAGGCAGGTTCGTATGCTCTGCAGGTATCCGTGCTAAAAGAGCCTTACCAGACCATCTCTATGGTAATAAACGATCTTTTCCCATCCGGTGTAGGAATGCCAAATCCCCACTCTTTCAATGTAATAGGTTTTTTAAAAGCCGTTATGCAAGACAAAAGAGTTCCCGCAGAGAAGAAAAAAATACTAAGAAACGGAACAGGCTGGATAAATCAAAAGGCACAGAACCACTATATAAAAAACTATATAGAACTTTCACCCGATCAAAGACAGAAAATACTCAAGACGATATCGCAAAAACAGTGGGGGGACACCTGGCTATGGTATCTGATGAACTATACGCTCGAGGCCATGTTCAGCGATCCGGTCTATGGCGCAAATATAAATGAAACAGGCTGGTTATGGCTTGATTACAAACCGGGTCTGCCTCGTCCTTTAAAGGTAAACAGATATGTATGACGTATGCATTATCGGAAGCGGAGCAGGGGGCGCGCCTATCGCATATGAACTCTCACGCGCCGGCAAAAGGGTTCTGGTACTGGAAAAAGGCAGATACTACACGGAAAAAGATTTTTTTAAAGACGAGCTTGCCGTCTCAAGAAGAGACATCTACACTCCGCCGCTCGATGAGGAGCAGCATGTTATAGAGACGCAAAATAGCGACGGAGAATGGGAAGCCGTTGAAAGCAGAAAAAGCGGCTGGAACTTTTGGAACGGTTCGATGGTCGGCGGTTCGTCAAACCTTATGAGCGGATATTTTCACCGTATGAAACCAAACGATTTCAAACTTCTTTCTACTTACGGCAAGATAGAAGGAGCCAACATAGTCGACTGGATGATAGACTACAAAGAGCTTGAACCCTACTATGACAAAGTCGAAAAGATAGTGGGCGTTTCAGGACGAGTGGTAAAGCACCCGTTTTTAGAGCCCCGCTCGTCGGCTGAGTATCCCTTTAAACCTACTTGGGAACATCCTATCTCGTCATGGTTTGATACGGCATGTCAAAAACTTGGGCTTTATTCCATACCTACGGCACGCGCAGTTCTTCCTTCGGATGCTCTTGAACGTAAAGGATGTTCATATTCGAACTTCTGCGGCAGCTACGGATGCGCTACGGGTGCCAAAGGCAATGCCCGTTCAGCACTTTTAAACAAAGCTTTAAAAACGGGGAACTGCACTATTTTAAGTGATTCATTCGTATACAAGATAGACAACGACGGAAAAAAAGCTACTAAAATACACTACTATAATAAAAACGGACGATCTCTTCATGCAGAAGCAAAACTCTTCGTACTGGCCGCTCAGGCCGTTGAAAGCTCGAGACTGCTGTTAAATTCGAAAAGCAGCCGTTTTAAAAACGGTCTTTTAAACAACTACGGACAGGTAGGCAAAAATCTTATATTTTCAGCCGGCGGAAGCGGTGAGGGCAGACTCAGGTTTGAGGACCTGCCAAAAGAAAAACAGAATGTACTGCTGCTGCGAGGCGCGTTTGTAAACCGTTCGCTGCAGGATTGGTATGAGTTTGAACAAGAGGGCAAAAAGATAAAAGGCGGCACAATCGACTTTTTGTTTGAACATGCAAATCCCACAAACAGGGCGATGGGAGAGGTTTATGACAAAGATCTCAACCTGATCTGGGGAGAAAGATTGCAGCAGAGGATAAAATATGCCTTTATACGGTCGAGAAAGTTTGTTTTTGAAGTATTTAATGATTGGCTGCCTACGGATGACTGCTTTGTCGGTGTTGATGAAAATGTAAAAGACAAATGGGGTGTTCCCGTCGCCAAGATACGTTTAAACTCGCACAACCATGACATCGAAGTGGGCAGTTTTCTTGCGCAAAAAGCCGAAACTCTCTTAAAAGAGATGGGAGCGGTCGAAATAAGATCAAACATCTCAAGCGCTCCTCCGCCCAATCTTGTTGCGGGAGGGTGCCGTTTCGGCAATAACGAAGAAAACTCCGTGCTAGACAGGAATTGCAAAGCGCACGCGCTTGACAATCTTTATGTCACGGATGCTTCGTTTATGCCCACGGGAGGCAGTGTCCCTTATACTTGGACAATTTATGCCAACTCTTTTAGGGTTGCTGATAAGATACTAAAGAGGTTTCATGATAAAGAACTTTGATATTAGGAAATATGAATGTTAAATATGGTCATTGAAGTGTTTTCCGGTCTGGGAATGTTCCTGTTTGGAATGTTTTATATGGAGATCGCATTAAAAGAGCTCGCCGGTATACGATTTAAAAAATGGATAAAAAATTCGACTTCGACAAGATCAAAATCACTGTTGACAGGTGCTTTGGCAACGGCAGTACTGCAAAGTTCCTCCGTCGTTACACTTATGACACTTTCCTTTGTCAGCACCTCTCTTGTTCCTTTGGAATCGGCGATAGGGATCATTTTCGGTTCAAATCTCGGAACGACGGTAACGGCATGGATAGTGGCCACATTAGGGTTTAAAGTAAAGATAGAGCTTTTTGCGCTGCCGATGATAGGGCTGGGCGGATTTATGCTGATATTAAACTCGTCTCATAAAAAGATAGAAGCCGTAGCAAAGACGCTTATCGGCTTCGGACTACTCTTTTTCGGTCTGGAGATTATGAAAAACTCCATAGAAACACTGGGACAGAATTTCGATCTGGCTTCATATACGCACTATCCGCCAATCGCGTTCATCGGGCTTGGATTTATCATAACGGCACTCATACAGTCGAGCTCGGCAACAACTGCCATCATACTTAGTGCTTTATACGCGAATATTCTGACCTTCGAGCAATCCGCAGCGATGGTCATCGGGGCAAACATAGGCACGACTGTAACGGCCCTGCTGGGTGCTATCGGCGGTATTCCCGATAAAAAGCGTGTTGCGATGGCGCATCTTCTGTTCAATTTTATAACCGCTTTTTTTGCTTTTTTGCTTCTGCCTTATTTAAGTACTTTTTTAATGCAGACTCTTTCTTTGCATAGCGACAAAACGACTGCATTGGCACTCTTTCATACGATATTCAACCTGTTTGGAATACTGCTTTTGATCTATTTCATACCGGCAATGACAAAATATCTGCAGCTTATGTTTAAAACGAACGAAAAGCTGCCCACGCGATATATCCACCTTGCTGATCCGAAATTCCCTGATACCGCACTGGTCGCACTGCGCAACGAGATAAGCCATCTTTTTGTTAAAACACTGAAATTCGGTCTGCTTCTTACACATATACGTCCCGATGATGTACTAAACGGCAAATATGATGTCAAAGACACAATATCGAACAATCAAAAATTCATAGATTTCGACTATAAAAAAGTATATGAGAATCTCAAAGATATAGAGATAGGTACCGTAGAGTTCGCAAATATTCTTAACCAGCAAAATCTTACTCCCGAACAAAGTCAAAATATCGATATACTGCTTACTTCCGCGAGAGAGATAGGGTATGCGGCAAAAACACTAAAGGATATAAAAAACAATATCGATGACCTGTTTGACAACGATAACATCTCGCTTCACAATATGTATAATGAGATCAGAAGCAACCTCGTGTACATAATACTTGTCTTTGTCAACTATATGAATGAGAAATGGCCGCTGGAAAAAACTCTTGCAAAATTTACGACAGCCGATGAAGAGAGCCGTCAAATCACAAAAAAAACGACGCAGCTTGTCAGCAAGGACAACGTAAACGAAAAATACATGCTGGCTCTTTTGAATATAAACAGAAATATAAATATATCCATGAAATCATTACTGGAAGCCTCCAAGGCCGTAAATCTGTATTTTGAGATAGAAAAGAAAAACGGCAAGACCGAACAATAATATGCTAAAATCTCAAGTATGAATAAGATTGAAAATAAAAAAGCCGTCTGTATCATGAGCGGCGGTATGGATTCGACACTGAGTGCTTATATGATGAAAGAGCAGGGATTTGACATCATTGCCGTCCATTTTAACTACGATCAGAGAACCGAAGCAAAAGAGCTTGAATGTTTTAACAATATCTGTAAAGCTCTCCGAGTAGAAAAAAAATACGACTTGGACATAGGTTTTTTCAAAGAGCTCGGAGCATCCGCATTGACCGATACGAACATTGAAATCCCTACAGGCGGGATCGAAGCCGGTATCCCCGTGACGTACGTGCCTTTTAGAAACGGCATATTTTTGAGCATGGCAGCGGCAATCGCCGAAAAAGAGGGTGCACAGGCGATAAGCATCGGTGTCGTCGAGGAAGACAGCAGCGGATACCCGGACTGCAGAGAAGAGTATATAAAAAGCATGCAGCAAAGCATAAACCTCGGTACGAAAGAGGAGACTGACATAACCATCCATATGCCTTTGGTTCATCTTAAAAAGTCACAGATCGTCAAAGAAGCGTTAAAACTAAACGTTCCTCTTGAACTTACCTGGAGCTGCTATAAGAACGAAGCAAAAGCCTGCGGCATCTGCGACAGCTGCAGACTACGCTTGAACGGTTTTGAACAAGCAGGCGTGACAGACCCGATCCCTTATGAATAGCCTCGATATCTTTGGTTTGGATATAAGATACAAATACAATCCGAGATTAAAAAACAGTTATATAAATATCCTTCCTTCAACTCAAGTAGTCGTTAAAACTCCCGTAAAATCGGAAAAGTACATCTATACCCTGATAGAAAACAAATATGAGTGGATCATAAAAAAGATCGATCATATAAAAAAATATGAGAAGATAGACGTGAACATAGAGGATGAAGTTTTGATATTTGGCGAAGTATACAGTATCGATCATGAAATAGCATCGAGCCTGAAAGAAAAACTGCAAAAGCTTCGAATGCCCACACAAAAAAATATACTGATCAGTTACGATAAATATTATAAAGAGATGGCGCAAAGCCATATACCGGGCAGGGTGGAGTATTTCAGCACTCTGATGGAGCTTTATCCGGCAAACATCAAGTTCAGAAAGATGAAAAAAAGATGGGGAAGCTGCGATAGCAAAAAGGAACTCACGTTTAATACGAACCTTTTAAAGCTCTCCTGCGAACTTATCGACTACGTCATCGTTCATGAACTTGCCCATATAAAATATATGAACCACTCAAAACAGTTTCACAATCTCGTAAACAGATATCTTATAGACTCCAAAAAGCTTGAAAAGAGGATAAGAGAACAATATTACAGATTGTGATACAATAGCGGTATTGCGGAGCTTAGAATGAACAAAAATATTTTATTTGTATGTGTAGAGATACCTAATACCGTATCAAAAAGAGAGCTTGAAAGCGAATTTCCGGGGATGGTACTAAGCCGGATCGAAAACTCTCTTGTAGGGGAGATCACAAACGACAAACTTATCTTCGTATCCTCTTTCGGCGTGATCACTTTTTGTAACTTCTCATTTGAAGAGATAATCTCTTTTCTTTCAAGACTGGGCATAAAACAAGCCGAGCACTATAAAACAGCTCTCATAAACCAAGACTATATGATGATAGTCAATGAAGAGTATACCAAACCGCAGATCGACGAAAATACTATCAAATATGATCGATTTAACAAATCTGTGGGCTCAATCATCTCTTTGGCTCTTTCTCAAAGCGTAGGGCTTGAGATAAAAGAGCTGTCACTGGAAAAAAAGATGGATGAGAGCAAAACGCTGTATGAAAAGATAGAGCAGCTTAAAGTGAAGGATAGGGCAAAGCTGATGAAATTCGCAAGCTCCATAGCAAAAGAGAGATTTCATATCTTAAATCAGCTTTATCTCTTAGATAAACCCGACATCCTGTGGGACGATCCCGAGCTGGAATCTTTATACAATCAGCTCTCTTTGCAGTTAGAACTCAAATCACGCTTTGACGTCATAGAATACAAGATATCGTACTTAAAAGAATCCGTCGAATTTGCGACCGATATGATAAACCAAAAATCAAGCGAGTTTTTGGAGTGGATAATCATCTGGCTTATTGCAGTGGAAATAGTGTTTTCTATATATGAATATATGATAAAGCCGTTATTGTAAAGAGTATCGGCCTGCGAAACATACTTTGGTTAACATAATGTAAATTCTCTTGAAAATAATTTATTTATACTCTTCTGTAAAAAATATAGGTATAATGAATTCAAATAATTCAACGGAGTCTCCCATGCAGATAATACAAAAATATTTCCCTGAGATAGAACGATGCGTACACGACTTTAACATAAGTTTGGAAAGTCTTCAGTTTGACAACTCAAAAGATCTTTTGTATACCGGTATTATTACAAAATATAAAAAGCTCTTTTTAAAGCTTCTGCTCTCGCCCACTAGAGAAGAAGTCGAAAAAAACACGAAAGAGCTGGTATATTTCACGATCGAGCATGAGATATCCTATCTGTTTTTGTACAGCGAACTGATCACTGTCGTACGGAATCTCCTGGGCAGCCTGCTAGAAAAACACGATCTGAAATATATCAATGAGATAAACCATTTTTTTACCGACCATGAGAACCGCATCACTGTTTTGTATCTGCAAAGGTTTTTAAAACAGCTGAAACTGAAAAACGAGCTGCGTCTGTCTCATATCGCGGCCATGCCGGACAAAAAGTTCATGATACACTACGAAAGCCATATACGATGGATAATCGATCTTATCTTATATATACAAAACAATCAAAAGGATGATGCATATCCTCAGTTAAACCCTAATCTTTGTGATTTCGGCAAATGGATGCACAGCGCGACCACTTCATATCTGATCTCAACATCCCATTTTAAAATTATAGAAAAACTGCATATCAACCTGCATGACTTAGCAGCAAACGTCGTGAGCCACTGCAGAAGCGAAAACGTACGCCCTTCTACTCTTATTCATCTTATGCAGAGAATCGATTATTATTCACTTGAGATCGGTAACGAGATTGCCTTTTTAAATGAGATCGAAGAAAGTGCGAAAGATCCCCTTACCCACCTGTTGACAAGGAGATTGTTCAATAAGATCATGATAAACAAACTCGACATTGCAAAAGCTGCGGGCAGAGAGTTTGCGATGATGATGTGCGATCTGGATAATTTCAAGCGTATTAACGATACTTACGGGCATGCCGTCGGCGATATTGTTTTACAGCATTTCTCCAATGTCTTGGAGCACACGCTTCGTAAGTCGGACTATATATTTAGATTCGGCGGCGAAGAGTTCGTAGTCCTGCTTTCCATGACGGATAAAGAGGAGGTTCTCGTACTCGCTCAAAAAGTATGTGATGCAACTGCTGCGGCAAAAGTGGATATTGAAGGTATTTCGATCAAATATACTGTAAGCATCGGGACAATATCGATCATAGTGGACAATAAAACACCTATCAGTCAAGAAACAATCGACAAATACGTCACTCAGGCAGACGAAAAGCTTTATCTCGCCAAAGAGCGTGGAAGAAACCGGGTAGAATAAATAGTCTGATGGCTTCATATTATAAAATATGAGAAAGACTGCTCTCTTTTTTTTATGTTAAGGTACAACGGTAAGCCGGGTTCTGTTATAGTGATATTAATCTACTTTGATCTTTACAGATCAACTCTAGCGAAACAGTAGCTTTGTAAGACGCTAACCATCTGTTTCTTGCTACCGGGTTGGGTTTACAAGCTGCCTATATTACTATAGGCACTGGTGGTCTCTTACACCGCCGTTTCACCCTTACCACTTTATTTGGAACGTTTTTCTGAGCAAAAGCCCGGTAAAACTACGCTAGCCGCTATGGCACTGAAGCACAAAAAAGCTTTCGGCTTTTTCGCAACTCAACACCAAAATGCTGACTTGCATTTATAAGTGGCGGTTTATTTTCTGTTGCACTTTCCCTCATATTACTATGGCCATTGGTTAAATGGAACCCTGTCTTACGGTAGCCCGGACTTTCCTCTTGAACCTGTGCTCAAGCATCAACTTGTTGTACCTGCATAATGATAACCAAATATATATAAATTTACTGTTTTGCATATAAGTGAACAAGTGTTCTTTTCAAACTAAGGATATATTAACAGTTGTTCATATATAATTTTATTTACATTAACAGTTGTTCATAAAAGGATATTTTTTCAAGAACAACTGTTCACATTATAAACGCAAAAAGGTCTTCAAATGCCGCAAAATAGGGATAAAAACGAAACAAATCCGACAAAAAAAAAGATACTCGATGCTTCGATGAAGCTTTTTTCACAGCTGGGATATAAAAATGCTTCTGTGAGAAAGATTGCAGCAGAAGTAGGGATAAGAGAAAGCGCTTTATATAATCATTTCAAGAACAAAGAGGAGATATTTCTAAGCGTAGCTTCAGAGATCTTCTCTACGCCGTTTAATAAAGAGGACAGCCCTGCTCTCACTTCTGTGCAGTTAAGCAATCCAAAATCATATCTGCATAAGTTTGCAATGGAATTCAAACTGATAACTTTCGACAAAGCTAAAGAGAGTCTGTTTCGAATATTGATGATAGAACTCTTTCAAAACAAACAGTTAAGAGAAGGTTTTATAAATGAGTTTCATAACAAAAACATCAAAGCTCTCTCAGGAGTGTTTTTTACGATGATGCAGGAGGGGTCGGTGAGATCCAGCGATCCGATACTGATGGCAAACGAATTTCTCTCTCCCCTGTTCTACCTTCGCCTCCATGTGACGCTTCTTCGCATAGACAACGAATCTACGACCAATCTCTCTACGCAGTTTGAAAAACATGTTGATTTTTTTTGGGAAAGTGTCAAAGCATAATAATACTATTTAATATTAATGAAAGTGTCAAAAAAAATGCAGTCCCGCATAGGGACTGCTCGGTAGTCAATATAATCGTATGATTATTTGCCCATAGCCTCTAAGGCATATTTTTCACCCAGTTCATAAGCTTTTTTGTTCGCTGCATGAACTTTTTCAGGTACTTTTGAAAGCATAGTGTCTATTAGAGATTGCTTTGGAAGAACTTTTGTCATCGTATTTGTGATCGCAAGAGCAACAACGGATTGTGTAATAACGTTTCCGACCTCTTCTTTTGCGATAGTAATGATAGGGATCTCATGGATCACCCATTTTTTACGGTCTTCATCTGTCGGATGAACAAGGTTCGGATCGACTACGATAATTCCGCCCGGTTTAACACCGTTTTTGAATTGATTGTAGCTGACGTTAGCAACTGAAAGCATAAAATCGATCTCACCTTCATTTGCATACGGATAACGGATCTCATCGTCGTCCAAAGTAATATCAACGACGGTAGCTCCCCCACGAACTTGAGAAGTATACGTTGCAGTCTTTAATCCGTATCCTCCGTCTTTGATCTTACAAGCAGCCATAATTTCACCGGCAAGCAAAACACCCTGCCCGCCTACTCCTGTAAAGCGTAAAGTATTTCTCATTTATGACTCCTTATATTTTCTTAGCAAAATCAGCTTGTGTGATTTTTCCGCGTTTCTTTTGAGCAGCATCTTGGATCTGTGCATACATCTCACAATACTCTTCTTGCTCGACTTCTCTTAATACGCCTGTCGGTAATTGGTTTTGTTTCTCCTCATCTGAAAGAGCTTCCCATTTTTTAAGCGGCGTAGTGATGCTGTCGATCCATGAAAGATTTTCCATAGCATTTGCCATTTTGTTTTTACGTCCGAGGTTGATATGACAATTTGACAATACCTCTATGAAACTGAAACCTTTATGTGAAAAACCTTTTACTAAGATCTTCTCAAGCTTTTTAGGATCGATCATACTTTCACGGGCAACAAATGAAGCACCTGCACCCATCGCCAGATTACAAGCATTGAAAGTCGGGTCAATGTTTCCGTTCTTTTGACTTACCGTCCACATACCTCTTGGAGTCGTAGGCGATGTTTGAGAGTTTGTAAGTCCGTAGATAAAGTTGTTGATAAGGATCATGTTAAGATCTATGTTACGGCGACATCCGTGAATCGTATGGTTACCGCCGATCGCAAGACCGTCACCGTCACCTGCTACGATGAT